>NZ_KZ478014.1 GCF_002837185.1 Pseudomonas fluorescens | reverse complement strand
GCGAGGTGCCGAGTGGTGGGGCAAGAGCCTTTTTGGTTACTTTTGGGGCTCTTTTCCAAAAGTGACCCGCTGTAAAAGCGGAACCGCCAGCCGCCGTTACCGCAGAAACGGATATGTACTCGGTCTGATCCAGCATCCTGGTCGGCCCGGAGGCCGCCATCGGGGGCAAGCCCCCTCCCACATTTGATCGGTGTATATCAGATACACCACGCCCCGGTTCCTGAAGCCTGGCCTCAACGCATATGCAAAATGATCGGGCTGCTGCTCGCAGGGTCGGTATGCCCGCGCAACTTGCCCACCGCCTGTGCGTCGACCGCATCACCGTGGTTGCCCCACGTGCTGCGCACATACGTCAGCACCTGAGCGATCTCCTGATCGGACAATTGCTCACGGAACGCCGGCATGCGGTAGGCGTCCGGCAGCCCGGCGGCGACCACCCGTTGCGAGCCGTTAAGGGTGATGTTGACGGCCGAGGCGCTTTCCCTGGCCAACGCCGAGGTAGCGCCGGCCAGCGGCGGCATCCACTCCGGTTGGCCCTTGCCGTCCAGGCCATGGCAGGAGGCGCAGCGGGTCGCGTAGGTGTGGGCGCCGGGAATGTCCTGGCGCGTATCGGCCACCTGATACTGCCAGGGCGCGCCATCACGCTGCGGGTCGCCGGGCAGGGACTTGAGGTAGCGGGCGATGGCGGCCAGGTCGTCATCGGCCATGAACTGCGTGGAGTTGTTGAACGCTTCGGTCATCGATCCGTAAACCACCGCATGCTGGTTGCGCCCGGTCTTGAGGAACTGCACGATCTGCGCCTCGCTCCAGCGCCCCAACCCGGTATTGGGGTCCTGGCGCAGGCTTGGCGCGTACCAGCCGTCGAGCAGGGCACCGGCAAGGAAGGGCGCGCCGGATTGGTCCAGGGCCTTCTCGTTGAACGCCAGGCCGCGCGGCGTGTGACAACTGCCGCAGTGGCCAGGGCCCTGGACGATATAGGCGCCACGGTTCCACAGCGCGTCCTGGCCGGGGTTGACCGCATAGGGTGCAGTCGGTGCAAAGACGCCATTCCACAGGGCGATGGGCCAGCGCATATTCAGCGGCCAGGGAATATCACTGGGGATATTCGCCTGGTTGGCCGGTTGCACGCCTCTCATGAAAAACGCATACAGCGCTTTTACGTCGTCGTCGCTGAGCTTCACGTAGGACGGGTAGGGCATGGCCGGGTACAGGCGTCGCCCGCCCGGCGCCACGCCGTGGCGTACGGCGCGGTCGAAGTCGGCGAGGCTGTAGCGGCCGATGCCATGATCGCGGTCGGGGGTGATGTTGGTGGCATGGATGGCCCCCAGCGGCGTGGCCATCTCCAGGCCTCCGGCAAACGGCGCTTTGCCCGCCAGGCTGTGGCAGGCCACGCAGTCGCTCAGGCGGGCGACATACTCGCCGCGACTGACCAGTGCCGGGTCGAAACGTGTGGCGTGTTCCTGTTCAAACGGCGAGGCGGGCTCGCGGGTGACGTACCAGGCCAGCAGGCCTGCGACGACCAGGCAGGGCAGCGCCAGCCAGCCTGCGGTTCTTGCGAATCGGCGGTTGTTCATGGACGTTCCCTGTGGGTTAACTGAAGGTGTAGCGGCTCAACGGCAAGCTGCGGATGCGCTGGCCCGTCAACCGGGCTACCGCATTGGCGACCGCCGGTGCCACGGCCGGTAACGGCGGTTCGCCGATGCCCCCCATTTTTTCGCCGCTCTCGACGATCTTCACGTGCACCCGCGCCATTCGCGACGGCGGCAGGATCGGATAAAGGTCGTAGTTGCGCGCACGTGGCATGCCGTTCACGTACACCGCTTCCTCCAGCAAGGTTTGCGACAGGCCCAGGGCCACGGCGCCGTTGACCTGGGCTTCAATGATCGCCGGGTTGACGATGCTGCCGGGGTCGATGGCCTGCCAGATGTCATGCACCTTGACCTGGCCGTTCTCGATCGACACTTCAGCGACCACGGCCGCGTGGGAGCCAAAGGGCGATGCCATGGCCACGCCACGGGCACGGCGGCTGCCGTCTTCGGCGGTGAACGGCCCGCGCTTCCAGCCGCCGGACAACTCGCCCACCGCGCGCAGCAGCGTGGTCAGCCGCGCATTGTCGCGCAGCAGGTGCAGGCGCAGTTCGTACGGGTCATGGCCGCCTTTGTCCGCCAGTTCGTCGAGGAACGCTTCGTAGAAGAAGTCGTTCAACGAATTGCCCACCGAACGCCAATAGCCGAGCATGGCCGGACCCTTGACGTAGATCTGCGCGATGCGCTTGTTGGGGATCGCATAGCTCTTGCCCGACAGGCCTTCGAGGGCCGTGGGGTCGAGCTTGTCGCCCTGTTTGCCGGCAATCGCTTCGGTGGGGCCTTCGGTGGCGCTGACCGCTTCGATGGCCAGCGGCAGGCCCTGGTCATCCAGCGCGGCGCGGAACTTGACCACCGCGACCGGGCGCAGTACATCGCGCACGAACTCTTCTTCACGGCTCCAGATCAGCTTGATCGGACGGCCAACGGCCTTGGTCAAGGCGATAGCCTGCGGATACGGATTGGCCGAGTCGTAGAGGAAATGCCGACCGAAAAAACCGCCCAGCAGCGGCGAGTGCAGGGTGATTTGTTCGAGGGACAGGCCGGTGCGCTTGGCGATGTCGGCGCGGAACATATCCGGGGCCTGGTTGGGCAGCCACACTTCCAGCGTGCCGTCGGGGTTATAGCGCGCCAGCGCCGAGGGCGGCTCCAGTTGGGCGTGATTGAGGTATTGGTTGTGATAGGTGGCGTCGACGCGGGTCTTGGCGCTTGCCAGTGTGGCGGCTACGTCACCTTGGTTTTCGTCGTCACGGGTCGGGCCCTGTTGGGCGGCGAGAAAGTCGCGGTACGTGTCGCTGGAAAAGTCCGCCGGCATGGCGCGTACGCTGGAGTCGGCGGCGGCTTCGAGCCAGTCTACCTGGATCGCTTCAACGGCCCGCTTGGCGTGCCACCAGCGTTCGGCAACCACTGCCACGGCGCCGGGCAAGGTGTGCACCGAATGCACGCCCTTCATGGCCTCGACCTGGGCCTGGTTGCGCAGGCTGCCCACGGTCATGCCCAGGCGCGGCGCGTGCTGGACGGCGGCGTGGAGCATGCCGTCGACCTTCAGGTCGATGCTGTATTGCGCCTTGCCGGTGGATTTGTCATAGGCATCCAGGCGTTTGACCGGCTTGCCGATCCAGCGGAACTGGCTCGGGTCGCGCAGGGTGATGCCGGCAGGGTCCGGCACCGGCATGTCCAGGGCGCGCCCGGCCAACTCGCCGTAACCCAGCGAGCGGCCCGACGCGGCGTGCACTACGCGGCCGGGCTGGGTGGTCAGTTGGGCGACCGGCACACCGAGCTGCTCGGCGGCGGCCTGCAGCAACATGGCACGGGCGAGGGCGCCGAGGCGGCGCATGGTCGGGTAGCTCATGCGCACCGACATGCTGCCGCCGGTGATGCGCATGCCATTTTCCATCACCACATAAGCCTCGCCGGGTGGGGCGGCTTCAACGGTGAACGTCGCCGGGTCGGCATCCAACTCCTCGCCGATAATCTGCGCCATGGCGGTGTGCGTGCCTTGGCCGCCTTCCATGAAGGGGCTGAGCAGGCGCACGCTGCCGTCCGGGCGGATCTCCAGGAATGCCGGCACCTGGGTGCCGCGTTCGGCGCCAGCGCCGGTGGCGGCCTGCACCCGGGAGGCGCCCAGGGGCAGGCCGAAGCCGATCACCAGCGCACCGACGGCGGTGCTCGCCAGGAAGCGTCGACGCGACAGGTTGATCGGCGCGTCCAGGGTTACGTCAGGCAGGACAGTGTTCATCAAGCGGTCTCCTTCCCGGCGGCCAAGTCATCCATGGCGGCATGGATGGCGTTGTAGGTGCCGCAGCGGCACAGGTTGACCATGGCCGCGTCGATCTGCGCCTTCGAGGGCGCCGGGGTGTGCTTGAGCAGCGCGGTGGCCGCCATCACTTGCCCGGACTGGCAATAACCACATTGCGCCACCTGGCGATCGACCCAGGCCGCGACCACGCGCTTGCCCACTTCATCGGCCTCGATGGCTTCGATGGTGGTGATCTCGCGACCGACCAGCGCCGCCACCGGCGTGACGCACGAGCGCACCACATTGCCGTCCACCAGTACCGAGCACGCGCCGCACTGGGCCAGACCGCAGCCGTACTTGGTGCCGGTCAGGCCCAGGTCGTCGCGGATCACCCACAGCAACGGCGTGTCGGCGTCGGCATCGACCTGATAGGCCTGTTGGTTAATACGTAATTCCATGGCGGCTCACCTGCTGATCATCGGTTGGTGGTGCAAGAGTTCTTATAGGCGTGGTGCGACCGCAGGTCGCCCATCGTCGAACTCTAGACCACGGCGTAAACGCTATCTATGCAATAACCTGCAAGTTCAGAGGATCAGGCAAGTATTCAACAGTATTGGGTCAATCAGCCGGCAAGTTCCCTCCCACGGCATGGCGAATACCTTCGAGCAGCATCGTGAACGCCGGGTTGTCGTTGTGCTCGCGCCAGATCAGGTGCAGTTCGCTCTGTGCGCCTTCGCCCAGGTCGATATCGCGGAACACCACGTTCTTGAACACCACACTGCTGGCGCAGCGCGGCACCAGGGCCAGGCCCATGCCGGCGTTGACCAGCGCGAGGATGGTCAGCGACGAGCCCAGCCACTGCACATACTGCGGCGCCACACGAGCCGAGCGCAGCAGGCCGGTGAGCAATTCATTGAACGGCGGGTAGGCGGAATGGGCATACATCAGGAACGGTTGCGCATCCAGGTCGTGCACGCTGACCGTCTCTGCCTGGGCCAGCCGATGACTGCTCGGCACCGCCAGCACAAACGGCTCGCGCACCAGGCATTCGGTGGCGTAGCCGGGCTCCAGCAGCGGCGCGCGGACAATGCCCAGGTCGATGCGCCGGGCGCGCAAGGCTTCGTATTGCTGATAGGTGTTCATCTCGGACAGGTCGATCTTGACGTGGGGCTGCTTGAGCCGCGCCTCGGCGATCACCTTGGGCAAAAACTCGTACACCGCACTGCCGACGAAGCTGATGTTGACCGTACCGATATCGCCCTCGGCAAAGCGCCGCGCGGTGACCGCCGCTTGCTGGGCGCGCTCCAGCAGGTACTGCGCCTCGAGGAAAAAGGCCCGGCCGGCGGCAGTCAGCGCGACGCTGCGGGTGGTGCGGGTAAACAGTTCCACGCCCAGATGATGCTCGAGCAACTGAATCTGCCGGCTCAGCGGCGGCTGGGTCATGTTCAGGCGTTCGGCGGCTCGACGAAAGTTCAGCTCGGTGGCCACGGTGGTGAAGCAGCGAAGTTGCGTCAGTTCGAACATTGATCTAATTCCGGTATCAATCCAATGCCAGGTTAGATTAGACGGGAACAATTGCCGGCGTCCATCATCGGGCCTTCCCAAAAAAAACAATCAGTGGGAGTTGCCCGTGGATACCTTTCAGAATGCGCCTGACCCACGCGTGCTTGCCAGCGCCGCCGCCAAGGTCAAGCGCCATGTACTGCCGTTGTTCGTGGTGATGTTCATCGTCAACTACATCGACCGGGTCAATATCGGCTTCGTGCGCAGCCATCTGGAAACCGACCTGGGCATTGGCGCGGCGGCCTATGGCCTGGGCGCCGGGCTGTTCTTCATCGGCTATGCGATCTTCGAAGTACCGTCCAACCTGCTGCTGCAACGCTACGGCGCGCGGGCCTGGTTGACGCGCATCATGTTCACCTGGGGCGCGGCCGCGATGGGCATGGCGTTCGTGCAGGGGGAAACCAGCTTCTACGTGTTGCGCTTTATTCTCGGCGCGGCCGAAGCCGGGTTCTTTCCCGGCATCATCTATTACTTCACCCAGTGGCTGCCGGCCAGCGAGCGCGGCAAGGCCATGGCGATTTTCCTCAGTGGGTCGGCGATTGCCTCGGTGATCTCCGGGCCGGTGTCGGGCGCGTTGCTCACTGTCAGCGGGTTGAGCCTGCATGGCTGGCAATGGATGTTTCTGATCGAAGGCTTCGCCTCTATCGTGCTGTGCGGCTTCGTGTGGTTCTGGTTGCAGTCCCATCCGCACCAGGCCACGTGGCTCAGCGCTGCGCAAAAACAGGCGCTGGTCAGTGCCATTGCGCTCGAGCAACAGGCGCGCGAGGCGGGCCGGGGCGTGCGGCCGTCGATGTTCAAACTGCTCGCCGATACGCAGATCGCACTGTTCTGCTTTATCTACTTTTCCATCGCCCTGACCATTTACGGCGCCACGTTCTGGCTGCCGAGCATGATCAAGAAAATGGGTGATCTGGGTGACTTCCAGGTGGGCTTGTTCAATTCCATTCCCTGGCTGATTTCCATCGTCGCCATGTACGGCTTCGCCGCGCTGGCCAGCAAGTGGAAGCACCAGCAGGCGTGGGTGTCACTGATGCTGGTGATCGCCGCGTTCGGCATGTTCATGTCCACCACCGGCGGGCCGGTGTTTGCGTTCGTCGCCATCTGTTTCGCCGCTATCGGCTTCAAGGCCGCTTCGGCGCTGTTCTGGCCGATTCCCCAGGAGTACCTGGATGCGCGGGTCGCGGCGGCGGTGATTGCCTTGATCAATTCGGTCGGCAACCTGGGCGGTTTCGTGGCGCCCACCACCTTCGGTTTGCTGGAGCAGACCACGGGGTCTATCGAAGGCGGGCTCTACGGGCTGGCGGCCACTTCACTGGTGGCGGCGGTGCTGGTGTTTTTTGCCCGCACCGCGCCGCGCAGCGGTACGCCGCCCACTTCATCCACGGCACATCACACAGTGCGTCCAGGTCCACAGGGAGCCGTCTCTTGAAAATTGTCCGCGTCACCGTCACCCCGATTGCCTTTCGCGACCCGCCGCTGCTTAACGCCAGTGGCATCCACGAACCTTTCGCACTGCGCTCGATCATCGAGATTGAAAGCGACACCGGTTACATCGGCCTCGGCGAAAGCTATGGCGATGCGCCGGCGCTGGCGATCCAGCAACAGGTCCAGCCACAGCTGATCGGGCTGGACCCGTTCAACCTCAACGGCCTGCGCGCTGTCGTCCAGGCCACAGTGGCGGCGTATAAACCGCAGAGCATTGCCGGTGCGGAGCTGGCGCCGGGCTCCCATGCCAGCAAAGCCGCCAGCAATGCCTATTCGGCGTTCGAAGTGGCGTTTCTCGACCTGCAGGCGCACGCGTTGAATGTGCCGCTGGTGGACCTGCTCGGCGGTGCGATTCGCGACCGGATCCCGTTCAGCGCCTACCTGTTTTTCAAATACGCCGAACATATCGATTCGCCCTACCAGCCCGACAGTTGGGGCGAGGCCCTGACTGAAGCGCAGATCGTCGCCCAGGCACGGCGCATGCTCGAGACCTATGGCTTCAAAAGCATCAAACTCAAGGCCGGTGCGCTGGCGCCGGAGCACGAGGTGCGCTGCATCAAGGCGCTGAAAAAGGCGTTTCCGGGTGTGCCGCTGCGCATCGACCCGAATGGCAACTGGTCGTTGCACACCTCGATTCGCATGGCCGAACTGCTGGGCGACGACCTGCAATATTACGAAGATCCGACGCCCGGCCTGGACGGCATGGCCGAGCTGCACGCACGCACCGGCTTGCCCCTGGCGACCAATATGGTGGTGACCGACTTTGACGAATTTCGCCGCAGTGTCGCGTTGAACAGCGTGCAGATCGTGCTCGCCGACCACCATTACTGGGGCGGCCTGCGTGACACCCAAGTGCTGGCGAAAATGTGCCACACCTTTGGCCTGGGCGTGTCGATGCACTCCAACTCACACCTGGGCATCAGCCTGATGGCCATGGCCCATGTAGCGGCCGCGGTGCCCAACCTCGACTATGCCTGCGACACGCACTACCCCTGGCAGGAGCCGGACGAGGAGGTGATCAAGGGCGGCAAGCTGCCCATCGTCGACGGCTGCGTGAGCATCACCCGTGCGCCGGGGCTGGGCCTGGAACTTGACCACGATCAGTTGGGCAAGCTGCATGACCAATACCTCAGTTGCGGTATCCGTCAGCGTGATGACGTGAAACAGATGCAGCGCTATCAACCGGACTGGAAAACGCTCAAGCCGCGTTTCTGAAGCAGGTCGCTTGCTTTGCCCGGTGACGCATCCGCGTGTGTCGCCGGGCTTTTTTTTGCCTCAGCCGACGAATCGAAACCCGCCGGCCAACTGCGCCTTTAAAAAGACCACCAGCGCACTCACCGACTTCGGCACATGGGGCGAGTACGGCCGGATCAGGTAGATTTCATCGGCAAACGCCCCCTTGAGTGTCCAACCCTTCAAGACCTGCACCAGCTTGCCCTCGGCCAGCGCCGCATGGGCACTGAAGTCCGGCAGCAGGGCGATGCCCAGGTGGTTGAGTGCTGCGTCTCTCAAGGCTTCGCTGTTGTTGGTGGCGAAGCTGCCGGCGATAGGGATGGTCAGGCGTTCGATGTGTTCGCTGCCGCGTTCGAAGGTCCAGGCCGGCTGGTCGGTGCCGCGCGGGTAGAACAGACAGTTGTGCGCCGACAGCTCGCTAGGCGCGCCGGGTTCGCCATGGCGCTGCAGATACTCGCGGGTGGCCACCAGCACCGAGGCGGTGTCGCAGAGCTTCCAGGCCACATGGGTCTCGGGTATCTGGAAGCCATGGCGCACGGCCAGGTCGTAGCCTTCGGCGGCCAGTGAACTCAAGGCGTCGGACACGTCCAGCTGAATGCGCACCTGCGGGTATTGCTGCAGGAATTGCGGCAGGTGCGGCACCAGCTGTTGGCGGGCGAACGCTACAGGGGCGGTGAGCCGAACCAGGCCGCGAACTTCCCCGGCCTGGTCGCGCACCGAAGAAAAGCTGCGGGCGATGTGTTCATAGGCGCTGCGCACCTCGCGGGTCAATGACAAGCCGGCGTCGGTCAGTCGAACGCTGCGCGTGGTGCGCGTGACCAGCCGGGTGCCGGTGGCCTTTTCCAGGTCGGAAATACGCTGGCTCACCGCCGACTTGCTCACGCCAAGGCGCGCTGCGGCGGCGGTGTAGGTGCCTTGTTCTTCCAGCACCGACAGCCAGTGGATATGGGTCCACAGCCCTTCGATCTCAGCTTTTTCCATGGGAGGATTGTTCGCAAGATTGCACAATAAGTTCTGGATTCTGCTCTGGTTAGGAACAAAGCGAAAGCCTAAGGTGGGTGCCAACGCCAACTACCTGGAGCGCCTGCCATGTCCACTACCATCGAGCACTACATCAACGACCAGCGCGTGAGCCGCGATGATCGCTATCAGGACGTCTACAACCCGGCCACCGGCGAAGTCACCGCGCGCGTGGCCCTGGCCAGCCGCCAGACCGTGGCCGAAGCCGTCGCCGCCGCCCAGGCTGCCTTCGCCGGCTGGGCCGACACCCCGCCGATCCGCCGTGCCCGTGTGCTGTTCCAATACCTGCACCTGCTGCGTGAACGCAAGGACGACCTGGCGCGCATCATCGTCGCCGAACACGGCAAGGTCTTTACCGATGCCCAGGGTGAAGTCGACCGTGGCATCGACATTCTCGAATTTGCCTGCGGCATTCCCAACCTGCTCAAGGGCGAACATTCCGACCAAGTCTCCCGTGGCATGGACAACTGGACGATGCGCCAGCCGCTGGGGGTGGTGGCCGGCGTGACCCCGTTCAACTTCCCGGTGATGGTACCGATGTGGATGTACCCGATTGCCATTGCGGCGGGCAATACCTTCATCCTCAAGCCCAGCCCCACCGACCCGAGCGCCTCGTTGTTCATGGCCGAACTGCTGCGTGAAGCGGGCTTGCCCAAAGGCGTGTTCAACGTGGTGCAGGGCGACAAGGAATCGGTGGACGCACTGATCGAACACCCGGACGTCAAGGCCGTGAGCTTCGTCGGGTCCACGCCGATTGCCCAGTACATCTACGAGAGCGGCGCGCGCAACGGCAAGCGCGTGCAAGGCCTGGGCGGCGCGAAAAACCATATGGTGGTGATGCCCGACGCGGATATCGAGCGCACCGTCGATGCCCTCATGGGCGCCGCCTACGGCAGTGCCGGCGAGCGCTGCATGGCGATCTCGGTGGCAGTGCTGGTGGGGGATGTGGGCGACAAAGTCATTGCGGCCTTGACCGAACGCGCCAAAACACTGCGCATCACCGATGGCCGCGATTTGAAAGCCGAGATGGGGCCGATTGTGTCGAAGGTGGCGCTGGAACGTATCAGTGGCTATATCGAACAGGGCGTACAAGCCGGCGCGCAATTGCTGCTCGATGGCCGTGACTACGTGCCCACCGAGCCCGGCCTGGAAAATGGCTTCTGGCTCGGTGCCACGCTGTTCGACCACGTGACCCGGGACATGAGCATCTACCGCGAAGAGATCTTCGGCCCGGTACTGGCCTGTGTGCGCGTCAACGATTTCGCCGAAGCCGTGAAGCTGGTCAACGACCACGAGTTCGGCAACGGCGTCAGCTGCTTCACCCGTGACGGCCACATCGCCCGCGAATTTGCGCGGCGCATCGAAGTGGGCATGGTCGGCATCAACGTGCCGATCCCGGTGCCGATGGCCTGGCATGGTTTTGGTGGCTGGAAGAAGAGCCTGTTCGGCGACATGCATGCGTATGGCACTGAGGGTGTGCGCTTTTACACCAAACAGAAGTCGATCATGCAGCGCTGGTCGGAGAGCATTGAGCAGGGCGCGGAGTTTGCGATGCCGGTGTCCAGGTAAAGTCTTACAGACCCCGCAAGTCCAAGTGTGGGAGGGGGCTTGCCCCCGATAGCAGAGTGTCAGGCACTGTATACGTGGCTGATACAACGCAATCGGGGGCAAGCCCCCTCCCACTTTTTTTGCGTGTTGGCGCTGAATTGACGTGCGAAACATAAAAGTCCAGTATGGAATTATAAGTACAAAATCGTCACGCTCCGTTTTTCTTCACTCTTGCAAACCAACAACCCGCGAGAACCCGATCATGAAGAAACGCCACCTCATCCCCGCCCTGGCCCTGAGCCTGCTTGCCTCCAGCCACCTGCTGGCCGCCGAGAGAACCCTGCGTATCGGCATCGACGCCGCTTACCCGCCGTTCGCGTCCAAGACTCAGGACGGCAAGATCGTCGGTTTCGACTACGACATCGGCAACGCCCTCTGTGCGCAAATGAAGGTCAAGTGCGTGTGGGTTGAAGGTGAATTCGACGGTCTGATTCCGTCCCTCAAGGTCAAGAAAATCGACATGGCCCTGTCGTCCATGACCATCACCGAAGACCGCAAGAAGTCGGTGGATTTCACCCACAAGTATTACTTCACCTCCTCACGGCTGGTCATGAAGGACGGCGCGGTGGTGGATGACCAATACGCCAGCCTCAAGGGCAAGAACGTCGGCGTACAGCGCGCCACCACCACCGACCGGTATGCCTCCGAGGTGTTCGAGCGTAGGGGCATCAACGTCAAGCGCTACAGCAATAACGAAGAAATCTACATGGACCTGGCAGCGGGGCGCCTGGATGCGATCTTTGCCGATACCCTTCCCCTGAGCGACTTCCTGTCGATGCCACGCGGCCAGGGCTACGCCTTTGTCGGCCCGGAACTCCAGGATCCGAAATACGTGGGCGAGGGCTCGGGGATTGCCGTGCGCAAGGGCAATACGGCGTTGGTCAGCGCGTTGAATGCTGCCATCGACGGCATACGCGCCAGTGGTGAGTACCAGAAGATTTCCCAGCAGTACTTCAAGGCCGATATCTACGGCGACTGATCCCAACTGTTCGAACCCTTGTAGGCGCGAGCGTGCTCGCGAAGGACTCACAGGCGCCGCGTTAACCAGAACCCATGCGTTATCGGCGAGGTTCTTCGCAAGCACCCTCGCGCCTACAGGTGGTCAAGCCTTTAACTCTTTCAAATGCTTGTAGACCGTGGCCCGCCCCATGCCCAGCACATTGGCCACGTAGTTGGAGGCGCTCTTGCCCTTGAACGCACCTTCGGCATGCAGCGCGAGCACCAGTTCGCGCTTGTGGTCGCGGGTCAGCAGGTTGAGGCTCAACTGGCGTTCGCGCAGCCAGGCGTGAAGGAACGTGTTGATGCGTTCCTGCCAATCATCGCGAAACAGCGCGTCCGGCTGGGCGATCAGCTTGCTCGGTGACAGGAACATATCGAGCGCCGCCTTGGCGGTCTCAAACATTGAGATATTCAGGTTGATACACAGCATGGCCAGCCGACGACCTTTATGATCGTGCAGCACTGTGCTCAGGCTACGAATTTTCTGACCGTCCCAGTTGAGCTTTTCGTAAGGGCCGATATTCACTTCGCTGACGTCACCGGCCAGCATGTCATCCAGCGACGAGTCATCCCCCAAGCTGCGTTTAGACAGATTGTTGGCGATATAGTCGACGGTTTGCGTACGCAAATCATGCAGCACCACTTCCGCATGCGGGAAGAACAGGGTGGCGATCGCATCGGCGATCCCACGAAAGTTCTGCATGACAGTGTCTTGTTCGGCGATGGTCATCAATGGGGCTCCAGGCGGACGGGGGAGAGCATACCAGCGTCCAGCCCGAACCGCGTGAGTGCCTCGGGCAGTGTCGCGCCTCGCACCAGTGCGGCGCTCGCCTGGCCCATGGCTGGTGACGTCTGGATACCATAACCACCCTGTGCCGCCACCCAGAACAACCCCGGCACCCGCAGATCAAAACCGGACAGCAAATCACCGTCGTGCACAAAACTGCGCAGCCCGGCCCAGGTGCGTATCGGGCGGCGGATGGTCAGGGTGGTCGCCTCTTCAATCTGGTAGATGCCCATGGCGATATCCAGCTCTTCGGGCTGTACGTCCTGGGGCTCCACCGGGTCGGCGTTGGCTGGCGAGCCGAGGAACACGCCGGCATCCGGCTTCATGTAGAAGGCTTCGTCGAGAGCTACCAGCATTGGCCAGTCATGGCTGTTCACACCGTCGGGACCTGCGAAGATAAATGCCGATCGGCGCTTGGGCTGCAGGCCGATGGACGCCGCACCCGCCAGGCCGCCGATATGGTCGGCCCAGGCGCCAGCGGCGTTGATGATGATCGGGGCGGTGAAGTTCGCATCCTGGGTATGCACATGCCAGAGGCCGTCGGACTCGCGGCTCAAGCTCAGCACATGGCTGTCGGTGCGCACTTCGCCATTGTTGCGGCGTATGCCGCGCAGGTAGCCCTGGTGCAGGGCATCGGTGTCGATGTCGCACGCCGTGGGGTCATAGATGGCACCGTGGACCTTTTCCCGGCGCAGGATCGGCAAGCGTTTGCAGGCCTCGTCGGCGCTCAAGCGCTCCACCTCTGCCACGGTGGCTTTGGCGCTCCGGTATTGGCTATCGAGCTCGGCCGGATCGCCGGTGAAATCGACGGTCATTTCGCCCCGGGGTGTGAGCAGTGGGTGTTCGCAGAAACCTGCTGGCGGCTGGTCGAAAAACGCCCGGCTGGCCAGGGTCAGCGCGCGTACTTGAGCAGTGCCATACGCCGCGCTGTAGAGCGCCGCCGAGCGCCCGGTGGAGTGATAGGCCGGATGGTTTTCGCGCTCCAGCACCAGCACTTTGCCGTGCTGCGACAACCAGAACCCGGTGGACGCCCCCGCGATGCCACCGCCGATGATGATGAAGTCTGCGGTGCGGGCCGGGGTCTGGTCGATCATGACGGTATTGGACATGGAAACCTCGAACTGAACGTGTTTGTCTATTATGGACATTTAATTCCGGTTCGCAATAATCCAAGAGAAAATGCGGCCAATGTGGGAGGGGGCTTGCCCCCGATAGCGGTGGGTCAGCTATACCTCTGTGACTGATCCGCCGCCATCGGGAGCAAGCCCCCTCCCACAGTGTTGACCGCGTTCAGGCAGGGGCTTTGGTGTCGGTCAGGCACTCGATGGACCGATCAACCGTGGTCTTGGCAATTTCCAGCAAGTGCCACACCGCCAGGATTTTCGCCCGTGCGGGGCTTTGCAGCAGCTCGCCGCAATCGAGTGCGGTGGCGGAGGCGCTGTCGAGCAAGCTGGCGGTGTAGAGCAGGGCGTCTTCGAAGCTCAGGTCTTCGTTGACCGAGTGGAAGCCTTGGGCGGGCAGGTAGTGGTCGATGGCGCGGTTGAAGGCGGCGCGGTCTTTTGCGGGGTCAAACGGGAGATCTGGCTGGAGTTTATTCATGGTGCAGTTCCTTGTGTGATTTGGTACCGACCCCCGTCGCGACTAAACGATGGGTGGCGGCTGTACGCAGGTTAGTCGACCGGCCACAAGGAAAATCCGGCGCACCCGAAGGTGCCCTGCGCACAGCCACCATAAAGCTTGATGGACCATGCGCCTTGTGACATTCCGGGCGACTAAACCCGATCACTGATTTGGCAGTGACGGAGCGCAGACTAGCCACCGATTCCAGCAGGCACAAGGCGGCAGGGATTGTCTAGGAAACGTCCTGCAATTTAAAGGGACATGCCTTGCTGGCCCTTTAAAAACCATGACCAAATGCCACCAATCCCAATGTTGAAAGGCAGACAAATGTGGTAGGGGGCAAGCCCCCTCCCACAGGGTTATTCAGTGTTGGTAGGCGTTGGGTTTACCGCCGTCCCGCCCGCGTGCTCACGTCCACCCACACCGCCAGCACCAGGATGCTGCCCTTGACGATCATCTGCCAGTAACTGTCCACGTCCAGCATCGACATGCCGTTATCCAGGCTGGTAATCACCAGTGCCCCGAGCAACGCGCCATACACCGTGCCCGAGCCGCCGCGCATCGAGGTGCCGCCGATAAAGCACGCGGCAATCGCGTCCAGTTCGCCCATGTTCCCCGCTGACGGTGAACCGGCGGCCAGGCGTGCGGTGTTGACCAGGCCGGCCAGCGCACACATCACGCCCATGATGCCGAAGATCCACAGTTTCACCGCCTGCACGTTGATACCGGATAGCCGCGTGGCCTCCATGTTACTGCCCACCGCATACACGCGGCGGCCGAACACGGTCTGGCTGGTGACGTAGCTGAACACGCCGAGCAGCACCAGCAGCAGCAACACCGGCACCGGGATGCCGTCGTAGCTGTTGAGGGTGGTCACAAACCCGGCCAGCACTGCGCCGATCAGCACCACGCGCAGTGCGTCGCGCATCAGGGCATGCGCGGTCAAACCATGCAGTGCGCGGTTGCGCCGCTGCTTCCAGGTGAGGAACAAGGTCAACGCAAACAGCAGGACACCCAGGCCAATGCCCACCGAATGCGGCAAATAGCCCTGGCCCACGTACACCAGCGACGGCGACACCGGCGCGATGGTGGTGCCGCCGGTAATGCCCAGCAGGATCCCGCGAAACGCCAGCATCCCGCCCAGGCCGACAATGAACGAAGGGATGCGCAGGTACGCCGTCATATAGCCGTTGGCCAGGCCGATCATCAGGCCGCACAACGCGACCAGGCTCAGGTTGGCCAGCAGCGGGATGTGATAAACCACATCCAGGATCGCCGCCAGCCCGCCCAGCAAGCCCAGCAATGAGCCGACCGACAAATCGATTTCGCCGCTGATGATCACCAGAACCATGCCGCACGCCAGTATCCCGGTGATGGACATCTGCCGCAGCAGGTTGGACAGGTTGCGCGGCGTGAGGAAACCGCCGTCGGTCTGCCAGCTGAAAAACAGCCAGATGAACGCGACGGCGATCACCAGCGCGAGCATTTTGTAGCGGGTGAAAAGCTGTTTGACCTGATTCATCTACGCGGTCTTCCGATCGTTATTATTTTGGCTGAGCGCAGCGGCGAGTACCTGTTCCTGGGTGAGCCCCTGGTTGATGAAGTCGCCCCGCAACTGGCCGTCGCCGATCACCAGTACGCGGTTGGACACGCCGAGCACTTCGGCGAGTTCCGACGACACCATGATGATCGACACCCCCTCGGCTGCCAGCGCGCCCATCAGTTTGTAGATCTCGTACTTGGCGCCCACATCCACCCCGCGCGTGGGCTCATCCAGGATCAGCACCTTGGGCTTGGCCATCAGCATTTTCGCCAGCACGGCTTTTTGCTGGTTGCCACCGGACAGGGTGGTAATCGGCAGGAACGGGCTGGCGGTTTTCAGGCGCATGCGGGCGATCTGCTGGTCGATGCTGCCCAGTTCGGCCTCGGCGTCGATGCGGGTCAGGTGGGCATAGCTGTCGAGCACCGCGAGGGTGATGTTCTGGCCCACGCCCAGGTCGGGGATGATGCCCTGGCGCTTGCGGTCCTCGGGCACCATGCACAGCCCGGCGCGGATCGACTTGAGCGGCGTACGCGTGTCGATCACCTGGCCTTCCAGCCACACCTCACCGCTGTAGCGGCCGGGGTAGGCGCCGAACAGTGCCGACACCAGCTCCGTGCGCCCGGCGCCCACCAGCCCGGCAATACCGAGGATTTCGCCACGCCTGAGCACGAAGGAAACATCGTCGACGCGTTTGCGCCTGGGGTTGTCGACGTCGTAGCAGGTGACGTTGCGCGCTTCGAATATCACCTCACCCACCTCATGGGGTTCGGTGGGGTAGAGGTTACTCATCTCGCGGCCGACCATTTGCGTGATGATCTGCGCGATGTCCATGTCGGCCATGGCGGTGGTTGCGATGTGCTTGCCGTCACGAATCACGGCGATGGTGTCGCACACGGCCGCCACTTCATCAAGCTTGTGCGAGATGTACACGCAGGCCACGCCCTTGGCCTTGAGGTCACGGATAATGTCCAGCAGCACTTCGATTTCCGAACGGGTCAGGGCCGAGGAGGGCTCGTCCAGGATCAGCAGGCGTGCCTGTTTGTTGAGAGCCTTGGCGATCTCCACCAGTTGCTGGTAGCCGCCGCCATACTGCGACACCGGCAGCGCCACATTCATGTCCGGCACCTTGAGTTCACGCATCAACGCCTCGGCGCGGCGCAGCATCGCCGGGTAATTCATGCGCCCGCCGGGCAGGGTCAACTCGTGACCCATGAAGATGTTCTCGGCCACCGACAGGTCGGGCACCAGGGTCAGTTCCTGGTGGATGATGACGATGCCGGCGGCTTCGGTTTCGCTGATGGACTGGGCTTTGAGCGGCTGTCCGTCCCAGAGGATTTCTCCCTCCCAGGTGCCATACGGATAGACCGCCGACAGCACCTTCATCAAGGTGGATTTGCCGGCACCGTTTTCGCCGCACAACCCGACGCACTCGCCGGGCCGTACGTTGATGTCGATGCCGTTGAGGGCGTTGACACCGCCGAAGCGTTTGACGATGCCGTTCATTTGCAGCAGGTAGTCGGACATGGGAAAGGCTCACACAAATAGGCTGGCCCCCACCCCTGTAGGAGCGAGCTTGCTCGCGAAAAACCCGAGAGCGCCGCGTTTATCCAGGAAGCGCGCATTATCGTTGACGTTTTTCGCGAGCAAGCTCGCTCCTACAGGGGGCGAGGTTTTATCGAGGCAGTCATCATTGCCCGCCGATCTGCTCTTTGGTGTAGAACCCGTCCTTCTCCAGTACGTCGATATTGGCCTTGGTCAGCGGTGTCGGGGTGAGCAGGATGGTGTCGACCTGCTTGCTGCCGTTGTCGTATTGCGAGCTGTAGGTGGGCTTTTCATTGCGCGCCAACTGCACCGAGAGGTTGGCCGCCTCGGTGGCGATCAACTTGAGCGGTTTGTAGACGGTCATGGTCTGGGTGCCGTCGATCACGCGCTTGATCGCCGCCAGGTCGGCGTCCTGGCCGGAAATCGGCACTTTGCCCGCCAGCTTCTGCGCGGCCAGGGCCTGGATCGCACCGCCGGCGGTGGCATCGTTGGAGGCGACGATGGCGTCGATCTTGTTGTTGTTACGGGTCAGGGCGTTCTCGACGATGCTCAGGGCTTCGGTGGGGTTCCACTCTTTCACCCATTGTTGGCCGACAATCTTGATATCGCCCTTGTCGATGGCCGGTTGCAGCACCTTCATCTGGCCTTCGCGCAGCACCTTGGCGTTGTTGTCGGTCGGCGCGCCACCGAGCAGGAAGTAATTGCCCTTGGGCGCCGCTTGCAGCACGCCGCTGGCCTGCATTTCGCCGACTTTTTCGTTATCGAAGGAGATGTAGGCGTCGATGTCCGCATTGAGGATCAGGCGGTCATAGGACACCACCTTGATCCCGGCCTTCTTGGCTTCGGCCACCGCGTTGGTGAGCACCGTGGCATTGAACGGCACGATCACGATCACATCGACGCCACGGGAGATCAGGTTTTCGATCTGCGAGATTTGCTTCTGCTCGTTGGCATCGGCGGACTGCACGAACACCTTGGCATCGAGTTTCTCCGCCGCGGCGACGAAGTAGTCACGGTCGCGGGACCAGCGCTCCAGGCGCAGGTCGTCGATGGAAAAACCGATTTTCGGGTGAGCCGAATCGGCCATCACCGGCAGGGCGAGCAGGGCCAGGGCAGTGGCGAGCAGCGTACGTTTGAATGACTTCATGGTGGTGCGTCCTTTTATTGTTGTTGGAAAAGACACAGCGTGGTGCGCCTGAAACTGTAGAGCGTCCTTGGGCGCTCTGTGCATAGATTTGTCGCGCAAATGTCACCGCCCCTGTAGGAGCGTCAGGTGTAGATGAACCGGTTCACGATTCCTTCCAGCATCTCCTGCCGCCCACTCACGGCCTGCGGGTCCAGTTCGTTGGCAAACGCATGTTCGGCCAGGGATTGCAGGCTGAACTCGCCCGCCAGTACGGCTTTGCCCAGCGGCTGCTGCCAGCCGGCATAGCGCTGGTCCTTGAACTGTTGCAGGCGGTCGTTCTGCACCATGGCGGCCGCGCGTTCCAGGGCCAGGGCCAATACATCCATCGCTGCGACATGCCCGTGGAACAGGTCGATATCGTCCAGGCTCTGGCGGCGCACCTTGGAATCGAAATTGTAGCCGCCGTTCCTGAAGCCGCCGGCCTTGAGGATTTCATAGGTGGCCAGGGTCATTTCCTCGACGCTGTTGGGGAACTGGTCGGTATCCCAGCCGTTCTGCGGGTCGCCACGGTTGGCGTCGATACTGCCGAAAATCCCCAGGGACACGGCGGTGGCAATCTCATGGTGAAAGCTGTGCCCGGCCAACGTCGCATGGTTGGCCTCGATGTTCACTTTGATCTCGTGCTCCAGGCCGTACTCGTGCAGGAAGCCGAACACCGTGGCGCTGTCGTAATCGTACTGATGCTTGGTTGGCTCCTGGGGCTTGGGCTCGATCAGCAGGTCGCCGGTAAAGCCGATCTTGTGCTTGTGTTCCACCACCATGCGCATGAACCGGCCGAGCTGTTCACGCTCGCGCTTGAGGTCGGTGTTGAGCAGGGTTTCATAGCCTTCACGACCGCCCCACAGCACGTAGTTGGAACCCTTGAGCCGCAGCGTGGCGTTCATCGCGCTGAACACCTGGGCGGCGGCGTAGGCGAACACCTCCGGGTCGGGGTTGCTCGCGGCACCGGCGGCAAAGCGCGGGTTGCTGAAGCAATTGGCGGTGCCCCACAGCAGCTTGATGCCGGTCTGTTCCTGATGACGCTCCAGGTGGTCGACCATCTGCGCAAAGTGGTTGCGGTACTCCTTGAGCGAACTGCCTTCGGGCGCCACATCGGTGTCGTGAAAACTGTAGTAGTCGATGCCCAGCTTGGAGAAAAACTCAAAGGCCGCCTCCGCCTTGCCGATGGCCAGCTCCATGGGGTCACCGCTGCGCTGCCACGGCCGCTTGAAGGTGCCCACCCCAAACATGTCCGCCCCCGGCCACACAAAGGTGTGCCAGTAGCAGGCCGCCATGCGCAGGTGCTCCCGCATGGGCTTGCCGAGGATCAGCTTGTTGGCGTCGTAGTGACGAAAGGCGAGGGGAGCGTCGCTGGCAGGGCCTTCGAAGCGGACCTGCTCGACACCGGGGAAGTACGGCATGGCGTTTTCCTTATTGTTCTTGGCGGTGTCTGGATACTAGCAACGGCACTGGGGCTGCTGATTATGAAAATCACCAAGGGGTGGTGCGATTTTGAGTGAGGGACTCGGGACGGCTCAGGGAGTACAGGATTTAGGGAAACGTCTGACTTTACGGCCGGTAAATGCCTCTTCAAAGTTCGGAGCGCCAGTCACTGCCTTGATGTGATCAAGTGAGGGCGGCGAACTAAACTGAGATAAGGAACATAGAGATGAATACATCACAAGCCTTGTTGTATACCAACGACGTATCGCCTGAGTTTTTGAGTGGGTTGGATAAGTCTTCGCTCACTGAGCAAAAAAATCGGGGCTCAGTAAGCAAGTGTTGGACGTGATTGATAAAAAAATGCCTACCGCAAGGCTCATCCACCTATTGCAATTTATCGAGTGGCGGCCGAAGGCAGTCACCCAGTAAGGGTTGAGCGGGACAGGGCTTGATTGCTTTGCCGTTTCGCACATTGGCAGTGGACTAATTTAAAGGGCGCAGTGCATGAGTGAAGGATATTTTGTTGGCCTGGGTGATAGAACGACGTGCGGCGGTAGAATTATCGAAGGTGATCCAAGAGTTAATATCTACGGGATTCTACATGCTCGCGAAGGTGACCTGGTTACGTGCGGAAAACATAAAGGGACATACCAGATTCTAGGCGGCATTTCCCATATTGAGAGTCACGGTAAACGTGTGGCAGGCACACTGGATAGTTTCAGCAGTTGCCCATGTCAAGCTCGGTTGATTCCTTCGGTGTACTCAGCCACCTACGAAAACGAAAACTCAGCATCGCCTATTAATCAGCGAATTGCTCAACCCAACACATCAACGGTAAGCGCCAGCCCTGTAGCGCCGCGTCAATCTGGTTTCGTGCCCTCCCGCCGAGCATCCAACGCAGAGAGCGACCAGGAGCCTGGCTTCTATATCGTGCCTAAGAGCATGACCCGCGAGGCGCTGGAGGCTACGCTTTTTCCGACGCTCGACCCAGCTGTGATGCGCAAGTTCCAGGCACTAAATCCCAATACGGGTAATGTCAAAGCCGGCTCAATGATTGTGCTCAGTGATCCGAGCAATACCTCCTGCACCTATCAAGAAGCGCAACTGATGCAGGCCGCCATACAGGTCGACGCCTCCCTGGATACCTTGACGCCGGACGAGGCTGACTTCCTGTTTCGCCACGGTGCCGAAATTGCCGGGTTTATCGGCCATACCTCAACCTGGCTCGGCGTCAGTGCAGTGGTGATGGAGAAGCACCTGAGCAATCTGCGCGACACACTCCAGGCGATGGAGCGCCTGCATCAGCAAAGCTATCGGCGGCACGGCCACCTTAGATCGCCGCAGTTCTTTGCAGATCGCCAGCGGTTGATGCACCAGCTGGATGCCCATTTGCTCAACTCCACGCGCTTACGAGGACAAACGACGCTGGGCGATCACCCCAAGTTGAAAACGGCGCTTGGAATTTCCAGTCGAAGTTTGGTGCATCACTGGGACAAGGCAGGTGGGCCGGGGCAGATTCCGGGGTATGCGTCTCATGTGGAGGCGGTTAGTCGTGCCACGAAGTATATGAAGGCAGGTGGTTACATCGGCATTGGTCTTGGCGGGGTGTCTTCATTGTTGGCGGTTCAGCAGGTATGTAATGGGGATTCTGGGGCGGCGTGTGAGAAGGTTAAATTTACTGAAGGGGGGAAATTTGGCCTTTCTACCGTCGGTGGTGCTTGGGGTGGCAGGATAGGTTTACAGGCCAGTGGTCCTGTCTGTCTGGGGCTAGGTATCTCTACAGGTATAGGAGGTGTTATTTGTGCTGCGGCACTGGTAGCAACTGGTGCATGGGTGGGCACGAGTGCAGGTGGGATGGGAGGGGAACTAGGTGGAGAAATTCTGTACGAGAAAACTGCGCCATGACTGAGGAGGAATTCTGGAAGTCTTGGTTCGCTTTTTGGATTGTTGGCGGTGGTCCTTTTTTGCTTGGAATTATAAGCATTGGATACACGTTGTATCTGAGCCGCTGTCACTTGGACGCCATTAAGGACGCACTGAAGAATAGCCGTTATATTTACTTATGGGGACCGAGTTTGGGGCGCAGGGGTGTGATTTGGTCCCTGTTGGAGATAGCGAAAATCGCAGGAATGGTAACGTGGTCGAAGGCGTATATCCGAATTGGGGATGTAAACGCTGCTGATCTCGAAAGTTTTCCACCTTACCTAAAGCGTCTGCTGGTTATCGATACGGCTATGAAAGTCATTGGTTTTACTTGGCTTGTCACCGTAGCTGTACTACTGAAGTTTAAGTAGTTTGAGGGGGCGACATCCCTTACTCGAAAAGCCCTCGGCGTTTCCAATTCGTAGCCTGACGCATCACTAGGTTCTGTTGGGTACGCCGAGGCAAACCTCAGGAGTGAAAAAATTTACGAGGCCGGACAACCATGACCAGTATCGATACTTGGCCTCCTTGGATTTCAATCATTGTTACAGGTGGGCCAATTTTGCTCGCAGTTGCTGGCGTTATCTTTAGTCTTTACCTAAGTCGTCGGCACCTGGACGCTATGAAAGAGGCACTGAGGAACAGTCGCTTTATTTATAGCTGGGGGACAAGCCTGGAAAAGGGGGGGTAATCTGGTCGCTTTGGGAAATATCAAAAATTGCCGGAAGGGTGACGTTGCCAAAGGCGTCTCTTCGCATCGGAGAACTGGACCCTGTCGATCTTAAAAACTTTCCTCCTCACCTAAGGCGCCTGTTGGCCATCAATAGGGTGATGTTGATCGGTTCCGTCGCTTGGTCGGTAGTTGCAGCCATGCTGGTGGAATTTAGGTAAGTTAAGCGGACCTCATCCAAGGCCCGCTATCCTGAGCAATCAGACCTCTGAGTACTCATCTGCACCCACCGGCCCCAGGACAAAACCAATGAAAACCCTACCGCCCGTGCACCGCATCGCCTTGCTCTTCAACGGCAGCAAAATCTACGACCGTGGCATCATCGCCGGTATCGGCAATTACCTGAGCAGCACGCGTGCGTCCTGGGATTTGTTCCTGGAGGAGGATTTTCTCTGTCGCCTGCGCGGTATCGAACGTTGGCAGGGCGATGGGATCATTGCCGATTTCGATGACCCGCTGATTGGCGAGGCGTTGGTCGGGAGTCGGATACCGGTGGTGGCGGTGGGCGGGTCGTATGAGGACGTCAGCCTGTACCCCAAGGGGATTCCCTATGTGGCGACCGATAACCATGCGCTCATGAAACTGGCCTACGAGCACCTGATCGAGGCCGGGTTGACGCGGTTTGCCTGTTTCAGCCTGCCTGAAGCCCAGGCCAACCGCTGGGCCCAGGAGCGTGAGAAGGCTTTTCGCGGGTTGATGCAGCGCGACGGTTTGCAGGTAGAGATCTATCGCGGCCTGGGGACCAGCGCGCCGTTGTGGGACAGCGCGGTGGAGCAGCAGATTGCCTGGCTGCACAGCCTGCCCAAGCCTATCGGCATTATTGCGGTGACCGACGCCCGTGCCCGGCAGCTGTTGCAGGCCTGCCTGACAGCAGGCATTGCGGTGCCGGAGGAAGTGGCGCTGATCGGCATCGACAACGACCCGCTGACCCGCACGCTGACGCGGGTGCCGCTCAGTTCGGTGATCCAGGGCACCGAAACCATGGGCCGCACTGCCGCCGCGCTGCTGCACCAGATGCTGCATGGCAAACCCTGCGCGGGTACGCAGGTGCTGGTGCCGCCGGACGCAATCAACGTGCAGGCCTCCAGCCTGCACCAGCCTTTGGGCAATCCCTATGTGATGCAGGCCCTGCTGTTTATCCGCCAGTACGCGTGCCAGGGCATCAAGACCGCGCAGGTGGCGGCGTATGTCGGGGTGTCGCGCTCATCGTTGGAGTCGCACTTTCGCAAGGTGCGCGGGTGCAGCGTGCACGACGAGATCTTGCGCTTCAAACTCGCCGCCGCCGCCAAGGGCCTGGAAAACCAGGCGCTGGCGATTGCCGATATTGCGCAGACCTGCGGGTTCACCTCGGCGCAATACCTGCACACGGTGTTTCGCCGCGAGTTCGGGTGTACGCCCAGGCAGTACCAGCAGGGCGCGGCTTAGAACACCGCCTTGACCTGCAAACCCAGTATCAGCGCATTGTCGATATTTTCCCCGGAAAACGCCCCCGGTTCGATGATGTATTGCACATCCGGACGCAAGGTCAGCCACGGCGTGGCCTGGTAGCCGTAGCTGAGTTCGATCAACTGCTCGGCGCTGTCCAGGGCAGGGTAGGGGTTGCCTGCATTGACGGCCGCCAGTTCCTGTACATCGCGACTGCGCGGGTTCGGCACGGCGCGTCCATAGCCCAGGGCGACGGTGTCCCGTGGGCGGCCTTCGAACGGTTTGTACAACACCACCCCCGCGCCATACCACTTGCTGAACGGCGACGCCGCCTCGCTGGCCGCCGAGTATTGAGCAAAGGCATGCAGGCTGCGGCCCTGGGACGTCGGAGAGGCCCACACCGCCTGGTCGATCAACAGGTAGTGGCCGCCGCGACCGCTGACCGCTTTGTCGCTGCCGATGCGTTTTACATCGGAGCTGTCGTAGTAGTAACCGAGCTTGTACTCACCCGGCAGGCGGCCGGCGTGTTTGTAGATCAGCTCAATGGGCACCACGGTACCGGTGGTGTGTTTGGGCCCCAGGTGCCAGGCGCGGCTGGAATTGCCGTTGCTGGACGGGTCGACATTGAACGCGGCCACGCGCAGTTGCCAGTTGGGCGAAAAGTCGTAGTTAACCCGTGCACCCAGGTGCGCATTCGGGTAGTTGGCCCAGCCGCTGCCGCCCGACATGTTCAGCGGGTGCCCGCAGAACCCGGCGTTCATGAAGTTGCACAGGATGCCGCTGTCCAGGCCGCCGAGGTCATTGCCCATGGCCATGTAGCCGAGCTTGACGTTAAGTGCCGGGGTGAACAGCGTGCGTTCGTAGCTCAACTCGGTGAGGCGGGTATAAAGGCCGCCGTAGTTTTCCTGGATCGGCAGGCGGTTGCCCACCAGGTCTTCGGAGGCGCTGTTGCCGCGTCGGTCGTTGATGGTCAGCTGGATGCGGTCGCCGTTGTTGAAACCGTAGAGTTTGCCCAGGTCGAACTGCACGCCGAGCTTGAGGTTTTGTGAGTAGCGCGCCGAGCGATGCTGGCCGCCATGGGCGTTGTAGGCGGTCTCGCCACTGTAGTCGCCGCTGAAGCGCACGCCCTGGTCGTCGAGTTCACGGCGCAGGCCGCCCCAGTCGCCGGTCAGGGTGGTGTCGTCGGCTTGAGCGGGCAGGGCGGCGGCAAAGGCCAGGCCCAGCACCAGGCGCCCAATGCAGGTTTGAGAAGTAGGGTTCATGCAGGATTTTCCAGACACAAAAGCGCGGTGCGGGCGCACCGCGCGAACAGGGATTGTTACGGCAGGGAGTAGGCGATCACATAGTCGCCACGGTCGGTGGACTGGCGCGCACCGCCGGCGGTGACGACGATGTACTGCTTGCCGGTCTTGGGTGACACGTAGGTCATCGGGCCGCCCTGGCTGCCCACCGGCAGGCGGGCTTTCCAGATTTCATCGCCGTTGCCGCTGTTGAAGGCGCGCAGGTAGAAGTCCTGGGTGCCGGCGATAAAGATCAGGCCACCCTGGGTCGACAGCGTACCGCCGAGGGTCGGCAGGCCGACTTTGATCGGCAGGTGCATGCGGATGCCCAGGGGGCCGGTGTCTTCAACAGTGCCCACCGGTACTTGCCAGGCGATTTTCTGGGTTTTCATGTCGATGGCGGTCAAGGTGCCGAACGGCGGCGCCTGGCACGGAATGCCGGCTACCGACAGGAAGCGGTTCTTGTTCACCGCATAGGGCGTGCCCTTGAGCGGCACAGCGCCCATGCCGGTGTTCAGCGCTTCACCGCCGGAGGCCGCCAGGGCCTTGTTCTGCGACGGCACCATCTGGATCCACAGGCCCAGGCGCATGTCGTTGACGAAGATAAAACCGTGCACCGGGTCGGTGGAAATACTGCCCCAGTTCATGCCGCCCAGGGAACCCGGGAAACTCAGGGATTTATCGGTACCCGGCGCAGTGTACAGGCCGTCGTAGCGCATGCCCTTGAAGTCGATGCGGCACAGCAACTGGTCAAACGGCGTGGCGCCCCACATGTCCGATTCGGTCAGGGTCTGTGCGCCGATCTGCGGCATGCCCAGGGATTTGGGCTGGGTGGGGGAGTACGGCTCGTTGGGAATGTTCGCGGCTTTGACCGGCACTTCCTGCACGTCGGTCAACGGCTTGCCGGTGGCGCGGTCGAGTACATAGATTTGCCCGGCCTTGGTGCCGATCACCACGGCGGGCACCGCCTTGTCGCTGCCCGGCGGGGTGAAATCGATCAAGCTGGGTTGCATCGGCAGGTCGAAGTCCCACAGGTCATTGTGGACCGTCTGGTACACCCATTTCTCGGCGCCGGTGGAGGCGTCCAGCGCCAGTACCGAAGCACCGTATTTATGATTGAGCTGGGTGCGCTCCACACCGTAGATGTCGGTGGACGAGCTGCCCATCGGCAGGAATACCGTGTTCATCAGCGGGTCGTAGGACATCGGCGCCCAGCTGTTCGGGGTGCTGCGCACGTAGGTGCTGCCCTCGGCCGGCGCGTGTTTGTCTTCAGGGTTGCCGGGGTCGAACGCCCAGCGCATCTGGCCGCTGATGATATCGAAACCACGGATCACGCCGCCGGGCATATCGGTCTGTACGTTATCCGCGACGCGACCGCCCACCACTACGGTGGTACCGGCAATCAGCGGCGCCGACGACAATTGGTAGTAGCTGTCCGGCACATTACCCAGGCCGGCCTTCAAATCCACTTGGCCGTGGGTGCCGAAGTCTTCGCAGAATTTGCCGGTGTCGGCATCCACGGCGATCAGGCGTGCATCGATGGTGTTGGTCAGCAGGCGACGCTGGCATTGCGCACCGGCGGCCACGCTGGCGGCAATGATCGGCGAGCTGTTGGGTTGGGTCGGCTGGGCAATCGGCGCAGTGGCGTCGAAGTAGGCCATCCCACGGCACCGCTGCCAGACCGCCGATTGGGCGTTGACCTCGTTCTTCCACAGTTCCTTGCCGGTGTCGGCGTCGAGCGCGATGAGGTTGTTGTGTGGGGTGCAGATGAAGACCTTGTTGCCGATCTGCAGGGGCGTCAGCTGGTCCTCGGCACCGTTGCCGTCGCTGATCGCCACGTCACCGGTGTGGTAGGTCCAGGCGACTTTGAGCTTGTCGATGTTGTCGCGATTGATCTGGTCCAGCGCGGCGAAGCGGCTGCCGCCTTCGGTGTTGCCGTAGTGGGCCCAGTCTTTCTGGGCATCGGCCGCGGCCACCGGGGTGATGCCGGGGCCGGCGCCGGTCGGCGCGACGCTTGGGTGAGCGACGAACATATTGCCCGCCGCCACCGCCACGCCCAGCGCCAGTACAGCGGCGACGCCGTACGCAGCACGCGCCGGTTTACCGACCAGCAGCGGATACACCAGCGCGACCACGATACCGATCACCGCGAACATGAACAGGCGCGAAAACAGCGGCCAGTACACCAGGCCCACATCCGCGACGGCCCATACGGCCGTGGCGACCAGGAACGCGGCGAACAGCCAGGCACCCGCCGGGTTGCGCCGGGCAATCAGCAGTCCGGCAAGGGCCATGGCCACGCCACCGACCAGGAAGTACCAGGAACCTCCCAGGCTGACCAGTTTGGCGCCGCCAACGGCGAGGGCAAGGCCGAGCAGGGCGATGATCACGCCCAGGCCAAGGAGTAAGAATCTAGAGGCGCCAGCGGCGCGCGATGCTCGTTTCATGTCGAAAGGGCTCGAGTGAGAGAGGGCAAAGCCTAATGCCGATCAGTTAGCGCAGATCCCCTCCCACATTTGATCTTCGCTGCGTTGAACATTTCGTTCGCTTAATTGACAGGCAATAGGGCAGGACCGCGATTTTAGCAAGATAAGTAACTGGTTAGTACATTTTGTCGCAGGGCGATGATTCCAGCGCATCGCGGGCACTCGTGGCGGCGCGAAACATTTATTAATACTTAACCGGCTATTGGAGTTGTACGACGTCGTATCAACTGTGTTCGACTATCACCGCTCTCACAAAAAAAATAACGGAGACTCCCCCCTATGACCGGTTTTCCTTCCGTCGAAGGCAAGGCTGCGGCGCCTGCGCCCGGCCATGTTGTACGACTTCTAAAGCTGCTCGGCCCCGGCGTTATCGCGGTACTGTCCTGGCTGGGCGCAGGCGATCTGATTACCTCCTCCGTTGCCGGCGCCAACTACGGCTACGCCATGATGTGGGTGCTCGCGGTGTCGCTGCTGCTCAGGTACCTGATCGTCAACATCATTGCGCGCTTCCAGCTGTGCAATAACCAAGGCATGACGATCCTTCAGGGCTATGCCCAGTTGAACCCGTTTTTCGCCTGGTTCCTGCTGGTGTATGCGCTGCTGATGGGGCATTTGATGAATGCCTACATGATCAAGGGCGCGGGTGAAGCCCTGGCCATGCTGTTCAAGACCGACTACGCGCTGCTGTGTTCGGTGGCCGTGGTGTTGGCAGTGTGGCTGCTGGTGGGGCGCAATATCTATTCGATGATCGAAGGCGTGATGAAGAGCCTGCTGGCGATCATGACCCTGGCGTTCATTGCCTTGGCAGTGATGTCCGGGCCGGACATGGCGAGTATTGTCAGAGGCACGATCGGTTTCAGCATTCCGCCGGATGAGGGCGTGCATGGCGCGTTGCTGGTGGCGGTCTCGGTGATCGGCGCGGTGGCGGGCTCGATCGCCAACTTTGTGCACCCCTATGTGATGCGCCAGAAGGGCTGGATTGGCCCGCAGCACAAGCGCATCCAGCGTAACGACCTGCTGTTCGCCGTGTTCGTCGGCATTGTGATCAACCTGGCGATCTGGATTGTCGGCGCCGAGATCCTGCGGCCCAACGGCATTGAAGTGAATACCCTGGGCGACCTGGGCAAGGCGCTGGAGATCTTCTTCGGCCCGATCGGCTGGTACATCTTCTTTATCGGCGTGTTCGCGACGCTGTTCGCCAGCATCTCGGGCAAGACCACGGCCTTTCCGATGCTGATCACCGATGCCTTCCAGCACGTGCGCCCCGGACGCCGGGAACGCTATGGCAGAGAGTTCCACCATGACCCGATGCACAAGTGGTTCATGCTGTTCATCCTGGTGACCCCGCTGGTCTGGTCGCTGCCGGGCATGCCGGACTTTGTCACGCTGACCATTGGTGTCAGCGCGTTGAACATCATCGGTCTGCCGGTGATTTCCCTCGGCCTGCTGATCATGTCCAACCAGAAGTCGCTGCTCGGCAAGGAGTACCGCAATAACCTGTTCGAGAACATTGCGTTGCTCTTCGCCACGGGTCTGGCGCTGTGGGTCGCGTTTCAGCTGGGTGTCGAGCTGTTCAGCTGATCACCGGGTGTGCAGGCGTCGCATCTGCTTGAAGCGACGCCTGCGGACGGTCAACGAAACGCTGGCATCACCTGCTCGATAAACAGGGCCAGGGACTTCTTCTTCTCGGCATGGGGCAGGCTGTTGTCGCACCAGAAGCTGAACTCATCCACGCCCAGTTCCTGGTAATACCGAATACGCGGGATGATCTCTTCTGCAGTGCCGATCATCGCGGTTTTGTGCAGGCTCTCCAGTTCGAACTCGGGGCGTGCGGCGAACTTCTCTTCCGGACTTGGCTCCAGGAAACCGTTGACCGGCACGCTCTTGTTACCGAACCAGGCATCGAAGGTGCGATAGAACTTCGAGATCGCCTTGGCCCCGACTTTCCAGCCCTGCGGATCATCAGCGGCGTGCACGTGGGTGTGACGCAGCACCATCAACTGCGGGCGCGGCACGCCAGGGTTGTTGTCCAGGGCAGCCTGGAATTTGTTTTTCAGGTCCAGGACTTCTTCATCGCCCTTCATCAGCGGCGTGACCATCACGTTGCAGCCGTTGGCCACGGCGAAATGATGGGAGTCGGGGTCGCGGGCGGCGATCCACATCGGTGGGCTGGGCTGCTGGATCGGCTTGGGTACGCTGGTGGAGGTGGGGAACTTCCAGATGTCGCCGTCATGGGCGTAGTCGCCTTTCCACAGGGCGCGCACTACCGGCACCATTTCGCGCAGGGCCTGGCCACCGCTCGAGGCAGGCATGCCGCCGGCCATGCGGTCGAACTCGACCTGATAAGCGCCACGGGCCAGGCCTACTTCCATGCGCCCGTTGCTGATCACGTCGAGCAACGCGCATTCGCCCGCCACCCGCAGCGGGTGCCAGAACGGCGCGATGATGGTGCCGGCGCCCAGATGGATAGTGGTGGTCCTGGCCGCGAGGTAAGCCAGCAGCGGCATGGGACTTGGCGATATGGTGTATTCCATCGCGTGGTGTTCGCCAATCCACACGGTGCTGAAACCACCGGCTTCGGCCATCAGGGTCAGTTCGGTCAAGTCTTCGAACAACTGACGGTGGCTGACGCTTTCATCCCAGCGTTCCATGTGTACGAACAGCGAAAATTTCATGACGCGTACCTCGGATCTATTGTTGTTTTCCGCAAAAAAAATGGGTTCAGCGGGGTATCAGGCAGGCACCGGCAGGGTACCCATCTTGCCGTGGCAATACACCAGGGGTCCATTCGGCTGTGTCGGCACGATCAAGTTCTTGACCGAGCCAACCATGATTGCGTGGTCGCCGCCTTCGTATTCGCGCCACAACTGGCATTCAATGACCGCTGTGGCATTGGCCAGGATCGGATTGCCCAATGCACTCAGGGTCCACTCTATGCCCTGGGCCTTGTCCTTGCCTTTGCGCGCAAAGGCATAGGCTTCGCTTTGCTGTCCGCCGGACAACACATGGATGGCGAAGCGCTTGTTCTTGATCAGTACGGGGTAGGAGTCAGAGCTGTAGTTGGGGCAGAAGAGCACCAGGGCCGGGTCCATGGACAGCGAGCTGAACGCGCTGGCGGTGAGGCCGACGATTTGCCCGTCGTCGTCCAGCGTAGTAATTACGGTGACCCCGGACGGAAACGAACCCATCACTTGTTTGTAGACGGCGGCATCGATCATGGGATTGTCCTCTGCTATGAAGCGGTTTTTTAAATTTATAGGTCTGATGGTATACCGTAATACATGAGTTGCAAGGGCTTTTTTAAACGGGCGATAAACGTGTCAAGAACCGCAAAAAACCCTCTATTACGGGGATTTATGCCTTGATAATGGGTTTTCTCGGGGCGGGATTGCCGGATCGGAGGCGGGCTAAAACAACGGATCAGTCTTGTTAAAAGCTTGGAATACCATAATATGGTGTTCATGCTGAGGGCGGCCCTAGAGTTCCCCTCGGTTGGCGTCAAACAACTATAAGATCAGACAAACGCGAGTTATTCCTATGCCTCAGATGTCCCGGCAAGACCCCCTGATCGAGCATCACACGGTCGATTACGTCCCCCTCTCAGAGCGCCACGGGAAAGCCCGCGACCTGTTCACGTTGTGGTTCAGCACCAATATCGCGCCGCTGCCCATCGTCACCGGTGCAATGGTGGCCCAGGTGTTTCATCTCAATCTGATGTGGGGGCTGCTGGCGATTGCCCTTGGGCATCTGCTTGGCGGCATCGTGATTGCCCTCGCATCCGCCCAGGGCCCGCGCATGGGCATCCCGCAGATGGTGCAGAGCCGTGGCCAGTTCGGGCGCTACGGCGCGCTGCTGATCGTATTTTTCGCGGCGCTGATCTACATCGGCTTTTTCATTTCCAACATCGTGCTGGCCGGCAAATCCATCGTCGGCATCGTGCCGTCGGTCCCGGTGCCGGCGAGCATCCTGATCGGCGCCCTCAGCGCCACGGCCATCGGCGTGATCGGCTACCGCTTTATCCATACCTTGAATCGCATCGGCACCTGGGTGATGGGCAGCGCGTTGCTCGCCGGGTTTGTCTACATCTTTGCCCATGACCTGCCGGCCGACTTCCTCACCCGCGGCGGTTTCAACGCCGCCGGCTGGCTGGCCACGGTGTCGCTCGGGGTGATCTGGCAGATCAGCTTCTCGCCCTACACCAGTGACTATTCGCGCTACCTGCCGGCGGACATCGGCATCACCCGGCCATTTATCGCCACCTACCTGGGCGCAACACTGGGCACCATCCTGTCGTTCGCCTTCGGCCTGGTGGCGGCACTGGCGACACCGGAAGGCACCGAAGCGATGGTCGCGGTCAAGCAAGCCACGGGCGCGCTGGGGCCGATCCTGATGGTGCTGTTCCTGCTCAATATCATCAGCCACAACGCACTGAACCTGTACGGCGCGGTGCTCTCGATTATCACCTCGATCCAGACCTTCGCCAGCCGCTGGACGCCCAGCATCAAGGTGCGCGTAGTGCTGTCGGGCGTGATCCTCGCCGGTTGCTGTGTAGTGGCGCTGGGCGCGTCGGCGGACTTCATCGCGCAATTTATCGGATTGATCCTCGCGCTGTTGCTGGTGCTGGTGCCGTGGGCCTCGATCAACCTGATCGACTTCTACATCATCAAGCGCGGGGTGTACGACATCGCCTCGATCTTCCAGGCCGACGGCGGGGTGTATGGCCGGTTCAACCTGCATGCGATCGTGGCATATTTCATCGGCATCATCGTGCAATTGCCGTTTGCCAATACGTCGTTGTATGTGGGGCCCTGGGCCAACCTGGTGGAAGGCGCGGACTTGTCGTGGCTGGTGGGGTTGGTGGTGACGTGTCCTTTGTATTACTGCCTGGCGACGCGCAAGCAGACGCAGAAGGTTCGTGCGGTAAGGCTGGGTTATTCGGACTGATCATCACGTCAAATCAAATACCCGGCGCTTGCCGGGTATTTTTCTGTAGTCGGTTTTTCCTGGCGGCGTAGGCAACTTCTCTATTTATCTTCACTCCTTGCTGCTTGTTTCCGGGCCGTATTCGCTTGCCTATATTCCGACGCCATCTCTATTGGACGCGGGATGCAGGGCATGGCGCAGAGTTATATCAACGACCATACAACCGACTACAGCAGCTTGAAGTCCCGCTTGATGGGGGGAGGCTTGAGCCGCCAGCGCTCCGACCATTTTGATGTGCTCAACCGGCACCTGCGCCATGGGCTGGTCACGCCGGGGCAATTAGTGATTATTCCCGATGCACACAGCGTGGAATGCTCCAGGGACGAAGCCTGGTTGATGCGCCACGCCGAGCAGGTGCGGCGCGACCTGGAACAGCATTCATCGACCGGCGCGGCGGTGGTCAATGACTATGACTTGCTGCAGAGCTTGCTGACCTATGGCTCGATTGGCGTCGGCAGCGCGACATCGGCCTGGGCGCGGCATTTGGATGAAACAGTGCATACGTTGGAGGAAATAGAGCGTTTGCATCAACGATTGAAAACGGGCGGGTTGGATCGCGAGACTTTCATTCGCCAGCGGCAGATGCTGTTTGCATTGCTGGATACTCAACTGCGTGGCGCGGGCAGATTGGGCACGGGCTTGCGCAGTAACCAGTCGTTGAAGGAGGTCCTCGGGGTCTCCACCAACAGCTATTTGCACAAGGGCGAGATTGCCGGCTATGCCCAGCGGATGGGGGCGATTGCGCAAGTGTCGAAGTGGTTGGGCAAGGGTATGTATGTGGGAATGGCGATGGACGTTGGCGCGGCGGGATTGGAGATCAAGGAGGCCTGTATGACCGGGAGGGAGGCGCAGTGTCGGCGAGCCAAATACGTGGAGACGGGGCGGTTGGCGGGTAGCGTGACGGGGGCCTCGATCGGGGGAGTCTATGGTGCAAGGGTTGGGCGGAGTGTTTGTAAGATAGCTTTCGCTATTTCGACCAAGGGACGCGCTGAGTTGGCCTGTGGAATTATCGGTGGCGCTGCGGGAGGGTACGCAGGAGGTTCTTTTTTGGGAGATGTCGGTGCTTTCCTGGGTGGAGAGATCCTAGAGGTCGATGGTGTTTTTTTATTTCAATCAGAGGGGGCTTAATAATGTCGCTCTTTCTTGTCTATAGCATCGTGCTGATGGCTGGGACGCACGTCCTTTTGGGGCTGATTCTATACGCCGAATATAGAAAACTCGACGAGCTGGAAAGTTACTTCAGTGACAACGAAAGAGTTCGTAGGCATAAACGTTTTTGGAAAAGAAACCAACGGATCGATAGGTTTCACCGCATGGGGCTTATGGTTGATTTCCTGTCCGATTCAAAGCGCTTCGTGAAAGCTGGCCTCGTCACCGAGGAAGAGTTGGCGTCAGTTCCTTTAGCGCTCAGAAGATGGGCATTGTGGCCCTATCGCAGCTGTCATATCTGGGCGATTGCAATCGTCATCTGGACCATTTGGTACAGAGGTTGATACGAAGCTCCGATGGCGGAACGGCCAGCTACAAACGAGCTGACACTCTCCCAGCCGCTGCCACATGAAGCCTTCCAAGGCAGGCTCAATGCGCCCCGGCCGCCTTGTTCAAATCACTCTCGGCCCACTGCGTATACACACACGCATCCGCCGTGGCCCAGCGCACGCGCACCGGGTCACCGGTCTTGAGCGGCATGCCCGCAGCAGACAGCGCCTTGACCGTCATCGAAGTCCCACCCAGGGTTTTCACCGCGCACGTCTGGCTCTCGCCCAGAAACAGCACCTCCCCGACAATCGCCGAAACCTCATTCCAGCCCGCCGCCAGCGGTTGCTCGGTGGCCTGTTCGACACTCAGCGCCAGGGCCTTTTCCGGGCGCACCATCAGCAATAGGTCCTGCTCGGTGCGCAGCCCGGTGGTCAGGCGGATCGACAGCGACTGGCCTTCGAACGACGCTGCCGCATTGCCCTGGGCCTTGAGCTTGAGGAAGTTGGAATTGCCCAGGAACGAGGCGACAAACGCGTTCGGCGGGTTCTGGTACAGGTCGAAACCGCTGCCCAGGCCGACGATTTTGCCGTGGCTGAAAATCGCGATGCGCTGGGACAGGCGCATGGCTTCTTCCTGGTCATGGGTCACGTAGACGATGGTGATGCCCAGGCGCCGGTGCAGCTGGCGCAGCTCGTCCTGCAGGTCTTCACGCAGCTTCTTGTCGAGGGCGCCGAGGGGTTCGTCCATCAGCAGGATACGCGGCTCGTACACCAGCGCGCGGGCGATGGCGACGCGTTGTTGCTGGCCGCCGGAGAGTTGCGAAGGGCGGCGATGGGCGAACGGTTCCAGCTGCACCAGCTTGAGCATGGCGTCAACGCGTTTCTCACGTTCGGCGCTGGCCAGTTTGCGGATGGCCAGGGGGAAGGCGATGTTGTCGCGCACCGACAAGTGCGGAAACAGCGAGTAGCGTTGAAACACCATGCCGATGTCGCGCTTGTGCGGCGGCACGTTGACCAGGGATTGCCCACTCACCAGGATCTCGCCGCTGCTCGGCGTTTCAAAGCCGGCGAGCATCGACAGGGTGGTGCTCTTGCCCGAGCCGCTGGAACCAAGGAAGGTGAGGAACTCGCCGTCCTGGATGTCCAGGGAGATGTTGTCCACGGCGGCAAAGTCGCCGTAGTACTTGTTCAGGTTGCGCAGGCTCACCAGGGGTCGGCCGGGGTTCTGCGTGGCATCTTGGATCACTGCACTCATGTTCTGCTCCTGGGCGCCTAGGCGCGGGTTTCGGTGCGCCGACGAAGGGCGGCGGCAATCACCATGACCAGTACCGACAGGCCGATCAGCAACGTCGAGGCGACGGCGATCACAGGCGTCAGGTCCTGGCGCAGGGTGGTCCACATTTTGACGGGAAGGGTTTGCAGGGTCGGGCTGGCCATCATCACGCTGAGCACCACTTCGTCCCACGAGACGAGAAAGGCGAACAGCGCACCGGCCACCATCCCTGGGCGAATCGCCGGGAAGGTCACCTTGAACACCGCCTGCACGCGCGAGGCGCCGCAGATCACCGCCGCGTCTTCAATCGACTGGTCGAACAGCTTCAGCGAGTTGATGATCGAGATGATGGTGAACGGCAGCGCGACAATCACATGGCTGACCACGAAGGCGAACATCGTGCCGGTGTAGCCGAGCTTGAGGAACAGCGCGTACACCGCCACGGCGATGATCACCAGCGGCACGATCATCGGCAGGGTGAACAGACCGTAGAGCAGCTCGCGACCGGGGAAGCGTCCGCGCACCAGGGCAAAGGCGGTCGGCAGCCCCAGCGCGACGGCGAAGAACGTGGTCAGCACCGCCACCTTGAGACTGGCCATCGCCGCGTTCATCCAGTCGGGGTTGGAGAAGAACTGGCCGTACCATTTCAGCGTCCAGCCCGGTGGCGGGAACACCAGCCATTGCGACGAACCGAACGACAGCAACACGATGAATACGATCGGCAGCAGCAGGAACAGGCCAATCAAACCGGTGGTGGTGTAGAGGCCCAGGCGCATCCTGCGGCTCATGGCGTTGGGGGTCAGGAGCATGACGGCTTACCTCGCGTTGCTGGCGCCAACCGGGGATTCCGGCTGGAGCTTCAGGTAGAAGTAGAACAGCACCAGCGTGATGAAGATCAGCAACGCGGCGCCGGCACTGGCCAGGCCCCAATTAAGGAACGATTGCACCTGCTGGATGATGAACTCCGGCAGCATCATGTTCTGCGCACCGCCGAGCAGCGCCGGGGTGACGTAGTAACCGAGGGACATCACGAACACCATCAGGCCGCCGGAAAACAAGCCCGGCCGGCACAGCGGCAGGAACACCCTGAAGAAGTTGGTCCATGGGCTGGCGCCACAGATGGAGCCGGCCTGCAGGATCATCGGGTCGATGGCCTGCATGGTCGCCTGCAGCGGCAACACGATGAACGGAATCATGATGTAGCTCATGCCGATCACTACGCCGGTGAGGTTATGCACCATCTCCAGCGGTTGATCGATGATGCCCATGGCCATCAACGCCTTGTTGATCACCCCCGAGGCCTGCAGCAATACCAGCCAGGAATAGGTGCGGGCGAGCAGGCTGGTCCACATCGACAGCAGCACGATACTCAAGATCCAGCGGCCCCAGCCGCGCGGCACCAGGGTAATCGCCCAGGCCAGCGGAAAGCCCAGCAGCAGGCTGAACAGCGTCACCAGGCCGGCCACCGAAAAGGTATTGAGCAACACCCGCGCATACGCGGAATTGGCAAACAGCTGTTCGTAATTGCCCAGGCCCGGCACCGGCTCCAGCACGCCACGCAGCAGCAGGCCGATCAGCGGCGCCAGGAAGAACAGGCCAAGGAACAGCAGTGCCGGGATCAGGTTGCTCGATCCGCGCCAACGCTGCGCCAGGGACGGCGCCCCGGCCCTGGCGCCAACGGCACCGCCGATGGCGCCTTCGGCCCGCGTGGTTGCCGTCATTTTCATTTGACTAGCCATTCATTCCACCGTGTCGCAATGGCTTGGCCGTTCTTGGCCCAGTAGGCGAAATCGAGGGTGATCTGGTCCTTGGCGTAGGCCGTCGGCAGGTTGGGCGCCAGGACTGAATCCAGGCGCTGCACGCTGTCGATATTCACCGGAGCGTAGGCGGTCAGGTTGGAGAAATCCGCCTGGCCCTTGGCGCTGCTGGCATTGGCCAGGAATTTCATCGCGGCCGCTTTGTTTTTCGAGCCTTTAGGCACCACGAGAATGTCGGCCATCACCAGGTTCTGCTTCCAGCTCACGCCCACCGGTGCGCCATCTTCCTGCAAGGCGTGAATGCGACCGTTCCAGAACTGGCCCATGCTGACTTCGCCGGAGGCCAGCAACTGTTGCGACTGCGCGCCGCCGCCCCACCAGACGATGTCTTTCTTGATCGTGTCGAGTTTGTTGAAGGCGCGGTCCAGGTCCAGGGGGTAGAGCTTGTCGGCTGCAACACCGTCGGCCAGCAGCGCCAGTTCGAGCACGCCTGGGCTTGGCCATTTGTAGAGGGCGCGTTTGCCGGGGTAGGTCTTGGTGTCGAACAAGGCGCTCCAGTCCTGCGGTTTGCCGGCGCCGAGCTTGCCTTCGTTATAGCCGAGCACGAAGGAGAAGAAGAATGAGCCGACGCCATGGTCGGAGACGAAGCGCGGGTCGATCTTGTCGCGCTGGATCACCGAGAAGTCGAGGGGCTCGAGCAGGCCTTCGGCGGCGGCGCGCAGTGCGAAGTCGGCTTCGACATCCACCACGTCCCACTGTACGTTGCCGCTTTCAACCATGGCCTTGAGTTTGCCGTAGTCGGTGGGGCCATCCTGGACCACGGTGATGCCGCTGGCCTTGCTGAAAGGATCGGCCCACGCCTGCTTCTGCGCATCCTGGGTGCTGCCGCCCCAGCTGACGAAATTGACGCTTTCGGCTGCCATGGCCGCGTGGGAGGCCACGCTCAACAATCCCGCGAACAGCAGCGCGGTTGTACCTTTGTTCAACACCATGTTTACGCCCTCATTGTTGTGTTTATGAGCGGGGCTTTGGAGTGCCCGCCTATCGGGAGCAGTCGGTCCGGACCACTTATTGGGGGTGTCCGGACCATGGAATATCATATTATGGTATTCCAAACTTTGCGCAAGCACTTTGCCATACCGGCTATCCGCCGGCGCTGGGTTTCTCACCTCAGATGAAGGGGATGCTTTCCACGACTTCCAGGTCGTAACCGGTCAAGCCTGCGTATTTCAGCGGTGGTCCGAGGTGGCGCAGTTTGCCCACGCCCAGATCCTGCAATATCTGCGCGCCGGTACCCACTTCCGAGTAAATCCGTGATTGGGAGCGGCTGAACTGACGTGGCGCCTGGGTCAACTGCGGTACGCGTTCGAGCAGTGCCTGGGACGATTCATGGTTGGCCAGCACCACCACCACGCCGCAGCCCTCTGCCGCCACGCGTTGCAGGGCGGCCCACAAGGTCCAGTTGGACGGCCCGCTGTAGTCGGCGCCGACCAGGTCGCGCAGCGGGTCGATTACATGCACACGCACCAGCGCCGGTTCATCGCGGCGCAGTTGGCCCATGACCATGGCCATGTGCACGCCGCCGTCGATGCGGTCTTCAAAGGTGATCAGGCGGAAGATGCCGTGCACCGTGGGCAGGTCGCGTTCGCCGATGCGTACCACGGTGCGTTCGGTGCTGAGGCGGTAGTGGATCAGGTCGGCGATGGTGCCGATCTTGATCCCGTGCTTGCGGGCAAAGGCTTCCAGCTCGGGACGGCGGGCCATGGTGCCGTCGTCGTTCATCACTTCGACAATCACCGAGGCCGGTGTGTGCCCGGCCAGGCGCGCCAGGTCGCAACCGGCTTCGGTGTGGCCGGCGCGGGTCAGCACACCACCATCCCGGGCGCGCAACGGGAAGATATGCCCTGGCTGCACAATATCGGCGGGCCCCGCGTTGATGTCCACAGCCGCCGCAACGGTGCGTGCGCGATCGGCGGCGGAGATGCCGGTGGTCACGCCGGTGGCGGCTTCGATGGACACGGTAAACGCAGTGCTGAACACGCTGCCATTGCTGGGCACCATCTGCTCCAGGCCCAGGCGTTGGCAATGTTCATCGGTGAGGGTCAGGCAGATCAGGCCACGGGCCTCGCGGGCCATGAAGCTGATAGTCTCGGCGGTGCAACACGCCGCAGGCAGCAGCAGGTCGCCTTCGTTTTCCCGGTCTTCGTCGTCCACCAGAAGCACCATCTTGCCCTGGCGGTAGTCTTCGATGATGTCTGCGATGTTGTTGAAGGGCATGGGGAGTGCTCTGCTTGTTGGTTGTATGTATTATGGTATACCACAAATTCCAAACAAGAGGATGTCTCGATGAAGGCCTATTGGATTGCCCATGTGGACGTGTCCGATGCAGAGCAATACACCCAGTACACCCAGCGCGCCCCGGCGGCGTTTGCGAAGTTCGGCGGACGATTTCTGGCCAGGGGCGGGCGCAGTGAGGCGCTGGAAGGCGGGCCGGCACGGCAGCGCAATGTGGTGATTGAGTTTGATAGCTACGAGCAGGCGGTGGCGTGCTATGAGTCTGCTGAATATCAGGAGGCGAAGGGGCACAGAGCGGGGGTGGGGGAGGCGCAGATCATAATCGTGGAAGGGCTGGCATCCTAGGCCACACGAGACCGAGTGTGGTCCAAATGTGGGAGGGGGCTTGCCCCCGATGGCGGTGGGTCAGTTATAAACAAGCTGACTGACAGGCCGCTATCGGGGGCAAGCCCCCTCCCACATTTTGAACTGATTCTGGGCTGAAGATCAGCGCATGAAGTGAATCTTGCCGCTGTCATCATTCCCCATATAGATGCCGTACACCCCCGCCTGGCGCTCTTCGATATAGCGCTCCAGGATCTGCCGGATCGCCGGGTAGTAGATGCTGTCCCAGGGGATGTTTTCGGGGGCGAAGAATGTGTAGGCCAGGGTTTCCGGGCCGAACTGGCCGGTGGTCTCCAGCGCGATGGCACGGAAGATGATGTACACCTCGCTGATCTTCGGCACGCTGAAGATCGAGTAGGGCGACACGATCTCGGCGCGCACACCGGTTTCTTCCCAGACTTCGCGCAACGCCGCTTCTTCGGTGGTTTCGCCACCTTCCATGAAGCCCGCCGGCAGCGTCCAGGTGCCGGGGCGCGGAGGGATTGCGCGCTGGCACAGCAGGTATTTGCCGTCCTGCTCGATGATGCATCCGGCGATGATCTTGGGGTTGATATAGTGGATGTAGCCGCAGCCCCGGCACATCAGGCGCTCGTGGGTGTCGCCCGGTGGCAGCTGATGACTAAGGTCACGGCCGCCGCAGGTCGGGCAGAAGCTGGGGCTGGGCACGGTCAGTGACCTATGCGCGGTTCTTTGAGCGCGATGGGCAGGGTTATCTCGGGGAGCTTGCCGGTTTCTTCCTGTTTGCGCTTGAGGTAATCCAGGGCCACGGCTGCCGCCGCACGCACGTGATCGACGCAGGCCTGGTGGGCGGCAAGGGGGTCGCCGCTCTTGATCGCCTGGACCATGCGTTCCATTTCCTGGTTGCTGGCGCCACGCCGGTTCTGCTGGGACACCGAGGTTGCGCGCAGGTAGCTGATGCGCGCCTGCAACTGGCGCAATTGCGTGGCGGCCACGTGGTTGCCGGAGCCTTCGAGCAACACATCGTAGAAGCCCTGCACGGAGTCGATCACTTGCTGCAGTTCGCCTTCCTTGAGGGCCTTGCGGTTTTCCTCGAGGGCTTTTTCCAGGGCCTTGATGTCCTTGGCCTTGGCGCGCAGGGTGAACAGCTGCACGATCAAGCCTTCGAGCACGCAGCGCAGTTCATAGATATCGACGGCATCGGCCAGGGTGATGATCGCCACCTGCGGGCCCTTTGCATCGGCGAATTCCACCAGGCCTTCGGACTCCAGGTGGCGCAACGCTTCGCGCACCGACGTGCGGCTGACGCCAAGGCGGTCGCACAGGTCGCGCTCCACCAGGCGGTCACCGGGCAGCAGCTGGAAATTCATGATGGCGCTGCGCAGTTTCTCCAGCACGATTTCGCGCAGGGTGACCGGGTTGTGATTGACCTTGAAGCTGTCGTCGAGGGGCGCGCGTTTCATGGGGTTTGCTCTGAATGTAGCGGTTAACTGGAGGCCTCGGCATCGGCTTGCGCGAAGGCTTCACGGGCCAGCCGGAAGCTGTCCACGGCGGCGGGAACCCCGCAATAAATGCCGACCTGAAGCAGAATTTCGCGTATTTGTTCACGACTCAGCCCGTTGCGCAAGGCGCCGCGCACGTGCAGCTTGAGTTCGTGAGGCCGATTGAGGGCCGAAATCATTGCCAAGTTTATCATGCTGCGTTCCTTAAGCGACAAACCCTCCCGGCCCCACACATGGCCCCAGCAGTACTCGGTGACCATCTCCTGCAGTGGTCGGGTGAAGTCATCGGCATTGTCGATTGAACGCTGTACGTAGGCTTCACCCAAGACCTGCGTACGGATTTTCAGGCCTTGTGCATATTTGTCGTTGCTCATGGTTCAGCGCTCCTCAGGCCAGGGTCGGCAGCGGGCCCAGCTTGCCTTTGTGATAGATCATCGGCGTGACCGGCTGTGTGGGCAGGATCAGGTTCTTCACCGCGCCGACAATGATCGCGTGGTCGCCGCCGTCGTATTCGCGCCACAACTCGCACTCGATGATGGCCGTGGCGTTGGCCAGCAGCGGGTTGCCCAAGTCGCTCAGGTGCCACTCGATGCCCTTGGCCTTTTCCTTGCCTTTGCTGGCGAAGGCATAGGCTTCGGCGGTCTGGCCGGCGGACAGCAGGTGGATCGCGAAGCGCTTGCTGTCGCGCAGGATCGGGTAGGTGTCCGATGCGTAGTTGGGGCAGAACAGCACCAGGGCCGGGTCGATCGACAGCGCACTGAATGCGCTGGCGGTAATGCCGACGATGCCGCCGTCCGGGTCGAGGGTGGTGACCACCGTGACGCCCGAAGGAAACGAGCTCATGACGTCTTTGTAAATGCCGGGTTCGATCATGGGTGTGGCCTCTTAACGCATCACAAAGGGATCAGGCATGGGCGCCTGGGATAGGTTGATCCACACCGTCTTCAGCTCGGTGTAGGCCAGCACCGAATCGATGCCGCTTTCGCGTCCGTAGCCACTGTTCTTGAAGCCGCCGATGGGCGCCATGGCCGAGACGGCGCGGTAGGTGTTGACCCAGATGATCCCCGAGCGCACGTCCCGGGCCAGTCGATGGGCACGGCCCAGGTCGCGGGTCCAGATGCCGGCGGCAAGGCCGAACTGCGAGTCGTTGGCAATCGCCAGCGCTTGGGCTTCGTCCTTGAAACGGATCACCGAAGCCACCGGGCCGAACACTTCTTCCTGCATGATTTTCATTGAGTTGGCGTCGCACTCAAACAATGTCGGCTCATAGAACCAGCCCTCACCGAGGTTCTGCGGGCGCTTGCCACCAGTGCGCAGGCGTGCGCCTTCGGCGATGGCGTCCGCCACCAGCCCTTCGACCACGGCCAACTGCTGGGCGGTGGCCATGGGGCCCATTTCGCTGGCATCGTCCAGAGGGTTGCCGATGCGGATGCGCTCGGCACGTGCCACCAGGCGCTCGACGAATTCGTCGTAGATTTCATCCTGCACCAGCAGGCGCGAACCGGACACGCAACTCTGCCCGGACGCCGCATAGATCCCGGCAATCGCACCGTTGATGGCGCTGTCGAGGTCGGCGTCGGCAAAAATGATATTCGGTGACTTGCCACCCAGTTCCAGCGACAGCTTGGCGAAGTTCTCCGCACTGCTGCGCACCACATGCCGTGCGGTGGCCGCACCGCCGGTGAAAGCGATCTTGCGCACCTGCGGATGGCGGGTGAGGGCGGCGCCGGTACTCGGGCCGTAGCCGGTCACCACGTTGACCACGCCCGGCGGGATCCCGGCTTCGAGGGCCAGGCGCGCCAATTCCAGGATGGTTGCCGAGGCGTGCTCCGAGGGTTTGATCACGATGGTATTGCCCGCCGCGAGGGCCGGCGCGAGCTTGATTGCGGTCAGGTACAACGGGCTGTTCCACGGAATGATCGCGGCGACCACGCCCATGGCTTCGTGCACTGTGTAGGCGAACAGGTCCGGTTTGTCCAGCGGCAAGGTGCCGCCTTCGAGCTTGTCGGCCAGGCCTGCGGTGTAGTGGAAGAATTCCGGCAGGTAGCTGACCTGGCCACGGGTCTCGCGGATCAGCTTACCGTTGTCGCGGCTTTCCAATTGCGCCAGTTGTTCGATGTTCTGGGCGATCAAGTCACCCAGGCGGCGCAGCAATTTGCCCCGTGCCGTGGCGCTGAGGCCGCGCCAGACCGGACTCTCGAAAGCCGTTTGCGCGGCCTGTACGGCGCGGTCCACGTCGGCTTCATCGGCATCGGGCAATTGCGCCCAGGGTTCGGCCAGGGCCGGGTTGAGGCTGTCGAAAGTCTTGCCGGACAGGGCATCGACCCATTCACCGCCGATGCACATCTGGAAGCGTGCGAGTGTCATGCAACGATCCCCTTTATTGGAGTGTTTTGGGCGTACACGGTGTCCAGGAACCCCAGCAACAGGCTATTGACCAGGCGCGGTGATTCCACCGGCATCATATGCCGTTGCTCGGCCAGCACCGCAACCGTGGCGCCGGGAATACGGTCGGCCAGTTGTCGGGCCATTTCCGGCGTCGAGCCGGGGTCCAGTTCGCCGGTGGCGACCAGGGTGGGCACGCGCAAGCCTTTGAGGTCGTCGGCTCGGTACATGTCCTGGGTCGCAAACAGCTCATAGGTGGTGAGGTAGCCCTGGGGGTCGTTGCCCGCCAGGGTCTGGCGCAACGCGGCGATCTGCGCCGGGTTGGCCGCCTGGTATTCAGGGCTGAACCAGCGCGACAGCGCCGCTTGCGCATTCGCATCCGGACCGTGCTCGGCGGCCTGGGCCGTGCGCGCTATGACGCCGGCACGCTGCTCGGGGCTGCGGTTGAACACACTATTAAGTACCACCAGGCTTTTGAGACGGTCGGGGTAATGCAGGGCAAACGCCCGTGCAACCAAACCGCCCATGGAAAATCCGATCACCGTGGCCTGGGGCAGTTGCAGGTGGTCAAGCAGTTCCAGCAACTGGTCCGCATAGCCGAGCAACGGCGTGTCGGCGGCTGGGCGCGGGCTGGCGCCATGGCCGAGCATGTCATAGCTGATTACATGGTATTTCGTGGCCAGGCCAACGATTTGCCCGCCCCACATTTCTTTGTTCAGGCCCACGCCGTGGATCAAAACCACAGGCTGGCCTTGGCCGGTCGCCAGGTAACTGGTACCCGCCGGGGTGCGTTCAGCGGTGAGCCGAATCATGGAGCGCTCCTGCATGCTTTTTCTTATGGCCGGTGTCGCTTACTGGGCTTTTTCAGCCGCCAGCTCTTCCAGGTCGATGTAACGGTTGCCGATCCGTGGGTGCAGGCGACCGCCATCGGCGCAGCCCAGCACGACGACGATTTCGTCAGCGCGCGGCGCGTCTTCGATCTGCATTTCCAGGGTGATGTAGTGCGAGCGCAGGCCTTCGTCGTCCTTGTGCATCATCGGAATCTGGATCGAGGTACCCGGGCCGCCGCGCTTGTTGGTGAAGCTCAGGTAGCTCTTGGCCTTGACCGCTTCACGGTAGTGGTTGCCGAAGCGCAGGGTATGGATGATCGCGCTCGCATGCTCGATCTCGCCATCGGCGCCCACCACGGCCGCTTTGCCGTAGGCCTCGATGTTCTCGGCGCCACCGATGATGCCCACCAGGCGCTCGACCATCAGCGCGCCGAGGTCGGAGCAGTTGGCGCGGATCTCCGGCTTCAGGTCTTCGACAAAACCACGACCCAGCCAGGGGTTTTTCAGCACCACGGCCAGACCGACCATTTTCACAGGCGTGTCGGAGGCTTTGCCGCCCTCGATAAAGGTCTCTTCTACATAACTGACGATCTTGCGGATTTCGAAACTCATGGGCTGCTCCGTTTAAGTGAGGGTCTGCGTATGATGGTATACCATAATACGAGAAGCGCAATAGGCGAGCGGCAAGATCCCGGGCAAGCGTGCGGGGTTGTTGAGGAGGTGAGGTGTGCAGCGATCAGGCGGTGAAGGGTTCACCGCCTGCTTTGGGAGGGGAGGTCAGAACTTGAAGCGACCCACCAAGCCTTTGAGCTGGCCGGAAATATCGGTCAACCGACCCGACCCGGTCTGCGCTGTATGCGCAAATCCTTCCACCAGCTGTGCATCGGCATGAATCTGCGCGATGTGCCGGTTGATCTCCTCGGCCACTTGGTGCTGTTCTTCGGCGGCGGTGGCGATCTGGGTGTTCTGGTCGCGGATCGAGTCCACCGAGCCACGGATCTTGTCGAAGCTGTCGCGGGCCTGCTGGATGCGCTCCACGCTGGTGTGCGACACCAGCAAACTGCCTTGCATCTGTTGGGTGACTTCCTGGGTGCGACGGGCAAGATTACCCAGCAGGCTGTCGATCTCGCCGGTGGAGTCGGCAGTGCGTCGGGCCAGGGCGCGGACCTCGTCGGCCACCACCGCGAAACCGCGGCCCTGGTCGCCGGCGCGGGCCGCTTCGATCGCGGCGTTGAGCGCCAGCAGGTTGGTCTGTTCGGCAATCGAACGGATGGTGTCGAGAATGGTGTTGATGTTCTGGCTGTCCTGCTCCAGCAACTGCATGGTCTGGGTCGACTTCTGCAGATCTTCGCTGAGCTTGAGCACGCTGCCGGTGGCTTCGCCGATGTGCTGCTGGCCGTTGTGCACGTCGCGATAGCCTTCGTCGGCGCTCACCGCCGCGGCGCTGCATGAGCGGGCCACTTCATTGGCGGTAGCCACCATTTCGTTGAAGGCGGTGCTCACCAGTTCCACGGCTTCGCGCTGGCGACCGGCGGCCTGGTTCATGTTATTGGCCACTTCGCTGGTGTCGGCGGCGGCGGTCTGCAAGTCGGAGGATGCGTTGCCGATACGCTGCACCAGTTGGGCGATCATGCTCAGGAACTGGTTGAACCAGCCGGCCAGGCTGGCGGTTTCGTCCTTGCCTTGCACCTTGAGCTGGCGCGTGAGGTCGCCTTCACCTTCGGCGATTTCTTGCAGGCCATCGGCCACGCCGCGAATCGGGCGCACGATCATGCTGGCGAAACTCGCGCCGACGATGGCGAACACCACCGCCAATACGGCGGCGATGGCCGCGATCAACCAGGTCAGGCGGGTGGCGCCGGCCATCACTTCATCGCGCTTGATCAGCCCGATAAAGCGCCAGCCCAGGTCTTTGGAGCTGACCACGTTGGCCATGTAGGCCACGCCGTCGATGTCGAGCTGGGTCACACCGTCGCCGCCCTTGGCCAGTTCGGCGTAGTTGGGGCCCAGGTCGGCCAGGGGCTTGAAGTTGTGCTTGGCATCGCTGGGGTCCACCAGCACGTTGCCGTTGCCTTCCACCAGCATCAGGTAGCCGCTGTCGCCAAGCTTGATGGTGCGCACCAGTTCAGTGAGTTGCTTGAGCGATACGTCCAGACCGACCACGCCGAGAATGTCGCCGGCGGCATCGGCGACGGTACGCACGGTACCGATCAGCACCACGTCGTCCGGGGCCCAGTAGTAGGCACCGGTGCGCACGGTCTTGCCCGGCGCAGCGACGGCGGCCTGGTACCAGGGGCGCACGCGTGGGTCGTAGTTGTTCAGCTTGGTGTCGTCCGGCCAACTGGCGTAGCCACCGTCGCGCAGGCCCAGGGACAGGTAGGCGGTGCTGGGGTGGCTTTTGGCGAACTGGTCGAATATCGCCAGCAGTTCGGTATTGGTCGGTGTGAGGGGGATTTGCGCGGCGTCCGCGCCGGCGTAGCTTTTCAGGTCCTTGGCCGCGACAACGCGCGGGTCCTTGGCCACGTACTCCACGTTCTGGCTGATGCCGTCGAAAAACTGCTTCATGCCATTGTCGATCTGGCGGATCTCGCGACCGCTGCTGTCGAGAAAGTTGGCGAGGGCGCCTTCGCGCACGTTCAGCACCACAATAACGGCGACCAGGATGACCGGCACGCACGCGATGGCCGCAAACGCCCATGTCAGCTTCTGCTTGATATTCATGACTTCACCCGCGGGTATTTATAGTTTTGGCAAGGGGGAAACGGTCGTGCTAAGCGTCGCATGCGTTGTTATGGGGGCGAGGCCATGCGTACCCTCGGTTTATCGACCGAGGGCGCCGGCACTTGAGGGGGAAGGGCGGGGACTCAGCCGATCTGATCGCCGGCCAGGGCGTCGCGGCGCATGGACTGCAGGTTCTTCTCGATGGTTTCGCAGATCGCTTCCATTTGGATCTGATGTTCGCTGGAGCGAAACGGGCTTTGCAGGTCGGTGCCGATACGTTCGATCGCCAGCAGCATGAAGCCCACCACCGTAGAGGCCAGCGGGGTGAACCAGCCGAGGGATTCCACCAGGCCCACGGGGACGATCAGGCAAAACAGCGAGATGAACAGCCGTGGGAAATACACGTAAGGGTAGGGCAGCGGCGTGTTGGCGATGCGCTCCATGCCGCCCTGGGCATTGGACAGGTCCACCAGGGTCGACTCCAGTCGCGCAAGGCGGATGCTGTCCAGGTGACCGGCCTTGTATTCGCGCGCCAGCAAGGCGGCCGAGCCGGTGAGAATATCGTTGGCAAAGTTGTTGGTGGCGCCATTGCGCGCGAATTCCTCGTCAGGGATGAACGCGCGCACTTCCTCCGGGCAGGGCTCGCCCTTGAGGTGCGCGGCCAGGCAATTCACATAGGCCACATGACGGCGCAGCAGGGTGGATTTGATCGGGTTCACTTCGCTGTCGGGGTCGTCCAGCAGGGTCAGCACCTGGCGCGCGAAGCTGCGCGAGTTGTTGACCATCGCGCCCCATAAGGTGCGCGCTTCCCACCAGCGGTTGTAGGCACTGCTGTTACGAAAGCTGATCAGCACCACCAGCGCCGAACCCAGCAAGGTCAGGGGCATCAGCGGCAGGTTGATCTTGGTGTTGAGGAATAGCATGAAATCCACCGTGACGGCGATATCCCACAACAACAGCCAGAACAGGGCCCAGCCCACATAGCCCATGGTCTTGATGATCAGGCGGTATTTCTTGAGAAGGGCAGCTTTCAAACGAGAACCTCGCGGCGTGCAGTTGGCGACAGTGCCAGGTTACGACGCCGATGGCGGATGAAGGTTCGCCCGGCGAGACCCGGTTGGATGTTTTAGTCACGGCAAGGCCCTGTGTCGGCAGGAATGTAACAGGAAGCATCTTCGAACTGCCGAGGCCTGAGGCCACCCGGGAAACTGGAACAACTTTGGTATTGATGACGTCTTGCGCAGCAATCGCTGTACATTGCGTTCGAGGCAAAAAGCCATTAACCGCAGGGTTTACCACGTGATTTGTTTTGGGGCCGGGCTGCAGGGATTTCGTAGCTGAGATCAGGAATCAAGTTGGATGATCAGGGCTCTTTCATGCATGTCAGTTCGTTGAAGTCGGCTATGTGTAATACCGCGCAAGCGCTCGAACGTCATAAGGATTTTGAATCGTGCTTGAGAGCGCATTACCACGTGCTGCTCGTGCCCTATTCCAGACGACCGTTTTTCTACAAGAGTGCACTTAAATACAGTCGTTTGATGGTGTCGTTTGCGTTATTGAGTGAGTACTTCGCCACACCGTTACCGTTGTTGTCCGAAGTTAAAACCCTGTGCGTAACGCGCAGGTATTGTTCGAAAAACAGCCTGGAGTCAATGTTTCTGTTACTACGCGCGCTGGGCTTCATGGAGGTGGCGCCGCACCCGGAAGACAGTCGTTTTCGGGTGTATGCGCCCTCGGACGAGGCCTGCCGCGAAGCACGCTTGATGTTGACCTCGCTCACTGAGTCGTTGGCGCGGCTGTACCCTGACCGGGCGATCTTCCGGCAAATGCGCGAGTTGGATGATCGCGGCTTCCTGGCCCTCTACTTCAGGGGCTTTGCCATTATTCTCGACGCCGACCTTACGGTCGATGTATTGCTGCCCGAGTGTTACTGGCTGGTGAAAAGAGACGCCGGACACCTGTTGATGCTGGCCATTTATAACGATGCCTTTGCGCCGGAAAATGATCGGGCAACGTTCAGGTCATCGTCCTATCTGGCATTGGCCAAGCAACTTTCGGTGTCCAAGACCCACATTATCCGAATGGTTCAAGAAGGCGTGGAAAAGGGCTATTTCAAAGCGCACTCCAAGACCCGCCTGGAAGTGCTGCCACCCTTCGTCAGCCTGGTAAAGCGGTTCATGGCCTTTTCATTTGCGGTAGGCCTGCATGCTATTGAAATGGGAGCGTAAGGATGCCGGCTCACTTGAAGTTAAGACCCAGGATGCGCAGGTTGCTGTCGCCTGCGGTCACGCAAGCCGAATGGATAGGCATCATTGCCTGGACCGGTATCGGTTGGATCCAGGCCACGCTGTTCGATCTCTGTATGTTGAGTGTCACCCTTGGCCTGTTGCTTGTCTGCCGTGTTCATTCGCTGACCACGAACTTTCTGCTGTGGCGATTGCTGGGGGTGATCTATATCGTGCTGTTGTCCGTGGGGTTTGCCTATGTGATTCACTTGAATCCGCAACTGCGTATCTATGGCTTGCCCTTGGCGGTCACCCTGGTGGTCGGCAGTGCCATCCTGTTTATCAGCGTTCAGGACTATCTGGTCGGCGCGCTGTCGGTGTGGCTCATCCTGTGGTCGCCCATGCAGGCCGAGCTGTATGCCGCAACCCAGGGTTATCTGTTGATATTTTGCGCCTCGTCGGTGTCGATCGGTTTTATCCTCAGTTACTCGTACTTGAAGAACCTGCGTTCGGTGTTGCTGGTGGAAAGTGAGTTTCGCGCCTTGGCCGAGACCGATTACCTGACGTCTATCCTCAACCGGCGAGCGTTCATGCAGAGCTTCGAAAAGTTGCTCGACAGTGGCCACGGTGGCTACTTCATCATGCTCGACATCGACAGTTTCAAGGCCATGAACGACCTGTATGGCCACGACGTCGGGGACAAGATTCTGCGCGCCATGGCGCTCTGCCTGAAAAACGCCAAAGGCAGCTACAGCTTTGGCAGGATCGGCGGGGAAGAGTTCGGGGTGCTGTTGCAAGGCGATGACCCGGCGTTTGCCTGCGAGTTTGTGCTGGATTTGCTGCAGGCGATCCGTTGCAGCGTCGCGGCCCCGCACAACTATACGTGCAGTGCCGGCATGGCGCGCTTTGCGTCAGGTGACGAACTGTCGATGGTACTCAAGATCGCCGACAAGAACCTGTATGGCGCCAAGCGCAATGGCAAGGACTGTGTGCATCTGGATGGCGCACCGCTGCGCCCCGTCGCGGCCTGAAGCGCGGGTCGAGTCGGTCAGCGCTGGGCCAGCACACTGGCCAGCAACCCGGGGAAGCGCTCCTCGAGCTCTTCACGCCGCAATGAGTTCATGTGGGTGGTGCCCACATTGCGCGTGTTCACCAGGCCGGCGTCGCGCAATACCCTGAAGTGATGGGACATGCTGGATTTGGGTCGCCCACCGTCCAGTTCGCCACAGGTGGCTTCGGGCACGCCGGCCAGGCAGCGCACGATGTCCAGGCGCACGGGGTCGCTGAGAGCGTAGAGCAGACGCTCCAGCGTGAGTTCTTGCGGGGTAGGGTGTTTGAAGGCGCGCATGGGGCGAATCATAACAGGGGGGTAGCACTGAATACCATAGTTCGATTACCATCGAACTATCGAATCACTCACCTTTCCCTCGGAGTATCTGATGTCTGCTTTATTCGAACCGTTCAAACTCAAAGACGTTACCCTGCGCAATCGCATTGCCATTCCACCGATGTGCCAATACATGGCCGACGACGGCATGGTCAATGATTGGCACCACGTGCACCTGGCCGGCATGGCCCGCGGCGGTGCCGGCCTGCTGGTGGTCGAGGCCACTGCCGTCGCGCCCGAGGGGCGTATCACCCCAGGCTGCGCCGGTATCTGGAGCGATGCTCATGCCGAGGCCTTCGTGCCGATGGTCAAGGCCATCAAGGCCGCAGGTTCCGTACCGGGCATCCAGATTGCCCACGCCGGTCGCAAAGCCAGCGCCAATCGTCCATGGGAAGGTGACGACCACATCCCTGCCTCGGATGCCCGTAGCTGGGAAACCATCGCCCCGTCGGCGATCGCGTTCGGCGCGAACCTGCCCAACGTGCCGCGTGCCATGACCCTGGACGATATCGCCCGCGTCCAGCAGGATTTCGTCGACGCCGCCCGTCGCGCCCGTGATGCCGGTTTTGAGTGGATCGAACTGCACTTCGCTCATGGTTACCTGGGCCAGAGCTTTTTCTCCGAACACTCCAACCAGCGTACCGACGCCTACGGTGGCAGCTTCGACAACCGCAGCCGCTTCCTTCTGGAAACCCTGGCCGCCGTGCGTGAAGTCTGGCCAGAAAACCTGCCGCTTACCGCACGCTTCGGTGTGATCGAATACGACGGTCGCGACGAGCAGACCCTGACCGAGTCCATCGAACTGGCTCGCCGCTTCAAGGCCGGTGGTCTGGACCTGCTGAGCGTCAGCGTCGGGTTCACCATTCCCGACACCAACATCCCGTGGGGGCCGGCCTTCATGGGCCCGATCGCCGAGCGTGTGCGCCGCGAAGCGGGCATTCCGGTGACGTCGGCATGGGGCTTTGGTACGCCGCAACTGGCCGAAGGCGCGCTGCAGGCCGGGCATCTTGACCTGGTGTCGGTGGGCCGTGCGCACCTGGCGGATCCGCATTGGGCCTACTTTGCGGCCAAGGAGCTGGGCGTGGACAAATCGTCCTGGACCCTGCCGGCGCCTTACGCGCATTGGTTGGAACGCTATCGCTGAGCTAGCGGGTTGTAGGGTAGCCGCTTTCCTGTGGGAGGGGGCTTGCGCCCGATAGCAGTGGGTCAGTCTCGATAGTTTCGACTGATACACCGCTATCGGGGGCAAGCCCCCTCCCACATTTTGTTTTTCATGCCTCAGATAATTCCGAGTCACTCCATACAAAGTTGATACACGAAAAACAACAAATGAGAACCGATATCAAACGAGAATTGTTTGATATATGATGCGCGGCGAATTCTTGGCAGGTTTGCCGCCCCATCTGGCTCATTCACTAGGTTCAACATCCATGCGTCGTACCCTGATTTCCATCTGTGTGCTTCAGGCGTTTTCGCCCTTTACCTGGGCAGAGGACGCCCCTGCTGACAAAGCCGGCATTGAGCTGCAAGCGACCAATGTGACCGCCACGGCGGATTTCGAGTCGGCCCAGGGACCGGTGCAGGGCTACCACGCCACACGATCAGCCAGTGCGACGCGCACCGACACTTCGATTCATGAAACCCCGCAGTCCATCAGCGTGGTGTCCAAGGATGTGGTTGAAGACATCGGCGCAACGCGCCTGCAGGATGCCCTCGACTATGCCGGCGGCGTGGGCCGCGCCAACAATTTCGGTGGCCAGGGCCTGACCACCTTCACCGTGCGTGGCTTCACCACCGGTGAGTTTTACCGCAACGGCTTCCCGATCAATCGGGGTTACCCGAACATGCCGGATGCCAATACCATCGAGCGCCTGGAGGTATTGCGCGGCCCCGCGACCATGCTCTACGGCCGTGGCGACCCGGGTGGCACGTTCAACGTGGTGTCCAAGCAGCCGCTGGCCGAACGCAGCGTCACCCTGGGCAGCCAAGTCAATGACCAGGGCTTGCAGCGCGGCACCCTGGACGCCTCCGGCCCGCTGGACGAAGAAGGCCGCCTGGCCTATCGCCTGAACGTGGTGGGCGAGGGCGGCGACACCTTTCGCGATCACGTCGAGACCGAGCGTTACGGCGTGGCGCCGGTTATCACCTGGCAGGCCAGCGATGACACCAAGGTGATCTTCGAAGGCGACTTCATGCGCAACAATCATCCGCTGGACCGTGGCCTGACGCGCTTGCCCAACCAGCGCGGCACGCCCTCGCGCGATACGTTCTGGGGCGACAAGGACGCCGGCAAGCTGCACAACGACAACAACATGGCGCAATTGCGTTTCGAACATGCGCTCAACGACAACTGGACCCTCGGCGGCGGCTTCCAGTGGCTGGACGGCAGTTTGAAAGGCAACGCCATCGAGGCCAACGGGCCGGGCAGCCTGGGCGCCGATGGCCGCACCCTGCAGCGCAACTTCAACTACCGCAAGCTGGAGTGGACCGACAAGGACTACCAGCTCAACCTGACCGGGCATTTTTCCACTGGCGGGTTCGACCACACCCTGCTCACAGGCGTGGAGTACGAGGACTACGATTACAAGTCGATCATCCAGCGTTCCAGCGCCGCTGCGGGGACTTACCCAATCGACATCTTCAACCCGGTGTACGGCCAGCCTCGTCCGGCGCTGACCCGCACGCCCACCCACGACAAAGAAAACCTCAAGACCTACGCCGCGTTTGTGCAGGATCAGGTCGCCTTGACCGAACGCTTGAAAGTGCTCGCGGGTGCGCGCTTCGAACGTTTTGAACACGCTTACGACACCTTCGTGCCGGGCAGTAAAAACTGGCAGGCCGCCGACAATGCCGTCACCCCGCGAGTGGGGGTGATCTACGATCTTACCGACACCGTCGCGGTGTATGCCGACGCCGCACGTTCGTTCAAGCCCAACACCGGCGCCAGCCGTGAGGGCGGTGGTTTCGCACCGGAGAAGGGCAAGTCCTACGAGATGGGCATCAAGTGGGAAGCGCTTGACCGCCAACTGAGCGTCGACGCGGCGATCTACCAGATCGACAAGAAAAACGTGCTGACCACCGACCCGGTGGACAACACCTTCAGCGTCGCTGCCGGCCAGGTGCGCAGCCGCGGGTTCGACTTGAACGTGGCGGGCAACCTCACACCCGAGTGGCGCATGATCGGCGGTTACGCCTACGTGGATGCCGAAGTCACCCGCGACAACACATTGCGCTCCGGCACGCGCTTGATGAACATCCCGCGCAACAGCTTCAGCCTGCTCAACGTCTACGAGTTCCAGGACGGCGCTCTGAAAGGGCTGGGCCTTGGCGCCGGCGGCAAATACGTCGACCAGCGCGCCGGCCAGACCGCCAACACGGCCTTCTCGATGGACGCGTACACCGTGGTCGATCTGCTTGGTTACTACAAAATCAACGAACAGGTACGCGTCAATCTGGACGTGAAAAACCTGTTTAACCGTGAGTATGAAGAGGGCGCCTTCGGCAATATCTACGCCTACCCAGGCGCACCGCGCACGGTGCAGGTCGGAATCGCCTACACCCTCTGAGGTTGTACACAGTTCCAGATGTGGGAGGGGGCTTGCCCCCGATGGCGGTGTATCAGTCAAAAATATTGAGACTGATCCACTGCCATCGGGGGTAAGCCCCTCCCACATTTGATCCCATTTATACCCTGGGCGCGCTACAACGGCGTCAACACATTCATCACCGTATCCAGCGCCACCCGCGTGTCATCCAGCTGCACCAGCGAGGCATGCCGCGCGCCCAGTGCATCGCGGTTCTGGATCGCGGTCAGAATCGCCTTGTGCCGGGGCAGGCTCAGGCCCTGGATGTCCGGGCGGCGGTTGGTGATGTTGATCGATTCGCGCAAGGGCAGCGAGAGCATGTTGCACATGTAGGCGAGCAGGTCGTTGCGCGTGGCGTCGGCGATCGCGCGGTGAAAATCCAGGTCGGCCTGCAACAGCTCGTCGTGGGTCTTGGCGGTTTCCATGCCCTGGTAGGCGTGTTCGATGGTGGCGATGTCTTCGTCGGTGGCGGTGGTCGCGGCCATGGCGGCGATTTCCGGTTCGAGAATGCGCCGCACCCCGGCCAGGGTGTTGAAGAATTCACTGTGGGGCGTGGACTGCATCAACCAGGACAGCACGTCCGGGTCGAGCAGGTGCCATTTCAAGCGCGGCCGCACCACGGCGCCCACCCGGGGCTTGGAATACACCAGGCCCTTGGCGCTGAGCACCCGGGTCGCTTCGCGGAGCACCGAACGGCTGACCTTGTATTCCTCGCACAGCGTGGCTTCCATGGGCAGTCTTTCTTCGGGCTTGAAGCGACCGGAAACGATGTGCATGCCCAAGTCCTGAACGATCTGGGCATGCATGCTCTTGCGCGGCTTGGGCGGCTGGTGATCCATAACGACGGGCAGGCTCTGGCTTAGATTCGCCGCATCATAGCATCCCAATTAGTGGGAATGCCGTGGGACTTCGGCGCCACGGCAGCCCACCAGGAAGTCAAAGTCGCAGCCCTGGTCGGCCTGCAGCACATGGTCGATGTACAGCTGGCGATAGCCGCCGACGATGAGTTTTTCGGTGGGCGCCAGGTCGGCCATGCGCGCCGCCAGCTCTGCGTCGGGGATGTCCAGGTGCAAGCGGCCATTGGCGCAGTCCAGTTCGATCCAGTCGCCTTCCTTCACCGCGGCCAAGGGCCCGCCGGCCGCGGCTTCCGGCGCCACGTGCAGCACCACCGTGCCGTAAGCGGTGCCACTCATGCGCGCATCGGAAATGCGCACCATATCCGTCACGCCCTGGGCCAGCAGCTTGGCCGGCAGGCCCATATTGCCGACCTCGGCCATGCCTGGGTAACCCTTGGGCCCGCAGTTTTTCATGACCAGGATCGAGTTGGCGTCCACGTCCAGCTCGGGGTCGTTGATGCGGGCCTTGTACATGTCGAAGTTTTCGAACACCACCGCGCGGCCCCGGTGCTGCATCAGCTCGGCGCTGGCGGCAGACGGCTTGAGCACCGCACCCAGTGGCGCCAGGTTGCCGCGCAGCACGCAGATGCCGCCGTCGGCGCGGATCGGGTTGTCGAGGGTGCGGATCACCTGGTCCTGGCCGTAGATCGGTGAGTCCTTGGTATTCTCGCCCAGCGACTTGCCGTTCACGGTCAGGGCGTTCGGGTGCGGGATCAGGTCGGCTTCGCCCAGGCGTCGCAACACGGCGGGCAGGCCACCGGCGTAGTAGAACTCCTCCATCAAAAAGCGCCCCGACGGCTGCAAATCGACGATGGTCGGCATGCCACGTCCGATGCGGGTCCAGTCATCCAGGTCGAGCTCGACGCCGATGCGCCCGGCGATGGCTTTCAGGTGAATCACCGCGTTGGTCGAACCGCCGATGGCCGCGTTCACGCGGATCGCGTTTTCGAAGGCTTCCTTGGTGAGGATTTTCGACAGCTTCAAGTCTTCACGCACCATCTCCACCGCGCGCATGCCCGACATGTGCGCCAGTACGTAACGCCGCGCATCCACCGCCGGGATCGCTGCGTTGTGCGGCAGGGAAGTGCCCAGCGCCTCGGCCATGCAGGCCATGGTCGACGCGGTGCCCATGGTGTTGCAGGTACCCGCCGAGCGCGACATGCCGCCTTCGGCCGCAAGGAAATCATCCAGGGTGATGGTGCCGGCCTTGACCTGTTCGCTGAGCTGCCACACCACCGTGCCCGAGCCGATGTCCTGGCCCTTGTGCTTGCCGTTGAGCATCGGCCCGCCGGTGACAACGATGGCCGGCACATCGCAACTGGCGGCGCCCATCAGCAGCGCCGGGGTGGTTTTGTCGCAGCCGGTCAGCAACACCACGCCATCGATCGGGTTGCCGCGAATCGCCTCTTCCACATCCATGCTCGCCAGGTTGCGCGTGAGCATGGCGGTAGGGCGCAGGTTGGATTCGCCGTTGGAGAACACCGGAAATTCCACCGGGAAGCCACCGGCTTCGATCACGCCGCGTTTGACGTGCTCGGCGATCTGGCGGAAATGCGCGTTGCACGGGGTCAGCTCCGACCAGGTGTTGCAGATGCCGATGATCGGCTTGCCATGGAACTGATGGTCGGCAATGCCCTGGTTCTTCATCCAGCTGCGGTACATGAAGCCGTTCTTGTCGGCAGTACCGAACCACTGGGCGGAGCGTAGGCCGGGCTTTTTATCAGACATGATCGATTCTCTTATTGTATGACTATATGTTCTAACCGTAGCTAAACATAAGCGCAAAAACCAAGCTTTGGAAGAGTTGTTTTGTAAATAGTCCTACTATATAGTCTTTCTCAACTGAGGTATGACCCTGGCGGATTTTCGCGAGAGGCGTCCCCCGAGCTTCTATAAAAACAACAATCGGAGATCGACCCCATGAGCCAGGAACTGCGGCTTATTCGGCGCATCACGCTGAAACTGATTCCCTTCCTGATCCTGCTGTACCTGATTGCCTACGTGGACCGCTCCGCCGTGGGCTTCGCCAAGCTGCACATGGGCGCCGACGTCGGCATCGGCGATGCGGCCTATGGCCTGGGCGCGGGGTTGTTCTTCATTGGCTACTTCCTGTTCGAGATTCCCAGCAACCTGATGCTCGACCGCTTCGGCGCGCGGCGCTGGTTTGCGCGCATCATGATCACCTGGGGCACCATCACCATCGGCATGGCCTTTGTGCAGGGGCCGCACAGCTTCTATGTGATGCGCTTTCTGCTTGGCGCGGCCGAGGCGGGGTTCTTTCCCGGCGTTTTGTACTACATCACCCAATGGTTCCCGGTGCGCCATCGCGGCAAGATCCTCGGGCTGTTCATTCTCTCCCAACCCATCGCGATGATGATCACCGGCCCGGTGTCGGGCGGCCTGCTGGGCATGGATGGGATTCTCGGCCTGCACGGCTGGCAGTGGCTGTTTATCGTGATCGGCACCCCGGCGATCCTGCTGACCTGGCCGGTGCTGCGTTACCTGCCGGACGGTCCCAAACAGGTCAAGTGGATGAGCGAGCAAGAAAAGGCCTGGCTCACGGGTGAGTTGAACAAAGACCTGCAAGCCTACGGCCAGACCCGCCACGGCAACCCGCTGCATGCGTTGAAAGACAAACGCGTGTTGCTGCTGGCGCTGTTCTACCTGCCGGTGACCCTGAGCATCTACGGCCTGGGCCTGTGGCTGCCGACCTTGATCAAGCAGTTTGGCGGCAGTGACCTCACTACCGGCTTCATCTCGGCCGTGCCCTACCTGTTCGGCATCATCGGTTTGCTGATCATTCCGCGCAGTTCCGACCGCCTGAACGACCGTTATGGCCATCTCGCCGTGCTCTATGTGCTGGGCGCCATCGGCCTGTTCTCAAGCGCCTGGCTGAGCGCGCCAGTGCTGCAAATGGCCGCGCTGTGCCTGGCCGCATTCGCCATGTTTTCCTGCACGGCGGTGTTCTGGACCTTGCCGGGGCGGTTCTTTGCCGGCGCCAGTGCGGCGGCGGGTATTGCGTTGATCAACTCGGTGGGCAACCTCGGCGGCTATATCGGCCCGTTCGTGATCGGTGCGCTCAAGGAATACACCGGCAACCTGGCCTCGGGCCTGTATTTCCTGTCTGCGGTGATGGTGTTCGGGCTGGTCTTGACCGGCGTGGTCTACCGCGTGCTGGAGCGCAAGCATGTGCTGCCCGTCGACCAATTCGCCGCCAGCGCCCGTGGCGCCACACGACCTTAATCTGGGAGAAAATTCATGCGTTTAGTTCAGTTCGAGTCAAGCAACGGCGAACGCCGCGTCGGCGTCGTCGCGGGCAGTCAACTGCGTGAGGTGCGCACGGCGCGCAGCGTGCGCGAACTGGCCCTGGCCGCCATCGAAGCGGGCGTGAGCCTGGAACAACAGGTGAACGGCCTCGGTCTGGGCGACAGCCACGACTATGCGAGCCTGCTGGCCGACCTGAAGGTCCTGCCGCCGCTGGATCATCCGGACCCCGCGCACATGCTGATCAGCGGCACCGGCCTGACCCACCTGGGCAGCGCCTCGGCACGCGACAAGATGCACCAGGCCGGCGACGAGACCGCCTTGACCGACACCATGCGCATCTTCAAATGGGGCGTGGAGGGCGGCAAGCCGGCGGCCGGCCAGGCGGGCGTACAACCGGAGTGGTTCTACAAGGGCGACGGCAGCACCGTCGTGCGCCCGGGCGCTGCCTTCCCGGTGCCGCCGTTTGCCGAAGATGCCGGTGAAGAGCCGGAAATCGGTGGCCTCTACGTGATCGGCCCGGACAGCAAGCCCTATCGTGTGGGCTTTGCGGTGGGTAACGAGTTCTCCGACCACATCATGGAGCGCAAGAACTACCTGTACCTGGCCCATTCCAAACTGCGCAGTTGCAGCTATGGCCCGGAAGTGCGCGTGGGCGAGTTGCCCCAGCACCTGGCGGGCACCAGCCGTATCCTGCGCAACGGCGAGGAAATCTGGCGGAACGAATTCCTCAGCGGCGAGGCCAATATGTGCCACAGCCTGGAAAACCTCGAGTACCACCACTTCAAATACCGTCAGTTCCTCAAGCCCGGCGATGTGCATATTCACTTCTTCGGCACCGCCACGCTGTCATTTGCCGACGGTATACGTACCCAGGCCGGCGATGTGTTCGAGATCAGCCAGGCCGAGTTCGGCGCGCCGCTGGTCAACCGTGTCGGCAGCAGCGATGCGGCATTCGAACCCGGCAACGTCATCACCCTTTAAAGGAGAGCCCCATGACCCAGTTCCTCGGCCACAACTATATCGGCGGCCAGCGCAGCGCCAACGGCAGCGTCAAGCTGCAAAGCGTCGACGCGACCACCGGCCAGGCCTTGCCTCAGGATTTCTATCAGGCCACCCCGGAAGAAGTCGACGCCGCCGCCAAGGCGGCCGCGCAGGCATATCCCGCCTACCGCGCATTGAGTGCGGCACGGCGCGCGCAGTTTCTGGATGCGATCGCCGACGAACTGGATGCCCTGAGCGATAACTTCGTCGAGTTGGTGTGCCGCGAAACCGCCTTGCCGGCTGCGCGTATCAAGGGCGAGCGTGGGCGTACCAGCGGCCAGATGCGCCTGTTCGCAAGCGTGCTGCGACGCGGTGATTTCTACGGTGCACGCATCGACAAGGCACTGCCGGATCGCCAGCCGCTGCCACGCCCGGACCTGCGTCAATACCGCATCGGCCTCGGCCCGGTGGCCGTGTTTGGCGCAAGCAACTTCCCGCTGGCTTTTTCCACGGCGGGTGGCGATACCGCGGCGGCGTTGGCGGCAGGCTGCCCGGTGGTCTTCAAGGCGCACAGCGGTCACATGGCCACGGCCGAACAGGTCGCCAACGCGATCATCCGCGCAGCAGAAGCCACCGAGATGCCAGCCGGTGTATTCAACATGATCTTTGGCGGCGGCGTCGGCGAAGCGCTGGTCAAGCATCCGGCGATCCAGGCAGTGGGCTTTACCGGTTCGCTCAAGGGCGGCCGTGCCCTGTGCGACATGGCGGCAGCACGCCCGCAACCGATCCCGGTGTTTGCCGAGATGTCGAGCATCAACCCGGTGATCGTATTGCCCCAGGCCCTCAAGGCACGGGCTGAAAGCGTGGCCCGCGACCTGACCGCTTCGGTGGTGCAAGGCTGCGGCCAGTTCTGCACCAACCCAGGCCTGGTGATCGGCATCGCGTCGCCCGAATTCACGGCATTTACTCAACAAGTGGCGCAACTGATCGCCGATCAACCGGCGCAGACCATGCTCAACGCCGGTACCCTGGGCAGCTACGGCAAGGGCCTGGAAAAACTCCGGTCCCACGCCGGGATCGAGCACCTGGCAGGCAACGCGCAATCGGGCAACCAGGCGCAGCCGCAACTGTTCAAAGCCGATGCACGCCTGTTGATCGACGGCGACGAAGTGCTGCAGGAAGAAGTCTTCGGCCCCACCACGGTGTTTGTCGAAGTCGCCGACCAGGCCCAGCTCAGCGCCGCCTTGCACGGCCTGCACGGGCAGTTGACGGCTACGATCATTGGCGAGCCGGCCGATCTGCAACAGTTCGCCGAGCTGACGCCGCTGCTGGAGCAGAAAGTCGGGCGCATCCTGCTCAACGGTTACCCCACCGGCGTGGAAGTCTGCGATTCGATGGTGCACGGCGGGCCATACCCGGCCACCTCCGATGCCCGTGGCACCTCGGTCGGCACCTTGGCCATCGATCGTTTCCTGCGCCCGGTGTGCTTCCAGAACTACCCTGACAGCCTGCTGCCCGACGCGCTGAAGAACGCCAACCCGCTGCGTATCCAGCGGCTGGTGGATGGCGCGCCGTCTCGCGAATCGCTGTAAGTCACCCGGAGGCTTCATGACGTTGAGCGCAGTCACCTCACACCGTGCCCGGTTGGGCGAAGGGCCGTTCTGGGATGGGCGGTCCCAGGCCCTTTATTGGGTGGATATCGCCGCCCGGCAGGCGCTGCGCCTGATGGGCGGGCAGTTGCGGGTCTGGCAATTGCCCGAGCACGTCTCGGCGTTCATTCCCTGTGAAAGCGGCGATGCACTGGTGACCCTGAGCAGCGGTGTGTACCGGCTGGACTTGAGCACCGAAGCCTTGACCCTGCTGTGCGTCGCCGACCCGCAAGCGGGCAACCGTGGCAATGAAGCGCGCTGTGATGCCCAGGGCCGACTGTGGCTGGGCACCATGCAAAACAATATCGGCGAGCAGGGTGAAGACCTGCCCGTCACGCGACGCTCCGGCGGCCTGTTTCGCATCGATGCCGATGCGCAGGTCACGCCGTTGCTCAGCGGGCTGGGCATTCCCAATACCTTGCTGTGGAACGAGGAGGGTAGCCAGGTGCACTTTGGCGACAGCCTGGATGGCACGCTCTATCAGCATTCGATCCACGCCGATGGCCAGCTTGCACCGGCACAGGTGTGGTTCGGTCCGCACGAGCGCGGCGGGCCGGACGGCTCGGCCATGGACGCGCAAGGCTATATCTGGAATGCGCGCTGGGACGGCAGTTGCCTGCTGCGCCTTGCGCCTGACGGTCAGGTGGACCGCATCATCGAACTGCCGGTCAGCCGTCCGACCAGTTGTGTGTTCGGTGGCCCCAACCTCACCACCCTGTATATCACCAGCGCCGCCAGCCCCCTGGCTCACCCCCTGGACGGTGCGGTGCTGGCCATAGAAGTTGATGTCCCTGGCAAACCTTGCCATCGCTTTGCCGGATAAACCCTGTAGGAGCGGGCTTGCCCGCGAAAAAACGTCAACGACAACGCGTTCATCCTGGATGAACGCGGGGCTCTCAGGTTTTTCGCGAGCAAGCTCGCTCCTACAAAAAAAACACAAAACAACAACAAGGAGTCACCCGTATGAATCGTCGTCCTGGTTTGCGTTCCCTGTGCTGCGCCGCTGTGGCGGTCTCGGCCATGAGCTTGAGCGGGCTGTTGCTGGCCGCTGAAGAAGTGAAGATCGGCTTCCTGGTCAAACAGGCCGAAGAACCCTGGTT
>NZ_KZ478013.1 GCF_002837185.1 Pseudomonas fluorescens | reverse complement strand
AGGCTCGGTGTGCCCGAACGCAGGCTTGAATCCGTGGGCCGCCGCCACGCGCCATCCATGGCGCGGGGCGGCTAACCCGGCGTCCTGCCGGGTTGCCCACGGATTCCAGCCTGCGTTCGGCCAGCGTGGTTTAACGGGGCGCCTGAGATCAAGATCAAAAGCAGATCGAGATCAAGAGCGACTCGCTTCGCATCGTGGTTACGGTTGGGCGCTACAGAGTTGTGTAGATACCTATGCCCCGATGGAAGTGTGCCAGTCAATACTCTTCGCTATCGGGGGCAAGCCCCCTCCCACATTTGGATCCGGGTGTCCGCCGGCATAAGGTTAAACGTTTTTTGTCCTACAAAAATGCCTTTTAAACCCGACAGGCTCCGGGATCTGGCCTAGACTCACGACCGATGGGTCCCTTCCAAAACAAAAACCCCGCAAAAAAACTAAACTTTTCAACTCGGCCCCTGGTCAAGTTTTAAGGCAAGGCGAGCACTCCGCGATTCACGCTACATGCCCGTCCATCCAATCTTTTTAGTTATCCGAGCAACTGGCATACGCCTTGCCAGATTGTCGTGCGCTTGTGCGCTTGGCCGCAGGAAGCGGTCATCGAGCTAATGGCAGCGGGCCACTAGCTAACCAACACGTTGGAGAGAATTATGATCAGTGCCGCAGCAAGTATTCAGGGAGAGCGTGTTAGTCAGCCAGTTGGCGGGTCGACCCCTTTGGTCGTCGACCTCAACACGGTGCGGCCGGTGTCCAGTCATAACCCCAACCGAAAGAAGGTGCTGTTTGTCACGTCCGAGTTTGCCGACCTGGTGAAAACCGGCGGCCTGGGCGATGTGTCGGCGGCCCTGCCCCGCGCCATGGCTCACTTGCACGATGTGCGTGTGCTGATTCCCGGTTACCCGCAAGTGATGGAAAGCGACAACCCGATTCACATCATTGGCGAACTGGGTGGCCACGCTGCGCTGCCGCCGTGCAAGATCGGGCGCATGGACCTCAAGGACGGCCTGGTCATCTATGTGCTGATCTGTCCCGAGCTGTACGAGCGCGAAGGTACACCCTACGGCGCCAACAATGGCCGCGACTGGCCGGACAATCACATCCGCTTCGCCCGTCTGGGCCTGGCCGCCGCCGACATGGCCGCCAACCTGGCACAGATCCACTGGTGCCCGGACCTGGTGCACGCCCACGACTGGCCCGCTGGCCTGGCCCCGGCGTATATGCACTGGCGTGGTTCACGCACCCCGACCCTGTTCACTATTCATAACCTCGCCTACCAAGGCGTGGTAAGCCTGGGTTGCACCCCGGAACTGGGCATTCCGCCCCATGCGCTGCAACAGGAAGGCATGGAGTTCTACGGCAAGATGTCGTTTCTCAAGGCCGGCATGGCTTATTCCAGCCATATCACCACGGTCAGCGCCACCTATGCCCAGGAAATCACCACGCCGGAATTCGGCTGCGGCCTGGACGGCTTCCTCGCCAGCAAGACCCAGCAGGGCCTGCTCAGCGGCATTCCCAACGGGATCGACGAAAGCTGGGAAACCTCCACCGACACCCACCTGACCCACAACTTCAATATCGGTGACTGGGAAGGCAAGGCCATCAACGCCGCCCACGTGCGCGAACTGTTCGGCCTGCACGATTCCACCGGCCCTTTGTTTGCCGTGGTTTCGCGACTGGTCTACCAGAAAGGCCTGGACCTGACCGAGGCAGTCGCCAGCTTCATTGTCGAAAACGGTGGCCAGATCGCGATCATCGGGCGCGGCGAGCCGGAAGAGGAACACGCCATGCGTGAACTGGCGCTGCGCTTCCCGGGCCAGGTCGGCGTGCGCATCGGCTTCAACGAAACCGACGCCCGCCGCATGTTCGCCGGCAGCGACTTCCTGTTGATGCCTTCGCGTTATGAGCCCTGCGGCCTGAGCCAGATGTATGCGCAGCGTTTCGGCTCGTTGCCGGTGGCGCGCAATACCGGTGGCCTGGCCGACACCATTGAAGACGGCGTAACCGGTTTTCTGTTCAACGAATCCACCGTCGACAGCTACAAGGCCGCGCTGGAGCGCGCGTTCAAAGTGTTCTCCTTCCCCGGCCTGCTCAACGCCATGCGCAGCCGCGCCATGACCCAACCGTTCAACTGGTCGCAGGCGGTGGAACCCTACGCCGAGCTGTACGAACAACTGGTGGTTAAAGCACTGGGGAAATCGACTAAATAATCAAGAGAGGTCTTCATAGATGCCGTTACGGACTTTGGAAACCTGGCCCCACGGCGCACTGATGCTGGACGCGCAACACACGCGTTTCGCCTTGTGGGCGCCAGACGCGTTTTATGTCAGCGTTGAATTGCAAGAAGGAAAATCCATCGCCATGCTGCCCCAGGCAGATGGCTGGTTTGAAGTCGAAATAGCCTGCCCCGCCGGGACGCTCTATCGCTTCAATATCGACGGGGAACGCGAAGTTCCCGACCCCGCGTCCAGGGCCCAGGCCCTGGATGTGCATGGTTGGAGCCGCGTGGTCGACCCGCTCGCCTATCAATGGCGGCACACCCACTGGCAGGGGCGCCCCTGGCATGAGGCGGTGATCTACGAACTGCACGTCGGCGCGATGGGCGGTTACGCCGAAGTCGAGAAGCACCTGCCGCGCCTGGCCGAGCTGGGCGTGACCGCCATCGAATTGATGCCGCTCGCGCAGTTCCCCGGTGAGCGCAACTGGGGCTACGACGGTGTACTGCCCTACGCCCCGCAAGCAACCTACGGCTCCCCCGAACAACTCAAGCACCTGATCGACAGCGCCCACGAGCACGGCCTGGCGGTGATCCTTGACGTGGTCTACAACCACTTCGGTCCCGATGGCAACTACCTGGGCCAGTACGCCAAGGGCTTTTTCCAGGAAGACGTGCACACACCCTGGGGCGCGGGGATTGATTTCGAACGCCGCGAAGTGCGGGATTTCTTCCTCGATAACGCCCTGATGTGGCTGCTGGAATACCGCTTCGACGGCCTGCGGCTGGACGCAGTGCACGCCATCGACAACCCCGGCTTCCTCCAGGAGCTGGCGCAGCGAGTACGCCAGCAAGTCGACACCGGGCGCCACGTATGGCTGATGCTGGAAAACGAGCTGAACCAGGCCGGCCTGCTCCAACATGATTTCGACGCACAATGGAACGATGACTTCCACAACGTGCTGCACGTGCTGCTCACCGGCGAAACCGACGCCTACTACAGCGACTTCGCCGAGCAGCCCACGGCCAAATTGGCGCGCTGCCTGGCTGAAGGCTTTATCTATCAGGGCCAGACCACTCGCCACGGCCATGCACGCGGCGAACCGAGCGGCGAATTGCCTCCGACCGCGTTCGTGGCGTTTTTACAGAACCACGACCAGATCGGCAATCGGGCCCTGGGCGAACGCCTGCACCAGCTGTGCCCGCCCCAGGCGTTGAAGGCGGCGACCGCGCTGTTGCTGTTGTCGCCGATGATCCCGCTGATGTTCATGGGCGATGAGGTCAATGCTGGCGAGTCTTTCCTGTTCTTCACCGACCATCACGGGGAACTGGCAGAGGCTGTACGTGAAGGTCGACGCAACGAGTTTGCCGATTTCGCCGCGTTTCATGACCCTGAGCAGCGCGAACGCATCCCCGATCCCAACGCCTTGACGACCTTCCTGCAATCCAGGCCAACCCTGGTGGAAAACGAGCATGCCCAGCTCTATCGACATTTATTGAGCCTGCGCCATCAATACGTAGTGCCTCATCTGCCTGGCAGCGCGGCCCTCGGCGCGCAGGTGCTGGCTGACAGTGCCGTTAGCGCGCGCTGGCGCCTGGGCAATGGCAGCGTGTTGCAAATCGATCTGAACCTGAGCACCGAGCCCGTCGATCAGCCGGCTTCGCCCCACGTGATTTTTCAAACGCCTGCCGACCCTGCGGCGGCGCAGTTGCCGCCCTTCAGCGCACGCGTGTCCCTATTCCCTGCTGGAGAACAGTCTTGAGTGAAGCGAACCTGGAAATACTCGCCAGCCGCGCGGGCCTGGCCGTCGATTGGATCGATGCCAATGGTCGCCCACAACATGTGAAACCCGACGCCCTGCGCGCCGTGCTCAAGGGGCTGGGTCACCCGGCCGATACCGAGGCCGAAATCGAGGCCAGCCTGCAGTCGTTGGAACACGTACAGCAGGATAAGCATCTGCCCCCGCTGATCACCGTCGACAGCGGCGAAGGCCTGGACCTGGCGCGTTTCTTTGCCCCGGACACGCCGTGCCGCGTGCAGTTGGAAGATGGCGAAAGCCTGGAACTGCGTCTGGATGGTGATGCCGTGCTGCCCGGCGTGATCGCCCTTGGCTACCATCAGGCGCATATCGACGGCCAGACGTTCACCCTCGCCGTCGCCCCCGCCCAGTGCTACAGCGTGGCCGAAGCGGTGCAAAATGACCCCGCCCGCGCCTGGGGCATCAGCGCCCAGCTCTACTCGCTGCGCCGCCTCGGCGACGGGGGGTTCGGCGACACCCTGGCCCTGGAGCACCTGGCCCGTTCGGCCGCCGAACGCGGGGCCGACGCCGTGGCGATCAGCCCGATGCATGCGATGTTCAGCGCCGATGCCGAGCGCTACAGCCCCTACTCGCCTTCCAGCCGGCTGTTTCTCAACAGCTTGTATGCCTCGCCCGGGTGCATCCTGGGTGAACGTGAAGTGCGCAATGCCATCGAGGCCACAGGCCTGGCCGATGAACTGCACGACCTTGAACAGCTCACGCTGATCGACTGGCCCGCCGCCGCCAAAGCCAAGCAGCGCCTGCTGCGCGCCCTGTATGACGACTTCCGCCACGGCCACCACCCGCAACATGCCGATTTCCAGAGCTTCCGTCAGGCTGGCGGCGAAGCCTTGGAAAACCACTGCCGTTTCGAAGCGGTGCAGGCATTGCGCGCCGCCGCCGGGGAAGACCTCGACTGGCGTCACTGGCCGCAAGACTGGCGTACGCCGCAGAGCCCGGCGCTGGCACAGTTTGCCGAGGAGCACCGTGATGAAATCGGCTATTTCGCTTTTACCCAGTGGTTGATCGCCCGCAGTTTGCAGCGCGCACAACAGGCCGCGCGTGGCAGCGGCATGGGTATCGGCCTGATCGCCGACCTGGCGGTGGGTGCGGACGGCGGTGGCAGCCAGGCATGGAGTCGCCAGGACGAATTGCTCGCCGACCTCACCGTCGGCGCGCCACCGGACATTCTCAACCGTGCAGGCCAGGGTTGGGGCATTTCCGCGTTTTCCCCCGAGGGGCTCAAACGCCACGGTTTCCGTGCCTTTATTGAAATGCTGCGGGCTAACTTCGCGCACGCGGGCGGCCTGCGAATCGACCATGTGATGGGCCTGCAACGCCTGTGGGTCATCCCCAACGGGGCTTCACCGCGCGAAGGCGCCTACCTGTATTACCCGGTGGACGACATGCTGCGGCTGTTGGCCCTCGAATCCCATCGTCACCAGGCCATTGTCCTCGGTGAGGACCTCGGCACCGTGCCCGACGGCCTGCGTGAAAAACTCAGCAGCCGGGCAATTCTGGGCATGCGTGTATTGCTGTTCGAGCAAAACCATGAAGGCCAGTTCAGGCCGATCCTCGACTGGCCCGACAACGCCCTGGCCACCACCAGCACTCACGACTTGCCGACGCTCAACGGCTGGTGGCACAGCCGTGACATCGAATGGAATATCGAACTGGGCCTGATCGACGCGCCGACCGTGGATCAATGGAGCGAACACCGCCTGCGCGAACGCCAGGCATTGCGCCAGGCCTTGAGCCAGGACCCGCAGAACTTTGTCGATGAGATCCGCAACGACACCGACCACATGATCGATGCCAGCGTGCGCTACCTCGGCCACACCCGTGCGCCGCTGGTGCTGCTGCCCCTGGAGGATGCCCTGGGCATGGAAGAACAACCCAACCTGCCCGGCACCACCGACACCCACCCCAACTGGCGCCGCCGCCTGCCCGGTGAAGCGTCCAGCCTGCTCGACAATGCCGGCGCCGCGCGCCGCCTCGAGCTGCTGGCCGTCGCGCGCAACCAAGCCTATGAGCGTGACCGATGAAAGCACTGCCCCTGCGCGCCACTCAGCGTCTGCAATTTCATAAAGGCTTCACCCTGGATGATGCGGTGCCGTTGGTGCCGTATTTCGCCCGACTGGGCATCAGTCACCTGTATGCCTCGCCCCTGCTCAAGGCGCGGGCCGGTTCGATGCATGGCTATGACGTGGTCGACCCCACCTGTGTCAACCCGGAACTGGGTGGTGAAGCGGCGTTGCAGCGCTTGGTTGCCGCGTTGCGCGAACACGACATGGGCCTGATCCTCGACATCGTCTCTAACCATATGGCCGTGGGCGGCGCCGACAACCCCTGGTGGCTGGACCTGCTGGAATGGGGACGCTTGAGCCCCTACAGCGAATTCTTCGACATTCAATGGCACTCACCCGACCCGCTGCTCAAGGGCCAACTGCTGATGCCGTTCCTGGGCAGCGATTACGGCGAAGCGTTGCAAAGCGGCAACCTGGTGCTGAAGTTCGAGGCGGCGCACGGCGCCTTTTACGTTGAGCACTACGAACATCGTTTCCCGATCTGTCCACGGGACTACGCACTGATCCTGGGCAACGACGAACCGCTCAAGCCGCTGGCCGAGCGCTTCGCCGCCCTGGCGTATCAGGACGATGCCTACGCCGAAGCCGGCTGGCTGAAACAGGCACTGGCCGAGCGGGCCGGCGAGGTATTGCCCGCCATCGAACAGCGCCTCGCCGCGTTCGACGGGCGCACGCCTGAGGGTTTCGCCCGCCTGCATCAGTTGCTGGAAGAACAGAGCTACCGCCTCGCCAGTTGGCGCACGGCGGCGGACGACATCAACTGGCGGCGCTTCTTCGACGTCAACGAACTGGGTGGCCTGCGCGTCGAGCGCACGGCGGTGTTCGAGGCCACTCACGGGAAGATTTTCGAGTTGATCAGCGCAGGCCTGATCGATGGCCTGCGCATCGACCATATCGACGGGCTGGCCGACCCACGTGGTTACTGCCGCAAGCTGCGGCGCCGGGTGGATGCGCTGTCGCCGCAGCGGCATTTGCCGATCTTCGTGGAAAAAATCCTCGGTGACGGCGAGACCCTGCGCGAAGACTGGCAAGTGGACGGCACTACCGGCTACGAATTCATGAACCAGCTGTCATTGCTGCAGCATCACCCGGACGGTTTCGCGCCGCTCGCCGAGTTATGGTCGCGCCACAGCGAACGGCCGTCGGCGTTTATCGAAGAGGCGCGGCTGGCCCGCCAGCAAATCCTCAACGGTTCATTGGGCGGCGATTTCGAGAGTGTGGCCCAGGCGCTGTTGCAAGTGGCCCGTGACGACGTAATGACCCGCGACCTGACCCTGGGCGCGATCCGCCGCGCGTTACAGGAACTGATCGTGCATTTTCCGGTGTACCGCACCTACATCAGCGCTCGCGGGCGCAGCGCGGCTGACGACAAGATCTTCCAGCAGGCCATGGAGGGCGCGCGCAGCACGCTGAACGAGGGCGACTGGCCGGTACTCGATCACCTGGAACAATGGCTGGGTGGGCAACCGTGGCGCAATCGCCCGCTGGGCCGTGCGCGCAAGATGCTCAAGCATGCCTGCGTGCGCTTCCAGCAACTGACCTCACCTGCCGCAGCCAAGGCCGTGGAAGATACGGCGTTCTATCGTTCGGCGGTGTTGCTGTCGCGTAACGACGTAGGCTTCAGCACCGAGCAGTTCAGCGCACCGTTGGCCGATTTTCATGCAGTGAATCAGCAGCGTCTGAAGAGCTTCCCCCATAACTTGCTGGCCACCGCCACCCACGACCATAAACGTGGCGAAGACACCCGTGCGCGTCTGGCGGTACTGAGCGAGTGCGCGCCCTGGTACGCCGAGCAGGTCGAACACTGGCGCAGCCTGGCCGCGCCGTTGCGCGAGACGCCAGACAGCCCCTCGGCGGGCGACGAGTTGATCCTTTATCAAGTGCTGCTCGGCAGTTGGCCGCTGGAGCCGAACCCTGACCTTGAGGCCTATCAGCAACGCCTCTGGCAGTGGCAACAGAAAGCGCTGCGCGAAGCCAAGCTGCAAAGCAGCTGGAGCGCGCCGAACGAGGCATACGAGCGCGGCGTCGAGACCTTTGTGCAGCGCGTATTGCTCAGTGAAACCGGCAAGCCGTTGCGCGACGCTCTTGCCGGCGCAGCCCAGGCCATCGCTCCCGCCGGCGCCTTGAACGGGCTGGCGCAGACCTTGCTTCATCTGAGCGTGCCGGGTGTGCCGGACGTGTACCAGGGCGATGAGTACTGGGACTTCAGCCTGGTCGACCCGGACAACCGGCGCCCGGTGGACTTCCAGGCGCGGCAACGCGCCCTGGAAAACCCGGCGGACATCGGTGAACTGCTGTCCAGCTGGCGCGACGGGCGTATCAAGCAGGCGGTGATCGGGCAAGTACTCGCCTTGCGCAAGGCTAACGTCGAGCTGTTCAGCGACGGCGCCTACACCGCTCTGGAGGTGGTTGGCCCACTGGCCGATCATGTCGTTGCGTTCTGCCGCGAACTTCACGGCAAACACGTGTTGGTGGTGGTGCCTCGCTGGCCCCGGCGCCTGCTCGAAAATGCGCTGCTGCCCCTGATTCCTGCCCAGGTTTGGGGCGATACGCGGGTGAAATTACCGTTCGCCGCCACAACTCAAAACTGGAAGGGACTTTTTCAGACAAGCGCAGTCACACCAGACAAGGAGCTGTTGATCAGCGCTGCCCTGGGGGATTTCCCGGTCAATGTCTTTATCAATGCCGATATTCAAGAAAGCTGAACATTTTCTGAGGAGTGTGTGATGAGTAATGAAGACAAACGCATCCGCGAACTGGCACACCAGATCTGGGAGTCCGAAGGCAAGCCCCACGGTGAAGATGCGCGTCACTGGGAAATGGCACGCAAGCTGGCCGAAGCCGAGGCATTGACGCCAAGCAAGCCCAAGCCGGCCGCCAAGCCCAAGACCGCGCCCAAGCCTGCGGCCAAAGCCAAGCCGGCGGCGCCCGCCGCTGCCAAACCTGCGCCGAAGAAGCCCGCGGCACCGAAGAAACCCAAGCCCTAAGCTCATCGATCGCCGCGCCTCCTGACCGCATTGCCGTCAGGGGGCCCTCAACTGTCTACGTCATACGCTGAATAACTGTCAGTACGGCCGCGTTCGGCCCGAAAAAAGAATCCTTGCAGGAGCAACACCATGAGCAAACCCGATAAAGCCTCAACCACGCCGGACCATGAGCCGTCGCGGATTCGTGAAGGTTTGCCCTTCCCCCTCGGCGCCACCTGGGACGGCCTGGGCGTCAACTTTGCGCTGTTTTCAGCCAACGCCACCAAGGTCGAGCTGTGCCTGTTCGACGATGCCGGCGAAGTGGAACTGGAGCGCATCGAGCTGCCTGAGTACACCGATGAAATCTTCCACGGCTACCTGCCCGACGCCCATCCCGGGCTGATTTACGGCTACCGTGTGTATGGCCCTTACGACCCGGAAAACGGCCATCGCTTCAACCACAACAAATTGCTGATCGACCCCTATGCCAAGCAACTGGTGGGCGAACTCAAATGGTCCGAAGCGCTGTTTGGCTACACCATCGGCCACCCCGACGACGACCTCAGCTTCGACGAGCGCGACAGCGCGCCGTTCGTGCCCAAGTGCAAGGTCATCGACCCGGCGCACACCTGGGGCAATGACCAGCCGGTGCGCGTGCCATGGGACCGCACGATCATCTATGAAACCCACCTGCGCGGCATCAGCATGCGCCATCCTTCGGTCGGCGAATCCGTGCGCGGCACCTGCGCCGGGCTGATGGAAGATGACGTGCTCAAGCATATCCGCCAGTTGGGGGTGTCTTCGGTCGAGCTGTTGCCCGTCCATGCCTTCGTCAACGACCAGCATCTGCTGGAAAAAGGCATGACCAACTACTGGGGCTACAACAGCATTGCGTTTTTTGCGCCCGACCCGCGCTACCTGGCCAGCGGCAAGATCGCCGAGTTCAAGGAGATGGTCGCGCACCTGCATGAGCAGAAGCTCGAGGTGATCCTCGACGTGGTCTACAACCACACCGCCGAAGGCAACGAGCGCGGCCCTACCCTGTCCATGCGCGGCATCGACAACGCCTCGTACTACCGCCTGATGCCCGACGAAAAGCGCTTCTACATCAATGATTCCGGCACGGGCAACACTCTGGACCTGAGTCACCCGTGCGTGCTGCAGATGGTCACCGACTCCCTGCGTTACTGGGCGACCGAGATGCACGTTGATGGTTTCCGCTTTGACCTGGCGACCATCCTCGGACGCTATCGCGACGGCTTTGACGAACGTCACAGCTTCCTCGTGGCGTGCCGCCAGGACCCTATCCTGCGTCAGCTCAAACTCATCGCCGAACCCTGGGACTGCGGACCGGGCGGCTATCAGGTGGGCAATTTCCCACCGGGCTGGGCGGAATGGAACGACCGTTTCCGCGACACCGTGCGCGCCTTCTGGAAAGGCGATGACGGCCAGTTGGCGGACTTCGCCGGGCGCATGACCGCCTCGGGCGAAATGTTCAACCACCGTGGGCGCCGACCTTACAGCTCGGTGAACTTCATCACCGCCCATGACGGGTTCACCCTGCATGACCTGGTGTCCTACAACGACAAGCACAACGAAGCCAACGACGAGAACAACCAGGACGGCAGCAATAACAACCTGTCGTGGAACCATGGTGTCGAAGGCCCTACCGAAGATCCGGAAATCAACGCGTTGCGTCTGCGCCAGATGCGCAACTTCTTCGCTACCCTGCTGCTGGCCCAAGGCACGCCGATGATCGTGGCCGGCGATGAATTCGCCCGCACCCAGCATGGCAACAACAATGCTTATTGCCAGGACAGTGAGATCGGTTGGGTCAACTGGGAACTGGACGACGACGGCAAGGCGCTGCTCAAGTTCGTCAAGCGCCTGATCAAGTTGCGCCTGGCGTACCCGATCCTGCGCCGTGGGCGCTTCCTGGTCGGCGACTATAACGAAGATATCGGCGTAAAAGACGTCACCTGGCTGGCCCCGGATGGCAATGAAATGACCACCGAGCAGTGGGAAGACAGCCATGGTCGTTGCCTGGGCATGCTGATGGATGGTCGCGCCCAGGAGACCGGGATTCGACGTGCCGGCGCCGACGCGACGTTGCTGCTGGTGGTCAACGCCCATCACGACATGGTCAATTTCCGCCTGCCACCGGTGCCCCAGGGCGAGTACTGGAATTGCCTGCTCGATACCAATGACCCGGCAGTCCGTGGCCAGGAGCGTTTTGAGTTTGAGCACGAGTACGCTGCAACCGGCCGCTCGCTGCTTCTGTTTGAGCTGCATCACGACGACGAGGTGTGAAATGGCGTTGCACGGATTCCTTTCCGGCTACCGGGGCTATGCGAATACGCAAGCCCTGGGTAATGCCCTAAGGGACCTTCAGGAAGAAGGCCTGGACCAACTGCCCTTGCCCGGCAGCGGCCAGACGCTGGAGCGTTACAGCGGGCTGGCGCAGGTCGCCGGACATGACCTGCGCTTGTGCAAGCTGTTCGAGGGCCACACCGACGCCCTGGCGATCATTGCCGAGCTCGACAGCCCGCTGCCGCCGTTGGGCAGCATCTGGGGGATGTGGGCCGCCGAGCCGCCGAGCGCCAGGGCGCGCGTGCGGCGCGATGGCCAACGGCTGATTGTCGACGGGCGTAAAGCCTGGTGCTCAGGGGCCTCCGTTGTCTCGCACGGGTTGTTGACCGCGTGGGATGAAGAAGATCGCCAGCAACTGGTTGCCGTGGCGATGGACCAGCCCGGCGTCACGGTGACGGATGAAGGCTGGGATGCGGTGGGCATGGCGGCTACTGGCAGTGTCGAGATCGTCTTCGATGAGGCCCCGGGGCTTGCGGTTGGCGGGCCAGGCGACTACCTGGCCCGCCCGGGCTTCTGGCACGGCGGCATCGGCATTGCGGCGTGCTGGTATGGCGCGGCGCAGCGCCTGGCCGAAGTGTTGCGCGAGCAGTGCGGCAAGCACCCTGAGCCCCATGCCCTGGCCCACCTCGGCGCGGTGGACAGCGCACTCAACAGCGCGGCCTGCGTGCTGCGCGCCAGTGCCGAGCAGGTCGACCAGGCACCGACCGCCGATGCCCGGCTACTGGCCCAGCAGGTGCGCGCGTGCGTCGAGGAAACCGTCGAGCAGGTGATCCATCATGTCGGGCGTGCCGTCGGTGCGGGGCCTTACTGCAAGGACCCGCACTTCGCCCAATTGATGGCGGACTTGCCGGTGTATGTGCGTCAAAGTCACGCCGAACGCGACCTGGCCGCCCTGGGCGAACAGGTCGCCGGCGAACCGTCAGGGAGGTGGCAGTTATGAAACCCAACCCGATTGTCGGCCAGGGTACGTCGCTGCATTACTGGCAAACCTCGTCGCGCCTGGCTGAATTGCCGCATATCAGCGTTGAACAACTGGTGCCCGAGGGGCGGCGCGCAGTCATCATTGCGCCGCATCCGGACGATGAAGTGCTCGGCTGCGGCGGTTTGCTGCAAGGTCTGGCCGAACTGGGCCGGCCCATTCAACTGATCTCGGTCACCGACGGCAGCGCCAGCCATCCGGGCTCCAAACGGTGGCCGGTGCAACGTCTGAGCGTGGTACGGCCCCAGGAATCGGCCCAGGCGTTGCACCGCCTGGGCTTGCCGCTGCACAGTTTGAAGTGGCTGCGCGCCGGGTTTACCGACAGTAAAGTTGCCGAGCGTGAAGAAGAACTCGCCGCTTTCATCCAGCGCTACCTCAAGCCCGACGATGTGGTGTTCGCCACCTGGCGTGAAGACGGGCATTGCGACCATGAGGCCGTCGGCCGCGCCAGCGCGAAAGCCGCCCAGGCAGTGGGCGCTACGTTGTACGAACTGCCTGTGTGGACCTGGCACTGGGCGACCGCTGAAGATGGCATGGTGCCTTGGGACCGTGCGCGCAAGATCCCTTTGACGCCCGAAAGGGTGGCGCGCAAACGCCATGCCATCCACGCCTTCGCCAGCCAGCTGGAGGGCGACCCGCAGGCCGGTCTGCCGCCTGTATTGGCGCCCTATATAGTGGAGCGTTTGCTGCAACCTTTTGAAGTGGTGTTCGTGTGAGCGTGACGACCCCTTATTTCGACCAGATGTTCGCCGGCAACGACGACCCGTGGGCGTTTCGTCAACGCTGGTACGAGCAACGCAAACGCGCATTGACCCTGGCCATCCTGACCCGGGCGCGCTACACCTCGGTGTTCGAACCCGGCTGCGCCAATGGCGAGTTGAGCGCCGAGCTGGCGGCGCGTTGTGATCGCTTGCTGTGCTGCGATACGGCGAGCGCTGCGGTGGCGCTGGCCAGCAAGCGGCTGGCCGGGTTTTCCAACGTGCAGATAGAGCAGCGCTGTTTGCCCGAACAGTGGCCATCGGGGCAATTCGAGCTCATCGTATTGAGCGAATTCTGTTACTACCTGGACGCCGCTGATCTTGAGCGCCTGGCCGAGCGCTGCCGCGCCGCCCTGGCGCAGGGCGGCCAACTACTGGCCTGCCATTGGCGACCGCCCATCGAAGGGTGCCCGCAAACCGCCGAACAGGTGCACGCGCTGCTTGAGCAACGACTGGGGCTGCACGCGGTGGTACGCCACCATGAAGACGATTTCCTGCTCGACCTGTGGGGCCGAGATGGCACCTCGGTGGCACGTCTTGAGGGCCTGCGATGATCGGCATCCTGATTCCGGTGCATAACGAAGAAGCGTTATTGGGCGAATGCCTGAACGCTGCGTCAATCGCCGCCAACCATCCGGGATTGCAGGGTGAAGCGGTGCACATCCTGGTCGTCCTCGACAGTTGCAGCGACGCCAGTGCGACGATTGCCCGCACGCACGGGGTGCACAGCCTGGCGGTGCAGGCACGTAATGTCGGGCATGCCCGCGGTGCGGGCGCACGGCATTTGCTGGACCTGGGCGCGCGCTGGATTGCCTGTACAGACGCCGACAGCCGCGTTGCCCCGGACTGGCTGGTGGCGCAATTGGCGCTGGGCTGCGACGCCGTATGCGGCACCGTGACCGTAGACGCCTGGAGCGAGGGCTTCGACGCGGCGGCGCAGATGCGCTATCACCAGGCTTACGAAGCCCGCGACGGGCATCGGCATGTCCACGGCGCCAACCTGGGCGTCAGCGCCAGCGCGTATTTACAGGCGGGTGGCTTTGAACCAGTGGCCTGCCATGAGGATGTGCAATTGGTGCGCAATCTGGAGCGTTGCGGCGCGTCAATCGCCTGGAGCCATTCGCCCCAGGTGATCACCAGCGCGCGCCTGGATTGCCGCGCCCAGGGTGGTTTCGGTGACTACTTGAAGGGCCTGCTGCAGGTTTCGTAAAAATACGACGTTGCGCCCATTCGTCCTTGTCTATGCTCATAACGTCTCGCACAGCGCTCCAGGATCGGAGCGCCGCGCGCTCACCGCAGCCGGAGCCTGGGGTGAGCACAAGAGCGTCAACCGACAAGGATGTAATACGCCATGAGAACTGCCTCGTTAAGCGAGGGCCGTCGCGGCCCCGCGCAAATCTGGAACAGCGCGCCACAGTTGGCGCAGATCCCCGTCATCAGTTTGTCCAGCCTCATACCGCCGGGTGCTCGCGTGGTGGTGATCGCGCCGCACCCGGGCGATGAAGTGCTCATCTGCGGGGGCCTGCTGCAAATGCTCAGCACGCGCCAACACCCCTTGAAACTGATCTCCGTCACCGATGGCAGCGCCAGCCACCCCGGCTCGCGGGTCTGGTCGGCCGGTCGCTTGAGTGTGATTCGCCCCCAGGAAAGCGCCGAGGCCCTGCGCCGCCTGGGTATGCCGTTGCACAGCCTGAAATGGATTCGTGGCGGGTTTTGCGACAACGCCCTGGCCAACCACGGGCAACGGATAAGCCAGTTCATCGCCCGATACCTGACGCCAGGTGATGTGGTGTTTACCACGTGGCGCCATGACGGCAACGATGATCACGAAGCCGTCGGCCGTGCCAGCGCCGAGGCATGCAATCGGGTGGGCGCGCAATTGTATGAACTGCCGATGTGGGCCTGGCACTGGCCCGCACGCGAAGGCTCGGTGATGCCGTGGCAGCGTGCGCGCAAGTTGTGCCTGGACACTTGGAGCGTGGCGCACAAACTCCACGCCTTGCATGCCTATGCCAGCCAGCTCACGGGGGACCCCGCGATCGGCCTGGCGCCGATGCTCGCCCAGGTGTTGCTGGAGCGCATGCGTGAGCCTTACGAAATCGTATTCATCCCGGCACAGGCAGCAAAACGCACTGGCCCTCCCCACGCGTGAAAAATTCGTTAACTGATTCATTCATTGGGCTTTTTCCCACAGACCTGATCTGCCACACTGCTGCGAATAATTATCAACAGCTTTATTATTCGCCACGGACGGCATTCCGGGAGAGTTACATTCATGTCTGTGCACCACCACGGCGATAAAGGGTTTTCACCCAGCTTGATAGCGATGGCCATCTGTCTGACCACCTCCCACGCGGCCTTCGCCGCCGACGTCGCCACCCAGCCCGCCACCATAGAACTGGGCGCCACAGAGGTTTCCGGCCAACAGCTTGGCGAAACCACCGAAGGCAGCCAGTCGTACACCACCGGTTCGATGAGCACCGCGACCAAGCTGCCGCTGACACTGCGCGAAACGCCGCAGGCCGTCACCGTGATTACCCGTCAGCGCATGGATGACCAGGCGATGACCAGCATCAACGATGTGGTCAATGCCACGCCGGGATTGTTCCTCAACTACTCCAACGGCCCCGGCCGGCAGGCCTACACTGCGCGCGGTTTCAACGTCGACAACCTCATGTACGACGGCATTCCCAGTGGCTATAACGGCGTCGACGTAGGGGCTCAACCGAACCTGGCAATGTTCGATCGCGTCGAGGTGGTACGCGGCGCTACCGGGCTGGTCACCGGCGCCGGCAACCCATCAGCGGCCATCAACCTGATTCGCAAGCGGCCCCTGGACGAGCAGAAAGTCACCCTGACCGGTGCCGCCGGCAGTTGGGACGACTACCGTGGCGAACTCGACGCCTCCAGCCCCCTCAATGACAGCGGCACCTGGCGCGGCCGGGTGGTCACCTCCTACCGCGACGCCAACAGTTTCATCGACAAGGCCGAGCAGGATCACGGCCTGTTCTACGCCGTGACCGAAGCCGACCTGAGCGAGGACACGAGCCTGACGCTCGGCTACTCCAACCAGAAAGACAAGACCAACTACTTCTGGGGCTCGTCGATGGTCGGCCTGGACGGCCATCACCTTGGCCTGTCGCGCTCCTACAATCCCGGCACCGACTGGGAGAACAAGGACCAGGAGATCAACACGGTTTTCGTCGAATTGCGCCAGCAACTGGCCAACGACTGGAAACTGCAGGTCAATGCCAATTACGCCGAACAAAACGCGCTGTTCTCCGGCTCCTACCAGTCGCGCTGGGTCGAAAATACCTTGGCGCGTACGGTGTACCAGGCCGCCTTCGATGAGAACCAGGCCGGGCTCGACGCCTTTGCCAGCGGCCCGTTCCAGGCGTTCGGGCGCACCCATGAGCTGGTGGTGGGCGCCAGCAAACGCATCTACGACATGACCACCCATGGTTACAGCCCGTACCGTCTGGATTGGCCGATCAATGCCGGCAAGCCGAACTTCACCCGCACCACCAACCAGCGTGACGTCACCACCCAGGACGGTGTCTACGTCACCACGCGCCTGAGCCTGGCCGACCCGCTCAAGCTGATCCTCGGCGGGCGCCTGGACTGGTACGACTATGACAACCGCGACGGCGACGGCGACTATAAGGTCACCCGCAACCTCACCCGCTACGCAGGCCTGATCTATGAGCTGGACGACCAGCACTCGGTGTATGCCAGCTACAGCGACATCTTCACGCCGCAAAAAGAAAAGAGCACCGGCGCGACGCCGCTCAAGCCCATCGTCGGCAAAAACTATGAAGTGGGCATCAAGGGCGAATACCTGGGCGGCGCACTGAATGCCAGCGTGGCGCTGTTCCGTGTCGACCAGGAAAACCGTGCCGTGCAGATCGTTGTGCCGGACTGCCCGCAGGCGGCCTGCTATCAAGCCTCGGGGGAGATCCGCAGTCAGGGCATCGACTTCGAACTGCAAGGCGCCTTGACCGACAACTGGCAGGTCGGCGGTGGCTACACCTACGCGCGCACCCACACTATCAGGGACGACGCCAACCCGCAGAAGGTCAACAAGCAGTTCGATACCGACACCCCGGAACACCTGTTCAAGGTCACCACCCGCTACAACTTCCAGGGCCCGCTGGAGAAACTCCGGGTGGGCGGCAACGTGTCCTGGCAGAGCCGTATGTACAACGACATCCAGCTGGCGGACGGCAGCACCTATCGGCTCAAGCAAGGCGGCTACGCCGTCACCGACCTGATGGCCGGGTACCGGGTCAACCAGCACCTGGATCTGCAGCTCAACGCCAACAATATCTTTGATCGGCACTACTACCAGTCCATCTCCGAGGACGTCAGCTACGGCGGCGACTCCTACGGCAGCCCGCGCAACATGATGATGACGGCCAAGTACAGCTTCTGATCGTCATTGCAACCTCGGCTGCCCGCCCGGGCAGCCGTTCTTAAAGTCTCCCTGCGACGTGCCGATAACCGATTTGCCGGATCTTATCGCCGCACCTGCCTGGCTCTTTACCGGCTCCGCGCGTGGCACGCCGCGTGCTTGATTCCTGGCTAAATCACATGGAGTAAACGCCAATGCCCCTCCGCACACGCTTTCTGGAGCACTACCGCAAGGCCGACCGCATCATGCTGGCGTTGATCTGGCTGATGTTCCTGTTCTCCCTCGGCCTGGGGTTCTGGCATGACACCTTCACCCAGGCGGTGATCGTCGGTGGCGGCACCGCCGTGGTGCTGACCGCGCTGTATCGCGCCATTGGCGGCACCCGTGCGATGCGCTGCGCACTCGGTGCCGGCCTGATGGTGATGGCCGCCTTGCACATCAACCAGGCGCAGGGTGTCATCGAAGCGCACTTTGGTATCTTCGCGCTGCTCGCGGTATTGACGTTCTACCGTGACTGGCTGCCGATCCTGGTGGCGGCGCTGACCATCGCCGTGCATCACCTGGTGTTCCATGCCCTGCAGCATCAAGGCTGGCCGGTGTTTGTGATGGCACATCACGGCGGCTGGACGATGATCTTCGTCCACGCCTTCTATGTGGTGATGGAAACCGTCGCCCTGCTCTACCTCGCCGTGCATAGCCACGCCGAAGCGGTCGAAAGTCAGGAAATGCTGGAAAAAATGCTCGCCGTCACCTCGCAGTTCACCGAAGACACGGCCAAGGGTGAAGACAAGGAGCATGTGTCCCTCGCCAAGCGCTTCGACCATTTCCTGCAGCAACTCACTCACCTGATCGACGGCGTCGCACGCGACTCCCATGGCCTGGGCCAACTCGGCCAGGAACTGGCCACGGCCAGCGGCACCCTGGAACAAGGCGCGCGGCATCAACTGGCGCAAATCAATGAAATGACCGGCTCGATGCAGCGCATGGAAGACGCCACGGGCCACATCACTGTGCACGTCGAACAGGCCGTGGAGCACGCCGGCCAAGCCAGCCAGCAGATTGAACGCGGTCAGCAAAGCGTGGGGCGCGCCCAGCATGAAATCACGCAACTGGCCTCGCGCATCAATGGCACGCAATCGACCGTGCAATCGCTGGCCGTGCAGGCGGAGCAAATCGGTTCGGTGCTGGAGGTGATCAGCAGCATCGCCAACCAGACCAACCTGCTTGCCCTCAATGCCGCCATCGAAGCCGCCCGCGCCGGCGAGCAAGGCCGTGGCTTTGCCGTGGTCGCCGACGAAGTGCGTAGCCTGGCCCAGCGCACCGCCCTCTCCACCCAGGAAATCAAGACCATCATCGAAGGCTTGCAGCAAGGCAGCCGCCAGGCCGTCGAAGCCATGCACGACAGCCGCCAGGGTGTGGAGCGTTGCGTGGAAGACAGCCAAGTGGCCGTCGATATGCTGCGCGCAGTGGGCGAAGACATTGCGCATATCGACCAACTCAATGGCCGCATCGTCACCACCACCCGCGAGCAAAGCTCGGCGAACCTGGAAATTGTCGAGCGCCTGCAATCGGTGCAGCACATCGCGCAAAACACCGCCGACGACGTGGAAACCCTGGCCCGCAGCAGCGAACGCCTGCCACCGATCGCCGTACGCCTGGATGCGCTGGGGCGCAGGTTTCATCCCTGATTCAAGGGTGTACGAACAGTCGTGGGTCGGCCGCAAGGTCGACCTCTTCATCGCTTGACCCACCGCCATCGCAGCCTCGCCGGGGCTCGAGCGCTCCTACAGAACACTGAAAGGTTGGGCAGGTTTGGCTTTGCACTGCAGATCATCGCCTCCCGATCGCGCACGACGAAACTCTCGCACCATCCTTCGGTCGATGCTTTCAAGAGGCCGACAGTGCCTCTGTTGCCTTGTGTGTAGTGAATGCCTGCGGAGAACGGCCATGAAAGAAGCCTTGAACGACTTGCCCGGCCCTATAAAGCGACAGGCTGACAGAATTCTGCGTGAGATCGAGCTGGCGGGGTCGATGATTCTTGCCGTCAAAGGCGGTGCCAAGGCCCAGGGCTTTGTGTTGGGAATAACCTGCTGTGAAGGGCTCACCCCGGAGCGCTGCGAGCAGCTGGCAAGCCATTTTGACAGCGTGGTGGAACAAAGGCTGCGGTCGCTGACATTGGGGCTGTAGCGTCAGCCCCATGAATGCTGTCTGTGCACCGATGGGATCAGCGGCCTCACGCTAGCGGCCGGGCTTTAAAAGCGACGAACAACCTCCTACACTGCCGGGCATTGCCCCTTCATCTTTGCAGCCTCGCTTTTCTGCCCGCCTCCCATCAGGATTACAGACATGCGCCTGCCCGACTTCATTCTGGAAAACCTCGAGCCGATTCTGCAGGCCTGGGAAGATTTTGCCAGAACCCTCGACACCCCGGGCGAGGCACTCGACAGCGTCGCGCTGCGCGATCATGCCGAGCAGATGTTGCTGGCCATCGTCAGCGACCTGCGCACCAAGCAGACCCGCCAGGAGCAAATCGACAAGGCCCAGGGCCTGGCCCCGGCGGATGATCAGGAAACCGCGGCGGAAACCCATGCAATGACGCGGCTGATGGCCGGGTTCACGATCGATCAGATGGTCTCGGAATACCGCGCGCTGCGCACCAGTGTGGTCAGCCAGTGGATGCGCCAGGTCAAGGACGGCACACCGATCAACGTCGACGACATGACCCGATTCCACGAGGCCATTGACCAGGCCCTGGCCGAATCGATTGCCAGCTATTCACGAGCGGTCGAGGCCTCGCGCAATATGTTCCTGGGCATCCTCGGCCACGATCTGCGCACCCCACTCGGCGCAATCCTGCTGGGTGCCGACGTGCTGCGACGCTCCCAGGACGCCGGAGCCCGGGCGACCAAGATCGCCAATCAGGTCTACACCAGCGTGCGCCGAGCGAGCCAGATCGTCGGCGACCTGCTTGACCTGACACGCTGCCAGATGGGGCCGGGCATCCCGGTCAAAACCGCCGATATAAACCTCTCGCCGCTGTGTCAGCGGGTGATCGAGGAAATTCGCGCGTTTCATCCCGAAGCCATCGTGACGTTCGACGCGAACACAAGCGTGTCAGGCAAGTTTGACGGCGGGCGGATGGAGCAGGTGTTTTCAAACATCATCAGTAACGCGGTGCAGCATGGCGACACCACACGGCCTATCCAGGTCGAGCTGGGTATACAAGAGGATTTCGCGGTATTCACCGTGCACAACAGCGGTGAAGCGATACCCGAGGATGCGCTCCCGTTCATATTCAACCCCATGGGCCGTTTTTCCCAGCGTACCGCAATCGACCACGGCCCCACGGAGGGCCTGGGCCTGGGGCTGTTCATCGCCTCGGAAATCGTCGCCTCCCATGGTGGGTCGATTGAGGTCAGCTCCGACACGGAACAGGGCACGGTGTTTCGGGTGAGAGTGCCGCTTGATAGGCAGGAGCCCGGCGTTGCCTGAAGTCGATTATCCCTGACGCTGGCAGAGACACTTTGCGGCGGGCAGACGCAGTAAGACATAATGCACCCGCCTGACTACAACGGGCGTGGTGACTGTGCTCTGGGCCAGCAGGTTCGATAATTTAAAAGGAATTTAAGTATGAAAATAGAGCCGCCTTTCGCGCGTCGCTTCTACGCGTCTCCTATACCCAATTTCGACAAGTTTGATCCCTGCCGAGGGGTTGAAGGATATTGCACGGCGATCCGAAAATTTCTCATGCCAGACTCATCACCCGCCAGCTTCAGCTTTGCGGAGTTTGAGATCGTATCGCGCACTTACTGCAAAGGCTCGGTCTTTTCAAGAGTTCGAAAACTCAGCGAAGAAAAACTTGACAAGCTGTCATCAACTCCTCTAATGGTCGATGACTTCTTCCCCCCAACATCCAACGCCGGGCAAGTCCGTGCCGGCCGCTTCAACGCCGAGGGCGAACGCAAGCTTTATTTGGCCGACCATCCGTTTATTGCATTAAAAGAATGTGGCATCAAGCCTGGCGACTATTTTCTATTCAGTTATTTTACGTTCAGCAAAGATACACACTTCACGTATGCAGCCCACGACGGCTCCAGATTTTCACAACTGCTGAGTTCTTTATTTGCCACTAAAGACGAAAGATTTTATGAGGTTATCAGACGGGTCTACAACGATTATTGCAACTATGAAACGCATCACGGAATCGCTTACGACTCCGTAAAAGTACAGAGAAACCAGCAAGACGCCACTTGGGGGACAATTGACTCTGTCACGAACCTCGCAATGACCGAGGACAAATTTCCCGCCGCGCGCCTGCACGCCGGCTGGCTTGCCCGCTGTGACGAGCAGTACCGCCCATGCTACGAGCAGATGCTTTTGCCCACTGCAAAGAAGAAAAGACAACTTCTCTCTGTGCCCTACTTCGGTAACGAATCGATGTTTTTGTCAGCGCACCGAAACGTAATGAAAAAAATCCAGCAGATCAGAAAGAAAAACGAAATCCTCATCCAGCGAGAAGATTACGAGGACATCCACGCCACCCCATTCAAGTTACTAACGCAACAGGGATATATGTGAGCGCTCGGCGCGCACGCGTCCCAACACCTAACCACATTGGCGCTCGAATACGCTCTACCGGAGAAATAAATGCAATTTGCCGTAGCCCTGATCGAATATCTTATTTCCGGCGTAGTCGCCTCAGCGTGGCTGACCGCGATATTCCATCATTACTATCCGCTGCCACTCGATAGAATAAATGATTACAAAGAGGTTTTTATTATCATTTACCTGCCCATCACTTACATTTTGGGCATTTACATCGACACCACGTCCTCCTATCTCATAAGAAGAAGTGGAGAAATATTCAGCCTACTGGATGAAAAGCTGACTATCGCCGAAGGCGTTCGAACTAAGCTCGTTTCAATATATTTTGCTATTGCCGGGACGCCGAAGAAAGACTCCTATGAACGAAGCGCGGCAATTCTAGCGCGTTCAGTTCCAGATGCCGTCAGGACAATGGAGGCCTATGTCAGCAGAGACCGAATTGCCCGTGGCGCCGCCCTCAACGCTTTTGCAGGAGCCGTCACCGCATTTTTTTATGCGCCCCCTGAGTACCAAACCGTCATAACGGTCATCTGCTCCGTTACATGCGTGTATTCGATCATTATGCATAAGCGATTACGCCGCCTTTCATCACGATTCAAAGAGGTCGCACTGTCGAATCTGGAGAGGATTAAGTCGACTGAAGCGGACGAGGTCAAAGGCTAGACAACTTCCGGCACCAGCGATTCGGAAACATAAGCCCAGCCACGCCCGATCGCAGGAAGGTGACCCCACAGGCGCGGGCATTGGAAGCGCATCTGTATGATGGGCAATCTCAGCGCCATCCTCATGATTAGAACAAACAGAGCACGCAAAAATTGAAGGATTTTTTACAGGAGAACAGGTTAAAAAAAGCAGCGCTCCTGGCGATCATATGTTCACTGTTTGGTGCCTGGATACTTTACATGCTGTGGGCCGCGCGCATTGGCATGCGCACGGTTCTAATGGCGTCAATCCCTGAATGGACCACTTATATAACAGCCGGATGTGTCGTAGGGCTGATCTTTGCAGCAAAGGCGTTCTACTCTCGGCCCGCTCAACAGACATCAGCACGGGCCGTAGACCCTTTTTTCGGCGGATTTTGCTTGGGTTTTGCGTGTTCCTTAAATATTTACGCCGTCTGCGCTTACCTATTGCCCGGGGACGTCATCCACTACGAATCGGCGTATGAAATCACTTACCCAGGGCCCGCCGCTGGCAAATTCAGCCGTTGCGAGGCGGGCTTGCGCATCAAGGATATAAACACCGGACGCTGGACTGAACTCTGTACAAACCCATCGGATTTAGACAAACAACGGCAGCGCGGCATGGATGCCGTATGGGTGACTGCCCGGGCAAACACAGTGGGTTCTTATATTGTGGGCTATCAGTTTATTTTCAAAGGAAGCTTGGCTGAGTCACTCGGATTATCGGCAACCCATACCTCACCTCCACCAGGGTGACACCGCCCCTCTCAAGCGTGCGCTCTGTTCCGGTTTGCTCAACACATCCTGCCTTGCGATAAAATCGGATAGCCCTTTCATTACCTGCCAGGACCCACAGCGTCAAACGCTCATATCCTTGCGCCATCAGATCCCGCAGGCCCGCGCGCCACAGGGCCAGCCCGACGCCTGTTTGCCAATACCGGGCCAACACATAGAGCGCCATGACCTCACCGGCATCTGCCCCAACGGCATCGTCATCGCGGCTCGCGCCGACCGATATCCAACCGACAATCTGCTGGTCCAACTCCGCAACCCAGACGTCGACTCGCCCGATGCAATCAAGCGGCGCCAATGCGTTTCCCGTTGAGCCAGCGTTGTATTCAGCGCGCTCAAGTAATGGGCAGGCATCAGATCGCGATACGCGTCTTGCCAACTGCTGATATGCACCTGGGCGACAGCCTTGGCGTCGGCAGGTAACGCTCTGCGGATCATGGGTTTGCTCCATCTTGCTGTCGTCTGACTATGCACGCGACCCTGTGACGAAATTAAGTTTGACTAGGGGTAATACCCGCTGGATAACGCCCGCTTTCGGCGCACGGATTGCCGCACCGCCCCAACAACCCTTATTCTCGACACTCCCGCCCGACCCACTCCGGAGCCGCCATGGACCTCGCCACCCTCGCCCTCTTCCTGCCCGCCTGTTTCGCCCTCAACATGGCACCCGGCCCCAACAACCTGCTGTCGGTGAGCAACGCCACCCGTTACGGCTACCGCACCTCCTGCCTCGCCGGTATCGGCCGCTTGCTGGCCTTCGCCGGCATGATCGCCCTCGCCTCCGCCGGGCTGGCGGTGGTGCTGCAAACATCGGAGTTGTTGTTCTACGCGATCAAGCTGCTCGGCGCGGCGTATCTGTTTTACCTGGCCTATCAACTGTGGCGTGCAGACCCGCAGGCAGAAGCGGAAACGGCGACGAAAAAAGTCGGCTTATGGGCCCTGGCGCGGCAGGAGTTTCTGGTGGCGGCAGGCAACCCCAAAGCCATCCTGATCTTCACCGCTTTCCTGCCGCAGTTCGTGGTGCCCGGCCAACCCATCACCGCGCAATTCGCTTTGTTGGGCGCACTGTTCCTGGCCCTGGAATGGATCGCCATCAGCGCCTACGCCTACATGGGCCTGCACATGCGCCGCTGGTTCGCCGAGCCGAGCGGCAAGCGGCTCTTCAATCGTTGCTGCGCGGGGCTGTTGTCGGCGGCGGCGGCGGTGTTGTTGACCGCGCGCCGGGCGTGAACCCCGCGCCTGCGTGTGCAAGCAGTGCAGGCGCCCGACCGCGCTTTAGCTGGCCTTACTCCTTGGTCAAATCAACCAACGGCGTCTGCCGCACCTCGGTCTCGCGACCCGCCTGAATCTCGCTGACCTGCTTCAAGGCCTTGTCCACAGCCGCCTTATCCGCCAACAAGCTGTAGCTGATGCGGAACTGCTTGTGTTCCTTGGCCCCGATGGTAGGTACCAGGTTCAGCGGCCGCTGATAACGACGGTTGTAGGAAAAACTTGTCCCCGGCTCCAGCCCCGTGACATAGCCCTGCCCTTGGGTATCGGTGTTCTTCCACAGGGAAAATACCGGCAGTGTCTGCGTATTGAAACCAACCGACACGCCCAGGCTGCCGGCCTTGTTATGCAGCACGGTCAAGGTATCGCCCTTGGCATCGGCATAGGGCACCACGTTGTAAACCGTTTCGTCGTAGTCCTTGGTGGGTGCGCGGTAGGTTTGCCAGTCGGCCAATTCGCCCTTGGCCTTGTCGTTGAACGGCGACACCTGCTTCACCGGCGCGGCGAACTGCGCGCCCTGCTCCAGGAACGGGGTGCTGAAGTTACTGTGATACAGCGCCTGGTATTCCTTCGGATAGTCGCCGTTGTTGGTCAGCGTGTCGTTGAGCGCGAACACAACGCTGCCGGGCTCGGTGACCAGTTCGGTCGCCACGGAGAAGTCGACCTTCTTGAACGCCTGCTCTTTCAGCTCACCGCGCAGAGTGATGGCGTACGGCGGTTTTTCATCGATGTGCAGGGTGACTTTGTTCGCAGGGATATTCGCCGCCCGACCATGCAGGGTCAGCAATTCGCCATTGTCGATGCCCGGGTGACCGACCCATTCGTAGCCGCAACGGGTGACCAGCTCGTTGAAACCTTCCAACCAGCCCAGCCCGCCGCGGCCAGTGAGCTCGATAAAGGAAGGATTGACCACTTCCTTGACCGGTGAATCCCACCCCATGCGCACCTCGCCGACCGAAGCCTGCAACACATTCATACCGCGAGTTGGCACTACCGAGAGCTTCATCGTGCCGTTATCGATGTCGACAATGCTCACGCCCTCCTGCCGACCGCCGTGCAAGGTGCGCAAGGTTACGCTGAAGGGTTTGTCGGTTTGCACGCCGAGTTGCTGGCTGGTGACCTGCCAGTTCTGGGCGGCTTTGTCGGTGTCGAGGAGCACGTAGTCCCAGGCCATGGCGTGGGAGGCGGCAGAGAGTGCGCTGAGGGCGACAACGAATTTGAGTGGGGTCATGGCGATAGCCTTTTTTGGAGTTGTGTGCGATTTATAAACTCGATGAAACGTTTCAGCAAGCTTAAAAGGCGGTATCTGGCCAAGCGCTGAAAAGGGGTTGAGGCTGTAGGTCGGCTCCCTTGGTGCCCTGAGCTATACGCGAATGAATCTGAACGTGCAGTGCAACCTGTTAAAAGCTGAGTCACCGATTCTTGCCGATGCCCAACAACTCAAAGGCTTGTGACCTGCACGATATGGCTCGCATGAGCGTCTTCTATTCGAATGAATCCGCAGCGCAGGTAAAAAGTGTTCCCCTGGGAGGTGTCGGTGTAGAGACGCACACGTTCAAAATGCACTGCGGCGTGGGCAAGCAATGCGCCAACCAATCTGCGGCCAACCTCTTGCCCGCGTGACGCAGGCGCCACATACACACGTCGCAGCCTTCCTGTACGGTCATGGGTGAACGGATCAACCGACAGGCCTCCAATGCCCACAAGCTGCTGGTTCAGATAAGCCGCCATGAGGCATTCGCCAGGCGCATCAAAGCGATGGGTGCCTGATTGCCATTCTGAAGTCAGCCGGGTGAGAAACCTGAAGCCTTCTGCAACTGCCGCTTTTTCCAGGTCGAGGATTTGGGGCGGCAGATGCGTGATCCGTTGAATCTCCATTGAGGTCAATCTTCTCCTGACCGGGCGCGAGACCCTTCTGAGGTCTCTGGGGATCTTGATGTGGGCCGTGGGCACGCCAGTGGCAGCTATCGACTAAGGCTGTGTGAAAACGCAGACGTCAAATCACAGTTTTGTTGCTTATAAAAAGCGGCACAAATTTGAAGCCAGCCTTGACTATAAACGCCGTGACATAAGGTAGTGCTCTTTCCCCCCAGGCCTCAAAGCGCTCCAATACTTTCCAGCCAGGCTGGGTGTAATAACTGCTTTGGCTGTAGGTGTGCAAGTACAAACGGGGTCAGGCCACCACTATATAGAGTGTGGTCCGACCCTGGCTTTCTGATTAATAGTGGTCTGACCCCTATAGTGCATGACCCCTATAGTGCACCGCAGAGCAGCGCCTGAAGGCAAAATCCGATTCCCTCGCCGCGGCTTGCTCCATTGCCTACGCGTGCGTCAGAATCCGCCGGCTTGTGCGCTGGGGTGGCCGTCTCTAAGGTGGCTCGGTCGCTGAATTGTTCAGTGATTCGGGTTTAGTAGCCTGAGCTTGGGTATCTATTAGTGCATGAGTTTCATCAGTCAGACAGTGCGTCTGTGCTTGATGGTGGCTGTGCGTAGGGCGTCTCCGGGCGCGCCGGCTTTAGATATCCACCGGTCTACTAACCTGCGTACAGCTGCCACCCACTGTTTAGTAGCGGAAAGGTGGTGGCATCACTCAGGATGTCTACTCATGTCAAAAGCAGATTCAAGTGCCCTCTTCAACGTTGCCCCAACGCCAGTAACGAAACCCTCATCACCAACAGCTACGAAACCTTCACCAGCGTCAGCACCCTGCTGCTCGACTTGTCCGAAGACCTCAACGGCAAACACCGCGACATCGGCCTCGCCATCCACCAACTGAGCGAACTGGGCGTACTCCTCACCGCCAGACTCCTAGACCGCGAAGCGCCCTGCCCTGGCTGATGATTAACCCTTCGACTCAATAGCTAGATAACTCGCCGCGTCGTCGTAAGCCACGTACAACGACTCGGCGATTTGTTCTTTGATCACCTTGGTGGACTCCAGCCCCAGCACAAAACCCTCTGCGATGACGAAAGCGGCAAATGCTTTCGGCCAATAGCGGACGTCGAGTATCTACCAAGCGGGTGCTATTCACTTTCCCCTTGGCGTCTGCTTCTTGGTTGAAGGCATATGCCAAGGCCTACGTTATCGCCTTGACGGAGCTAAAGGAGCGGGGGCACCTAGCCCATACGGTTGGTGTGCGGAGCCAGTAGCTCGTCGACGGAAGTCGTTATGCGTTTAACCACTGGAGCTAACTCACGGGCGAGCCCGCGTATTCCTTCCGCGTTAGCATCCATCCCCAGCATGGCAGCCATGTACTCGACGCTGCCTTGGAAGAGTTCCTGTTGCAACTTCTGAGGCATATCTCGGTCCTGTGCTAGATGTGAATCCAGCAGATGACGAGCGTGTTGAAGCGCCTTTTCGTAGTCACGATTGTTCATCTCAATCATCGCTATCATGCCTTTGGCGCGCATGTAAAACCGAACAACGTCTTTGGCCTGGTCGTACGGCAGTAGATTGAGCGCTTGTGGGGCAGAGTTGAAAAAGGGAAACGGTGAGTCCCCAATAGGGAATATCGCGAGGTAGGGTTCATCTGCGGCCTGAGCGAGTATCTCACTTCCCATCTCACCCTCAAAGATCTGCCACGCCGTCTCTATCTCAGTGCGCAACAGCATCAATGTAGTGACCATTTTTTCATGGTCGGCTGCCGCTTCCTTCTCGAGCGCCAACCGATGCGCATGATTGGTTCCCTTGAGTGTACAAAATCCGCCAATGCCTGCGCCGATAAGTCCTACAGACAAATTAACGAGCGTATCGATACTGGGGTAATCCATTGCTTCGGTCCTTGTTATTCCCGTTGTACTTGAAATCTATCTGGCTTTCGACGTGATGCCGAGTGGCGGTTAGTGGCCGACTTCTGCCCGTCACGGAGGGCAGATAAGACCCCAAGCTGCCTTTATCAACAGGCAGCAATAAATTTATTATTATTGTTTGCCGAAATCCTGGCTCGATCTCACCCCAACTGCGTAGCAAGATTGCTCAATTTCATCTTTAGCACATTGCGCAGATTGGAGTCAGTATATACGCGTCTCAATACAGCTCTCTCATAATCATCACGGCTGTTGAAACGAAGCCCCTTGGCAATGCCATTTAGAACGCCCGATTCGCGAACTGGATACCGGCTCACAATCTCCTTTAAATTATTGGTCTCAATCAACGCTGTCAGACGTTCAAGCTCGTCGGGGTATGGCGATCTGAATGTGATACTTATGTCACCAGCGTCATGACCCATCAACTGTTGACGTGTAGGTATCATCGAAAGCAGGCGGTCTCTCATGTGTCGCTCAGCAAGGCGACTTGCGAGATGTTCTTTCTTACCCTCACTTTTCAGCGAATCGATTGCACGCCTTGTCGCATCGTCCAATAGTAGTTGGGAGGCGACACCTAAGGTTTCTGCCTGTAACAAGGCTACTGCGCTTTGAGCTTCCTCAGAATAGATCAGGCTTTCAACAGAGAAAATCGGCAGCGGGTAGATACCCCCATCTTCAAACTTACTCATTTGGTCTGCGGACATTCCATCATGATCGATCAGGCCGAATGCTCTAGTTCGATGGACTCCTTCAACTGCGCGAAGCCCCTCAACAGCTCTTATTACGTCTTTACAAGACTCCATCGTTCTAACCGAAACTTCCGGGAATAGCAGCGAGTACAACGGTTGATCCAAGCTCGTTTTATCATCTCCCTCAATGAAAAGAAGCTTGCGTCGAGCGCCGGTCACATCGACCCATAACCATTCTGGAATTTTTTCTGGATCATGGATAACATCAACATCCCATGAAGAGATGTTTTCATTTTGCCAAACGCTGCCGCGCACTAGAACGATCTCCCCGCCTTTTATGGCAATAGGTAACTCAAGTTCGTGGGTACAAACCACGAAACCGCAGTCGGGACGCGTCAGTATCAGCGCTTTGATAAGTGCGATGACGATTGATGGATGAAGGTGAAGCTCAGGTTCGTCAATTAGGAAGACTGTGCCCGACGGTGCCGCAACTACCTCGGCTGAAAAAATAAGTGCAGATCGCTCCCCGTCGGACATACGTGCATAGCTGTACAGTGAGCCGGCTTGGATAGCTCGTAATTCACCGCCGGCGACCTGTAGTTGCACTGCTAGATTGGCTTGAGACAATACTGAGTTGACGATATCCAGCGGGGAATCATCAGCCTGAAGCCGCACAATCGCCAAAGATCCTGGTCCCTCGGCTTTTATCTGATTAGCTGCGTCTAGTTTGTATTGAGTTTCAGCTGCTTGAAGGTCATGAATGGCTTTCTCGTTTCGAGTCGTACCCGATAAGGACTTCCATCTGCTATCCGGCGAATCGTAATAACTCTGATTAGTGCCGAAGTCCCGACGAGATGCGGGAGTCATGGACAAACTTTCGTGATCGAAATAGCTTGGCCGAGACCCCGGCATATAGACGCATTGCCCTCTCCACTGCGCTGCAAGATTATTCACAAGAGCCGACTTTCCAGTCCCGTTGCGCCCCAGAATGAAAATGGGCCGTCCAGCTTTCACTCCGACACGAATGGGTTCCAGTTGCGTTGGAATTTGCATTTCAACTAGCAGATGGTTTTCTTCTCTTTCCACGTCGGATCCTTCGATTTCGCTCTATCAAGAATTCTTGATGGTAGCCCAATTGAAGGCATAGCCAAACTGTAGGCAAATCATATTTCTGGAAATCTACGCTGCGAGATTCGCGTGCTTGATAAACATTCCTTTTTCTGAATATGGATGTAGCTCATGGAATGACCGGTTCTGGCCGGTTTCTGCCGTTCGTGAAGGACAACAATCGGCAAACCTGTTACCCAGAGTTAACCCCCCGGTATCTGGTACACAACCGAATCATATTTCTCCGTCATTCGCCTCTCAATGACGACTCCCCCCAAAGCTTCGGCAATACGTCGACTCGCACGATTCTGCGTCGCAACAGGGTAGATGAAGCACTTCGCCGCCACCCGCTTGCTAGCCCACTGAACAACCGCGCGCACCGCTTCACCACCAAAGCCCAGCCCGTGCTTATCTTCACGGATCCAGATACCCAACTCCGGTGTTTCACTGCCGGTATGGTGCAGCCCGACCAAGCCGGTAAAACGGGCACTCACCAGTTCCCTGACCGTGAACACGATGTCGCTGCCATCCGCTATCGCAGGCAGCCACTGCTCCCAGACTTGCGCGTACTCTTCTAGCGAGGCAGGCGGTTCCCAGGACATGTAGCGAGTCAGAGACGGTGTGAGACAAGGGAAAGACTCAGCAGCGTCCTGTTCGCAGAAGGGCTCAATACTAAGGCGTTGCGAGAGAATGCGGATTGGGTGGGTGTCGACTGGCATTGCAATTTCCTTCCTGGCGGCCGTTACTCCATTTATGCCGTGAACATACCATGCGGGTCGCTTCATCAGAATCAGGCTCTCTATACTGAGCCCCCAGGATGGTAGTTGGAGCACACCAAATGCCCGTCACACCCAATCAAAATTCCCCCATCATTTTGGTCCCCGCTCAACAAAGCGACTTGGATACTCTGGTAGCCATTCGAATTGAGGCCATGCGCGAAAGTCTGGAGCGTGTTGGGCGGTTTGATCCGGTCCGTGCGCGGGAGCGGTTTCTTAGCGGCTTTGAAGCTCGCTACACACGTTACATCGAGGTATCTGGAGAGAGGGTGGGTTTCGTAGTGGTCAAACATCACCACAATGAACTCTTGCTCGATCATTTGTATGTAAGGCCGAGCGCGCAAGGATCAGGGGTGGGGTCTGCTGTTCTCACGCAGATTTTCAAAGAGGCGGATGCAGCTGCGCTTCCTCTTAAAGTGGGCGCTCTCAAAGAAAGCGCTTCCAATCGCTTTTATACCCGCCATGGCTTCCAGTTCATCGAAAGCAGTGAATTCGACAATTATTATGTTCGTCAGCATGTTCCGGCGATTGGCCCAGCCTGCCAGCTGGATATGATGCACCTCGGCGTACGCAAAGCTGTGCCTTTTCAACAGGCTCGTTTTCAGTTTGGCCAGCCGGGTTCAAACGCTGCAACGCGACCAGGCACTGGCCACCGTTCAACAGAATCAATTCATAGTCCTGACCCGCCTTTGGGGTGAAGCGGAAGGTTTGCTGGCAGGGTTAGCGGCAGTGGTAAGGACTCTCGCTGCGCAGTTCCTCGCCGGTTTTGGCGTCGCGAATGATCACCGTCGCCCCTGGCGCGTTAAGGCAGAAGGCGTTGCGTATGGGGTAAATGTTATGGCCCTGGGCAACGAAGGTCCCGAGCTTTGTTATCTGAGCGCCGGATGCGTCGTGAGCCGTCACGGTGTACTCACCCGACATGGTCACGCAGCCGCTCAGCGCCAGAAGCAAGGTGGCGCAGATTGCGTACTTCACAGGTGATGTCCTTAAAGCGTTCAATGCGATTGCTCCAGAAGTGGGCGAGACGGTCCAACACCAGATCTGCCCTCGCCGCCCGAGCGACGGCGGCCTGCTCTTCATTGCCGACGGTGGCCGCTACCCACGCGCCCGCCCACTTTGCCAGGAGGATGGCGGCAGTGCCATCTTTCTACCGAAACGAGCAGAGCATAGTGGTGCCGGCAGGCAATGGCGAAAATGAATAACTCAACCTATGTACTGTGACTAGGGTGATAGCCGGCAGCGGCAACCAGGACCACTGCGCAAGCTATTGAAATTGAAGGGTTGCAGGCTGGATATGTGTTAGTTCCTGCAGGTAGTGAATTCGCTGTTCATCCGATGTGTCAAAAAGGCAACCCTTGGCTTAAAGAATTCTGGTCACCTGCCGTTATAGAGGTTGAGTCTTGCTGTCTTTTCTATACAAGACGACGCGCAAGGACAAGAGTCATAGTGATTATCAAATTAAAGGGATATTTATGAGATTCGCTAAACTGTTCGGGGCAGCAACTCTATTCGCCTCTATGATTGCATCTGCCCAGGCAGGCATAATCGTCACCGTCAAGGTAAAGAACTCTACGACCGGTCCAGCCGCCTACACCTTCGAGTACTTTTCAGGGAGTGTAGCCCCCTCCCCAAGTACGATTCTGCCGTCTGCAACGACCACATTTGCCCTGACCAGTGTGGCGGATACGGTTTCAGGAATGCGCTTCGTCTATACGTCAGGTAATAAGAAATGTCGTTTTGCAGCAAGCCACCAAGTCAATCCAACGACTAAAGCTCCTAGCTGGACTAAAATGGGCACCAGCACTGGTTCTGATATGGCTACTTGCAATGCCACTATCACAGCCATTCAATCGACGCCTCCCTATAACTACACTGTCGAATTTGAAATCAAATAATCCGACATTTGTATAGGCACTTTAGCTAAAGATAGCTCTCGATCTATCTCCAGCGTATGGAGTATCACCATGGATATTTCGATTAAATCGTATCAAGCAAGCACACAGGCAAAAGTGTCTACACAAGAGAAGCCGCCTTCGTCCAACCCTGTAAATTTACCTTCAGGGGATGTCGCCCTCAAGACGACGGAGACCGTCACAATCTCCGATTCTGCACGGGCACTGTACGCATTAAGTAACGCTGATGATAAACAAGCCTCTATGTCCAATAAGGATTTAAAAGGACAATATGCAAAAGGTCAGAGCGATATGTACAATTTCGGGCAGCGGATTGCTGGCGGGAATCTTGATAATGAGGACCTGCTTCCCAAAACAGACGACCCTGCCCGTTTGGCGTTAGGTCAGCAGTCACTGGATTACGCAATTGGGCTTTCTAAACTCCCCCCGGAAAAACTTCCAAACCCGTTTGAAGGTATGGCTCGAAACGGGCTAAGCAATATTGTTTATGATGATTCAGGAACCTATACGGATGCCGAACGATATGCCGCCTATGGGGAGCTTAGTAAGCAGGATGAAACCTATTTTTCCAAGTTGTACGCCACTATCACGAACGGCGGTGACAACAGTGAAATCTTCAAAGGCATCATGGACTATTTCGATGATCTTCCAGCGGTCGAGAAAGCGGCATACCCTGATGGCTTTAGGGACAGTATCAAAAGTCTTTACCAAGAGCAGTTAGAACACTCGGGGCCGCTCGCCCTTCTCAGGCAATCGACTGAAAACGACGCTGATACATTGGCACCGAGCGTCTTCAACAAGGCACAATCACCGGAGAAGATGTTACAAGCCGTCTTAGAAAAAGCGATTGCTCTTTCGACGGCCTGACCAGTCCAAAGCAACCAATGTGTCACTGCACGGATCAATCAGGAACGTCAGCATGGTGGGATATCCGACAGTATCAGCGGCTTGCCTGGGTACGCCACAGCACAGGCCAGTACACCTGATCCAGTCCCATGCACGGGATCATTTCAGCCGCATGCGTCAGCGTGAAACCCTTACCATCGTAACGCCAGCGCAGCGCAGTGCCACAATTGCCCATACTCATCGCCCTTACCTGACTGCTAAGTTCACCCGTGGCCGGATCAAACGCTACAAAGCCCTGGGGCTCTCTTTCCGGCAGGTTTGGCACGTCGGCGATCAGCGCCGCACGCGCCTGCTCCGGGTGGTCCAGAGGCGCCTGGTAAATAGTGTAGAAACAGTTGTAGGCCCCACAGCCGGTTTCGATGATCACTAGCGCTTGATCTGAACTCAAGGCATACGCTTTGGCTTTTGGCGCGATACCTTCATTCAGATCTTCCTGCCAGTCCTTGCGCGTGGCGACCACCACGGCATCCGTGATCTCTTTTGCTTTGTCCGGCGTCAGCGCGGCAGGTGCCTGCCAACTTGGCGCTAGCGGAGCGGCGGCGGCTTGCGGCACGCTGCCAGCGGGCGCCGGCCCCTTGGAGATCAGGGCGTCCTGCGTGCCGACCCGCCCCTGGACCGAGTCCATCAGCAACAGCGCCGCACTCATCCCGCTTAGCGATGCGTACGATTTATCCTCCTTGAACGGCAGTACCAGGTAGTTCCCGTTGCGCAATTCTGTGATCAGGGCTTGGGCTGACTTACCGTTCAGCGCAAACACCTCGGGTGTATCGCCTTCTTTCAGTTCGCCAGGCTCAAATTGAGACTTCAGCGGTTCGTCATCAAGTGTTGGCTGGCCGAGGGGTTTCGTGTAGCTGAACACCCCGACATGCAAGGCGCCCTGCGGGCCGGCTTCACGTGTGATTCGTACGCTGAACGTTGAAAAACCAGTGTCATCGCGCTGCTGCACGGCACTGATGGCCGTGCATGTTCGTGTGTTATCGCAGCCGATAATCCAGTCCTTGATTTCGCGCTCCAACGGCACCTTCTCGGCCGCGTGGACGCAGCCAATGCCTGCAGCCAAAAGGAATATGAAAGTGCTTCGTATCATCAGACAGACGCCTTTGAACCAGTAAAAGCCTATTAGGACAGAATTATTTGCTCATACCTATTGCATGGCCGTCAGTCACAACAGAATTGCCGTAATGAACAATCGGCAATAAAAAAAGGGGGCAGACTTTAAACAAATGAAAAACTGATATGTCGCAGCGTTACCTCCATCGTAGATAATCCCGCGCAACCTGATCCCGATTAGAACCACACTGTCGATCATAGGTCGTAAACGCATGAGCGCTCTGAACTATCTGATAAGTCAAATCTACGAGCAGGCCAAAAATGGAGACTGGGACAGCGTTATGTCGCAGTGGATGCAAGAGCCTTTGCTCGGCCGGCTTTGCAGCCTGTACCAGGCGCCCTCCTCCGGCTGGACATTCTTGCACCAAGCCGCTTATTTCGGGCACGAGGCTGCATGCATTGAACTCATTCGCCTTGGTGGTTCAGCTGCCAGGCAGAGCGCCAAAGGGAAGTCCGCAATTGAGGTGGCTCGGGAGCATGGACACAGTGAACTCGCTCTTCTACTGGATCGGTCAAGCTTTGAGGATCGCTCCTTGTGGTCAGTTCCGTCCAACCCAGCTCTGCTGCCCAGCAGTAACCTTTTCCAGGAGGCGAATGAGCATCGAGCGAGTACGTTGATGCTCGTTGCCTATGCGGGAGGAGTGGTACAAATTCCCAGCGACGCCAGGTATTACGCAGATTCGTTTGGGCGCCCGCTGATTGGATGGCATGGCACATTCGATCCTCCCTGCGGAATGGACGGTGAATCGATGCTGCGTATGTGAAATGCCCTGTCTATCGGCCTTGCCCATCGCATACATGCGGGGCCATACAAACAGGGTCAGACCACCACTATCTGAAGTGTGGTCTGCCCTGATTTCATGACCCAGATTTCACCGTACAACCACTCAGGAATCGCTCCGAGTGCCCTGGCGCAGCGCATCAAGCTGTCGTTGCGCGTGGGCGGCTTGGCAATAGGCGTTGAGGATGTGTGCAACCTGGTCGCAATCCAGGGTAACGCCCTCATGCATCAGGCCGGCAGATTGGATGCGGATCTGCGGCTGGGGCTTTTTCAGGGCCAGGGCCTGGTTGCCGAACAGTTGTCGCGCGGAGCGATGAACAGGCAGGGGCGCATCGGGCCGCAACATCAGTTTCTGCACCGTCAGCCAGCCTTCCTCACCGGCGCAGACGTCGACAATGTCCACCAGATTCAACGGTGCGCTCAGGGTGTCTACAAACAACTGGCGGCGGGTCAAGCGCATAAACGCGTGTTGCCCGGCGTTGCGGTGCTGCCAAGTGATCAATACAAACACCACCGCCATCACCGCGGCACACACGGCCAGGCCGGTGGCCCCGCGATTCAGGGCGTACCCCAGCAAGCCCAGGGCAATCAGCAAAAACAGCGGGCCGCGCACCTTGTACCGGCGCGAGTTGGTGAATTCGGTCTGTTCGGGGACGCGCTGGATAACCTGCTCGAGTTCGGCCATCGCACGCTCGCGCTGGGCGTCGCGGGATTCGGCATATTCCTGGCTGAGTGAACTGGCGAGATCCGACAGCGGATCGAAGGGTTGGGTCATGGGTCATTCTCCTTGAGCGTTTGGTATCTGCGGTTATCCGGGCTGCGCGGCAGCCAGCGGCGCCGTACGGGTGAGTTGGCTGAACCAGTGTCGGTCGTGCTCGGTGGGCACGCGGGTGGCCTCGGCCAGCAGCGCCTCATCCAGCGTTACGCCCAGTTGCTGGAGGCGTAATGCCGTCGGCGGGTGTGTATCGAAAGGGTGCGCGATGGCGTGGTCCAGCGCCGCCTCGTTCAGGCGCAGCGGCGCGTGGCTCAGGTGGTCGGCCAGGGCCTGGATCAGGTTGGAGTGACGCTCGGCGAGCAGCGTGGCGATTTCACCGTCCAACGCGATCACCCGTAACAGCGCCTGGCAGAACAGGCGCTCACCGCCGATATTGGCGCCCACCCGATCCGCGACCAATTCCTGAGCGCGTCCCCAGTGATGCACCGCCAGTTGAAAGTAATGCAGGAAACGTTGCGTCATCCAGATCGCCGGGCGCTCGATCCACGCCGGGTCGGCATCCTCGGCACGGATAAACGCAAAGTGCAGGCACATCAGGCTGAATTGCGCACCGATCTGGCTGCCGCGCTCGGTGTCGCGGCGGCTGAAATGGCCCAGCTCATGACCGATGATCGACGCGGTCTCGGCCTGGCTCAGGGTCGAGAGGTAGGTCAGCGGCAGGTACAGGGTACGCCCGCAGAGCAAGTCGCAGGCCGGTTGCAGGGCCACATTGACGCTGGTGACGAAAAACGATTGGTCGATGCCCACCACGATATGGTCGGGCACCGGCGCGCAGGTGGCTGTGGCCAGTTGTTCAATCCACGCCCACAAGGCCGGGGCCTTGTCACGCCCGATCCTTTGCCCCAGAAGCGCCGAGGACGGGCTATCCAGGGCATGCCATCGCTGGCGCAGACGCCCGATCAACAAACATCCCGCCCACAGCACCGCAATCAGCGGCACCGCCACCACCAGCATGAACGCGCCACCGGCCTTGAAGTGGTCCCAGCCCCAGCTCAGTTCATACACCAGGCTCAGGGCCAACGCGCCCACCAACAGCCCGGTGTACGCCACCAGCCAATGCCCCAAGGCACGCCAGCAGAGGAACAGGCGGTCGTAGAGAAAATCCCTGGACTTCAGCGCGCGCCAGGCATCCAGCCTCAGCTTGAGCCACGTCGCAGGTCCGGCCACCAACGCGGCGAGGGCCAGCCAGTAGGCCAGCCCCGCCAGCACCTCAAGCACGCGCAGCCAAGCGTAGTCGCTGCCCATACCCTGTGCTTCGCGCAGCACGTCATCGACGCGCCCGCCTTGCACACTGGCCCAGCCCATCAGTACCAGCGGCAGCAGCAACATCGTCAGCGGCCACGACCACCGCGCGAACCGGCCCATGGCTCAGTTGGCCTGCAAATAATCGGTCAAAAAAGCCTGTGCATTGCCTTGGCTGGACAGGAACTCGTCATAGCCGACGTTCAGCGCCTGCGATTCGCCAGGCAGGTACAGCTCGCCCCAACCTTGTTGCAGCACCAGCACCACGAATTTCTGGCCGTCCACGGTGGTGGAATAACGGGTGTCCTTGCTGGTCTTTTCCACGGCCATTTTCTGGATCTTCATGTTCCAGTCATGGTCCACGCCCTCCACCTGCACCAGCGCCTGATTGTCACCGCGCGCACCGATGCGCAGGGTCCAGACTTTCACGCCGCCTTCGCCGGCATAGGCCAGCACTTTTTCCGCGACTTCCGGACGATTGTCAGCATGGGCGAGGCCCGCGATCACGGCCAGAACCAGGCCCAGCAGCGCTGCCCACTTGCGATACATCAACATTTATGGCTTCCTCGAGAGTTGAAAGCCAACCATTGAAATCAAAGCTCCGGCGCGTGCCAAGCGGCCCGGCCGTGGCGCACAACAATAAGGCCGTGAGTCACAACAACTGATCGGACTGCCCGATGTCGATATCATGCAACGCTGCCCACCAGCCCTGACGGACGCTTTTACCAATGGACCGCCGCAACCCCTATCTGGACACCCACTTCTGCTTCGATCACCCAGAGGCCCTGGACCAGGCCGGTGTATTCGATGCCAGCGCGCGGCAGGTCATCGGCAGCGCGGTCGGCCATTACCGCGCGCAGACTGTGCGGTCGCACCTGCAATATTTCGACTGCGATTTGCAGTTCCCCGAACCGTTACGCATCCACAAGGTGCTGCCCGACAGCGTGTGCATCGTGCAGGTACTGAATGGGCAATGGCAGCATCGGGTAGACGGTCGGCTAAATGAATACACCCTCGGCGCGCCTCATGTGCTGGGCTTGAGCGAAAGCATGGAAGCCATGGACCAGATGCCTGCCGGCAGCCATGCGCGCATGGCCGGGCTGCGCATCGGCGGCGACTACCTGCGCGAATTGGCCGAAGAAGACCCGACACTGCAATCGCTGGCCAGGCTGCTCGACGATGGCATGCACTTTTCAGAACTGCACGGCTGCCGTGTCGTCGGGCGTTTGTTCGAGCGCCTTTATCACTCGCCCTACCAGGGCACGTTGGAACGGCTGAATCAGGAAAGCCTGAGCCTGGCCGTGCTGGTCGAGCTGGCGACGCACCTGGCGCCACAGCCGGCCACCCCTGAGACCGCGTTGCGCAGCCATTCGGACCTGGCACACGAAGCACGCTTCAAGCTCGACGCCAACCTGATGAACCCACCCGGCACTCTGGCGCTGGCACGGGAACTGGGCGTGGGTGAAACCACCCTGAGACGCGCCTTCAGCCGGGTGTACGGCCAGTCGATGCTCGATTACGTGCGCCAACAGCGCCTGGAACTGGCGCGCAACCTGCTGCGCCAGCGCAAATGGCACGTGGCACAGATTGCCCACCGTCTGGGCTACGCCAACCCTGCCAACTTCAATCATGCCTATAAGGCGTATTTCGGCCATCCGCCAGGGGCGCAGTCCTGACGTTCGCTACGCCCCGCAGCCGCTTTGATGATGCTTTTTCAACCGATTATTGCGGATAAGCGTTGTAGCCCTGGCGACTCGACTTGCGCCTACGCATGGGTGAGCCCGGTCAACGTATCCGCAATGGTTTTAGTGCGTTGCGCCGTACCCTCGGTCGCGCGGCTCGACGCCCCCAGTGCATCGAGCATTTCGCGCAACGCGCCGACGCCGGTGGATTGGTCTTCGATCTGCTGGGCAACACGCTGGATCTCACTGGACAGCAGGTCAATATCCACACCGATTTCCGCCGCATTCTTACGGGTGATTTCCGCCAGTTTGCGCACTTCATCCGCCACCACCGCAAAACCCCGGCCCAGGTCGCCCGCGCGCGCCGCTTCAATAGCGGCGTTAAGCGCCAGCAGGTTGGTCTGCCCGGCGATCTGCTGGATCACCTGCACAATCGACTGGATACGCAAACTCGACCCGGCCAGCGTGCGCGCGCCTTCCACCGCCACATCCGCCTGGCTGGAAAGCCCTTCCACCGTTGTCCCGGCCTGGGCAGACACGGCGTTCTGCTGGTTGATCGTACCCACAAGTTCATCCATCGACGCGTGCAACTCACCCGAGTAATGCTTGAGCTGCGCGGCGATGTCCTCCTGCTGACGCTCGGCATGGGCCAACACCATGCCTAAATCTGCCAAGCCTTCGAACACCGGCAGGATATTGCGGTCCAGCCCACGGGTATTGAGGGTATTGCTGAAGTCATTGTTCTTGAACGCGGTAATCTGCTTGACCACCACATGGTTCAACCCCGCCAACTTCTTCACCTGGCGCCGTAGGAAAAACGCCTTGAACTCGCCGTAATGGGCGATGAAATTGTCCACGTACTCATCACTGAAACTCGCACCCTTGGCCACCCGAAAGAAGAAAATCGCAGTCAGCGTCTGATTCAGGTTCAAGCCCAAAATCTCCCCAAAGGTCGAAAAACCCGCCAACGGTACATCACCAAAAATGCCGGCCATGCTGGCCAGCTCGGCGCCGTTGTTCAGCCGGCGCAAAATGCAGTCATTCAAAATCCCCGCCACCGGCTGGCCACCCTTGCCGCGCAGGAACTGCTCATAGTCCAGGCGCGTCGCCTCACGCAACGGCGTACGCCGCACCATCACCAATTCCTCGCCCGGCGCCACGTCGCAAAACAACTGCACGATCTGCTGCTCATAATCGATGCGCGCGATGGATCGTACAAACAACTCACTGCCCACCCGAATCGCAAACGAATAGTCCGCCAGCTTCGACTCCAGCGCCTGGGGCACGCAACTGAACGCATCACACAGCGCTTGCACCATGCTCTTGATATTGCCGTTGCTGTCGATCACCTGGTCAATCGTGCGGTCCTCCACCGACGCGGTCAGCACACTGAAGGTCAAATCCGCCGGTTTGAAGTTCTGGCTCTTGAACACCCCAAACCGCACATTTGCCGCCGTCTTCAGGAACACAATCTGCGCATGGTTCTGATAACTGCGCTGACCGTCATGAATCAGCGTCTTCTGGAAATCCGACTTACCCCCGGCCGATCCCCCTACAAACAAACATGGAAACCGCCCCGACTCATACAGCGCCTCCATAAAGAACGACTCCGACGCCGACAACCCGTCGAACACCACATACGCCAACGTATCGCGATGATCAATCGACATGCGTACCTGCACTCGCTTGATATTGGCCACCAACTTGGCAATCCGCTCCTGCATCCCCAACCGCTTACCGCCACCGCGAATGTCCTCACACTCCAACGGCACCATCACCACCTCGGCCGAGGCGATCAGACTGTCGTCGAACAGCTGCAATACAACCCGGTCCCAGCGCTCGCCCGTGGCGCAATACAGCGAATTGGGTGCATTGCAGAGTTCGCCGGAGGTGGTGCACAGGCTGATGGTGGATTGGGGGAAGCGGCGTTTGAGCTTGGCGGAGATTACGTCGATGTCCAGATGCGGCGAGATAAAGCCGGTGATCAGGGTGGGGGTGATACGTAAGGCGGTGAGGGAGGCGTCCAGATCGTTGGCAGTGCTGGTGAGCGTGGCGGTGCCTTGACGATCACCCCGGGCTTTTTTTAGACGGGAGAGTGGGTTCATGTGGTGGACTCGATTTGGGGGGATAGGGGTAGGCACGCGATTGGTAGGGTTATCGGCCGGTTGGGTGGGGGCTGGAGGGGGATGTGACGGATGGACGCGGTTTTAGGGAATTCTCCTTTATTGACAGGCCGCTTTGGGCCGAGCGTGAATCGCTCCGGGTTTCGTAGACGCTCCTGGTGTCCGCTTTTAGCCGACTCAAGCCCTTCGTCAGAAGCAGGAAACTGCGCAGTTCTTCGCCGGTCCCGGCGTCACGAATGATCACCGTAGCACCCGGGCTTAACCGACATATACCCACTATCCGCCAAGCGATACAGCCAGGGATATCGTCAACCCTCATGCCGCTCCAGCAAAAAATCCACAAACGCCCTCACCCGCGCCGGCATCGCCGTGCCCCCCACAAACACCGCATGAATCGGCTCCACATCCTCCGGGTTATAAGCCTCCAGCAACGGCACCAGATCCCCGCGTTCAAGATCCTGCGCCACGCTGAACGTTCCTACCCGCGCAATCCCCGCCCCCAGCTTCGCCAATTGCGCCAATGCCTCGCCGCTGTTCCCTTCAATCGTTCCCGCCACCTTTAAAGAAAACTCCCGCCCGTCCATGCGAAACGGCCAGTCGGGAGCCGCCCGGCGGAAGTTGAAGCGCAGGCAGTTGTGCTGAAGTAGGTCCTGCGGCGTCACCGGGGTGCCGTGCCGGACCAGGTAGTCCGGGGAGGCGACGATGACTTGGCCGGTGGCGCCGATATGGCGGGCGGTCAAGGGGCTGTCGGGGAGTGGGCCGAAGCGGATGGCCACGTCTGCCTGGCCGCCGAGGATGTCCACCACTTCGTCGCCGAGCATCAGGTCGACCACGATGGCGGGATAGCGGGCGCTGAAGGCGGCGACCAGTGGAACGATGGTCATGCGGCCATGGGCCAGTGCCGCGCTGACTCGCAAGCGGCCGCGTGGGGCGCCCTGGTCGGTGATGGCGTCTTCGACTTCGGCCATGTCCGCGAGGATGCGCCGGGCGCCGCGCAGGTAGGCTTCGCCTTCGGCGGTGAAGGTGATGGCGCGGGTGGTGCGCAGCAGTAGCCGGGTGCCGATGCGCTGTTCGGTGCGGGTGATGATGCGGCTGATGGACGATGGCGTCAGCCCCAGGGCGCGCGCCGCGCCGGACAGGCTGCCGTGTTCGGCGACCAGGGTGAACACTTCCATCTCGCCTGAGCGGCCGGCCATGTCCATTTTTGCCTCCTGCGCAAAGGTGTAGTTCCCAACCAGGGGCTACTGCTGGAAAAGGCTGGATTGTAGCATTCGGCACACAGATGAGGAGTCACCCATGCGTATCAATCCACCCCTTGTAGCGTTGTCCGTCGGTGCCTTTGGCATCGGGGTCACCGAGTTTGCACCCATGGGCATGTTGCCCGGTATTGCCGCCGATCTTGGCGTATCCATTCCCGCCGCCGGGCTGTTGGTGAGCGCCTACGCCATGGGCGTGCTGATCGGTGCGCCGATCATGACGCTGGCGACGGCCAGGGTGCCGCGCCGTTATCTGCTGATCGGGCTGATGGCGATTTTCACCCTGGGTAATTTGCTGTCGGCGCTGGCGACCAATTACCAGACCTTGATGATCGCGAGGCTAGTGACGTCGCTGAACCACGGGGCGTTCTTCGGCATTGGCGCGATTGTGGCGGCAAGTGTGGTAGCACCGGAAAAGCGCGCGGGTGCGGTCGCGGCGATGTTTCTGGGGCTGACCCTGGCGACCATCGGAGGCGTGCCGCTGGCGACCTGGTTTGGTGAGAACTTCGGCTGGCGCACGGCGTTCTGGGGCATCAGCGGGCTCGGCGCGGTGGTGATGGCGGCGCTCTGGTGGGCATTGCCGAATGCGCCCGCGCCCAAAGGCGGCAGCCTGATGGCGGAGATTCGCGTGCTGGGTCGCGGGCCGGTGCTGGCGGCATTGGCGCTGACGGTGGTGGGCTCCAGTGCGATGTTTACGGTGTTCACTTACATCGCGCCAATTTTGCGCGACGTTACTCACGCATCGACTAACTTCGTCACTGGCATGCTCGTGCTGTTCGGTATCGGGCTGACCCTGGGCAACGTGTGGGGCGGCAAGTCTGCGGACCGCTCGGTGGACCGTACGCTCATTACGTCGTTGGTGGTGTTGATTGCCGTGCTGCTGGCTTTCTCGGTGCTGATGCAATGGCCGCTGCCGGCCGCCTTGTCGATCCTGCTGTGGGGCGCCGCCAGCTTTGCCCTGGTGCCGCCGTTGCAGATGCGTGTGATGGAGGCCGCCAAAGCTGCGCCCAACCTGGCCTCGGCGATGAACATCGGCGCCTTCAATTTTGGCAATGCGATTGGCGCGGCAGTGGGCGGCGCGGTGATCAACGCCGGCTTGGGCTATCCGGCCATTTCCCTGGCCGGTGCGCTGATGGCAGGGCTGGGTTTGCTGATGGTGCTGGGGTTGGGCTGGCGTTCGCGGCGTAAGGGGTCACGCACTTGCGCCGACATCCATTTGCCGACGACAGTGGATGAGCGCGTTTAACCGAAGAGAGTAGCCCATGACCCGCGACCAACTCGCCAGCTTCTACGAAAGCTATATCGATTGTCTGAATCGCCAGGATTGGCAGCACCTGGGTGATTTTGTCCACGCCGATGTCACCTACAACGTGAGCCGGGTCGGCCTGGAGGGTTACCGGGCGATGCTGGAGCGGGACTTCCGGGAAATTCCCGATCTGGTGTTCCGTATTCAGTTGCTGGTTGCCGACCCGCCGACGGTCGCCAGTCGGCTGAACTTTCGGGTCAGCCCCAGGGGTGAGTTTTTCGGGCTGCCGATCAATGGCAAGACGGTCGTGTTCGACGAGAACGTGTTCTATGAATGCGTCGACGGTAAATTCGCTCGCGTCTGGTCGGTGATTGACAAGGCTGCGATCGCCGAGCAGTTGTGAGGCAACGCCCACTGACGGTGTGGGAGCGCTCGAGCCTTGGCGAGGCCGCGATGGCGGTAGGTCAGGCAACGTGAATGCCAGCAGTGCCGCCGCCTTCGCGGCCTCGCCAAGGCTCGTGCGCTCCCACATTTGCTCATCACCAGTCCCACCTCCCGATCGCCCATGCGCCAAAAAAAGTCATGCATCGGACCGCTCGGTTGCGAGCCTGGCGATAGCGGCCTATGTTTCAAGCCATGCAGTAATTTGCTGTCCCCCCACCCTGTGCCCATCCCGTAACCCAGGTGACGACATGCCTACCCTCTCCCGCCCCGCCGTACTTGAACTGATTGGCAACACGCCGCTGGTCAAGGTCAGCCGCTTCGACACCGGCCCCTGCACGCTGTTTCTCAAGCTTGAATCGCAAAACCCCGGCGGCTCCATCAAGGACCGTATCGGCCTGGCCATGATCGACGCCGCCGAGCGCGACGGCCGCCTGTGCCCCGGCGGCACCATTATCGAAGCCACCGCCGGCAACACCGGCCTGGGCCTGGCGCTGGTCGGTCGGGCCAAGGGCTATCGGGTGGTGCTGGTGGTGCCGGACAAGATGTCCACGGAAAAGGTGCTGCACCTCAAGGCCATGGGCGCCGAGGTGCATATCACCCGCTCCGATGTGGGCAAGGGCCATCCCGAGTATTACCAGGACGTGGCGGCGCGCCTGGCCAAGGATATTCCGGGCTCGTTCTTTGCCGATCAATTCAACAACCCGGCCAATCCGCTGGCCCATGAAACCAGCACCGCACCGGAGATCTGGGCGCAGACCCAGCATGATGTCGATGCGATTGTGGTGGGCGTCGGCTCGGCCGGCACCCTTACCGGCCTGACCCGTTTCTTCAAGCGCGTGCAGCCCGAACTGGCCATGGTGCTGGCCGATCCGGTGGGGTCGGTGATGGCCGAATACAGCCGCAGCGGTCAGCTTGAAACCCCGGGTTCCTGGGCCGTCGAAGGCATCGGCGAGGATTTCATTCCGTCGATTGCCGACCTGTCCAGCGTGCGCCACGCCTACTCGATCAGCGATGAAGAAAGCTTCGACCATGCCCGCCAACTGCTCAAGGCCGAAGGCATTCTGGGCGGCTCGTCCACCGGCACCCTGCTCGCCGCCGCGCTGCGCTATTGCCGCGAGCAAACCGAACCCAAGCGCGTGGTGACGTTCGTGTGCGACACCGGCACGCGCTACCTGTCCAAGGTCTACAACGACCAGTGGATGAATGACGCCGGGCTGTTGCAGTACAAGCATTACGGCGACCTGCGCGACCTGATCGCCCGCCGCTTCGAAGATGGCCGGGTGATCAGCGTCAGCCCCGACGACACCCTGCTTACCGCCTTCCAGCGCATGCGCCTGGCGGATGTCTCGCAACTGCCGGTATTGATCGACGGCCAGCAACTGGCCGGGGTCATCGACGAGTCCGACCTGCTGCTGGGCCTGCATCAGGACGCCGCGCATTTTTCCATGAGCGTGGCCAGCGCCATGACTCGCACCCCACACACCCTGGCCCCCGGCGCCAGCCTGGCCGAACTGCAGGCGGAACTGGATCGCGGCCTGGTCGCCATCATTGCCGACGCCTCGGGCTTCCATGGCCTGATCACCCGCGTCGACCTGCTCAACCATCTACGGAGATCCCTTGCATGAGTCAGCCCGATAAAAGCGCGTTTGCCACCCGTGTGATCCATGCCGGACAGTCCCCCGACCCGACCACGGGCGCGCTGATGCCGCCGATCTATGCCAACTCCACCTACCTGCAAGACAGCCCTGGCGTGCACAAAGGCTTCGACTACGGGCGCTCCCACAACCCCACGCGCTTTGCGCTGGAGCGTTGCGTGGCCGACCTTGAAGGCGGCACTCAGGCCTTCGCGTTCGCCTCGGGGCTGGCGGCGATTTCCACGGTGCTGGAGTTGCTCGATGCCGGTGCGCACATCGTTTCCGGCAATGACCTGTACGGCGGCAGCTTCCGCCTGTTCGACAAGGTGCGCCAGCGCAGCGCCGGCCACAGGTTCAGCTACGTAGACCTGAGTGACGTGTCGGCCTTCGAAGCGGCGCTGCAAGACGACACGCGCATGGTCTGGGTCGAAACCCCGAGCAACCCGCTGCTGAGCCTCACCGACCTCAGCGCCATTGCCCGCGTGTGCCGTGCGCGCGGCATTCTCTGCGTGGCCGACAATACCTTCGCCAGCCCGTGGATCCAGCGCCCGCTGGAGCTGGGGTGCGATATCGTCGTGCACTCCACCACCAAGTACCTGAACGGCCACTCGGATGTGATCGGCGGCATCGCCGTTGTCGGCGACAACCCGGAATTGGCCGAACGCCTGGGCTTTCTGCAAAACTCGGTGGGCGCCATCGCCGGCCCCTTCGACGCATTCCTGACCCTGCGCGGCGTGAAAACCCTGGCCCTGCGCATGGAGCGCCACTGCCGCAACGCGCTGGAACTGGCGACCTGGCTGGAGCAGCAGCCGCAGGTGGCGCGGGTGTACTACCCAGGCCTTGAATCCCACCCGCAGCACGAACTGGCCAAACGGCAGATGCACGGGTTTGGCGGGATGATTTCGGTGGACTTGAACAGCGACCTGGCGGGCGCCACACGCTTTCTGGAAAATGTGAACATCTTCGCCCTGGCCGAGAGTCTGGGTGGCGTGGAAAGCCTGATCGAACACCCGGCGATCATGACCCACGCCAGCATCCCGGCGGCGACGCGGGCGCAGTTGGGGATTGGTGACGGGTTGGTGCGTTTGTCGGTGGGGGTTGAGGATGTGGAAGATCTGCGCGCAGATTTGGCCCAAGCCCTGGCACACATCTAAAGTCAGGCATCAATCAAATGTGGGAGGGGGCTTGCTCCCGATGGCGGTGTGTCAGTCGGCTTATTCACATCTGACCCACCGCTATCGGGGGCAAGCCCCCTCCCACACTGGTTGTGCTAATCGGCCCGAGGTTAGGCGGCGCGGGCAGATCTGGCCCCAGCTCCTGGCAAATACTTGAAGTCAAACATCGCTCAAACTGTGGGAGGGGGCTTGCCCCCGATGGCGGTGTGTCAGTCGGCTTATTCACATCTGACCCACCGCCATCGGGGGCAAGCCCCCTCCCACACTGTTTGTGCTAATCGGCGCGAGGTTAGGCGGCGCGGGCAGATCTGGCCCCAGGTCCTAGCAAATACTTGAAGTCAAACATCGCTCAAACTGTGGGAGGGGGCTTGCTCCCGATGGCGGTGCATCAGTCAGCTTACTGGCAACTGACCCACCGCTATCGGGGGCAAGCCCCCTCCCACATTGACGGTGTACATCAGCCAAGAATGACGTTGGCCCGCGCCGCATGCAGCTTCTTGTAGCTGTCGATCAAGCGCAAATGCCGGTCCAGCCCTTCGAGCTTCATGCTGGTCGGTGTCAGCCCGTAAAAGCGCACACTGCCCTCGACCGAGCCGATCACCGCGTCCATGCGCTCATTGCCGAACATGCGCCGGAAGTTGGCTTCGTAGTCGGCCAGTTCCAGGTCGTCGTCCAGTTCCATTTCCAGCACCGCATTCATCGCCTGGTAGAACAGCCCACGCTCGACGGTGTTGTCGTTGTACTGCAGGAACATTTCCACGCACTCCTTGGCCTCTTCATACTGCTTCAACGCCAGGAAGATCAACAGTTTCAATTCCAGGATGGTCAGTTGGCCCCACGCGGTGTTGTCGTCGAACTCGATGCCGATCAGCGTGGTGATATCCGTGTAGTCGTCCAGCTCGCTTTCGATCAGGCGCTCGACCAAGGCCTGCAACGCGTCCTCATCAAGGCGGTGCAGGTTGAGGATGTCTTCGCGGAAAAACAGTGCCTTGTTGGTGTTGTCCCAGATCAGGTCGTCCACCGGGTAGATTTCCGAATAGTCCGGCACCAGGATGCGGCAGGCGGTGGCGCCCAGGTGTTGGTAAACCGCCATGTACGATTCTTTGCCCATGCCTTCCAGGATGCCGAACAGCGTTGCGGCCTCCTGGGCATTGGAGTCTTCGCCGTGGCCGGAGAAGTCCCATTCGACGAATTCGTAGTCCGATCGGGCGCTGAAAAAGCGCCACGACACCACCCCGCTGGAGTCGATAAAGTGCTCGACGAAGTTGTTCGGCTCGGTAACCGCCTGGCCTTCGAAGGTCGGCTGCGGCAAGTCGTTCAGGCCTTCGAAACTGCGGCCTTGCAGCAGTTCGGTGAGGCTGCGCTCCAGCGCCACTTCAAAGCTTGGGTGCGCGCCGAACGAGGCGAAGACACCGCCGGTGCGCGGGTTCATCAGGGTCACGCACATCACCGGGAATTCACCGCCCAGGGACGCATCCTTGACCAGCACCGGGAAGCCCTGGGCCTCCAGGCCTTCAATACCGGCGAGGATGCCGGGGTATTTGGCCAATACCTCGGCAGGTACGTCCGGCAGGGCAAATTCACCTTCGATGATTTCGCGCTTCACCGCCCGCTCGAAAATCTCCGACAGGCACTGCACCTGGGCTTCGGCCAAGGTGTTGCCGGCGCTCATGCCGTTGCTCAGGTAGAGGTTTTCGATCAGGTTGGACGGGAAATACACCACTTCGCCATCGGACTGGCGCACGAACGGCAGCGAGACAATGCCCCGCGCTTCGTTACCGGAGTTGGTGTCGAACAGGTGCGAACCGCGCAGTTCGCCTTCGCGGTCGTAGACCTTGCGGCAGTAAGCGTCGAGGATCTCGCTCGGCAGCTCGTCGTTGGGGCCCGGCTGGAACCAGCGCTCATCCGGGTAATGCACGAACGGCGCATTGGCCAGCTCTTCGCCCCAGAACTGGTCGTTGTAGAAGAAGTTGCAGTTGAGCCGCTCGATAAACTCGCCCAGTGCCGATGCCAGCGCGCCCTCCTTGGTCGCACCCTTGCCGTTGGTGAAACACATCGGCGAGTGGGCATCGCGCACATGCAGCGACCAGACATTGGGCACGATATTGCGCCACGAGGCGATCTCGATCTTCATGCCCAGGCGCGCAAGGATCGCCGACATATTGGCAATGGTCTGCTCCAGCGGCAGGTCCTTGCCGGCGATGTAGGTGCCCGCCTCCGACGTCGAGTTGGGCATCAACAGCGCCTGGGCGTCGGCGTCGAGGTTGTCCACTTGCTCGATCACAAACTCCGGCCCGGCCTGCACTACTTTTTTCACGGTGCAACGGTCGATGGAACGCAGGATGCCTTGGCGGTCCTTGTCGGAAATGTCCGCCGGCAGCTCGACCTGGATCTTGAAGATCTGGTTGTAGCGGTTTTCCGGGTCGACGATGTTGTTCTGCGACAGGCGAATATTGTCCGTGGGAATATTGCGCGTGGCGCAGTACAGCTTCACGAAGTACGCCGCGCACAACGCCGACGAAGCCAGGAAGTAATCGAATGGCCCCGGCGCCGAACCGTCACCCTTGTAGCGAATCGGCTGGTCGGCAATCACCGTGAAATCATCGAACTTGGCTTCAAGCCGAAGGTTGTCGAGAAAGTTGACCTTAATTTCCATGCGGGCACACCAGAATAACGGGCTAAACAAAATGGCCGCCATTATGAAGATTTTCACCGGGAAGTCGCAGGGTTTTGCGCATGGGCTGCTGATCGGTAGCGCTATGCCAACCGCCTGTGGCCGCTGGCATAGCGTTGCGCGGGACTAGGGCTGGCTTGAGCTCAGGCGTTGCGCCAGGCTCCTGCGGTTGATGGCCAGCTCGCTGCTGACGTCCGGCCCGTGGTAGACCATGGACGTTTCATGGTGCACAAAATCGCCCGAGCGTGCAGCGCTCAGCCAGTTGAATGAGCCGACACACAGCAGTTCCTCATCGGCCATTACCAGCTTGCTGTGTACCTTGTTGACCACGTGCACCTGCACGGCATGGTTTTTCAGCGCTGCGATTGCATCCTGAAAGTAAGCGGCCTTGGCCGGCTTACCTTCGGTGTTGAAGCGCAGGTCAGTGTAGACCGTCACCGGCACGCCTCGCTGCACGGTCTCGCCCATCGCGTCCAAGGCACCGCTTTCGCGCATCCCGCGCAACTTGACCCACGGCGTGACAATCTGCACCTGCTGGCGCGCAGTTTCCAGGGTTCGCAACAGGAACCGATCATGCTCGGCGAATTCATGCAGGTGGCTCAAGCCGGTGCGCACCGTGAGCAAATCCGCCCGGGGTTGGAAGTCGAATGTGAGCTCATTTTCCGGGCTGTTCAGCAGGTACTGCGCCAGACGTCCACGGGGTTTGCTGGCGGGTATCTGGCTGAACAGGTCCATGTCGCCGAACACCAGGAAACTGTCTTTGGCGCGGGAAACGGCCACGTTCAACATGCTGTCGCGGCGGTCGATAAAAGGCCCGTCGGCATGCTTGGAGTACACAGCGGAAAAAATCACCACCGGCCGTTCGGCGCCCTGAAAGGAATGCACGGTGCCCACGGTGAGTTCGCCGTCGCCTTTGCCGGTACGAATACCCAGCGCGCTGCACGCTTGGGTAATGGCCTGGGTCTGGGCGCCAAATGGGGTAATCACCCCGAGGATTTCCCAGAGGTCTTTGCCGTAGCGTTCAGTGAGTGGCTGTTCATGGGCCTTGATCCAGGCGGCGATGGTCTGGGCTTCCAGCAGGTTATGGCGGCTGCCGCCCTGCTTTTGCTGACAGATCCCGTCGATATGCAGGTACCCCAGCCCCGGCAGGCCGCCATCGGGCTTGGCGCCGCGCCGTGGTTGCAGCTTGCCCTTGTAGCAGAGCGCGTTGCAGTAATCGATGATCGAGTCATAACACCGGCGGTGTTCGTACAGGTAAAGGCCGCGCGCCAGGTCGCGGTCGTAATGATAGCGGCTGGTGGACTGTGCAATCGCCATGACGCTGCCACTGGCGGCGCTGCGTCCACTGTCACAAAAGGCCTCGTACTCATCGTCCACGCGGCTGCGTGACAGCAGGCCGGTGGCGAGCAGATTGCCGATATCCACCGCCGGCGGCACCGACCAGATGGGCTCGATCTGCTGCGTGTCGCCAATCACCAGCGCTTGCCGCGCGAGGGCGAACGACGGCGCCGCCACCTCGGGCAGCACTTGGCCGGCTTCGTCCACGATCAGCAGGTCGATGAAATTCAGCGCGTAATCGTCGACAAGGCCGTTGCCATCATGGCGCTCGCAGGACAACTCTCTCGGTAGCCGGTAGAACGTGGCCACGACGCAGGGCGTGAGCTTCATCCAGCGGCGCCAGTTTTTTTCCAACGTCTTGCGGCCGGTTTTTTTGCGGCTCTTGAGAATCAGCGGCAGCTCGTCGATGACTTCCAACAGCCACCGCCCCTCCCAGTAATGCGTGGTCAGCAGGAAGGTCTCGAAGCGCAACGAGGTGTCCGCCCAGCGATCGCAGTCTTCCAGGGTCACCTGGGCGGCGGGCTTGCCGGCCGCCTGGGGTAACCGGCCAATCACCGCCTGCCAGTTCAACAGTTCACGCTGTTCGCCGCGCAGCAGTTGCTCCACACGCTCACGCTGGGTTTCGAGGGTTTTCAGGCTTTGTGCCTGATGCGCCACTGCGGCCGTCAACCGGCGCTCGATGTCATGCACGTCGGTGGCCTCCTGCAACTGTACGTCAGCCTCATCGACGTGCAGTTTGGCCAGGCGCAGGCGCTTGGCGGCAATCGGGCCGAACCAACCGAACAGCGTATACACCAGCGACTCATGGGCCAGGTAATGCCTGAAATCTTTCAGACGTGCCTTGGCATTGGTCAGCCGCTCCGAATGTGCCCGCAGTTGAGCGTCTAGACCCGCGACCGCCGCCTGTGGATCATCGCCCAGCACGGCCTTGAGGGCGTCGCGCGCCACCCGCAATCGGGCCCATCCCTGCTCGATATCACTCAGTTGCTGCAGGCGCAGGCGAATCCGCGCCTGCAGCGCGTCTACGGTGTTTTTGAGCGTGGGCTGCGACTGTCCCGGGAAAGCGATGGCGGCGCGCGCCAGATAAGCCTGCTGCGCTTTATCGACGTAGGCCTGCGTTTCCAGCGCCAGGTAAAAGCTCCTGGTCTGGTAGGTGCGGGCCATCTCCGCTTCCGCCGAGGCCGTCGGAAAGTAGGCGCCAAAGCTGCTGATATCGGGAAGCCAGCGCCCGGCAAAGGGGCCGGTGCCTTCGGAGAAGTCCTTACCAAAGGCCTTGATGATGTTGGTGACCGCCTGGTTGTTCGTCGAACTGGCGACAATCACCGGCGGCTCGCCGCCCTCGGCGGCGGCCCTGGCCCAGAGCGACGCGACCACGGACAACAGCAATGTGGTCTTGCCGGTGCCCGGCGGCCCGTTGACCGCGAGGATATCCCCGGTGTTACCCACCAGCAGGTGCGCGAGACTGTCGCGTTGGGCCGGCGCCAGCGCGTATTCGTCACCGGCATGCCCGCCTCGTCCGGCGAACAGGCCATTGGCCGGCAGGCAGGGTTCATCGGGCGTGGGTTCACGTTGTGCAAAGCGCTCGAACAACGGCGCCTCGGGTTTGGCGAGGCGCAGGTGATCGTATAGCGCAACGATATTGCGACTGAAACCGTCCGCCTTCTGCTCCTTGAACACGTAGCAATAGTTGGCCGGATCGAAACCGTCGTCCTCGCCGTTCCAGGCGTTGCACACCGTTTGGAACATCGTCTTGCAGTAACGCAGGTAAGTGAGCCATTTGTCGCGATATTCGTCCGGCTGCACCTCTGTGCCGGGGGCAGGCACTTCGAATCGGGGTGCGTCTTGCGTGGTTAAAAACCTGTCCAGGTCAGGTTGGGCGCCGATGGTGAAATTGTCGCGGTCCAACGGTTCCAGGATGTCGCGGGGTACCAGCGTGGGGCCGGTCGGATAGATGAGCCCGTCACGGGTGACCGACACCCGGCAAATGATCGGTGTGATAAAGGCCGGCAACCCTCTGCGCGCCATGCGGTGTTCCTGGCGTGAGGCATACACAAACGGGCGCAGCGTGACATCTACATGGAGCCGTTGCGCAGGTTCGCCGGCGAATAGCAGGTCCACCTGCTCGACCGGCAGACAACCGGCGGCCAGGGCGGCCAAAGGTACGACCGCGTAGGTTTTGACATGGCTGGGGGACAGGGCACCGTTGCCGTTTTCCGCGTCGGCCAGCGAGTTTCGCCAGTAGTTGGCAAGCTTCAGAGAGTAGTCGTTCATCGTCCTGATTCGGTGCAGACCGTGACTCACTGTTACGGTCGGTGGCTAGTAAAGTCAAAACCGAGGGTAACGGTTCCATGCGTAAGTGGGCAATCACCTGTGTCTTGGGTTATCGGGCGTCAACGCGGCTGCCTGCGGTACATTCCGGTCAGATAATCCTGCGCGTCCGGCGCCGAGTTGTGATTGATCACGGCAAAGTTCTTCACCAGTTGAATGTGATATGGCCCGTTGGATTTGGGCGCCAGGGGTTCACGCACGATGATCAGGTTGTCGGTTTCCATCGGCACGCGGTGCTGCGCCGTGACGATCACCTTGGAGGTGCCGGCGTCTTTGAGCGTCAGGCTCAATTCCGCGATTTCCCGGCCCTGGGCATCGCGCTCGGGCAGGATGTTCAGCTCCAGGTCACCGTCGCGGCCCAGGAAGTCATCGCGCATCTGGTAGTGGCCACTGCGCTGGTCGCGGGGTACATCGCCGAGTTTTTTGTATTCCGGCTCGCGGTCTTCGTAGCGCAGGTCGATGGCCAGTTCGCGCGGGCTGCCCTTGGCGTCGCTGACCCAGGTACCGCTGTAGAGATAAGGTGCGACGGTCTGCCGGGTGATGCGCCAGATGCCGGTTTGATGGCCGTCATCGGCATACTCGTGCAGATACACGAACGGCTTGCCATCGTACTCGTCCTGGTCGCCCACCAGCTTGATCGGGTTGCCGCTGCCGCTCCTGGTATAACGCAACTCGCCAATCAGCACCGCGCCCTGCTGCTGGTACCAAAGCTGCACCGGGATCTTGCCGTCGAGCGTACCGACCAGGTATTGCGGGTCTTCGTTGACCGGTCCTTCGAGCCGGGAAGTCTCCACCCACTGGCCGTCTTTCCACTCGCCGGTCGTGCGCAGCATATAGCCGCTGGGCATGCTGGAGTTTTCGCCAAACTCTGTGGGCGGGACCTGCTCCTGGGTGTAGGCACCGAGTCGCACCAACTCGCCGCCGCGCATCTGCAAGCGACTGGCTCGAGTCCAGCAGCAACCTCGGTCGGATTGGGAATGGATGATGCCGTCGTTCGGGGTGACCGAAAACATCCCGCCGAAGGTTTCGTTCGCCAGCGCCGACAACGGGCCATTGCGCCGCCATTGCGTTTGCTGCGGGTCCTGCAGGTAGACATCGTAGTGGTACTGACTGTCGTCATCGTCGCTGCTGCCGTTGCGGATCGCCACATCCTGGCGGCCGTCGGCGTCGATATCCAGGAAGTACAGCAGACCGTACTGCCCCATCAAACGATAGGCATCGGTCTTGCCGTTCTGGTCCAGCGGCAAATTGCCGGCCGGGGTGTGCAACTGCTGCAGGATGTCGAGGGTGGTTTTGTCGCGCAGGGTAATAAGTGCCGGTGCCAGTTGTTGCAGGTCTTGAGGCGCATCCGGGAACAGGACTTCCACCAGGTAATGACCGCTGGGATCGTTGAGCGAAAACGAGCGCGGCTCGGCCAGGGCATTGGCCGAAAAGGTCATAAACAGGCATACGGCGCTGACGAGCGAACGCATTCAAAGCATCCTTGCTGAAAATCGGGGCCCGCAGTGTAAAGGCAAATGCTGGATGCATCGAACAAATCGCTACGCGCCTACACCGTTTCAGTTGTGCCGATCGCCCTCCTGCCCCCAGGTGTTGATTTATTCCGACTGCGAAGCCATCCACTCAACAAAAGCGTCAAGACGCTGCAAAAATGCCGCGCACTCGGCGCTTGGATTTCTGGCCTCAAAGAGAAAATACGCGATTTGCGCGACCCTGGTGGGATAACGCCGGGTGAACAGCGCCACATGCTCCTCCAGCGTTTGCGGCCACATCAGTGCGTCGGGTGAACGCAGCGTATGCGTGGAGCGGATCAACTTGCGTGCGGCTTCGCGCTGCAAGCGCAGGCGCTGCGGTGTGGTCGCGGCCTGCAGGATAGTCGCGCGATAGCCTGACAACACCTGCGCAAAATCACCGTTGAGCGCCAGGGCGATGTCTCGGCTTGGCCGGAATGGCTCGAGCCGCAACCCGAGGTCATCGCCCCACACACACCGGCAATGATGCTTGAGCCAGAAGCCCCAGCGATTGTGGTTTTCCGGCGCCAGTACCTGTGCGCGGTGGCCGATGTCGAAATCGATTTTGCTAACACAGGAATGCCGCTTTTCCAGCGCCAGCCGCGTCAGTTCGAGTTGTTCAAGCACCGCGGCCTGGGGTGGGTCACGCAGGACCAGGGTGAGATCGAGGTCGGATTCTTCGGCATGGGCATCGCCTCGGGCGACACTGCCGTACAGGTAGATACCCTCCAGGCCGAATGCGGGCTGTGAAAGCGTCGCCAACACATCCTTCAGTAAAGGCTCGAACTCGGCCTGCACAGGGACGGTGCCGACGCTGACCACGTGGCCATTAAGGTCTACACCCATGGAGTGTCCGGCGCTCACGGCCGATGCACCTCGATCACCAACCCCTCCTCCTCACTCGGCACACAAAAGTGGCGGGTAATCAGGTCGAACTCGGCGTCGGTTGCTGCAAAGTCATGCTCGCCACTGCCGTTGCGTGCGTGCAGCCGCGCACGACAGGCGGCGTCATCCAGTTCCAGGTAATGCAGGCAATGCAGTGCCTGGGCAGCCTGGGCCAGGCCCAGCAGCCATTGGCGATTGGCCAGGGTGTTGGCCGGAAAGTCCAGCACCACGTTGACGCCGGACTTCAGGAGATCGATCACCAGTGGCCCCACCACACCGCGAATCTGCCGGGCACAGGTCAGGTAATCGGCAATCGTCTGGATCTGGCCGGGATACAGCGTAGCAAGCCAGTGGTCTTCGCTGAGCAGGACAGCGGCGTGATCGGTGGCAAGACGGCCGGCAAGGGTGGATTTGCCGGACGCGATCTTGCCGCAGAGCAGATGCAGGGTAGCCATGGGACGGTTCCTTTTGTCAGGCCGTCAAGCATGCCATGGTTCAGGCCGATTGGCTTTGCCAATACCTGTAGAACGCCAGTGCCGCGACGTTCTTATCCTTGGCTTCAAGCATGATGTCGAAGCGATCCAGAAACTGCAGCGCATAGTCGTTGGTCCAGCGGTTCCACATTTGCGCACTGTGGCCGTAGAGGTCGCGCTTGGAAACCACCTTCAACAAGGCGGTCATTTCCAGTTTGTGCTCGGCGTCAAACCCCAATGCCTGCAGGCTTTCCTGGGGCTGGGAGTAATGCAGGGTCGGGCGCACGCCGCGCCAGCTGTCGATCACCCTGGCGACGCGGGGCGAGTGCGGGTCGATGTACTCGTCCTCGTTGATCCAGCAATGGTGAATATCCAACACCACCGGCGCCAGGTCAGCGACTTGCAGGCAATGGTCCAGGCCGTAGGTCTTCTCGTCATTTTCAAAGGTGATGCAGTTGCGCGCCACGTCGGACAAGCGCGACCACACCGCGCGGGTACCCGCCACGCCCAGGCGACCGGCGATATGCACGTTGCACTTGAGGTCCTGGAAGCGCCGGCCGTAGCCCATCATGCGGATCATGTCGGCGTGGTATTCGAATTCGGCCAGGCTGTTTTCCACTACGCCTGGGTTTTCCGAGCCCAGCACACAGTATTGGCCGGGGTGAAACGACAGGCGGATATCCGACGCCCGCGCCAGCGCGCCGATGGCGGCAAAGCCGTCCTGCAACTGGCGCGCGATGGCAGGGTCTTGATACACGGCGGCGACTTTCGGATGGCTGTAGAACGGCAACAGATCACTGCTCAGGCGCAGCATGCGCAAGGTCGGCGGCAGCTCGGCGACGTAGGCCAGCAGGCGCAATTGGGCGGCGAGATTGTGTGTGACCACCTCGACCAGTTTGCCACGTGCCACCTGCGGCTCGACGCTGTCCATCCAGCGCAGCGTGGTGGTACGCGGGTTGAACGGGCCTTCGATCACCTTCAGGGCGCTGGCGGACGGGAGTCGTTCCGGATGCTTGTATTGGCATGCAAAGCCGATGCGGGGGTGGGTCATGGGAGCGCCTGGTGATATGCCATCGGGGAGATTATAGAGGCTTAGGCGATGGATGCTGCCAAGGGTTCATTCGTCAAATTCGGTTGAATCCTGCGCCCTGAGCGGGGTCACCTATTGCAGGACAACATTGGAACGACGACGTTAGAGAGGTGGTTATGAACCTTGCAATGACACTCTTCAGCCTGTTCGCCGGTTGGCTGGCTATTGTGATGTCGATGATGTGGGGCGTGCTGCGGGTGCTGCGCTGGCACCATGATTAACACCCCGGATGGGCGCTATTTCGTGCTCAAGGGTCGACTCTGGCGGCGTACCAACCCGGCGCTGGATGAGCCCGCACGCCAGCGCTGGGTGGATGCGTTGATGGATGCACGTCGTGCCGTCAAAGCGGCCAAGGCCTGCGGCGACCCACAACAATTGAAGCAGGCCCGCGAGCAGGTACAGCGCGCGAAGGTCGCACTGGGTGAGCGCGGGCCGGTGTGGTGGACGGATGGCAGCCCGGATTTCAATCGCTACAAGGTGGTGAACACACCCTACGCCGACTGGTTCGATAAACATTCCGACACGAACCCCCAGTGAACTTTCTCACAAACGACACGCTCCTTTCCTAAGCAAGTCTCTATGCAAAGACTCTGCAAAGTCATCGCACACCTGCCACCAAGGCGTGCCGAACGATAAGGAGCTGCACCGCCCATGACTACCCTCCCCGCCTATCGCTGCACACCAGGCCCGCTGCATGCGACATTGCTCGCCGGCAGCGTGCCGCTGTTCCTGGGCGCCCTGCTCAGTGACGTTGCCTACGGCCAGACCTACCAGATCCAATGGGCCAACTTCGCCTCCTGGCTGATCGCCGGTGCGTTGGTGTTCAGTGGATTTGCCCTGTTGTTCGCGCTGGTCAATCTGCTGCGCGCCGACCGCAAGGCCGGGCGCCCTGCGGCCTACTTTCTCCTGTTGCTGGCCGCCTGGGTGCTGGGGCTGATCAACGCCTTCCAGCACGCCAAGGATGCCTACGCCATGATGCCGACCGGCCTGGTGCTGTCGGCAGTCGTCACCCTGCTGGCGATGCTGGCGACCTGGATCGGCCTGACTAACCTGCGCTCGGGAGCTGCCCAATGAAAACCACCCGCACATTGACCTTGTTAAGCGCAGCGTTGGTACTGAGCGCCTGCGGTGGTGAAGGCGACAAGACCCAGGTCCACGGCCCCGATCCCAAGCTGCCAGCGCAACAAAGCAGCCTGCTGCCGAGCATGAAAATCGCCGAGCCGGCCGCCTGGGGCGATCAGAAACCCAAGGTACCGCAGGGCTACAGCATCACGGCCATTGCCACCGACCTCGCCATTCCGCGCCAGACCCTGGTACTGCCCAACGGCGATATCCTCGTCGCCGAAGGTCGTGGCGGCAGCGCGGCCAAACTCAAGCCCAAGGACGTGATCGCCAGCCTGATCAAGGCCGAGGGCAATACCAAGGTCAAGAGCGGCAATCGCATCACCCTGTTGCGCGATGCCGACGGTGACGGCACCTACGAACTCAAGACCTTATTCGCCGACAACCTCAATGCGCCCTATGGCCTGGCTTACGCCGATGGAAAACTGTACGTGGCCAACCAGGATGCGCTGGTGCGCTTCGACTACACCGACGGCCAGACCAAGGCCAGCGGCGCCCCGACCAAAGTCACCGACCTGCCGGCCCAGATCAATCATCACTGGACCAAATCCCTGGCCGTGAGCGAGGACGGACGCCAGCTCTACGTCGGCATCGGCTCCAACAGCAACATCACCGAGCGCGGCATGGAAGTGGAAATCGACCGGGCGATGGTCTGGCAGATCGACGCCGCCACCGGCGCGCACAGACCCTACGCCACCGGCCTGCGCAACCCGACGGCGCTGACCATCCAACCGGGTTCGGGGCAGTTGTGGACCGTGGTCAACGAACGCGATGAATTGGGCCCGGACTTGGTGCCCGATTACCTCAGCTCGGTACGCGAAGGCGCCTTCTATGGCTGGCCCTACAGCTATTGGGGCCAGAATGTGGACCCGCGTGCGCAACCGCAGAATCCGGCCAAGGTCGCGTCGGCGATCAAACCGGATTACAGCCTGGGTTCTCACGTAGCCGCACTCGGCGTGGATTTCTCCATCCCGGCCATGGGCGAAAAATTCGCCGACGGCGTATTCGTTGGCGAACACGGCAGCTGGAACCGTGACAATCCGGTGGGCTACAAAGTGATTTTCGTGCCCTTCAGCAACGGCAAACCGGCCGGCGAGCCTGTCGACTTCGCCACCGGCTTTCGCGGTGACGACGGCAAGACCCGTGGGCGTCCGGTGGGCGTGACAGTCGACCCGAAAGGCGCGCTGATCATTGCCGATGACCTGGCCAATACGGTCTGGCGCGTGACACGTAATCAATAACCGGGGATGACAGGGGCCGTCGCGCCCCTGTCAGCCGTCACGCTGCAACTGCGCCTCGAGCCAGGCCAGCAGTGCCACGACCTCATCCCGATTGCCTGCCCCTTGCTGCCTGTAGACCGAAATAGCCTCTGGCAAAAACACGCTCTCGGCACAGGGCCTGACCAATGCTCCACTCTCAATCAGCCTGCTTGCGGTACGACGCCAGCCCATGGCCATACCATGTCCTTCCACGGCGGCCTGCAACATCAGCGGGTAGCTGTCGAACGTGACGCTGCGCGCGTCACGGGCCAACGACTGACCGAACACGTTCAGCCACTCATCCCACGCCATCAAGTGCGGAGGTTCGCTGCTGTGGTGCAAAAACGTGCAGGCCGCCAATTCAGCCAGCGCCAGCGGTTGTTCCGGGCACAGGTAAGCGGGACTGCACACCGGGAACACTTCATCGGAGGCGGTAAACATCAGCGCGTGGGCGCCACTGGCGCGCCGGGTACTTTGCAGGGCGACATCGAAAGGGTCATTGAACTGCGTGATCGGCCGCGTGCAGGTCACCACCTGGATTTCAATCTGCGGGTATTGCTGGTGGAACGTCGCCAACCGCGGCATCAACCAATAAAACGCCTCGCACAGCTGACACAGCAGCACCACCCGATTGCGCCGCGGGGACGCCCTCAGGCTGGCCGCGCCCTCACTGATGCTTTGCAACGCGAGGCTGACCACCCGCCCCAACTCACGCCCCTCTTGAGTCAGGAACACTGCACGGTTGCGTCGGCAGAACAGCTTCACCCCAAGATTGTCTTCCAGCCCGCGTATCTGCCGGCTGACAGCCGCCTGGGTGATGTGCAGTTCATCGGCCGCCCTGGAAAAACTCTCCAGGCGCGCTGCGGCTTCAAACGGCAACAAACTGGCAAGAGGCGGTAGGGTTTTTCCAAGTAGATTCATAATCTCAGGTTATGTACTCAGGACCGAGAACTCGTTTGTAGCACACCCGCGTGGCTGGGCACCATGGACCCATTACTTCATGGATCAGCCTGATGAGCACTTCCCCCTCCCCTGTAATTGCCGGCGTGATATTCGCGATGGTCGCCACCCTCGGCTGGGCGCTGAATTTCATTGCGCCCTATGTCACAGGCGCCTACAGCATCTACGACCTGATGAGCGTGCGCTTTCTGATGGCCGGTGGGCTGGGCGTGGCCGGGGTGATCCTGTGCCGCGCGCAACTGCGTGCGCTGAGCCTTGGCCAATGCCTGCTCGCGGCAGTACTGGGCGCATGGGGTTGCCTGGGTTATGGCGTATGCATTGCTGCCGGCGTGATAGTCGGCGGCCCGGTATTGACGCCGGCGTTTGTTGGGATGGTACCGGTGCTACTGGCGCTGCTCGGCAACTCCAGCCATAAAACCCTGCGCTGGCGCCAATTGGTGAGGCCGTTGTGCTGTATCACGGTGGGGCTGTTGCTGACCAATATCAGCAGCGTCCACCAGCCCTCTCCGAGCCCCCAATCCTGGCTGGCCGGGCTGTTTTTCTCCTTGGTCGCGGTGGCCTTATGGGTGGGCTTCAGCGTGATCAACCAGAAGCAGATGGCGCACCTGCCCGCCAACGTGACAGGCCTGTGGACCGCCCTGATGCTGACGGGCGCAGGTGTCGCAACGCTGTTGATCCTCCCATGGACATACGCGACGGGCCTGTTGCGCTTGCCAACCCTGGGCGCTGGCTGGAGCCAGGCATGGGCGCTGTATGCCTGGAGCCTGGTGATTGCCGTGATGTCCACCGTCGTCGGTGCCTGGGCCTGGAACGCGGCAACGCGGCGCCTGCCCATGGTGCTCAGTGGCCAATTGATTGCGCTTGAGTCCTTGTTCGCCACGCTGCTCGGCCTCTGGTTTCATCAGCGCTGGCCAACCCCCATGGAAACAGCAGGGCTGGCCGCAGTGCTGGTCGGCGTCATGATGTCGGTGCGGATCATTCTGGCCGATGCGACGTTTCCAGGCCGCGCTACAGGTCGGTGATTTCCTTGTGGCGCGGCACCAGCGCCTTCATCACGCTCCACGCCACCAGGTACGCCAGGGCACAGATCGCAAACATGATCATGTAGCCGGTGTGGATGTCGTTGATGGACTTGTAGTAGTCAAATACCCAGCCGCCGATCTTGGTCATCACCACACCGCCCAGGCCGCCTGCCATGCCGCCGATACCGACCACCGACGCGACGGTTTTCTGCGGGAACATGTCCGACACCGTGGTGAAGATATTGCATGACCATGCCTGGTGCGCCGAAGCACCCACGCCGATCAGCAGTACCGGAACCCAGAAGCTGATGTAGCCCAACGGCTGCGCCAGCAACACCACCAGCGGGAACAACGCGATCACCAGCATGGCTTTCATGCGGCCATCATAGGGCGCATCGCCCCGCGCCATGAAATAACTGGGAAACCAGCCGCCACCGATGCTGCCGACCATGGTCATGCTGTACAGCACGGCCAGCGGCATCACGATATCGGCGCCCTTCATGCCGTACTGCGCCGACAGGAACGTGGGCAGCCAGAACAGAAAGAACCACCACACGCCGTCGGTCATGAACTTGCCGAAGGCAAAGGCCCAGGTCTGGCGGTAGGTGAGCAACTTGAACCATGAGACTTTTTTCGCGGTTGCGCCCGCAGGGCCCACTGAGGTTGATGCGAAGGGTTGTACGGTCTGATCACTGCGAATGTAGGCCAACTCTTCGGCCGACAGGCGCTTTTGCTGCTCAGGTTTTTCGTACACCGCGGCCCAGACCGCCACCCACACGAAGCCCAGCATGCCGATGACCATAAAGGCCGCTTCCCACCCCCACATGCCGGCGATCAAGGGCACACAGATTGGCGCCAGGATCGCGCCCACGTTGGCCCCCGAGTTGAAGATGCCGGTGGCAAAGGAGCGCTCTTTCTTGGGGAAGTACTCAGCCGTGGCCTTGATCGCGATGGGAAAATTGCCCGCCTCGCCAATCGCCAGCACCGCGCGTGACAGCATGAAGCCAGCAATCGACACCGGAATCACCGCCAGGCCGATGGCACTGCTGACTGCCGCAATGCCCTCGCCCATCTGCACCGAGAACGCATGCATGATCGCGCCGGTGGACCAGATGCCGATCGCCACGACGTAGGCGGCCTTGGTGCCGATCTTGTCGACAAAGCGTCCGGCGAACAGCATGGAAATCGCGTAGACGAACTGGAACACCGCCGCGATGTTGGCGTAATCGGTATTGCTCCAGCCAAATTGCGTCGACAACTGCGGCGCCAGCAGGCTGAGCACCTGACGGTCGAGGTAGTTGACGGTCGTGGCGAAAAACAGCATCGCGCAGATCGTCCAGCGATAGCTGCCGACCGCCTGGCCGACACGATGGGCACTGATGGGCTCGTTCAGATTCATGGCATCACTTTTTATTTTTGTTAGATAGGACATATGTAACGTCATATGTCGTCGTACAACCGCGACTTTTATATCGAGCTGTTCTGACGGTGTCAATCTGAAAAATCAAGGTCAGCCAAGGTGTATAGGGGAGAGACGAAAATCAGGCTGAGCGAGTTGTAGGATGACAAGCGCGCATTACCAGGCTAGGCGCTTGGCCGGGCACATCGTCCAGCAGGCCGAATGGCTGCAAGCCGATTTTTTTCAACACCCGGATCGACGCCGCATGATCCGGCCGTACCAGGCCGAACACTTCAGGCAAACCCAGCGAGTCGAACGCCAGCGCCAAGGCATCGCGTCCGACCTCGGTGGCATAGCCCTGCCCCCAGGCTTCGACGGCGAATCGATAACCGAGATTAATGCGCCGCGCGGTTAGATACTCGAGCGGTGCAATGCCGCCGAAACCGATGATCTGCTCGGGGCTCTCGCGCCGCGCAATCGCCCACCAGCCGTAGCCCTCGCTGGACCATTGCTCGATCCATCGGCCCAGCAGGCGCTGGGCGTCCTCGATACCGGCCATGGGGCCGGCAGGATTGAACAGGTTGGTCTGGGGATCGCCGAAGATGGCGAATAAACGCTCTACGTCTTCCGGAACAGGTGTGCGATAGACGAGACGTGACACGCTGTCTGGCATCAGATGGCTCCACTGGGGTAAAAAACTAATGGCTCTCAAACCCACCCAGCATAGGCATTTACACAACTCTGTAGCGCCCACCCGTCACCACGATGCGAAGCGAGCCGCTCTTGATCTTGATCTTGATCTTGATCTGCTTTTGATCTCAGGCGCCCCGTTAAACCACGCTGGCCGAACGCAGGCTTGAATCCGTGGGCAACCCGGCAGGACGCCGGGTTAGCCGCACTGGGCCAGGGATGGCCCATTGCGGCG
>NZ_KZ478012.1 GCF_002837185.1 Pseudomonas fluorescens | reverse complement strand
GTTGCAGGGCCGCAAGTGAGGTGTGTATCTGGGCGATCTGCGCGCGGTTGCTGACGAAAGACAGCAACAGTCCAGCTCCCCACAGCACGGCCAATCCCAATGCCAGCGCATAGGTGATGCGGGGTGCGCCCCAACCCAATCGACGGCCACTGGCCGCTTTATCGTTGAGAACGCCTTGCCAGGCCGTATTCACCGGCCAAAAGTGTTCAAGCGTGCTCTCAACAGGCACCACCGGCAGACTGAACCATAGGCCGCGCAAGGGTACACCACGGGAAAACTCGCCCAATAGCGGCGTCAATACCTGGCGCCAACGGGCAATGCCGTCGGCCTGTAAATCGCGGGACAATCGCAGGAGGAAGTCGTGGGTCATGGCATCGTGCATTTGCGCCAAGCCCGCGCGGCGCAAGGGGTCGAGTAAACTGTCCAGGCTGTTTTCTAGAATCAGGGGGGTGACACGTGATGGCAGCAGGCAGCCCACAGGCTGGCTATCGCGATCGTTCTGAGACCATGCACTGCCGCCCACCTGCCACAGGTGCAACGGCAACTGCCAACGCAACGCACGGGCCAGGGTTTGCAAGCGACGGGCACCGGTGCTCATGGCGGCGGCATCGGTGCATTGGTCTTTGCTCAATGCCCAGACCACCCCATTGAGCGCACGCCTGCGGCACAGGCCACGCCACTGCAAGAGCAACGCTTCTTGCGGTTCGCCTTGGAGGCTGCCGGCCCACAGCAGCACGGTGCTCTGCCCTTCCAGCCAACGCTGCTCGCTCAACCCCGGGGCAATCGCCTCGATCTGCTCAGGTTCACCGACCACCAACAAGAGGCGAACTTTGCGCCGCCAGAAGACACCATAGCGTTCTCGAAGATAAGCACCATTGGGAACGGCACTTTGCGCAACCTGAGCAACGTGAGGTTTAGGACGGGCCGCTTGGGGGAAATCCTTCGCGTCTTGCTTACGATAGGCCGAACGCCCCAGTTCGCGGCCCAGCAAATGGTAACCCAGTAGAAACAGCACCACGATCAACGTGGTCGCAGCGATCGCCAGCAGCCAAAAGGTCTGGCGTTCGCTACCAGGCTGAATACCCAGCCAGTCCGGGTAGCGCCACACCACCACTCCCAGCAGCGTGCCGGCCAACAACAGCGTGCCAGCCAGAACCCAGAAGCCTACAAAGCGTCGAAACTGCATTCGAGATCCCTATTTCGAAAGCGGCAGCACAGGCGTCATCGCTGTGCTCCAGAGCCCTGCATCAGTGCAGCCGCTCCCGCTGAAAATAAACTGCGGCCCAGCGCCGCCCTGCATGGTGTGTGTTGCAGCGGCAATGGCCAGCCACGGTGCGGCTTTGCCTGAGTGCCCCAGTGATATATCCAAGTTCTGGATTCCTTGGTCACGCGTCACCGACATGGGCACCTCACCCAGTACGTTGTTGATCGCCGCGTGACGTTGCGCCTCTATTCCTGCCCGCCAGACATGCCGCACTGAAGTCGCATCCACCGGCCCCCAGTTCAAAGCTTGCGTCACGGCGTAGTGCAACGCTTCAATCGATGATTGCTGTTCAAGCTCCGGGCGATGCAGAACAGCCACGGGAGGCAAAGTCGTTTGCGTCAAACGGTTGCCAAGCAGCAACCCCACAACCACCTCCCCTGTTGCCTCGGGCTGCGTCGGTGCGAAGTGCACTGCAATCACCAGCAGCAGTGCCTGATCGTCGCTACGCTCATCGAGCCACTGGTCCAGCGCGGGCAAACCACACCCCTCCAAGGCGACGAGCGTTTGACGGATACCCGACTTACGCAAAGCCTGTTGCCATACACGGTCCCATGCGCGATCCAGCAAGCCGGTCTCGACCTCCAGCAATATTGCCAGCGGCGTTTCATCAGGCAACTGCTTCAATGACGGCGCCAGTTCGATAAACAACTGCCCCAACGTGCGCAACAATGCGGGCTCGGGGTCTTCATTTACATCGCCAGTCAAACGGCTATGACGTAGCGTTACGCTGTCCCGCCGGGCGGGTTGCGCCTTTAGGGCTTTGGTCCCCCCAAGCAACGCAACCAGTTGTGCTGTGGAGCTTTCGTCCGGATTGCGCAAGGCGGTATGCAGACTTACGCTCAATACCTCCAGAGCGCGTCGCCCTTGATGGACTCTCTGCATCAAATCGTGCTCACGGGCCTCATCCCAACCATCCGCCGCGTGTTGCTGGCCGAGATACAGCAGCACCCTTGCGAAACTCAGCACACACCAGCCCAGAAACGGGATGCCTAGGGCGAAACCCCAAAACATGAGCGGCTGCTGGCTTGCCGGTGCAGTACTGAACAGCAACGCCCCCCCTCCCCCCAACAACAAGAAGAGCACCAGCAGGCCAAGCCACCGCCAAATACGAGGACGGGCCGGCCGTGTCGCCAGGGCTGGTACCTGGTTCATCCTGACCGGCATGATTAGCTGGCACCTGCAACAGGCAGCGATGAAATCAACGTACAACCACAGGCACAGGCGTGCCCTTCAAAGGCAATCGGGATGCCGTTGTCACGAAAGACCGGGTGGCCCTCGGAGATTTCAGTACGACCATGGCCTGGGATCGGGCAGTACACCGGGTCGCCTTCGCGGGCGACTCCGATACAGCCGAACTTCATGGTGGTGGAACCGGAGAGGACTTCGCCTTCGCTGGTTGTTTTGTCGCCTATGCGGATGATGCCTTTCATGCCATACACCTCTTTTAAAAGACCAACAAAATAAGTAACTTATCACGCAATTTTTAGACTCAATAAACCCACAAAATTAAAAAACAAACTCCCACTTAACGTCACCCTTTCCCACGAACTTATACACCCCCACGCTTAAATACCGAATCGATTTGTTACACACACCCCAAAGCATCGTCAACATCACACTCCAAGTGGGGAATCACTTCCTCAAGATCGTCTACATATATCTTTTCACATGACACTTGTACAGCCGAACCTTTAGATGTATCAGAAACCACTACTCCTGCACTTCTCGCCACCCCTCCAACATCTTCACCATCGTAGTTACTATAAAGACCATACACATAAGAGCCGATGTAGAATTTAATTACTTTGTAATCAACCTGATAGCGAACAAAGTGGTTCGACTTGAAAGCATCAAAAGCAAAGCCCGCTTCAGGAAAAACAAGCTCTATATTTTTTTCTCGACCAAAGCGGTACTGAACTCCAGCCAACGCCCCATCAATATAGCTTGGGCAAAGGGCCAGATCTCTTCCCCCACCAACTTTACACTGGAATAATGCGACCCCTTCATCACAAATTTTTTCCGGCATTGCCCATATTGGGCCAGTCCAGAGCACTGCATAAAAACAGACCAAGACCTTAACAAATAAATTACAAACCTTTAAGCGCATTATAGTTATCCCTCATCTTCCGATCATACCCTTTTTGACCTGGGCCATTATATTTAAGAGCAAACTTTAACCAATCTTTTTTTACAATCGCCGAAGACAGAATTGCATCGAACTTTATAAAACTTACGAACGCTTTTAAATGATTTTTCTCAGAACGATTAAGGTCTCGTACAAAGTCTTCAACAGAGGAATATCCAGCGTTTGAAAAATATCTCCCCATAATTTGAAAACGCCCCCATGACGCGGATTTCAAAGCCTCACTAGCACTCAACTGATAGGCCCTAACCATTTTTCCGTATTGTGCTGAGTGAAGGCCATAACCACCACTTACAGGGGATGATATATCCGGATCCGAATCATCAAACCGACCACCCGTTAACTGATGAAAGTAATGCCGCTCAAACAATATAGTTGCAACCTTATCGTCCTCCGCCTTCGTAAAATAACTACCTAAAGAGCCTGTCTCTGTAATTGCGACTGCCTTTATTGCCTCGACTTCACAACCAAGCGTAGCTGCCGCCAAAGCAAAATCACTTTCTTCAATCACTGAGCCGTCATACAAGTCCAAGAACCTCAGCTCTGTTTTTACGCCATTTATAAAAATTTCCGGATGCTTCTTTACGTTACTAAACCACCCCGCCAACCCCACTGGGTGAAAGTGATGGACCTTCCCATCAGTCGGCAAACCGACCTTGTCGGCTACGGCATCCCACCAACTTAGCTGTATAATACGCTCCTTCTCCGCCAACCAATTAATATGCGGAGTCGAGCCGCCATGACCAAACATTTCATCTAGCTCATCCCATTTTTTCGGTTTGTAGCACCACTCGCTTTCGCAACAGATAATTAACTGCGAGATCGACTGGGCGTGGGCAGGCACTCGAATTGCCGCTTGGATTTCCTCAGCGGTAATTTTGTTATCTCGATCACGATCGATAATTTCATACAAACGCTTCTTTATTGGCCCTCCATCCCCTGCATCGGCTAATGGACCATAGCGTTGGAGTTGTTGATCTGTGAAACGTTTAAGTGATCTAAGGAACGACGCCATAAACTCAGGAGCAGCTGTATAGTCCGTAATGACTTTGTAGCCTTCCCACGCCCACGGACTGACCCATGGGGTAACGCCCACTTCCTCGCGCACCCAGCCATCCAATAGCGTGTTGTTGGCATCGTTGAGAAGCTGATGAAGGCGATACCAGTTGCAAGCCTTGCGCCCTTCCGCCGCAGGCACCGTAATTTTTTCTGCGGCAGGCAAACTATCAAGCAAACTTTTGGGGACCAGTAGATCGGCACCGATTATTGCGTCAGCCGCACTGAAGGTGGGCAGTCGTTTGGCGTTGAAATGATCTTGATGGGCCACGACGGCAGTGCCCTTGACGAGCTTCAGCCAAGTTTTGCTCGTGGTGGGCAGATTCAGCTCCCACTCGCGGCACTTCTTTATGAATTTCTCCACATCATCGTCGCTGAACACCTCTAGGTGCAGCTTCTTTTCCGAACGGTCGGCGGCGTAGTCCTGGTAATCCCCAATGTGACCTATCAACTCTCCAGCCTTGATAGGAATAGGCTCATCAATCACAGATATATCATCAAGCTTCAGCGGTTTGCGCACACGATGCAGCGATTTAAAATGGATATATTGGTTGACGCGCTCCAGCTTGCGAAAATCGCCCTCTCCGCTGACTACTACTTGCGATCCAATTGGAAGTTTCAGGCCAATTATTTTACTGCGCGCACTTGCTTCGACATAGACGCCAAGATCTTTCTCAACACGATATTCACCATTCCCAATAGCCTTCAAGTGATCAGCACGAACGTAACCAAGTAGTGATCCTTGTGCATTTGGATCTTGCAGGTAACGTGGTCCTGGAGTGCTCTCAAGCTTGCGGTATTCACCGTCACCACTGATCGTGATTTCCGCCCCTCGCGGCAGCAATTCAAACACTTTGCCTTGACGGGGTAGATTCCGCACGTTCAGTCCGCGCTGTTCAGAGGATGCGGGATATTTATCCTCTGCTGTGTCAGGAACTAAGTAAACCTCACTTTCTGGCCAGAAAGCTGGCCGGGCAATGGCTGAAGCCTTTTGGTAGTACGTCCAATTTTGCAAGTGCATATACAGGCTGTAGAAGAACAAGCGGGGAGGAATTTCCGATTGACCTTCAATTTTCGGTGCCTCCAGAACATGACGCACCAACACGAAGTTACGCGAGAAGGTTTTCTTTACCGCCAGTTTGTTGACTTGATAGGTCGTCATCGGTGCGTGGCTGTCGACTCGGTAAGCCACCACCTCACCATCGGCGATACAGTGCACACTGGCCTTATCTAAATTGCTCGACGTGCCGCTGTCAAAATGCACTCCGCCATGCCAAAGGCCGCCTACTCCCAGCGGATATGAACCCGCTGCGGCACTAGCTAACTGGGTCAATTGCAACAACGGGTTGTTTTTATCCTTGAGCGGATGCCCCCAATTTTTGATCGGTGACAGTCCCTTTACCTGGATCACATCATGGTTGCTGATCGGTTTTCCATCGGGAGTAGGATAGAAAGGCTCCTGCGAGTTCGTCGTTTGCGAGTCACTTGGGCTAAATATATTGGCAAGCCGTTTGAAAACACCATCAGCCATGGTGCGCTCCCTCCTGGTCACGAAAAGATGTCATCCCGAGAAAACCGTCGAACTCAAAGAGTCAGCGTCATACTCAGTCACCGGGGGAAGTTGTGGCATCTGCGCTACTTGTTTGGCAGCCCCCACCACGTACTCGTAGCTCGCTGACTTGACGATGTAGTCGCCTTCAGTGCCCGACTCGATGCTGAACGGATCCAAGGTGATGTAGCTGCCGCCGGCATTGAGGATGATTTTCTTCTTGGCCGTAATGCGGATCTCGTCCTCTGTGCTGCTGATCTCCAGCCCATGGCGTGCCATCAACTCCAGTTTGTCGTTCTGCGCCTGGATGCTTACCGGCCCTTGGTTAGCGATCAGCTTGATGCCCAACTTGCGTACGAACACGCTCAGCCCCTGCCCCACGCCCATGAACAGGCGCTTGACCACACTGATATCGGCCTGGCCGCCAGCGTTGAGCATCAGGTTGTGCTCAGCGGCCAGTTGCAGATGCCGGCCGCTGGTCAATGCAATGCCCTGTGGGGCGCTCAGCAGCAGTACCGCCGACTTGAGCTGTTCCAGGTCTTTCTGCAGCAGGTTGAGTTGCGCCTGCACATCCGCCGGATCAGCCTGGCTGGCTTCGGCATCCACGGAGAGGGCCTGCAGCTGCTCGCCGGCCTGCTGCAACCGACCCACGGCGGCGGTCATCTCCAGCATCGGCCCCTGCGCGCGGCGCTGGGCGTCGGCACTGATAAACAGGCCTTTGCCGCCACGAATCGCGGCATGCCCATCGGTGCGCAGTTCCGCACCCTCTCCGCGCGGTTGGCGCTCGGCATCCACCAGATGGCCAAGGTTGAGCTGACTCTTGCCACTGTGCTCTGTACTGAGTTTGATGTGCTCCTGCCCGCGGGTATCATCCATGCGCAGTTTATTGTTGGCCGGGGTGCGCAGTACGTTGCGCCTGTCGTTGCGCAGGGTCACGTGGTCCACATGCTGGCTGTCGTGCAAGGCATGGGCGATGTAGGGCCGGTCCGGGTCGCCCTGTTCGAAGGCCACGGCCACTTCGGTGCCGGCAATCAGCGGTAAATGCAGGCCGTGGGTGTCGCCGGCGTAGGGTCGGGCCAGGCGTAGCCAGACGCTTTCTTCACCGGCCTTCCAGCTGTCGCGATCGAACAGGAAATTCACCCGATAGCGCCCTTCCAGGTCGATATGGGCGTAGGGGTCGTTGGCCTGTGGGCTGGTGACGCGGGCCGGGACGGTGCCGGCGATCTGCGGCTTGGGTGGCACCGTTGGACGGAAGCACACCGTTTCTGAATAGGGTATCGCCTGAAAGGTGGCCTCAAAGCTTTGGTCGCGGGCAGCCTTGGTGGCCAGGCCGGTGATCACTGCGCCCGGCGTATAGGCCTGGGGGGCACCGCCGGAGACCTTGAGCACCTGGCCCGGCGCCAAGGTGGCGCTGCTGCTGGTGCCGCTGAGCTGTGTCTGCCCGTTCAGGTAGCGTTCGTGGCGCAGGCGCGCATAGCAGTAGCCGCTTTCGCTTTGCAGATCCTCGTCTTGATCCAGCCGGTCGCCGAGAGCAGTGTAAGGTTCGGCGTAGTGATAGGCCTCGCCGTAGGTGGTAGCCGCGCCTCGGCTCTGGTCGACTTCACCGCTCAGGTGGGCGCCGGCATCGCGGTGGTGGTAAGCCCGGAAATGCACCTGCTGCTCGACCACGGCGTGGCTCGATTGCAGTTGCCACACCGCATCCTGACCGCTGCTGCCCAGCCCGGATTGCGGGCGAAGCGGCAGCTCGATGTCGAACTGGTAGAGGCGTTGATCATCGCAGAACTCGACCACATCGATGCCCAGGCGCTCGTCGCTGGTGAAGCGGTACCAGATGCCCACCTCGGCGAGCAGCCGGGCGATAAAGTCCAGGTCGCTCTCGCCGTATTGCATGACCTGGTCGCGTTTGGGGTAGTCGCGTTTGACGCTGAACAGAAAGTCCTGGCCTTCCAAACCGTGGCGGCCGCGCAGAATGCTTTCGACGATTTCCGGCACTGATTGGTGCTGGTAGATACGGAACTGCCGGCCACGACCGAGCAGGGCCAAGCGCGGCTGCAAGGTGATCTCATAAGTAGCCTGGTCGTTGGAGCCGGACTGGCGCTTGAAACCGGTGACCACGCCATGCAGGGTGCGCAACGGTTCGACCTGTGGTGCGCCGACACCTACAACCGGCAGTTTTTGCGGCGCGGCGTGCAGGCTGAAACTGGCGTCCTGGCCGAGCAGCGCTTCCGCAGCCAGATCACGTTCGGTGCTGGTGAACTCCACGCGATAGGTGAAGGGTTGGCTCAGGTTTTCTTGGCCTTCAAAGGCCAGGACATCGAGCCGGGCCTCAACGTTGCGCACACTCAGGCTGTGCCGACTGTGGTCGAAGAAATTTTGCAATCCGCTGGACATGCTCACATCTCCAGGGCGACGGGCTGCGCCGTGTCTTGAACATCGGTGAAGTGCAGGCTGATGCCTTCATCGTCGCAGTAGCCGAGGCGCACGCCGTGGGTGCGTCGCTGCGCCGCGCGGCGCTCCAACAGCTGTTGACTGAGTACGGGCAGGATTTGCTCGTTGAGCAGGCTGTCGATATTGCGTGCACCGGAATCGGGCAGCAGGCAGGCGGCAACCAGCGCGTCAGTCAGGGCGTCTTCAATCTGGCACTCCAGGCCGTAATGGCGCTCCAGGCGCTTGGCGACCTGGGCCAGTTTGATCGCCACGATGCGCTTGAGTGCATCGGCTTGCAGTGGGCGATAGATCAGGGTTTGAAAGCGTGCCAGCAACGCAGGTTGGAAGTGTTCACGCAGGATGGGACGCAGCAATTCATGCAGCACGCTGTCCGGTGCATCCGGTTGTTCCTGCACACAGGTTTGCAGCAGGTCACTGCCGAGGTTGGAGGTCATGAGAATGACGGTGTTGCGAAAGTCGATCTCGCGCCCTTCACCATCGCGCATAAAGCCGCGATCAAAGACTTGGTAGAACAGATTCAGTACGTCGCGATGGGCCTTTTCCACCTCGTCGAGCAGCACGACGCTGTAAGGCCGTTGGCGCACGGCTTCAGTGAGCACACCGCCCTGGCCGTAACCGACGTAGCCGGGTGGCGAGCCTTTGAGTTGGCTGACGGTGTGGGCTTCCTGGTACTCGGAAAAGTTGAGGGTGATCAGCGATTTTTCGCCACCGAACAGGCTGTCGGCCAGGGCCAGGGCGGTTTCGGTCTTGCCCACGCCGCTGGTGCCGACCAACAGGAACACGCCCAGCGGCGCCTTGTCATCGGTGAGGCCTGTCTTGGCCGCCCGCAGGCGCTGGGCCATGGCGCTCAGGGCCGCCGCCTGCCCGATGACACGCTCGCCTAGCTGCTGCTCCAGCATCAGCAGATTGGCCTGTTCGTCCTTGAGCAAGCTGCCCAGTGGCACCCCGGTCCAATCGGCAATGACTTCGGCCACGCTACGCGCGTCGACATCCAGCGACAGCAGGGGTTGATTGCCCTGGACATCGCTCAACTGCCGTTGCAATTGCGCGCAGGTTTCCCGCTGCAGCGGCTGCGTTTGACGCGCATCAACCAGTTGCTGGGTCAGGTCAAGTTCTTGCCGATACTGCTGCTCCAGAGCGATGTATTGGCGTTGCAGCTCGGCGTGTTGTGCGGCGATCACCGCCAGGCGCTCATCGGCACCATACCCGCCAAGACGCTGATCCTGTTCCAGGGCTTGGCCCTCCAACTGCAGGGCCACTTGCTGGGCACTCAGGCGGATCAACGCCTGCGGTTCGCAGTCCAGGCTCATACGCACGCGGGCGCTGGCGGTGTCCAGCAGGTCGACGGCTTTGTCCGGCAGTTGGCGACCGGTCAGGTAGCGCCGCGACAGGCTGACCGCAGCCTGCACGGCCGCATCCTGAATGTGCACGCCATGGTGGGCGGCGTAGCGCCCTTTGAGGCCGCGCAACATCAGGCCGGCGTTGGCATCGTCCGGCTCATCGACCTTGACCATCTGGAAGCGCCTTTCCAAGGCCGCGTCGCGCTCGAAATACTGCTTGTACTCGCTCCAGGTGGTCGCAGCGATGGTGCGCAACTCACCTCGGGCCAAGGCGGGCTTGAGCAGGTTGGCTGCGTCGGCACCGCCAGCCTGGTTGCCGGCACCGATCAGGGTGTGGGCTTCGTCAATGAACAACAGCACCGGTTGCTCGGACTGTTGCACGGCGTCGATCACGTTTTTCAGACGTTGTTCAAACTCGCCTTTGACACCTGCGCCCGCTTGCAATAACCCCAGGTCAAGGGTGCGCACACTGACCGATTTGAGACTGTCCGGCACCGTGCCGTGGGCGATGCTCAACGCCAGGCCTTCAACCAATGCCGTTTTGCCAACGCCCGGCTCGCCCACCAGGAGTGGATTATTCTTGCGGCGACGACTGAGAATATCAACGACCTGGCGAATTTCGTCGTCACGGCCGAACACCGGGTCGATCTGCCCTTGCGCTGCCTTGGCAGTGAGGTCATGGGTGAACCTGTCCAGCACCGCCTGCAACGCCTCAACTTTTTTCGTTGCGCTGGGTGGGAGTATGACGGGCTCACCTGAAGACGTTGCGGGGCTGTCCGACGCGGCTGAAGCCTGCACCTCGGGCCGCTCCTCGGACGATTGATCCAACAGCACCAAAAGGCGCTGCAACTGAGCCTCACTGAGGCTGAGCAAAGGCCAGGCGGCTTCACACACCAGCAAGCTGGGTGTCTCCATCAACGCGCTCAGCAGGTGGACAGAGCGCAGGCTGTCGTTGTTGTCGTCCAGCGAGGCCCGCAACCAGGCGTTCTTGATCAATTGCTGCAACGGCTCCGACAGCTGCGGCTTGCTCTGTACGCTTCGTGGCAGACGGTCGATATGCTCCAGCAACCCGTACCACAGCGTCTCCATATTCCACTCGTAACGACGCGCAATCACGGCCAGGTCACCGTCTCCCTGCCCCAGCAACTTGAGCAGCCAGTGTTCAATGGTGATCTGTGCATGCGCACGGTTTTGGCACAGCGAGGCCGCTGCACTCAATGCCTGGGCGCAGTAAGGGTTGAGGCGGCGAAGCAAGCGAGTGGAATTGGGTGCCATACGGTTACATCCTTGTTCGGTGATCTGGGTGTGTCGTCGATAAAACCAGCCAGGGTTCTGCAACTCGATGTGTTTGGCTGAACGCCCGCGAGCGGACGCTCAACCCAGCACACCGGCAGCCAGCAGGCGAAAGCACGCCTGCGGCTCCGTGCTTATCACGCGCTTTGGCGTTCGTTCCACGAATCGGAGTGGATGATGTTGCCGTCCTTGTAGGTCCAGGTGACCTTCTCGTAACGCAACTCGACCTGCTCCAGGTGGTTGTGCTTCTCTTTGGCTGGGTCTTTGACGTCGTGCATTTTCGGCGCGACTTTCACCACCTTGACGTTTTCCAGTTTGGTGATGAAATACTCGACTTCCTCCCCGGCGTCGTCGATGCGATACCACTTGAACTCAGCACTCTTGAGGGTTTGCCCGGTGGTCACCGCCTTGTAAAGGTAAGGGCTGGACGAATCGATTTCCTTGGAAAACAGAAACGGGGTGTGTACGCGCGTCCCGGTCAACTTGCCGGTGTTGTTGTCGGTGGGGATGTACAGGCTGTGGTCCTGGGCAACCACTTCGATGCTGCCTTCGCGCTTTTGCACGTCCACCGAACCTTTGATGCTTGCGCCGCCGTCGTCTTGCAGCCAGAGGTAAACGGGAATTGCCATGTGAAGCTCCTTTTCTTGGAAATTTAACTGTCGCGGGATGCGACAGGGGGTTGCCTGTCCGGCTCCGCGGTAGAGAGCACACACGCCCCTGCCTCCGGTACCAGACGGATATCTACGCGGCGATTGGCTGCACGCCCCGCTTCGGTGTCGTTACTGGCGACCGGCTGGCTGGCGCCGAAGCCCTGCACCGCAAAACAGCTGTCGGGCATGCCGCCCATCCGCTGCATCCAGGCATGCACGGCGGCGGCGCGGGCGTGAGATAGCCGAAGGTTGTTATGCGAGTCGCCGGTAGCGTCGGTATGCCCGGCGATCACGATCAGCCAGCCTGGCTGCGCCTTGATGCCGACCAGCGCATTGATCAGGACTTTGGTCGAATCCGGCTTGAGCTGGGCACTGCCGGTCGCGAATAGCGACAGGCTGTCCAGCCGTACGGGGTTGGCAATTTGCGTGGGCGGTGTGGCCGACGGCGGCTCAACATGCGCGGCCAGCACTGCCAGCAGCGGCGCGCGCAGGCGTTCGCCGCGGTACAGGCCCAGGCCGAATGCCAGGGGGACGCCGTGCCGGTAGTAGGCGTCCAGGCGCTGGGCGTCCTGGCGAAGAACGGTCACGGCGTCGTCACGCCAAAGAAACTCGCGCTGGCTACGTTGAGTCGGCTGAGGGACGGCCGCGTAACGCCGCAGGTCGTCACTGACCTGGCGTACCAACAAGGTGTTCTGCCACGCTGAGCTTGCGAGTGCCACGGCACCGGCAAGGGCGAATAGCCACAGTGCCGCGACGCTTGCCCGCTGCACAGGAGCGCGCAGCGGGCCGAGCGGGAGCAGGTTGAGTAGAGGATCCGGGAAAGGCAAAACCGCATCCTTCGATGCCGATCGGCTGTCAGCCAGCGCTACTCTGCTGCGCAACCATTGCTGCCACAGATTGCCCTCCACGGCGCTGGGCAAAGCCGGTACCAGCCTGACCGCACAAACCGACGCCACCCCTGGAGCACGGCGAGTGGCAAGGTACGGCAGCACCGCGTCGTGCAACCAGGCAACGACATTGTTCAGTTGTACACCTGCGTGCATCCGCGCCGACTGTACGGACGAGTCTGCGGTGTGCTGCTGCCACTCATCCAAGCTGACACACGCACCCGCATCCCGCACAAGAACGTCAGACTGGCCATTGACCCAACTGAACCAAGGATCCTCGCCCTGCAAGGTTTGCACGTAGCTCACCAGCAATAACGGCAGGGCAATGCCGCGTTTACGTACCAGGGTCAATTGGTGGCTGAGGGCCCGCACCTGGCCGGCGAGTACAGCACCATCACTATGCGCACCGGGGTTAACGGTGAACATAACACTGAGTTGCGCGCGCCAGCTTGGACGTAGCGCCAAGAGTCCATCGGTGACGGCTACCAGTTGTTCCAGACTGGGAACACGGATATAGCAACCTTGTTCGGTTACGCGCAGGGCCATCTGTTCGGCGGGAGCCCCGCTGAACAGTCCATCCAGGCCATCACCGCAGACCAGCACGACAGGATGACGAAATGCTGCCGCAGGCAGGACCCTGTTATCGGCCAATGAAACCAATCCACGGTATTGAAGTGCACGATGCCCCAACAGCATCCAAGCCCACACAACGAAACCCACGGTAATCATCACACCCGACGCCCGCGCCCACATGCCGAGTGGAATAATGGCCAGCAACACGAAGGTCAGAGCGCCCGCCCACAGGCAAAGAACTCGATGCAGGTTCACGGTCATCTCGCCTTCACCCCTGATCCGGCAAGAGCGAGGCAACAGCGTCGCTCAGCAGATGATCCAATCCCCACCAAATGGCCGTAAGTGTCATCCCCACGGCCACTACATGGACCAGAGGTGAGCGCAGCCAAGCCAGGCCTGCGATCAGCTCACTGCCGTTCGCCTGCGTCATCAGGCTTTGACTGACCCGAAGTGGCGTAATCCGTGCACTGAGGTCAACCAGTAACTGTTCCCGCTCTGGATCACTCAGATCACGGTAGCGCCCACGAAACCCCAACATGAGTACGCGTTGAAAGGCCGTCAGCACATGCCGATCGGGCGCAGGCTCGCGCAAGACGTCGCGCATGTCTTCATACAGAAACTCGCCCGCCTGATTGCGATTGAAAAACTTGGTCTGCAACGGTTCGCTGGCCCAAAAGGCGTGCGCGTCATCTTTGGCGCAAGTGAGTACGGTTTCATCGAGCAACGCGCACTGCGCATGGCTGATGTGATCGATGCTGCGCTGGCTCAGGCCCGCCACTTTCAACTGCTGCCGAACGTGTTCAACCTGCTTAACACACAGCTGAGACAGGTCCTGGCTGCGCGGCACGGAGGCGCCCTGGCGCAACTCAACCACCAGCAGGTAGCTGTCCTGCAACAGCGCATCAATATCCACGGCCATTGCGGTACGTTCCTTGGAGGCAGTCAGGTTCATGAGCGCAGCACCGCAAACAGTTCAAGCTTCACATCGGCCAAGGTGCTTGGCACATAGAACGCGCATACCCCTTCGTCCAGCACCGCCTGCCCTTTGGAATGATCGAGGTCCAGCGCGAAATACTGGTTTTCCAGACGCAACGGAATCGCAGCCGGCACATGGCTGAGGGATTGCAGTGGAACGCCGTCGAGTGCGGCGTTGACCAGGTAATTGACCTCGTCGGGCGTGCCGATCTTGCACAGGCGTGGAAACTGGTCCTGCAACTGCGCGGCGGGCAATCGGCAACGCACCGACAGATAGAAATCAGCACCCTCACGCTCGCGCAGGCGAGGGTCGTTCAATGTGACCTGCCAACGATTGGCACCATGCTCTTCCAGTTCCAAGGCAAGCACCCGCGACGGCAGGCTGGCTTCCAGCAGCAGCGAAATGGTGTGCATCAGTGGTGGGAACACCGCCTCCAAAGACTCGTGCCGGTAGGCTGGAATCTTGTCGAGATCGTGCTCCAATGAGAACGTGAGCAGACTGCCGGCCAGCTTTATCAGCTGCTGATAGACCTGCTCGGGGGGTCGTGCGGGAAACGCCTGAAGGTCCGCCAAGACAGGCTGGTAGGTATTCAAGGCATTGAGCAACCAGAACAGCGACACATCGGCCACGGCAAAATCGGCCATACGTTGATTGCTTTCGCGGCGCATGCCCATCAGCCGTTGCCGCTTGGCCGACAGTTGCGTCAACAGGTTGTCCAACTGGTTCAACAACCCGGCATGGGCAGCGAAGCTCAGCAGCGGCGGCACATAGGCCGGGTCGAGGCTCCAGGCGCCCTGCCCGTCACGCACCAGTCGCGCGATCGGGCAGGTCATGTAATCGGCATTGTCATCGCGCTGCAGACGCAGGCTCAGTGCATGTTCCATCACACCGATTGTCTGAACTTCATCCGCATAGGTGTCTTGTACCTCGCGCCACGACTGGCGAAAGCGCAGCGGTCGATCAACTCTGCCGCCCTCAAACAGGCAGTTGTTGCCATTGGCCTGCTCCAGCGGCAAGGCCAAGTGCAACAACGCGTGCTGATCGTCGTCAGCCAGTAGCTGTGCCAGCTCCAAGGCCGGAGGCAGGTGGTCTGCCTGCTCAGTGTCGATCCAGGTGCCATCCGGCATTCGCGCACGCAGTTGGGTCGCCTTGAGCTTACCCAGCCGCAAAGCCTGCGGGTCAAACTCAACGACCTGGACCCCCCAAGGATGAACCAAGGTCAGACGGGAGAGCTGCTCGTTGGCCCAAGCCTCCCAGCGCGCCTGCTGCTGGAATTGCTGCGGGCACAGCAGCGCCCCGGCAGCCCATAGAGGGCGATCGATCTTCATGGCATCGTTTCCCTACGACTGAGTCAGGCTTTGGCCTTGGGCATCTGCGAAACCAACGACAGGTTCACGTCCATACCCTCGACCTGGAAGTGCGGCACGGCGTACAACTTGACTCGGAAGAATCCCGGGTTGTCCTCGATATCTTCCACTGTGACCTTCGCATCCCGTAGAGGGTGTGAGGCCTGCAAGTCATCGCCGGGGTCAGTCATCTCTGTTACCAGCCCACCGATCCATTTGTTCAGTTCAAGCTCCAGCAAACGACGGTCCTTGGTCGTGCCGATATTTTCGCGCTGGATCAATTTCAGATAATGGGCGATGCGTGAGAGCAGGAAAATGTAGGGCAGGCGGGCGTTGATTCGACTGTTGGCCGTGGCGTCGGCCGTATCGTAAAGCGCAGGCTTTTGCGCAGAGTTGGCCGAGAAGAAGCACGCATAGTCACGATTCTTGTAGTACGAAAGCGGAATAAAACCGAGATTGGCAAATTCAAACTCACGCGTTTCCGGGATCATCACTTCAGAAGGGATCTTGACCTGGCTGCCGGTGCCCAAGTCGTACAAGTGGATTGGCAACTCAGTGACGGCACCGCCGGACTGTGGCCCACGAATCTGTACGCACCAGCCATTGCTGATGAAACTTTTGACCATGTTGGCGGCAAACGCAAACGACGCATTGGTCCACAGGTACTTGTCGTGATCCGGCCCCTTGACGCTTTCAATGTAATTGAAACTGCGCACGGGAGCGGTATCAGGCCCATAGGGCAGTCGCCCCAGAACGCGCGGCATGGTCAGCCCGATGTAACGTGCATCATCGCTGTCGCGGAAAGCCTTCCACTTGATGTATTCGGCACGGTCAAAGTAGTTGCCGATGTCCTTGATCGCGGCGACCTCTTCCATCGACGCCTTGCCAAAGAAGGCCGGGCCCACGGAACCCACGAACGGCATATGCGCGGCAGCGGCGACCTTTGAGATGTTACGCAGCAGGGAAATGTCCTGCGGGCTGCGGTCAAATTCGTAGCTGGAAATGGCCGCGGCAATCGGCTCGCCACCCGGAGTATCGTATTCCTGAGTATAGGTATGCAGATACAAGCCACTCTGGGCGACTTCCGGGGCATCCTCGAAATCCTGCACCAAGTGATCCTTGCTGACGTCCAATAGCTCTATACGAACATTTTGACGGAAATCCGTTTGATCAATCAGCGATTTAACGCCGCGCCAAGTTGACTCGACGCGCTGAAAGTCCGGGTGATGCATGACGGCATCAAGTTGCCGACTGATTTGCATGTCCAACGAAGCGATATGCACATCCAGTAGAACCTTATCCAAACGTTCGACTTTTTGTGAAGATTGCTTGAGCAACTGTAAGAATACACTGACGGCGGCCGTTACTCGCTCATCGACCGACACCTCAGACAGCGCCTCGGAGCGCTGAAAAACTTCAATACCCCCCAACGTGGTGACGGGGCTCAAGTTGATTTTATTAAACAGATCACCATAAACGCCAGCAGACGCTTCAGACAATACTGTGGCGCCGCGCGATTGCACGCTAGAGTTCTCTACGGACATAATTTAACTTCCCTTTAAAACAACCGATATGAATTAACGTTCGTCTTTGGGTGCCAAAGCAGCCAACTCAACGCGCAGCTCCTCGCTGAGTGCGTCATCCTTGAGGATCCGCTCCAGCTCATGACGAAAAGTCACGTTGTCCAATAGGTTCGACTTAAGATCACGCAACAGGTTACGCATGGCCAGCAAGGCGCGCAGCTGTGGGATCTGACGGGCCACCTGCTCGGGTTCGAAGTCCTTTATGCTCTGAAACTTCAGCTCGACAGAGGTGTCGGACGCGTCATCAGCCAACGTATTATCAACGGCGAACTTGAGACTAGGTGAGAACTCGCCCAAGACGCTGTCAAAGTTATTTTTATTGATGTCTATCTTGCCTCGCTCAGAGAGCGGGCGCTGCTCCTTGCCATTGCTGTAGTCGCCCATCACCATCAGCTTGAGCGGTAATTCAACTTTCTTCTGAGCACCACCGGTATGCAGATCAAGTTTGATATTAACTCGTGCCTTGGGCACCTCATTCTGAAAACTGTTTGTAGCCATAACCCCTTCCTCCAGACACTTTTTCAACAGCTGATGCTGGTGCGAAAACTTAGACTGGAACCCATACCTTTAGCTGGCGAGCACGAGCGCCACCAACTGCAGCACATAATTCCCTTTCAGAGGTCATAAGCGCTTACAAGTGTTGCGCCTAGTTCCTTCATTTCAAGAATGAAGTATTTCAAGGATTTATTACTAGCCCCCACATAGCCGAAGAGAACTTTCGACAGAAAAACAAGGCAAATTCCTACATACCTTCTTGTCGCACCAAGCTTAAGCGAGGTCAAAAACAGCACTGTCCTCCCCATTTGAAGGTAATGAGCACTAGCTGCGCACTCGGAAGGCACGGCCCCTAACGATCCGGAACGATTCCTCAATCTGCGCGCTGTAGCCGATTTCTGTCATCCCCACGAACACTCTGCCGTGGGTTCCATCTCGATTCTTTCCGAGTGATTGTGGGGCCAACCACAGGCTCCTAGACTCGGCCGCCGTAGGGCAAATCTCTGTTCCCTCATGATTCTTTATAGGCGGCACGTCGCACACCACCCTGTCGCCGCCACTCGCAAGGAGCCACACCCGTGACCAGAACCTCAACCGCCCTTTTACTGCTTGCAATGACCAGCCTGCTGGCAGGCTGCGCCACGAATCCCAACGTTCTGCAGATACACAAAGTCACCGCCGAAACGATCGGCCTGGCCTCCACGGATGAACTGACCATGGGTCCGGTAACCAAGGGCAAGGAAGACTTCCTGGGCGGCGCTGAACTGACATTCAAAGCCACGACGGCGAAGGGACGCGTATTCAACTGCTCGACATTCATGACGCCGGGCATCCTGCTTGAGCCACCAACGTATTCGCGACTGACGTGTACGAAGTAAGCCCGCCATCCGGTGCGGGCAATGCGCGCACCGGCTATCCGCACCGATACAGGCATGAAGGGTTTCAATCGCAATCCGCATCCGGCTGGTTGAGAAACACCAGCACGCCCAAAATGGCTGCATAGAATTTGAATGCTGCGTTCTGACCATTCCACTCCTGGGATTGCCACATCAAAAACCACTCGCCGCCAATCACCATAAAGCCGAAGAACCACACCAACAGGCCCGTGGTTAGGCCCGCAACGGCGAAGGCCTTGGCATGGTTGAATTGCTGAGCGCAGTTGCGCCGGACGCGCCACAACATCAGCCCGCCAACAGCCAGCAACAGGGCCGTCAGCGCCTCGCCTGCAATGATCGCCCAATAGGCACCGTGCCATAACCACGGGGCGTTGATCGCGCGCGACATGGCAGCGTTGCCAGGGAAGGTGGTGTCCATGCTCAGTACGTGCCGGACGAAGTTGAAATTTGAGGCGTAGTCCGTGAGGTTATTGAACGCTGCCAGCGCGGCGAAGACCGCCAACATCGCGACCAGGACCAACTTTGCATAACGCGTGACCATGCTGATTCCCTGAAAATGCCTGAGACGCTCAGCACGTTACACCTGCATCGGCCCGCAGCATCCGCCAGGTGTCTATTGATGATGTAGGAATCCGCTGAATCGACTGTGGACGAAATAGGTGGGGAGCGAGAGACAGCTCAAGGCAGGCGATGCCTTTGTCAGCGTGCTCGATGTTTTGACAAGCCCACTCCCTCCCACCGGCAACCTGATGATTGATGCCAGTTGGCAGATTCTTCACTCAATCGTGCCTCTATTCAGTCGCTCTTGAAGGATCGCTCCTACACCTTTGCCAAGCACTTCCGACGGCCCCTTCTGAAAAACCCAATAGTCACGAAAAATGACGAGCCCATTTCCCCGATAAACGTTATGTATTTAGCTGTTATGGGCAAGCCGCCCATGCCTCCATTCACCTCATGAAGGGCTAGGATCATGCTAAATACTTCGTTTATTTCCTCACTGCGTAGCGCCGTCGGCACATCCCTGCGCGCCCGCCAACTCAACCGAGAGGAAGAGCGCCTGATCCGCTACTACCGTTTATTGTCGGAGCAGGATCGTGAAGCGGTGCGCTGTCTGATGTTTGCGGTCAAGGAAGCCAGCCGGTCCGAATACCCCAAGCAGTAGTAGGTGACCTATGTGACCGCGATCTCGTCGCTGAAACAGTTTGCCCTGCTAGAGCACGAAGCCCCATCGCCGTGGAGGATCCGCGTATCCCCATGCCCACCTTCGTCCTCCTCAAGCCACGATTCCCTTCGGCGGCCTGACGTTCTCCCGCTGCACAGACGGGCTGATCCGACAGGATCTGCTCGACTCGCTGCCCTACGTGCGCCGGCACATCTGCGGCGATTGGGGCAATGTGCGCTCAGAGCATCGACGCAACAACGAAGCGGCTTTGGAACTCGGCGGCTACCTGCTGTCGTACTGCGCCATCAGTGAGGACTTTACCCTCTGTATCTCCACTGAAGCGGACCGGAACCTTACTGCGGTGTTCCTGCTGGATGAGTAACGACCACCGGCCATAAACCGGCGTGTGCCTGAAGCGGCTTGACGGACCTCCACTACCAAGCATTCGACCACACTGCCCGCATGTTCGCTGGCGTCGTCGGCAACGTCCCAGACGGTCAAAGCCTTCAAGACCGCGGTGCGTCAACCGCGCATTGGCCGCGTCATACCTTCATCCCAGGGGCGCCTACCCTTGCGGTTGGGGAGCCCCGCTGTTGCAAGGAGACCACCCTGTCATTGTTCTTCAAAGGCAGCGATCTGAAGCCGGCGCTGGCAGAGACTATCGCCAATCAATGTCCCATCATTCTGGTCAAGGACCCAGGCGTCTACTGGCTCGCCGAGCGGGGCGATCTTGCCCTCGGCCAATAATGCGCGCAGATGCACGCTGAAATATTCCGCGCTGACGGCCCGAAGCGTCATCGATCGCCGCCCTGTAGTCGCTTCATTTCCTTGCTGATTGGCCATCCCACATCTGGATGGCTTCAGGATGCGCATCGGGTCCGATTCATGTCTGGTGGCGGTGTGGTTCAACGACAACTCTTCCAGGCGCTGTGCTGGGGATATCACCGAGCGCACGATGCAAAAGCACTCCGCAGCTGCACGCGGTCACATGGCTGGATTGACGTGGGGTTCCTGGTGATGGGTGCGGCTTACTTTATTTGCGGTGTAATACCGACGTTATTTACCCGTAGGCCGGGCATGCCGAATGGTGAATTCGGAGATAGGCAGGGTGGGCTGCGCACCCGATGCTCGTCTGGCGACCCGAGAGGATCCAGCAACAATACGAATTTGAGTCTTTCCGGAAAAAGTACTCAAAAAGGTACTCAAACGTAGCGGATCTCTTTGGAGTCCAGTGGTTATGCGCAGAAACGAAAAAAGACGCCTAAGCGTCTATTTCGTGGATCACAGGGTCGAGTGGACATCTGCGGATCAAATTTTGGAGCGGGAAACGAGACTCGAACTCGCGACCCCGACCTTGGCAAGGTCGTGCTCTACCAACTGAGCTATTCCCGCTTGGTGATGCGCATTCTATAGAATCCTCGGCAGCCGTCAACCCCTTGATTCAAAAAAGTTTTATTTCTTTTCAACGGTGGTGCGCAGGTGAGGCCAGGCGGCGCGCAGGTATTGGAGCATGGACCAGAGTGTCAGGCCCGCAGCGATGAGCAGCAAGGCGTAGCCGGTCAGGACCCAGAACGAGAAATCCGACGGGTTGGCCAGCAGTATGACCAGCGCAAGCATTTGCGCAGCGGTTTTCCATTTGCCCATGTTGGAGACGGCGACATGGGCGCGGGCGCCGATTTCGGCCATCCATTCGCGCAGGGCCGAGACGACGATTTCGCGGCCGATGATGACGGCGGCCGGCAGGGTCAGCCACAGGTTGCCGTGCTCCTGCACCAACAACACCAGGGCCACGGCGACCATGAGTTTGTCGGCCACAGGGTCGAGGAACGCGCCGAAGGGCGTGCTCTGTTCCAGGCGGCGGGCCAGGTAGCCGTCGAGCCAGTCGGTGGCGGCTGCAAAGGCGAATACCGAACTGGACGCGACGTAGCTCCATTCATAGGGCAAATAGAACAACAAAATGAAGATCGGGATAAGCAGGACGCGTAGAACGGTGATCAGATTAGGGATATTCATCGGCACAACTGGCTACGAGGTGAGAAGGCATTCTATTCGCTGTGCAGATTGGCATAAATCAATTCAGCGAGCTTTTTACTGATACCGGGTGCTTTGGCTATTTCGTCAATGCTGGCACGGGAGAGCTCCTGCAAGCCACCAAAATGTTTAAGCAAGTCGCGACGGCGCGTCGGGCCGACCCCCGCAACGCCTTCCAGGGTTGAGGTTCGGCGGGTTTTGCCGCGACGCGCCCGGTGACCGGTAATCGCGAAGCGGTGGGCTTCATCGCGGATCTGTTGAATCAGGTGCAGTGCCGGGGAGTCGCCCTTCAAGGTGAACTCATGGGCGGCATCATTCAAGTACAACGTCTCGAAACCGGCCTTGCGCGTGGCGCCCTTGGCCACGCCAAGCAGGATCAGGTCGGGCACGGCCAGTTCGTTGAGGACGTCGCGGGCCATGGATAACTGGCCCTTGCCACCGTCCACCAAGAGGATATCGGGCAACTTGCCCTCCCCGTCCTTCAACTTGCTGAAGCGCCGCGTGAGCGCCTGATGCATGGCGGCATAGTCATCGCCGGCGGTGACGCCTTCGATGTTGTAGCGCCGGTAGTCAGCCTTGATCGGGCCTTCAGGGCCGAACACCACGCAAGAGGCCACGGTGGCCTCACCGCTGGAGTGGCTGATGTCGTAACACTCCAGGCGCTGCGGTGGCTCGTCCAGGTTGAGCACCTCGGCCAGGGATTCGAAGCGTGCGGCAACGTGCTGTCGATTGGCCAGGCGTGCGCCCAGGGCCTGTTCGGCGTTGGTCACGGCCAGTTGCTGCCAACGGGCCCGGGTGCCGCGAACGCGGTGGCTGATGTCCAGCTCGCGACCGCGCAGTTCGTGGATCGCCTCGATCAGGGTGGGGAAATCTTCGTGGACCACGTTGACGATAAGCTCCGACGGCAGGTCGCGCTCGGGACTGCTCACATAGTATTGGCCGAGGAATGCCGCCATGACCTCGGAGACGTCTTCGTCGATCCCGGTCTGCGGGAAAAAATTCTTGCTGCCCAGCACTCGGCCGCCACGCACGCTGATCAAGTGCACACAGGCACCTCCCGGGTTCACGAACGCCGCGATCACGTCGACGTCGCCGGTGCCGCCTTCCATGCTTTGCTGGTCCTGGACGCGGCGCAGCAAGGAGATCTGATCGCGCAGCTCGGCGGCCTTCTCGAAATCCAGGGTACTGGCGGCCAGCTCCATGGCCCCGGACAGCTCATCGGTGAGCGCGTTACTGCGCCCTTCGAGGAACATCACCGAGTGACGCACGTCCTCGGCGTACTCGGCAGGCTCAACCAGCCCCACGCAGGGCGCCTTGCAGCGCTTGATCTGGTACTGCAGGCATGGCCGTGTACGGTTTTTGTAAAAGCTGTCCTCGCATTGGCGCACAAAAAACGTCTTCTGCAGCAGGCTCAGGCTCTCACGAATGGCACCCGCGCTGGGGTAAGGCCCGAAATACTTGCCCTTCTGCTTCTTCGCGCCACGGTGAATGCTCAGCCGCGGGAAGTCGCCGTCCGATAAAAACACGTAGGGATAGGATTTATCGTCACGCAGCAGGATGTTATACGGAGGCCGCCATTCCTTGATCAACGTCTGTTCAAGCAGCAGCGCTTCGGTTTCATTGGCGGTGATGGTGGTTTCGACCTGGGCGATGCGCGCGACCAGGGCGGCGGTTTTCGGCGCGAGACCGGTCTTGCGAAAGTAACTCGCCAGACGGTTTTTCAGGTTCTTGGCCTTGCCCACGTACAGCAGGCGCGCCTCGCTGTCGAACATGCGGTACACGCCAGGGCGGCCACTGCAGGTCGAGAGGAAGGCACTTGGATCAAACGGTGTGGTCATGTCAGGCGCTGGCGTCCACCATGCCGTGACGCACCGCGAGCAGGGTCAATTCAACATCACTGCTGATGGCGAGTTTCTCGAAGATGCGATAGCGGTAGGTGTTAACGGTCTTGGGCGACAAGCACAGTTTGTCGGAAATCGACTGCACCTTCTGGCAACCGACGATCATCAAGGCAATCTGAATTTCCCGCTCCGATAGCGCGTCGAACGGCGAATCGCTGGTGGGCTGGAAGGACTTGATCGCCAACTGCTGGGCAATCTGCGGGCTGATGTAGCGCTGCCCGGCAAATACCAGGCGAATGGCTTGCACCATCTCTGCAAGGCCGGCGCCTTTGGTGAGGTAACCGGCCGCCCCCGCCTGCAAGAGGCGTGTAGGGAACGGGTCTTCCTCGCACACGGTCACCACCACAACCTTGATATCCGGATGGCTGCGCAATAATTTGGTCGTGGCGCCAAGACCGCCGATACCCGGCATCTTGACGTCCATCAGCACCACATCGGGTTTCAACTCCCGGGCCTTGATCAGAGACTCCTCGCCCGACTCGGCCTGGCCGACTACTTGCAGGCCATCGATGTCAGCCAGCATTCGTGTAATGCCTGTACGAACGAGATCATGGTCATCGACTACTAGCACCCTAATCAAGCAGACACCTCGCGATATGGTCTTTATAGGTTGCTGAACACCTTAGCAAAAAACCGGGTCGCAGACCTAGCCGCTGGCATCATATATATATGGAGCTTGACCGCTCGGCACGCGCCCACTGGCGGTGGGACGGCCGTATTTGCTGGTTGAAAGGTCAGGAATCCTGCGGATGCGGCTTGATTTTTCCATTCCGGGAAAGGGAATACTCGGCCAAGGTCGACGTCAGGCGGCGGATTGCATCCTGATCCTCCTTGAACATCGCCCGGTAATCAATCAGGACTTTTTCTTCAAGCTGGCTCAGGTTTTCCAGCTGAATCGGTGTGGCAGTCCCGGTCAACACGTACAGGATATCCACGCCTCTCTGTGCCACACGAGACAAGTAGTCAGCCTTGGGCGCACGCCCACCACTCTCGCATTTACCCTGTGCGTTGGCTTCAACCCCTCCGATTTCACCAAAAAATTTTTGCGACAGGCCCAGTCGCTCTCTCTCTTGCCTTAAACGCGAACCGATTCCACTCATTTGGACGTATGATCCTGTTTGGCACACCTCAAGAGGTGACACACTCATCTCTTCGCCAGGCAAACTTGAACGATTTGAACTATGCCCGGAATCCATACTGCTGCACAAGCCAAGGCCTGACTGGAACATCCAGGAAAGTCAGTTGAGGGGCCGCCCGTGAACACGGCGTCGATCCGGCAACCACCGATCAAGTGCTCGCTGGGCGCAAAAAGGGATGGCGTGGGTAGACCGGCAAGGTAGCGATCCTTTTGGGCATGAAAGAGGCAATCATCCTTGCTGAGGCTGATGGCCAGCACACCGATCAGGAAGTCGGCTGCTGGACCAGTATGCGCTTATCAGGCTCCAGCGCAGGCTTTTAGCTTGAGCGACAGACGCGCTCCATTCGCCAGAAGCTGTCTTCTTCACCGACAACGCTGAATCCCATGCGCTCATAAAGCTTTTTGGCCGGATTGGTCTTGAATACGGTCAAACGCAACAGCCCCGGCGTGCGGGCCTTCAAAGCCATCTGTTGCAGCACCCAGCTACCGGCGCCGAGCCCACGGTGCTGCTCGAGCATATGCAATTCGCGGATATAGAGCGCGTTGCTGTCACAGCTCAGGCTGATGAACCCCAGCACCCGGTCATCCTGGCAAATGATCCAGTTTTCCCGACCGGCCCAGGCCGTGTCGAAGCCATCGTTGGACCACAGCAACTGGTTTTGCTCGTAATAGCGGTTCATCGCCTGGTGAGTCAGGTTTCGTGCAAAGGGCAGGTCCCGGTCCGTAGCAGCGCGCAGGTGGAAGGTCATTTACAGCGCCACCGCAGCGCAGTCGAGGTCAAGGTAGTCATGGTCGGGTTCCGGCAATCAGTGTTGGATGTCGTCAGCATATCGACACTTGCCCCATAGCCGTAAGTCCCGCTGCGCGATAGAAATTACTGATTGAATCCGCCCGCCCAGCTCTAGTAAGCTGCCCGACATCATTTGGAGACCTACCATGTTGCCACTCACCCACACCCAGGTTTGCCCTGCCGCCAGCGCCTCGCGCTCGGTGTCGGCTACCCGTGTGAACGGTTCGAGTGCACTGGTCAGCTTTTATTTTGGGTATTGGTTTAGCCACTGGCGCGCCTGATACCTGAAATCGGCGCCCACTACTCAAGGGGTCGCCTGCCAGAGAAATCTAACCCCCGGTCGGCTCCCCGACCGGGGGTTTTGTTTTTCCAGGCCCTGATAATTTGCTCAACCAAACACACTTGAAGGAATCACGACATGAACTACGCCACCTATTACCGCTACGACACTTGCGCTGCATGGCGATTTAGCCAGCTCCGTTCGGGACAGCCTGCCGCCTCCGATCGGTCACCTCTTGGTGGCAAGCCAACACACGTAGCCGATACGGCCAATTGTCGAACACCCCAGTAGGCCAAGCGTGCGGGAATTGCCCGCCGCTTGCCCAGGAAACCTTGAATATGAACGCCTCTGTCGCAGCTTTACCCGCCTCTACGCTGAACAGCGCCAATGAAGCCCTGACCCAGCGCCTGCCCAGCGCCCATGAGCTCAAGCATCAACTGCCCCTCAGTCCGTTCCTCAATGAACAGGTGCATGCCCATCGTCAAGCCGTGCGCGCCATCCTCGATGGCCAGGACTCACGCTTGCTGGTGATTGTCGGCCCGTGCTCGATACACGACCCGCAGTCGGCCATGGAGTACGCGCGCAACCTGAAGAAGCTGGCGCTTGAAGTCAGCGACCAGATGCTGCTGGTTATCCGCGCCTACGTCGAAAAACCCCGCACCACCATTGGCTGGAAGGGCCTGGCTTACGACCCGCACCTCGACGGCAGCGACGACATGGCCGCAGGCCTGGCCCTGTCCCGGGAACTGATGCGCGAAATGCTGCGCCTGGGCCTGCCGGTCGCCACCGAGCTGTTGCAACCCATGGCCGCCGGCTACTTCGACGACCTGCTCAGCTGGGTCGCGATTGGCGCGCGCACCACCGAATCGCAGATCCACCGCGAAATGGCCAGCGGCCTGGGCATGCCCGTGGGTTTCAAAAACGGGACTGACGGCGGCGTCGCGATTGCCTGTGACGCGATGCGCTCGGCCTCGCACCCGCACCGCCACTTCGGCGTCGACAGCCAGGGGCACCCGGCGATCATCCAGACGCCGGGCAACCCGGACACCCACCTGGTGCTGCGCGGCGGTCACCGTGGGCCGAACTACGATGCGCAGAGTGTGTCCCAGGTGAAACACGACCTGGCCAAGTCCAGGGTCGCTGCGCGCATCATGGTCGATTGCAGCCATGCCAACAGCGGCAAGGACCCGCTGCGCCAGCCGGCGGTGTTCAACGAGGTGCTGGAGCAGCGCTTGCAGGGCGACACGTCGTTGATCGGCATGATGCTCGAAAGCCACCTCTTCGAAGGATGCCAGCCTCTGGGGCCGTCAATGAAATACGGCGTGTCGGTGACGGATGGTTGCCTGGGCTGGGCGGGCACCGAACAGTTGCTACGCAATGCCGCGGTACGCCTTCGTGAACATGGCGACGGTTGACTGGCAACCTTCAAACTGTGGGAGGAGGCTCGGCACACCGGTATCGTGTGCGACGCCCCCACAGTTTTATTGACCGGCCCTGATAACGCTGCACAAGCGCCGGATCAGACCCCGACCACCGATTGGCGCGACAGCGCCCTTAACCAGGGCAAAACCCGCAAGCCGGTCATGGCGTGGGGCGGGTCGATGATTTCCATGAAATGTTCGAGATCGACGTTGTCCGGCAGGCCCGGCAGGCGTACCGATACGGTCGGCATGGCGTCGGCGGGTACGCTCAGGTCCAGGTTGTCATATACCAGCACATGGCGTGCCTGAGGGTTGGACCCGCTTGCATGGGCCGCCAGTACCGCATTGATGATCAGCACATCGAAGGGTTCGGCCGGAATGGCGGTAAGGATCTGGACTTCTTCAAAGGTCTGCACCGGCACAATTCGGTGATACCCCAACTGGTTGAGCATTTTTTCGATGTACAACCGTTGCAAGTGCAAGTCATCGGCGATGAGGATAGTCAGTGCTTTGTTTGGCATGGCAAACCCCTGGGCAGGCAGCGCTCGTCATTGAGCGTCGCCCATTTTCCAGACAAATGCCGAACACAAAATCAGGCATATTCCCCCTTCATGTAGGACTTCTCCCAAAAGCTCCCAATGGCCATTAATCGGCATCACGGCTGATTGCAATAAAGGCTCAGCCCTCCATGCAAAGCGCCGATCGCTTCCTCTACCGCATCGGTCGTCGCCGCCAGGGCGTTGCGGTCTTGCCTTTCACAAACGGCCTCCAGCGCTTCACAGCGAGCGATCAGAACCTGTGCCTTGACCATTCGTGCACCACCCTTGGCGCGATGTGCGAGGTCGTGCAACTTGGCGAAGTCAGCCTTGCGCTGCATCGCCGGCAATAGCGCCCGGTCCGCCTCCAGGCTGTCGAGCAAGGGCATCAGCAGCTCTGCGAGCGCGTGGTGGTCCTCCCCTGTCAACGCGATCAGGGTACTCAAATCAAACGTCGCTGCCTCAGGGCTGGGGGCATAAGTGGAGCGTGACGCCAACGCCACGCGCAAATCGTCAATCCCGGTGGGTTTGAACAGGCAACCATCCATACCGGCTTGCCGGCAGCGCTCGGCCTCCTCGGGCTGGGCATTGGCGGTGAAGCCCAGGAGCAGGCACGGCGCCAGACCTGATTCACGCTCCAGTACGCGGATGTCCCGCGCCAACTGGTAGCCGTTCTTGAACGGCATATTGCAATCGGTAATGACGCCATCGAACTGCCCCGCGCGCCAGTACTCAAGCCCTTGAATGCCGTCTTCGGCCGTGGTGATGCGGTGGCCCAGGAAACTCAACTGCCGAGCCAGCAGCAAACGGTTGGCCGGGTAGTCGTCCACCACCAGAATATTCAAGGCATGAGGCGGCGTGACTGGAGCGCTCGTCGCCGTCCCTTCCTGCGGCACTACAGCGGTCATGACCAGGGCCAGTGTCACATCCAGCCGGGTGCCCTGCCCCAGTACACTGCTCAAGTGCAACCGCCCGCCCATCATTTCGCACAGGTTACGGCTGATCACCAGCCCCAGGCCGGAGCCGCTACGCGCCGATTGCTCACCATTGCTGCCCTGGATAAAGGGGCTGAACAGACGCAACTGGTCCTGTGCACTGATGCCAATGCCGGTGTCCTGCACCCACAATTGCAGTTTCAGGTGCTCCCCTTCGAACGCCCCATGAGCACCGAGCGTGACCTGGCCGTCGTGGGTAAACTTGATGGCATTGCTCAGCAGATTCGATACCACTTGCTTGAAACGCAGTGGGTCAACCAGAACCACGCGATCGATCGATGGATCAAGTTCAACTTGCAGCGCCAACCCCTTGGCCCGCGCCAAACCTTCGAACACGCGTGCCACCGACGTCAGTAATTCGTGCAGATTGGCCGATTCCAGGACCAACGACAGATGACCGGATTCGATCCGTGCGATATCCAGAATATCGCCGATCAACTCCAGCATGCCGCGCGAAGCTTCAGAAGCCACCTCCAGGGCATCCCGGTCCGCCAAGCCCTGTTCGGCGTTCTTCAGGGCCAGCTCAATCATGCCGATCACGGCATTCATTGGCGTGCGGATCTCGTGGCTCATGGTCGCCAGAAAGGTAGTCTTCGCCCGGTTGGCGGCGTCGGCATCGTCCTTGGCTTCCTGCAACTGACCCAACAACTGTTGGCGCTCGCTGACATCTACCCACCCGGCAATCATGCCCACCACTTTCTCGTCACCGTCGCGGTACGGCAACATCCATTGGTAGATGGTCAAGGCCTCGCCACTGGGCAACTTGAGTATACGGTCATGAATCTGTGGCTCACCTTCGGCCATCAAGCGCAGGTAATCCTGATGGAACGACTGGGCCTGTGGCAGGTTGCCGGCGTCGGTTTCAACCACGGTTTTACCAATCACGTCTTCAAGCTTGTAGCCAAATACGTCCAGATAAGCGTTATTGCATGCCATCAAACGCCCTTGGCGGTCACGCACATAAATCGGGTGGGGGGTGCCGTCGATCAATACGCTCATAAAGCGCATCTGGTCGCTCAAGGCGCGTTCGGCCTGGACGCGCTTGCGAATCAGACTGCGCAGATAGATGGCCCAGCTCAGCGTGACGATCAATAACAGCGCGGCCAGCCCGAACCCCTGAATGATCACGTTGCGGTGACGCAGCCAATAACTGTCTTCGATAATCACCTCGCTGCGCCACTGGGCGATCATCTCGTCCATTTCCTGCGGGGTGATGCTCAGCAGCGCCTTGTCGAGGATCGAATAAAGCTCCAGCTGACTGCGGTTGACCCCGAACGTTATACGCGCCGGTTCCGAGCCGACCGTGCTGGTGATGCGTAACCGATCGCGGTAATACCGGGCGATCATATAGCGCGCGCTGATCAGTGAATTGACTGCCGCCTCCGCTTCGCCTCTGGCCACCATCGCCATCGCTTGCTCCGCGCTGTCGACATCGATGAACACGACGCCGGGGAAGTCCCGCGAGATGGTATCGCGCAATCCGTTGCCGCTGATCATCGCCAGGCGCTTACCCACCATATCTTCCAATGCGACAGGACTGTGTTCATCCCCTCGGGTTACCAGCACCAGGGCATTGGTCAGGTAGGGCCGGGTAAACCGCACTTTTTCGGCGCGTTCGACGCTGGGGGTCACGACTGCCAGCATATCCACCGCGCCCGTGCTGACCTGATCGATCTGACCCGGTATCGAGTTGCCCGGCACCGCATCGAATTTCAAGCCGGTGCGCAGGCTGATACGTGACAGCACCTCGGCGCTCAGCCCCTCGAACTGCCCCTGATCATCGAAGACTGACAGCGGCAGCAGTTTGTCGAGCACCGCTACCTTGACCCGAGGATGCTTGAGGACCCAGCGTTGTTCACTGGCGCTCAGGTGCAACCGGCCAGCGCCGACAATACCGAGGTTGCCGCCACTCCAACGGCGTAATATTTCCATCTGCTCACCGGCGGGAATCGCCTCCAGCGCCGCATTGATGATCGGCTGCAGCCGCGTATTCTGCCGGGTGAACGCAAAAGCGAACGGGTTGACTTCGAGGGTGGAGAAATCCGCCATGCGCACGATATTGAGTTGGTTTCGGTTGATCAGGTAATTAGTACTGATGGCATCGCCCAGATACACATCGGCGCGACCAAAAGCCACTGCGCCGATCGCCTCGAAGGCCGAAGAAAACAATTCCACTCGGGCATGGGGGTAGAAAGCCCGTACCACCTCGGGCTGCAGATAGTGATAAAGCATCGCCACGCGCTTGCCCGCCAAATCATCGCTCAGCGCCTGGCTATCATTGGAACGGGTCACCAGAGTGGGTTGGTCATTGGCGTAGGAGCGAGACAAGATCAGTTGCGGGTCGGCCGCCTCGTAACCATTGGCCGAACCGAGGAAGTCCACGTCGCCTCGCTTGAGGGCTTCGATCACTTCATCGCGAGTTTCGTAGCACCGAACCTCAATGGGGATATTCAGGGCCTGGCTGATCAGCGCAGCAAAATCGGCGGTAATCCCTTCGAGCTCTTCACGGTTATTGGTCAGGTCGAAGGGTGCGTAATCGGGAGCGGACACCCCCATCAGCAATCTGCGCCGTTCGCGCAACCAGCGCCAGTCGGTCTCTGGCAGCGTGACGACGGGAGGGTCAATACGAGAATGACCCAACAGTCGTAACACGTTTGGCTCATCAAGGGCCATCGCGACCATGGGCAACAAGCCCACCCAGAGGATCATAGCGAACCGCTTGAGCGCGATGGCAGTCATTTCAATCAGATCAGATGATTGCGCTGGGCAAATTTGGACAGGTGCACCACTGAGGACATCCGTAACTTCTCCTTGAGACGTGTTTTGTAAGTGCTGATTGTCTTGTGGCTCAACAGCATGTCTTCAGCAATTTCCTTATTGCCCAGCCCCAGGGCCAGCTTCTGCAAGACGGTCAATTCACGGTCCGACAGGCACTCGATCATCTGGCGCTCGGTTTCCTGCAGGTCGTCACGGCGTACCGAGCTGGTGGGCAGGCTCGGGAAACAGCTGTAGCCCGACTGGATCGCTCGGATGGCCTTTTGCAGTTCATCCAGCTCGCCGGTCTTTGCCACGAACCCCATGGCCCCGGCGCGCATGCAACGGGTAGAAAAAAACACCGCCAGGTAGGAGGTCAGCACCAGGACCCGGCACGGCAGGCCCAGGGCCTTGACCCGGCTGATAACCTCCAGCCCGCCCAGCTTGGGCATCGCCAGGTCAAGGATGATCAGCTCGGGACGTTGCTCCCGCGCCAATTGCATTGCATCTGCACCGTCACCCGCCTGATAAATCTCATCGAATCCTTCCTCTTTCAGCAGATATTTGACCGTCGCACGTATAAAAGGATGGTCATCCACGATTAATGCTTTGCTCATACTCACCCCTAGGCGGTCACAGTACCCTTACATATCAAATGGGACCGAGGTACCTGTGAGAAATGACAGTTCCGACAAACGGTACTGCACCCTCCTCAGGACGATAACCACTCGTAGCCTGGTCCCTTCCATTGAAACATCACGAGCAATCACGGCTGGACCCCAACGAGCGACCAGCTGTAAGCGCCCAACCTTAACAATGCAATGACGTTTTGATTGAAGGGATAGTCCTGACTACTTGTAGGATTTTTCCTCACGAAAAGCCTAGTCGATGCTGGCTCGCAGGGCCGTTCATGCACACGGATCAGTCGGTGGTACTGGGGCTCCAGAATGCCTGCACCACCAGGCTGGAGGTGGAAATACGCGCCACCAACGCGTCCAACTCGTCACCGTCGACCGACGTCGCGGCGAGGGTGGCCTCGATTTCGACTTCTTCGCTGCCGAAGGGTCGTACATCCACATCGCTGGCCGGGTAGTTGCATCGCGCCAACTCAGCCTCCAGTAACACCATGACCGCCTGTTGCTGGCTACGCCGTGCGATGACATACAGAATGTTGGTCACCTCGGCCGAGACTACGTCCAACGGCTGACGGTTGATGTTATTGACGATCGGGCGCAGCAACGTATTGGCCGCCAGGACGAACAGCGTTCCCAGCAATGCCTCCAGGATCAGGTCGGCCCCCGCACAGGCGCCGACTGCAGCCGATGCCCACAGGGTCGCGGCCGTGTTGAGCCCGCGCACATTGCCCTCCTCGCGCATGATCACACCGGCCCCCAGAAAACCGATACCCGACACCACGTACGCGACCACGCGCACCGCGCCTTCGGCACCGCCCAGCCGATTGGCCATGTCGACAAAAATCGCCGCGCCGACCGCCACCAGCACGTTAGTACGCAAACCGGCGGTGCGTTGGCGATATTGGCGTTCGAAGCCGATCAGACCGCCGAGAATAAACGCGGCGGTGAGGCTGACAACGGTGTCGACCAGGGAGTCGAGGTTGATGTTGTTGATGGCCTGCATAAAAAAATCTCCATGACTGCTGCGGCAACTGAAACCCTGTTACTGCCAGCCAAATTTGCGGATGTAGTAGCCCTTCACCGCCTGGGTCAGTGCCATGTACGCCAGCAGAATCACGGGCAGGAACACAAAGTACAGCGACGGCAGCGCCTGCAGTTTGAAGTAATGCGCCAGTGGCCCCATCGGCAGAAAGATCCCGACGGCCATGATCACGCCCGTCATCACCATCAGTGGCATCGCCGCACGGCTTTGCAGGAACGGGATTTTCGGGGTGCGGATCATGTGCACGATCAACGTCTGGGTGAGCAACCCCACCACGAACCAGCCCGACTGGAACAGGGTCTGGTGGTCCGGGGTGTTGGCATCGAACACATACCACATGAGTGCGAACGTGGTGATGTCAAAGATCGAGCTGATCGGCCCGAAGAACAGCATGAAGCGGCCCACATCCGCCGGCTGCCAGCGTTGTGGCTTGGCGAGCATGTCTTCGTCGACATTGTCGAATGGAATCGCGATCTGCGAGATGTCATACAGCAGGTTCTGCACCAGCAGGTGCATCGGCAGCATCGGCAGGAACGGAATAAACGCACTGGCCACCAGCACCGAGAACACATTGCCGAAGTTGGAACTGGCGGTCATCTTGATGTACTTGAGCATGTTGGCGAAGGTGCGGCGACCTTCCAGCACGCCCTCTTCCAGGACCATCAGGCTCTTTTCCAGCAGGATGATGTCGGCGGCCTCCTTGGCGATGTCCACCGCGCTGTCCACCGAAATGCCGATATCCGCGGTACGCAGCGCCGGCGCGTCGTTGATGCCGTCACCCATGAAACCCACCACATGCCCGTTGGCCTTGAGCAGACGCACGATGCGTTCCTTGTGGCTGGGCGTGAGCCTGGCGAATACGTTGGTGGTTTCCACCGCCTGCGCCAGCTCGGCATCGGTCATGTCTTCGATATCGTTGCCCATCAGCAGCCCTTGTTGCTCCAGGCCCACTTCACGGCAGATCTTCGCTGTGACCAGTTCGTTGTCGCCGGTCAGCACTTTCACCGCCACGCCATGCGCCTTCAAAGCCTTGAGGGCGGGCGCGGTGCTTTCCTTGGGCGGGTCGAGAAACGCCACATAGCCGATCAGCGTCAGGTTGTTTTCATCCGCCAGAGTGTAGGTGTCACGCCCGGCCGGCATCGGCTGCGCCGCGACGGCCACCACGCGTAGGCCTTCTTCGTTGAAGGCCGCGGTGACCTGGCGAATGCGCGCCAGCAGCTCTGGCGTCAGTGCTTCATTGACGTCGCCATGGCGCACGCTGGTGCACACCGACAAAATCTCTTCCACCGCGCCCTTGCAGATCAACAGGTGCGGCTGGCCCTGCTCAGCCACCACCACCGACATGCGACGACGGTTGAAATCGAATGGAATCTCGTCAACCTTCTCAAACGCGGTACCGACTTTCAATTCACGATGGATCTCGACATGCTCGAGCACGGCCACATCCAGCAGGTTTTTCAATCCGGTCTGGTAATAGCTGTTGAGGTAGGCCATTTCCAGCACGTCGTCAGACTCCCGGCCCCACACATCCACGTGGCGCGCCAGGAAAATCCTGTCCTGGGTGAGCGTGCCGGTCTTGTCGGTGCACAACACATCCATGGCGCCGAAGTTCTGGATCGCGTCCAGGCGCTTGACGATGACCTTCTTGCGCGACAGGAACACCGCGCCCTTGGCCAACGTCGAGGTAACGATCATCGGCAGCATTTCGGGGGTAAGGCCCACGGCAATCGACAGCGCGAACAGTAACGCTTCGGTCCAGTCACCCTTGGTGAATCCATTGATAAACAACACCAGCGGTGCCATCACGAACATGAAGCGGATCAGCAGCCAGCTGACCTTGTTGACCCCATGCTGGAACGAGGTAGTGGCGCGGTCGGTTGCCGTGACGCGTTGCGCCAACGCACCGAAGTAGGTGGCGTTGCCCGTGGCAAGAATCACCGCTGTGGCGGCGCCGGACACCACATTGGTGCCCATGAACAGGATGTTTTCCAGGTCGAGCGGGTTGCGGGTATGGGCATCCTGCTGCTGGGCGAACTTCTCCACCGGCATGGATTCACCGGTCATCGCCGCCTGGCTGACGAACAGGTCCTTGGCACTGAGTACGCGGCAATCGGCGGGAATCATGTCGCCGGCCGACAACACGATCAGATCGCCCGGCACCAATTGCCTGATCGGCAGTTCAAGGCGCTTGGCCGCGTCCCGGCGCAGCACCGTGGCCGTATTGCTGACCATCGCCTTCAACGCATCGGCGGCCTTGTTCGACTTGGCCTCCTGCCAGAAGCGCAACAGAGTCGACAGCACCACCATGGAGAAAATCACCGTGGCCGCCTTCATGTCCTCGGTCAGCCAGGAGATCACCGCCAGCAAGGTGAGCAGCAGATTGAACGGGTTTTTATAGCAGTGCCACAGGTGCACCCACCAAGGCAGCGGCTGCTCGTGCTCGACCTCATTGAGCCCGTATTGCCCGCGCAGCGCGTCGGCCTCCTGGGTGTTCAGACCCTCGGCGTGGCTGCCCAGCCTGCCCAGCAGTTGCACGGCACTGGCGTTGGCCGCAGCCACCAGGGTGTGCGCCAGGCTGGGCGGCACTTCGCGGCTGACACTGGCGTCGGTCACGGTGTCCAGCATCGCCAGGCGGCGGAAATGCCGGGCGATATGCCGGGTCCGCAGGAAGCCGGCGAAGAACTCTTTAAGCAGCGTGAGGTTCATGGTGTAACTCCTGCGCGAGGAAACCCCGTCGTGCAGGCACTGCCCATCCGCGCTGCACCCATCAAACAGGCACAGCCGAACCTGGCCCGCCCGCCGTAAAAGACAGGCGCGTCCGTAGCCTCCCGAGTCAACTCAGGTGCTGGTCAGCGTCGATGAGAGAGGATCAGGCAGACGCCAGGACTGGCCACTGCCGGGATGCCGCTTCTCGCTTTTGTGGCGAGATAACGGCATCTGAAACATGCGCGTTACCTTGCCAAGTATGTGCCGGTTACCGAAACCGGCCGACGACTGTCACTCGAACAAGTACCCACTGAGGGTCTCCGCTATTGATGAAAACGCGCGAAGCTTACGCCGCGATGTTGGCAGAGTAAACCGTAGGAAAGTGCCTGAATGGGGAATAAGAAATTTCTTCAGGATGGGTTCAGGAACGCCCTCCTCAACCACACCGGCGAACACATGTGGGAGGGGGCTTGCTCCCAAAGACGGTGCGTCAGCTGCGAACTCATTGCCTGATACACCGCATTCGCAATGCAGGCCGCGTACACGGACCGATTGTAAATCCACGGTGATGGAGCCCCTCAATCAACCACCCTGAGCCGTACTGTGGCGCCGTCTGGCAAATCCCTGATCTGCAGTGCCAAATCACCGCAAAACCGAATTTGCTCGACATGATTGATACAACGCACATTGCTCATGTCGTATTCTCCCCCCAATACCGGTGAAATCACGAAATGATAAACTTCGCCCGGCGCCAACGGGCCCAGCATCTTCTCGGCCTGTTCTGCCATCGGTTGCAAATACCAGCCGCGCAGAAACGCCTGGTCCTTGGAAATTTCATCGAGTGCTTCACGTGTCTGCGCAATCATTTCGCAAGAGAGAGTCTCCGGACATAACCGCCAATAACGCGCCTGCCCGTCCTTGATCATCAAATTGCCAAACCCGGTAAAGCCCACAACTTCAATGGGGTCGATGCCAACCCACCCCCAGCTTTCGCGTATTGCTTGAATCACGTCCATGCCGCTTCCTCGCAAATCAACATTTCAATCATCGCGCGTCAGCACTTCCAGCAATTCAATTTCGAAACACAGACTGCTGTTGGGCTTGATATGCGCGCCCATCGAGCGCTCGCCATAGGCCAGGTGCGCCGGTACATACAACGTGCGCACACCGCCAACCTGCATGCCCATCAATCCCTGGTCCCAGCCCTTGATCACGCGGCCGGTGCCGATCACACACTGGAATGGCTTGCCGCGCTGCCATGACGAATCGAACACCGTGCCATCTTCCAGGGTGCCGGTGTATTGAGTGGTGATCAGCGCGCCCTTGACCACGGTTTTGCCGGCGCCCAGGCGGATGTCGGTGACCTGCAGTTCGTCGTTGCTCATGGGAGTCTCATTGAAAGCGTGAAAGGCTGGGGTTTTCCCAGAATCGGCGGGGTTTGGCAAGCGTAGGAACAGTCATCTGGTGGAAATGGCCAGCGTGATGGTGGTTCGCTGGAATACATGCTGCCGCGCTGATGCAAAACCAAATGTGGGAGGGGGCTTGCCCCCGAAGACGGTGCATCAGCTACGAACTCATTGCCTGATGCACCGCATTCCCAGGCAAGCCCTACCTATAAGCCAGGTGTCGTGCTTTCACTCATGAGCCTGCCTGCTATCTTGAATCTCCCCATCGCGGCAGAACTGCGGGATACGGCCATTAAGGGAAGGCAAATAACTCCACCGATAAGCACCAGCAGATGAGGCTGGCTGTCGCTGCAAAAACGCGAAAACCACCTCTGAAGCAATAGCCAATGCTAATTGCTGGCCTGGACATTGATGTCTTCCCGAGCCAAAGCTGAAGGTTCGTCGTTGCGTTCGCTTGAGCAAGAAGCTGTCGGGGTCCGGGTTGGCGCAGGGGTCTCGGTTGGCAGCGGCGAGCAATAATAAAATGGCATCGCCCGCCTCTAAAACGCTGCCATCAATCGTGCATCGCTTGGCAACAAACCGCCGAGTATTTTGTACCGGTGAATCGTAGCGGGCTACCTCTGCCACCCACTCAGCGACGAGCGTCGGTGTGGCCTGCATGTCTTCGAACAGGTCAGGATTACGCTGGAGCGCTATGAGGGTGTTGCCGATCAGCCCAGCGGTGGCTTCGCAGGTCTGTGAAAACAGTCCGATCATATTCGCTACCAACGCGTCATCGTCTTTCCAGGCTGAGGCTTCGTAATCGCGATAAAGACGGCCCAATACGCCGCTACCCTTATCGTCGTGACTCAATAGCTCCCCGACCATCTGGTTCAGCCGAGCCGCCCCGCAATGGGCCCTACTGAGTTGAGCCTCGTCACTTAACGGCGAAAGACAGGCGACAAAATCCCGTGTCAGTTGCGCGACTTCTTGTAGCTGGCTGGATGTGAAGCCTATCAAGGTCGCCATGACCGACACCGGTAACCTGAACATCCACTCATTCGGGTTATCGCCCGAGACATCAAGTGTCTCAACACCCTGCGCCACAATGTCTGCGATGTTTTCCGTGCCCATCAAGGCCAGGGTGGGTTCGATGACCCTCCGGGGGCACTGGTGTTGCGTCCCCTCGTTCATGCGCATCAAACGACCGAAAATATCGCCTGCGGCGCCTTGTGCAATGGCCGCTGGAATCGGCTCGTGCAATGGACGTACAAGGCAGTCGGGATGTTCCAGAATGGCCTCGATAACGCAGGCGCCACTGGCAACCCATAACCCAAGATTGGCATCAAATGACAGGCCCCTTTGATGTCTGATGCGTGCGTAATAACCGTAGGGGTCGATATGGGTAGCGGCTTCAAACGGCGTCATTTGGCGGTCCTTTTCACAAAGAACGGCTACTATCGAACAATCGTCACACCGACAATTCGCTCAGGAACGAAATATGGATTCCCAAAGCAATGACACCGCCATTTCTCGTGTCGCAGGCGCCATTGCGGAACCCGCAAGGACAAAAATGCTTTGCTCGTTGATGGACGGTCACGCCCGTACCAGTACCGAAATGGCCGTCATCGCCGACATCAGTGCATCCACGGCGAGCGCACACTTGGCAAGGCTTAAAGAGGACGGTTTGGTCAAGCTGCACACGCAGGGCAGGCACCGCTACTTCAGCCTGGCAGACGCGCACGTGGCCCGAGCTATTGAAGCCCTCATGGTGATCAGCCGAAACGCGCAGACCCGGTTTGTTTCGACGACCCCCCATCGATTGCAGTTGGCGCGGACCTGCTATGACCACATGGCAGGATCCCTGGCGGTACAACTGCACGACTATTTCATCGACTCAGGCTGGTTGACCCTGCCGGATGCTGGCGACGGTACGTATCAGCTCACCGTGGAGGGCGAAAAAGGGATGACAGGGCTCGGTATCGAGATAGAAACCGTAAGGGCACAGCGACGTCGTTTCGCTTGCTCATGCCTGGATTGGAGCATGCGCCGCCCTCACCTCGCCGGCGCCTTGGGGGCCGCTGTTCTGCAGGCCGTTACCAGCCGCAAATGGGTTATCCAGGACCTCGATAGTCGGGCGTTGGCATTGACGCCCAAGGGGCGAAAGGAGCTGTACGGCAGATTTGGAATCAAGGTTGAGGAGAAATCAGGCGCCGCGCCCTCATGAGACCGGTACAGGCTACGGAGTGCTGGGTCGGTCCCGCTCAACCCGCGCCAGGTGGCCGTCAATGGTCCCGTTGCCGAGTGGCTTGATCTGGATAGAGACCCTGTTCACCTGACGCCCCATCGCGATGCCCTCTCGGGTTCGCACCTGTACATACCCAAGCCTGGGCCAAAAGCGCTCGGCCCTGGTATTGCCCACCACCACCGTCAACCGCAGCCACCGGGCGCCCTTCGCCGCCGCCCATGCCTCAAGGTCCGTGTGCAAGCGCTGCGCCAGCCCGCTGCCGTGCCAGCGCGTATGCACCAGCAGCAAGCCGATATGCCATACCCCGGCGGCAAGCAAATCCGCAGCGATATTCACCACAGCGACCAGTTGATCCTGCGCATCGCGGTAGCCCAGCCAGTACATGCGGCTGCAATGCCAACCTGCGGGTAATTGGCCGCGCAATTCGTCCCGCGCTTCGGTCGGGGTAGCCGGTTCACCATTCACCGCGATGAAATAATCCGGCGCCTGTTCAAAAAATTCTTGCAGCTCAGCCTCATCGCCGCCAAGCAGCTCGACCACCTGAATGTTTTCGAGGGAGCAGCCAGGTAACACATGTGGATCAATATCCATTTTCAATCCCTTCAATCATCGCGCGTCAGCACTTCCAGCAATTCAATTTCGAAACGCAGGTTGCTGTTTGGCTTGAAATGCGCGCCCATCGAGCGCTCACCATAGGGCAGATGCGCCGGTACATACAACGTGCGTACACCGCCGTACCACAATTTACTGTGGGAGGGGAATTGCCCCCGATAGCGGTGCATCAGTCACCACATCATTGACTGACACGCTGCTATCGGGAGCAAGCCCCCTCCCACTTTTGGATCGCAGCGCATCAGTCAGATAGCAGTCGGCTGTGAGGCTGTCATCGGCTTCGCCTCAGGTCACAGCGCCGTACCACAATTTACTGTGGGAGGGGGCTTGCCCCCGATAGCGGTGCATCAGTCACCACATCGTTGACGGACACTCCGCCATCGGGAGCAAGCCCCCTCCCACCTTTGGATCGCAGCGCGTCAGTCAGATAGCCGTCGGCTGTGAGGCTGTCATCGGCTTCGCCACAGGTCACAGCGCCGTACCACAATTTACTGTGGGAGGGGGCTTGCCCCCGATAGCGATGCATCAGTCACCACATCAGTGACGGACACGCTGCTATCGGGAGCAAGCCCCCTCCCACCTTTTGATCGGCGTGCATCCAGCGGTCAGGCGTTACAACCAATGCCAGAACCGGCTCCAGAACCCTCGTCCCAACTCATCCTTGCACCCGGCGTATTGCCGCGCATACAGCTGCGAACGCGCCTGTACCTTGCTTGCCACCGGCAGTAGCCAGGCTTTGCTGGCGTAGGTGCGCTGGCGGTAGCCGCCCCAGCCTTCGTGGTAATTGAGGTACTGGCCGTAAGCGTCGTATTTGTAGACGCCGTTGATGGTGTAGGTCTTGTCCATGTACCAACCGATGAAGTCGATGGCGTCGTCGAAATCCTCGCGATCGGCGCCGCTGCGGCCGGTGCTTTTGCGGTAGTCATTCCATACCTCATCCTTGGCCTGGGCATAGCCGGAAGCCGTGGACACGCGGCCCCAGGGGATGATCCACAGCAGGTATTTACGCGGGGTCTTGGCGTCGTAGCGAAAGCCCGACTCCTGATACATGATTGCGAACGGTACCTGGATCGGTACGCCCCAGCGCTTTTGCGTGACCTTGGCGGCGTCGTACCAGTCGTCCTTTTCGCGGAAGATACCGCAGATGTCGTTGGGCGTGCGTGGCGGCGAGGTGCCGCACGCCGCCAACAGAGAGGTGAGTAATAACAGTCCGACGGCTTTGCCTGCGCTCAAGGGGCACCTTTGCGTGATACGCGTAAAATGTCGGGCATTTTACGCGTTCACCGAGGCGGCGTCCTTGCCGCAGACAGTTTTTAAGCCAATGGCACGCGACGGGTTGTCAGCGCGATACGACCGACAAAGAAGCTCAAGGCAGCACCCAACAGCAGCATCGCCAAGGTGCTCCAGGCTGCACGGGACAGTTGCTTGACCGCCACTTCACCGGCTTCACGGGCTTTCTGTTCAGCCTGTTGCTTGAGCTCTTCGACTTTCTGCATGGCCTGCTGATAAGCCTGGGCATAGTTATCGACGATCTGTGTAGCTTCTTCCTTGCTCTTGCCGGTACGCGCCGCGACGATGTTGACCAGGGCTTCTTTATCCGCAGCATTGAGTGCAGGCTCGCCGGACGCTTTAACGCGCTCGAACCACTGCTTGAGTTCATCGCCCGCCTGGGCAGGGTTGGTCGCTGCATCAGTCGCCGTTTGCTTGCCATCGGCGGCAGCCTGGTCGGTTTTCTGCTCGACGTTGGCTGGGTCCAGCTCAGGCTTGCCTGTTTGCTTGAGCAAGGTATCGAGTTGGCCTTGCAGGCTGTTCCAGTCCAGCTGGATACCCTGCTCATTCAACTGCTGCTTGATGCTGTTGCCGATCCCCGGTGCGGCGGCGGCAATACCACTGCCGGCAGCCGACAGACCTTTACCCACCACGTTGCCTGCGGTGCCCACTACGCTGGAGGCCAATCCTGCCAGCAGCCAGGTGGTCAGCAAGGTGGTCAGGGTCCAGGTCAGCACCCCGTGCAGGCCGCCACGGTCCGGCGCGGTGCGGCCGGCCACGAACGCGCCCAGTGCCACGGCTATCAGCGTCGAAACGAACAGCCAGACCCCCGCCCCCGTGCCGAAGCCGCTTAGCGGATTACCCGCCTCCATTGGCTCGACGGCACTGGCGCCAATGGCCGTACCCAGCACGCTCAAGACCAGATAGGTCACCAGTGCAATTGCACTACCGGCCAATACCGAGCTCCACGACACCCGAAACAGCGATCGATTGGTCTCATAGACAGTCGTCATACAAAGGTCCTTTTCAAATTATCGGAGCAAGGCCAAGTGCCTTGTTGGGTGTGAGTGTGGCGAAACGACATACGTTCAGTCGTGGCCCAAATGCACTATCTGGCCTGGTGCATTCGCACTCCCGCGGGGACAATTTCTCTGCACTATCCAGAACCTGGAATGTCGTAATTCAATGCGTCCAGCCCTCGGAGAATCTATGACACAGGATGTTCTTGCCAAAGAAACCAACCGCCGCCAACTGCAACAGATCATCTCCGGGTTATCCGACGGTGTGATCCTGGCGGAGGTCGACCAGACCATTCTCTGGGCGAACGAGGCCGCACTGGCCATGCATGGCGTAGGTGACGTCATGGGGCTGGGCGCCAACACCCAGCAATACGCCGAGCGCTTCGGTTTGCGCTATCGCAACAACCACCCTTTGCAACTGGACAGCTACCCCCTGGCCCGCGCGGCGGCAGGAGAAGAATTCAGCGACGTGATCGTGGAGGTCATTCCTACCGCCGACCAGGAAAAGACCTGGGTGCACCGCCTGCGCAGCCTGATCATCACTGACGCGCAGGGTGAGCCGGAACTGCTGGTGCTGATCCTCAGCGATGCCACCGAATGGGCCAGCGCCGAGCAGCGCTTCGAAAAAACTTTCAACGCCAACCCCGCACCTGCCGTGATCTGCCGCCTGAGCGACCTGCGCTACATCAAGGTCAATCAGGGTTTTCTGGAGATGACCGGCTACAACCGCGACCAGGTCATCGGCAAATCCGTGTACGAACTGGACGTGCTCGAACACGCCGAGCGCAAGGACCTGGCGATCGAACGCCTGGGGCAAGGCGCGACCATTCCGCAGATGCAGGCCGAATTGAGGTTGCCCGAAGGCGGCAGCAAGCTGGTTGTGGTGGCCGGCCAACCCCTGGACATGAATGAAGAAGACTGCATGCTGTTCTCGTTCATGGACCTGGAGCCGCGTCGCAAGGCGGAAATCGCCCTGCGCCAGAGCGAAGAGCGATTCGCCAAATCCTTCCGCCTGACGCCGGTGCCGACCCTGGTGTGCAACGCTGCCAATCGTCAGGTTGTGGACGTCAACGAAGCATTCATGAGCATCACGGGTTACATCAGTGAAGAACTGATCGGTAAGTCCATCGAAGAAATCAACTTCATCGACAGCCCGCCTACCAGCGCGCAATTGTTCGCCACGCTGGAAAAGGCCGGAAACCTCGACGGCCACGACCTCAAGGTACGCAAGAAAGGCAATGAACTGATCGATTGCGTGGTGTCCGCAGACACCGTAGTGATCCAGGATGTGCCGTGCTACCTGCTGGTGTTCATGAACATTACCGAACGCAAGCGCTCGGAGCTGGAGCTGGTGGCGGCCATCGAAGAAGTGATGCAGGACGCCTCCTGGTTCAGCCAGACCTTGATCGAGAAACTGGCCAATGCCAAAAGCGTTAACAGCCCTAACCTGCCGAATGTATCCTTCACCGACCTCACGGCCCGTGAACGGGACGTGCTGGGCTTGATCTGCGAGGGCCTGGCCGACAAGGAAATCGCTTCGCGCTTGAAGCTGGCACCCAATACCGTGCGCAATCATGTGGCGACGGTGTACTCCAAACTGGGCGTCCACAGCCGCAGTTCGGCGATTGTCTGGGCCCGTGAACGCGGGCTGTTTGCTGGCGAACTGCGGGTAAAAAACAAGCGCTGAGAGTGCAAATGCACTAGTTCATCTAGTGCGAATTCGCCTTATTAGCTGGCGGCGCAATCAATAACCTTCAAGGCATCGTATCTGTGCCTTGAAGGAACCTGCATGTTTACCCTCTCTCAACTGCGAAATTGCATCGAAGAAGGCCTGTCGCCGCTGACGTGCGAATTCACCCTGTGCCGGGATGCGTCCTTGACCCTCAAAGTATTCGACGCCGAAACCGGCCGAGTCGACCTGGTGGTCACCGGCATCAGCACCAAACGGCTGCAGACGCCGGAAGAAGTGGCCAAGATGGTCGATGAATTGCGCTACGAACTGCAGAGCAATACCGTCGGCAAACTCAACCTGGATGACTTGCCTTCAGCTTCGCCCCAATAAAATAGAACACCCCGCCCCCTACGATAAATGCCCCGAGCATATAAAACATGTAATGCGCCGGCAGGCTGGCCAGCACCAGCCCGCATAACACCGGCCCCAATGCGGCACCGAGATTGGCCAGGTTCTGTGCGCCGTAATACATGCCGCGCAAAGGGTCAGGCGCAATCCGGTCGATAAACATGTACTCGGCCGGAAACACGATGATTTCCCCCACGGTAAACACCGCCATCGCCAGCACCCACCACAGCAGGCTGGTCGACAACGCAAAGCCAATCAACCCCAGCATGAACATACTCAAGCCCGCGATCAGCCACTGGCTCAAGTGGCGGTGCGAGATGCGCCGGCCAATCAGGTATTGCAAGGCAATCACCAGCACGGCATTGGTGGTGAGTATTGTGCTGATTACCGTGTAGGTGTATTCGGCGGTGGTGGTAGTCACCAGATATTGCGATAGATAGGCCACGAACTGACCGAACACCACGGCACTGAGCAGCCCACCAACGGTGAAACACACCAAGCGGTGATCCTTGAGGAGCACACGACCTACGGCGAGGAATGACACCGGTTTTTGCGTGGCGTCGACGGTGGTCAGCGAGCGGTCGCCCAGACGCCAATACAGCAGGAAAAAACCCGCGCCCAACAGCGCCGACAGAATAAACGGCAGGCTGATATCCAGCTTGGCCACCATCGCGCCAAAAAACGGCCCCACGGCATAGCCGATATTGGTCAGGGTGTATTTGATGGAGAACACTTCGCTGCGCCCATCCTCGGGCAGCACGCTGGCGAAACCGGCCTTGATCGCGATATCGATGACCGCATAGGCCAGGTTGATCAGAATCAGGCAGCTGTAGAACGTCCAGACAGTCTGCGCCAGGACCGTACCGATGAAACCCAGCACAAACACCAGGCTCAAACCGAGCAACAAGCGGTAACTGTTGACGCGATCGACGAGGAAACCGCCATAGACGCTGAGCAGCGAGCCGACGATCAGCGAACTGCCGATCACCAGGCCGACCTGGCTGATGTCGAGGGCAAAATGATCGGTGAGATAGATCACCAGGTACGGAAACGTGATCGCCTTGGCCAACGTCAGCAGTAACGTGGCGGACAACAACAAGTTTACCGTGCGGGGATAGTTTCTTATTGTGGCAAGCATCCTGCTCTCTTTCTTTGAAGGTAACGCGACCATTGCGGTCGGTTACCTTAACGCAAGAAAGGTGACACGAGCAGGTGGCCCGGCAGGATTATTTCTTGACGGGCGTAATCTCAAGGATGGTGCCGTTGGTGGTCTTGAGCAAAACGTACTTGTCGCCTACACGCGCCCATTGACTCTCCTCTTCGGGCTGCTTGAGGCCGCGTTTTTTCCAGTCTTTGACCGCTGATTCCTCGCGCATCAGCATGTCCGGGGCACGGTCACCTTCTTTCAAGTCACGGGCATTGATGTTTGAAGGTTGCACAGTTTCCTGAGGGGTATCGCCGGCCTGCGCCACAAAACTGGCAGTGGACAGGCTTGCGGCAACGAGAACACAGGCAAATAGGGATTTGGACTTCATGGGTGCTCCTTCAATTCAGGGGACGTACCCACACTCCGACCGCGGCGGTGCGCAATCATTCAGGTCAAAACACCAATCGGCGCTGTGGCGAGGGAACTTGCTCCCTCGCCACACCCCCTGCCCCATTGCCGCGATGAAATTAATCCTGTAATTTTTCATGAAATTACTCGAATCAAATTTCATGACACCCCAAGACGAACTCGCCGCCCTCGCCGCCCTGATCCACGACCTGCGCAAACACAAGAAACTCACCCTGGCCCAACTTGCGCAGAAAATCGAGCGGTCGGTTGGTTTTCTGTCCCAGGTCGAGCGCGGCCTGTCGCGCCCGACCGTGGCCGACCTCACCGCCATCAGCCACGCTCTCGACGTCCCTACTACTTACTTCTACAGCCTCCCCAAGCCCAAGGCGGTGGACTGGGTCACGCGGCCCAACGAACGGCGCACGCTGTACTACGCCAATGGCATCACCGACATCCTCGTCTCACCGAGCATGAACGGCGCGTTCTCGATGCTCGACAGCCTGTTGGCCCCCGGTGCCAACAGCGGGGAACAAAGCATGAGCGACCGCGCCGAGCAGGCCGGTTTTGTGCTTGAGGGCGAGCTGACCCTGTGGGTGGAAGGTGAGACCGATGCGGTCACCCTCTACGCCGGCGACAGCTTCCATCTCGCCAGCTTCGCCCACTGCCGCTACGCCAACCTGACCGACCTGCCCGCCCGCGTGCTGTGGGTTTACAACTAGGAGCTGCACCCGTGAAAAGCCCATCTGCAACCTTGCTGGCCGAAGTACGGACCTTCCGCCAGAACCACCCCGAGGTGCGCTACGTCGACCTGATCGCCCTGGACATTGCGGGGCATTTCTACGGCAAGCGCTACCCGGTGGACATGCTCGAGAAAGTCGCCGCCGGCAGCCCCTTGAAGCTGCCGCAGAACGCCGTATTGCTGGGGGCCCAGGGCGGGTTGTTCAAGATTGGCGACTACTGCTTCAACGACGGTGACCCGGACGCCAATCGGCGCCTGGTGCCGGGCACGCTTAAGCCGGTGAGCTGGGAGTCGCAGCCGCTGGGGCAGATGCTGATCACCTCCGACGGCACCGAAGCGCCGATCGAATTCGAACCCCGCGAAGTCCTGGCCAACGTGCTGGAGCGCCTGCATCTCAAAGGCATTCACCCGGTCGTGGCGTTTGAGCTGGAGTTCTACCTGTTCGACAAAAAACTCGACAACGGCCTGCCGCAATTCCCCCGCGACCCACGTTGCGACGATGCCGACGACCAGCCCACCCTGCATATCGAACGGCTGTCGCGCTTTGGCGACGTGCTGGATGACATGGCACAAACCGCCAAGACCCAGGGCATCGATATCACGGTCATCACCGCCGAAATCGGCCCGGGCCAGTTCGAAATCAATTTCGGCCATTCGGACGACAGCCTGCGCGCCGCCGACTGGGCCGCCCTGTTCTGCCGCAGCACGCGCGGCGTGGCACTCAAGCACGGCTACCGCGCCAGCTTCATGGCCAAGCCTTACCTGCAATTTCCCGGCAGCGGCATGCATGTGCACGTCAGCCTGTATGACGGCGCGGGCAACAATCTGCTGGCGGCGCACCAGCAGCAACCGCTGCGCCACGCCGTGGCCGGTTGCCTGGCGTTGCTGCCCCATTGCATGCCGATCTTCGCGCCCAACCACAACGCTTTGCGCCGCCTCGGTGGTACGGTCAACGCCGCCACCCGCGCCAGCTGGGGTTTCGAAGACCGGGATGCGTGCGTGCGCATCCCCGAGTCAGACCCGCGCAACCTGCGTATCGAGCATCGCCTGGCCAGCGCCGACGCCAACCCCTACCTGGTGCTGGCGGCGATCCTCGCCGGTTTGGAGCATGGCCTCGAAGCCAGGCAGGACCCTATCGCGCCGCTGAACGAAGACCGCAGCAGTGGCACCGATTTCCCCGTGGAAATGCTCGACGCCGTGCGCGCCATGCAACATCAGCAGGTTGTGCGCGACAAGCTGGGCGCGGAATTTGTCGATGTATATTGCGAGAACAAGCGTCAGGATCACCTGGCGTTCCAGCAGGAGATTCATGCGCGAGAGTATCGTTGGTTCCTCTAGTCAAAGACCACGGGCAACAGGCGAAAGACCTGACATACGTCAAAGAAAGGCTCTAGGACGGGCCTTTCAGGCAAAAATATTGTCGAACAATCCTGGCCTTGTCCGTTGAGAGCGATTATCATCCGGCGCCTTCTCACTACCCGTCGGGTAGTTGTTTCAATGTGTCACCCGAGGCGCCCATGTACCGTTTTTCGTTTCACCGCCCTTTGATTGCCATGAGTCTGGGGCTGGTTTCCCATACCGTCTGCGCAGCCCTGCAACCCATCGCCGAAGCCCCGCTGGCCAGCGATACCGAATTGCACTGCCACTTCAATCGCGATGCCAGCACCGATTGCACCACCACCTACCACTACACGATCCTCACACCCAACGGCCGCGAAATGCTCTCGCGCATCGACTTCAATTATTCCGAAGGCGACAGGTTTGAAGTGATCAGCGCGCAAACCACCCAACCTGGCGCCAAACCGGTCGCCCTCGCCGCCACGCAAATCGACACGCGTACGGCGCCCAATCCGGATCAGGGCTTCAGCCGTGACCAGCAAACCTCCCTGGCTTTTCCGAACCTGCGGGTGGGCACGCACATCCGTTACACCGTACGCGAGCACTATGCCGCCAAGCCGCTGATGTCCCAGTTCCACTACGTGCTCAAGTTCGGCGTCAGCGCGGCCCGCCGTGACCGCTTCAAGGCACGCTTCACCGCCGAGCGGCCGATCCAGTGGCGCAGTGAGCTGTTCGATGATTTCAACGTGACGCTTTCGGCCAATGGCAAGACGCTGGACGTGATGCAAAAGCAACCGGTGTACCTCAACTACATCAATGAACCGTCCAACGCAGCACTGCTGGGCATCCCGCGCCTGGAGCTGGGCAGCGCCCTGGAGCGCCAGGCCTATTTCGGCGACCTGGCCCAGCGCTACAACCAGATACTCGGCGCCCGCCTGCCGGCACACGCCGCTGCCGCCGTGGCCGCTGCCAGTCGGTTGGCCCCGGCGGAGCGAGTCGCCGCGCTGATGCAGCACATCAACGATCACTACCGTTACCTGGGCGATTGGCGCGCCACCGAGCGCGGCTATGTGCCGTTCAACCTGATGGAAATCGAGGAACATGGTTATGGCGATTGCAAGGACCTGGCGATCCTGCTGACAGCGATGCTCAAGGCAACCGGCATCAAGGCCGAAACGGCATGGGTCAGCCGCGGCGATGCGGCGCAAACCTTGCTGATTCCGGGCACCCAGGCGCCCAATCACGCCATCGTGCGCGCCGAAGTGAACGGCCAGGTGTGGTGGCTCGACCCGACCAACCCCGTCTTTGCGCCGGGCCAGACCATGCCCGATATCCAGGATCGCTGGGTGCTGGTCATCGATGCCCAGAGCCAGGTGCGCGAAGAACATATTGCGCTGGAACGCCCCGAAGTTGCGGTGCGCCTGGACAAACACGTGCAGTTCGGCAAGCAAGGCGATGGCGCGGTCGAGGCCACCATCACCTTCAGCCGCCTGCCGCTGATGCAACTGAGCGTCGCCGACCGTCAGCAAGGCAGCACCGCGACCGACCAGAACATCTGCGCCAACTTCGGCAACGACATCAGCGACTGCCGGATCACCCGCCCACCCAGCGCATTTGTGGTGCACGACGGCTACAGCGTCAGCGCACGGATGAACGATCAGCGCGCCCTGGAAAAGCTGGGCAATGATTACGTCTACACCGATCCGTCATTGCAAGATCGCTGGGAGGGTTACATCAATTACCGTCGTCAGGGACAACAGGCCGACCTCTATCTGGGCAACCCTGAAACCTATGACTACACCTATACCCTGACAGGCGCGAAGATGGAAAAAGCTATCCCCGGCTGCGCAGTACGCTCGCCTTGGTACGACCTGGACCTGGACGGAAAACTGGAGGATGGCACGCTGCGCTATCATTATCGCCTCAGCCAGAAAAAGCGTTGGTTGACCCATGATGAAGTGGCCAGCGATGCGTTCGGCAAGATGATTGATGAAGCACGCGCCTGTGCCGAGCAGGTGCATCAGGTGGTGAAGCTCTAAATTTCTGCCTGACACAGCAGGGTTAAAATGTGTGAGGGGGCTTGCCCCCGATAGCTTTGTATCAGTCAATGCAACTATGACTGGACTACTGCTATCGGGGGCAAGCCCCCTCCCACAGTTTGATTCGGTTTCGTCAGTCAGCTTTCGCCCAGCAGCAGGCTCTGCTCCCGCGCGCACAACTCCACCACATAATCCCACAACACCCGCAACCGCACCGACTTGTGCAACTCCCGCCGCGAACTGATCCAATAACTGCGCTGGATGCTCTCCCCCGGCAACAACGGCACCAACTGCGCATCGCCCGCCGCCATGAAACAGGGTAATACCGCAATCCCCAAGCCAGACCGCGCGGCCTGGTGCTGGGCAATCACGCTGGTGCTGTGAAAGACCACCTTGGGACTGCGACAAAAGCTGCTGAGCAATTTCAGCTCCTGGCTGAACAGCAGGTCGTCGACGTAATCGATCCACGCATGGGCCGCGAGGTCTTCGCGTTTTTCAATCGGCGGATGACGCGCAAGATAAGTGCGGCTGGCATACAGCGCCAGGCGGTAATCGGTGAGTTTACGGGTGACCAACTGATCGACGCTGGGGCGTTCCAGGTGAATGCTGATTTCCGCTTCGCGGTTGAGGATGCTGACAAAGCGCGGCACCGCGACCAATTCCACTTCCAGGCCGGGATAACGTTCAAACAGCTCGCCCATGTGCCCGGCGAGGAACATCACCCCCAGGCCCTCCGCCACACCGAGACGAATCTTGCCCAGGGGCGCCGCCGCGTGTGTGAGTTCGTCTTCAGCCAACAGCGCCACGTTTTCCATGGCTTCGGCATGTTTGAGCAGGGCTTCGCCGGACGGCGTCAGCTCGTAACCGTGGGCGTGCTGCACGAACAGCGCCGTACCAAGGCTTTTTTCGATGGCCTCGATATGCCGGGCCACCGTGGCATGCGTGGTTTTCAACCGTTGCGCGGCGGTGAGCAGGCGGCCGCTGCGCTGCAACTCGAGAAAAAACCGCAGGTCATTCCAGTCAAACATATCGCCTCCATTGCGCACGCGCAGGCAGCGCTGTTTAAAAACGCACAGCAGCTGGGCAAAAACTAACATTTTTAAGACGAAAACTAACAACTAGGATGGAACCAATAAGAAAAACAAGCGAGGCCCCAGATGCCCATTGCAACTGCTGAATACGATTATGTGATCGTCGGCGCCGGCCCCGCCGGCTGCTTGCTGGCCAATCGCCTGTCCGCCAACCCGGCCCATCGCGTCCTGCTGCTGGAAGCCGGTGGTCGCGATAACTACGCCTGGATTCATATTCCGGTCGGCTACCTGTTCTGCATCGGCAACCCACGCACCGACTGGTGCTTCAAGACCCAAGCCCAGGCCGGTCTGCAAGGTCGCGCCCTGAGCTACCCGCGCGGCAAGGTACTGGGCGGTTGCTCGTCCATCAACGGCATGATCTATATGCGCGGCCAGGCCCGGGACTATGATGGCTGGGCGGCGCAAGGCAACCCGGGCTGGGCCTGGAAAGACGTATTGCCGCTGTTCAAGCACAGCGAAAACCATTTCGCCGGCGATTCGCCGTTCCACAGCGACGGCGGCGAATGGCGCGTCGAGCAGCAGCGCCTGCACTGGCCCATCCTGGATGCGTTTCGCGACGCAGCACAGCAGAGCGGCATCGCCAACGTCAGCGATTTCAATCAGGGCGATAACGAAGGTTGCGGTTATTTCCAGGTCAACCAGAAGGCCGGGGTGCGCTGGAATGCGGCCAAGGCGTTTCTCAAACCGGTCCGCCAACGGCCCAACCTGACCGTATTGACCGAGGTGGAGGTCGACCGCGTGGTGCTGGAAAACGGCCGCGCCTCCCAAGTGATCGGGCGCCGGCACGGCCAGCAACTGAGCTGGAAAGCCTGCAGGGAAATCGTGCTGTGCGCCGGTGCCGTCGGCTCGCCAGGCATCCTGCAACGCTCAGGCATCGGCCCGGCCCATGTGCTCAAACCGGCGGGCATCGACGTGGTGCATGAACTGCCGGGCGTGGGGGGCAACCTGCAGGACCACCTGCAACTGCGCCTGATCTACAAGCTGGAAAACGCGCGCACCCTGAACCAGATCGCCGGCACCGTATGGGGCAAGATGGGCATGGGCCTGCGCTACCTGTATGACCGCAGCGGGCCGCTGTCGATGGCGCCCAGCCAGCTTGGCGCGTTTGCCCGCTCCGGCCCGGAGCAGACCTCGGCCAACCTTCAATACCATGTGCAGCCGTTGTCCCTGGAGCGCTTTGGCGAACCGTTGCATGCGTTCCCGGCCTTTACCGCCTCGGTCTGCGACCTGCGCCCACACAGCCGCGGGCGAATCGATATCCGCTCGGCCAACCCGGCAGACGCACCGCTGATCCAGCCCAACTACCTCAGCCACCCCGAAGACCTGCGCGTGGCCGCCGACGCCATTCGCCTGACAAGGCGAATCGTGGCCGCTCCAGCCCTGAGCCGGTTCAAGCCGGTTGAATACCTGCCCGGTGACGCTCTGCAAACCGAAGAGCAACTGCACGAAGCCGCGGCGCGTATCGGCACCACCATCTTCCATCCGGTAGGCACCTGCCGTATGGGCGATGACAGGGACGCCGTGGTCGACGCACAGCTGCGCGTGCATGGCGTGCCGGGCCTGCGCATCGCCGATGCCTCGATCATGCCGCGCATTACCTCGGGCAACACTTGTTCACCGACGCTGATGATCGCCGAGAAGGCCGCGCAGTTGATCCTTTCACCGAACACAAGGAGCCTCGCCCCGGAGAGAGAACTGGTTCACGCAATCTGAACAGCGGCGCCGCACCTGGCGCCGACAGTGGAACAACAATAAATAATCACTGTGAGGGTTACCCGATGTCAGAACATGCTCAACCTCTGGGCTCGGCGATGGATGCGAGCACCGGCAACGACTCGAAGAAAGTCATTTTTGCCTCGTCCCTCGGGACGGTTTTCGAATGGTATGACTTCTTCCTCTACGGCGCTCTCGCCGCGGTGATCAGCAAACAGTTCTTTGCCGGGGTCAACGACACCACGGCGTTTATCTTCGCGCTGATGGCGTTCGCCGCAGGCTTCGTGGTGCGGCCGTTCGGCGCGCTGGTATTCGGCCGCCTGGGCGACATGATCGGGCGTAAGTACACTTTCCTCGTCACCATCATTCTGATGGGCGTAGCAACCTTTTGCGTGGGCCTGTTGCCGACCTACGCCAGCATCGGCATCGCTGCGCCGATCATTCTGATCGTGCTGCGCATGCTGCAAGGCCTGGCGCTGGGCGGTGAATACGGTGGCGCCGCCACGTATGTGGCCGAGCATGCGCCTGCCGGCAAACGTGGCTTGCACACCAGCTGGATTCAATCCACCGCCACCCTCGGCCTGTTGCTGTCGTTGCTGGTGGTATTGGCCTGCCGTTACTTCACCGGCGACCAGTTCGAGGTGTGGGGCTGGCGCATTCCGTTCCTGTTCTCCATCGTGTTGCTGGGCATCTCCACCTGGATTCGCATGAGCCTGCACGAATCGCCAGCGTTCCTGAAAATGAAAGAGGAAGGCAAGGTCAGCAAGGCGCCGATCCGCGAGTCGTTCGGTAAGTGGGAAAACCTCAAGGTCGTACTGATCGCGCTGTTCAGCATCAACGGTGGGCAGGCGGTGACCTTTTATGCGGCGCAGTTTTACGTGCTGTTCTTCCTCACTCAGTTCCTGAAGATGGACCCGGCCCTGGCCAACATGTTGCTGATCATCAGCGTGGTGATTGGCGCGCCGTTCTTCATCCTGTTTGGTTGGCTGTCGGACAAGGTCGGGCGCAAGCCGGTGCTGATGCTTGGCCTGCTGCTGGCGACCGTGTTGTATTTCCCGATTTTCAAGGGCCTGGCGCACTACACCAACCCGGCGATGGACCAGGCCAGTCGGCAAGCACCGATTACCGTGCAAGCCGACCCGGCCACCTGCACCTTCCAATTCGACCCGGTGGGCAAAGCGCGCTTTGACAGCCCGTGCGACAAGGTCAAGACCTTTCTGGTCAAGCAAGGCCTGCCCTACAGCAGCGTCGCCGCCCCAGCCGGCGCGCCGGTGCAAGTCAGCGTGGGCGACGTACGTATCGATGGCTTTGACGAAGCGGCATTGCGCGGCGCGGTGACGTTGGCCGGCTACCCGAGCTCGGCGGACATGGCCCAGGTCAACAAGGTGATGGTGGTGGTGCTGATCGTGGCACTGATCCTGATCGCAGCCATGTGCTACGGCCCCTTGGCGGCACTGATGGTGGAGCTGTTCCCGACCCGCATCCGCTACACCTCGATGTCGTTGCCCTACCACATCGGTAACGGCTGGTTCGGCGGGTTCCTGCCGACCGTGTCGTTTGCCCTGGTGGTGTACACCGGGGATATCTTCTATGGTTTGTGGTACCCGGTGGTGGTGACCGGTGTGAGCCTGATCGTCGGGCTGTTCTGTCTTAAAGAAACGCGGCATGTGGATATTGATAGGGGTTGAGTGAGCGGTGGGCTGCAAGCGGTGAGCTGCAAGCTGTGAGCTGCAAGCTGCAAGTAAAAGCTGATCAGCTTGGCTTGCAGCTTGAAGCTTGAAGCTTGAAGCTTGAAGCTTGAAGCTTGAAGCTTGAAGCTTGAAGCTCGCAGCTTGAAGCTTGAAGCTTGAAGCTTGAAGCTTCCAGCCTGAAACTTTCAGCTGTACATCCATACAGATAACAGTTGCTCATTTCTCTCCGACTAAGCATCCTGCAAGGCATCAACCCGATACGATGTGATGACCATGCAGCTGTACCTCTGTGAAAAACCCTCCCAGGCCAAGGACATCGCGGCCGTGCTCGGCGCCAGTCGCCGGGGCGATGGATGCTGGCTGGGCAACGGGGTCACAGTCACCTGGTGCATCGGCCACCTGCTGGAAACCGCCCCGCCTGACGCTTATGACGCCAAGTACAAACGCTGGGTGCTCACCGACCTGCCGATCGTCCCGGAAAAATGGAAGATGCAGGTCAAGCCCAGAACTGCCAGCCAGTTCAAGGTGGTCAAGCGCCTGCTGGGAGAAGCCGGGGAACTGGTGATCGCGACCGATGCCGACCGCGAGGGTGAAATGATCGCCCGTGAACTGGTGGAACATTGCCGTTATCGAGGGCCGATCCAGCGGTTGTGGCTGTCTGCGCTGGATGATGCCTCCATCCGCAAGGCGCTGGCCGCACTCAAGCCCGGGGCGCAAACCTTCAACCTGTACCACTCGGCCCTGGGCCGCTCACGTGCCGACTGGCTGATCGGCATGAACATGAGCCGCTTGTTTACGTTGCTCGGACGTCAATCCGGCTATCAGGGGGTATTGCCGGTAGGCCGCGTGCAAACCCCAACCCTGCGCCTGGTGGTCGACCGTGACCGCAGCATCGCCGATTTCATCCCGGTGGCGTATTGGGCTATCGATGTGGACCTGCGCCACGAACGCATGACTTTCACCGCCCAATGGCGCGCCGCCGACGATGCCTGCGATGACCAGGGCCGTTGCCTCAACCCGCAACTGGCCCGGGACGCCGCCGACGCCATGAGCCTGGCGGCCGACGCGCGACTGGCAAAGCTGCGCACCGAGCGCATGCGTGAGGTCGCCCCCCTGCCCTTCGACCTCGGCACCCTGCAGGAAATCTGCTCCAAAAAGCTCGGCCTCGGCGCCCAGGAAACGCTCGATATCGCCCAATCGCTCTACGAAACCCACAAGGTCATCACCTACCCGCGCAGCGATTGCGGCTACCTGCCGCTGAGCCAGCACAGTGAAGCGCCGAAGATTCTCGCCGCACTCGGCCGCGCGGATCCGGCCGTAGGCGATCTGATGGTCTACATAGACCCCAATCGACGCTCACGCGCCTGGAACGACGCCAAGGTCAGCGCCCACCACGGCATTATCCCCACCGGGGCCGGCAAGGACGTCGGGCAACTCACCGGCAAGCACCGCGCGGTCTACACGCTGATACGCGCACGCTACCTGGCGCAATTTCTGCCCAACCATGAATACGACCGTACCCAGGCGGACTTCGACTGTGCAGGCCAGGCGTTACGTGCAGTGGGCAAAGTCATCATCGAACCGGGCTGGAAACGCGCATTGCCCGAAGCCCTTGCCCCCGCCAAAGGCCGGGACACCCCTGCTCCTCAAGCCTTGCCGATGCTGGTGCAAGGCCAGGACTGCGCGGTGGCCAAGGTCAACCTGAAGGACCTGTGGACCCAACCTCCCAAGCCTTTCACTGAAGGCGACCTGATCAAAGCGATGAAAAACGTCGCCAAGCTGGTGGAGGATCCGCTGCTCAAGCAGAAGCTCAAGGACACCACCGGCATTGGTACCGAAGCCACCCGCGCGGGGATTATCCAGGGCCTGCTGGACCGCGGTTACCTGGTGAAGAACGGCAAGGCACTGTCAGCCACCGCAGCGGCTTTCAGCCTGATTGACGCAGTGCCTCGCGCCATTGCCGACCCCGGCACCACCGCCATCTGGGAGCAGGCGCTGGATATGGTGCAAAGTGGCGAAATGAGTCTGGAAGAGTTCGTCGCCAAACAAGCGGCGTGGATGAGCAAGCAGGTGGCTCGCTGCAATGGCATGCGCATGACCATTACCGCCCCCGCCAGCCCGGCAAGCAAAGGCGCGGCGGCGTGGAAAACCAAACGCAAGAGCGCGCCACGCAAGACGGCGGCCAACCCCAAGCGGGCAAAAAAGCCGGCAAATGCCGGGTAGAGTGCAAAATAATCCGGCGAATGACGCTTTTCGACGGGTTTAACGCCGCTTTGGACCTTGCTGCAACGTAGTGCGTCTAGGATTCTGTAGGGGATAGCTGACTACCTAACAACAACACCGGAGTGGCCGCCATGAAAACCGTCGCAGAATTGCTCAAAGCCAAGGACCAGAAGAACCAGGACGTCCACACCATCCAGTGGGACCACACCGTGTTTGAAGCGCTGGTGCGCATGTCCGAGAAAAACGTCGGGGCTTTGCCAGTGGTCAGGGACGGCGCAGTGGTGGGGATCATCAGCGAGCGCGATTACGCACGTAAACTCATCCTCAAGGGGCTGTCGTCGGTGACCACCCGCGTTGACGACGTGATGAGCTCCCCGGTCATCACCGTAGATACCCACAAAACGGTCGAGGCGTGCATGAACATCATGACCGACAGTCACCTGCGCCACCTTCCGGTCGTCGAAGACGGCAAACTGCTCGGCCTGTTGTCCATCGGCGACCTGGTCAAGGAAGCCATTGCTGAACAAGACGCCTTGATCAAACAGCTGGAGCAGTACATCCGCGGCGAATAGGAGATCCCATGCTCGACACGCTGGAACATCAAGCAGACCACCTCGACACGCTGCATCGGGCGATGGCCGAAAAGCGCTTCCTGGTGCTGACCGGTGCGGGCATCAGCACCTCGTCGGGCATCCCCGACTACCGTGACAGCGACGGAGTGCGCCGGGGCAAAGCGCCGATGATGTACCAGGACTTCCTCGCCACCGCGCAAGCACGCCGCCGTTATTGGGCCAGGGCTATGCTGGGTTGGCCACGGGTGCGCCTTGCCCGGCCGAACAAGGCGCATCAGGCCCTGGCGACCCTACAGCAAAGGGGGATCATCAGTGGCCTGATCACGCAAAACGTCGACACGCTGCACGATCAGGCCGGCAGCCACGATGTGATCGAGTTGCATGGCAGCTTGCACCGGGTGCTGTGCCTGGATTGCCAGCAGCGTAGCGGACGCGACGTGATCCAGCGGCAGATGGAAATCGACAACCCACACTTCGCGCACGTCCATGCGGTGCAAGCGCCTGACGGCGATACCTTGCTCGACCCTGTTTTCGAGGAGCGCTTCCAGGTCCCATGCTGCCCCCATTGCGAGGGGCAACGGCTGAAACCGGACGTGGTGTTTTTTGGTGAAAACGTGGCACCTGCTACCGCAGCCAGCGCCATGGCTGCTGTGCACGATGCCGAGGGGCTGCTGGTCGTGGGTTCATCGCTGATGGCTTATTCGGCCTTTCGCCTGTGCAAGGCAATGGTGGAACAGGGCAAGCCGGTGATTGCCATCAACCTGGGCAAGACCCGCGGGGATGAGCTGCTGCAGGTAAAGATCGAAGCGCAGTGTGAGCAATTGCTACCTCTGCTGGTCGAGCGGCTGTAGGAGCGAGCTTGCTCGCGAAAAACCCACAGGCGCCGCGTGCAACTTATCCACTTCACTAAACGCTATCACGCGACCCACCGCACGAAAAATGACGCCCAAGTCACGTTTTTCCTGCATCTTCCCGCCCCCACAGCGTTTTATGTAGTGCCTTAAAATAATCACTACATAATCGTTGACGTAAGCTTTTTGTCCTTGCATTATCGAGACGTCTCCCGGATCGGGAGTGTTGGTAACACGCGTTTTGAACAGGCTCGTCTGACCGCCGAGCTGTTTTCCCGGATGTGCACTGCCCACAAGGCAGATTGATGAAGCTGACTGGCCCGGAAAGGGAACGGTACAAGGAGCTAAAGCGCTGCTTGTCTTCGTTATGAATGCATTGCGTAGCGGTTCATCAGCAAAACTACATGCTTCGGTTCACGACCCTGCCCGTATTTGGCAGACCGTCACTGACGCCCGGTTTTCTGAGCCGGAGACAACTTTGAAGTTTTCAACGAATCAATTGATAGATCGCCAACTGGTCAAGGGGCTTACACATGAATCTGAACAACCAACCCACTATCGATGAATTGGCTGAGATGTTCGCCGCGCAGAAAGACACACTCGACGACCATATCCTGTGGATTGGCAAATCGGGTGAAGTTCAACTTGACTGCGTGGCGCCCCACACCGAAGAAGCCGAATTCGACCGCAATCACCGTGAACTGGCGGCGCGCCTGAAGATGTACCGTCGCGGCCAGGGTTATGTCGGCAAGAAAGCGGCGGCCGATCGCAACTTTATCGAGCAGGTGTTCGACACACTTAACAATGCCTGGGCTTCTTTCAAAGACAGCTCGCAAGTTAAAGTGATTGATCGTTACTACTGAGTCGTTGTTGTTCTAAAGTGGGGGCTGGCTTGCCGGCCCCCACTTTTTGTTCGTGGCGTATTCAGAAAGTTGGAAACCGCCCCTTCCCCGCTTCATCTTTAAAGATATCGAACAGCACCTGCGCCGCTGCCGAAAGCTCATGCCCCGGTTTGGTCAGTACGCCAATGGGCCGCTCGATTACCGGGCCGGTCAAGGTGATGCAATGGGCGCCCGCCTCCTCCATCTGCCGTGCGCATAACGCCGGCACAGCGCTGACGCCCAAGCCGCTGGCAACCATCTTGCCCACCGTAGCCAATTGATGGCTTTCCAACGCCACGGGCAGGTTCATCTGCAACGCGCCCAAGTGCTCTTCGAGCATGACCCGGACCGTCGATGGACGCTGGAGAGTAATGAAGGGTTGCTCCAGCAGGCTTTTCCAGTCGACCTCAGCCAATCGCGCCAAAGGCGAATCTCCCGGCACCACTGCGATAAACCGGTCCAGGTACAACGGCGTGAACGCCAGTGACGAACCGTCGGACGGCTGGAACGCCACGCCCAGTTCCACCTGGCGGTCGCGCACCATCTCCAGCACGTGCTCGTTGATCAGGTCATGCACCGTCACGTTCACCTGAGGGTAACGCGCGCGGAATATCTTCAGAATCGGTGGCAGCAGGTTGCCGGCAAATGACGGCATCGCCGCCACCGTCACACGCCCGCGTTGCAGGGTGAAGCGTTGGCGCAGCTCGTCCTCGGCGTTGTCCCAGTCGGCAATCAATCGACGCGCCAGCGGCAACAGTGATTCGCCTTCGGGCGTCAGCGCGACATTGCGTGTATTACGGCTGAACAGGCGCCCGCCCAACCCTTCTTCCAGGCCTTTGATCGTCAGGCTCAGCGCCGACTGGGACAGGTGCAGACGCTCACATGCAGCGGCAAAACTCAGGCTCTGGGCCACGGCCAGGAAGGCACGCATTTGTTTAATGGTCATAGGAAGCTCCAAGCGACAAGTTGAAAGCTGCAAGTCAAAGCAGTGGCCGACTAGGCTTGAAGCTTGCGGCTTGAGGCTGATTATGCTGTTTTCCAAACCAATCAACCTTAAAAAACAACTTAACAAATCAATCCTTCAGCGCAACACTCAATCCATTGGCTGGCCCACTAACAATAAAAGAGGTGCATATGGCAGGTTTCGATAAGCGCGTGGCGTCCTACGAAGAAGCGCTGGCAGGCCTGAAAGACGGCATGACCATACTCTCCGGCGGGTTTGGCCTGTGCGGCATTCCAGAAAACCTCATCGCCGAGATCAAGCGCAAAGGCACCCGTGACCTGACCGTAGTGTCCAACAACTGCGGCGTCGACGGTTTCGGCCTGGGCGTGCTGCTGGAAGAAAAGCAGATCCGCAAAGTGATCGCTTCCTACGTGGGCGAAAATGCCCTGTTCGAAAAGCAGTTGCTCAGCGGCGAAATCGAAGTGGTACTGACCCCCCAGGGCACCCTCGCGGAAAAAATGCGTGCAGGCGGTGCCGGCATCCCGGCCTTCTTCACTGCCACCGGCGTCGGTACCCCTGTCGCCGAAGGCAAGGAAACCCGCGAGTTCAACGGTCGCCCCTACCTGATGGAAGAGTCCATCACCGGTGACTTCGCTATCGTCAAAGGCTGGAAAGCCGACCACTTCGGCAACGTCATCTATCGTCACACCGCCCAGAACTTCAACCCGCTGGCCGCCACCGCCGGCAAAATCACCGTAGTCGAAGTCGAGGAAATCGTCGAACCGGGCGAACTGGACCCGGCGCAGATCCACACCCCTGGCATCTACGTCGACCGGATCATCTGCGGCACCTTCGAGAAGCGCATCGAACAGCGCACTGTCCGCAAATAATCCACGTCCAGAACAATAAGAGGAATCAACCATGGCTCTTACCCGCGAACAAATGGCTCAACGCGTCGCCCGCGAAATGCAGGACGGTTTCTACGTCAACCTCGGCATCGGCATTCCAACCCTGGTGGCCAACTACATTCCCGAAGGCATGGAAGTGATGCTGCAATCGGAGAATGGCCTGCTCGGCATGGGACCGTTCCCGACTGAAGACACCATTGACGCCGACATGATCAACGCCGGCAAACAAACCGTCACCGCGCGCATCGGCGCCTCGATTTTCTCCTCCGCCGAGTCCTTCGCGATGATTCGCGGCGGCCACGTCGACCTCACTGTACTCGGCGCCTTCGAAGTCGACGTACAAGGCAACATCGCCTCGTGGATGATCCCCGGCAAGTTGGTCAAGGGTATGGGCGGCGCGATGGACCTGGTGGCCGGTGCGGAAAATATCATCGTGATCATGACCCATGCGTCCAAGGACGGTGAGTCGAAATTGCTCAGCCAGTGCAGCCTGCCGCTGACCGGCGCCCACTGCATCAAGCGTGTGCTGACGGACCTGGCCTACCTGGAAATCGAAAATGGCGCTTTTGTCCTCAAGGAACGCGCACCTGGCGTCAGCGTTGAAGAGATTGTCAGCAAGACCGCCGGTAAACTGATCGTCCCGGACCACGTTCCAGAAATGCATTTCCAGTGAGGACAGATTCCATGCAAGACGTCGTGATTGTTGCTGCCACCCGCACCGCCGTGGGCAGCTTCCAGGGTTCGCTGGCCACTATCCCGGCCCCTGAACTGGGCGCTGCGGTGATTCGCCGCCTGCTGGAGCAGACCGGCCTCGACCCGGCCGAAGTGGATGAAGTCATCCTGGGCCAGGTACTCACCGCAGGCAGCGGCCAGAACCCGGCGCGCCAGGCTTCGATTCTCGCCGGCCTGCCCCACGCCGTGCCGAGCCTGACCCTGAACAAGGTGTGCGGCTCGGGCCTCAAGGCCCTGCATCTGGGTGCACAGGCGATCCGTTGCGGCGACGCGGACGTGATCATCGCCGGCGGCATGGAAAACATGAGCCTGGCGCCATACGTATTGCCCGCCGCGCGCACCGGTTTGCGCATGGGCCACGCCAAGATGATCGACAGCATGATCACCGACGGCCTGTGGGATGCGTTCAACGACTACCACATGGGCATCACCGCCGAAAACCTGGTGGACAAGTACGGCATCAGCCGTGAGGCACAGGACGCCTTTGCCGCTGCCTCCCAGCAAAAAGCGATCGCCGCCATCGAAGCCGGACGGTTTGCCGATGAGATCACGCCGATCCTGATTCCCCAGCGCAAAGGCGACCCGCTGGTCTTTGACGTGGACGAACAGCCGCGTGCCGGTACCACCGCCGAGTCCCTGGCCAAGCTCAAACCCGCCTTTAAAAAGGACGGCAGCGTCACCGCCGGCAACGCCTCCAGCCTTAACGACGGCGCCGCAGCGGTGCTGTTGATGAGCGCCACCAAAGCCAAGGCCCTCGGCCTGCCCGTGCTGGCACGCATCGCCAGCTATGCCAACGCCGGGGTCGACCCGGCGATCATGGGCATCGGCCCGGTTTCAGCCACCCGCCGCTGCCTGGACAAGGCCGGTTGGCAATTGGGCGACCTGGATTTGATCGAAGCCAACGAAGCCTTCGCCGCGCAATCCCTGGCAGTGGGCAAAGAGCTGGAATGGGACGCCGACAAGGTCAACGTCAACGGCGGCGCCATCGCCATCGGCCACCCGATTGGTGCTTCAGGCTGCCGCGTGCTGGTGACCCTGCTGCATGAAATGATCAAGCGCGACGCCCGGAAAGGCTTGGCGACGCTGTGCATCGGTGGTGGCCAAGGCGTAGCCCTGGCCCTCGAACGCGGCTGATGATCCAAGAGCAACACGGAAAAGGCCCGGTTCCACGAAAACCGGGCCTTTTCTTTATCCGAGATTGATAGTGCCCTTGCGTGGGAACGATCAAACGCCGCAAGAAATCAGCGCTTCATACAACGCTGATACCGCTCATCCACCCGCTTTGCAAACCACGCCGTGGTCAGGTTTCGGGTGATCTTCGGGCTCTTGAGCACGATGCCCGGCAGGATCGCCCGCGGCAGCGGCTTGCCGGCCAGGGCGAACACGCGCTTGTAGAGGGTGGTGTCCTCGAAGTCCAACGCATCGCCTTGCTCCAGTTGGCTGCGAATGCTCGGGTTGCGCATATCCAATTTCGCCCCCAGCGAACGCACCGCCAGCTCAGTGGTGCCGGGCAGCAACGAACCATAGCGAATCAAATCCCCATCCAGCGCCAGTTCGGTGCCTGAAGCACGGCTGACAGCGGCCTGGAACGCGGCATTGCGGCTGGCGTACCAACCCGCATTGAAATCGGCGAAGCGATACAGCGGCTGGTCATAGCTGACCGGGTAACCCAGCAGATGGGCGATACCAAAGTACATGCCGCCACGTCGAGTGAACACTTCGCGGCGAATCGTACCGTCCACCGGATAGGGATAACCCCGCGCCTGTTTCTGCGCAAAGTCGATGCTGACCTGCATCGGGCCGGCGGTGTGCACCGGGTTGAAGCCGCCGAACAGTGTGTTGCCCAGCGGCACGACGCTGATGAAATCGTCGAAGATCCCGCTCAGGTCCTTCTCGGTGCGCGCGGCATTCAAACGCTCGGCGTAGGTTTTGCCGCTGGGCGAACGCAATTGCAAAGCGCTGCGCACGACAAACGCCGGCACATGAACCTTCCCGGCACGCCGCAGGATTTCATCCTGGGCGATCTTGCCCATGCCCGGCACCGGTGGGTCGACCTGAAAAGTAGACTCCTGCTCGGTCACCGCCAGTACGGCGCAGATGTTTTCGGTGCTGGGGTAGATCTTCTGGGTGTCGAACGCGGTGTAGATATCCTGGGCCCAACCTTCGCGGTCCGCGACCTTGGCCGGCAGCAGGCGCACGATCTGCGTCTTCACCTCGGCCTCGCTGCGCTCGGGTTGCTGCGGGCCGCGTGAGGTGGAGCAACCGGCCAGCACCAGCAACGTTGCGAGGCAGAGAATCAGGCGGCTTGAATACATAAGGCTTCCTTGGTAGACGGCGGGTCGGGCGATGGGGATATCGACAGGCAAGTCTAACCGGGGTTCGCGGGTATGCCGAACTGGATGCGGCTCTGGCTGAAACTTCCCACATAAGTGTCGGATAAGCTCTACTCCGCCGCCCCGAGAACCGCTGCAAAGTCCCTCGCCTGATCAAACAGTGCGAGGGATTGCAGATGGTTTTTCCGGTTAAAGCCCTGATCGACAGGGCTCACCCATGATCGACGCAACCAGCCAAGCCATTGGCTTCCTGGTGTTGGCCGCGATGGATGCAAAGACGCGGGACGTCGAATCCATCCTCAGCGATTTCCGGGGATGCCTGCACCCATACGACACCTGGGCTGAAAGCTTTTTCAGCTTCTCGGCACTGAATGTCGAGCAAGTGTTCAAGGTGGGAGAAGAAGTGGCGCTCGTAGCGCCGATCAATCGGTCCCTCTTTCCCAGCAGCACGGTCGCCACGTGTACAGCCAACGGCACGTTGACCCTGGTGCATATGTTCCAGAGTTCGCGGTTCGTGCCGATCGGCAACACACCGGTCGTGGTGCAGCGCATCGATCCAGACGGCGGTCCGCTGGGGGCCCCTATCCATAAGACCATCGGTCCCAGCGGCATTCTGGAAATCACCGAGTGTGATCGCAACCAGAAGTACCGAGTCAGTTTCTACCCCGACGTTTCTTCGCAGCATTTCAAGGCGCTGTACGCCTCTTATCAGTCGGTCATTGCGTCACTGGAAGGCTGGTTGCGCAGTGAGTGGGGGACCACTTTCGAACCCCTGTGGAAGGGGTACTCCGAGGCAAACTTCCTCGAACGCTACCTTTCGCTGTACGGCGCCTATGCCCGAGGTTTCAGCGACTCCCTTTACTCAATCTGGGACGACGTAGAGCAGTTATTTCAGTGGCTGTCAGCCCCCCTGGCCAATGCTGAAAAGCTGCTGCACTACTTTTCCCAAGACGAGTTTGAAAAATTACTGACGTTAAGTGCCGAGACGCTCGCCAAGGGTCTGCTGGTGCTGAGCGACGAGCCTTTGCTGTTCATTCACCTGGCGGCGCTGGTCAGCTGGATGCGGATGCTGCCACCGCCCTATATGAACGAAATGCTGGGCGAGATTGGCGCCGAGGTCGTCATCAATCTGTTACTGGGCCTGGCGACGGGCGGCATGGGTATTGTGGTGCGCATGAGCACGAAAGTGCTGGCTGGCATCAAGTCGCGCCGGGTGCGCAGGTGGCTGGAGCAGATAGCCGAGCAGTTCGGGAACGTTCGCCTGGTGGGGCATGGCGAAGCGCTCAAGCCGGTGCTGCTGAGCAGTGCGGCGACGCCGATCAAGGCAGTGCCGGTGGCGCCGTTGCAGGCTGGCGAGCATCTGGTTTCGAACCCGGTGCCGATGGTGCGTAACAAGACGCAGCGTA
>NZ_KZ478011.1 GCF_002837185.1 Pseudomonas fluorescens | reverse complement strand
GCGGCTAACCCGGCGTCCTGCCGGGTTACCCACGGATTCAAGCCTGCGTTCGGCCAGCGTGGTTTAACGGGGCGCCTGAGATCAAAAGCAGATCAAGATCAAGAGCGACTCGCTTCGCATCGTGGTTACGGTTGAGCGCTACAGAGTTGTGTATACCTACGCCATCAGAAGCAAGCCCCCTCCCATTTTTTTGCCCGCCTGTATGCGACTTAGGTCGCTGAACTCCTCCTCCACATGCTTAGCCTGCTATCATTTGTAACCATTGATTGCCGCTCGCGGCAAAAAAAGCCAAGTCGCTCCCCAGAAGCGGCGGCCAAATCCGTGACCACATGATGAGGTGCACCCATGTCTGATCAAGATCAAGACAACCCCCGGCGTGATTTTTTGCGCAAATCCTTGACCTTGATCCCGGTGGTCACGGTTGCCAGTACCGGCCTTGGCGGTTCGATGCTGATGGCGACGCCCGAGCCTGTCCAGGCCGCGCCAACCCAGCCGGCTCCCAGTGACAAGGCGTATGAGCCGACTTATTTCACCGCCGAGGAGTGGGCGTTTATCAACGCTGCCGTGGAGCGTTTGATTCCCGCTGATGCTCAGGGCCCAGGTGCCTTGGAGGCTGGCGCGCCGGAATACATCGACCGTCAGATGAACACCCCGTACGCCAGTGGCGCCCTGTGGTTCATGCAAGGCCCCTTCAATGCCGACGCCGCGCCGGAGATGGGCTGGCAGAGCAAATTAGTGCCCAGGGAAATCTATCGCCTGGGTATCGCCGCGACGGATGCCTGGTCGAAAGCGTTCAACGGTAAAGTTTTTGCCGCGCAAGACAGCGCTACCCGAGACGATATGTTGCGCCGCCTGGAAGCGGGTGGCAGCGAAGTGAGCGCTCACTTCGAGGCGGTGCCAGCAAAGATGTTCTTCAACCTGTTGTTGCAGAACACCAAGGAGGGCTTCTTCTGCGATCCCATCCACGGCGGCAACAAAGGCATGGTCGGCTGGACCATGATCGGTTTCCCCGGCGCCCGCGCCGATTTCATGGATTGGGTGGAGCGCAATGAGCAATACCCCTTCCCGGCTGTTTCCATTCGCGGCGAGAGGGCATGACCGTGGCGACCATCATGAAGAAAGTGGACGCGGTGATCGTGGGCTTCGGCTGGACCGGCGCGATCATGGCCAAGGAGCTGACCGAGGCCGGCCTCAACGTGGTAGCGCTGGAGCGCGGCCCGATGCAGGACACCTACCCGGACGGCAACTATCCCCAGGTCATTGATGAACTGACCTACAGCGTGCGTAAAAAACTCTTCCAGGACATTTCCAAAGAGACGGTGACCATTCGCCATAGTGTGAATGACGTCGCCCTGCCCAACCGTCAGCTCGGCGCCTTCTTGCCCGGTAACGGTGTCGGCGGCGCAGGCCTGCATTGGTCCGGCGTGCATTTTCGTGTCGACCCCATCGAGTTGCGCATGCGCAGCCACTACGAAGAGCGCTATGGGAAGCACTTCATTCCCAAGGACATGACCATCCAGGACTTCGGTGTCAGCTACGAAGAGCTGGAGCCGTTTTTCGATTACGCGGAAAAGGTCTTTGGCACTTCCGGCCAGGCGTGGACCGTCAAGGGTCAATTGGTGGGTGAAGGTCGCGGCGGCAACCCGTATGCACCGGATCGCTCGAACCCCTTCCCGCTGGAGGCACAGAAAAACACGGTCTCCGCGCAGCTGTTTCAGAAAGCGGCTGCTGATGTGGGTTACAAACCCTACAACCTGCCGTCGGCCAATACCTCGGGGCCTTACACCAACCCTTACGGCGCGCAGATGGGACCGTGTAACTTCTGCGGCTTTTGCAGCGGCTACGTGTGCTACATGTACTCCAAGGCGTCGCCCAACGTGAACATTCTGCCGGCGTTGCGCCAAGTGCCGAATTTCGAGCTGCGGCCCAATTCCCACGTGCTCAAGGTCAACCTCGACAGCACCGGGAAGAAAGCCACCGGTGTGAGCTATGTCGACAGCCAGGGTCGGGAATGCGAACAGCCCGCGGACCTGGTGATCCTCGGCGCGTTCCAGTTCCACAACGTGCGCCTGATGCTGCTGTCGGGCATCGGCAAGCCTTACGACCCGATTACCAACGAAGGCGTGGTGGGCAGGAACTTTGCCTACCAGAACATGGGCACCATCAAGGCGTTCTTCGACAAGGACACCCACACCAACAACTTTATCGGCGCGGGCGGCAATGGCGTGGCCATTGATGACTTCAATGCCGACAACTTCGACCATGGCCCGCACGGCTTCGTGGGCGGCTCGCCGATGTGGGTCAACCAGGCGGGCAGCCGGCCGATTGCCGGCACCTCCAACCCTCCGGGCACGCCGGCCTGGGGCAGCGCGTGGAAGCGTGCCACCGCCGATTACTACACCCACCAAGTGTCGATGGATTCCCACGGCGCACATCAGTCCTACCGCAGCAATTACCTGGATCTGGACCCGGTTTACCGCGATGCCTACGGCCTGCCGCTGTTGCGGATGACCTTCGACTGGCAGGAAAACGACATCAAGATGAACCGCTTCATGATGGAAAAAATGGGCAAGGTCGCCCAGGCCATGAATCCCAAGGCGATCGCCGTTCTCGGCAAAAAGGTCGGTGAGCATTTCAATACGGCGTCGTACCAGACCACTCATCTTAACGGCGGCGCGATCATGGGCACCGACCCGAAAACCAGCGCGTTGAACCGTTACCTGCAGAGCTGGGATGTACACAACGTGTTTGTCCCAGGGGCGTCCGCTTTCCCACAAGGTTTGGGCTACAACCCTACCGGTCTGGTGGCAGCTTTGACCTACTGGTCGGCCCGTGCGATCCGCGAACAGTACCTGAAAAACCCCGGCCCGCTGGTTCAGGCATAAGGAGCGATGACCATGAAAGCACTCGTTATCGCCTCTCTGGCGCTGTTCAGCAGTTGCTCGGTCAGCGCGGCTGAAACCGACCTGATCAAGCAAGGTGAATACCTGGCCCGCGCCGGTGATTGTGTGGCTTGCCACACCGCCAAGGGCGGCAAGCCATTCGCCGGCGGCCTGCCGATGGAAACCCCCATTGGCGTGATTTATTCCACCAACATCACACCGGACAAGACCGGCCTGGGAGACTACAGCTTCGAAGACTTCGACAAGGCCGTGCGCCATGGCGTCGCCAAGAGCGGTAGTACGCTTTACCCGGCAATGCCCTACCCGTCTTACGCGCGCGTCAGCGACAGCGATATGCAGGCGTTATATGCCTACTTCATGAAAGGCGTCGAGCCGGTCGCCCAGGAGAACCGGGACAGTGATATTCCCTGGCCGTTGAGCATGCGCTGGCCCCTGGCGGCATGGCGCTGGATGTTCGCGCCATCGGTCGAGGAACATCAGGCACAAGCCACCGCCGACCCAGTGGTCAGCCGTGGCGCCTACCTGGTCGAAGGCCTTGGCCATTGCGGTGCGTGCCATACGCCCCGCGCCCTGACCATGCAGGAAAAAGCCCTGAGCGCCGCTGACGGCAGCGCATTCCTGTCCGGCAGCGCGCCCCTGGAAGGCTGGATTGCGAAAAGCCTGCGCGGCGACCACAAGGACGGCCTCGGCAGCTGGAGCGAAGAGCAACTGGTGCAATTTCTCAAGACCGGTCGCAGTGATCGCAGCGCGGTGTTTGGCGGCATGAGCGATGTGGTGGTCCACAGCATGCAATACATATCGCAGGACGATCTGACCGCTATCGCCCGCTACCTCAAGAGCCTGCCGGCGGTGGACCCCAAGGACCAGCCGCACTCGTACGACCAACAAGTGGCCCAGGCGCTCTGGAAGGGGGATGACAGCAAGCCGGGCGCCTCGGTATATATCGACAACTGCGCGGCCTGCCACCGTACCGATGGGCATGGTTATACGCGGGTGTTCCCGGCGCTCGCGGGCAACCCGGTGCTGCAGACGGCGGACGCCACATCATTGATCAACATCGTGTTGAACGGCGGCACCTTGCCCGCCACTCACGCCGCGCCGTCGACCTTCACCATGCCGGCATTCGCCTGGCGCTTGTCGGACCAGGAAGTGGCGGATGTGGTCAGTTTTATCCGCGGCAGCTGGGGCAATCAGGGCGCACCCGTGAGCGCAAGCGACGTGGCCGATCTGCGCAAAAGCGATATGCGCACCACCTCGGGTGACGATCTGGGGCAGGTCACGCAAAAGCACTGACCGCCAGACGGCACTGGTCAGAAACCGCGCGCCTCGATACTGTATATAAAAACAGTATCGAGGCGTTTTCATGACCACTGCACTGCCACCCCGTGGCCGGGGCACGGCCACCAACCTGCACAACCGTTTCGCGCCCACCGTCAGCGTGGCCGAGGACGACGGCTGGTACCAGGAAGTGCCGCCTACCCAGGGTACCGAAGTGCGCATCGAAACGGCCAAGACCATCATCACCCGCAATAACTCGCCAGACTTGCCGTTCGATCGCTCCATCAACCCTTATCGCGGCTGCGAACATGGCTGCATCTACTGCTATGCACGGCCCAGCCATGCCTACTGGGACATGTCGCCGGGGCTGGATTTCGAAACCCGGCTGATTGCCAAGAGCAATGCCGCCGACGTGCTGGAACAGCAACTGTCGAAGCCGGGGTATGTGTGCGCGCCGATCAACCTGGGCTCCAATACCGACCCGTACCAGCCTATCGAGCGTGAATACAGGATCACCCGCCAAACCCTTGAAGTGCTGCTGCGTTATCGGCACCCGGTGACCATCATCACCAAGGGCTCGTTGATCCTGCGCGACCTGGACCTGCTTGCCGAACTGGCCCGGCAACGGCTTGTGGCGGTAATGATCAGCCTCACCAGCCTCGACGATGAACTCAAACGCATTCTGGAGCCACGTACAGCGGCGCCCAAGGCGCGGTTGCGGGCAATACGGGTGCTGCGGGAGGCGGGTATCCCGGTCGGTGTGCTGTGCTCGCCGATGATTCCGATGATCAACGACAGTGAGTTGGAAAGCCTGCTTACCGAGGCCCATGCCGCAGGTGCGCAAAGTGCCGCGTACATGATGCTGCGTCTGCCGCTCGAGGTGGCGCCGCTGTTCGAGGAGTGGCTGGCGGCGCATTACCCGCAGCGCGCGGCGCATGTGATGAGCCTGGTGCGTCAGGTGCGTGGTGGCGAGGTGTATGACAGCCGTTTCGGTGTGCGTATGCGCGGTGAGGGCCCGTTTGCCGATCTGCTGGCGCAGCGTTTCAGCAAGGCGATCAAACGTCTGGGGCTCAATCGCCGTGAAGGCTTCAATCTCGATTGCACGGCATTTTGCCCACCGGGCAGGCAAATGGCATTGTTGTAGACTGAAGAAGACAAATGCGAAACTGCTGTAGGAATGGTCGCGTTTTGATATCACTGAAACCCCCGATCTAGAGCGGTTCATTCAGTTTGAGTTAAGTTTCGAGGGGTACCTTGTTCAACGAGTGACTGATGAGTCGGCGCCCTGATTGGCGGAGTTTCCCAACTATTTAACCGCCCGGGCGTCAGAACTGAGCTGAACACTTCCCCTGCATTGATCAAGAGGTTGAATCATGAGTGATAAGGATAAACAGCCGTTGGCTGCGTCGGCTTCAGCCCCTCAAGTGGCGGAAACCGCCGATGCAGCGCTGCAGCATATCGTCGACGGTTTTTTGCATTTTCATCACGACGTCTTCCCCCAGCAGGAAGCACTCTTCAAGAAACTCGCCACGGCCCAGAGCCCGCGCGCGATGTTCATTACGTGCGCCGACTCGCGCATCGTGCCTGAGCTGATTACTCAAAGTTCGCCCGGCGACCTGTTCGTGACCCGCAACGTGGGTAACGTAGTCCCTCCCTACGGCCAGATGAACGGCGGTGTTTCCACGGCCATCGAGTACGCGGTACTCGCCCTTGGCGTACAGCACATCATCGTGTGCGGGCACTCCGATTGCGGCGCCATGCGCGCGGTGCTCAATCCCGACAGCCTCGAGAAGATGCCGACGGTCAAGGCCTGGTTGCGTCATGCCGAGGTCGCCAAGACGATGGTCCACGACAACTGCGACTGCGCCAATGAAGGCGAGAGCATGAAGGTACTGACCGAAGAAAACGTCATCGCCCAGTTGCAGCACTTGCGCACCCACCCTTCCGTGGCTTCGCGCATGGCCAATGGCCAATTGTTTATTCACGGCTGGATCTACAACATCGAAACCAGCGAGATCCGCGCCTACGATGCGGATCAGTCGGCGTTCCGACCGTTGGGCGGCGAAGGCCCGATTCCATCCGCGACGCCTAAAGCGCGCTTCTAACACACTTCCCTGCCGGGTAATGCGGTGGCTGCCATGGATGCAGCCAGGCTTTACCGCGCCCGGCGAATGCCTCGGGAGAGTCATCATGCGTGCTGCTCAATTGAAAGCTGTTTTGCCGCGGGAGCTGCTCGCCTCCGTGGTGGTGTTTCTGGTCGCCCTGCCCTTGTGCATGGGGATCGCAATCGCGTCCGGCATGCCGCCGGCCAAGGGCTTGATCACCGGTATCATCGGTGGTCTGGTGGTGGGTTGGTTGGCGGGCTCTCCGCTGCAAGTCAGTGGCCCGGCAGCGGGCTTGGCGGTGTTGGTGTTCGAGTTGGTGCGCCAGCACGGCATGATGATGCTGGGACCTATCCTGCTGCTGGCGGGTTTCCTGCAATTGGTGGCCGGGCGTCTACGCCTGGGCTGCTGGTTCCGCGTGACGGCGCCGGCGGTGGTATACGGCATGCTGGCGGGGATCGGCGTATTGATCGTGCTGTCGCAGATCCATGTAATGCTCGACGGTGCGCCCAAACCGTCGGGGCTGGATAACCTGGCGGGCTTTCCGGCCGCCTTGGTCGAAGCGATTCCCACCCTCGGCGGCGGGCTCGGCTGGCAGGCGGGCTTGCTTGGTGTGTCGACCATGCTGGTGATGTACCTGTGGGATAAATTCCGGCCGCAGAAGTTACGCTTTGTGCCAGGTGCCCTTCTGGGCGTAGGCCTGGCGACGGTGACCAGCCTGGTGCTGGCCCTGCAGGTCAAGCGTGTGGAGGTACCGGAGAACCTGTCCGATGCCATCGATTGGCTGCGCCCCAGCGACCTGCTCAACCTGGCTGACCCGCAACTGCTGATCGCCGCATTCGCCGTCGCGTTTATCGCCAGTGCCGAAACGCTGCTGTCCGCCGCAGCGGTCGACCGCATGCACAGTGGGCAGCGCTCGGATTTCGATAAGGAATTGTCCGCCCAGGGCGTGGGCAACATGCTGTGCGGATTGGTCGGTGCCTTGCCGATGACCGGCGTGATTGTGCGCAGTTCGGCCAACGTCCAGGCGGGCGCCACCACGCGGTTGTCGGCGATGTTCCATGGCGTGTGGTTGCTGGGCTTCGTGCTGTTGCTGTCGAGTGTGCTGCAAAGCATCCCGGTGGCGAGCCTGGCGGGCGTGCTGGTGTATACCGGGATCAAGCTGGTGGACGTGAAGGCGTTCAAGGCCTTGGGACGTTATGGCCGGATGCCGATGTTCACCTATGCAGCCACGGCGTTGGCGATCATCTTCACCGACCTGCTGACGGGCGTACTGGTGGGCTTCGGGCTGACGCTGGTCAAGCTGGCCTTCAAGGCATCACGGCTGAAAATCAGCCTGATCGATTTGCCTCAGGACGGTGAGATGGAGTTGCGCCTGACCGGAGCGGCGACGTTCCTCAAAGTACCGGCGTTGACGCAGGTGCTGTCGACCGTGCCGACCGGAACCACCGTGCATGTGCCGCTCAATAACCTGAGTTATATCGACCATTCCTGCCTGGAGTTGCTGGAGGAATGGGGGCGGGCCAATGCAGCCAAGGGCTCGAAGCTGGTGATCGAAGCGCGTGGCTTGAAGCGTCGGTTGGAAGGTCGGGTGCGAACGACGGTGGGGATTGGCTCGGCGCCGTCTACTACCTGATACCTGACGAAACCGGATCAAAAATGTGGGAGGGGGCTTGCCCCCGATAGCGGTGGACCAGTCAAAATCTCGTTGGCTGACACACCGCAATCGGGGGCAAGCCCCCTCCCACATTTGATCGTCGTAGCCGAAGATTACGCCGGCTGATCCAGCGCCAGCTCAACGCCCAGCTGGCGCGACAGGCATGGCCAGCGCTTCCATGCGGCTTCTGTGTTCGGGCTTTTGAGCGTTTCGCGATAAGCCTCGACCGACTCCAGCGCAAAGCTCTCCTCGTTAAGCATCTCATCCACCGCCAGGTGCACTGCTTCATCCAGCTGGTTGGCGAAACCTTCACCAATCAATTGATGGGCAATCAGGTTGGCAACCGTGGTGTCGGCCGGAATCAATGGCTGGCCGAAATGCTTGATATACAGATCGTTGACTTCCTCCACCAGCCGATGGGCCAGGTAGGCCTCGTCCAGCAGACCGTCCAGGCCTTCGTGGCCAGCCAGAATCGCCGGTGGCTGCAGGAAGAAATGCTCGGCAATCTTCAGCACGGGCTTGATCTGGCTTTCGATCCCGGCTTCGCGAGCCACGTCATTGGCGGCGTCGAGCAACTCGGGGACAAGGTCGATGTAGGCGGTAACAAAGCGGGTCATGACAATGTTGCGATCACCGTCAGCCAGGGAAATGGCCGAATGCAGGTGCGGCAATTGTTTTTCCAGTTGCCGGGCAAGCTGGCCCGTCGTTGCTTCGTGTTGATGGGCACGGGAAATCTGCTCGCGCAATGCGGCGGTGTTCATGAAGGCTCCAGTCATGCAGGTGTAGGAAAAGGGAGAGGATAAGGTAGCTCGTTTATACGAGCGCCTAAGACGCATTTGTCATAATTATTTCATGGATATACGTAGACGTTATATCGAAATGCCATGCTTCGTCGGATAAACGATTCCGCCGCCTATTCTATTGGGCCCCGTCCGTCTGTTTCCACTCATTTGCCCCTACACATTGCGGGGTCGCTGCGGCTGTCTATACTCGGATTTGTACGCAATTAGCTGATGACGCCCAACTGCAGACGCAGGCAAGGCTTGGCGGTTGTAAGCAGTCTGGAAGCCGCTCCCTTGGCCGCAGGTGCAAACCGGCGGGATAACAAGAAACATAAAGGGGAACCCGCAATGACGCGACATCCACACGTTTGGATGGGCTTACTGTTGTGGTCGGTATTCGGCCAGGCCCACGCGGCCTGGACAACGAATATGGCGCCAGGGGCTACTGAAGTCAGTCACGCTGTGTTTGACCTGCACATGACCATTTTCTGGATTTGTGTGGTGATCGGCATTGTCGTGTTTGGCGCGATGTTCTGGTCGATGATCCTGCACCGCCGATCCACGGGCCAGGTAGCGGCCAAATTCCATGAGAGCACCACCGTGGAAATTCTCTGGACCGTGGTGCCCTTGCTGATTCTGGTGGCCATGGCCATTCCAGCGACCAAGACCCTGATCAACATCTACGACAGCAGTGAGTCGGATATCGATATCCAGGTCACCGGTTATCAGTGGAAGTGGCATTACAAATACCTGGGCCAGGACGTGGAGTTCTTCAGCAACCTGGCCACGCCCGCCGAGCAGATCCATAACCAGGCCACCAAGGGCGAACATTACCTGTTGGAAGTCGACCAGCCGCTGGTGTTGCCGGTGGGCGCCAAGGTGCGCTTTCTGGTGACCGCCGCCGACGTGATTCACTCATGGTGGGTGCCGGCCTTTGCGGTCAAGCGCGACGCTATCCCCGGTTTCGTCAACGAAGCCTGGACCCGTGTCGAGAAGCCCGGCATCTATCGCGGCCAGTGCGCCGAGTTGTGCGGCAAGGACCACGGCTTCATGCCCATTGTGGTCGAAGTCAAATCCAAGGCTGACTACGACACCTGGCTCGGTGAGCGCAAACAAGAGGCGGCCAAGCTCAAGGAACTGACCTCCAAGGAGTGGACGCTGGATGAGTTGGTCGCGCGCGGCGACAAGGTCTACCACACCACCTGCGTGGCCTGTCACCAGGCCGAAGGCCAGGGCCTGCCGCCGATGTTCCCGGCGCTCAAGGGTTCGAAAATCGCCACCGGCCCCGCTGCCGACCACCTGAACATTGTCTATCACGGCAAGCCCGGCACCGCGATGGCCGCTTTCGGCAAGCAACTGTCGGAAGTCGATATCGCCGCTGTCGTGACCTACGAGCGCAATGCCTGGGGCAATAACAAAGGCGACATGGTCACGCCCAAAGACGTGCTGGCCCTGAAACAGGCGGAGAGCAAATGACTACCTTCATTGCCAATGCCCTGAATCGCCCCGCTTACTCGCTTGCAGGAGAACGGCCATGAGCACTGTGATCGATGACCAGGGTCACGCCGACCACGCCCACGGCCCCGCGAAAGGGTTGATGCGCTGGGTGCTGACCACTAATCACAAGGACATCGGTACGATGTACCTGTGGTTCGCTTTTACCATGTTCCTGCTGGGCGGTTCGTTCGCCATGGTGATTCGTGCCGAACTGTTCCAGCCCGGCCTGCAGATCGTGGAGCCGGCGTTCTTCAATCAGATGACCACCATGCACGGCCTGATCATGGTGTTCGGCGCCGTGATGCCGGCCTTTGTCGGCCTGGCCAACTGGATGATCCCGCTGATGATCGGCGCGCCGGACATGGCCCTGCCGCGCATGAACAACTTCAGCTTCTGGCTGCTGCCGGCGGCGTTCCTGCTGCTGGTGTCGACCCTGTTCAGCCCTGGCGGCGGGCCGAACTTCGGCTGGACCTTCTATGCCCCGCTCTCCACCACCTATGCGCCGGAAAGCGTGACGTTCTTCATCTTCGCCATTCACCTGATGGGCATCAGTTCGATCATGGGCGCGATCAACGTGGTCGCGACCATCCTCAACTTGCGCGCACCGGGCATGACCCTGATGAAAATGCCGCTGTTCGTGTGGACCTGGCTGATCACCGCGTTCCTGCTGATTGCGGTGATGCCGGTGCTGGCCGGTTGCGTGACCATGATGCTGATGGACATCCACTTCGGCACCAGCTTTTTCAGTGCGGCGGGCGGTGGTGATCCGGTGCTGTTCCAGCATGTGTTCTGGTTCTTCGGCCACCCCGAGGTGTACATCATGATCCTGCCGGCCTTTGGCGCCGTCAGCTCGATCATCCCGACCTTCTCGCGCAAGCCGTTGTTTGGCTACACCTCGATGGTCTACGCCACGGCCAGCATTGCGTTCCTGTCGTTCATCGTGTGGGCGCACCACATGTTCGTGGTCGGCATTCCGTTGGTGGGCGAACTGTTCTTCATGTACGCCACCCTGCTGATTGCGGTGCCTACCGGGGTCAAGGTGTTCAACTGGGTCAGCACCATGTGGCAGGGGTCGCTCACCTTCGAGACGCCGATGCTGTTTGCGGTGGCTTTCGTGATCCTGTTCACCATCGGCGGCTTTTCCGGGCTGATGCTGGCGATTGCGCCGGCGGACTTCCAGTACCACGACACCTACTTTGTGGTGGCGCATTTCCATTACGTACTGGTGCCCGGCGCGATCTTCGGCATCTTCGCTTCGGCCTACTATTGGCTGCCGAAATGGACCGGCCACATGTATGACGAAACCCTCGGCAAGCTGCACTTCTGGCTGTCCTTCGTGGGCATGAACATGGCGTTCTTCCCGATGCACTTCGTGGGCCTGGCCGGTATGCCGCGTCGGGTGCCGGACTACAACCTGCAGTTCGCCGACTTCAACATGGTGTCCTCGATTGGCGCCTTCATGTTCGGCGCCACGCAGATTTTCTTCCTGTTTATCGTGATCAAGTGCATCCGCGGCGGCCCGCCTGCACCGGCCAAGCCGTGGGATGGCGCCGAAGGGCTGGAATGGAGCGTGCCCTCGCCCGCGCCGTACCACACCTTCACTACGCCGCCGGAGGTCAAATGAGTACGCTCGTGCTCCCCTGTGGGAGGGGGCTTGCCCCCGATAGCTATCTCACAGCCAATGATAGTGTCGACTGGTACACCGCCATCGGCGGCAAGCCCCCTCCCGCATTGATTGTGTCCGCTTTGGGTGGGTGTCATGGCTGACGCCGTACCGATCAAGCGCCTGGTCACGCGCCTGCTCATTCTGGTGCTGGCGATGTTCGCCTTTGGCTTCGCCCTGGTGCCGATTTACGACGTGATGTGCAAGGCGTTCGGCATCAATGGCAAGACTGGCGGGCAATACGAGGGCGAGCAGGTCGTCGACCCGTCGCGCCAGGTGCGGGTGCAGTTTTTGTCCACCAACGCCATCGATATGGTCTGGGATTTCCATGCCAAGGCCGACGAAGTCGTGGTCAATCCGGGCGCTGTGACCGAGATGCTATTTGTGGCCTACAACCCCACCGACAAACCGATGACCGCCCAGGCAGTGCCCAGCATTTCCCCGGCCGAAGCGGCGATGTACTTCCACAAGACCGAGTGTTTTTGCTTCACCCAGCAAGTGCTGCAGCCAGGCGAACGTATCGAGATGCCGGTGCGCTTTATCGTCGATCGTGCGATGCCCAAGGATGTGAAGCATTTGACCCTGGCCTACACGCTGTTTGATATCACCGCGCGCCAGCCGCCCGGGGCGGCCCGCAGCGGCGGCTAGCTACTGTTTGCCCGCTCAATCAGGAGAGCGAATACATGTCGACTCATGATACGTACTACGTACCGGCGCAAAGCAAATGGCCGATAATTGCCACGATTGGCCTGTTGGTGACTGTGTATGGACTGGCCGTGTGGTTCAACGATCTCAAGGCTTTGCGCCCGGAATCCCACGGTCCGTGGATCTTTTTCGTTGGCGGCCTGTTGCTGGCGTACATGCTGTTCGGCTGGTTCGGCGCAGTGATCAAGGAGAGTCGCGCCGGTTTGTACAGCGCGCAAATGGACCGTTCGTTTCGCTGGGGCATGAGCTGGTTCATCTTTTCCGAAGTGATGTTCTTCATCGCGTTCTTCGGCGCGCTGTTTTACGTGCGCACCTGGTCGGGGCCATGGTTGGGGGGTGAAGGCCCCAAGGGCATCGCACACATGTTGTGGCCGAATTTCGAGTTCGCCTGGCCATTGCTGAACAACCCGGACCCCACGCTGTACCCGGCGCCCAAAGGCACCATCAGTCCGTGGGGCCTGCCGCTGCTCAACACCCTCCTGCTGGTGAGCTCCAGCGTGACCATCACCATTGCTCACCATGCCCTGCGCAAAGGGCATCGCGGCGCGCTGAAGATCTGGCTGGCGCTCACCGTACTGCTGGGCCTGGCGTTTCTCGGGTTTCAGGCCGAGGAGTACATCCACGCCTATAAAGAGTTGGGCCTGACACTGGGCTCGGGCGTGTACGGCGCGACCTTCTTCATGCTCACCGGGTTTCACGGCGCCCACGTGACCATCGGCACGATCATTCTGTTCGTGATGCTGATGCGCATCCTGAAGGGGCATTTCAATGCCGAACACCAGTTCGGTTTCGAAGCGGCCAGTTGGTATTGGCACTTCGTGGATGTGGTGTGGATTGGGCTGTTTTTCTTTGTGTATGTGCTGTGAGCCGTTCTACCACGGCGCATGCGAGACCAACTGGCCGCTGAAAAAGCCCCAGGCGATCAGCCCCACGGTGATTGCGGCCAACACCACACGTACGGTCAGGGCAGTGACGAGGCGGTTGGAACGACCTTCGTCCTTGACCAGAAAGAACAAGCCACTGAACAGGCTCGCAACGGTCGCGATGAGCATCAGGGCAATCAGTGCTTTGAGCATGGTCTGGCTCCGGGCCATACGGGGAGGGGGCAATGAAATCCAGTATAGCCAGTGCCCGGCAGCGCTTCAGGCCCGGCATCGCGCCGACGTTGGTGGTGCTGATGCTGCTGCCGTTGATGATTGGCCTGGGGTTCTGGCAACTGTCGCGCGGTCAGGAAAAACAGCAGTGGGTCGACACCTACGCAGAGCGGCGCGCGGCGCAGCCTATTGGCAGCGAGCAGCTTGGGACAAGCGCTGATCCAGCCTTTCGCCGGGTTCATCTGCGTGGCAGCTTCGATGCTGACCACAGTGTGTTGCTCGACAACCGTATGCGCGATGGCAAGGCCGGTGTCGAGTTGCTGCAACCCTTTCACGACCAGGCCAGCGGTCGTTGGGTGTTGCTCAATCGCGGCTGGCTGCCCTGGCCGGACCGCCGCACGCCACCGGCGTTCACCACGCCGGATCAGCCGGTGAATCTGGTGGCCTGGGTGTATGTCGCTCCCGGCGAGACCTTCCAGTTGCATGTCGACCCCGCGACCGCGCAATGGCCGCGCCTGTTGACCGCGTTGCACCCCGTCGCCCTGTGGGCCGAGTTGGGCCGCAGCGGATTCGCTTTTGAACTGCGCGCCGAAGCCGGGCCCGGCACGTACGACACCCACTGGCCTGTGGTCGCCATGGGGCCGGAAAAACACCTGGGGTATGCGGTGCAGTGGTTTGCCATGTCGCTGGCGCTGCTGGCGCTCTACCTCTACCTCGGATGGCACAACGCAAAGGAGAAGCACCATGGGAGCCGCCATGAATCCACTCAACGTGTCTGAAGCGCCTGACCGGCGTAAAGGTCGCTGGCAGTTGATCCTGATCCTGCTGATGGTGGTGGGCCCGATGGTGCTGGCGACCTTCATGTACAAACTGCAATTCTGGGTGCCGGACAGTCGCAGTTATCACGGTGAGCTGATCGGTAACGGCCAGACCCGCGCCGATATCGGCGTGCAGGCCGATGAAGGGCGCTGGCAGCTGCTGGTCACCGCGCCAGCCAGCTGCGCCGCCGATTGCCGGCAACTTGTGTATCTGGCGCGCCAGCTGCAGATCGGCCTGGGTCGCGACGCGTCCCGCGCCAGCCACGCGCTGGCCAGTGCGCAGCCGGTCGGCAACGACTACGACGCCCGGCTCAAGGCCCAATACCCGCAATTGCAGCGCTATTCACTGGACCTCTCGACCTTCAACCGCAACGCCGCCGCGCCTGGCGATGCGCAACTGTGGATCGTTGACCCCCACGGCAACCTGGTGCTGCGCTACGACGCCAAGGTCAACGGCAAGGACTTGCTCAACGACCTGCGCTTACTGCTGAAACTGTCGAACATCGGATAAGGGCATCGTCATGGCCAAGCCTGGATTTCGTCTCGCGTTGTTTGCCACCTTGCTGGCGCTGATCGTTGTGTTGCTCGGCGCCTATACCCGCTTGACCCATGCCGGCCTTGGTTGCCCGGACTGGCCGGGGTGCTATGGCTTTATCAGCGTGCCGCAAAGCGCAGCCCAACTGGCCCATGCCGAACTGCATTTTCCTGATACGCCAGTGGAGGCTGACAAGGGCTGGGCCGAGATGACCCACCGCTACTTTGCCGGCACCCTCGCCTTGCTGATCGCGCTGCTGGCGGCGCGGGCGTGGAGCCACCGGCGTGACCCCGGCCAGCCGGTGAAATTGCCGCTGTTCGCGTTGATGGTGGTGTGCGCCCAGGCAGCCTTTGGCATGTGGACGGTGACGCTGAAGCTGTGGCCGCAGGTGGTGACGGGCCACTTGTTGGGCGGCTTTGCCACCTTGAGCCTGCTGTTCCTGCTGACCCTGCGTCTGTCCGGCGTGCTGCCTGCATTGATCATACCCAGGCGCCTGCAATATTGGGCAACGGCGGGGCTGGTGCTGGTGATCGGGCAGATTGCCTTGGGCGGTTGGGTCAGCGCCAACTATGCAGCGGTGGCCTGTGTCGATTTGCCGACGTGTCACGGTCAATGGTGGCCGGCGGCGGACTTTGCCAATGGCTTTCACCTGACCCAGCATATCGGCCCTAATTACCTGGGCGGTCAACTGGACAGCGATGCGCGTACGGCCATTCATCTCACCCACCGCGTGGGTGCGGTGCTGGTCACGCTGGTGCTGCTGGGCCTGGCCTGGCAGTTGCGCGCGGTGGGCATGACGCGCTTGGCGGGCTTGCTGCTGATCGCCCTGGCGGCGCAAATCAGCCTGGGCCTGAGCAATGTGGCGTTCGGCTTGCCGCTGTCGGTGGCGGTGGCGCACAACGCCGGGGGCGCAGCGCTTTTGCTGAGCCTGGTGCTGGTCAATTATCACGCGCGCACCAGCCTGGTTCGGGTGCGCCATCCACGGCCAATCACCTGGCGGTTCATTGCGCGCAAACCGGCATCGGGCCTGATAACCCTTAAAGGAGAGATGCCATGGCGTCCTTGATCGGCGCGCGTCACGGCCAGGCGGTCTGGCGTGACTATCTGGAGCTGACCAAGCCGAAAGTGGTGGTGCTGATGCTGATCACTTCGCTGGTGGGCATGTTCCTCGCCACCCGCGCCGGCGTGCCGTGGGCGGTGCTGGTGTTTGGCAACCTGGGCATTGCCTTGTGTGCTGGCGCTGCGGCGGCGGTCAACCATGTGGTGGATCGGCGCATCGATGCGCTGATGGCGCGTACTCACAAACGGCCACTGGCCGAGGGGCGGGTCTCGGCCGTTGCGGCGCTGGTCTTTGCGTTGGTTTTGGCGGTGGCGGGCCTGGCGCTGTTACTGGCGTTCACCAACCCCTTGGCGGCTTGGCTGACCCTGGCTTCGTTGCTGGGCTACGCGGTGATCTACACCGGGTTTCTCAAGCGCGCGACGCCGCAGAACATTGTCATCGGTGGCCTGGCCGGTGCCGCGCCGCCGTTGTTGGGCTGGGTCGCCGTGACCGGGCACGTCAGCGCCGAGCCCCTGCTGCTGGTGTTGATCATCTTCGCCTGGACGCCGCCGCACTTCTGGGCGCTGGCCATCCATCGCAAGGAGGAGTACGCCAAGGCCGATATTCCGATGCTGCCGGTCACCCACGGCGAGCACTACACCAAGGTGCATATCCTGCTCTACACCTTCGCCCTGCTGGCGGTGAGCCTGATGCCCTACGTCATCCATATGAGCGGGTTGTTGTACCTGGCCTGTGCGACGGTATTGGGCGGGCGCTTTCTGCAATGGGCCTGGGTGCTGTACCGTGGCAGCAAGCCGCACGCGGCGGTCAGCACCTTCAAGTACTCTATCTGGTACCTGCTGTTGCTGTTTATCGCCCTGCTCGTAGACCACTACCTACTGTTGAACCTATGACTCGAACTCAAAAAACTGTCTTCATTCTTGTGGCCCTGGTGGCATTGATCATGGGCCTGACCGTCAACAAGGTGCTCTCGGGCAAGGGCCAGGGCGATCCGACCGCGCTGATCGACGCCGGCATTATCCTGCTGCCGCAAAGCCGCCAGTTGCCTGCGGTGAGCATGACCAACCAGGACGGCCAGCCGGTGCTGGTCAATGAGCTGCAAGGCAAATGGAGCCTGCTGTTCTTCGGCTACACCTTCTGCCCGGACATCTGCCCCACCACCCTCGCCCAGCTGCGCCAGATCAAGAGCGAACTGCCCAAAGAGGCGGTGGACAAGTTGCAGGTGATCCTGGTCAGCGTCGACCCGAACCGCGACACCCCGGCCCAGCTCAAGCAGTACCTGGGCTATTTCGATCCGCAGTTCCAGGGGTTGACCGGTATGAATGTGCAGGATGTGCAGAAGGTCTCGAATGCGGTGAGCATTCCCTTCATTCCCGCAGACACCAGCAAGCCGAACTACACCGTCGACCACAGCGGCAACCTGGCGCTGATCGGCCCGGATGGCACCCAGCGCGGGTTTATCCGTGCGCCGTTGAACAACCAGAAGCTGGTGGCGCAATTGCCAGTGCTGCTGCAGCGTAAATAGCTCACGACACAAAACAAATGTGGGAGGGGGCTTGCCCCCGACAGCAGGGTGTCAGTCGATGAAGCTGTTGACTGACCTACCGCTATCGGGGGCAAGCCCCCTCCCACATTTTGATCTCCAGTGTGTTGGAGATCGTTCCCACGCTCTGCGTCCGCTTTGAATCAGAACGCCGGCTTGATCGCGCCTTTGTACTTCTCTTCGATAAATTGCTTCACTTCAGGCGTGTGCAGGGCGGCAACCAGCTTCTTCACGGCGTCCGAATCCTTGTTGTCTTCGCGGGTCACCAGGATGTTGACGTAAGGCGAGTCGCTGCCTTCGATCACCAAGGCGTCCTTGGACGGGTCCAGCTTGGCTTCCAGCGCGTAGTTGGTGTTGATCAGCGCCAAGTCGACCTGGGTCAGCACGCGCGGCAGGGTGGCGGCTTCCAGTTCGCGGAATTTCAGGTTCTTGGTGTTACCGGTGATGTCCTTGATGGTCGACAGGATGTTGGTCGGGTCCTTCAGGGTGATCAGGCCATTGTTGGCCAGCAGCAACAGGGCGCGGCCGCCGTTGGTGGCGTCGTTCGGGATCACCACGTTGGCGCCGTCCGGCAGGTCGGCCAGCTTTTTGTATTTGCTCGAGTACGCGCCCAGCGGTTCCAGGTGCACGCCGCCGACGCTCACCAGGTGAGTGCCCTTGGCCTTGTTGAATTCATCCAGGTACGGCTGGTGCTGGAAGAAGTTGGCGTCCAGGCGCTTTTCAGCCACCTGTACGTTCGGCTGCACATAATCGGTGAAGACTTTGACCTGCAGGTCCACGCCTTCTTTGGCCAGCGCAGGTTTCACGAATTCGAGGATTTCCGCGTGCGGCACCGGCGAAGCAGCGACCTTGAGGGTCTCGGCATGGGCGGAAAACGCGGCAACGGCGGCGAAAGCAACCAGTAGTTTTTTCATCCAGCAAGCTCCTTGTTCGGGCATCTGCCGGCACAAGGCCGGCCATGGCCGTTATTTTCGAGAAAAGTGCACCACCAGCTTGTCGCCGACGGTTTGCAGAATTTGCACCAGGATCACCAGCATCACCACGGTGACCACCATTACATTGTCTTGGAAACGTTGGTAACCGAAACGGATCGCCAGGTCGCCCAGGCCACCGGCACCGACCACGCCGGCCATCGCCGTGTAGGAAACCAGTGTAATCGCCGTTACGGTAATTGCCGCAAAAATGCCGGGGCGTGCTTCGGGCAGCAAGGCGTTGGTGATGATTTGGCGCGTGCTGGCACCCATCGACTGCGTGGCCTCGATGATGCCGCGGTCTACTTCACGCAGGGCGGTTTCCACTAGGCGTGCAAAGAACGGTGTGGCGCCGATAACCAGCGGCGGAATCGCGCCCGCAACGCCCAGCGAGGTGGGCTCGTCCATGTATATGCCAGTGATCAGTTTGGTTAATGGAATCATCACGATCAGCAGGATGATGAACGGCAGCGAACGCAGGATGTTTACGATCAGCGACAGAAAGGCGTACAAGCCTTTCTGCTCGAACAGCTGACGTGGGCTGGTCAAGAACAACAGCACACCTATGGGCAGGCCCAGCACGACCGTGAAGAACAGCGAACCGAACAGCATGGTCATGGTATCGCCGGTGGCGAGCCAGATTTCGGACCAATCGATGTCGGCGAAGAAATTCAGGAACAGGTCCATTAGCGCAGCACCTCCATATGAACGTCGGCGGCGGTGAAGCGCGCAAACGCGGCGTCCATGTCGCCGCCGGTGACGGCGAGGGTCAATTGCCCGTAGGGAATGTCTTTGATGCGGTCGATACGACCGGCGAGGATGCTGTAGTCCACCCCCGTTTCCCGGGCGACGGTACCCAGCAATGGCGCGTAGGTCGCGTCCCCCTGGAAGGTCAGGCGCACTATACGGCCCGGTACGTGGGCGAAGTCATCGCGTTGCTCGCCTTCGTCAACCTGTTCGGCCTCCTGGACGAAGCGCTTGGTGGTCGGATGCTTGGGATGCAGGAACACGTCGGCCACCGAGCCTTGCTCGACGATCACGCCGGCGTCCATCACGGCCACCTGGTCGCAGACGCGGCGAATCACATCCATTTCATGGGTGATCAACACGATGGTCAGCTTGAGTTCGCGGTTGATCTCGGCCAACAGTTGCAGGACCGAGGCGGTGGTCTGCGGGTCGAGGGCGCTGGTGGCCTCGTCGCACAGCAGGATCTTGGGTTTGGTGGCCAGGGCGCGGGCGATGCCGACGCGCTGTTTCTGGCCGCCGGACAATTGCGCCGGGTATTTCCTGGCGTGGTCCGACAGGCCGACGCGGGCGAGCAGTTCAGCCACACGCAGGTCGATGTCCTTGCGCGACAATTCGCCGGCCAATGTCAGCGGCAGCGCCACGTTGTCGGCAACGGTCTTGGACGCCAGCAAGTTGAAGTGCTGGAAGATCATCCCGACTTGCTGGCGGAAACGGCGCAGGCCGTTGGCATCCAGCGCGGTGACTTCTTCACCATCAACCGTGATCTTCCCGCCACTGGGTTCTTCGAGGCGGTTAATCAGGCGCAGCAGGGTACTTTTTCCCGCACCCGAGTGGCCAATCAGGCCAAACACCTGGCCGTTTTCGACGCGCAGGCTGGTGGGGTGCAGGGCGGGAATATCCTTACCGGCGACGCGGTAGGTTTTATGGACGTTTTGAAACTCGATCACGTAGCGAACCTTGTGGGGCGCATGGAAAAGGGATCAGCGGTTAGCCGGGCGCGCATTTTAGCCTGTCCATCCAGCGTTTCTTAGCATTTATTTCGTATCCATCCAGCGATTTGGCAATAACGAGACCAAAGGTCATAAAAAGGGAACGGCCCAAAACCCTGTCAGTCACTACTTAGGCAATTCGATCTCCCGGGTGCCGTGCCCGGGGTTTCGCTCAAACGAGCCGGGGACCGCTCTGGCCACTTTGACTAAGGAGTTTTGACTGATGAGTACCAAGAAGCCAGCCACCCCGCCGAAGAGTGAACTCGCGGGCACTGATACCCTGGACCGAGGCAATACCAACGCCAAACTGCAGGCGCTGGAAGAATTCCGTTCCGATGCGACCGGTCAGGCCCTGCGCACCAACCAGGGCGTGAAGATCTCCGACAACCAGAACACCCTGAAGGTCGGCGCGCGCGGCCCGTCGCTGCTGGAAGATTTCATCATGCGTGAAAAGATCACGCACTTTGACCATGAGCGTATCCCGGAGCGCATCGTGCATGCACGTGGCACTGGCGCCCATGGCTATTTCCAGAGCTACGGCGACCATTCGGCGCTGACCAAAGCTGGTTTCCTACGGACGCCAGAGCATAAAACGCCGGTGTTCGCGCGTTTTTCCACGGTGCAGGGCCCGCGTGGTTCCGGTGACACCGTGCGTGACGTGCGCGGTTTCGCCGTGAAGTTTTTCACCGACGAAGGCAACTTCGATCTGGTGGGCAACAACATGCCGGTGTTCTTCATTCAGGACGCAATCAAGTTTCCCGACTTCGTGCATGCCGTTAAGCCCGAACCGCACAACGAGATTCCTACCGGCGGGTCGGCGCACGATACGTTCTGGGATTTTGTCTCGCTGGTGCCGGAGTCGGCGCATATGGTGGTGTGGGCAATGTCTGACCGCGCCATTCCAAAAAGCCTGCGTGCCATGCAGGGCTTTGGCGTGCATACCTTCCGTTTGATCAACACCGAAGGCAAATCGAGCTTTGTGAAGTTTCACTGGCGGCCGAAAGTCGGTACCTGCTCGCTGGTATGGGACGAAGCGCAAAAGCTGGCCGGTAAAGACACCGACTACCACCGTCGCGACCTGTGGGAGTCGATCGAAAGCGGCGATTACCCTGAGTGGGAGCTGGGCGTTCAGATCGTTGCAGAAGAAGACGAGCATAAGTTCGACTTCGACCTGCTCGACCCGACCAAGATCATCCCGGAGGAACTGGTACCGATCACTCCGCTGGGCAAGATGGTGCTCAACCGTAACCCGGACAACTTCTTTGCCGAGGTCGAGCAGGTTGCGTTCTGCCCGGGCCATATCGTGCCGGGTATCGACTTCACCAACGATCCACTGCTGCAAGGTCGTCTGTTTTCCTACACGGACACCCAGATCAGCCGTCTCGGCGGGCCAAACTTCCATGAGATCCCGATCAACCGCCCAGTGGCGCCGTTCCACAACGGCCAGCGCGACGCTCAGCATCGCACGGTAATCGACAAAGGGCGTGCGGCTTATGAGCCCAACTCCATCGATGGCGGCTGGCCGAAGGAAACACCTCCCGGTCCTACGGATGGTGGCTTCGAGACCTACTACGAACGCGTGGATGCCAACAAGGTGCGTGAGCGCAGTGAGTCGTTCGGCGACCACTTCTCCCAGGCCACGCTGTTCTTCAACAGCATGAGCCATCACGAGAAAGAGCACATCATCGCCGCCTACAGCTTCGAGCTGGGCAAGGTCGAGCGCGAACATATTCGTGCCCGCCAGGTGAATGAGATTCTGGCCAACATCGACCTGGAACTGGCCAAGCGCGTTGCGCAGAACCTGGGCTTGCCGGCGCCGACCAAAGGCACGGTGCCAGTGCGTGAAACGTCGTTGAAGGCATCGCCAGCCTTGAGCCAGGTGAATTTGCTGTCGGGCGACATCAAGACGCGCAAAGTGGCGATCCTGGCGGCGAACGGTGTGGACGGTGCGGCGATTGATGCACTCAAGGCAGCCCTGGAGGCTGAAGGTGCGCATGCCAAGCTGCTCGGGCCGACGTCGGCGCCTGTGACCACGGCCGATGGCAAGTCGCTGCCGGTGGATGCATCGATGGAAGGCATGCCGTCCATTGCGTTCGACGCGGTGTTTATCCCGGGCGGCAAGGAGTCGGTCAAGGCCCTGAGCGGCGACGGCGTGGCGCTGCATTACGTGCTGGAAGCGTACAAGCACCTGAAGGCCATTGCGGTCGCCAGCGATGTGAAGCCATTGCTCGATCTGTTGAAGCTGGAGGCGGATGCGGGGTTGATCGTGGGCGCGGATGCCAAGGCGTTCAAGACGTTCTTTGCGGCGATTGCCCAGCATCGGGTGTGGGAACGTGAGCCGAAATCCAAGGCGATTCCGGCTTAATTTGTTGGTGGTTTGTTAGATCGCCATCGGGGGCAAGCCCCCTCCCACACTTGAATGTATTCACAGTTCAAATGTGGGAGGGGGCTTGCCCCCGATGCTTTTAGTCCGTCTTACGCGGAATCAGCACAACCTGCGCCGGAATGTGCTTCAGAATCTGCCGGTGAATCTTCAGCTCATACCCCGAATCAATCCGCTTCACCCGTTTGGTCAGCAATGTGGCCAACCACGGGTAATCCTCGGTGCGTGGCACCTGGATGCTGACGTCGCACTGGTAATTCACCACGTCGGTGGCGATGGCATCCAACTGATGGCGCATGGCTTCGACATCCGCCAGGTTCAGCGCCACGGTGGTGCTCGGCGCTGCCGGGTCGATGACCTTGGCGGCGGGCTTGGCTTCGGCCGCTTTCAAGGCGGCCTCGGCCTGATCCAGCTCGGCTTTGCGCGCATGACTGATGGCGCTGTTGACGCCACCGGTCAGGGCCGGAGCCTTGGGCATCAGCGCGCGGGCACGGCTTAACGCAGTGGCGGCGGCGTTGACGTCACCCTTTTGCAGCACGATCTGGCTGCGCTGCAGGTAGGCTTCGGCCAATTGCCGCTGGTAAGCCTCAAGCGCCGGGTCGTTGGGCGATTGGGACTGCAAGGTGGCGAGTTGGTCTTCGGCAGTGGCCAATTCGCTGCTGGCCAGGTTTTGCTCCAGCTGCGCGATGGCCGCAGCGCGCGGGTCCGGCGCTTCGGGAGCGGCGGGCGGCGTGCTTTGACAGGCGCCCAGCAGCAGGGAAAATGCGGCAAGGAGCAGATAACGGAAAGTGAACGGCTTCATTCCTGCGACTCTCTATTTGCGCAAAAAGCGAGCAAGTCTACACCCCTCGACGGGGCAGGACAAAACTCAGCAGAAACAGGGCGGCCGCCGACACCACAATCGACGGCCCGGCCGGCGTGTCCTTGAACCATGACAACGCCAGGCCCCCACACACTGCCAGCATGCCCAGCAGACTGGCGCCGATGGCCATTTGCTCCGGCGAACGCGCATGGCGCTGAGCGGCGGCGGCTGGAATGATCAGCAGCGAGGTAATCAACAATACGCCGACAATCTTCATCGCAACAGCGATCACCACCGCGATCAACAGCATCAGCGCCAGGCGCAGGGCCGGCACGGGCAACCCTTCGACCGTTGCAAGCTCCTCGTGCACGGTGATCGCCAGCAGCGGGCGCCACAGGCTCACCAGCACCACCAGCACCGCCGCGCTGCCGCCGAGGATCCATGCCAGGTCGGTAGGGCTGATCGCCAGCAGATCGCCAAACAGATAGGCCATCAGGTCGATGCGCACTTCATGCATGAAGCTCAGTACTACCAGGCCCAGGGACAAGGTACTCGGCGCCAGGATGCCCAGCAGCGTGTCGGACGCCAGCGGCTGGCGCTGTTGCAGCGTCACCAGTAACACCGCCAGCAGCAGGCAGCCGACGGTTACGGCGATGGTCGGGCTCACGTCCAGCAGGAAGCCCATGGCCACGCCCAGCAACGCCGCATGGGACAACGTGTCGCCAAAGTACGCCATGCGCCGCCAGACCACGAACGAACCCAACGGGCCCGCTACCAACGCCAAAGCCAAGCCTGCCAGCAGGGCGTAGAGCAGAAAATCAGCCATGCTTGCAGCTATCTCCATGAACGTGGGGGGTAGAAGCGTCATCGACAACGGCGCCATGCAGATCGTGGGCGTGGTCGTGATGGTGGTGATAAATCGCCAGACTCTGGGCGTTCTTACCGAACAGCTCGACGAACGCCGGATCGCCGCTGACCTGTTCGGGGTGGCCGGAGCAGCACACGTGACGGTTGAGGCAGACCACTTGATCGGTGGTGCTCATCACCAGGTGCAAGTCGTGGGAGACCATCAGCACGCCGCAGCCATGGCGGTCGCGCAAACGGGTAATCAGGCTGTACAGCTCGGCTTGACCGGCGACGTCGACGCCTTGCACCGGCTCATCGAGCACCAGCAACTCAGGCTCGCGCAACAGGGCGCGGGCCAGCAGCACGCGCTGCATTTCGCCGCCGGAGATGCTCTGCACCGGGCTGTCGATCACCTGTTCGGCGCCGACCTCCTTGAGCGCCGCCTGCGCGCGGGCGCGGTCGACACCCGGCACCAGGCGCAGAAAACGCAATACCGACAGCGGCAATGTGGGGTCCACGTGCAGCTTTTGCGGCATATAGCCCACGCGCAGCCGGGGCTTGCGCCACACGCTGCCGCGATCGGGCTTGAGCAGGCCCAGCACGGCGCGCACCAGGGTGGTTTTGCCGGCGCCATTGGGGCCGATCAGAGTAACGATCTGCCCCGGCTCCACGCTCAGCGCGATGTTGTCCAGCACGTGTTGCCCGGCGAACGTGACCCCCACCTGCTCCAGGCGGATTAACGCATTGCTCATCAAGCCCCCTGACAGCCCGAGCACAGGCCGACCACTTCGACCGTTTGCCCTTCGACGCTGAAGCCGACTTCGGCGGCGCTTTTGATGATGGCATCACTGATGCTTTTCTGTTCAAGCTCAATGGCGGCGTGGCACTCGCGGCAAATCAGGAACTGGCCCTGATGCGCGTGTTCCGGGTGGTTACAGCCGACAAAGGCATTGAGCGAGGCGATGCGGTGCACCAGGCCGTTTTCCAGCAGGAAATCCAGCGCACGGTAAACCGTAGGCGGCGCGGCGCGGCGGCCGTCCTGTTCGCTGAGGACGCCGAGGATGTCGTAGGCGCCCAGCGGCTTGTGGCTTTGCCACACCAGCTCCAGCACGCGTCGACGCAGCGCGGTCAGGCGCAAGCCCTTCTGCGCGCATAGGGTGTCGGCCTCCGACAGCGCGCTGTGAACGCAGTGGGAATGGTCATGGGGACGGCTGGCAAGCGGTGTTATAGGCATGAGCGGCGACAGATATTTGATAGAGACGTTATTATGTTACCTGTTCCTACGCCATTGAGTGGTCATCGTGTCCCGACTTTTTCCCGTTTTTGTCGTATTTGTCACCAGTTTGTTCGTGGCTGGCGCCGCTCAGGCCGAGGTCAAGGTGCTGACCAGCATCAAGCCGCTGCAACTGATCGCCGCGGCTGTGCAGGACGGGGTGGCCGTTCCAGAGGTGTTGCTGCCGCCGGGTGCGTCGCCGCATAACTTTGCGTTGCGCCCATCCGACGTACGGCGCGTGCAGTCGGTCGACTTGCTGTACTGGATCGGGCCGGACATGGAAACGTTCCTGCCGCGTGTGCTGAAGGGCCGCACGGCTGCGACGGTGGCCGTGCAGGATCTGCCAGGCATGAAACTGCGCCGTTTCGGCGAAGATAGCCACTCCCATGCCGACGAAGCCGACGAGCATGATCACGATCATCGCCCTGGCAGCGTCGATGCGCATTTGTGGTTGTCGACGGTGAACGCGCGCGTCATCGCCGCGCGGATGGCGGCTGACCTCAGTGCGGCCGACCCGGCCAACGCCGAGCGTTATCAGAGTAACGCCAAAGCCTTCCAGGGTCGCCTGGATGCGCTGGATATACGCCTGAAAAAGCGTCTGGCAGGCGTTGAAGGCAAGCCTTACTTTGTCTTTCACGAAGCCTTTGATTACTTCGAAGACGCTTACGGCTTGAAGCACGCCGGCGTGTTCAGCGTTGCCGCCGAAGTGCAGCCCGGGGCCCAGCATGTGGCGGCGATGCGTACGCGGTTGCAGGAAGTGGGCAAGACTTGCGTGTTCAGCGAGCCGCCGTTGCGGCCACGATTGGCTGAAACATTGGTTGCCGGGTTGCCGGTTAAATTGGCAGAGCTGGATGCGCTGGGCGGCTACACCCCGGCCACTGCTCAGGGTTATGAGCAGGTGCTGGAGAAATTGGGCAACGACTTGGCCGGGTGCCTTGAATCACTCTGACAGTCGCCGTAAATCAAATGTGGGAGGGGGCTTGCCCCCGATGAGGGAGTGTCAGTGAATACATCAGTGACTGACCCACTGTCATCGGGGGGCAAGCCCCCTCCCACATTTTTTTAGAGCGCGAACGGCAGATGCACAGTGACCTTTTGGCGTTGCAGCAGGCGAAGCTCGAACTCGGCAGGATCGTGGATGAGCACATCCTGCCCGGCAAACGACTCGGCTGCGATCAGGCGCGACAGCCAGAACCGCACGCACGCCACGCGCAGCAGGGTCGGCCATAGCTCGGCTTCCTTGGCGGTAAACGGCCGCAACCCCGCATAAGCGCCCAGCAGCGCGCGGGCGCGTTGCCCATCAATCACGCCATGGGCGTCCGAACACCAGTCATTCAAGGCGATGGCGACGTCATACAGCATCGGCCCCGAGCAGGCGTTGTAGAAGTCGATCAGGCCGGTCAGGTGCGTGCCTTCGAACATCGCGTTGTCGCGGAACAGGTCGGCATGAACGTTGGCGCGCGGCAGGGCGAGAATCTGCGCCTTGTGGGCTTCTATCTCGTTTAATGCGTCCCGCAGCAGGCGCTGTTGTGCGTCGTTGAGGTGCGAAATCAGCTTTGCACCCTCACTGAGCATCCAGTCCAGCCCGCGATCGGTCTTGCGTTCCAGTACCTTGTCGCCCTGGGTTGCCAGGTGCAGGTGGCCGAGCAGGTCGCCGACCTGGGCGCAATGCTGGGCGTTGGCGTCCTTGATGTGCTTGCCGGCCAGGCGCGGTTGCAGCAAGGCAGGTTTGCCCTTGAGTTCGCGCAAAGCGCTACCGTCGGTAGTGCGCAGGGCGTACGGCACCGGCAGGTCGGCGTTGTGAAGCACGTCGAGCAGTTCGATGAAGAACGGCATTTCTGCCACGGGGCCCCGCTCGACCAGGGTCAGGACGAACTCGCCCTGCTCCAGGCTGATAAAGAAATTGGTATTTTCGCTACCGGCGGCAATCCCCTGGAAATCAAGCAGGCGGCCGAGCCCGTAAGGGGCAAGAAAGGTTTCCAGCTCGGGCCGAGCCAGGGGGGTGAACACAGACATGGTTAAAACTGCCATTACGGGCGCCGCTCAGGGCAGCGCCGGTTGAAATTAGGGAATCATTTCCATTCGAAGATCTTCCATGACGGGATCAGCATATCCGGCTGGTCAGAACGGATGAAGTTCGCGTCGGTTCCATCCGCGCGTACCAGGAAATACGGTGGAGCCCCTTTTGGCGTTACCTTGATGGCGTACAGGAAGCCGTTTTGACGGTACTCCTGGATGGTCTTGTCGCCCTCCGTGCGAATGGTCACTTCCGGATCTCCCGACGGGGCATCGTCTGCCGCCATGGCAGCCATCGGAGCAAGTGCAATCAAGCCAGTGAACAGCAGGCGATTGAATGTACGCATGATAACCTTGTCCCTTTGTTTTCATTGGTCCGGCTATTCTAGCGCCTGACCCGCCGAAAAGGTTGATCCTGCTCATGAGCCAAGCGCCCCTCGTCCTGGTGGACGGTTCTTCTTATCTGTACCGCGCCTTCCACGCGCTGCCACCGCTGACCACCTCCAAAGGCCTGCCGACCGGTGCGGTCAAGGGCGTGTTGAACATGCTCAAGAGCCTGCGCAGGCAATACCCGGACAGCCCGTTCGCCGTGGTATTCGACGCCAAGGGCGGGACCTTTCGCGATGAAATGTTCGCCGACTACAAGGCCAATCGCCCGAGCATGCCCGATGACATGCGCCTGCAGATCGAGCCCCTGCACCAGAGCGTGATCGCCCTGGGCTTCCCGTTGCTGTGCGTCGAAGGCGTCGAGGCCGATGACGTGATCGGCACTCTGGCCCGCAGCAGCGCCGCCGCTGACCGCCCGGTGGTGATCTCCACCGGCGACAAGGACATGGCGCAACTGGTGGACGGGCACATTACCTTGGTCAACACCATGACCGGTAGCTCGATGGACATCGAGGGCGTAAAGGAGAAATTCGGCGTCGCTCCGGAGCAGATCATCGATTATCTGGCGTTGATGGGCGACTCCTCCGACAACATCCCTGGCGTTCCCGGCATTGGTCCGAAGACCGCCTCCGGTTTGCTGGTGGGGGTGAATGGCGGCCTGAAAGAGCTGTATGAGCAGTTGGACATTGTGCCGACCCTGCCGATTCGTGGCGCCAAGACGCTGCCGGCCAAGTTGGAAGAGCACAAGGAGATGGCGTTCCTGTCCTATCGGCTGGCGACGATCAAAATCGACGTGCCCCTGGACATCGGCCTGGACGACTTGCACCTGATCGAGCCCGATCGCGAAAAGTTGCTGGAGTTGTACACGCTGCTCGAGTTCAAGAGCTGGTACGACGAGATTCAGCGCGATAGCAAGCGTGTCGAACTCAAGGCGGCCAACGAAATTGCACCTGCCGCCGAGGTGCCTGCCGAGGCGGTTATCGCAGTGCCCATGGAGACGGTGTACACCACCATACTTGACCAGGCCACGTTCGATCTGTGGCTGAAGAAACTCAACGACGCGACGTTGGTTGCCTTCGATACCGAGACCACCGGGATCGACGCCCAACAGGCCCAATTGGTAGGGCTTTCGTTTGCGGTGCAGGCCCACGAAGCCGCCTATATCCCGCTGACGCATGCCTACACGGGCGCGCCGGAGCAATTGGACCGCGACACCGTACTGCTGGCCTTGAAGCCCTTGCTGGAAGATCCGGCCAAGCTCAAGGTCGGCCAGCACGCCAAGTTCGACATGAACATCCTGGCCAACTGCGCCATCGGTGGCGACCCGGCGCAGGGCATCACCGTGCGCGGCATCGCCTTCGATACCATGCTCGAATCCTACGTGCTGAACTCCACCGCGACCCGCCATGACATGGACAGCCTGGCAAAGAAGTACCTGGACCACGCCACCGTCAGTTTCCAGGACATCGCCGGCAGGGGCGCCAAGCAGCTGACCTTCGACCAGATCGCCCTGGAGCAAGCCGGGCCCTACGCGGCCGAAGATGCCGACGTGACCTTGCGCCTGCATCAGGAACTGCACGCGAAGTTGACCGCGATCCCGAGCCTGGCCAGTGTGCTGACGGATATTGAAATACCGCTGGTGCCGGTGCTGGCGCGTATCGAGCGCCAGGGCGCCCTGGTGGACAAGGAGCTGCTGGGCATCCAGAGCATCGAGCTGGGCAACAAGATGGTCGAGTTGGAGCGCCAGGCCTTTGAAATCGCCGGCGAGGAATTCAACCTGGGTTCGCCCAAGCAGCTTGGAGCGATTCTCTACGAGAAACTCGGCATGCCGGTACTGAAAAAGACCGGCAAGGGGCAGGCATCCACCGCCGAAGAAGTGCTGGCCAAACTGGCCGAGGATGATTTTCCGTTGCCCAAGGTACTCATGCAGTACCGCAGCATGAGCAAGCTCAAAAGCACCTACACCGACCGCCTGCCGGAACAGATCAACCCGCGTACCGGGCGTATTCATACGTCCTACCACCAGGCGGTGGCGGCGACCGGGCGTCTGTCTTCCAGCGATCCAAACCTGCAGAACATCCCGGTGCGCACGGCCGAGGGGCGACGCATTCGCCAGGCGTTTATCGCGCCCAAGGGTTACAAGCTGCTGGCGGCGGACTACTCGCAAATCGAACTGCGGATCATGGCGCACCTGTCGAAGGACGAAGGCTTGATGAATGCCTTTCGCAACGACCTGGACGTGCACACCGCCACGGCTGCCGAGGTTTTCAAGGTTGAATTGACCGAGGTCACCTCCAACCAGCGCCGCAGCGCCAAGGCGATCAACTTCGGCCTGATCTATGGCATGGGCGCCCAGAAGCTCGGCAAGGACATTGGCGTCGACACCAAGACCGCCAAGGCCTACATCGATGTGTACTTCGCCCGCTACCCCGGGGTGCGCGAGTACATGGAGCGCACCCGTGCCCAGGCAGCGGACCAGGGCTATGTGGAAACCTTCTTCGGGCGGCGCCTGTACTTGCCGGACATCAACTCCAACAAGCCCCAGGAGCGCGCAGCGGCAGAACGCACCGCGATCAACGCGCCGATGCAGGGCACGGCAGCGGACATCATCAAGAAAGCCATGGTGAAGGTGGACAACTGGCTGACCGAGTCGAGCCTGGATGCCAAGGTCATCCTCCAGGTGCACGACGAACTGGTACTGGAAGTCCGTGAGGATCTGGTCGCCGAGGTCAGCGAGAGAATTCGCGAGCACATGAGCGCTGCGGCTCAGCTGGACGTACCCCTGGTGGTGGACGTGGGCGTTGGCGATAACTGGGACGAGGCCCATTGATCCTGCGGCTTCGCCATCGCAACGGGTGATGGCGAAGCGCTTTGGATCGGAAGCCGCCGTCAGTTATTTCCAAGTGTTTTTCGAGCTTGCCGGAACTTAACCTGTGAACTGACACTCAGAGTTACTGAATGGGTGGTGAAGCCCTTCAATGCTCCTATGTTGTGTTAAGTGTTGGCAGATATCCGGGCCCCGCCCTAGCGGTCCGGAACTTGGACCCCGAACTTCCCCTCCCCATACGAAGTCCGGGGTTTTTTTTGCCTGCAGAAAAGTTATTCGGCGATTTCCGCGCCCTTGTCCGCCAATTCCATCCAGCCGGCCAGTACGGTGTAGGCGTCTTCCAGGCCCATGCGCTTTGGCGCGGAGAACAATTGGATGGTGATCGCATCGCCCCAACCCTTGCGGATTTCAGACTGCACTTTGAGCAGGGTGTTCTTGGCCGCGCCGTAGGTCAGCTTGTCGGCCTTGGTCAGCAGGATATGCATCGGCATGCCGCTGGCGACTGCCCAATCGAGCATCAACAGGTCGAAATCGGTCATTGGATGACGGATGTCCATCATCAGGATCAGACCCTTCAAACTCTCCCGGCCACCCAGGTAAGCCTCCAGGTGACGCTGCCAGTGCAGCTTCAGCGGGATAGGGACTTTTGCATAACCGTAGCCCGGCAGGTCGACCAGACGCCGATCATCGTCTAGCTTGAAGAAATTGAGTAACTGCGTGCGACCCGGGGTTTTCGAGGTACGCGCCAGGCTGGCATGGGTGAGCGTGTTCAGTGCGCTGGACTTGCCGGCGTTGGAACGGCCGGCAAAGGCGACTTCAAAGCCTTCGTCATCGGGGCATTGGTCCACTTTGGCGGCGCTGAGCATGAAGGTGGACTGTTGGCACAGGCCAAGGATGGGATTCTTGAGTTGCATGAGTTTTCCGATGTGAGCGGTGCCGAAAAAGGGTGCGGCAAGCGGTGTCGTTTCCGTTTCAGTAGCGCCAGTATATAATGCCGCAGATTTTGTGTGTGCTTTGTCCCAGCGAAGGATGAAGTTCACGGGAGCGAAAAGACCTTTATTGCGCATTAGAACGCAAAACGCTCTCAAACCCTGAAAAGGTCGATGTATGACCTGATGGTGACTCGCTTCGGTGTCCTGATCGCGCCTGTAAGACGCTCAGGCTACACAGGAACCGGAAGCGCTGTACAACCGAGTTTGCGTGGTTACGCTGATGCAACGCGTGACCCGGGGTTTCAAGGCAATGCCGCCGCGTGGTTTGTGCATGGACTGCAGTACTGAGGATTACCAGGCCATCAATGAGTTGATGGTGAGTAAACCCGGTAGATAACTCTTAAACCCTTAGCCGTAGTTGGATTAGCTGATGAACAAACTGATCGTGAGTCTGCTGTTGACCTTGGGCATCACCGGTGTTGCCCATGCTGCAGGCGACGCTACCGCGGGGCAGGCGAAAGCCGCCGTGTGTGGTGCTTGCCATGGACCGGACGGTAACAGCCCGGCGCCGAACTTTCCCAAACTGGCAGGCCAGGGTGAACGTTACCTGGCCAAGCAGATGCACGACATCAAGGATGGCAAGCGCGTGGTGCTGGAAATGACCGGCTTGCTGGCCAACTCCAGTGATCAGGACATCGCTGACATCGCGGCGTATTTTGCCAGCCAGAAAGGCAGTGTGGGAGCTGCTGATCCGAAACTGGTCGCTCGTGGCGAGAAACTGTTCCGTGGCGGTGACCTGGACAAGGGCCTGCCCGCCTGCACTGGCTGCCATTCGCCCGATGGCGCAGGCAACGCCGCCGCCGGCTTCCCGCACTTGAGCGGCCAGCACGCTGCCTACATCGCCAAACAGCTGACCGATTTCCGCAAGGAAGAAGCCGGCCGGGCCAATGATGGCGACGCAATGACCATGCGCACCATCGCCCGCAAATTGAGTGATGAAGACATTGCAGCAATCTCCAGTTACATCCAGGGCTTGCACTGACAGCCTGCAACGTTAACGCTCGATTAATCCATCGATGCAAGCATAAAAAGGGTGGCCAAGGCCGCCCTTTTTTGTGGCCGCTGCCGTTACACTAACGAACTCATGTCCGCGTAGACCTGTCACACCTAAAGGTCGCGTGAGGCGACTTTATTTGTCCAGGAGTAAAGCATGCGTAATCTGATCCTCAGCGCCGCTCTCGTCACTGCCAGTCTCTTCGGCATGACCGCGCAAGCCGCCGACGTGCCGCTTGAAGCCGGTAAAACCTACGTTGAATTGACTAACCCGGTCCCGGTGTCGGTGCCCGGCAAAATCGAGGTGGTGGAGCTGTTCTGGTACGGCTGCCCGCATTGCTATGCCTTTGAGCCGACCATCAACCCCTGGGCCGAAAAGCTGCCGACGGACGTGAACTTCAAGCGCATTCCGGCCATGTTCGGCGGCCCATGGGATGCTCACGGCCAGCTGTTCCTGACCCTGGAAGCCATGGGTGTGGAGCATAAGGTCCACAACGCGGTATTCAACGCGATCCAGAAAGAAGGCAAGCGCCTGACCAAGCCAGACGAAATGGCTGACTTCGTCGCCACCCAGGGCGTCGACAAAGACAAGTTCCTGGCCACCTTCAATTCCTTTGCCATCCAGGGCCAGATCAAACAGGCCAAGGAACTCGCGCAGAAGTATGGCGTGCAAGGCGTACCGACCCTGATCGTCAACGGCAAGTACCGTTTCGACCTGGGCAGTACCGGTGGCCCTGAACAAACCCTCAATGTCGCCGACCAGCTGATCGCCAAAGAGCGCGCAGCCAAGTAAGGGGCTCGCCATGCGTCGCTGGGGTACCGAACGTGTCGTTGGCCGGCATGACCCGCAGGTCAACGAACATCACCTGGAGTCCACAGGCCTGCCGGCAGACAGCCGCTTGCGCCTGCTCAGCTTCAATATTCAGGTGGGTAACAGTACCGAGAAATATCGGCACTACCTCACGCGTGGCTGGCAGCACTTGCTGCCGCACAAGGGGCGTACCAGCAACCTGCAGAAAATCGGCGACCTGCTCAGCGACTTCGACCTGGTCGCTCTGCAGGAAGCCGACGGCGGCAGCCTGCGCTCCGGCTACATCAACCAGGTGGAACACCTTGCCCAGCTCGGTGCCTTCCCCTACTGGTACCAGCAACTCAATCGCAACCTCGGGCGCCTGGCGCAGCACAGCAATGGCGTGCTCAGTCGCTTGAAGCCGACGGTCATCGAGGATCACCCGTTGCCGGGTCCCAAGGGGCGTGGTGCGATCCTGGTGCGTTTCGGCGAAGGCCCGGAAGCCCTGGTGGTGGTGATGATGCACCTGGCGCTCGGCGGGCGTACGCGCAACCTTCAGTTGGCCTATGTGCGCGACTTGATTGGCAACTACAAGCACCAAGTGTTGATGGGGGACATGAACACCCACGCCAACGACCTGCTGCAGAACTCTCCGCTGCGTGACCTGGGCTTGCTGGCGCCACAAGTCGAAGCCACGTTTCCCAGTTGGCGCCCGCAGCGCTGTCTGGACCATATACTGCTCAGCCCGAGCCTCACACTTGAAAGTGTGCAGGTACTGGCGCAGCCCATTTCCGATCATTTGCCGGTCGCGGTGGAGATTCGTCTGCCGGGTTCGCTGACGGCTGATGCATTTCCCGCGTTGAGCCCCGGTACCGGCGGTCCTCTTGCATGAGCGACGACGCCCAGCGCTGGAAAGAAAAATACCTTAAAAGTGTCGAGCAACAAGACAAGCTCGAACGCCGCTGGGCCGCCCGCCTCGACCTGCTGCGCCGAGGGCTGGTGCGCAGCACGCTGGCGGCGGAAGGTACTGACCGCGCTGTCGATCAATGCATGAAGGAAATGCGCGATGTCGTGCGCACTGATGACATGGACGCTGCCCTGGCCGCCCTGCTGCCGCGTCTGGAAAAGGCCGTACTGGATTCCGAGCAACGCCGTGAAACCCGGGTCGACCAGATCAGTACCGCCCTCACCGCCCTGGTCGCGCAATTGCAGAAACTGCCGCTGCCCCGTGAGGTGGCGCGCCCGCTGAAGACCTTCGCCAAGCAGCTTGACGGTCGAGTCGGGCAGGCACGGGAAATCCCGCTGCTGCTCAGCGAGTTGAGCAGCCTGCAGGAACAGGCGCTGCATAACCTGGGGCCGGATGGCGAAACGCCGCGCTCCGGGCCTGGGCTATTGCAGCGCTTGTTCGGTGCCAAGGAGCTTTCGAACGAAGCGCCAGCGCCCGAGCTTGAGACACCTCCTGCGCCAAAACCTGTCGCAGCCCCACCTGCTGCGCCTGAGTCTCCAGAGCCCGCGCAATCGGAGGAGCTGGCCCAGGCATTGCGGGCTTTTGCGCCATTGCCGCCAGCTACGGCCGCCTCCTTGCCTGAACCGGCGGCGCCCGTCAAGGAAGAGGCGCCGGCCAGTGTAACGTTTGAGTTCGAAGCGCCTGTTCAAGCGTCACCCGCGCCCACGCCTGACGAACCCGAGGTGCCTGAGTCGCCTGAAGCGCCCGCCGAGGACGATGCGCCCGAAAGCGCGCTCGCGGCTTTTATAGATGCGCCGCAAGACCCCGTCGATACGCCTGAGGAAACGCTGATCGGCAGCCTTTCGCTCCCGCCCGTATTGGAGACCGCAGAGCCCGACCCCGACGCCCTGCAACCGGACGGTCTCTACGCCCTGCCCGATTCGCCCGAGCCTTCCTACAGCTCGGTGGCCAAGCATATTGAAGACACCTTGCTCGGCCTGCTCGAAGACCTGTCCCTGCCCGAGCACCACCGGCCCCAAGCCGAAGCCATGCGCGAGCGCCTGGCCCATGGCTTGAACTGGTACGAGCTGCTGCCGATCCTCGATGACCTGGCGGTGCTGATGCTGGCGGTGACCGACAGCGGCCAGCATGAGTTCGAGGCTTACCTTAAACAGCTCAACGAGCGTCTTGAGGCATTCCAGGGCCATTTGCAGTTCGCCAGCGACGAGCATGCCGACAGCCGCTCCGCCGCTCGGGAGCTGGACACGCAAATTCGCGAACAGGTAGACGGCCTGCAAAGCAGCGTGCAGGAAGCCGCCGATCTGGACAGCCTCAAGCAGGTGCTGGAGAGCCACCTTGAAGGCTTGCTCGGCACCATGGACGAACACCGGCAACAGCGCGACCAACGCGAACAGGAAGTGGCTGCGCGCCTCCAGGGCCTGGCTGAGCGAGTGGCGAACATGGAGCAGGAAGCCCAGGGCTATCGTGAGCATCTGGAGATACAGCGCCAGAAGGCGCTGATCGATCCGCTCACCGGCCTGCCTAACCGCGCGGCCTGGAGTGAGCGCCTGGATCATGAGGTCAATGCCTGGCACCAGCGTGGCAACAGCCTGTCACTGGCCATGCTGGACCTCGACCACTTCAAACGCATCAACGACGGCTACGGCCATTTGGCCGGCGATAAGGTCCTGAAGATCATCGCCAATGTGCTGCGCAAGCACCTGCGCCCGACCGATTTCATTGCGCGCTTCGGCGGCGAAGAGTTTGTGTTGCTGATGCCCGACTCGGCCTTGGCGGATGCCCTGGCTGTGGGCGAAGTGTTGCGACTGGCCATTGAGGCTTGCCCGTTCCACTTCAAGGGCGAGCCCGTGACCATCACGGTATCCATGGGGATCGCGCAGTTCCAACCGGGCGAGCGCAGTGACTTGGCACTCAAGCGCGCCGATGAAGCGCTTTACAGGGCCAAGGCGGCGGGGCGTAATCGGGTGCAGGCGGCGTAAAAGATGTTCTGAATTTGTAATTTGACCGCTTGCCCGTCAGCGTTACGTTACACTGTTGCATTATCGTCCTTTGTGTAATGCCTTCTCCTATGAAATCTTTCTTCATCGCCGTTGCCGTGGTTCTGCTTGCCGGCTGCTCCAGCGGTCCGCGCCTCAATACCAGCCATCCCTCTGTGAATCACGACAATCGTGTGCAATTTGTGGTGGTGCATTACACCTCGGCCAACCTCGAGCGCTCCCTGGCGCTGCTGACCCACGGCCAGGTCAGCAGCCATTACCTGATCGGCGATGACGCATCAGGCACGATCTACAAGCTGGTTGATGAAAGCCAGCGCGCCTGGCATGCGGGGGAAAGCGAGTGGATGGGGCGTACCTGGCTCAACTCCAGCTCCATCGGCATCGAGATCGTCAACCCTGGCTATAGCGATACCCCGACCGGCCGGGTGTGGTACCCGTACTCCGAAGCGCAGGTGAAGTCGCTGGTGGTGTTGCTCAAGGACATCAGCAAGCGTAACGGTATCGAGCCCAAAAACATCATCGGGCATAGCGACATCGCGCCGCTGCGCAAATTGGACCCGGGCCCGTTGTTCCCATGGAAGCGTCTGGCCGATGAGGGCTTGGGGGTCTGGCCGGATGCCCAGGCAGTGGCTCGATTCCAGCAGCAGTACGCCGCGCAACTGCCGAGCATCACCTGGTTCCAGGAAGAACTGGCGCGCCTAGGCTACCCCACACCGCAAACCGGTGAGCTGGATGTGGCCACGCGTCACGTCATCGCAGCGTTCCAGATGCGTTTCCGCCCATCGTTGTTCGACGGCACTCCCGATGCGCAAAGTGCGGCGATCCTGCGCGCCTTGAACCAGCGCTGAAGGATAACGAGCCTTTGGTAGCGAGGGCGCCTGTTCTTACAAAGGCAAGGCCATATAGAACTGCGTTCCCTGCCCCGGCCGCGAATACACACCCATGCGGCCGCCGTGCAATTGCACGATCTCCTTGCACAGCGCCAGCCCCAGGCCGGCGCCGCCTTTCTTGCGCCCTACCTGCACGAAAGGCTCGAAGATGCGCCCTTGCTGGCCGTAGGCAATGCCTTCACCGTTGTCCTCGACGCTGATAATCACCCGTTCGCCATGACGTCGCGCCTGCAAGCGAATCTGCCCATCCTCGGCAGTGTGCCGCAGGGCGTTACCCAGCAAGTTGTCGAGCACACGCTCCAGTTGCGCCTGGTCGGCATACAGGCGTGGCAGGTCGGGATGGGCTTCCACCACCAGTTCGATACGTTGCGCGTTCGCCGGCTCGGCGAACCGAGCCCGGGCATGTTCCAGCAGGTCGGTGACATCGCACGGCCCCAGCGTGAGTTTCTGCAGGCCGTTCTGATAGCGCGAGAAGTTGAGCAAATCGTTGATCAACTGCATCAACCGCTGCATTTCTTCGTTGACCGTATCCAGCAGGTCCGCTTCGCGTGATTCAGCCGGGAACTTGGCTCGCTCGCGGAAGAGCCCGAAGGCCATGTGCATGCCGGTTACCGGCGTTCGCAACTCGTGGGAGGCGCGCAACACGAACTCGCTGCGCACTCGCTCAAAGGCACGTTGCTCGGTGACGTCATGCAGCACCATCACCGCGCCCAGAATATGCCCCTGGGTGTGACTGACCGGGGTCAGGCTGTACGTCAGCAGGCGCAGCTCACCTTCGACTTCCACTTCCAGATCTTCCGGCGCCCGCTCCAGGTTGCCGCCGCGCAGCACCAGCTGCAGTTGTTCATCCATTTCCGGGCGGCCCAGCGCTTCGCCCAGGCCCTGGCCGAGGCGCTCTTCGTCCCAGCCCAGCTGGCGTTGCGCGACGGGATTGAGGTGTTCAAGGTGGCCTTGGCGGTCAATCATCAGCAGGCCATCGTCGATGCTGTCGAGCACCGCCTGCAACCGCTGCTGACCGGCGAGCAACTCATCGACATTGGTGGCCTGATGTTGGCGCAATGCCTCGGCCATGATGCCGAAGCGACGGGTCAATTGGTTCATTTCCGCCGCCGTCGATATCGGCAATGTCACTTCGAAATCGCCTTGCCCGATTTTATCGGCAGCCTTGGCCAGCGCTTCGATTGGCGCGCCGAATCGCCGGGCTATGCCATGGGCGGTCACAAAGCCGATGATCAGCACCGCGAGGCCAACCAGCCCCATCAAGCTGGCGATCAATAGCGCCCGTTCACGGGATTTATGCTCGCTTGTGCTGATATTTTCCAGCGCCAGCTTGTGGTGGACGATCAGCCCGTTGCGCAGGGTATTGAAGGTTTCAGTAAGCTTTTCCCTGCTGGCCGGCAGAGACGGGTTTTGCTGGGATTCGTCAAATGCCTGCAGCAGGTTCTGGTAGTCCTTGCGTGCCTGATCGAAACCGTGGGCGTGACCGTCACGCTGTTCATGGGCTATGCCCTGGTCCAACAGGTCGAAATAGCGCTGTTTGGAGGCTTGCAGGGCGGCCGGATCAGGGCGCTTTTCGAGCATCATGATCAGTTGATCGCCCAGGCTCTGGCGCAATTTCACGCCCAGGTCGAGGGTGACGAAATTGCTGCGAATCAACGACTCCTGGGTCTTGGCCATCTGCATGACGCTGACCAGGCCCAGAATCAGCCCCAGCAGGGCCACGGTGATCAGCGCCGAGATGCTCAGGAATAACCGGGTGCGCAGTTTCATCGCGAGCTTCATGAGGTACAGCTCATAAGTTGTACTGTTTGCGTTTGCGATACAGGGTCGACGCATCGATGCCGAGGGTGCGAGCAGCCTGGTCCAAGGTATCGCTGGTGGCGAGAACGGCGCCGATATGGGCCTTTTCCAGCTCGTCCAGGCTCAGCGCCGCACCAATGCGCGGTGCGTTGTTGGTCGGTTGCTCGGCCATGCCGAGGTGACTGATCTCGACCTTCTCCTGAGGGCAGATGATGCTGGCGCGTTCCACCACGTTGCGCAGCTCCCGGATGTTGCCGGGCCAGCGATAGTTGAGCAGCGCTTCGCGCGCCTGATCGCTGAAGCCGCGCGCCGGGCGGGCATATTCCTTGACGAAACGTGCCAGGAAGCGGTCGGCCAGGGTCAGGATGTCTTCACTGCGTTCGCGCAGCGGCGGCAGGTGCAACGTGATGACGTTGAGGCGATACAGCAAATCTTCACGGAAGCGGCCGTCGCGCACCATGTCTTCCAGGTTCAGGTTGGTGGCGGCAAGAATGCGCACATCTGCGCGGCGGGTAACCGGGTCGCCCACCCGCTCGTATTCCTTATCCTGAATGAATCGCAGCAGCTTGGGTTGCAGAGTGAGCGGAAAGTCGCCGATCTCGTCGAGAAACAGCGTGCCGCCGTCTGCCTGGTTGACGCGGCCCAATGTGCTTTCGCTGGCGCCGGTAAATGCGCCGCGACTGTGACCGAACAGTTCGCTCTCCATCAGTTCTGCGGTCAACGATGGGCAGTTGATGGTCACGCAGGATTTCTTCGAGCGTTTGCTCCAGCCGTGAATGGCCCGCGCCAGCTCGCCCTTACCGGTGCCCGACTCGCCGAGGATCAAGATATTGGCATCGGTGCCCGCTACCTGCCGTGCGGTTTCCAGTACCACCATCATGGCCGGGCTGTGGGAATCGAGGCCGTCCTTGGGCTGGCGCACCGCACCTTCCAGGGCTTCCAGCCGCGCCGAGAGCTGGCGCACTTCCAGTTGCTTGGCGGTGGCCAGGCGCAACTGGTCCGGGCTGCAGGGCTTGACCAGATAGTCGGCGGCGCCGGCCTGGATGGCATCCACCGCGGTGTCCACCGCCGAATGGGCGGTCACGATCACGACACGCATCCATGGCGCTTGAATACGCATATGAGCCAATACATCCAGGCCGTTGTCCTCGCCCAGGCGCAAGTCGAGGAAGCACAGGTCGAACACTTGGCGTTGCATCAAGGCATCGGCCTGGGCTGCGCTGTTGGCGGTGGCAACGGTATAGCCTTCATCTTCCAGGCAATAGCGGAAGGTACGGAGGATCGCGGACTCGTCATCCACTAAAAGAATGCGGCCTTGAAGTTCCTTGGCTGATTCCATCTGTCCCGCGCTCCTTAACTGTGAATGTTGGTGTTTAGTCCCGGAATAATCGGGCAAGTTGCATGGTTTATTCTGATTGATAAAAGGCAACGTGGCGTAGCTATCTGCACATCTTCCTACACGCGCCGGTAAAAGGCCCGATCTAGTGGCGTTTTCATATCTTCTCGGCGCTTCGGCAATCACTCAGGCGCTTTCGATCCCTTGACCCGACCACTGGCCATCGTGCATTTCGCACGGCTGTTGTGAGGGTATCGTGCAGGATGCTGTGACGCGCACCTGTGTGTATTTCATAACTATCTGATTTCATTGGGTTTTATTTTGTAAAAAACCTGGCATGCGCTCTGCAATAGGTAGTGCATAGAGCGTCATGAACGAATAATCAGAATGCGGGAGAAAGCAGTATGACTCGCCAAAGCCTCAGCCAATTGCGTGTATCGCCGCTGTACGTGCAGCAAGGTCTGTTCGCCAGCCTGGCCTTGATGGTCACGCTGATTGCCGGCCAGCAGATGCAGCATTGGCAGCAGAGTCAGCAGCAAGCCCCGCAGTTTGAACGGCCTGTCATGACCCAGACCCACTTTCGTTCCGTTGGTAGCACGGCTGCCGATGTAACCGCCCCGCGACTGAGATTGGCAGACCAGGAGTCCACCCTGAGCGACCTGCCGGTTCAAGAACGCTGGGTGTTCTAAGCAACACAACGTCGCTCGCGCCGAGCGACCGCACGGCATCACCGCTGTTACTTCTATGAAAGCTTAAGGAGAATCACCATGTTGAGTTGGGCAATCACGTTTCTGATCATCGCCATTGTGGCTGCAGTCCTGGGCTTCGGTGGTATCGCCGGTACGGCTACGGGTATCGCCAAGATTCTCTTTGTGGTCTTCCTGGTGATGTTTATCGCTTCGTTCTTCTTTGGTCGTAAAGGCCGAGGCTGAATATGATCACTCTGCCTTTTAAAGCCATTGCCGCCGCCCTGCTGTTAGGCGGCAGCGGCCTGGTGATGGCCGCCAACGACGGCCAATCCCGGGCCAATGAATTGCTCAGCGCGGACCCACAGTACCGTGAAACCTGGCAAGGCGTGGTGAAGAAAGAAGAGCGCCTGCCCGAATGGGTAATGAACCTGTCGGGTACGGCCGAGCAGATGAACGCTGTCGAAGAGGATGGCGACAAGTATCTGGTAGGGCCGCTGTGTGAAACGGCAGATACCTGCCTGAACAAGCGCCTGATCGTCGCCTTCAGCTTTGATAAGGAAGATGCCTACGCCATGTTGGTGGAAGTCCCGGCCGGCCTGCCGGCGGACAAATCCCCGACGCGGCACGCCGATTACCGTTTTATCGGTAAGCCGGATGAAGGCATGCAGAAGCTGCTGATGGAGCAGCTGAAGAAAGATCCGAATTGGTACTAGGTTCCGTCTTACGGAGCCGGCGTCCATAGAAAGAAGCCAGTTCGCTTCTTTCTGTTTGCATCGCGCACCACGCGCGATGCATGACCAGGGGGTCGGGTTGCTCTGATCGATCAGGATCGGCGCGATCTACGGGTACAGGGAGTGCCTGCGCAAGGGCCGGGTCAGGTGAAAAGCTGCGACGCAAGTTCACAAGTCCTCAAGCTTGCTGAACTTGCGGCGGGCTTATGACTCTCATTGCTCACGTCATGCCGCTCATAGCTGGCATTCTTCGTTTTGCCTCTCGCTAATCATTACGTAGTGTGTCGACGCGACCATCCATCGAGAATTTTTTCCGAGCGCTACAGGCTATTTCTTACGCCAGGCCGCGGATATTCCAGGCATTTCTGCCCAACACCCCGAGTTCTCAGCTACCTCTACGCAAGCCGGAATTGGCAGCTTCACGGCCGTTTCACCCGCTTCAATGGCGGATTCGAACTGACCGTTCAGACAATTATTTTCAAAAAAAGCCATGCCGATTCGGCATAGGGTAGGCGTTTACGGCATTAGACGTCGCTGCCTTGCATGGGAATAGTTGCGCCTTTTTTCGCCTGCCAGTAAGCCATTTCGGCCACGCTGCGGTGACCTTCCATGGAGGCAGATGCTCACACTTTTTCGCTTTCGAGCGGTCCAGCTGGCGCATTTGCCTTAAGTTCACTTGAAGTAAGGGTAATGACATGAAGAAGGCAAAGCTAAGCCTCGCCTGGCAGATCCTCATCGGTTTGGTGCTGGGGATCGCGATCGGTGCAGTGCTCAACCATTTCAGTGCTGAAAAGGCCTGGTGGATCAGCAACGTGCTGCAGCCGGCAGGCGATATCTTTATCCGCCTGATCAAGATGATCGTCATCCCAATCGTGATTTCCTCGCTGATCGTCGGCATTGCCGGTGTGGGTGACGCGAAAAAGCTGGGCCGCATCGGCGTCAAGACCATCCTCTACTTTGAAGTCGTCACCACCATCGCCATCGTGGTCGGCCTGTTGCTGGCCAACCTGTTCCATCCGGGCGCGGGCATCGACATGAGTACCCTGGGCACCGTCGATATCTCCAAATACCAGGCCACCGCCGCCGAAGTGCAGCATGAGCACGCGTTCATCGAGACCATTCTCAACCTGATCCCGTCGAACATCTTCGCGGCCGTCGCCCGTGGCGAGATGCTGCCGATCATCTTCTTCTCCGTGCTGTTCGGCCTGGGCTTGTCGAGCCTCAAGCCGGAACTGCGCGAGCCTTTGGTGACCATGTTCCAGGGCGTGTCCGAGAGCATGTTCAAAGTCACTCACATGATCATGAAGTACGCCCCTATCGGTGTATTTGCGCTGATCGCGGTGACGGTCGCCAACTTCGGCTTCGCCTCGCTGCTGCCATTGGCCAAGCTGGTGATCCTGGTTTACGTCGCGATTCTGTTCTTCGCGTTTGCGGTGCTGGGCCTTATCGCCCGCCTGTTTGGTTTCTCGATCCTCAAGCTGATGCGCATCTTCAAAGATGAGCTGGTGCTTGCCTACTCCACCGCCAGTTCCGAAACCGTGCTGCCGCGTGTGATCGAGAAGATGGAAGCCTATGGCGCGCCAAAGGCGATCTGCAGCTTCGTGGTGCCGACGGGTTATTCGTTCAATCTCGATGGTTCGACCCTGTACCAGAGCATCGCCGCGATCTTCATTGCCCAGCTGTACGGCATCGACCTGTCGATCGGCCAACAACTGATGCTGGTGCTGACCCTGATGGTCACCTCCAAAGGCATCGCCGGCGTTCCGGGTGTGTCCTTCGTGGTGCTGCTGGCTACCCTGGGCAGCGTGGGCATTCCATTGGAAGGCCTGGCGTTTATCGCAGGTGTCGACCGTGTGATGGACATGGCGCGTACCGCGCTGAACGTGATCGGCAACGCCCTGGCGGTGCTGGTTATCTCTCGCTGGGAAGGCATGTACGACGATGCCAAGGGCGAGCGCTATTGGAATTCGCTGCCGCACTGGCGCAGCAAAGAGGCGCTGCCGGCCGGCGAGATCACTCGCGGCTGATCGCTCGATTGCGCTGACACAAACCCCGGATAATTCCGGGGTTTGTCGTTTCTGCCAGCCCCGCTATCATTCGCCCCATCTTTCGGGGGATTTAACTGATGCTCAATGGCCTGTGGCTTGGCTTCTTTGTGGTGGCAATGGTGTCAGCACTGGCGCAATGGCTGGTGGGCGGTAACGCCGGGATTTTTGCGGCGATGGTGGAAAGCATTTTCGCCATGGCCAAATTGTCGGTGGAGGTCATGGTGCTCTTGTTCGGCACCCTGACACTGTGGCTGGGCTTTCTGCGTATCGCCGAAAAAGCCGGGATCGTCGACTGGCTGGCCAAGGCCCTGGGCCCGCTGTTTCGTCGCCTGATGCCGGAAGTGCCCGCCGGTCACCCAGCCATCGGCTTGATCACCCTCAACTTCGCCGCCAACGGCCTGGGCCTGGACAACGCCGCCACGCCCATCGGCCTCAAGGCCATGAAAGCGCTGCAGGAACTCAACCCCATCCCCAATACGGCCAGCAACGCACAGATCCTGTTCCTGGTGCTCAATGCGTCCTCGCTGACGCTGTTGCCGGTGACCATCTTCATGTACCGCGCCCAGCAAGGCGCTGCCGACCCGACGCTGGTGTTCCTGCCGATCCTGTTGGCCACCAGCGCCTCGACGCTGGTGGGCCTGCTGTCGGTAGCGGTGATGCAGCGCCTGCGCTTGTGGGACCCGGTCGTGCTCGCCTACCTGATTCCCGGCGCGTTGGTGCTGGGGGGCTTCATGGCGTTGCTGGCGACCCTGTCCGCCACGGCGCTGGCCGGGTTGTCTTCGATCCTTGGCAACCTCACGTTGTTTGGCTTGATCATGCTGTTCCTGGTGATCGGCGCCTTGCGCAAGGTCAAGGTGTATGAGGCCTTTGTCGAAGGCGCCAAGGAAGGCTTCGACGTTGCCAAGAACCTGCTGCCCTATCTGGTGGCGATGCTCTGTGCGGTGGGCGTGTTGCGTGCCTCCGGCGCCCTGGACTTCGGCCTGGAAGGGATTCGCCACCTGGTGGCCTGGACCGGCATGGACACGCGGTTTGTCGACGCGCTGCCCACCGCGATGGTCAAGCCGTTCTCCGGCAGCGCGGCCCGGGCGATGTTGATCGAGACCATGCAGACCCAGGGTGTGGACAGTTTCCCGGCGTTGGTGGCGGCGACGATCCAGGGCAGTACCGAGACCACGTTTTATGTGTTGGCGGTGTACTTCGGGTCGGTGGGCATCCAGCGGGCGCGGCATGCGGTGGGGTGTGCGTTGTTGGCGGAGTTCGCGGGGGTCGTGGCGGCTATTGCGGTGTGCTACTGGTTCTTTGGTTGAGGCTTGGATTGCTATCGGGGGCAAGCCCCCTCCCACATGTTGATCTGTGAATGCATTCAAATTGTGGGAGGGGGCTTGCCCCCGATGAGGCCCTCAACCTTTAGGTGTAGTGTTGCCTTGCGCCACGACCCAACCCACTACCTGCTTATTCAGCTGATCCCCGGCTTGCCCAAAAGCCGCCACCACCGAAGGCACCTTGGTATCCCCCACCGGCTGCCTCACCTCAAACCGCCGACTGGCAATGATCCTTTGATCGCTGCCGCGCACCAGCCGAGCATCCAGCCGAATCACCACCTCCACTGCCGTGCCGTGGTATTCGCTCTGAAACGCCTGCAACTGGCCACCCAGCTCATAGTCCGCCTGCAGGTTGGTCTCGTCGGTACTCAGCAGCGTCACCCGGCCGTCACGCTGGAAGCCATCCAGCAGACGGTTGCGCAACAGCACCGGCGCCGGATCGCTCCAGCGCGCGTTGGCATAGCTGCTGATCAAATCGCCATTGGGCACCACCGCGATGCGTGGGCTGTCGAGAAATTCGCTGGTCTGTGGCTTGGTCACACGCAATGACCAGCTCACCGGCGCGCCTTGACTGACGGGCTGGGTGGAGGCCAGGCGGTACACGTCGGACGGGTCCGGCTTGGGCAGGATCGAGCACGCGCTCATCAATGCAAAAGCCAAGGGGGCGATCATTCGGTAAGCACGCTTCATGGCGTGAACTCCTTGTTCTTGTCACTGCCCAGCAGGTAACCGCTGGGGTTGGCTTCCAGGCGGCGGGAGATAGCGCGCAGGGATCCGAGGGTTTCGCGCAGTTCGCGCACGGCCGGCACCAGTTCATTGAGGCCCTGCAGGCCGCTGTTCACCGAGTCCTTGTTGTTGGCCAGCAACGTATTGAGGGTGGCGGTACTTTGCTCAAGGGATTTCATCGCCTGCTCCGCACTGCCAAAGGCTTGCTTGCCTTGGTCGTTGAGCAAGCCGTTGGCGTTGCGCATCAATACGGTGGTCTGTTCCAGCGCGCCGCCGGCCTGCTTGCTCACTTGCATCAATTGCTGCATCACCACTTTGATGTCGCCGCGCTGTTCTGCGATGGCGCCGGTGGTTTGCTGCAGATTGTCCAGGGTGGTGCTCAAGCGTTCGACGTTTTCCCGCGAGAACAGCTGGTTGGCGTTATGCAGCAGCAGGTTGATGCTGGTCATCAGGTCGTTGCTGTTATTGAGCAGGCGTGCGATGGGCGACGGCGACGCGATGATTTCCGGCAGGTTGCCATCCTTGCCCTTGAGTTCCGGGCTTTGCGGGGTGCCGCCGCTGAGTTGGATGATCGAAGTGCCGGTGATACCGGTCAGTGCCAGTTTGGCCTGGGTGTCTTCCTTGATCGGCGTTTGCCCGGCCAGGCGGATGCGCGCCAGCACGCGGCGCGGGTCCTTGGGGTCCAGGCGCAGGCTGGTGACATCGCCCACCTTGATCCCGCTGTACTGCACCGAACTGCCCTGGGACAGGCCGCTGACCGCTTCGTTGAACACCACCTCATAGTCCCTAAAGGCGCTGTCGACGCTGGACTTGGCCAGCCACAGGCCGAACAGCATCGCGCCAACCACCACTATTACGCTGAACAGTCCGATCATCACATGATGGGCTCGGGTTTCCATGTCATACCTCGTTGAGCGATTGAGCGGCATCCAATGCCGCGCGGCCTCGGGGGCCGTGGAAATATTCGTGGATCCAGGCGTCGTCGGTTTCCGAGACGACATCGATGGCGTCCGCCACCAGGACTTTCTTCTGTGCCAGCACCGCCACGCGGTCGGTGATGGTGTACAGCGTGTCGAGGTCGTGGGTGACCAGGAACACACTCAAGCCCAGCGCATCGCGCAGGGTCAGGATCAGTTGGTCGAATTGCGCCGCGCCAATCGGGTCAAGGCCGGCGGTGGGTTCGTCGAGAAACAGGATGTCCGGGTCCAGGGCCAGCGCGCGCGCCAGGGCGGCGCGCTTGATCATGCCGCCGGACAGCGACGCCGGGTACTTGTCGGCCGCCGACAACGGCAGCCCGGCCAGGGCCAGTTTGACCGCCGCCAGATGCTCGGCGTCGGCGCGGCTGAGCCCGGCGTGCTCGATCAACGGCAAAGCGACGTTCTCGGTGACGGTCAGCGAGGAAAACAAGGCGCCCTTCTGGAACAGTACGCCGAAGCGTCGTTCCACCAGTGAGCGCTCATGCTCGGACAGACTCGGCAGGTTCTTGCCGAACACTCGCACTTGCCCCTCGCTGGGCCGCCGCAGGCCGACGATGCTGCGCAGCAACACCGACTTGCCGCTGCCGGAGCCGCCGACCACCGCCAGAATCTCGCCCTTGTACAAATCCAGGTCGAGGTGCTCGTGCACGCTCTGGCTGCCAAAGCGGTTGCACAGGCCGCGAACCTCAATCACCGCCTCAGTGGGCGCTCGATGCACGCGATTCACCAGCCCATCTCCATGAAAAACATTGCCGCGACCGCGTCCAGCACGATCACCACGAAAATCGACTGCACCACGCTGGAGGTGGTGTGCGCGCCGACCGACTCGGCACTGCCGCTGACCTTGAAGCCTTCCAGGCAACCGATCGCGGCGATCAGGAACGCGAAGATCGGCGCTTTCACCATGCCTACCAGAAAATGCTGCACGCCGATGTCCGATTGCAGCAGCGACAGAAACATCGCCGGCGAAATATCCAGGGCCACCGCACACACCACGCCGCCGCCGACAATCCCCGAGAGCATCGCCAGGAATGTCAGCATCGGCAGCGCCACCAGCAACGCCAGGACCCGCGGCAGCACCAGCAGCTCCATCGGGTCCAGGCCCAGGGTGCGGATCGCGTCGATTTCTTCGTTGGCCTTCATCGAGCCGATTTGTGCGGTAAAGGCGCTGGCCGTACGGCCGGCGATCAGAATGGCGGTGAGCAACACGCCGAATTCGCGCAGGAATGAGAACGCCACCAGGTCCACGGTGAAGATCGTCGCGCCGAAGCTCTTGAGCACGGTGGCGCCGAGGAACGCCACGACAGCGCCGACCAGAAAGGTCAGCAGCGCGACGATAGGCGCGGCGTCGAGGCCGGTCTGTTCGATATGCGCGACCACCGGCGTCAGGCGCCAGCGCTTGGGCCGCAGGATGCCGCGCACGAAGGTTTCGAGGATCAGGCCGATGAAGCCCAACAGTTTCATCCCGTCTTGCCAGACGGTGTCCACGGCGCGGCCGATGCGCGCCAACAGTTGGATGCCGGCGCCCTCTTCCGGCTCTTTGAGCGGGACGCAAAAATCATTCAGCGAGCGGTAGACCGTCTTGAGCAATGCCCGGTCGGCGGCGGACAGGCTGCAATCGGTCTGCTCGGCGGAGCGTTCGATACGGTCGGGGCCGAGCAACTCCACCAGCAGCGACGCGCCGGCGGTATCCAGGGCGCCGAGGCCGTTAAGGTCGATGCGCGCGCCGGCGTCGTATTGGCCGTCGAGGGTGTTCGACAGCTTCTTCAGGTTTGCATAGTGGGCAAGCGTCCAGTCACCGGTAATGCGCAGCAACGGCGGTGTGCTGGACGTATCGAGTTGGGCCGCGCCGGCTGTCGTGGGAGTGGTCATAAGCTCCGAGCGTGTCTGGCTATCCATAATTGCTACGTAATAGCACGATCGGGCCTACTCCGGGTTGTCCGTTTGTGCTGAGTCGATGACGTTAAAGCGCAGCACGCCAATGACTTGCCCGTCTTCGGTGAGCACCCGCACCTGCCAGCGGCCTACCGCATCCGCCGGGAAATTCTGCTTGTGCGTCCAGGCGCGGTAGCCTTCCTTGCGGCCGCCGTGGATATCCAGGGCAATGCGGTCGACTTCCTGGCCGTTGAATTTCCACACATGGTAGATCCGCTCATCGAGGCCGCGCGGCGCGTTGATTGCGGTATAGGCGTACAGCCCGCCGCTGCGCAGTTGGGCGGCGGTGACTTGCTTGAGGTCGTCGCCCGGTGTGCGGTCTTGCAGCTGGGTGCTGATGGCCACTTCGGTCATCCACAGGGTGGCAGGTGGCACCCAGCTACGCAGCAGCCAGCCGGCGCAGCCGATCGCGGCCGTTACTCCCAGCAGCATTACCCAGCCTTTGACGCTGCGCAGCGGCAGGCTGGCGGCCAGGCTCGGAATCGACAGTGCCATGGCGACGCCCAGTGCCAGCTTGTAACTCTCGGCGGTGGTCAAGTGCAGGATGATCGGCAGCGCGGTCAGCAGCGCGGCGAATAATGTCAGCGTATGCAAGGCGAGGAACAGCGAGCGCTTGGGCGCCAGCCACCTGTAATACAGTGGGTCGATGATCGAGACCAACGCCGCCGCGCCGAGCAGGCCGGTGAACACCGATTGGCCGCTGTTCCAGGCCGTGGTGACGAAAAAGAACGGCAACACGAAAAACAGACTTTCCTGGTGGATCATCTGCGTGGCATAGCGCAGCAGCGGTTCCGGTATCTCGCGGTTGAACAGCCTGGTGAACAGTTGCGTGAAGCTGTTTTCCAGCATCAGCCACAACCAGCTCACCAACAGGATCACGGCGATCCAGCTGGCCATGCCCTGCTGGCGGTCCACCAGGATGAAGCTGCCCACACCCGAGATGAAGCCGCCGAGTGCGATCACCCCCGGGTAGCGCTTGATCAGTTCTATGACGCGCTGGATAAGGGGCGGCAGGTTCGGCATGGGCGGTTCACAAAGTGTGTGGGAGAAATCTCAGACAGAATAACGTCTTGGTCCGCTGTTCGGTGCCTCATTACGCGATCCGTTTGCGATAAAACCGTAGGGCGACCCACGCAACAGCGATCAATCCGAGCACGCCCGCGCCTATCCAGCTCAGGGCGTTGTAGCTCAACAGCGGTTTTTCGATGCGCCAGTAGCCAGGCTGCTCCAGTACCTGCCGCATGGCCTGATTGGTCTGGGCCAGGCTCACGGCCCTGATACGTTTGGCCGGGTCGCTGAAGCGCCCATCGGTATAGTCGCCGGCGGCGCTCCAGTAATAGTCGGCCAGCGCGCTGTTGCCCTGTACGGCCCAGGCCTGGCGTGCGATGGCCGCTTGCTGCAGGCGCGCGAACACCGCCGGTTCGACGCCATCCTTGAGCAGCCCTGCCTTGAGGTCTTCCAGCACCTGCTCGGCTTCCTCGAGATTTTCCCGTTCGAGGTCGGCGTTCAGGCTCAGGAAGCCGACGCCGCCGAGCACTTCTCGCTCGCTCCACGGCCCGTAGGACAGGCCGTGCCTGAGTCGCAATTGGCGGTACAAGGCCCAGTCGAGGTAGTCCTTGAGCAGGTCGTAGGTTTCATCATGCTGGTCGTCCAGCAACGGTTCCGGGAACAGCCAATGCAGTTTGGCATTGTCGCCTACCCAGCCGTGGATCAGGTCACGATGGCTGGCGGCGGCTTGCTGGATTTGCGGCAATGGCCGATGTTCGCTCGGCTCTACCGGGTCGAGTTGGCCATAGGTGCGTTCCAGGTAGGCAGGCAGCAGTTTGTCCAGATCGCCGACGACGATCAGGGTCATGTTGTTCGGTGCATACCAGTTTTTGCGCAGCGCCTCCAACTGGTCGCGGGTCAGAGGGTTGACCTCGGCGCGTTCGGCGCACTTGAGGCCCAACTCGACGGCCAGCTGATTGCTGGCGTTGTGCCCGAGATCCTGGCGTTCCAGCAGGCGTTGCAAGTGGGAGTAATGGCCACCGTCCTCGCGCTCGACCACCTGCTTGGCGGCGTTGATATTGGCGTCGGTCAGTTGGGTGCGGGTGATGATTGCCAGCAGCAGGTCCAGGACCTTGCGCTGGTTCTGCGCGGGCGCCTCGATGACAAATGTGGTGTCGGCGTTGCTGGTGTAGGCGTTCCATTCGCCGCCCAGGGCTTGCATGCGGTCTTCGAGGTCGCCTTCGTTACCGCCGTCGATGCCGCTGAACAACAGGTGCTCGAACAAATGCGGCAGTTCTTTCTGGTCGCAGCTGAAATCGTCCAGGCCCACGCCGACGACCAGGCGGATGGCCACATGCCCGCGCTCGGTGCCCGGTTTGAGCAGCAGTTGCAGGCCATTAGGCAAGGTATAGCCTTCGACTTGCAGGCGGTCAAAGGCAAAGGTGTGTGCCGAGCCCATGAGCAGGCAGGCGAGTAACAGGCGACGCATAACAAGCTTCCTGGCGAGTGAGGTCCGTTGTTAACTGACTTCGCTCGCTGGCGTACGTTCAGGGCGAATGGGTGATGTCGGCAATATCTTCAGCAGAGAGTGCGCCAGTGTCGGAAGTTTCCAACACGACATAAGCGCTGCTGCAAAATAACGAGTTCAAGCGCTTCATGTCGGCGATCAGCTCCAGGTGTAGGGAACTGGTTTCCAGGCTCTGCACGATTTTACGCTGCAAGCGGCTGACGTGGGCGTGGGCCAGGCGACGTTCCTGCGCACGAAAACGGCGTTTCTCACGCAGTAATTGGCGGGCGCTTTCCGGGTCGCCGCTGAGGAACACCGACAGGCCCAGGCGTAGATTGGCGATCAGCTGGCTGTGCAGGCCGCTGAGTTCTTCCAGGCCGACTTCGGAAAATTGCCGACGTTGCGAAGTCTTCTGCTGCTGGACTTTGCGCAGCATGCGCTCGATCAGGTCGCCTGCCAGCTTCAGGTTGATCGACAGCTCGATGATCTCTGCCCAGCGTCGATTGTCCTGCTCACCCAGGTCTTCACGGGGCATTTGTGCCAGGTAAAGTTTGATCGCGCTGTAAAGCGCCTCGACGTCATCGCTGAGGCTGCGCATTTGCTGGGTAATGGCGGTTTGGTTGCCGCGCAGCACTTCCTGCATCGAGGTGAGCATGTTGTCGATCAGGTCGCCGAGGCGCAGGGTTTCGCGGGCGGCGTTGGCCAGCGCCAGGCTCGGCGTGTTCAGCGCGGCCAGGTCCAGATGGCGCGGCTTGGCCTTGCCGTTGGTCTCGGGACGCTCCGGCAGCAGCCATTCGCACAGCCGCGCCATCGGGCCGATAGTGGGCAGCAGAATCAGGCAGCGGCTGACGTTGTAGAGCAGGTGAAAGGTGATGACCATGCCCTGGGTGCTGTAGTCCAGGCCGTCCATCCAGCGTACGAGCGGGTCGAGCACCGGAATGATCAACAGCAGACCGATCAATTTGTACAACAGACTGCCCAGGGCGACTTGCCGCCCGGCGGTGTTCTGCATGCTGGTGCTGAGAAAGGCCAGTATGCCACTGCCGATGTTGGCGCCGATCACCAGGCCGATGGCCACGTGCAAACCGATCACGCCGGCGCCGGCCAGGGTTGCCGTGAGCAGCACTGCGGCGAGGCTGGAGTATGAAATCATCGCGAACAGCGCGCCGACCAGGGCGTCGAGCAAGATATCGCCGGTCAGCGAAGCGAAGATGACTTTGACGCCTTGGGCATGGGTAATCGGCCCGGCAGCTTCGACGATCAATTGCAGGGCCAGAATGATCAGCCCGAGGCCGATCCCGACCCGGCCCAACTGCCCGGCCCGCGTCTGTTTGCGCGACAGGAAAAAAATCACCCCGAGGAAGATCAGCAGCGGTGACAACCAGGACAGGTCGAAGGTCAGCACTCGCGCCATCAACGCGGTACCGACGTCGGCGCCGAGCATGGTGGCCAGGGCGGGCGTCAGGCTCATCAAGCCCTGGCCGACAAAGGACGTCACCAGCATCGCCGTGGCATTGCTGCTCTGCACCATGGCGGTCACCAGGATACCGGCGACAAACGCCAGCCAGCGTTTGGACATATTCTGCCCGATGACCTGGCGCAAGTTGGAGCCGTAGACCCGCAGGATGCCGGTACGGACGATGTGCGTGCCCCAGATCAGCAGGGTCACGGCGGAAAGCAGATTGAGCAAGGTCAGCATGCTCGGCCCCCCGTATAGGTGCGCTCCAGCAGGAGCGAAGGAAAGTTGCCGCGTGCCGTTCTACGTCTTGTAGTTAAGCTGTAGTTGGCGAATGGGCTCTGCGCCAGCATCGCATAGCTGATCGCGGGATTGAAACAAAACTGTCATGAAATCAGCTTTTTGCAGATGAAAAAAACGGGGCATCAACGCCCCGTTTTTTGTGTGGCTCGGGTTTATTGACCCGGAATATCCTTGCGCAGTTTCACCGGATCCTGCTGCTTCTTCTTTTTCGCGATGGCGGTGCGCATCTTGATGTTCACCGCTTCCACCGCCAGCGAGAACGCCATGGCGAAGTAGACGTAGCCTTTTGGTACATGGACACCGAAGGATTCGGCGATCAGCACGGTCCCCACCACCAGCAGGAACGACAGCGCCAGCATTTTCAGCGACGGGTGCTTGTCGATGAATTCGCTGATGGTGCCGGCGGCCAGCATCATCACCAGTACGGCAACCACGATCGCGGCGACCATGACCGGCACATGGGAAACCATGCCGACGGCGGTGATGACCGAGTCCAGGGAGAATACGATGTCGATGATCGCAATCTGGATGATGGTGTAGATGAACTTGCCGCCGGCGCCTTTGGGCTCGTCGTGGGTTTCGTCTTCACCTTCCAGGGCGTGGTACATCTCCTGGGAGCTTTTCCACAGCAGGAACAAACCACCGAAGAACAGGATCAGGTCGCGACCGGAGATGCCCTGGCCGAAAACCACAAACAGGTCGGCGGTCAGTTGCATGACCCAGGTGATCGACAGCAGCAACAGGATGCGCGTGACCATCGCCAGGGCGAGGCCGAAGATCCGGGTGCGCGCCTGCATGTGCTTGGGCATGCGGCTGACCAGGATCGAAATCATGATGATGTTATCGATGCCCAGGACGATCTCGAGCGCCGTCAGGGTGAAGAAGGCAATCCAGATTTCCGGATTGGTCAGCCATTCCATGTGTATTCCTTTGAGCAAGTGTTAGACCGCGCGAACTGTAGCGCCGCGCGGTGAGTGAGTCGGTACGATTATAGAGTGCTGAACAGCGGAAAAATCCCCATCAGCAACGCGGCGAACATTATGCACAGGCATACCAGTACTGCCCACTTGAGGGTGAAGCGCTGGTGATCGCCAAACTCGATACCTGCCAGGGCGACCAGCAAGTAGGTGGAGGGTACCAGTGGGCTGAGCAGATGCACCGGTTGCCCGACGATCGACGCACGCGCCATCTCCACAGCGGTGATGCCGTAGTGGCTGGCGGCTTCGGCCAGCACTGGTAGCACGCCATAGTAGAACGCATCGTTGGACATGAAGAAGGTAAACGGCATGCTCACCAGCGCCGTGATGACCGCAAGGTACGGCCCCAAGGCTTCAGGGATAACCGCCAGCAGGCTCTTGGACATCGCATCGACCATGCCGGTGCCCGACAGGATGCCGGTGAAGATGCCGGCGGCGAAGATCAGCCCCACCACTGCCAAGACGCTGCCGGCGTGGGCGGCGACGCGGTCTTTCTGCTGTTGCAGGCACGGGTAGTTGACGATCATTGCGATACTGAACGCCACCATGAACAGCACCGGCAGTGGCAACAGGCCGGCGATCAGGGTGCACATCAGCGCCAGGGTCAGCGCGCCGTTGAACCAGATCAGCTTGGGACGGCGGGCATCCGGGAATTGCGACACGCTGATTTCACTGTGGTCGATCTCGTCGCCTTGCAGATGCAGCTCACCCAGGCGCGCACGTTCGCGCTTGCCATACATGTAGGCGATCACCAGGATCGCGACCACGCCAGCGGCCATGGCCGGGATCATCGGCACGAAAATATCCGAGGGGTCCACATGCAGCGCACTGGCGGCGCGGGCGGTCGGGCCACCCCAAGGGGTCATGTTCATCACGCCACCGGCAAGAATGATCAAGCCGGCCATGATGCGCGGGCTCATGCCGATGCGCTGGTACAGCGGCAGCATCGCAGCGACGCAGATCATGTACGTGGTGGCGCCGTCACCGTCGAGGGACACCACCAGGGCCAGCACGGCGGTGCCGACCGAGACTTTCAGCGGGTCGCCCTTGACCATCTTGAGGATCTTGCGCACGGCCGGGTCGAACAGGCCGGAGTCGATCATCAAGGCAAAATAGAGGATGGCGAACATCAGCATCACGCCGGTCGGCGCAAGCTTGGTGATGCCTTCGAGCATCATCGGGCCGATCTTCGGCGCGAAGCCGCCGAACAGCGCGAACAGGATAGGCACGATGATCAAGGCGATCAGCGCAGACAGGCGCTTGGTCATGATCAGGAACATGAACGTGATGACCATGGCAAAGCCAAGGAAAGTCAGCATAGGAATACTCCAGGCGTAGCGCGGCTAGGGAATGGCGAACCGGGTGGGGTCAGCGCAGAACGAAAGGCACGAGGCGTACGGGGGGAGTTGGGATAAACAGACGGGTACGGGCGGACATCGGGAATCACCATTGTTGTTGTTAACAGTCGGTCTATTGCCGACAGTGGGGGCGATCCTAGACGGGTAAGCTTTCAGCCAGCTTTCGCTGGGAAAACAGGTGACACTCGGTCGTGAGGCTTATGCAGATAAAAAGTGTGGGAGGGGGCAAGCCCCTCCCACATTGGGATCACTTGATTAGCTGAGTATCTACGGCAGTTCGAGGCCGCCGGCCGCTTTATGCAACGCTCGCAGATGCTCACCCATTTGCTTGAGATTGGCCTCGCAAGCGGCAATCTCGGCAGCGCGGGAAGGATCGAGCAGCGCCCTTACTTCTTTATCCAGTTCACCGGTCAGCGATTGCAGTTGCTTCTGGCGCTCGGCACTTTCCGATTCCAGCCGCTTGGCCTCCGAAGGCTGCGGCAGGCCGTAGCCGCCACTGTCGAGCAACTCGGCGGGGCGACTGAGGAAGCCGCTGTTGGCGAGGATTTGCTGCAATGTGTTGTTGGCTTTTTCCATGCCACCGTTTTTCAGCTCACGGGCATTGAGGTAGCGTTGTTTGACTTCGTCCTGGGCGAGCATCAATTGTTTGCGAAAGCTGGCCTGTTCCAGCAACAGCAACGCGGCGCTGGTTCGCAAGTCGGCCTGGCTGAACCATTGTCGGCGCTCCTGCGCATTCAGCGACAGCCAGTCTTCGACCTGGGTCTGCTTGATCGGCAGACGCTTGCGCAAGACATCGAACATCGCCTGGTAGCGCTCGCGGAACGAGTCAAAGTGATAGCCCAGGCGCAACGCTTCGCGCTTGTCATCCAGCACGCTGGTGTCGGCCAGCCCGCGTGCGTTGAGCACCTCCAGCAAGCCGTTGGGGGTGATGTTGTCCAGGCCGGTCAATTGTGGATTCGCGCTGCCACTGCGCAACAGCTTCAAGCTTTCCACTGCACAGTTGTTGGAAATGAAGAAGTAATTGCCGTCGTAGCTCCAGTGCATCTCGGCGGCATGTTCGACCGTGTCGTTGATTTCCTGACGATTGAGCTTGAGCGGCACTGACGCCAGGCCACGCAGTTCGGTCTTGGTGTATTCGTCGATGACTTGGGCCAGCGGCAGCACGAACAGTCGCGACGGGTATTTGCCCACCAGACCATCCCAGCTCGACAGCTGTACGTCACCGACGAAGGCGCGGTAGGACAACACCAGGTGCTGATCCAGGTCCAGGCGGCAATCCGGCCCGCGGGGACGACCGGGCGCACAGATCACCAGGCGCAGCATGCTATGGCCCCAGCGGCTCACCAGGTTCTGGTTGGCTTCGGCGAGGAGGTAGTCGATTTCGTACACGCGTTCCGGGTCAATCTGACCCAGCGGTGTCTTGGCGAAATCGTTGCCGGCGTTCAGAAAAGCGTAGGTATTGCCGCACTTATCCTGCCCGGGCGGCGCCCAGCCGAAGTGTTCCTTGTAATAGCGCGCCAGCGCGGGACGGCGACAGGCGTAGCTGGGGTCGAGAAGGAAGTACTCCATGTTGACCGCGACGAATTCCAGCGGGCTGGTGGTTTCGTAGATATCCGGGCTGCGAACCACTTGGTTGTTGTGCTGCTCGCGTTCGCCGCGACGACCGACGTATTGCGGCCAGCCGGCTAGGTCCAGCAGGCGAGGGTCGTCACTCAGGGTGAAGCGACGGTCGTTCTGCCCACGGCATTGATCGGGCAGGCCAATCAGGCCGGTGATGTTGTTCTGGCGGCTGCAGCGTTGAATCAGGGCGCGCTCGTCTTTGGACCACAGGCGCGCACGGTCATAGAGGTGGGTCAGTTCATGCAGCACAGTGGCGAGCATTTCCCGGCGCACGGTGCCGTGGGGGCGGTTGGTTTTCCGGGTGGCGGCGCTGCCGTCGGTCAGGCTGGCCAGCAGGTTTCGGTTCAGGTCCAGTTCGGACACCAGGGAGGCCTGGCCGTAGGCGTTTTCAGGCATCTTGTCGGTCCAGCCGACCTCGATGCGGCGGTCCAGTTGCTCGATGAAGCGCGGCGGCAGGGCGCCCATCGCTTCATCGAGCAATGCCTGGCTGGCCTGCTGTTCAGCCGGGCTCAGGCCATCGGCCTTGAGCTGCAGTTGCAGGCTGGCCTGGGCTGCACCGGCACACAGCAGCACAGCCCCGGCCAGGAGCCAGGCTTTGACTCGCCTCACAGAGCGAGGATAGCTTCGGCAAGCGTCTGGTCGCTGGCATCACGGGCTTGCGGTACGCGGGTGCGCAGGGTGTCGAAGGCCGCTTCGAGTTGCGCGCCACGGATCTCGCCATGGGTGGCGACGAAACTGGCGGCATCATCGTGGGCTTGGCGCACGATCTTGGAATCGCGGATGGAGGTGGTGGTGTCGGAGGTGAAATCGATGGTGCGCGCCGAAGCGCGAACCACGATGTTACTGGTGGCCTTCAGGGTTTGCGCCTGGGCGATATCAGCCAGAAACAGCAGGCCGAGGGCGGCGACGATCAACGGGCTACGCATGGGGTGACTCCAAGACAAAGATGGACATACAAAGATGATTATTGGACGAGAATTGCCTGCGCCAGTTCAAGGTCGCTTGCATGAAGTTTTGGCTGGGTGCGGCGCAGGTAATCCAGCGCGGACTCCAGGCGTGCGCCCCGCCGTTGGCCGTCAGTGGCAATGAAAGCAGCAGCATCATCCTTGGCAACCCGAACCAACTTGTTATCAAACGGCGCGGAAGTCACCTTGCTGGTGGCGTACGCGCTGACAACGGTGCTCTGAACGGAGACATCCAAGGCCGAAGCCAACGGTGCCCAGCAGGCACAGAACATTACGGGAACAATCAACAGGCGGTATGAAAAAGCCATGGCACTCGACAACCGAAAACGAGCGCCAAGGCTAGCGCAATGACCGGGTGAGAGCCAGTGCGCTGACTGGCTCTCCCTGCTTGCCCCTGGCGTTAGATCGCCAGGATGGCCTGGGCCAATTGAGCGTCAGTGGCGGTGGTCAATTGCGGCGCCTGTTGGCGGATCTGCGCCAGGGCGCTTTCCAGTTTCACGCCACGGATGGCGCCTTCGCTGGCAACAAAGCTGGCCGCGTCGTCACGGGCGGCTCGCACCACCTTGTTGTCGCGCAGGGAAGACGTGGCATCGGAAGTGGCGTCGGAGGTGGCTTTCAGTGCGCCAACGATCGAATCGGTGGTGACGATAAAGCTGCTCGCGTTGGCGTTGGCAGCAACGGCCAACAGGGCGGCGGTGCACAGCAGGCGAAGACGGGACATGGGTAACTCCTGTAGATGAGCAAATAAGGTGGCACAGAACGGCCACAGTGAAACGGACGTTGGGCAATTGGGCATCTGACGCCCGTTCTACAAGGTTCGCCACGTGGTGACTGGATATTAGGTCACCGCTTGCTCATTCGGAAGCCTGTGGTTAACTGTTATGGTTATATTTTGAAATGTAAAAACTGTACCTGTCCGGCAGAAGGCTGCCGTTTTCAGTTTCATTTATCCAGATACAACAAAGCCCGCCTCCGGTTACCCGGGGCGGGCTTTGCTTTGACAAATCAGAGTGCTGGCGGTGGACCCGGCGGGTCAGGGCCAGCGAGCGCCAATCAGCGCCAGAACGGCTTGCTCAGCTCTTCGTAGCGTTGAGCTTCGCTGATACCGGCGTCAGCCAGCAGACGCGAATCCAGGCGAGCCAACTGGTGGCGGCTGGAGATGCGGCGCTGCCACAACATCAGGTTGGCGAGAACGCGCAGAGGCAGGGAGGCCTGGGTGTTAACAGCTTTTTCTTCGAAGAACAGTTCGGAACTGAGTGTACGTTCCATGATGACATCCTTCCGCTTGTGGCGGGATTAGGTAGTGGTTTAACTGATGCCAATGATCCTCTTCGCACGCAAGAGTCTCTAGATACAGTTCACCTGTATTGTGAGGGGCCAGTTAACTGTTTATAGAGGCTGTACGGTACGAAATTGGGGCAACTGTACCTGTGCGCACTTAAACGGTGCGAATTAGGCTTTTTTGATGGGGGTTGTGGGATATTTCCGTAGGAAATGACCGGTACAGCAGTACAGTTTTTGATAGATCTGCCGATCAAAGCACCGGGTCGATACAACTGTATAGGTATCGACCCGGTCGTGTATCCATCAAGCCTTGAGCATGTGCCCGGTTTCTTCCAGGTTAATGTGCCAGCTCAGTGCGTCGCGCAGGATATGCGGGGTATGCCCGCCGATAGCGCAGGCGGCAACGAAGTAACCGTTAAGCGCGTCGCGATACGCTGGGTGCACGCAGTTGTCGATGATCACTCGGGCCCGCTCGCGTGGCGCCAGGCCACGCAGGTCCGCCAGGCCCACTTCGGTCACCAGGATGTCGACGTCATGCTCGGTGTGGTCCACATGGCTGACCATCGGCACTACGCTGGAAATCGCGCCGCCTTTGGCAATCGACTTGGTGACGAAGATCGCCAGGTGCGCATTGCGCGCAAAGTCCCCGGAGCCGCCAATGCCGTTCATCATCCGCGTGCCGCAGACATGGGTGGAATTCACGTTGCCGTAGATATCGAATTCCAGCGCTGTATTGATGCCGATGATGCCCAGGCGGCGCACCACTTCAGGATGGTTGGAGATTTCCTGCGGGCGCAGCACCAGCTTGTCCTTGTAGTGCGCAAGATTGCCGAACACATCGGCATTGCGTCGTTCCGACAGGGTAATCGAGCTGCCGGAGGCGAAGCTCAGCTTGCCCGCGTCGATCAGGTCGAATGTGGAGTCCTGCAGCACTTCCGAATACATGGTCAAGTCTTCGAACGGCGAGTCAATCAAGCCGCACATCACTGCGTTAGCGATGTTGCCGATACCGGCCTGCAGCGGGCCGAGCTTGTTGGTCATGCGCCCGGCCTCTACTTCCTGTTTCAGAAAGTTGATCAGGTGGTTGGCGATGCCCTGGGTGTCGCTGTCGGGTGGCGTCACGGTGGAGGCAGAGTCGGCCTGGTTGGTGATCACGATGGCGACGATTTTCTCGGGCGGGATGGGAATCGCCGGGCTGCCAATACGATCGTCGACCTTGACCAGCGGAATCGGCGTGCGGGTTGGCCGGTAGGAAGGGATATAAATGTCGTGCAGCCCCTCAAGGTTCGGGTTGTGCGCCAGATTGATCTCGACGATTACTTGTTTGGCAAAAATCGCGAAGCTGGCGGAGTTGCCCACCGAGGTGGTGGGCACGATATGGCCTTGTTCGGTGATTGCAACGGCTTCGATCACGGCGATGTCCGGCAACTTGAGCTGGTTGTTGCGCAGTTGCTCGACGGTTTCCGATAAGTGCTGGTCGATAAACATCACTTCGCCGGCGTTGATTGCCTTGCGCAAGGTGCTATCAACCTGGAACGGCATACGACGTGACAGCACGCCGGCTTCGGTCAATTGCTTGTCCAGGTCGTTGCCCAGGCTGGCGCCGGTCATCAGGGTGATTTTCAGTGGTGACGTCTTGGCGCGCTCGGCCAGGGCGTGGGGAACGGCCTTGGCTTCACCGGCGCGGGTGAAGCCGCTCATGCCGACGGTCATGCCGTCCTCGATCAGTGCAGCGGCATCTGCCGCGCTCATGACCTTGTTCAACAACGAAGGCAAGCGGATACGATCACGGTACATGAATGGTTATCTCAGGCTGCGGAAGCAAGTTGGGCAGTGTAGTGATTTCAAAAAGTTTCGGCCCGCTACCATGGTCGAATGCCGAGTGGCGATTTAGAGCCTTTGGTCGGTTTCATCCGTTCATAAAAAACCCCAGCCTATCGGAGGCCAGGGTTTCGGGTATTGCGCTGGCGCAGTGTTATTCGACAGCTTTGACCATGTCTTCGATGACTTTCTTGGCATCACCGAAGACCATCATGGTCTTGTCCAGGTAGAACAACTCGTTGTCCAGGCCTGCGTAGCCGCTGGCCATCGAGCGCTTGTTGACGATGATGGTCTTGGCCTTGAACGCTTCAAGGATCGGCATGCCGGCAATCGGTGAGTTCGGATCGTTCTTGGCGGCCGGGTTGACCACGTCGTTGGCGCCCAGCACCAGTACCACGTCGGCCTGGCCGAACTCGGAGTTGATGTCTTCCATCTCGAACACCTGGTCGTACGGCACTTCGGCCTCGGCCAGCAGTACGTTCATGTGCCCTGGCATGCGGCCCGCCACAGGGTGGATCGCGTACTTTACCGTCACTCCGCGATGAGTCAGCTTTTCGGTCAGTTCCTTGAGCGCGTGCTGCGCCCGGGCCACGGCCAGACCGTAGCCCGGCACGATGATCACGGTGTCGGCGTTGGTCAGCAAGAAAGTGGCATCGTCGGCCGAGCCTGATTTCACCGGGCGTGCTTCCTTGGAGCCTGCCGCAGCGCCGGCGTCCGGCGCATTGCCGAAGCCGCCGAGCAGCACGTTAAAGAAAGAGCGGTTCATCGCCTTGCACATGATGTACGACAGAATCGCGCCGCTGGAGCCCACCAGGGAGCCGGCGATGATCAGCATCGAGTTGTTCAGCGAGAAGCCAATCCCCGCCGCTGCCCAGCCGGAGTAGCTGTTGAGCATCGACACAACGACTGGCATGTCGGCGCCGCCGATTGGAATGATGATCAGCACGCCCAGTACAAAGGCCAGGGCCAGCATCACTGCGAAGGCCGTGAGGTTGCCGCTGAACATGAAGGCCAGGCCCAGGCCGAGCGTCAGCAGTCCCAGCACCAGGTTGAGCTTGTGCTGGCCACCGAACTGCACCGGTGCGCCCTGGAACAGGCGGAATTTGTATTTGCCAGACAGCTTGCCGAAGGCGATCACCGAACCGGAGAAGGTGATTGCACCGATGGCGGCACCGAGGAACAGTTCCAGGCGGTTGCCCGCAGGAATAGCGTCGCCCAGGTGCTTGACGATACCCAGCGATTGCGGCTCGACGACAGCCGCGATGGCGATAAACACCGCGGCCAGGCCGATCATGCTGTGCATGAACGCCACCAGTTCCGGCATCTTGGTCATTTCGACGCGCTTGGCCATGACCGAACCGGCGGTGCCACCGATCAGCAGGCCGACGATCACATAGCCGATACCGGCCGTCGCCAGCTCAGCGCCGAGCTTATAGATGAGGCCAACGGTGGTGAGTACCGCCAGCGCCATGCCGAGCATGCCGAACAGGTTGCCGCGCCGCGAAGTGGTCGGGTGCGAGAGGCCTTTGAGGGCTTGGATGAAACAGATCGACGCAATCAGGTAGAGCGTCGTGACGAGGTTCATGCTCATTACTTGGGCGCCTCTTCTTTTACTTTCGGGGCTTTTTTCTTGAACATCTCAAGCATTCGCCGGGTGACCAGGAAACCACCAAATACGTTGACCGCCGCCAGGGCCACGGCCAGGGTGCCCATGGTCTTGCCCAGCGGTGTAACTGTGAGGGCGGCGGCGAGCATGGCGCCGACGATCACGATGGCCGAAATGGCGTTGGTCACGGCCATCAAAGGCGTGTGCAGCGCGGGCGTCACGTTCCAGACCACGTGGTAACCGACATAAATCGCCAGCACAAAGATGATCAGGTTGTAGATACCGGGGGAGATAAGCTCTTCCATCGTCTGAATCCCTGCTTAGGCGTTTTTGCGGATGACTTGGCCGTCGCGGCACATCAGGCACGCGGCGACGATGTCGTCTTCGAGGTTGATTTCAAACTGCCCTTCCTTGGTGAAGACCAGCTTCAGGAAGTCCAGCAGGTTGCGCGCATACAAGGCCGACGCATCGGCTGCCACGGCGCCGGCCAGGTTGGTGGGGCCGCAAATGATTACGCCGTTTTCCACCACCACCTGGTTGGCGACGGTCAGCGGGCAGTTGCCGCCTTGCGCGGCGGCGAGGTCGATGACCACCGAGCCGGGCTTCATCTGCGCGACAGTGTCGGCGCTGAGCAAGGTCGGCGCCTTGCGGCCCGGGATCAGGGCGGTGGTGATGACGATGTCGGCCTGTTTGGCGCGCTCATGCACAGCCAGGGCCTGGCGCTGCATCCAACTGCTTGGCATCGGGCGCGCGTATCCGCCAACGCCGACCGCGCATTCACGTTCCTCATCGGTTTCGTAAGGCACGTCAACGAACTTGGCGCCGAGGGATTCGATCTGTTCCTTCACCGCCGGGCGCACATCAGAGGCTTCGATCACCGCACCCAGGCGTTTCGCCGTGGCGATGGCCTGCAAACCTGCGACGCCCGCGCCAAGGATCAGCACGCGGGCCGCTTTAACTGTGCCTGCGGCGGTCATCAACATCGGCATGAAGCGCGGGTAGTGATGAGCCGCCAGCAACACCGCTTTATAGCCGGCGATGTTGGCTTGGGAGGACAGCACATCCAGGCTCTGGGCCCGCGAGGTACGTGGCGCAGCTTCGAGAGCGAAGGCCGTGATGCCGCGCTCTGCGAGCTTGGCAATGGTTTCGTTGCTGAACGGGTTGAGCATGCCCACCAATACGGTGCCGCTTTTGAGCAGCGCCAGTTCGCTGTCGCTGGGAGCAACCACCTTGAGGATCAGTTCGGCGCCAAACGCATCGTTGGCACTGCCAATGGTTGCGCCTGCTGTTTCATAGGCACTGTCGACGATGCTGGCTTTGATGCCTGCGCCGCTTTGTACAGTGACCTTATGGCCCTGGCCGATCAGCTTCTTGATGGTTTCCGGGGTGGCAGCCACCCGCGTTTCACCGGTCTGGGTTTCGAGAGGAACACCAATGTGCACGTCAAATCTCCTGCATGATCTTTTTGCTTTTGATCTTTTTGTAAAAAGGCCAGTGCGCCGTGAGTGGCGCAGCTGGGGCGGCCGATCAGCACGATCCCGCTGAAATGACAGCGGGGCGCGGCATTTTGCAGGCGAACTTTACGGCCTTCAAGGGATTATGACGGGTGACGAAAAATTAACTACAAGTCACCCTGTGACTGATTGTCGCAATGCGCCGAAATAACCTCTTTAAATACAGGTATTTAAGGGCTTGTATGAAGTAATGCTCGGTTTTTCCATCGTCAATGTGAATAGTCGGTTATTGAACCGTGATAGTCGCTACAAGCCGTATCGTTCATGGCTTTGCGCCCCTTTTTTGTTCAGCAGGTACAGTCTGTTTAAATGCGACATCCACGTATATCTGTAGTGCTTTTATTTAATTGACTACAGGGTCAACTAATGTGGATTAGCCTTAAATATCGGGGTCGTAGCGCCGAGATTGCTCGATGAGCCAATCGCGGAACGCTTGCAAGGACGCGGATTCGACCTTTCGTTCCGGAATCATCAGGTAATACGCCTTGTCGCTGCGCAGGGTTTGATGGCTCGCGATCACCAGGTGTTGCTCTTTCAACTCTCGCTGGATCAGGAAGGGCGGGATCAATGCAATGCCCATGTCATGCATTGCCGCCTGGGACAGCATCGAGAATAGCTCGTAACGCGGGCCTGTCATGTCGCGGGGAACGCTCATCTGTTGGGCGTTGAACCACTGACGCCAGGCATAAGGGCGCGTTGTCTGCTGCAGCAGAGGCTGGTCGGCAATTTCCTGAGGGGTCAAGTGTGTGCGGTCGCCGAGCAAGCGTGGGCTGCACACGGGAGCAGGGTTTTCACCCATGAGCCTGTGGGATTCGGTGCCGGACCAGTCGGCATCGCCGAAATAGATCGCAGCGTCGAACTCGGTGTCGGCAAAAAGAAAGGGGCGCGTGCGGTTGGTCAGGTTGACCGTTACTTCCGGGTGCCGCTGTTGAAAGTCTTTCAGGCGCGGGATCAGCCATTGGGTGCCGAAAGTCGGTACCACGGCGAGTTCGATGACATTCGCGCCCTGTTGACCCATGACTGACAGCGTGTCGCGTTCGACTGCATCCAGTTGCGTAGCCACCCTGCGGCTATAGGACAGCCCAGCCTCGGTCAGTTTTACCCCGCGCCGCGAGCGTCGAAACAGCTCGACACTCAAAAACTCTTCAAGGCTGGCGATCTGTCGGCAGATAGCGCCTTGAGTGATGGAAAGCTCCTGCGCCGCCTTGGTGAAGCTCTCATGGCGGGCCGCTGCTTCAAAGCTGACAAGTGCGGTGGTGCTGGGGATTTTCCTGCGCATATACATTGTTCTCACAGATAAGGCGCGTTTTTGGCCTCTCAAGGCATCACGAAGTGAGAAATTAGCACAAGCTCATGCAGAAACCTCGTTTGCCCTCTGCGTCGCCCCGGCCTAGTCTGCCTGCACGACGTTTTGATTCTTTTCGTGAGGACTTATTCATGGCTGGCAAGGCAAGCTTCAACTGGATCGATCCGCTGTTGCTGGATCAACAGCTCACCGAAGAAGAGCGCATGGTGCGTGACAGTGCCGAGCAATTTGCTCGGGACAAGTTGGCTCCCCGTGTGCTTGAAGCTTTCCGTCATGAAAAGACCGACCCCGCGATCTTCCGCGAGATGGGCGAAACCGGTTTGCTGGGCGCCATGATTCCCGAGCAATACGGTGGCAGTGGCTTGAACTACGTCAGCTATGGGTTGATTGCCCGTGAAGTCGAGCGTGTCGATTCCGGTTATCGCTCGATGATGAGTGTGCAGTCCTCATTGGTCATGGTGCCGATCAATGAATTCGGTACCGAAGCGCAAAAGCAAAAGTACCTGCCGAAATTGGCGTCCGGCGAATGGATCGGCTGCTTCGGTCTCACCGAGCCCGACCATGGTTCTGACCCGGGTGCGATGATTACCCGTGCGCGCAAAGTGGATGGCGGCTACAGCCTGACCGGCGCGAAGATGTGGATTACCAACAGCCCGATTGCCGACGTTTTTGTGGTGTGGGGCAAGGACGACGCCGGCGACATTCGCGGTTTTGTATTGGAGAAGGGCTGGAAAGGCCTGAGTGCTCCGGCGATTCACGGCAAGGTCGGCCTGCGAGCGTCCATTACCGGCGAAATTGTCATGGACAACGTGTTTGTTCCCGAAGAGAACATCTTTCCGGACGTGCGTGGCTTGAAAGGTCCTTTTACTTGCCTGAATTCGGCACGGTACGGCATCTCCTGGGGCGCGCTGGGGGCTGCGGAGTTCTGCTGGCACACCGCGCGCCAGTACACCCTTGATCGTCAGCAGTTTGGTCGCCCGTTGGCGGCCACGCAGTTGATCCAGAAGAAGCTGGCCGACATGCAGACCGAGATCACGTTGGCGCTGCAAGGTTGTCTGCGCCTGGGCCGAATGAAGGATGAAGGCACGGCGGCGGTTGAGATTACTTCGATCATGAAGCGCAACTCTTGCGGCAAGTCCCTGGATATCGCGCGCATGGCTCGGGACATGCTGGGTGGCAATGGCATCTCCGACGAGTTTGGGGTGGCGCGTCATCTGGTCAACCTGGAGGTGGTCAACACCTATGAAGGCACGCATGACGTGCATGCCTTGATCCTGGGGCGCGCACAAACCGGTCTTCAGGCCTTCTATTAATAGGAGCACGGACATGGGCGCGCTTTCGCATCTGCGGGTACTGGATTTATCGCGAGTACTGGCGGGCCCTTGGTCCGGGCAGATACTTGCGGACCTCGGGGCCGAGGTGATCAAGGTCGAAAGGCCGGGCAATGGTGACGACACGCGCGCCTGGGGGCCGCCTTTTCTCAAGGATGCTTATGGTGAGAACACCAGTGAGGCGGCTTACTACCTGTCCGCCAACCGGAACAAGGAGTCGGTGACCATCGACTTCACCAAGCCAGAGGGGCAGAAGCTGGTGCGTGATCTGGCTGCCAAGTCGGACATTCTGATCGAAAACTTTAAAGTGGGTGGCTTGGCGGCTTATGGCTTGGATTACGAGTCGCTCAAGGAGATTAATCCGGAGCTGATCTATTGCTCGATCACCGGCTTTGGCCAGACCGGCCCTTATGCAACCCGTGCCGGCTATGACTTCATGATTCAAGGGCTGGGTGGGTTGATGAGCCTCACCGGTCGGCCTGAGGGTGATGAGGGTGCGGGGCCGGTGAAGGTTGGGGTGGCATTGACCGATATTCTCACCGGGCTCTATTCGACCGTAGCGATCCTGGCGGCGCTGGCTCACCGGGATCACGACGGCGGTGGACAGCATATTGATATGGCGCTGCTGGATGTGCAGGTAGCTTGTCTGGCTAACCAGGCGATGAACTACCTGACCACCGGCGTTTCGCCAAAACGCCTGGGCAATGCGCATCCGAACATCGTGCCTTATCAGGACTTTCCCACGGCTGATGGTGATTTCATTCTGACCGTGGGGAATGACGGGCAGTTTCGCAAGTTCGCCGAGGTGGCCGGGCAGCCCCAGTGGGCGGATGATCTGCGGTTCTCTACCAATAAGATGCGAGTTGCCAATCGTGCGGCGCTGGTTCCGCTGATTCGCCAGGCGACTGTCTTCAAGACTACGGCGGAGTGGGTATCGCAGCTGGAGAAAGTAGGTGTGCCTTGTGGGCCGATCAATGACCTGGCACAGATGTTTGCTGATCCGCAGGTCAAGGCGCGTGGGTTGGCCATAGAGCTGCCTCATGCCTTGGCGGGGATGGTGCCTCAGGTTGCCAGTCCAATTCGTCTTTCCAAGACTCCAGTGGAGTATCGCAGTGCGCCCCCGTTGTTGGGTGAGCATACGATTCAAGTGCTGCAAAGTGTGCTGGGGCTGGCGCCGTCGAGCGTGGCTGCTTTAAGAGAGGCTGGAGTTATCTGAAACCTCTCTTCTATATAGAGGAGCTTCGGTCGTTTTCTGATCAATTCTAACTATTTGATAAGAAAACGAAATTAGACGTTGACGGCAGATTCTGTGCGCCTATAATTCGCCCCACTTCCGGCGCAGTCGAAAC
>NZ_KZ478010.1:55002-75927 GCF_002837185.1 Pseudomonas fluorescens | reverse complement strand
TGAACCTTAATCAGTGTCCAAGATTACTTGACCAGTTCAGCTTGCCCCCGATAGCTGTGGGTCAGTCAGCACATTTGATACTGATAGACCGCTATCGGGGGCAAGCCCCCTCCCACAGTTGATCTTCAGTGTTTGAAGAATGTCAGTCTGTGCCGTACTTGGGGTTACGCGGGCCGTACAGGATGCCGGTGCGTTGCCCTGCCGACAGCAGGCGCGCACTGGTGATACCGGCAATCGGGTGCGCGGCATCGGTGGAGCTGTTGATCACCTGCTTGACCGCCGCCGTGATCAGCATGCCCACCAGGCCGCCGCCGTTGTTGTTGCCTTCCTCGCTGGACGCCCGCGCCGCGCCGGTCCACAGGGTGGTGCCGGTGCGCAGGTCCACCAGCTTGGCCGAGGCCGTCACTGAGGTGTCGCTGGAGATCAGCATGTACTTGGTGCCGTATTCACTGACCGTGATGTACAACGCCGCGTCCGCACCAAAGATGTCATGCAGCTTGGCCGGCAGTACCGCCTGGATATCGTTGGCGGTGGTCAGGCCGTTCTGGCGGAAGGTTTCGTCCACTAGGGCAATCGGCAACACGTAGTAGCCGGCTTCGGCCAGCGGGTAGGTGACTTGCGACACCAGGCTGTAGGACGCCTGCACTTCCGGCGATTCATTGATCGGCGGCAGTACCAGGATCGACTTGGGCCGCGCCTGTTTGTACGCCGAGTAGTCGACTGTCTTGGGCGCCGCGCAACCGCCGAGCAACGCCAGGGCCAGCAAGGCGCCGGTGAGTTTTAACAGGCTCATTTGGTGGCGACTCCGGTCTTGGCGTTTTTCAGCAGAAAGTCCATGTACGCAGCGGACTCGGGGAACAGGGCTTTCTCGGTGCGAAACTCCTGCACCATCTGATCATCCTTGCCCATGTTCATGTACAGCATGCCCAGGTGCGCGTGGTAACCCGGCGGCGCCTTGCGGCCACTGGCGTTGATCTTCTGCAGATCGCGCTCCAGTGCTTCCACCTGCGCTTCCTTGGGCTCGCCCTTGAAGTATTCGTAAACCTGCGGCTGGTAGCTCTCCCATTGATACAGGGGCTGGGGCGCCGTCTGGCACCCGGCTACCGTCGCGATTGCTGTCAGCATCAGCGCCAACTTCACTGCCTTGCTCATCCGTGTACTGCTCCTTGTGGTGTGGCTGATCAGTTACGCGGGTTCCAGGCGCCGGCGTTGATGCCGTCGACCAGGCGGTTGATCGCTTCGCGCATGGCCAGGTCGAGCACCTTGCCATTGAGGGTGGAGTCGTAGCTGGCGGTGCCACCGAAGCCGACCACTTCACGGTTGGACAGCGCGTATTCACCGGCGCCCTGGGTGGAATACACCACTTCGGAGGTGTTGATGTTGACGATATTCAACGCGACCTTGGCGTAGGCCACTTGGGTCTTGCCACGGCCGAGGATGCCGAACAGCTGGCGGTCGCCGGTTTCCTTGCGGCCGAACTCGGTCACATCGCCGGTCACCACGTAGTCAGCGCCCTTGAGCTTCTGCACGGTGCCCTTGATCTTGGCTTCCTGGGAGGTTTCGCCCATGTTGTCGCGGTCCAGCACGCTGAAGCGGTTGGTCTGCTGCAAGTGGGTGATGAGGATGGTCTTGGCCTGGCCGCCGAGACGGTCAACGCCATCGGAGAAGATGCCGCGCATGTAGCTGGAGCGGTTATCGAACTTGCCCACGGCAATCGGCACACGCACGCCGGAATAGGCGACATGGGCGCTGGCGACTTGCTCCACCGGCATTGCGCGGTTGCTCTCGGTGGCGCAACCGGCCACGGTCAACAGCGCCGCGGCGGTGAGGCCCGACAGCAGGATTTTGGACAGTGTCTTCACAGGGTGCTCCTTGGGTGAGGAAATCAGCGTTGCTGCGTTTTCCAAGGAGATAGGCCGCTGGAAAACACGCAGGCCTGAATTCTTCCCTGAAAGACTGTGATGCAACGGCTGCGGCATTTTACGGGGTTGAGAGCCGTTCTCAAGGTGTTTCGCCCCGAGTAGTGAAATCCAACACAAACCTTTAGAACATGGAGATCCGATGTGGTCAGTCAACCCTATCACTGACTGGTCTACTGCTATCGGGAGCAAGCCCCCTCCCACACCGGTATCAGAGGCATCACCCTCTGCGTAAGCAGGTTGAGACAGTGCAAGCTGCCCCGGCCCCGCTGCTCCGGATTCACGCAAACCCAATGTGGGAGGGGGCTTGCCCCCGATGGCGGCGGGCCAGCCAACATATCCATAGACTGACCCACCGCTATCGGGGGCAAGCCCCCTCCCACACGGGTATCAGAGGCATCACCCTCTACGTGAGCAGGTTGAGACAGTGCAAGCTGCCCCGGCCCCGCTGCTCCGGATCCACGCAAACCCAATGTGGGAGGGGGCTTGCCCCCGATGGCGGCGAGCCAGCCAACACATCATTGACTGACCCACCGCTATCGGGAGCAAGCCCCCTCCCACAGTTGTTTTGCGGTGTTGCTTAGAAGGCGTAGCGGGCCTTGAGCATCACGCCGTCGGCGTCAAAACCGCTGCGCGCCTGGCGGGTGTAGCTGGCGCCGACGGTGAAGTCAGACACTTGGTAGTTCACGCCCACGCTGGCCTCGTAGCTGTCACGCGCCACCGATGCGCCGGTCACGGTAAACGCCGAACCGCCAGCCACGAAGCTGGAGGTTTGCGCCACGCGATCGCCCATCAGGTCGTGGTAGGCCATCAAGGTCGCTTCCGGTTGCAGGCTGCCCGCGCCCATCGGCAAGTTGCCCGCCAAACGCACACCAGCACCCAACTCACCCACTTCATAACGCTGCGAAGACGTGCTCAAGGCCGCCGACGAACCTTTCTCGGTGTAGCCATCCATGCGCACGTTGGCATAGCGCGCGGCCACACGCGGCTCGATCACCACCGCCTGGGTCGGCTTGAAGCTGTAGCCGCCGATCACGCTGGCCGACAGCACATTGCTGTCGTAACTGCCCTTGGCCGTGGTGCCCGCGACGTGGCGTTTGCTGTCATTGTCGTTATGGCCGTAGCTGAGGCTGCCATCCACGAACCAGTTCTGCAGCGCCCAGTTGCCGTACAGCGACAGCGCGTGGCCCTCGACGTCGGTCTTGTTGCCCAGGTCCGAATGGATGTTGGAATTGAGGTAGCTGTAGGCCACGCCCAAGGTGGTGGTGTCGTTCACACGACCGTCCACGCCCACCGCCATGCCGCTGCTGTTGGCCGAGTAACCGTTGTTGCCGCCACGGCCGTCCTGGTCCATGTTGCTGCTCAGGCCCTGCACCCACACGCCGCCGACCTGGTGGCTTTCACGCTGGTCGGTGAGGCGATTGAAGATCGCGCCGTTGACCACGGTTTGCCCCGACAGCGCCACGTCGAGGGCGCCACGGTTGACGTCCGGCGTGAGCTGGTCGGCGAGCTGCGCCAGTTGCTGCGCAGTCCCGGCGTTGGCCAGGCTCTGGAACACCGGGTCGTTCTGGTTGAGCTGGCCGAGCACATCGTTTTTCACCACATTGACGGCGGTCGCCGCCGATGCACCCGCGCTGACACCCGCCAGCTCCTGCTGAACTTGCTGGTCGCTTTTCACCGCCACCACGGCCTTGACCGTCTGCGCATCGGCCGAGTAGCTGAGCACGTCGAGCAACGACGAAGCGCTGGCGACCGCTACGCCGTTGTTCTGCACGTTGGTGGCTTGCAGCAAGGTGTATTGTGTGCCGGCTTTAGGCGCCGCGAAGTCGCCCGGGTTGGCGCTGACCGTCAGCTTGGAAGCTTGAGCCAGATTGGCCGTGCCGTTGACGGTGAGGTACGGCGTGGTCGGCACCACACTGTCGGTCAGGTGCATATCAATGCCCGCACCGCTGGCCACATTGAGGTCGCCGGTGATAGCAGTGCCGGGCGCCGAGAGGTTCAGCGAACCCGAGTTGACCGACACCGGCGCGATGATCCGGCTACCGCTGAACCCTGCCTGACCGCCGATGTTGACGGCGCTCAGGTTGAGCAGGTCGCCGGTGATTTTGCCGCCGGTCCAGTTCAGGCTGGCGAGGTTGTTGGCGTCGACGGCGATGCCGCTGTTGCTGCGGATTTCGCCGGCTTGCTGGTTGATTTCAAACGCCGCGACCTGCCTGGCCGCATCCACCTGGATCGCCGTGCCGTCCGCCGCGATGAGCCCACGGTTGACGATACCGCGTGCGCCCGTGGCGCTGTTCTGCGCAAAGCTGGCGCCGGAAAGGTCGAAGGCATTGGCCGACGCGCCCTTGGCTTCAATGGTGCCGGTGTTGAGAATGTAATCGACGGTGCCGGAGTAAAAAAACAGCCCCTTCGACTCATTGCCATTGGCGGAAATCAGGCCGCTGTTTTCAATACGCAGGGGGTTGGTGTCGGTTTCCACTTCCATGCCCCAGGCGCCTTCACCGGTGGCGATAATCGAGCCCGAGTTCAGCAGCTTGCCGCCGATGGTGGTCGGCGTGTCGCCGCTGACGTCAAGGATCAAGCCAATCGCATCCGGACCGGCCATGTCGATCACACCGGTGTTGGAAACGTCGCCCGCAATGGTGGTGCCGTGCAGGTATATGCCTTCGCCGCCGCCCAGATAGCCTGGAAAAGGCTCGGCGCTCACCGGCGGCGTGGAACGGATGGTGCCGGAGTTGATAACGCTGCCGCCGATAGTCGTGGCACCGATTTCAAGCCCTTCGTAGGCGCCATGGTTCATCAGGATATTGCCCGCCTGAACCACATCCCCGGTGATGGTGCCGGGTGTCAGATTGGAAGGGCCAGACCAGAACATCGGGTCGATGGCAATCGCACGAATGGTTTTGCCCTGTGAGTCCAGCGTGATGTCTGCGCGGTTGATCAGCGAGCCTTGAATGTTGGTGTTCACAAAGCCGAGACCGGCGGGATCAGTGGTGCTGGAATCGACCACCCGGGAAAACTTGCCGTTAATGGTGACCGGCTCGTTGAACGTCTCATTGGCCCAAATATTCTTGCCCTGACCCAGGTCGAACTCGACTGCCAGCACCTGCGTGCTGATTGCGCCGACCATGATTGCCAACAGACTTTTCTGAAACTGCTTGCGCTTCATTTCAAACTCCATGAACTACAGTCAAAGCCGCCAATACGCCCGGCAGCAGTAGGTGTGCTGTACGAAAGGATCAATCGATCCGAATGAGGCTCTCTCGACGTCCTTGGGAATCGCAGGCGCGAGCCAGCGCACCGCAGGCGGTGGCAGACAGGAGGCCGTAATAGGGAGAGGTTCACATCAATCCTTAATGTCATTTGAAAACGCTGCAGTCCATGCAGCCCGACCGGTTGCGGGTGGGCGGGGTAAAGACATCGAGATAAACAAAATGTTCAAGATGAAATGTGCGCTGAGTCGCAAATGCGCAATGACGCATTGTTGGCGCAAGCATCTGATCCTCAAGTACGCAGGCAAGCAGTTTAGAGTGGAGCAAAATGATTGATGCACGCTCAAGCGTCTTCGCATCAAACAGTACTGATGATAGAAAAGACAGGGAGGGTTGTTATTCAATGAAAATGCTCATACTCACCGCAGGCGCACTGCTTCTCATAGGCTGCAGCTACGACAAGGCCACCCTGCGTAACGAAGCTGAAGCAGCCAAATACGACCCCGCTACCAGCGCACGTATTCGCATCTACTCCGCACCGGAAAAGCATGCGCGCTATATACCTGGCAAAACCTGCGAGGCCTACTACAACCATCCGGAAAATGGTCGATTACAGGGTGATATTCCTACCCGTACCTACGATCCCAAACAGCGTTACATCCTTTGGCGCAACTCCAATGTCCTCGACATGAAGGCCGAGGATTACCAGAACCGCGTGATCGGCATCCCCGCCACAGCCCATACAGAAGCAGTGAAAACCGACCGGCTGGGCTACGACGAATTCGTCATTCCCGCCAACCAGTCAGTGCTGGTCGAAATCGGCTATAAGACCGATAAAGGATACTGCTACCCACCCACCGTCCAGTTCGTCCCGCAGGCAGGGAAGGATTACGAAGCGAGCATTGAATTTCACAAGCCGTACTTCTACGCCTCCAATTGCTCTATCGATCTGGTGGCACTCAGCGGCACCGGATCCCCACAAGAAACCCACCCCGTCTCAACCAACATCTGCCGCTCCGACGGCCACGGACGCTACTCCACCGTTACACCCTGAGGCGCTCAGCGGGAAACAGTAAGGGAAATAACGAACGCAATACTCAACGCAACGAAGATCAAATGTGGGAGCTGGCTTGCCTGCGAAAGCGGCAAGCCTTTGCACAGACTTACTTGAGCTCCCTCACCAGATACTGCGCGGAAATCTGCGTAATCCCGGTCAACGCCCGACGCAAGGCTTCAGGGTCTGTGCGATAGGTGAGCGGCGTGTAGCCATAAACGTTCTGGCCATTGAATGGCGTCACCGTTTCAAAGGTGCGCCAGATCATTTCATCGCCGCGATTCATCTGCGCCACCACGCTGAGGGTGGGGTAAATCACGCTGCTGAAACCCTGGGTCAGGCGAAAGCCCCACTCGGACACGGTCAACTGGATCTGCGCATCGGCCGGTTCATCGTCGCCGACCACCTTCAGCGTCGAAGTCTTGCCCAGCGCATCCACAAAGCCCTGCTTGAGCAACACGCCTACATCGATTTTTTCCGCCTCCATCACCGTCAGGATGGCCACCGGCGTCGGCATCTCGGCCAACTGCCCAAGCTTCATCCCGGCCGCAAACCCGGCCCCACTCAACGCCGCAGTGCCGACCTTGGACGCCCCGCTGGCCATGCCGGCACCCGCACCCAGCCCGGCACCCAGGGCAGCGCCCCAAGCCTGTTCGCGGCCGAAATACACCATGTTCTTTTCCCACTTCACGGGCAGGACGTTGACGGTCTTGATCTGCGCACGGTTTTCGGGAGTGAGGGGGTGGCTGACGCAACCGCCCAGGATGAGGGTGGTGAAGAGGATCAGGAGGAGGTTTTTCACATTGGTCCTTTAATGTTTGGGGTGGGGCTTATGGATTGGCGTATTAGTGATGCGTTTGCTCGTCGGCAGTATGTCGGCAATGAGTGGGAAGACATTAGGAGTCGTGGTGGCACTCTTCGACGGGGCGGCATTTTGATGCCTTGCGTGGGTTTGGTGGTGCGGCTTATAGTCCGGCGGTCGCCCAAAAGGCGACCGGGTTTGGCGACCCGAAGAACGAGCCCTCAATAATCCAGAGAGCTTAATGATGAATCGATACATGCCCCTAACCGGCCACGACTGCACCATTCCAGCCTTGATCATCGACACCCAGGCACCTCTCGACGTCCTTCACGACGCCGCCGTGCACCGCATTCGGGCAGTCACCCAACTGCTGGAAAACCTGGCCTTCCGCGAACACCTCAGCAGCGATGCCGTAGTGCTTTCAGACTTCGCCCACTTGCTGGCCATTCCGCTGCGCGATGGGTGCGATTTGCTGGATGTCATCGGTCGCAGGCTTATGCCGATCCGTCCTGAGTGAAAATTGGGCGGCCTTTGTGTCGCCAGCTTTGTGCGTGAGCAATCCAACTAAATAAATCAGTCCACTTTTTTTGTCATTTCACGCAGCAAACGTGATCACCAGAAAGATAATAAAGCCCCTGCAGTTTTCCGCAAATGGAAGAAAGGCCAGACACCGGTTCTGAGGCATAAGAAATAGGCAACTCGGATCTAATCGAACCGGCGAACTCCGAACTTTCCCACGCAGGAGTTACTATCCCGTTCCAAAAACTTACGGCATCTCCCTTATCAGACAATACAACAGGCTTTAAGTATTCAATTGCTGAATTGGTGTCCCAATACAAATAACCGCGATACACAGAGCCCCTTTCACCAAAAAAATCAGCTCGAACGATAATCTGAAAGTCTGAGCACGTTTCCTGTTCGGCGCGGCGTACAGTTAATTCATCCTCCACGGTGTCGCCCATCGGAAAAAACCAAACACCACAACTATCAAGATCATCAATCGTTAGTTCGTATACTTGTTTATCCGACATAACTTTCCATCACTATTTGATTCGCTTCTCTACTGCCTCTATGGCCCTTATTCAGTCGGCTTTCATTGCGCGGCTCTAGCCCTCACACTTTAAATAAAATTTTTCTCAGCATGACTTGCCTCTCAGCCTGGATTCCTACATCAGCTGTGAAACAGTGCTCGCAGGCAACAATCTTCAAAACATCACCCAAATCTTTCACGAAAAAACCGTCGACATTCATTAACTCTTTTTCGTCAACACCTAATGAGTTAAGCAAAGACTTACTAACCCACATTGGCGAACCGACAGCCTCTATATAACCTTTCCTCAAAACCCAGCGCCCAGGATTATTTGATATATCTACAATCTCTTGGGTAAGCGGAAAGGGTAATCCATTGCTTTTTTTAGGCAGATGGGAGTGCTCAACATGGGCCACTTCGAAGAGTTTGATATTCTCGGCATTTTGCCACCGATCATATTCAGCATCGTAAACTCGAGCCTGAACGAAAGCTGGCTCATCTATTAATGCAGCAATCAACGAGTGCGCCATCTCAAGAGAATCTGCGATATTCTTTATATCTAATCGGCACAGTTCTTTATCCGCCACAAGCGAAAACTCTACAGAGCCACCAGCTAACTCAACAAAAAAACTCTTGCTCTTATTCTGTTTCAAGTAGTGCGAAACTTTGGCAAGCAACATTTTTTCACCGGTGAATCCATCGTTCACCTCGGAGCCTTTAAAGTCATTGAGCTGTTGCTCTAAACGCGTCCATACAGCTGGAGAGCTATCGTACAAGCCCTCACTAAAAACAATTTCAACCTCAAACATATGATTAGCTGCCAAATTCTTTAATGATGACAGTAATATTCCATTGCTTACCATACTCTATAATTTTACTCGAATCAGACAACCCGCCAGGCTGAACTCGGATATCCAGAATCTTCGTCACTACGATACCATCCACAGTAATTTTCGAGCTTTTCAACAGAAAAGCGCACAAATTTATTAATAGGCTTTTCACTGCTATCTCGAATTAAAATGCCCCGCTCTCTCGCCCGCTCTTCTCAAATAATTTTCTATGGAGATGAAAAGGTAGAAAAATTACTGGCTAGCATTCAACGGAACCGCTCAATCAAATCCGCCTCTATCTGACCGAGCAAGTTATCCTTATCTTCACCATTTTCCACAACTAAATAATTCCCTATCTGACTGTCGTGATAAACAGTTAACGCGACCCCATTACATATCAATACCCAACGTCGAGAATAAATATTTTCAGCAAATTGAACTGGGTTTGCCTGCCAATATTTTTTTAAATATTTTACAATCGAGTCAAAACCATCCCAATCAGAAGAAAAGCCTAAATGACACTCGACTTTTCCTTCAGAGTTAATTCTTCTAGTTACAGTTGTCAACGACTCATCCATTCATTCAACCCCAAGACATTTATTAACCACTCTAGTTATTTTTTTATTTTAGGGAGGCACCAGTAAGCAGCAGCCCAAGTAGAGATTCCGCCTAACAAAAAACTCAAAAACACGGGAAACATATTTCTCATCACATGATAATTTTCAACCTCACTTATGAAGAAAAAAACCACACCAAACATCCATGCAGTAGAAACAACTGCGCCGACAACTGAAATCATTAAGTACACTTTAAAACTGCCCACAGGCTTTACAAAAACCAACATTAGAGAAAAAACTAATGCAGGAAGAAAAAAAATCAACTGCGCCATTAAGGGAATGGTAATAAATAACGAAAAAACCTCACCCCCTCTCACCTCCCCAATTAATGATGAGTTCTTAAACACCGTTATCAATATCGAAATCAAAATTAAGGGCACAGCGGCCACCCCCGAAAAAAAGGGGCACAACATGAATGCGAAAAAAACTTTTATTCGGGGATATGTATTCAACGTCATGGTTTACACCCTTGACTGACACCATAGCCTAGTAACTTACAACCAAACTCAACCCTAGACTTATAATCCAAGACATCTACACCACCACTAATACTGGGCACGTCAAGTGGCAATTTTTTTGCACCTTTGTCAGCGAAAAATAGGGGGCAGCCCACTATTCTTCCTGAGGTGTATACGCATGAGTATTCCCCTCAGTGAAAGCTGTGATAGTTTCGAAATTCCTCCACACTGCCACGCCCCCACGCTTCACGGTCTATAAGCGTTTAGCGATGAACGGGCGATATAAAATAAGGAGGAAGATAAATCTACTTTGAAAGCAGAATACTTAGAGCGTCCTTAGATGCATTAACCACCCACAACCACTCATTTTTCTCCAAATATTCCCTATCAGAAAGTTCAGTGCCATATTTATCAAAAATCACATTAAGAGCACTTACCACGTTTTCAATGGACCTTGCTTCTTTTTCATCCCTGAGGACCAAACCTATCCAGTCGGAAGCGTTTTCAGCCAAACTCGTATCATCGTATAAAAAATGTACTGTGTAATTAAACTCGTCATAATCTAAACTCGGCGATGACCTCTCTACCCAAGCCTGGTACTGATAGTCAAGGTCAGACAACCCACTCAAGTATGAGATAAGCTCCTCTCTCATACTAGGAAATTTCAGTTCGGAGAGTTCCAATTTTTCCATTTCTTATATTCGCTCAGAGGTATATGGACTTGTTCCGCATGTTCCTTAATCGATCCACTAACAGGCTTGCCGTCCCTACCTATCACCCGGCCATTGGACCTCACAATAACATGATCCACTTGCTGAGTAGGCTGGCTAATATCAGGTTCGCCCTTATCTATCCGTACGCCATTACCTTGATTTTTTGGATCTTGCCATCTAAATCCTACCCCCTTCTTATTTGGCGTTACTGCCCAAGTATCTGGAAATTTGGCAATCGTGGTGTCTGGAACATCCCAAATTTTCGGCAATTCGCTCTGCGTTGGTTCAGAGTCTGTCTTGGCACTCGTAGGATTATGATTTTTCGTCGGAGCATCTTTTCCTGCGCTAGCAACCGCGCGTTTGTATGCCAAGGCTCCAGCGGCTGTACCTAAGCCAACCGCAAGAGCGATTTTCAAATCGTTGGTGATCTCTTGCGCCTGCGCATCACTAAGGTTCCATTTCGCTTTAAGCGTATCGACCATAGCTCCTACAGTATGCTCAGTCGTCGCTGTTGCTAACATCTCCTGGAATTCAAAGTTTGAATTAATTAGGTTCTGTACTGCTTCTCGAGCCTTCGGCGAGCCATATTCCACAATATCTTTGATGGGGTTCAGGTCTGCCATGGTATTGGCGACTTCTTTCGACCGTGCCGCGCAAGTCGAAGGATCAGCCTTACAGCCCGCTATCGCTTCAATATCCTGCTGAAGACTCAACTCTTTAAATTTACGAGTGGTGTCTTCAATGCAGGAGGTATCCGTGCACGCGGCTATTTTCTTGGCGGCTCTTTCAAGCTGATTGTGGTTTAGATAGTTGTATTGCGTTCCGTTCTGAGCGACCCAACTGCCCTTCTCCAGCTTGGACGCATCGACATCCCCTTGCGCTGCAGCAGCTAGCACACCGACGATTTGCGAACTCATCGTAAGCAAGTCATCGTCGCCTTTGACCAAGGAATCGAGATGAGTGACTAGAGCCTCACTCGCACCTGCTGCCAATGCGCCGGTTTTAAAGTCTCCACCAGTGGCCTCCGCTAACAGCCCGCCTACCATGGCATGAATCGCGACCTTTGGTGCCGAACCATCTGCGAACACATTTTTCGTGTAATTACCCAACAAATTGAAACTGGCTGCCGCCAAAGTATTAAACAACGCATTTTTAAGCGCATCGCTGGCACTACCACCTTGCCCGAGCGCTTTGCTCAACAACATGGAAGTACCACTTTGCAGCGTTTGGTTAGCCGCAAATTGGCCGACACCCCGCCAGCTATTCAGTATTCCTGGCGTTGTGATTTTCCCAGTTGCCGTGTTTGTCTCGGTTCCAGTCCAATCACCAAAATATTCCGCCGTCAGACCTGCTGTAGCGCCGGCAATGACATACCCCTTCATAGCATCCGAAGAAGTAACATCCTTGAGCACAGCGCCAAGGTTGCCCCGATTGTTGACTACGCTGACAGTCGCGTTCGTAGACGCGCCCGCCGCTACAGCACCAGCGACAGCGCCCACAGTGCCACCACCTGCCGCGACTGCCGCTAGAGGCCCAACCACTGCCGCCATTACAATCGCAATAATGATCTGCGAAGCAGGCCCCAGGCCCGAGTTGCTGTACTTGAAGCTGTCGTGGATTTCCTTGACCTGCCTCCAGTCCACATCGCCACGCTTCTCGGCATCCTTGATCCAAGCCAACTGTGGATCGGCCTTAACCATCGCATCAATGGACTGGCTGACTGTCTCCTGATTGACTTGGTTAATGTCGATCTTCAAACCGGCGACAGCTTTGATTGCCACATTGCCTTCGGCGATCAGCTGACTCTGGCGGACGGTCTCGTCGGTGTTGCCCTTGCCCTTGGAAGAAACCCAAAACGCGTTGTTATTGCTCTTCTCATGGCTCTCCTGATGCAGGTCTTTGACCGCTTCAAAAGTAATCGCGCCACCACTGTCCAGAGTGATGTCATTGCCGCTTTGAAGCTTGGCAAGTTGATAGGTCTGATCTCCTTCACTCTTGAGTATCAGGTCGCCGCCGGTCTTGATTTCAGTACCGACGTTAGTAATACGAGTGACCTCGTCGCGCTGGGTTTTCTTGGAACCCCAGCCGCTGTTTTTCTTCATGTCATACAACGTATGCGTACTGTTCTCAGCCGCCAACAAACTCAACTTATCCCCGCTATACAGATAAGCCTCATTCCCCGCACTGATCCTGCTCGCCACAATCGTGGTATCACGCCCGGCCTGGCTGACAAAATCCCCACCCGCCGTCAGTACACTCGCCACTTGAGTAGTCTGGTCGTCCGAAGTTTTGATGCGTTTTTTGCCGTCCTTTTCCTTGCCCTCGACGTTGTGCACATCGCTGACCGAGGCGACGTTGAGGTCGCGGCCGGCGGCGATGTTGAGGTCTTTGCCGGCGGTGGCATTGCTGCCGATGATGTTGACGTCTTGCCCGGCCTGCAGGTTGAGGTTGCCGCCCGCCGTGACGCTGGCGGCGAGGTTTTTGACGTCGGTGGTGATGCTGGATTTGTGCCCGCCGTCGCTGAATTCGTGCTTCACGCGAGTATCACTGGCGGCGACTAAATTGAGGTCGCGGCCGGCGGTGAGGTTGGCGTCGTTGCCCGCTACCAGCGCGCCTCGGTTGGTGAGGTCGCGGCCGGCGTCGATGGCGAGGTTTTCGCGGGCGACGATGGTGCCGGCGCTGGTGTCGGTGAGGGTGCGCATGCCGACGCCGTCACGTACCTGGATGGCGGTGGTGTCGTTGGTGACGTCGCCTTTGAGGGCCGTGAGGCTGACTTGCTTGCCGCGAATTTCGCCGGCCATGGCGTTGCGGATGCTGTCCTGGGCCAGCAGGCTCAGGTTGTTGCCGGCCTCGACCAGGCCGCCGGTGTAGATACTGCCGCTGCTGATGGCGGTAAGGTTGTTGCTGGCGCGCAGGGTGCCGACGTTGATCAGGTCGCCGCCGGTGACGAGGTTGAGGTCGCGGCCCTGGATCAGGCTGTTGCCGCGCACGTTGCGCGAGTCGGCCTGGGCCAGGTACAGCACCGGGACGAGCACGGTCTGGCCGTCGATGACGCGGTTTTCCATCCACACGATATCGTGGGTCAGGGCGCCGACTTGCTGGCCGGTGAGGGCCACGCCGAGGCTCAGGCGCAGGGCGTCTTTGCTGGCCAGCGCGTTGTCCATCAGGTAGCGGAACTGGTCGGCGTCGCTGTACAGGCCGCCGGCGAGGAAGCGTTGGCCGGTTTGCGCGAGGACGGCGTCGCGGATCAGGCGGGTTTCGTACTGGCCGTCACCGAGGCGGCGCCAGGCGTTGTCGGCGTTGAAGCCGAGTTTGCCGAGCATGTAGTCGGAGCTGAAGAAACCGGACACCGAGGTGAATTCAGGGTTGGTCTCGATCAGGTAGTGGCTGGTGGGGTCGGCGTTCTTGACGAACAGGCCGTACTCGCCCTTGGGCAGTTGGAAGGTGGGCGAGGTGGTGGGGTCGACCGGGGCGAAAGCGGTGCCGGTGTAGTCCACCGGCACGAAGCCGCCGCCGGGGGCCACGCCCACGACGGGCAAGACGCTGCCGGGGGCCTGGGCGCTCGGGTCGTTGGCGTGTTTGCTCAGGTTGATGCTGATGCCGCCGACGGGGATGCCGGTCTGGTCGTCGCCGAGTCGGCCGGTGAGTTGCGCCAAGGTGTTTTCGTGCAGGGTGCCGTTTTGCAGGGTGCGAGCAACGTTGAGGTTGACCGTGCCGCCGGCTTGCAGCGTGGCCGCGTAGCCTGGGCCACCGTTGTCAGTCCAAGTGGTGACATTACTGACCTCGGCAAAACGGTCATCGGAAGACCGCGCCTTGAGCGCTTCAAACCGCGCCAGATCGAAGTTGCCCGCAGCGACGGCGGCGTTGAACGCTGGGATGTCGCGAAACTCCATCTGGTCCCAGTAGTCGATGTCGATCCTTTTGGGAGTCCCCACGACGATGGTGTTTTGGCCGGTGCGGCTGCCCGCGCCTTGATTGAGCAGGTCATTGGCGCTGATGCTCAGGTTGCCATTGGCAGCCAACAGGCTGTAGCGGTTCTGAACGTTGTCGCCCTGGATGACCAGGTCTTTGCCGGAGACCAGGCGAGCAGGCGCCGAGTCCTTGATCGCCGACTCAAGGTAGGTCTGGTAGATGTTGATTTGCCCGCGCTTGAACGAGTCATGGCCGCCGCAATGCTGGCCACACACCCACTCTATACGACCAGTGGTCAGTGTCTGGCCCAGTTCGAACGCTGCCTTGGCGTTTTCCACGAATGCGGCATTGATGCCGATATTGCCTTCGCTTTCCACAGTACCCGAAAGGTTACTGAAACCTGCCGCGCGCCCGCCATTGACGGCGGAAAAGGTCAGGCTGCCCTTGCTGTAGGCATCACCGTAAAGGTTGCTGAAGCTGTTACTGCGCAAGGTCATGTCGCCGCCGCTGAACAGCAGCGAATCGGCGGCATTGGTGATGCCGTTGACCGCCGTGAGGTTCACCGCGCCCTGGGCACCGAGGGTGCCACGGTTGTTGATTTGCGCGGCGGCGATATCCAGTTGCTGGCGGGCGGTGAGGAAGCCGAGGTTGTCCAGGGTGCCGCCCAGGGTCAGGCGGGTATTGGTGGCGGCCAGGCGGCCGCCGTTCTGGCTGAGGTTGTTGGCGGCGACGGTGAGTGTTTGCAGGGCCGAGACGCGGCCGCTGTTGCTCATATCGCCGGTGGTGATGCTGATGTCACCGTCGCTGAGCAGCTCGCCGCTGTTGTCCAGGCTGGCCACATTGAGGATCAAGCCCTTGGCGCTGGCCATGCGGTCACCGGCCTTGAGGGCCAGCGCCTGGTCGCTGTTGTAGGTGAGCACGTCGTTGAGTTGCACGCGGCCCAGGCCGTCGACGTTGCCGAAGGCCCAGTCGGCGCTGCCCATGCCCTGGATATTGCCCTGGCTGCCGGAGAGGCTGGCAGTGTTGAGGTGGAACAGGCCGGTGCCGGCGTGTTGCAGCATGCCGTTCTGGTTGTTGAGGCTGGCGGCGTCAAGGCTGAAGGCCTGGCTGCCGAATTCGAGGGTGCCGTTCTGGTTGTTCAACGCACCGCTGAGGTTGACGCTGCTGCTGGTGCCGCCCAGCGCACGCAGTTGCCCGCTGGCACTGTTATCCAGGTTGCCGCCGGTGAGGGTCAGGCCCTGGTTGGCTTCGATCAGGCCGCCCTGGTTGGTGAGGGTGTCGCGTGAGGTCAGGCTGATCTGATTGCCGCTGACCTGGCCGCCCGCGCTGTTGTCGAGGGCCGCGCCGCTGACGGTCACGTGTTCTTTGCCGAACAGTTTGCCGCCACGGTTGGCCAGGGCTTCGACAGTCAATTGCAGGTTGCCGACCAGGCTTGCCATCAGGCCGCCGCTGCCGTTATCGACGCTGTTGGCCGTGACGCTCAGGCTGTCGCCCTGCACGGTGCCGCCCTGGTTGTGCAGGCTGGCGGTGGTGAGCACGGTGGGGGCGCCGCTGCTGAGGATCAGGCCCTTGCGGTTGCTCAGGTCCTGGCCGCTGTAGGTCACGCCTTCGGCACCGGCCAGCAGTTGGCCGTTGTCGTTGTTCAGCTGCTGCGCGGCGATGTCCAGGCGCTTGCCGCGCAGGGTGCCGCCATCGTTGTTGAGGCTGGTGAGTTGCTTGACCAGCACGTTGCGTTCGCCCGCGTCGATCTGGCCGCCGGCGTTGGTGAGCAGGTCGCTGACCTTGAGCACCACGTCGCCGCCATCGCTGACCAGCGCGCCTTTGTTGCTGTTGGTGAAGGTCTGCGCGGTGACGTCGACGGTCTGGCCCAGCAGGATGCCGGCGCTGTTGTCCAAGCGCTCGCCCTGCAGTTGCAGCAGGCCTTCGCTCTGGATGCGGCCCTGGGCGTTGAGCAACTGGCCCGGGCCTTCGAGCAGCAGGCTTACGCCCTGGGCGCCACCGGCGAGCAGGCCGGCATTGCGGTTGTCGAGGCCGGAAGCGCGTAGGTCGAGGCGGTCGCCCAACACGCGCCCGGCACGGTTGTCGATGTCGCCGCCGGCCACGTCGAGCAGCAGTTGCTTGCCGACAATCACGCCGCTCTGGTTATCCAGGTGGGCGGCGTGCAGTTCGATATCGCCCTGCCCGGCCTGCAAGCGGCCCTGGGCGTTGTTGAGCTGTTGCGCGGCGGCCAGCGTGAGCTTGCCGGTGTCGGCGCTCAGTACGCCGTCTGCGTTGCTGCTGAGGGTGCCGGCCGTAACGTTTAGGTCGGTGCTGGCCTGGGCGAAACCCTGGTTGTTGTTGAAGGTGTTGGCGACGGCCAGGTTGAGCGCGCCGCCGTCAGCCTGGATCAGGCCCTTGAGGCTGTTGTCGAGGTCGCTGGCATTGACGGTCGCGGTTTTGGCTACCAGTACGCCGTTCTGGTTGTTCAGGTTGCCGGCGTTGACGCTCAGGTCGTTGGCGATGACTTGCCCGCCGCTGTTGTTCAGGTCAGCGCTGGTCAGCGCGAGGCTGCCGCCGGCCATTTCGATACGGCCCTGGCGGTTGTCCAGGGAGGCGCTGTTGAGCGTGGCGGCCTGGCCTTCGCCGAAGCGGATCAGGCCACCGAGATTGACGATGGCCGGCGAGCTGATCACCAGGCTCTGCTCGCCGAACAGGCGCGCGGTGGCGCCCTGGTTGGTGAGCTTGGCGCTGCTGACCTCGATGTTCTTGGCCTGGATGATCGCGCCCTGGTTGGTCAGCGCTTGCGCGGCGGTAATCGCCAGGCCTCGGCTGGCCAGCAGGTCGCCGCTGGTGGTGACGGTTTGCGCGCTCACCACCAGATCGCCGGTGGTGTTGCGGGTGTTATCGGCGCCGACGCCGGCTTCGATGATGCCGGGGTTGTTCACGCTGGCCGCGTTGATCTCGATGCGCTGGCCGGCGGCAATGCTCTTGCGGTTGACCAGGTCCTGGGCGCTGCTCAGTCGCACGTTGCCGTTGGCGTAGACCTTGTCGGTGAGGTCGACCGTCTGTGCGCTGACCTTGACGTTACCGGTGGCCGCCGCCTGCGCCATGCTCAGGCGGCCGTTGGCGTCGAGCTGGATATCGCCGCCACTGGCTGCGAGCGTACCGTCGAGCTTCACGCCCACACCGGCCTCGGTGCCCACCAGCTTGATCGCGCCGGCGTACATGCCGCCCAGGGCCGACGAGTCGATCGCCAGCTCGGGTTTGGCGCTGCCGTCATCGGCGCGCACGGTGGTTTTCAGGCTTTGCGCATCGACGTCGTTACGCCCGGCGATGACGTTGAGTTCGCGGGCGTTGATTTGTGCGTTGATTTTGGCCGAGCGGGTGATGATGTCGAAGCGCTCGACGTTGCTGGCGTTCAAGCCTTCGCCGTCGATGGTCACGGCACCGCCATCGACCTGGTAGCTTTTCAACTGGCCGGTCGGGTCGATGACCGGCTTACCCGTGGTCAGGGTCACATTGGGCGTATTGATAAAGCCGCAACCGCTGCACGTCACACCGTACGGGTTGGCCACGATGACCTTGGCCGACTGCCCCGCCACTTCGGTATAACCGCGCAACTGACTGGCGCTGCCGCCGTTGACTTCGTTAAGGATGACGTTGGCCGCGCCGCCCTTGAGGTTGGGGTTGCCGACAATGATCCCGCCCAGTTGGGTGTTGACCATAGGGCCGTTGCCATTGTTAAGGATCACGCCGTTGGGGCCGACGTTGTAGTCCTTGAACTGGTTATGAGACAGACCCGCGCCGTTCGGCGTGGCGATATTCACCACCGGCACACCATTGCCCGCCGCGCCCACCGTGGTACCCGGCGCACTGACCACGATGCCCTCGGCCTGGGCCAGCAACGGCTGCCAGAACAGCGCGTTGGCGAGGATCAACGCCAGCCCGCGCTTGGGCAGGCCGAAGAATGCGTTTCGCGGCTTCAGGGCAGCAGAAGGTTGGCGGGCCAGGAAGGCGAATTGTCGAACATCCATTTTCGTAGTCTCGTTGCAGCGGGCATTAAGGGCATGCGGCAGTAACCGGCGCTGGGGGCTCGCTCATTACTGTCGACATGCGATCGTCAGGCTGGCTGGAGATAGAACGTCAGCTCTTATTGCCATATCGGGAAAATGCCATTACTTAGCCATCAGATCGCCGAATAAGTTAGTACAAAGAACGGGGGAAAAGTTCGCGAGGGATGTGTGAATTGGATCCCACTTATCGGAATTTAGGGGTGGGGTTGGTTTTAATAGCGTTGGCGCAGCGGGCGAGTGGGATTGACTCAGTTGCTGCCACGTCAGTGGAGGCCTACCTGAGCTCGGGAGAAGCCGCCGAAACTCAGGGAGGATATCTATTGTTTTGCGCAACTAGTCGATGGGACTTCTGCGACAGGGCCGGGCGTCTCTAAACTGGAGTGCTCTCATTGTGGCGACCAGGCCTGGAATACTGACGATTCTGCACAGATTTTGGAGGACGAGGATACTTGGAAATATTGGAGCGGGCTCTGCGTGATGAGGTGCGCCATCAAGCGCAGAGCTAAGGGTGAATTTGTCGGGATCCCTCAGGGTCTGACCCCTATTCCCACTTGTCGCATCACTATAGTGATCTCGCGCCGCTGATAATCACGGCTTTCCTTGTAGTAAAGCCAGCCAAACTCGTCAGCGGAGTTGACATGCAGGCATATTATCCCTGGATTACACAAATAGCTGTAATAAGCTGATTCGGTTGCTCCTCCAGTGGAGCCCCCCACCCTGTAATTTCAAGAGCACCATAATCACGGCCGGTACAAAACCATTCTTCGGCCTCATCAAACTCTAAGCTAGTAAATGGCAAAATATCAGACACATGACTTCCCAAACCTATGCATTCCGACAACAGCCCTTTGTAAACAAATTTATGCGCAGGCTCGCCTGGAAAGCTGAAGTCATAAACCTTAACTGCGTACACTCTTCCACTACGAACAAGAATAGATAATGCAGGAGTTCCTTTTTTAAACTCGCTTACAATTTCATCATCAAATATTGAAAAAGAATAACCACCATTACCGCACTCATCCAGATCATACCTATTTAAGCAAAGGTCTGGCGCTCCTTCAAACCGATACCGTAAAGAATTTTTATAAGCCAAATATCTCGAAAGCACAGCTTCCAGAGCAACAGCACTAGCATGCAACGGTATTCCTGCCAGTGATACACCAGGAACAACTGGAGCATCCCAAACTACAGAAAAATTATCTAGCGGCTTCATTTGGAAATCCACGTATTGGTGGCAGGGTTGAATTCCACTTTCTGACCTTGCGGATTCAAGTATGTCGTATTTGCATCATAAATTGGCTTAGAAGGCGCCTGGAATGTCGGTCTGTAGGTCGCAGGGGCAATAACCTTAGCCTTACTACCATCAACGCGGAAATAGGGGTCAGACCACTATTTCTCCACTGCGTGATGAGGTGCGCCATCAAGCGCTGAGCTTAGGGTAAATTTGTGGGGATTGCTCAGGGTCTGCCCCCTATTTCTCCCAGCCTAGCACTCATCAGAAAGTCTTTACTCTTCATCCCAAAAATCTCCGGGAGGCGCATACTCCCCACCCCGTAAGACAGCGCACCAGCCATAACTTCTATAAAACATCTCAAGATCAAGGATCTTGTAAACGCCTTCATTAATTTTATGCAATGTAATCAAACCATTAGCGAAATGCGTATATCGACCGCCCGCCCCCGCAACGGCTCTTAACTCCAGCTCTCTACGATCCCATTCTGATACCACCCCAGATGACTCAGGAACCGTATCCGAAAACGAAATTTCAAATTCTTTTGAGACCTTGCAAAAGCAGGGTATTCGTTCCTGCCTGAGCAATTCATTCGTGATCATGTTCTCAGGGAAGTCGATAATTAATTTCACTTAAGTGCACTCCGAGGAACAACAACCTCACCTGAAAAGTTTCTTTGAAAGGTACTGACGGGACTGAAATATTGGGCCCCGTGCGGTTCGCGAATAGCTACAACGGAGATTCCATTTCTAGTTGTAACCCCATCCACCACAACAAAATGGGAAAAGTCCGTACCTTTCGTGTTGTCAACAATGCGGACAACCACCGGAGCTCCATCACCGGTGTACCTAGCCAAATCAGCAACATTTCTGTTCCCAAAGGCACTTGCAGGAACGCCTTCAGAAGTCATCAGGCTTGCAACATCTCGAGCGTAAATCCCACCTTCAGAAGGCGCAATCCTTTGGATAAGAGATCCGATATCAACCTCCTGGGGAAATAGGGGTCAGACCACTATTCTTCTATTTAAAAGAGCAACTCTACTAAACTCTAAAAACGCAAAACCGTGGTCTACCCTATTTCTCCAAAAATAAACCA
>NZ_KZ478010.1:0-54903 GCF_002837185.1 Pseudomonas fluorescens | reverse complement strand
ACTAAACTCTAAAAACGCAAAACCGTGGTCTACCCTATTTCTCCAAAAATAAACCATATTTTTAAAGAGCAACCTCACTGAACTCTAAAAAACGCAAAACGTGGTCTGACCCCTATTTCCCTCAGATAAATGCGCGCCTTTTCCACTTTTTTAGGCTCAGCACGCTTTTATGCCTAATCCGATAGGGTGTAAGAAACATCTCCCGAGTCGCGCCAAACTCCATTCGCAAAGCTTATCGGCCGCTGTGGATAACATACCAACACCCCTTCGACGAACTGACGAAACGACAAGTCAAGTCGCGTTATCCAACGCATATTGTCGATTTCCAACAATCGCCAGTTGTCTCCACTGTCGAAACCGAAAGCAGTCCCGGTGCTATCCCAGCCGAACAGCCACACCTCGCCCTTAGCACCCGATTCATAGGGTCCGTCTTTATAAAACCCATCATCACCAAAGTACTCTACCGCGGGACATAATGTGTGCCTGCGGAAATAGGGGTCAGACCACTATTTTCCAAACCGTGGTCTGACCCCTATTTCTCCACCATTTCTAAACGCATAATTATTGTTTAGTCTCTGGCAGTGGTTTTAATGGCGCGGACACATCCTGTGCGCTCTTAAAACTACGACTGCCAGAATGTCAGACAGACGCCATATTCATCGAGAAGATCGTCAGCAATTTCAAACTGAAATACCTTCTCTGGAAAGGCATCGGATAACGCGCGCTTCCAATATCTAGTGATCTGTTCAGCAAATAAATGACAAAGACGATAATCTTCTTCCGACAGGCCCACTTTAAATACGGGTCGGCCCGGTGCATCCTCCCACTTTGAAAAGAACTGATTTATTGAAAAAATATTTCTGTATCGTTCAACGTCTCTACGCGATGTACTTTGTTCCAACATACTAGATTCGGTCTCAACCAGCCCGTTCAAATGAAATTTTTGCGGATCGTATTGCTGAGCGTTAGGCAGCCAGAAAATGTGACCACTGACCTCAATAAAATCAGGAGAGAGCAAACCTAGAACAGAAATTGCCTGTTCTAATGAAACCAAGTGCCCTACATATGAAAAAAACTCCCCGGAGCCAATATCTGAAACAAACAGATTCAACGACTCTTTAGAAATATTACCCTGATAAACTTTCATCATTTCAACCCTAAGCTATCAAGAACCGACTGAGGAACATTTCCCTCAAAAGCTTTTGTATCACTTCCCTTCTTGGGGAAATATGTTCCATTCGGAGCTTGGTTCCAGTCGACCACCTTAATCCGAGAGCTAGACACATCATATAGCGCACGCCCCTCAGGACCTTAGACAACAACATGCCCATTTCCAAGATTCGCATAAGAATCGGGAGTTTTCCCTTGCAACGGATACTGAACACCACCACGCGTTCCCTTGACCGTCACATTCGTTTCCCTGAGTCCCTTGGTATAATCTAAATCAATAGTATTACCGGCAGAGTCCGTAATGAACCTGGGTGTATTTGGAGCGTTAGTAGTTGCTTTTGGACCGAGTAGTGAATATTAATCAATCGACTCGATCTGGAAAACCAAAGTAGAAAAGTCGACTAACTCAGTGCCGCCACTACACTCCAATTTTGTTATGCAACCCTCCTCACTTATTACAATTCCTGCGTTCCCAACCCAAGCCTGCACAATATCGTTCACACGCCATACATTCCAGACCTTTAGTTCGCAAGCTTTTTTAGACACCACTGTAAAAAAAACTGACTCCGGGCTAGTATCAGACCATAAAATTATTTCAGAGTGACGCTGGTTATTTACTTCTAGCTCGCCCTTTACCACTTTTAAACGCAGTCCAGACACCAGCTGTTTAGATGATTTCAACCTTCGAGCCAAGAATTTGCTTCGGCCTGCCCTAATCTCTTTTTGAAAAATCGGGTGCGCAAGCCCTTCAGCAACTTTAATCGGAGCCCCTCGAGTCTGCTGAAAAATTGAAGACAGTGTTTCCGTCATTTATCAATATCCTGGCTTTCGGTAAGGATCGACAGCGGCGTGATCTTGCGGCCAACGAGGAACAAAGTCGTTCCCTCATCCCGAGCAGGAATGGGTTCGTGACTTAACTCCATAGACTCAACTCCACCTTTATCCGCATTATATCGCTGCGGTGCGAGCCCTTTACTCATTCGATCAAGGTTCTCTGATCCATATGTACTCGCAGCATCGGGAGCAGATGCCTCGTTTTTCCAAAACCTAGCCCGGACAGCAGACCAAGAAGGATCCTTACCTTTAGCCGTTTGATTATAAACATCATCACCAACCTTCCATCCATTCTTCACGGGCGGACTGTCGATCTGGGCAGGTGCTTTTGCACCTTATCTCTGTGGTCTGACACTTAAAAGTAGAACCATATCAACGCTTAGCTTTAGCCGACAGATAAGAGCTCAACACATCAGACAAGCCTACCCGCTCAATATAATCAACAATATATACAGCAGAGCTCTCGTCAGCCTCACATATCGGCTCAGACATTTGCTCTTGTAGTCCTGCAGTTTTATAGGCCCTATTAGCAAAAAAACCGACCACCAACAAAATCAAAATCAAACTATTTTGCTCTACACTTTCAGATGCGAAATTTCCTTCTGCCAACGGTCCGCCCTGCATCTCATCGGAGTCTAGGTAATATGCTAACTCATCAGCACTGAGCCCTCGATCAGACAACCATTGCCAACATCTATCAACTGCCTCTTGACACTTTTCTTGCGTACCACTCGCCGAGTCAAGATTACGTAGCGCATAATCAAGCAACAAAAGAAAAATTGAGGCTTTCTTTATCCACCTCATACTGTCAATGAGATTAAGAGCTTCTTTATTGTCCATTAACTATTTTCCCACCTTTAACTAGGACTGTTAGACGATTTGGCATTGCTGCGCCTCCCTCAGCGGTAACTCTTAGCAGGAGGGTAGGATAGCGCTCGCTGAATTGTTTAACCACCCCATTCAGGTCACTATTACCAGTTAAGCCTGCGCTACACTTATTGCAGATACCACTTGCATTAGAAATTTTCACATCCACAACGCGACCATCTAACTGGACAGACGTTAATCCTTGCCTGTCAATTTTATTAGCCACGTTATTAAATAGATCTTCTTCCGCATGCCGAGTAAATAACGGATTATTATAAGGTGACTTGATCGCTCTTGCCTCTCCGTATAGTTCATCTAGGCTTGGCAGCCCAGAATTGCGACGCAGTACTGGTGAAAGGCCTTCGACAACCTCAGATTCAAACCCAGGAATATCTGTTCTAGCGACACCTATTCTGTTCCCATCTGGCAAATTATATTTTGCTCTAATTAAAGCCAAGTCATCTGCAGTAGCAAGTTCAAAAAACTTCGCTGTATCTTTTGCATCAAGAGCGCACCTTTTGCATCAAGTGAACTGCTATTCAGCCACATCAACATCTACGAAAAACGTGGTCTGTCCCCTATCGCTTATCAGGGTCGTTCCCGATTGTTCTATTTGTGCTTTAGCTGAAGAAATTTCTATAGGCTGTCTCAACCCTTACAGAAATGTCATCAGGCGTGAAAGCCAGATTCTCCAATGCAGCCACTTCAATAGATAACAAGGGATTCGCAACTGCAAGTGACTTCAACCCGCACTGTTGGCGAACCTTAAAAATTGCGAAAACCTCCAAAGGCAGCAAATCAAAAGGTGGGTTTTTGAACTCCGGGTCCCAAGCCCCGCCCTTATCTTCGGAGTTAGCTAAGTGATATTGGCATACCTCGTCCAGTACACCGGCAAGCCTTTGCTCATCTGCCCAACTGTCTATCACTTTCTTGTAAATGCCGAGATCCATAGACTCAATCAGGGCAGGTGCATTCCCACCCGAATAGACAGAATAGAGCCACAGCATGAAAGGTTCGAATCGACGCTCTTTGAGATAGCCGGGATCAACAGCTCCATCAACTGTTAACATCCCAACAAGCACATCGGCGACCGACTCCGCTAGATCATGCCTATCCGCAGCAATGAAACCTGCAAGTAAGCAACCTGCATTGCTCAACTGATTGGTCAGATTCGGGGCGTTTCTAATGCCTTGAAGAAAGCTCGTATTAGAAAAGGTCTTAGCTCTGAGCATTAGCACCCAATAGCGGTAAATCATCGCGCGGGATACTTCCTCCCAGCCAGAAATATCACCGGCACAAATAGAAACCTCTCCCTGTATACCGTGACAAACTGCAAGTATCCCCAATGAATCAGATACATTGCCCAACCCCTCCAAGGAGTCACAGGCAAGATCCTCTTCAAGGTACTCAAGCTCTTGAGCCAGCATCCCATCCGACTGAGACAGCCAGTGCCGATGCTGCTCTAGGATTTCTTCTATTTTTTTCATTCTGGTACGCCCCATCAGTCAATTACGCGCCCAAGGTGAGACCCGCAATACTTCACCCTGTAGGTCAACGCCGATCAAATTACCACTCAAATTTTCAGGGGCACGCCTGAACTCCCGAAGCATCTGCCTAGCCTGCTGCTGCTCTGCCACGCTGATGATCTTGTAACGACCTTGTCGACTAGCTGCCTGACCCAGAACATCCTCGGTTTGGATGATTTGGTGTTCGCTGAAGGAGAACGCGGGCCGTCCGACGATTTGCGCCTCCGCTTTGAGGCCGTCAGCCATATGCCCGAAGCCAAGAAATCAGTGATCAAGGCACTGCTCGACGGGATGGTTCTTAAGTACCTGGCATCAAAAATCATGGAGGCGGATAACAGCAGCCGACCACCCAGTGCGTAATCAGAAAAAAGGGCCGATCTGAAAGAGTAAACCGGCCCCCCATACTTCGCTGCTGCGTATAGCAAAAGCTATACGCCATACGTCAGTGTTTATTGAGGGGAAATAGGGGTCAGACCACTATTCTTCTATTTAAAAGAGCAACTCCACTAAACTCTAAAAACGCAAAACCGTGGTCTACCCTATTTCTCCAAAAATAAACCATATTTTTAAAGAGCAACTTCACTGAACTCAAAAAAACGCAAAACGTTGTCTGACCCCTATTTCCCTAACAACATAAATATCACCTTTTCCAGGAATGGTGCGAGGAGAAGGTAGTACAAAATAGGGGTCACAAAATAGGGTCAGGCCACTATTCTTAGTCAGCTTAGCCGCACATCAACAAGCCAACCGAATAAAATAATAACAAAAAATAAATAATATTTCTAAAGGGTAATTCTGCTGAACTTTAAAAACACAAAACCGTGGTCTGACCCCTATTCCCCAAGTGTATAGCAGCACCTAGAAGACAGAAACCGGATAACTAATTGATACATATAGAAAATACCCACCTCGCGAGAGATGCGTGTTGTGTATTGAGATTTTGCTCCTGTTAAGGAGCGAAAATTCATGCTGAAAAAGGGCGTATTGAGCAGGTAGACCGTAGGTCGTCAGGTTGGTAGACAAAAAGGAGACAAAAGGACTACAAAAAGGGTACAGCTTGAGTACAAGAAGACTACAGGATGAGTGCAGGAAGGCGGCAAAAAGGGTGCAAATAGGGTGCAAAACACCGGCGCAAGGCCGGTGTCGATAGTGCCTGATCAAGTTGGGTATATTGGAAACTACATCTGTCGAATATCAGATAAAAAATCATAAAATTCTTTTTCTGTCATCTCAAACTCTGGCCCCTCGACCATTGCCATTAGTGACAACAACGCAATGTCTAAATCTTTTGTGAGAGAAAGGTTTGGATCTTGGTAAATATCAAGTGCCTCTTTTGATATTTTAAAAATATCAAATCCATCAGCAACTACTCTTCCAAGTCTGTCAGCCACTATGTCTTCCATGCTCATTGCTGCCCCCAACTCTTTAGCTCTGCTCCGGTCGGAGGGTAGTGCTGAGCATCAACCGGCTGCCCATTAATACTTTTCGGGTGGACACGGATTACTTCTCCTGCATGGTCATAGCTTTCCATCCATTGCCTCGTACTGCCCGTTTTAGGATCAAACTCCGTGGCGAAAGAAGCACCCCGAGTAGGTCCTTCTGTCCTTGCAGGAACCTCTTGTGTGTAGTAACGAATACGGCCATCAGGCAGTGTTCTAGTGACCGCTGCTGTCTCTTGAGCTTTTTGTAGTCCTGATAGTTTCGCTCTCAATGCAGCTTGGGCATTTGCACTTGTGGCTTCAGTAGCTACAACTTCTCCCGTTGTAGCAGTAGCTTTTGAACCACCCAACTCTACTCGAGCAGCAACCTTAGCCGTAACCTTCTCCGCCAGCAAGGCGCCACCCTTCACCAGCCCACCGCCAGCTGAAAGGACCGCAGCCATATCGCTGATCAGCCTTCCAGTTTCAACCCCGGCGTTAAAGGAGCCACTGGGCCCGGCTTCTTCATACTGCGCTTGCAGTCGGTCTATGCGATCAATATACGGCTGCTTGACCGCGTCCCAAACACCACCGCTCTCCACTACAGCTTTGAGCGCCGCATAGGTCTCCTTGAGGCTGCCTGCAGTGTGCACGATACCGTCAACAGTGTCGTTCAGCCCCAGAACAGCACCAGCGGCAGCACCGACTGTAAAACTCGCATCCTGCGCGATGTCGATCGCTGTCCACTTCGTAGCTGTGCCTGTACTGCAGACCAACGTCGGACACTCCCTCATTTCCTTGTCTCTCTGAGCCTTCTGCGCCTTGCTCAGATAGTTGTTCTGGACGGCATTAGTGCCCGCTTGCGCGCCGGTCACTGCCCCACTCAGGTCACCGCCCGCAATCCCCCCAGCCAGCCCAGCGGCCAAACCGGACAGCGCAACCACCGTCTCTCTCTGCTCCTGCGTCAGATCCGCCGTTTTAGTGTTTGGGTACAGTTGATGGGCGATCAATTCGCCCGTCGCTGCCCCGGCACCGCCTGCCAGCGCCGAGTTGCCTTGGGCCTGTGCCACCACGGCACCCAATACCGCATGCGCCATGGTATTCAGCGCATCGTTGTCCCCGGTGGTTTTCTTGATCACTTGTGCCAAGTAAGGAGACGACGCCCCCGCGATAGCGGAGCCAATATCGCCCCCAACCAGCCCTTGCAATGCCGCTGTTACGGCCTGAGCTACGCGTGGGTAGTCACCGCCCACGCCGTAGTCAGCCATGACTTTTTTGTACGCATCGCTGGCAGCGATTTGTTCCGGCGTCGGCTGATCATTGCCTTTCCCGGCCAGTTCTTTGCGACCCGCCTCTTTGGCGTTGAGCTCGCCTTGTGTGTGCACAATATCGACGGTTTGAGCACCAATATCCGCAATCAACTGCACCTGCCGCAGCCGTTTCTGCTCTTTCTCCTTATCGAAGATGGGGCTGATGGCGCCGTTGGCGTGTTCAACATCGTGGCTCAGCGTTGCCACGTCCTGCTGCTGTTTGGCAGGATCGCGGATGTTGAGGGTGCCGTTGGAAATGGCCGAGGACGTAGTGCCGCTGTCGCTGTCGCCGTGGTTGAATCCGATCAAGCTGCCGCTGGGCATGTTGCTGATGAACGCGTTGGTGCCATCGCTGCCACTGCTGACGCTGGCGCTCTGCAACTGGCTTGTGTAGTCAGCCTTGTTCTTTAAAACGCTCCAGCCCAGGGTGCCGGTGTTGAGGCGGTTTTTGTCCGGCGTGGCCGTGCTGCCGATCACGCTGCCATCGAGTTGGGTATGGTTGCCCACATCGATCTGGTAGCCGCCCTTGCCGCCGAACAGGCCGGTCTGCTCCTGCACGCTCTGGTATTTGGAGTCGATCTTGCTTTTGCTGATGCTCAGGTTGGCGCTGGCGCCGCTGCCGATGATGGCGAAACTGACGCCCCCACTGACATCCGTTTGCTTGGACTTGTAGTTATCGGTGTCCTGCAGGCTTTGCAGCGTGAGGTCGCGACCCACGGTAGCGGTGATTTTGTCTGCGCTGACTTGCGCGCCTTTGAGGGCGGTGTCTCGTCCGCTGATCAGGCTGACCTGTTTGCCCGCGTCCAGCGTTGTCTCCGTCCAGGTGGTGCCGGTGCCCTTCTCGTTGCCGGTGCCCTTGTTCGCATTGGCGAAGATACTCAGGCCACTTTCTCCGGAACCCACGCCCAGACTGATGCCAATCGCTCCACCGCTGCTGCTGTTTTTCCCATCGAGCTTTTGATTGTTGGCCGCAGCCTCCAGGCGAATATCACGCTCCGCAGCCAGCGTCATTTCATTGCTGGCCTGGAGCTTGCTGCCTTGAACGCGGATATCACCGGCGTCTCCCGGCGTGCCATTCCCCTGCGCCACGATGGTGAGGTTATTGCCCGCCGTCAGGTTGCTGCCCTGGCTGAGGGTTTGTTCCTGCGTCTGTCTGGAGTCGGACTTCTGCGACCCCAGGGAGATGCTGATACCTACAAACTGCCCAGCGTTGGCGCCGGTCATGCCGCCATCCTGCTGCGCCGCTTGCCACGCCTGCACCCCCGTCAAACCCGCCTTCACACCTTGCAGCGCCGAGAGGCGGCCGTCGTCCTCGCTTTTGGCTTGCTTGGCAGTTCGGTAAGCGGAGTCCACCGCGCTACCCACGGTGCCGGAGAGTGCCAGGGTCAAACCACTGGTTTTGCTTTTGGCCGTCTGTTCGCTGCGGTTGTTGTTTTCGGACGCCAGGATGCTGACATTTTGCCCAACCAGGCTGATGTCTTTACCGGCAACCACGTCAGAGCCTTTGATGGTGAGGTCTTTGCCCGCCCGGATATCCACGCTGCCCAGCACGCTGCCGATGTTGCTGGCCCGGGTGGTTTCGGTGCTGCTGGTGAGGGTGTTTTTATTGCTGCTTGAACCCAACGTAACGCCGATGCCGCCGCTGCTCATCAAGCCCGATTTTTTGGTCGAGGACGAATGGCTTTGTTCAAAGGTTTCCGTTGCCCCATCAATCACCACATTACGCCCGGCAATCAGGCTGGTGGCGTTCGTGGACACCACGTCACTGGCGCTCGTGCCGATGTCGCGACCGGCACGCACGACCACCGTGTCGGCGCTGATGGAGGAACCCTGTTGGGTAATCTGGTTACTGCTGTCGATGCGCGTTTTCTGGCTGCTGGACAGCAACCCTTTGCTGGTTTTGGTCTTGCGGTAATAGCTGTAGTCGCTGTCTTGGGCGGCCTTCAGCGTCAGATCATTGCCCGCATAGAGGTAGGCTTCCTTGCCCGCGCTCGCGCGACTGGCGCTGACGGCGAGGTCGTTGCCTGCACTCAGGGAGAGGTTTTCGCCGGCCACCAATGAGGTGCCTACCTGCTGAACGTGATCCTCTTTGCTGGTGACCTTCTTGGAATTGAACGCCGAATGCTGTTCATTCGCCGCCGAAGCCAGGTTCACATTGCCCTTGGCCACCAACGCCAGATCACGCGTGGCATTCAACTGGCTGCCGATGGCGCTGATGTCCCGTGCCGCCACAATCTGGAAGTCCCGCCCGGCTTCTACCACCGTGCCGTACTGGGTCACGTTGCTGCTGCGTGAGTAGGTGCTGACGCTATTGGCGTTACGTTGTTCGGCAGTGACGAGGTTCACGTCACGCCCGGCCTGGATACGGGTGTCGGTACCGCTCTTGAGTACACCGCCGGTGCTGTTGATGTCGCGACCGGCTTGCAGGGTCAGGCTGTTGGCGGCTTCGATGCGCGCGGCGTTGTCGACGAAGTCGGTGCGTTCGGTGCGATAGCCGCTGCTGCTCTGGTGGCTGGTGACGGTGCGTTCGTTGAGCACATCGCCATTTACCGCAGCGGCGCTGACGTCGCGCCCGCTGATGATGCCGCCGGCGCGGTTGGTGAGGCTGTTGCCGGCCAGCAGGTCGAGACGGTTGCCCGCTGCGATCAGGCCGCTGTTGACCATGTTGCGCCCGGCGCTGGCGACCAGGTTATTGGTGGCGCGCAGGGTGCCGACGTTGGTCAGGTCTGTGCCGCTGACCAGGCTCAGGTCGCTGCCGGTGATCAACGCGCCATTGGGCGCCAGGCGGTTGTTGGCCTGGGCCAGGTAGAGCACCGGCACCAGCACTTGCTGGCCGGCGACGGTGGCGTTTTCCATCCACACGATGTCGTGGGTCAGGGCCGCGACTTGTTCGGCGGTGAGGCTTACACCGACCGACAAATTGAGCGCCTGACGGCTGCCGATGGCGTTGTCCATCAGGTACTTGAACATCGCCGTGTCGCTGGTTTGGCCGTCGATGAAGCGCTGGCCGGTGCGGGCAATGACCGCTTGCTGAATCAGGCGCTGTTCATAGAGGCCATCACCCAGGCGTTTTTGCGCCTGGTCGGGGTCGTAGCCGAGCTTGGACAGCATGTAATCGGAACTGAGGAACTGGCCGAGATTGGTCAGCTGCGGGTTGGTTTCGATCAGGTATTTCTGTGGGTTGGAGACGAACTGGCTGTCCGGCAGGCCTTGCACGCGGTTGATGGTGACACCGTCGGCCGAGGTGCCTGCGGCGGGTACCACCGGCCCGGAAGCCGGGGCTCGGTCTACGCTGCCGCCGCCCAGGCTCCAGCCTTGCGGGCCGGTACTGGCCGGCGCACTGGCGCTTTGGCCGCTGAGGCGGAACAGGCCGCCCTGGCCGCTGGGCAAGGTAAAGCCGGGCAAGCTCAGCGGGTTGATCTGCTGCTGGGCCAGGTCCGGAGGCAATTGCGCGTTGAGGGTGACGCGGGTCGAGTAACCGTTGGCGGCACTGGCGCCGGTCGCGCCGGTGGTGGTTTTTGCACCCGCCCCGATGTAGGTGTAACCCGGGCGCACCACGCTGTTGTCGATACCGGCCTGCGCCTTGACGTCCACCGCGCCGGCAGCCTGAATCACGGCAGCATAACGCTGATCATCGCTGGCGATTTTGGTGACCTTGCCGAACTGCGTGCGCTCGATCTCCATCATGCCGATGAAGTTGGCCACCGTGGCCTCAAGGCCGCCGAGGTCATTGGGGTTGTAACCGGCGCTTTTGTACCAGTATTTGTTGGTAAGTGCGGCGGCTGCATCGAACCAGCGTCCAGGGTGCTTGGTGCGCTCTGACGTGAAAAGACGATAGGTCTCGGTCTCGCCGGTTTCGATGCCGGTGTTGACCAGGTTGTTCAGGCGCGCCGTGAAGTTACCGCCGGCCGCGATCGAGCTGCTGCTGTTGAGCAGGTCGCCGCCCGCCAGGGTCATGTTGCCGCCGGCGGTGATACTCGAACCGGCACTGGCGGCGGTCACTTCCAGTTTGTCGCGGGTCAGCAACTCCCACACGTAGTTGCGCGGGGTGCCGCCTGCTTTGCAGTCACCGGCGTTGACGTACTTGATGCACGCGCCCTCGGTGGCCGAGGCGGTGTAGACACCCGCGTCGTTGACGGTCAGTACCGCACGTTCGTTTTTGATCGTGGCGGCGGTGAGGGTCAGGTCACCATCACTCTGCATGCTCGATGAGCTGTTGATAATGCTGTCGGCCAGACCGCCCTTGCCGTCGCGATCGACACTCAGGTTGCCCATGCTGTAGAGGTCGCCGTAGCTGTTGTTCAGTGACGCCACGCGCAGGCTCATGTCGGCGCCGCTAAAGATCAGGCCGTGGTCGTTGAGCAATGCGCCGGTGTTGACCGTGAGCGTTTGCCCGCTGCCGAGCGTGGCGTAGTTGTTGAGCGTGCCCGCGTTGATCAGCAGGTCGGTGGCCGAGGTCAGGCGGCCGCGGTTGTTCAGGGTGCCGCTGAGGGTGGCGCGGGTCATGCCACCGCCGGCGATGCTGGCGGTGTCACTCAAGTTGGCCTGGGCGGCGCTCAGGTTCAGTTTGCCCAGGCTGCTGATGCGCCCGCTGCTGTTCAGCGCGCCGCTCAGGCTCAGGTCAAGGTCGCCGTCGCTGGCGATAAGGCCATTGGTGGACCAGTTGCCACCGCTGCCGATAAAGCGCCGGGCGCCGAGCAATTGACCGGTCGCGGTCTGTTCGAGGCTGTTGACGTTGACGGTCAGTTGCCCGGCCTGGATCACGCTGCTGTTGGTCCAGGTGTCCTGGGCGATGGTCAGGTCGCCACGGGTGACCAGGCTGCCGCCTACATCATTGAGATTGCGCGGCGCGATGCCGAAGGTGCCGGTGCCCACATGCAGCACATTGCCGCCTAGGTTCTGCAGGCGGTCGGCGTCCAGGCTCAGGTTGGTGTTGGCTGTTTCCAGCACGCCGTCGCGGTTGTCGAACAGCCCGCCAATGGCGAACTCGGTGGTGCCGCTGTTGCCCAGTGCGCGCAGGCGGCCGGTCTGGTTGTCCAGGCTGGCGGCGCGGACCTTGAGGGTGGATTCGCTTTCGATGATGCCCAGGCGGTTATTCAACGCGCCGCTGAGGTCCAGGTCGATCTGGCGGGCGGCAATCTGGCCATCGTTGTCGCCGCTGTTATCGAAATCGTGGCCGACCACGCGCATCAGGCCTTTGGCATAGAGCCCGCCGTTGCGGTTGTCGAAGTTGCCGGTGGTGACCAGGCCGTCGCCGGCCTGGGCGGAAATACGTCCGCCGTAGTTGTCTACGCCACCGGCCTGCAGGTCCAGGGTCTGGCCCTGCATCACGCCGCCCTGACGATTGTTGGTGAGGTCATAGCCGTTGCGCAGCACACCGACCACTCGGGTCTGCAGCAAGGCCTGGAGGCTGGCGAGGGTGCCGCCCCGGTTGTCGAGGCTGGCTGCGCCGGCAGTGAGGTTGCCGGCCTGGGCGATCAGTTTGCCGCTCTGGTTATCGACCGCATCGACCACATCGAGGGTCAGGCCGCCCTGGCTTTGCACCGCGCCTCTGGCGTTGTCGAGACGGTTGGCGCTGAGCGTGAGGTCAGCGTTCTGGCTGTAGATCAAGCCGTCGTTGCCGTTCTGTACCAGACCGCTGGCGGTGATGCTCAGGCGCTCGTTGGCCGCCAGCGTGCCGCGATTGCGGTTATCCAGGCCGCCGGTCAGCAGCGTCAACAGGCCTTGGCTGGCGAGTTGCCCACCCTGGTTGTCGATCTGCGCGGCACGGCTGATCAGCAACGGGCCAGCGCTGGCCAACTTGCCGTTGGTGTTGGTCAGGGTCGCCAGCAGGTCCAGACGGGTGGCAGCGCCGCCGCTGATGGTGCCGGCAGTGTTGTCCAGGTTCTGCGCGGTCAGGTTCAAGGCCGTGCCGCTGTCGATGGCGCCGCCGTTGGCATTGTTCAGCAGCCCGGTGACGTTGAGGGTTTGCTCGGCAGCGCTGGAAAGCGCGCCTTTGTCGCTGTTATCCAGCTCGGCGGCGCTGACCGTCAGCGCTTTCTGGCTGACCAGCGCACCCGCGCCGCTGTTGAGCAGGCGGCCGGTGAGCGTGGCATTGAGGTCGCCGTAGCGGCTCGAGAGGGTGCCGCCGTTGCGGTTGTCCAGGCTTGCGGCAGTGGCGTTCAGGCCTTGCCAGCCGGACATCAGCCCGTTCTGGTTGATCAGCGTCTCGGCGTTGAGCACCAGCAGGTTATTGCTGATCAGCTTGCCCGCGCTGTTATCGAGGGTGCGACCACTGAGGGTCAGGGTCTGCGCGCTGGAGAGTTCGCCGCCCTGGTTGCTGAGGTCACGCAGGTGATTGATGCTCAGGTTGCCGGCGGTGGTGATCAGGCCACCGGTGTTGTTCAGGTCGCCGGTGGCACTGCCGAAGTCCACGGCAATCGCGCTGCCCAGCAAGGAGCCGCCCTGGTTATCCAGGCTCGCGGTATTGATGCTCAGAAGGTTGGCCGCGTTGATCAGGCCCTGGGCCTGGTTGGTCAATGGGCCGCTCACGTTGAGCAGGGTGTCGCCACGGCTGGTGAGGGTGCCGCCGCTGTTGTCCAGGCTGGCAGCGCTTGCGTCAACCGCAGCGGCGGCAATCATGCCCTTGACGTTGGCCAGGGCCTGGCCGATGCGCAGGGTCAGGGCGGCGTTGCTCAGCAGTTTGCCGCTGCTGTTATCGAGGTTGTCGGCGGTGAGTGTGAAGGCCTGGCTGCTGGAAATCTCGCCGCCCTGGTTATTAACGTCCTTGAGGTTGTTGAGCATCAAGAGCGGGCCGTTGATCAGCCCGCCCTGGTTGTTGAATTGGCCGCGATTGAGTTCAAGGGTCAGGCCGGTGGCGCTGGTCACCTGACCACCTTGCTGATTGTTCAGGTCGCGAGTGTCGATGCGCAGCGCATTACGCGCGCTGAGGGTGCCCTGCTGGCTGTTGTCGACGGCTGCGCTGGTCAAGGTCAGGGTGCCGTCCGTCACCAGGCGGCCGCCCTGGTTGTCCACCGCGTCACGGGCGGCGATGCTCAGCGGGCCGGCGCTGGAGAGCGCGCCACCACGGTTGACCAGGGTGCCCGTGGTCACGGTGAGCAGCCCTTCGCTGCTGATCAGGCCTTGGTTGCGGTTGAGCAATTGATCGACGTTCAGGTTCAGGCCAGTGCCAGCCACTACCAGGCCGCCATCGCTGTTATCCAATTGCGTGCCGTTCACCGCCACGCCCGCACGGCTGGACAGCTCGCCGTTGCGGTTGTCGATGTTGGCGACGTCGACCTGCACGCCGCCGGTGCTGGCGACCAGGCCTTTCTGACGGTTGTCGAGGCGATTACCGGTGAGGTGAAGAACGCCCTGGCTGGTGACGCGCCCGTTCTGGTTGTCGAGCGTGCCGGCGCTGAGGCTCAACGCCTTGCCCGCCGTGACCAGGCCCGCGACGTTGTCCAGGGTGGTCACCGTCAGGTTGGCAGTGTCCAGGCTGGAGATTTCGCCGCCGGTATTTTGCACCGTGCCCAGCGTGGCAGTCAGCGGCCCGTTACTGGCGATCAATCCGCCCTGGCCGTTCTGCAGCGCGCCGGCGTCGATAGCCAGCGCGGTGTTGCTGAGGACTCGTCCGTTGTTGCGGTTATCGAGGGCAGCCGCCGTGACGCGAGTGCCTTGCCGGGCGCTGAGGGTGCCGCCCTGGTTGTTCAAGGCTTGGGTATCGACGCTCAAGCTGCGGCTGGCGATCACGCTGGCGCCATTGTTGTTGACGGCCTGGCCGCGCAGGCTGACATCACCTGTGGAGTTGCGGGTGTTATCGGCGTTGACGCCGGCTTCGATGATGTCTGCGTTGGTCAGCGTGCCGCCGCTGGACAGTGCAATGCGGTCGCGTGCGGCCAGGCTTTTGCGACTGTTGAGATCGCCCTGGGTTTGCACCTCCAGCGCGGTACCGGCATACATCGGTCCCTGGGCGTCAAGGCTGGCAGCTTTGACATTGATCGCGCCGCTGGCAGCGGTCTGCGCCATGCTCAGGCGCCCGTTGGCATCGAGCTGGATATCCCCACCACTGGCGGCCAGGGTGCCGTCGAGCTTCACGCCCACGCCGGCTTCGGTGCCTACCAGTTTGATCGCGCCGGCATACATGCCACCCAGGGCCGACGAGTCGATCGCCAGCTCGGGCTTGGCGCTGCCGTCGTCGGCGCGAGCGGTGGTTTTCAGGCTTTGTGCATCGACGTCGTTGCGCCCGGCGATCACGTTGAGTTCGCGGGCGTTGATTTGTGCGTTGATCTTGGCCGAGCGGGTGATGATGTCGAAGCGGTCGACGTTGCTGGCGTTCAGGCCTTCGCCGTCGATGGTCACGGCGCCGCCCTCGACCTGGTAGCTTTTCAGCTGGCCGGTCGGGTCGATGATGGGCTTGCCGGTGGTGAGGGTGACGTTGGGGGTGTTGATGAAACCGCAACCGGCGCAGGTCACGCCGTACGGGTTGGCGACGATAACTTTGGCCGACTGCCCCGCCACTTCGGTGTAGCCGCGCAACTGGCTGGCGCTGCCGCCGTTGACTTCGTTGAGGATGACGCTGGCCGCACCGCCCTTGAGGTTGGGGTTGCCGACGATGATCCCGCCCAGTTGGGTGTTTTGCAGCGCGCCGTTGGCGTTGTTGAGGATCACGCCGTTGGGGCCGACGTTGTACTGCTGGAACTGGTTATGGGACAAGCCTGCGCCGTTGGGCGTGGCGATGTTCACCACCGGCACGCCATTGCCCGCCGCGCCCACCGTGGTACCCGGCGCACTGACCACGATGCCCTCGGCCTGGGCCAGCAGCGGTTGCCAGAACAGCGCGTTGGCGAGGATCAACGCCAGCCCGCGCTTGGGCAGGCCGAAGAAGGCGTTTCTCGGCTTCAGGGCGGCAGAGGGTTGGCGGGCCAGGAAGGCAAATTGTCGAACGTCCATTTTCAGTTTCTCGCTGCGGCGCAACGTTGAATTACAGGAACAAATCCAGGCGGAAGTAGATCGGCGCTTCGCGCTCGGTGACGACGCCGGGTCTTTCCAGCGAGTGGGCAAAGGTCACGCTGGTGCTGACGTTCTTGCCTCGGGCGAATAGCTCCAGGGAGTTGCTGGACACGCGGCCATGAACGTTGTCGTTGTAGCGATCGTTGCGGATCACGCCCTGGTCGTAGCCGACGCTGGCGCCGTACTCGAAGAAGGCCGGACGCATCCAGTCGAGGGTCACCGGGCGTGCCCAGCGCACTTCGTTGCGCCAGTAGCCGCCGCTGTCGCCGGTCAGCAACTGATCCTTGAAACCGCGTACCGAAGCCGAGCCGCCGAGGCTCATGCGCTGGGGCGAGAACAGCGGGTCTTCACTGCGTTGGCCGGTGGCCAGGCTGCTGAAGCTGAACGACTCGCCCCACAGGCTGAACGGTTGCAGGTAGCTGACGGTGGCGGTGTATTTGCGGTAGCGCGAGTTCGGCTGGCGGCGGCCGAAGGCGTCGCGCTCGTCCTGCGACTGGGCGTCGAGCAGGCCGATACCGCTTTGCATGCCCAGGTCCAGGTTGACGAAGGCCGTGCCGATACGCCGCCCGTGGTTGACGCCCAGTTGCAGTTCGCTGAGGCGGTTGCTGCTGGGCGCGGTGCGCACGTCGAGGATGTAGTTGTTGGTGCGCAGGTGCGCCAGGCCGACGTTGACCGAGGTCTTGCTCACGTCATCACGGTGGATCACTCGCTCGGCGCGCAGTTGGTGGTTCTGGTTGTCGCCGTCCTGCTTGTATTTGAAGTCGTCGGTCACGCCGAAGGTGCGGTAGTCGCTCTCGCTGTAGGTGTAGCTGAAGTTCCACCAGCCCCACGGCACGTTGTAATAGAGCATGGTGTTTTTCGAGGTTTTCTGGTGGTCGCTGATGGCGTCGTGGCCGCCGCGCAGAATCAACTGGTCGCCCAGGCCCAGCGGGCTGTCCCATTCAAGGCCGGCGCCCCATTGCTGTTCGCCGGTGCTTTTCTGGCCGTCGTTATTGCGCGACAGGCTGGCGCGCCAGGGCTTTTGCGCGGTGTTCTTGACCACCACGTCGCTGCCGCCTACCTGGCTGCCGGGGGTCAGTTCCATCTGCGCTTGTTTGGACGGCAGGCGGTTGAGCTGGTCCACCAGTTGCTCGATTTCACGCAGGTTCAGCGCTTCGCCGACCTTGCCGGGAAACGCCATGGCCAGTTCGCGTTCGGTCACGGTACTGCCTTCGGCGCTGCGCAAGGCTTCGAGCTTGCCTTCCACCACCAGCACTTGCAGGTGGCCGGTGGAGAGGTCCTGCTGCGGCAGGTAGGCGCGGCTGGTGACGCGGCCCTTGCCGAGGTAGTAGTCGGTGATGGCCTTGAGCAGGTCGTTGAGCTGGGACACGCCCAGGCATTGGCCGACGTAGGGCTTGAGCAGGCGCTCGCGCTCGGAGGCCGGCAGGCTGTCGGCGCCTTTGAGCTCGATGTCCTTGATCGGGAAGCAACGGGTGTCGGCGGGGGTGGCCGGGGCTTCAGGCTTGGCTGCTTTGCCGGGCAGGTCCTGGAGTTCCTGCAGACGCCGCTGTTGCTCTTCGAGCAGGCGGTTCTGCCGATCGCGGATCAGGTCCTGGTCCCCGGGCGTGGGGGCAGCGAATGCAGTGTTCAGGCTCAGGCAAGCGAGCAGGAAAGTGCATAGAAGAAACCGAGTCCGTGGCATTGGCAGAGGCATGTTCGATCCGTCGAAAATCAAAGGCCGGCAAGCTAACATCGAACGTTCAGCAGACCAAGACGCGGGGGCTGTCGGGTGTTCGAGCGTGCTTGCGGTCAACCTAATGATTAGTAACAAAAAATAATTATCGAACAGTTTCCGGCCTGACCACTGACACGTTTAATCCGACCGGCGGCAACTGTTTCGAGCGTGATTCGACTAACAAACCGCGATCGCCATTATTTAGCCATCAGGTGTTATCGAGTTAGGGTTAGTACCGGGGAGGGGAGGAAAGTTCGCGGCGGTTTTGTGATTTGGATCCCATTTATCGGAAATCCAATCAGTTTTTTTGAACCCGTGCGCATTCACAGCACTGGAGATCTGAATGTGAGAGGGGGCAAGCCCCCGATAGCGGTGAATCAGTCAGCCAATGTTTAGCTGACACACTGCTATCGGGGGCAAGCCCCCTCCCACATTGGGTAGTGCAGCACTGAAGATATCAGCCAAGGCCTTTGTCTTTTTCCGGGCCGGGCACCAGGGCCAGGCCAGGGCGTTCGACATCGCGGGACACGTGGGATTTCACTTCCCCCACGCCGCCCTCTTCGTCGTTGTGAATCACCAGCACGCCGGGGCGGCGCAGTTGTTCCAGGTCGCCCTCGCCCAGCTTGAAGCTTTCACTCAAGTGCTGGTCGCTCAGGGCATTCGCCTCGGCGCGACGCTGGGCGAATTTGCGCCCTTTGCGTTGCTGGTAGCGTGCCCAGGCAATCAGGATCACGGCGTTGAACAGCGCGATCCACAGGTAGGTTTGCAAGGTGTTGAGCGCGGCGAAGATCGGCGCTTCCAGGCGCGGGCCGCCGTGGGTTTCGAGCATGGCGTTCATGCCCCGGGCCAGCAGCCAGACCAGGCCGGCCCAGGCCAGCAGGGTAAGCACCACATCGATAATCCACATCACCAGGTTCTGGCGGGTTCTGACCAGTTTCATCGTCACGCCTCCTCTTGGGCAGGTTTGATACCACGGTCCGGGCTGACCCAGCGGGCGCGTTTCTGGTGCTGGTTGAACAACACCTTGGGAAAGCTGACCAGGGTGGTGAACAGGCTCACCAGCCAGAACACCATCGGGTACCACACGGTCCAGAACAGGGTTTTCCACAGGTCTTTTTCGTAGCGCCGGTCAATCAGGATGCTCACCGCGAACTGCAGCAGGCACACCATCGCCAGCACCAGTCCGGTAAACGCCGGCGGCACCAGGGAGTCGACGGTAATCGCCTGCGGCAACACCATGAATTTGCCCAGGCCCCAGAACACCACCGAGAGCAGGAAGGTGAAGGCCCAGCCGGTGGACAGGCAGTATTCGAACAGCAGCGGCCACAGGTAGCGATGGCGCCATTGCCAGATGCCACGGATATTCTTGAACAGCACTTCAGCGCCGCCCTGGGCCCAGCGCAGGCGCTGTTTCCACAGGCCGCCGACGGTTTCGGGCATGAGAATCCAGCACAGCGCACGCGGCTCGTAGAAGATCGCCCAGTGATCGAGTTGCAGCTTCCAGCTGACATCGATGTCTTCGGTGATCATGTCGGTGCTCCAGTAGTCGATGCGGTCCAGCGCCTTCTTACGGAACGCCACCACCACACCCGACACCGTGAAGATGCGCCCGAACACGCGCTGGGTTCGCTTGATCAGGCCGATGATCGAGGAAAACTCGCCCACTTGTACCCGGCCGATCAGGGTCGAGCGTGTGCGCACACGCGGGTTGCCGGTGACGGCGCCGAGGCGCGGGTTGTCGAGCATCGGCGCGACCATATAGGCCGCCGCGTTTTTGTCGAGCAACGCATCGCCGTCGATGCACACCAGGTATTCGCTGCGCGCCGCCACCGCGCCCATGCGCAGGGCCACGGCCTTGCCCTGGTTCTGCGCCAGGTGCAGCACGCGCAGGCGTGGGTGTTGCAGCGCCAGCGCGTCGAGTACTGCGGCGGTGTTGTCGCTGGAGCCATCGTTGACCGCGATCACTTCGATGTTCGTGTACACCTGGGCCAGGGCGGCCGCCATGGTGTCGGCGACGTTATCGCCTTCGTTGTAGCAAGGGATGATGATCGAGATCAGCGGGTTGCCGGCCAGGGTCGGCGCCGGCGTGTCTTCCTGCCACGGCCAGTGGCGTTCCCAGTGCAGCCAGAAGTACAGGCCGCCGGCGATCCACAGCGCGGACATGAACAGCGGGTAGAAAAACACGAAGTCCATCAGGAACTGCCCGGTGACCAGGAAGATCAGGCCCAGGGGCACGCCCAATACCAGTGCCAGCACGAATATAGCCAGGATTCTGTCGAACATGATCAAGGGTTCCACTGGTTGGAAAGGGCCGGACGTATCGTCTTCAAGTCCGGGGAGTTTTCCAGGAAGTTGTCCGGGTAATAGCCAAAGCTCTTGACCCCCTGGCGTTTGAGCACGCCCATCCATTGCGCCAGTTGCTCTGCGCTGATATCCGGTGCGGCTTTGGTGCGCCAATCTTTGGCTTGCAGCTCGAAAACGGTTTTTTCCATAGCGCCGGGGCGTGCCTTGACCGTGGCCACCAGTTTTTCCAGCCAGGCGTTGGAGTCTTTCAGCGATTGGCCTTCCATCAGCGGCATGGCCATCGGCGCGGTCCAGTCGTAGGCCTGCAGGAAGTCATCGAGGTTCTGCGCGAACCAGGCTTCGCTGGCCGGGTTGAGCATCGGTTCGGCGAAGATATTACGCGCGGTCAAGATCTGCGGGCCGCGTATGGCGCGGAACTTACCGGTCAACTCGTGGGTGAAGTCGATCAGGTAGCGGCTCTTGAAGCGGGTCCAACGCTGCATCACGGCGGGGTCGGCGCGCAGCGCGGCGATGTTGTCCGGCAGGCCCTGGGCGGCGTACGCCTTGAGGGCTGCGGGGCTGGCGTCTTCAAAGTCGCTGAGCACCGCGTCATCGTGATACAGCACGCCATCGATGCCGCTGTTGCTGGTGCGTGCGAGGTCTTCGTAAATTTCGCCGATGACCTGCCGCACTTTCGGGTCAAAGGGCGACAGGCGCTGATATTGATCGGGATCGGGCGCCACCTTGCCGGTCTGCGGGTCCCAGCGGGTAACGCGCGGCAACTTGGAGTCGAGGGCGAAACTGAGCACCGGCATCCACGCAAACACACTGGCATGGGCACGGGTATGCAGCTGCCAGGAGACGCGGTTGAACAGGTCGGCACGCATCGGCAAGTGGCGGTTGGGGAAGTACAGCGAATGCACCAGGCCGTCGCCTTTGGGGTCGGCGTAGGCTTGCAGGAATACCGTGACAGCTCCCATGTCCACCACGCGCTGAACCAATACATCCAGATTGCGCGCCTGTTGGGCCGGGTCGGGGTCGTAGACGTGATCCAGGTCCACATGCAGTACGCGCAACGGCGCCTTGGCCTGCACCGAAACCATGCTGCTGGCGAAGTGTTCGCCGTCCGGATCGGAAGCTACCAGAAAGCGCGGGCTGTTCATCAGCTTGTTCGAGTCATCCAGACCGTCGTCCAGGGTCAGCGCCATCTCATAGCCGTGCTCTCCCACCACGGCCAGGGTAGTGCCGTCGGCCGCACCATATGGCCATACCCACACACGAGGTGCCTTGCCGGTGACGGTTTTGATCTTGTTGGAGATCCCCACCACATCAGCGCGCATCCGCGCCTTGAACTGGGCTTCGGTTTCATAGCGCTGGGTCGCCGGGTCAAAGCGACGCGTGGTGGCGGCCGGCTCGAGATTGCCTTGAGGGTTGGCGAGTATGCCTTTGTGATTGGCGTCGGTATGGGCGGCGATTTCCACCAGTCCCGACTGGGACACTTCACGAATCTGCTGCCAGGTCAGGAAGTCTCCCCGCGGACGCGGCGTACCGGCAAAGTCCACCGGCTGGTTCAGCGGGGTGTCGATCCAACTGCCGACCGGCGCCAGCACAGCCGGCCAATTGTAAGCCCGCAGAATCGGCATCACGCGGGTGTAGAAGCTTGCGTAGCCGTCGTCGAAGCTGAGCATCACGGCTTTGGGTGGCAGTGTCGGCCCACCTCGGCGTGCGGCGAGGACCTGGTTCACGCTGACCGCCTGGTAACCGTTCTCGCGCAGCCACGCCAACTGCTCGACCAAACGTTCGGTACGCACTGCCACCACCGCCTGGTCGGGATCGTTGTCCGAGACATCGTGGTAGGCAATGCCCAGGAAGTGGTTCTTCGGCCACGGCGCTTCGCTGGCCAGGGTCGGCCGCTCGGCAGGTGGGACGAATGGCGCGGGTTGCTGGGCACAGGCGGCAGCCAGCATTACACCCAGAACCAAAAAACAACGGCTGAGGAAGGTCATGGTCAGGCTCTTTTAGAAACGGTAAGTGAGGTCGAGGAGCAGGCGCAGGTCGCGCTCGCGCTCTGCGTCATAAGGTCGGCTGACCAGACTCAGGTTGGCGCCGGCTTCCAGTACGTCATTCCAGCGAAAGCGCTGGCCATAGCCGATCAAACCGACACCGCCAGTGGAGTAATCCTTCTGGCTGTAGGTACCCGCACCCAGCTGGAACTGCTGACTCCACTGGGTTTCGTAGCGGTGATAGAGCACATGGTTGACGGTAACGGTGGGCAACACGCTGAAGTCGGACTTGGGGTTGAAGTAGATCGTGTCTTCCTTGCTGTTGCGGCTGGCGCCGACTTCCAGGCCCAGCTCCACTTGTACTTTCGGCGAGCTGTAGATGCCTTCGCGGCCGGTGAGCATGGCCTCGACGCGGTCGTTACCGTCGCTGAAGTGGGAGGGGCTGACGGCCAGTTTCCACTCGCGGCTTTCGTTGGCGCGCCAGCGGATAAAGCCGCTGCCGCCGTTGGCGGTGACGCCTTCATTCAACGCCCGCAGCGGCGTGGTGCTCAGGAGATAGCCAAGGCTGGCGCCGTACTGCCAATGATCGTTGATATCACGGGCAATCGACACGCTTGCGCCTTGTTTTGCGCCATCGCCATAAGAATGGTTGGACACTTCGGCTTCGATGGTCATGTCGCGGGTACGCCGCTCCACGCCCACGCGCTGCCAGCGGTGATGGCCGGTGCCTTCGGCAAAATCGGCAGTGCCGTAGCCAACCCCGGCGAACAGGCGCCAGTCTTCGTCGATGGGCGGGGTGTAGACCACGGTTTCCAAGCCCCAGTCACGGCTGCCCGAAACCGCACCGGCCTCCTGGTTATCGCCGCCGCCGAAGCTTTTACCGGTGTAGGCTTCCACGCGGACTTCGGCCATGTCGTGCACGTCGCGCAGGCGTTTGAGGCGCTGTACCTGGCGGTTGTCCGGGGCACGCGCGACGACGTCATCGGTGAGCAGATCAAGTTGCCGCCATTCCTGCAGGTCCAGCGCGGTAAAGCCCTGGGACATTTCCACACCGATGTCACGGGGGCTCTGGTTTTCAGTCTCCTTGAGGGACTCTTCAGCGCGTCTTGGCCAGTCCCGGGCGCGGTACATCTCGGCCTGCGCCAAACGCACGCCGATACTCCCAGGTGCTTTGCTGCCCAGGGCTTCCAAGGTGGCTTCGCTGGCGTTCAGGTCGGCGCCATAAGTACCGGCCTGGGCCGCCAGTTGCTGGGCGTCCATCCATTCATCGTTGGGGTTGCCGATGGGCAAGCCCTTGAGTTCCACCCGAGGTTTCTCGGTGTTTGCCAGTTGAGTGGCAACGGCGCGCGCCTCCTCCACCTGGTCGTTTTCCAACAAGGCGTAGAACAAGGCGGTGCTGTCTTTTACATGATCGCCGACGTCGGCGTCCGCCGCGTCAAGTGCCTGGCGGTACAGCGGCGCGGCCTTTTCCGGTTGGCGCAGGTCCAGATAAGACGCTGCCACCCAGCGCACGGCGTAGGTCGGCAACTGTACACGTTGGGCCGTGAGGGCTTCGTATTCGCGGATCACTTCTGCGGTGCGCGCACGGGCCTTGAGCGCGCCCAGGCGGTCAATGCGCCAGCGCACTACGTCATCGTGGGCAGTGGCGTCGGGGGTCCAGCGGCTGATCAGTTTGTCGTAATCCTGCAGGGCCCGATCGGCGATGACGTAGCGCTCTTTTTCGGTGCGCGTGGCGAATTCGGCCATGCGTACACGCTCGGCGGCCAGGTCGCCTTCCAGGCGGCGCTGGGTGACCGCGTCCACCAGGCCCGGACGCCTGGCCGACAGGCGCAGCGCGGCTTCCGGCAGGCGGGCTTTTTGCAGCGCGACGATGTATTCACGCGCCACGTCGGGCTTGTCGCCGGCACGGATAAAGGCCTGGTCGAACTCGAACAGCGCGTCATAGTTCTGGCCGGCGCGGGTCAGCGCGTAGCCCAGGGCCATGCGGCGGTTGGGGTCATTCGGTTGCGCCGCCACCAGCGCGCGCAAGCGTTGCACCGCCTCATTGGCCTTGCCGCCATCGGCCTGGGTGAGCGCCAGGCCCAGTTGCAGGTCGATATTCTTCGGTTCGCGCAGCAACGCCTGGCGATAGACCGCTTCGGCCTGGGCCCACTGCTTTTGATTGCGATAGGTGCGCGCCACCGTGGCCAGTGACTGGGTGGTCAGGTTGCGATGCTTGCCCTGTGCCTCGTACACCTTCAACACTTCGGCGTCTTGCCCGGCCCAGCCGGCAATCACCAGGTGATCGCTGACCTGGCCTGGGGTCTGGCGCTCGGCGGACAGCTGGCGCAGCTGGGTCAGTGCCGGCGTGAAGTGACCGTTGCGGGCCTGGATGATCAGGGCGTCATAGGCGGGATCGGCCACGGCATAGGCGGGCATCAGCAATTGGCTGCACAGGGCTGCTGCGATGAGCAGCCGCAACCGGCCTGAAGCGCTGAGTGGAGGGATTGGCAACATGTCGTCGGCTTCCTTACAAGGAAAGCTGCAACGATGGGTGATCCTGAGCGATGTGCATCAGGGTGTCGGCGTCTCGGGACCCGACCTAGCTTTCCTGGGGGGAACTATCCCTTAGCCAGGCAGGGGCAAGGGCAATTCGGAACAATTGTTCAGAATTGGCTGACACAGACTCTTTGCCAGGCACAAAACAACTGTGGGAGGGGGCTTGCCCCCGATGGCAGAGTGTCAGTCAGTACATTTTTGACTGACCCACCGCCATCGGGGGCAAGCCCCCTCCCACATTTTCAACTGCATTTCAGGGGTACTGCACGCCGCTCATGGCACCGGCTTTGGACATCACGAAGCTGAGGCCACACCGCTGTCCGGCTGACAGGGACTTTGCCAGGCACAAAACAAAATGTGGGAGGGGGCTTGCCCCCGATTACGGCGGGCCAGCCACAGATAAGTTGACTGACCCACCGCTATCGGGAGCAAGCCCCCTCCCACATTTTCAACTGTATTTCAGGGTTATTGCGCGCCGCCCATTGCGCCGGCTTTGGACATTACGAAGCTGATGAACTGCTCGACGGTCATCTTCTGGCCATTGAAGGTCACTTCGTTGTTGGCGTAGTGCAGCTTGGACACCACGTCGGTGCCCACCAGGGTTGCCAGTTGAGTGCCCACGGCCACACCGCTGACCATCTCGGCCGCCATTTGCGATTGCTGTTCGATGGCTTTCGGGTCGGTTACGCCGCCAACCTGGGCTTGCAGCGCGGCCACGTCGCTGATCATCGGCTTGGACAGGGTGAGGTTGGTGTCCAGCAGCGAAATCATCTGCTTGCCCAGCTCAACCGGTGGCAGTTCCATGGAGGCCGGCTTGGCCAGGTCCAGTACAAGGTTGAACTTGCTCTCGCCATGGGTGGTTTTCAGCGACAGGTTTTCCACGGCCAGTTGCGGCTTGGCGGCCAGCACCTGGTTGACGTTGGCTTCGGCCAGGGTCTGTTCGGCTTCGGTCAGTTGCAGCTCGGGCGCAGGTTGGCCGGCAGCGGCGGCGGCTTGCACCGGCTGCATCTTGTCCTGGTAGAGCTTGGTCAGCACCAGCATTGCCGGGATGTCGACGTTTTTCATGCTGACGGCCATGGCGGCCGAGCCCACAGGCTTACCCTGGTAACCGATCTCGTCGACCTTGTAGTCGACGCGGCCGGCCAGGTTGTTGTCCTTGGTCTCGCTGGAATCTTTCTGCTCGAAGCCCTTGAGGGTCAGCACAGACTTCTGCGGGCCGAAGGTGACCTTGGTGTCGGTCAGTTCGATGGTGTTCTGGCCGGTGTAGAAACCGAACGTGGATTTGGCCAGGTTGCTGGCAACGGTGAGGCCGGCCAGTTCGGCTTCGAACGCGTCGCCATTGGCATCGACGGCCGCGACCTTGAGGCTGTTCATGTAGCCGTCGGCCTTGACCTTCTGGCCTTCGGCGCTGCTGTCGAAGTCCAGGTTGGCGCCGGAGAAGCTCACCGAGGACTTGTCGTCCTTGAATTCCAGGGGCAGCAGTTCGACGTTGCCGTTGACCGAACGGCTGTAACCGATATTGGCCACGCCTTTGAGCGGCGACACGTCTTTGGCGGCAGCGAACCATTGTTCGGTGGTGGCGTTCTTTTCCAGTTCGTAGTGACTGGTGGCCATTACTGGCAACCATTTCAGGGTGACCAGACGCGAGAACGGCAGCGGGCCGTGTTCGATATGGTCGACGAACAGCAGCTCGGGGTTCGGGTTTTGCTCACCGAACACACTGCCCTGGCCTTTGAGGCGGTAATGGGCGGTGCTGCTGAACACGCCACGGTCCAGGGAGACCAGCTCCAGGGACACGGTACCGTCCACGCCGGCCATGGAGGTCTGCAGTTCCTTGTTGGCGTTCTGGATCGCGGTTTGCAGAACCGGCTCCAGTTGTTTACCGGTGTACCAGGCGCCGCCTGCACTGACGACGCCAACGGCGACAACGAAACCCAAAAGAACGACTGCTGGCTTATTCATGAAGTGACCTGATCAAATCCTGTGAGAAGTGGGCTGTCTTCCTTGAACCCCGGAGGGGTCCTTGTAGGAGCGAGCTTGCTCGCGAAGAACTCATAGGCACCGCGCTTATTCAGAATGCACGCGTTATCGTTGACGTTTTTCGCGAGCAAGCTCGCTCCTACAGTAGTGGCCCGTGTGGCCGAAAGGCTGGGGAAGATTAGCACTGGCGGGCGCAAACGGCCCAGCCTTTCAGAGGGATCAGTTCATCAGGAGTTCAGGAGTACTCCAGCTCTATTTCATCCAACTGGTGGTCGAAACTCTTCAGGCGCGCCGTCCAGGTGTAGACCAACACCTCAAACTCACGGTGTATCACCGCGTTGCCGGGGGTGTCGGTCTTGGGGTCGCAGAAGTCCAGCTGGTAGCGCTCACGGGCCATTTGCGTGGCGACATCGGACAATTCCCGCGCGTTATTCAGCCAGTGCCTGCCGTCAGCGACCTGCCGATCCAGCGCGACACATTGCGTCTTCAGCACGTCGAGGCTTTTTTCCAGGGGCGTGCCGGTGAGGTCGCCCATGACTTCCTGGAACGTGCGACCGGGTTGCCAGTAGCTGCCCCAGAAATAGCGGTCGAACACGGTTTCGACACGGCGCAGGGCCACCTTGGTGTCCCAGATTGCGACGCGGGTCTTGCCTTGCTCCAGCAACTTGCGCTTCACGCGTTGGTTTTGATAGGAGGCCCAGGCCACCACGCCGATGGACAGGGTGCCGATCACCAGGCAGGCACTGTCGAGAAAGACCATGGCCTTGTCGAGTTGGTGGGCGAGCATGACCCCGTAGAAATACGCGGCCGATAACAGCACCAGTGCGAAGAGTACGCACCAGAAAGCGGGAGCATAAGGGTTTTTCATTATTGGAATCCCCATGAGCAAACGCGAGCAGTGTCGAGTGAGGCTTCACGACGCCTCACCTGACAAAGCATAGCTATCACCTCACGGTTTGCCGGGTTTTACCCCTTGCGTTCGTCCGCTTTCCCAACCGCCGCCCAGGGCCAGGAACAGGTCGATCTGGCTCATCGCAACCTGGGTGTTGGCCGCCGCCAATTGCGCGCGCATGGCGGTGTAGGTGCGCGTGGCTTGCAGGTCGGCAAGAAACGACTCGCGCCCGGCCTGGAAGAAGCGGTGGGTCTGGTCCGCCGCCTCGTGGGCCGAGCGCTCGGCATCGGCCAGCGCTTCACGGCGCTGCAGCATGGCGGTGTACTGCGCCAGGCCGGTCTGGGTTTCGCGGATAGCGTTGAGTACCACCCCGTCGAAATGCGCCAGGGCGCCCTGGGTCGCGGCTTCGGCTTCGTGAATGCGCGCGCGGGCACCGTTGGTCGGCACCGTCCAGCTGATCATCGGGCCAAAGCCCCAGCGATTGGTCGCAGGCTGGCCGAGGTTGTCGAGCAGGCCCACCGTGCCTACCGTGGCACCAATGGCGATGTCCGGGTACAAGGCGCCGGTGGCCACGCCGATGCGCGCGGTCGCAGCGGCCAGCTGGCGTTCGGCCTGGCGCACATCCGGGCGACGCTTGAGCAACGCCGCACCGTCGCCCACCGGCAACAGCTGAGCGATGTGCGGCAACTCGGCGCAACTGGCCGTGCCGGCCGGCAATTGATCGAGGGGCTTGGCCAGCAGCATCGACAGACGGAACAACCCGGCCTGACGCGCCGCTTCGTAGCGCGGCATGTCGGCGCGCAGGGATTTGTATTGGGTTTGCGAGCGCGTGACCTGGGTTTCATCGCCACGGCCGGCGTCGCGCAGGCGTTGGGTCAGCTGGGTGCTTTGGGCTTGCAGGTCGAGGGACTCGTTGGCGATGGCCAGTTCTTCGTTGGCGGCGCAGACCTGGGTATAGGAGCGCACCACATCGGCCACCAGGGTAATGCGCGCGATATCGGCGGCCGCCTGGGCCGCATCCGCGCTGGCCTGGGCGCTTTCGATGCCGCGTTGCAAGGTGCCGAACAGATCGAATTGGTACGAGGTGGTGATGCCCACGCTGCCGATGTTGCCCACCGGGACTTTGTCTGCCAGCAGGAAGGCTTCGCCGGACTCCTGCAACCGCTGCGCTTCGGCCTTGGCCCCGGCACTCCAGCCGCCGGCGGATTCGGCCTGCTGGGTCTGGTAGCGCGCGCGTTGCAAGTTGGCGGCGGCCACGCGCAGGTCGGTGTTGGAGGCCATGGCCTGGCGCACCAGTTCATCCAGGCGCGGGTCTTTGTACAGCTTCCACCAGTCGGTCGGCACGGGCGCCGACACCACGTTATTGCCCTCCCCCGCGATGGCCCCTTGCAAGTCGTCACGGTTGACGGCAGCCGTGTCCGGCAATTGGTAGTCCGGGCCTACCGCCTGGCAGGCCGACAGCAACACCCCCAGGGCAGCGGTGGCCAGCAGTTGCTTCATGGCGGGTCTCCGGCGTTGGCCTTGTCATCGATGATCGACACGGTCGCCGTACGCCCGGCGATCATGCGGAAGTCCGCCGGCACGTCATCGAAGGCAATGCGTACCGGAATCCGCTGGGCCAGGCGCACCCAGCTGAACGCCGGGTTGACGTTGGGCAGCAGGTTGGAACCGCTGCTGCGGTCGCGGTCCTCGATACCGGCGACGATGCTCTGCACATGCCCATGCAGGCGGGCGTTGTCGCCGATCACGCGGATATCCACGCCCATGCCGACGCGAATGCCGTCCAGTTTGGTTTCTTCGAAATAGCCGTCGATATGGAAGGAGTTGCTGTCCACCACCGACAGCACCGGCCGCCCGGCGGTGACGAATTCCTGGGCACGCGGCGCGCGGTCGTTGACGTAGCCGTCCACCGGGCTGCGGATCACCGAGCGGTCGAGATTGAGCTGGGCGGAATCCACCGTCACTTGTGCCTCGGCCAGGGCCGATTGGGCACGGGCCACGCGGGACTGGCTTTCTTCCAGTTGCTCGCTGGGCACCAGGTTGCCCAGGCCACGGTTACGCTTGTACTCGCGCTGGGCCTGGGCCAGGGTTTCCTGGCGGTCGGCCACGGCGGCCTGGGCCTGGCGCAGGGCCAGCTTGAAACGATCCTGGTCGACAGCAAACAGCATCTGGCCTTTGGTCACCAGCTGGTTGTCGTGCACATCGACGCGCTGGATCAGCCCGGACACGTCCGGGGCGATCTGCACGATGTCGGCGCGGATGTGGCCGTCACGGGTCCAGGGCGCAAACATGTAGTACATGACCATGCGCCACACCACGACGACCGCGAAGCTCACGATCAACAGCGTCAGGACGACACGGCCGATAGTCAAAAAAGGTTTTTTCATGTCATCAGATATCGACTGAGTGAGTCCACCGCGCCCAGCAACAGCGCGTACAGCCCCACATTGAACAATGCCCGGTGCCAGACCAGGCGATAGAAGTGCATGCGCGTCAACAGCCCGTGCACCACCAGAAACAACACATAGGTAATGCCCATCAGCACCAGCAGCGTGGGCAGGAAGACGCCGCTGATATCCAGGTCACCGATCATAAAGGCGCTCCATCAGGTAACGGCGCTTCGATTTCCGTGCCGCCGATGAACTCCACGCCGGGCAACAGCGCCAGGCGCAGGCCGGCCAGGGCATGCAGCAGGTGCAGGCGCGTGTCATCGGCGTCTTGCAGGCCCTGGCCGTTGAGGGCGCGGCGCGTGCGGTCCAGGGTCATCAGCAGACCGCTGGGCGCGGGCAAGCGTTCACCGGCCTTGAGGCAGGCCTTGAAATAACCGCCCACGCCTTCCACCACCTGGTTGAGCAACACGCGCGGCACGCCAAGGATACGCGGCGAATACGCGAGCAGATCGAGCAGGTTCAGCGCCACGCGCAGGTCGCGCAGGGCGGTGCCAGTGTCCTGGCCAGTGAGGGCCAGGCGCGGCAGGTGCTGCATGAGGCGATCAAGCATCTGTGCGGCCATGTGCCGGTGTTCGGCCAGGGTGGCCGGCTCGGTGAGGCTGACGATGTCGCGCCAGCTGAAACGGGTCAGGCGCTTGGCCGCCAGTTCGGCACCGAAGGGCCGGGCGATCAGGGTCCATACAAAGGCAAACAGCAGGCCCACGGGCCCGGCCAGATTGACGTTGGCGAAGTTGAGAAAATCCGCGTCGTAGGCGCCCTGGATGCTGATGAACGACGAGGTGTTGACCAGCGTCAGCAACATGCCCAGGTAGAACCGTGGCTGCACGGTCAGGGTGCCGATGCAGATGAACGGCACGGCGAACGCCAGCACCAGCATCGGGAAATCGTGCAGGTTGGGCAGCACCAGGAACAAGTACAGGCTGGCGAACAGCACCGACATGGCGGTCCAGAAAAAGAACCGGTAGATCTGCGGCGCGGGGTCGTCCATCGAGGCGAAAAAGCTGCACGCCACCGCCGCCAGGATCACCGCACTGCCGCCGTCGGTCCAGCCCAGCAAAATCCACAACACCGAGGCGACGATGATCGCGGTGACGGTGGAAAACGCCGAGTAGAACATCAGGCCACGATCAAGGAACGGCGTGAGCCGGCCCAGGCGCCAGTGGCGGTAGACGGCGCGCCAGGTGTCCTGGCTTTCGCATTCAATGGCGGCTTGCAGGCTGCGGCAGTCCTGCCACAGATCGACCCACTCGCCCAGGCGGTACAGGGCGTTGGAGAACAGCAGCGTGTGGCGCTCGTCCAGCGCTTCTCCCTGGGGTTGCGCGGCGTCGATCTTGTCACGCAGCACGCGCCAGCGTTCCAGGGGGGCGGCTTCGGTGGTGCTTTGCAGCCAGGCGTTGGCCTCCTCCAGCAACGGCGTGAGCTGATCGAGAAATTGCGGCGCGCGATGTTCGATGGCGTACACCGCATCGTCCAGGGCATCGATCACCGGCAGCAGGTGAATCATGCGCCCGCGCAATTCCTTGGTGTTGCGCACCGTCTGCGGCCGCGCGCCTTCGTGGGGCAATTGGCCGATCATCAACTCGAGGGTGTTGAAGGTGGCGACCATGCCACCGCGCAGGCCGCTGATGGCTTCAGGCTCCACATCGCGGGTGAGAAAGCGCTGGCTGTAGACCTGGGCGTCGGTAAACCACTTGGCCACCGAGCCATCGAACACCGGCATCAGGCGACGCGGCCAGAACATGGCACCCACCACGGCAGCCACGGCAATGCCGAGGAAGATTTCCTCGGTACGCGCCTCGGCCACATCCCACACCGCCAGCGGGTTGTCCACCACTGGCAGGGCAATCAGCGGCAAGGTGTAGCCGGCCAGCATCAGGGCGTAGCTGTTGGCGGTGCGCAGATGCAGGGAAAGGAACAGCAAGGTGCCCGTCCACAGGGCGATCACCACCACCAGAATGTAGGGTGACTGCACGAACATCGGCACAAAGAACACCGCCGCCGCCGCGCCCATCAAGGTGCCGATAGCGCGGTACAACGCTTTGGAACTGGTGGGGCCGACAAACGGGCTGGAGACGATATACACCGTGGCCATGGCCCAATACGGACGCGGCATTTGCATGAGCATGGCGATGTACAGCGCGATCATCGACGCGGCGAAGGTACGCACCCCGTAGAACCAGTCGCGAGCAGGCGGAAAACCGGTAAAGAATCCGTTCAAGGCGCTACCGCCTCGGCCGCCTCGAAGGCGCGCAGCACGCGCAGCGCGGCTTCCAGATCGGTGGCGGCGATGTCCACCAGGACTTCCTTGCGCAGGCGCACCAGTTGCGCTTCCACCGCCTGCACCAGCTCACGGCCGCGCGCGGTGAGGCTCAAGGCCTTGGCGCGACGGTCATGGATGTCTTCGGTGCGGCACACATAGCCGTCATTGCAGAGACGGTCGAGCAGGCGCACCAGCGACGGGCTTTCCATACCCGAAGCCTGGGCCACTTTGACCTGATGCACACCGTCGCCCAGGCGGCCGATCATCAACAGCGGCACGGCGCAGGCTTCGGAGATGCCATAGCTCACCAGCGTGGCCTGGCAGATTTTGCGCCAGTTACGGGCGCCCACCACCATGCTGCTGCTGAGGTTCATTTGGAGTTGTTCGAGGGATTGGGACACTGGATAGTTCGCATACAGTTAGTTTGCTAACTATTAATATGGTGGAGGGATGAGTTGTCGTCAAGTTTTGAAACAATTTCTCGATGGGTGGAGCGATTCAGCGGCGGCACTGCAGGGCGAATGTGGGAGGGGGCTTGCCCGATGGCGATGGGTCAGCCACTGATGCATTTACTGACACACCCTCATCGGGAGCAAGCCCCCTCCCACATTTGGATCAGCGTCGGATGCCCGGGCTATTTTTCAGCCTGACCATCCAGGCGACGCTGGATCTCGCCCAGCATGTCCAGGCCATCGCGCAGTGAGACCAATGCGGCAGTGACCAAGTGATGGAGGTTTGGGTTGTCGCTTGATGAGGCGAGGGTCGCCAACAGCTCAGTACCGATACGCACGCGACTGCGAGCTGTTTCGTGGAGCAAATGCGAGGGGGCAAAGGTGTTGAAAGCCAGGACGGGAACGCTGGTGGGGTTGGTTTGAAGCGGCTTGTATTGGTCCATCGATAAACCTCACAGATAAGGATTTGAACCACCTTCTCCCGTCGCCAAACGAATAAGGGTGGCAGCTGTACGCAGGTTGGCGAACCGGTTATCTGTGAAACCCGGCAGATCCGAAGATCTCCCGCGCACAGCCGCCATAGAACCCAATGCCTTCATCCAAGGAAAAACGCACGGGGTAGGAACGCTGTAACGCGTCACAGAATTTCGGATCGCCAAATCCGATCGCCGATGTGCGGCGACGGGGCGAACTATAGGGGGATGGTTGAGGCTGTGCAACCAACATATTGATCTCTACCGTCAGTCGTCTCAGCTTTTTCCAAACGCCATTCGGTAATGATGATGTATATACTTTGTGCATACCATTCCGGAGGAATCGCTGATGTCCAAATTAGCCGTTTTTACAATGAAGCTTGAACCAGAGCTTCGCGACCAGTTCATGGCTGAATGCGAAGCCTCTCATCGTCCTGCATCGCAAATCGTCCGCGAAATGATGCGTGAATTCGTTCAGGCCCAGCAGCACTCGCGAGAGTACGATGAGTTTTTGCAACGCAAAGTTGATGCTTCTCGTGCATCCATTCGCGCAGGCCGAGAGGTTTCCAATGAAGATTTGGAAGCTGAATTCGCAGCCAGGCGCGCTCAAGTAGATAGTCAGGGATGAGGGTCGCGTGGACGCCCGAGGCAGGGCAGGATCGTAGAGATATCTGGGATTTTCTGTTTGAGAAAAACCCACAAGCCGCAGCCGACATGGACCGGCGCTTCAGCATGGCAGCACTTGGATTAGCACATAACCCCGAAATTGGCCCAATAGGCCGGATTGCGGGAACACGCGAAATCATTCCGCACCCGAGCTACCGCCTTGTTTATCAAGTTGAGCCCGACGTAGTGAGGATTGTGGCTCTGGTGCATACAGCTCGCCACTGGCCACCAGAAAGTTACATCCCACATTGATGCCTCAGATGGGCGAGGGCTGATTGCCACATTCCTCAATCACCCGCCCCACCTCCTCCTCAATAAACCCAAACACCTCCTCCGCCACGCTGTACTGAAACTGCTTGCGCCGATGCTTGGAAAGCTTGCCCTCGTTATCCAGGCACATCATCACCAGCTTCGACAAATCACTGCCACGCACGTCGTAGCGTTGATTCACTGCCTTGATCACACGGTCGTAGCGGTCGAGGAATTCGGTTTCTTCGCGCAGTTCGACTTCCAGTGCGCGGCGGGCCATTTGCAGGGTGAATTCGACGCAGCGGGTGGCGTCCCAGTAGCGGTAGATCGAGGGGTGACCGATGAAGTCGAACGCCATGTGGTCGGCGTCCAACCAAGTAACGTTCCAGAATTCCCGCGTCGGCTGGGAGAAGGTCTTGAGTGCCTCCAGATAGGCTTGCTCTTCGTGCTTCATGGCGACGGAGACCGGTAGCAACAAGCCATTTCCCAGTGCGCCATAGTGGCAAAGCGTCTGGTGGATCAGGAAGCGAGACAGGCGGCCATTACCGTCCATGAACGGGTGCAGGAACACGAAGCCGAAAGCGGTGACCGCCGCCGCAACCAAAGGATCGACGTCTCGCACGGGCTGGTTGGCGAAGGCCATCAGCTCTTCCATCAATTCCTGGCAAAGCGCGGGGGCTGGCGGTACGTAGCTCACACCGGCTGCGCCGCGCAGCCCGTTGTGCAGGTGGTTCTGTTCGTGGCGAAACGCGACGGCTTTGTCGAAGGGGTTGGAGACGGTGCTGTTTTGCAGCTCGACCAAGTAGTCCTCGGTGAGCAAACGGCCTTCGTGAGCCTGGCGCAGGAGTTGAACGAAGCGACGGGATTTTTCTTCGCTGGGTTGTTCTTTTTCGATGGCAAATGAATCGCGGGTTTCGTGCAGGTACGCCCACTGGATGGCGCGGTCCATCATTTCGGGTGGGAGGGTGGCCATGAAGGATTTGGCGCGGCCCAGTATGTCGAGACTCAATAAGGCGTCAATTTCAGACGTACGCTCGACTGTCGCGCAATAGGCCAATGAGCCCAAACCGTTGAAGTCGATACGCCAGCGGGAATTGCGTGTAGACGGCCCCGTTACGTAGCGTTGCGGATCAAACAGGGGAGAAACTCGGCTGTTGATAGGCTTGCTGTAATCGAGCCGTTGCAGCGTCAGGCCTTCCCACAAATAGCAGGCCTTGCGGATGAATACGCCGTTAGGTGCTTTATCCAGCTCTTGCAGCAATTGATCTGCGCTGACCGAGTCAAGTGCCTGAGCGAGAATTGCGAGATTTATACCTTCGTGCTTGAGGGCAAAAAGAATATGGTCGAGCACCGAATCGGCTGCAGGCGCAACCGTTTGGGGAACAGCAAGGCAATCGCCAATCAACGAGATGCGAGTAACGGGCTTGACCATCGCTGAACGAGCAGGCGCAATGGCTTTCAACCCGAGGAGTTGGTGAAGATGGGCATAGCCGACCAAAGACATCGCGCAACCTCATAAAAAGTTCACTTGCGCGATTAAAGCCTAGATTTTTTCAAGCCTCATCACTTTTTTTCAAGTTTTGGCCTTTCTGCTCAGTTTTTTACACCCCTCGCCCACCCCGCAACATCACATTCAATTCATCCACCACCACCGCCCAATCCGCATCCTCCAGTATCTCCTCACGCAAAAACGCCTTCTGACCCTCGCTCCAGAAAAACGCATCCGCCAGTTTCAGCTCAGGCTTGAGCGGTGAATGCACGGCGACGAATTTCTCGATGCTGACCGGGTCATCTGCCAGGCCAAGCTGTTTGAACAAGGCCGGCAGGTTGTGCACTGGCGATTCCATGTGGGTTCCTCATAGGCGTGTTCAAGACAGTCTAGCGGCAACCCTCGGGTTGTGGCGCCGGCACATTGCACAGCACGAACAGACGCGCTCGTGCACCGCCGCCGTCCTGACGGCTGAGTTCGCGCCAGCCTTCGGGCAACGGGGCAAAGTCCTCGGGTGCTTCGTTGCTGCTGATCAGCCACACGCGACGGGTGGTGGCCGGCAATGCGGATAGACGTTCGAGGTAGATGCGTCCGCCATCCTGATCCACCAGCGTACCGAAACCGTAGGCATTCGGTCGCGTCGGGGTGCCGTCGGGTTTGGGCGGTGTGTAGAGTTGAAGTTGAGCGTCGGTCTGGTCGTAATACACGTAGCTGAGGTACCACATCATGTCGCTGAGGACGATACGGTCATCCTCCTGGTAATTGCGATTGACGAACTCTACCGGCACATTGAATTGATCCTGCTCATCCACCTCGAAGTTGTTCTTCAGGCCCAGCAATTCCATGCCGACAAACAGCACTAACAGCGCTGCGCCCAACCATGACAGGCGTGACGGCAAGCGGTCGATGGCAAGCGCAAGGGTGATTGGCAAACCCAGGGCATACACCGTGAGGTAGCGCTCGATAAAGACCGGCGAGATAAACGACACGCCGTACACCAACAGCAATGGCAGCAAGAAAAACAATGCAGGCAAATGGGCCCCGGGGTTGCGCCACGCTGTCACCAGGACCACCGCGACCAACAACAGCGGAAAGATCCAGAACAGCGGCGCCCAGAAATCGACGCCTTCATCCTGCAACACGAACTGCCAGATCATCGAGGGCAGGGACAGCAGGTTGACCGGCTCTTCCCAACCAATGTCCCCGCCTACCTTGAGCTGTTCGACGTGCTGCACCAGATCCAGAAGGTTCGGCAGCCAGGGCAGGTACAACAGGACAATCGTGGCGTTGGCCACCCACCACGCCGGGCGCGTGATCAGACGCTGGCCTGGCGGCTGCAGCCCCAGGTACGCCCAGTGCACCAGCACACACAACGCGGTGAAGTAATGGGTGTAGAAACCGGCGCTCATCAACAGCACATAAGCGGCCAGGTAACGTGTGCGCGCGGGTTGGCGCATCCAGTAGACCAGCGCCAGCGTAGCCCCCAACAGCCATACGCCGAGCAGCGAATACATGCGCACTTCCTGGCTGTAGCGCACCGCCGTCGGCAGCAGTGCCAGCAGGATGCCGGCCAGCAGTGCGGCGCGACGGGTGGACAGTTGCCGCGTCAGCCAGATCCCCAGGCCCACCACGACGGCACCGGGGATGGCGCTCATGCTCCTGATCGACCAGATGCTGTCGCCAAACACTTCGATCCAGCCGCGCAGCAGCACAAAATACAGCGGCGGATGCACATCGTGGCCGGCGTGAAACCACAGGTCGGTCACCGCATATTCGCTGAGCAAGAGGCTCGAGCCTTCGTCACCCCAGATCGCCGCCGACGTCAGGTGGTAGAACCGCAGGGCCATGGCCAGCGCCAGGATCGGCACCCACCAGAGGCGGCTGAGCCAGCCGGCGCCCTCCCGGGTCAGGCGATTGAACGCAGGCAAGGCCGGGACTTTTTCATTTTGCTCTACCGCAGACCGACGCATATCGACTCCGTTACGACTGCCCTCTACAGGACAAACACTGCGCATGCGCAAACACCGCCACTTTAGGCCAAAAGCCTAGGGCCCGTTGCTGGAATCAGACAAATCAACAATTTGCGTAGGCCTTCACCGAAGCACTCGTAGGATCAGGCTATGATTGCCCTCCTCCACGGACTCAGGATCAAGGAAACGTTATGCGCATCGGTTTGCTGTCACCTCTGGCTCTGGCCCTGCTGGCCGGTATTCCCCTGGCGGCCCAGGCCAGTTCCGACGACTCGTGCTACCCCGACTGGCGGGTCTCGCGTGACAGTCTCGAACCCTGCAGCAACCAACCCTTTCTCAGCCCGGGCAACGATAGCCGGGTCAACCTGCGCCTGTTGCTGGCCGACAAAAAAGCCGCACCGCTGACGCCCAATGCCTTGGGCGAAGACGATTTGGCCCAAGGCTTCGGCCCGGTGCCGTTTCCGGTGTATCGCCTGGTGCCGATTCCAGCCGCGAGCGATGAGCCGGATAATCAGGCGGACGATTCACGCACTGCCGAGCTCGACACCCTGCTCCAGCCGCTGGGCGTCAAGCGCGAGGAATACAAGACCGCCGGCGAAGCCTTCCTCAACGGTGAAGGCAGCCGTTGCCGCAGCAACGATGACGACAGCGCCACGGCGTTTATCAGCCAGGTGATCAAAGCCGATATGCCGCCGGCTGAGCGCGACGTATTGGTCAAAGCACGTTTGCAGCTGCTGACAACCTGTGACTGGGACGGCCAGGTGGTGGACGCGCAGTTGACGCCCTCGGCCAACGCCCAACGGTTTCGCACTTATTTGCAGGCCGCCGCTGACTTCTACAGTGGCCGCTTCGGTGACGCCGAGCGCGGTTTCGCCGCCGCCGCGAGCAGCGATGCGCCCTGGCTGAAGGAAACTGCGCTGTACATGACCGCGCGCACCTCGCTGAACCAGGCCCAGGCCCAAGCCTTCGACGAATACGGCATGCCGCAGCGCGAGCATGTGGACAAGCCCGCGTTGAACGACGCCGAACAAGGCTTTCTCGCTTACCTGAAAACTTATCCACAAGGCGATTACGTTGCTTCCGCCCGTGGCCTGCTGCGCCGTGTGCACTGGCTGGCAAACGACGATGCCCGGCTTGCCGAAGACTTCACCTGGCAACTGACCGAGGCCACCGACGCCCAGCGCAATGTGAGCGTGGACGAATTGGTCGAAGAAGCCGACCTCAAGTTACTGATGGCCGGCAACACGTCGACGAACAGCCCGATGCTGCAAGTGGTCAGCGACCTGATGGCGATGCGTGCCCACACCCCGCCCCTGTTGAGCCGCGCAGACCTCGACAAGCAAAAGAGCACCTTCGTCAACGAGCCGGCGTTGTTCGACTACCTGCAAGCGGCGTATGCGCTGTATGTCGAGCATCAACCCGACACTGCCCTCAAGCATCTGCCGGCGGACGTGCCGTCAACCCTGGACTATTTCGCCTTCAGCCAGCAAACCCTGCGCGCCCTGGCCCTGGAAGCCAAACAAGACTGGGCAGGTGCGCAAGCCCTGTGGCTGCAATTGCTGCCGCTGGCCACGCAACCGCTGCAACGCGACCAGCTGGAGCTGGCCCTGGCGATGAACTACGAGCGCAGCGGCCAACTGGCCAAGGTATTTGCCGCCGACTCGCCGATCAGCGCCAAACAGGTGCGCTACATCCTGCTGCGCAACGTCGCCGGCCCCGACCTGTTGCGCCAGCAGATCGCCAACGCCAGCGACCCGACGGAACGCCAGAGCGCGCAATTCGTGCTGCTCTACAAAGACCTGCTGCACAACCAGTTCGCGACCTTTGCCGACGACCTCAAGCAAGCCTCGTTGTCCGAAGACAAGCTCGGCACCAGCCTGGGCTACACCTACACCAGCGGCCAGACCTTGAAGCTGTTCCAGTGGAACGGTGATAAGGCCGAATCCGGCTACGCCTGCCCAGGCATCGCGCAAACCGCCGCGACCCTGCAGCAGGATGCAAAAAACCCGCACGCCCTGAACTGTTTCGGTGAGTTCATCCTGCGCAACGGCCTGGACGGCATGCCGCTGGAACACCCCCGCGCCGCCGGCAGCCTGGGCAGCACCGCCTCGGACTTCAAGGGTGAGACCTTCTCGCGCCTGGACGGCTACAAGCAGGTGATCGCCAACGCCAAGGCACCGAAAACCGACAAGGCCTACGCACTGTTTCGCGCCATCAACTGCTACGCGCCGGCCGGCTACAACAGTTGCGGCGGTGAAGACGTGGCGCCGGCCGTGCGCAAAGGCTGGTTCCGCCAGCTCAAGAGCGGTTACGCCGACACGCAGTGGGGCAAATCGCTGCAGTACTACTGGTGAAGTCGCTGTGGCTGGGCGTGCTGTTGCTGGCGAGCCCGGCCTTCGGCGCCGTCGACGCCCGTGACTACGACGCCTTCTGGTTGTGGAGCGGCGTCACGCCCCAGCCGGTGATCAAGCAGGCCAAAACCCTGTACATCCTCCAGGGCCAGATCAACTCCACGCGCCGCGCACCGCAACGTGGCGTGCAACTGATCGCCCAGGGCATGAGCGTGCCGCGCATCACCCAGGGCACTATCTGGGTGGTCTACCGCGCCCACACCTTGCACTGGCCGGAGCCGGTCTACACCCAACTGCTCGGCCAGGTGCAACGCTGGCGTGACGCGGGCAACCCGGTGATCGGCATTCAGATCGACTTCGACGCCCGCACCCAGTACCTGCACGAATACGCCGCCTTCCTGCGCGATCTGCGCCAGCGTTTGCCGGCCGACCTGCGCTTGAGCATCACCGGCCTGATGGACTGGAGCAGCAACGCCGACCCGGCCGCCATCGCCCAGCTCAAGGGCGTGGTGGATGAAGTGGTGGTGCAGACGTATCAGGGACGCCACAGCATCCCCGACTACGCGGCCTATCTGCCACGGATGAACCGGATGGGCGTGCCGTTCAAGGTCGGCTTGATTCAGGGTGGAGAGTGGGAGGCGCCGGGGTATTTGCAGGAAAGTGAGTGGTTTCGGGGGTATGTGGTGTTTTTGCAGAATCGTTGAGTGTTCCGGCTCGATAAAACCAGTGTTGAGCCGGATTGATGGCATAGCTACCCGAAGATGATATAAGTTACTCTAACGCCATTAATGGGTGATATATCATGCAAAGCACTGGCAGACCCAACCCTCACAAAGGGTACCTCTCAGAAAGAAGCGACGAGCTGATAAAAGGTATCGGAAACGGTATCGAAATAGCCCGCCTTCGTCGTCGCCTGAAAATTTCCACAATATGCAGTCGTGCGGGCATCACAAGGCAGACGTATCAGCGGCTGAGACAGGGCGAGGCAGGCGTATCCCTCGGTGTGCTGATGAATGTGCTTAGCGCGATGGACCTGGAGGAAGGTATGGCGAGCATCGCGTCGCCGGAACTCGACCAGGTTGGGATGACCATGAGCCTCGCCCGTGAGCCTGAGCGAGTTCGCACTGAAGGAGACCCTGATGTCCTGGAAGCCGATTGGTAATGCCTTTGTTTTTTCAGCTCACTCAGTCGGTGATCCCGTCCCTGTGGGCGAAGTGGCCATGCACGCCAGTGGGTTCGTTTTTCGCTACGCCAATAGTTGGCTCGCGCGGCCCGACGCATTCGCGATTGACCCGCTGAACGTGCCCCTGACCCGTAATCAGTATTCCTCGACGCGCATGTTCGGGGTGCTTGACGACGCAACGCCGGACAATTGGGGGCGGCGTGTTCTGCTGGCGACCCACAAACAGCATCCACAAAACGAAGTTGAATGGCTGCTTGCCTCGCGGGGTGCGGGAGTGGGTTGCCTGCTGTTCAGTGCTTCAAGAAATCTGTTGCCGACCCTGCACCAGCCACCGCAATTCGAAGATCTTGAGAAAATCATGGTAGGCCTTGATCGAGTCGAGAAGGGTGATGTGGACCTGCCCGTGGAAATCGCACGGCTATTTGAGTTTGGCAGCTCCATGGGCGGCGCCAGGCCAAAGGTCACGGTGACTCATGAAGGCAAGGAATGGATTGCCAAACTCGGCCGTAGCGATGATGTTTTCGATCAGCCACGTGCGGAATTTGCCAGCCTTCAAATGGCGGATGCGGCGGGGCTGCCCGCAGCCGGGCACAAGTTGGTAGAGGTCGCCGGCAAACCGGTTTTGATGGTCGAGCGTTTTGACCGGCATGAAGGCGCTGGTCGCGAACACTATGTCAGCTGCAATTCTTTGGTAAGTACCGAGAAGCCGAGAATGCGAGTTGACGCGGTTGACGGTGCCGCTTCCTATTCCAGAATCGCCGACGTTTTGAAGAAGGTCAGCGACGATGCAACGTTGGACATGCGTGAGCTTTACAGGCGTATGGCGTTCAATGTGCTCATCGGCAATAGCGACGACCACCTGAAACAAACCGGACTGCTGTTGACCAGCGCTTCGGGCTATTCCCTCGCACCGGTATTCGACATATTGCCGCACCCCACGCAGCTAGGCTTGCAGGCGCTCATCATCGGGAATGAGGGCAGGGTATCGTCGGTCAGCAATTTGCTCAGTACGCCCGAGCGTTTTGGGTTGGGAATGGATGAAGCAAGATCCATCGTCACTGACGTCTATGCGGTCGTACGGGAGGCTTCCGGTTTTTTTGAAGCGGCGGGCTGTAGCGGTGCCGATGTGCGCATGCTGTCCAATGTATGCACCCGGTTTGAATCGCAACTGATGGCAGCACCACACGCCGGCAACAGAGCGCACCCTTGACGGGTGCGCAACTGAAAACGACGTCACGTTCAAGGCTCGCTCGACTTCCCACCGTCATCAGTGAAGCGCTTGCAACGGATACACCGACTCCCACCCTCCTCCCAACGCCTTGTACAAGCCAACCATGGCCAAGGAAACGCCCGTAGAGCTTTCGACCCATTGTTCCTGCGTCGCCAGCAGCGCGCTTTGTACGGTGAGCACATTGACGAAATCGGCCACGCCTTCGACGTATTGGTGTTGCGCGGTGGCGAGCGCGATCTGGTTCTGGTGCACGGCTTCGGCCAGGCTGTCGCGGCGCAGTTGGCTGGCGTTGTAGCGGGTCAGTTGGTCGTCGATTTCATGCCAGGCGCGCAGCACGGTTTGCTGGTAGGAAATCGCCGCTTCCTGTTGCTGGGCTTCACGCAAATCCACCATGCCTTGCAGACGCCCGCCGTTGAACAGCGGCAGGCTCAATTGCGGGCCGAAGGCGAAGGCGCGCGAGCCCCAGGAGCCGAAGTCCGAGAGTTGCATGGCCTGGGAGCCTAGGCTGCCGGATAGGGTGATGCGCGGGTAGAAATCACCCTTGGCCACGCCGATGCTGGCAGTGGCGGCGTGCAAACGGGCTTCGGCCTGGCGGATGTCCGGGCGGCGCTCGGCCAGTTCCGACGGCAGGCCGATGGCGACCTGGCGCTGGGTCTGCGGCACGGCGGCGTCCTTGGACAGTTGCGCGTGCAGGGCTTGCGGCGGCTCGCCCATCAGCAGGCTCAGGGCGTTGATCAATTGATCCTGGCGCTGCTGCAGATCAGGCAGGCGCGCTTCGATGGCGGCGACCTGGGCGGCGGCTTCGGCCACGTCCAGGTCGGTCGCCACGCCGTCGGCCAGGCGCAGTTGCGAGAGCTTGAGGCTGTGGCGGGCGACGTCGAGGTTTTGCTCGGTAACAGCGCGGGTGTTCTGTACGCCGCGCAGTTGGATGTAATCCTGTGCGGTCTCGGCCAGTACCGACAGCAGCACGGCGCGGCGGTCGTTTTCGGCGACGTCCAGGGTGGCGTCGGCGGCTTCGGTCTCGCGCTTGACCCGGCCCCAGAAGTCCAACTCCCAGGCAGCGGAAAAGCCCATGTCCCATTGGCTGAAGGCCGAGCGGCCGTTCTCGCCGGAGGGGTCGTTCAAACCTTTGGCGCTGTTGCGCTTGCGCTGGTAACCGCCGCCCGCATCGACGCCGGGGTAACGTTCGGCGGTAGTCACCTGACGCACGGCGCGGCTTTGTTGCAGGCGGCTGCTGGCCAGTTTCAGGTCGAGGTTATCGCTGAGGGCACGACGTGTGAGCGCTGACAACTGTTCGTCGTGGAACACGTCCCACCAGCGCTCCTGCAACGGGTCGCTGCTGGCACGACTGGCCGCCTGACGCCCCTGGGGCTCACTCCATTGGGCGACTTGCGGGCCTTGCGGCCGTTGGAAATCCGGGCCGACGGTGCAGGCACTCAGGCTGATGAGGCTCAAGGTGAGCCAGGCGACATGTTTCATTGCTGGGCCACCTCATGGTGTGGCGCGACCGCCTGTGTGTCGACGCTGGCCTCCACCGACATACCGACGCGCAGGCGCTCGGTCAGCGGCTGATTGGGCTCCAGCACAATCTTCACCGGAATTCGCTGCACCACCTTGGTGAAGTTGCCGGTGGCGTTGTCCGGCTTGACCGAGGCGAAGGTCACCCCGGTGGCCGGCGCCAGGCTCTCCAGGTGACCGTTGAGCAACTCGCCATCGAGGCTGTCGACACGCACTTGCACGGCTTGGCCGGCATGCATGTGCGACAGTTGCGTCTCCTGGAAATTGGCCACGACATAGGCCTCGGCCAGCGGCACGACCGCGAGGATCTTGCTGCCCGGTGTCACATAGGCGCCGACCCGTACCGCCCGCTCACCGACCATGCCGTCCACCGGCGCGACGATGCGCGTGTAGGACAGCTGATAGCTGGCCATTTCCAGCGCGGCCTGGGCGCGCTTGAGCCCGCCGTCGGCGGCATCGCGCTGGGCCGTGAGGATTTCCACTTGCTTGCGTTCGGCGGCCAGCACCGCTGTGGACTTGGCCAGGCGCGCGGTGGCCTGGTCGATGCGGGTCTTGGCTTGTTGGGCGTTCTGCACGGTGCCTGCGCCGACGCCGGCGAGGTGGTTGTAGCGGTTCAGCTCGTGTTCGGCAAACGCCACTTCGGCGCGGTCCGCCGCCACGGTGGCCTGGGCCTGGGCGATCACCGAGCTTTGGCGCTCCAGGGTCGCGGTGGCGTTTTTCAGTTGGGCCTGGGCGACCAACGTGTCGGCGTCGGCGGCCTGGGCGGCGGCGCGAAAATCCCGGTCGTCGATCAGCGCCAACAGCTGGCCGGCTTTGACGCGCTGGTTGTCTTCTACCAACACTTCCTTGATGAACCCGGCCACGCGGGGGGCGACCAGGGTGAAATCGGCGGCGACGAAGGCGTCGTTGGTGGTCTGGCTCCGGCTGCTCAGAAGGCCTGGCGCAACCAGGTACACCAGCACGCCGACGGCAAACACAGCGATAACGGAGACGGCTATTTTGTCTTTGCGTTTCATAAGAAATCCTTGGGTTCAGGTCGGTGCGCGAGGCGGAAAAATCCGCGTTGGCATCCAGAAAATCAGCAGGATCAACGCCACCGCGACACCGGCCATGACGGCATACAGATCCGAAGAGGTGAGCACCACGACCTGCTCGTGCAGGCGGTGCGCCAGGCCCGGCGCGTCGCCGTCGGCCAGGGGCGAGTTGCCCAGGCGGTCCACCAGCATGGTCGAGTGAAAATGCCCGCGCTGGGTGGTCAGCGTATCCAGCACAGCGGTGGCGATCACGGCGGACAGGCCCTTGACGGTGTTGAACCACGCCGAGGCGAACGGCCCTTCGATGGGCTGGATACTGCCGGTGGACAGCATCAGCAGCGGCAACACGGCCATCGGCTGGCCGAAAATCTGCAGCAGGTACCAGCCATAAAAATCATCGCGGATCCACGCCGAGGTGAGGTGCGAACTGCCGATACAGCACAGCACCAACATGCCGAGACCGATGCCCAGCACCCAGCGGCAATCGACCCAGCGCAGGTTGCACAGCGCGGCCACCAGCGGCAGCGCGATCAGCTGCGGCACGGCCATCAGCAGCATCACCGGCGCGGTTTGCAGGGGGCGGTAACCCTGGACCTGAGCGAGAAAACTCGACGGGATGATGATGACCGAGGTCAACACCATCAACACGCCGGCCAGCACGATCAACGCAAACGACAGGTTGCGCAGGCCAAGCATCTGCAACTTGAAGAATGGCAGCGGCTGCGACCATTCATTGAGCATGAACAACACCATGAGCACCGTGCCGCCACTGAGCAGGAAGGTGATCAGGCCCGACTCGAACCAGTCCAGGCGGTTGCCTTGCAACAGACCGATCACCAGCATGCAGATCGCCGGGAAGCCCAACAGCAGACCGCGCCAATTGAACTGTTTGAACCGCTCCAGGCGCAACGGATCCTGCGGCAAGCCGTAGGCCACGGCGGCCATCGCCAACAGGCAGGGCCCGACGATCTGCCAGAACGCCCATTGCCAGCCGACGTATTCGGTCCACAGCGCCGCCAGCGGCGTACCCAGGCTCGGGCCGAAGGTGGCCGTCAGGGCATACCCGGCCAAGCCGTATAACTTGACGTTGGCTGGCAGGAACCGCAGCGCCACGGTCATCAGCATCGGCGGCAACGCGCCACCAGCCAAGCCTTGCACCGTGCGCAGGAGCAGCAGGCTTTCGTAGTTCGGTGCGAACGGGCAGAGGATGCCGAGCAGGGTAAACAAGCCGATGGCACACAGGGTAAAACGGCGCAGCGAGAGCGTCACCGCACACCACGGTGCGAACGCCATCGCGGCCACGGAAGTGGCGGTGTAGGCCGCGACCAGCCAGGTGCCTTCGTCAAAACCGATGTACAGCGCACCACGGATATCAGCGAGGGCGACCTTGGTGACCATCTCGTTGAGGCCGGACACCAGCACCGCCAGCAACACGCCGACCAGGCCGATAATAATGCGCGGACCGAACACCGGTGGGCTGGGCGCAGTGGGTTTGGCTGCGGCCTCGAGGGCGGAGGCAGCGAGGGAAGTCATGGACAGGTAACTCGGAATGGGAAATACCCGAGCAGTTTAATCAGGCTCTACCATGACAAAAAGTTACTTGTTGTCAGCTTATAAGTGCGTCAGACGCAATCCACATAATACCGCAGGGCTTAAAATGTGGGAGGGGGCTTGCCCCCGATAGCGGTGTATCAGGTTCATATGGGGTAGCTGTCATACCGCAATCGGGGGCAAGCCCCCTCCCACATTTGACCCGGCATGGCTTGGGATTTCAGCTGGGCTGGGCTTCGAGCCACGTGGCGTGGCAGCTTTCGCGCATGGTTTCGCGCAGCCATTTGTGCGCCGGGTCTTTGTCGAAACGTGGGTGCCAGGATTGGGCCAACACCAGCGTCGGCAATGAGATTGGCAGGGGGAATGCGCGCAGCGGCAGATTCAGGCGCCTGGCGCTGAGGAGCGCTTCCTTGGGCACCGGCAGCAGCAGGTCGGAGTCGGGCAGCATGAACATTGCACCGTGGAAGCCTGGGGCGATCATAGCCACGCGGCGCTCCAGGCCCTGGGCATTCAACGCGGTATCGATGGGCCCACGGGCGATGCCGCGCCGCGAGATACTGATGTGGGAATAGCTGGCAAACCGCGCGGCGGTGATCTCTGCGTCGAACAGCGGATGATCTTCCCGCGCCAGGCCGACGAAGGTGGTGGAGAACAGGTTCTGCACCTTCGCTTCGGGGCTCGCCGGCAGGGTATTGCTCACCCGCAAGTCCAACCGCCCTTCGCGCAGCGCTTCGTCGTCGGTATCGCCTTCGGGCACGAAGCGCAGCTCGCAGAGCGGCGCCACTCTTTGCATGGTGTCGAACAGTCGCCCGCCATACACGCCGATGAAAAAGTCATTGGCGCGCACGCTGAAGCGGCGGCGCAAGGTGCTCAAGTCCACCTGGTCGGCCGAGCGAAACAGCAACGCCGCCTGCTCCACCACGTTGCGCACCTGGCCTTGCAGCTCAAGCGCCTTGGGCGTCGGCACCAGGCCGCGGCCGGCGCGGACCAGGATCGGATCGCCGACCGCATCGCGGATCCGCGTGAGGGTGCGGCTCATGGCCGCCGGGCTCAGGTTCATCCGCCGCGCCGCGCCCACCACGCTGCCTTCATCGAGCAAGGCGTCGAGGGCGACCAGCAGGTTCATGTCCGGTAGTTGCATGCCAAGCACTCGTGGTTGATGGGGAGTGAACTGGGCGCAATCCTAGCAGGCTTCACCGTTTCAGAAAGGCGCATCGCCCTGAATGGTGGTGCGCAACAATTTGCGGCGCAGATGGCTCGGGCAACCGGCGGCCAGGTGAATCAGCGATCGGTTGTCCCAGAACACCAGGTCGTGGGGCTGCCACTGATGACGGTAGATGTTTTCCGGCAGCACGCTGTGGGCGTAGAGCTGGGCCAGCAGGTCGCGGCTTTCGTCATCCGGCAGGCCGACGATGCGGGTGGTGAAGCCTTCGCTGACGAACAGCGCCTTGCGGCTGTTTTCCGGGTGGGTGCGCACGATGGGGTGCACCACTTCGGCCACCTGGGCGAGTTGTTCCGGGGTCAGGGTCGGGCGCCAGTTGCCTTCGAATTTGGTTTCGCTGTAACGCGCAGTGTAGGAATGCGCGGCGCGGCGCCCTTCGACGGCGTTGCGCAGGTGCTCGGGCAGTTGCTCCCAGGCTTTGTGCATGTCGGCAAACAGGGTGTCGCCGCCTTCGGACGGCAGTTCCTGGGCATGCAGCATCGAGCCCAGGCTGGGCAGTTCCTTGTACGACAGGTCCGAGTGCCAGAACTTGCCCGCATCGCCCAGGCCGATGGACTGGCCGTTTTCGATGATGTTGGAGACGATCAGGATTTCCGGGTGGTTGGCCAGCAGGAACTGCTTGAGCACGTGGATTTGCAGCACGCCGAAGCGCCGGCTGAAGGTGATCTGTTGTTCAGGGGTGATGCGCTGGTCGCGAAACACGATGACGTGGTGGTCCAGGTGCGCGCGGTGGATGCGGGCGAAGTCCTGGTCGTTGATAGGTTGGGATAGATCCAGGCCGATGATTTCGGCGCCGACACTGCCGGGGAAGGGGCGGATGTCGAAGGGTTGGGGGGTGGCGGACATTGGGTTCACTTCCGGCGGACAAGGGAGTGAATTTATAGGCCTGGGAATGGAAGTTTAAATACTGTTAGGGCATATCCATATGCATGAGGTGATGCTGATGGCCCTATCGGGGGCAAGTCGAATCGTCGCACCGCCCCTCCCACACTTGATTTGTGAACACATTCAAATGTGGGAGGGGCGGTGCGACGATTCGACTTGCCCCCGATGAGGCCCGAGCAGCCTATAGAGATTACCGCTCGTGCAACGCCTCCGCCCGCGCCTTGATGATCGGCTTGAGCAGGTAGCTGAGGATGCTTTTCTTGCCGGTGATGATGTCTACCGAGGCGACCATGCCGGGGATGATCAGCAGCGGCTTTTCATCGGTGCCCAGGTGGCTGCGGTCGGTGCGCAGGGTGATCATGTAGTAAGTGGTTTTCTTGTCTTCATCGGTGATGGTGTCGGCGCCGATGCGTTCGAGCTTGGCCTTCAGGCCACCGTAGATGGTGTAGTCATAGGCGGTGAATTTGACCACCGCTTCTTGCCCAGGGTGCAGGAAGGCGATGTCTTGCGGGCGGATCTTGGCCTCCACCAGCAGGGTGTCGTCCAGCGGCACGATTTCGACCATGTCGCTGCCCGGCTGGATCACACCGCCGACGGTGTTGACCAGCAGTTGCTTGACGATGCCGCGCACCGGCGAGGTGACCAGGGTGCGGCTGACGCGGTCTTCCAGGGCGCGGCCGGTGGATTCGGCCTTGTTCAGTTCGGTGCGCGCTTCGTTGAGTTGGGTCAGGGCTTCGCTGCGGAACTTGCCGCGGGTTTCGTCGATCTTGCGCTGCACTTCCTTGATCGCCGATTCGGCGCGGGGGATCGCCAGGGTGGTGGCGTCCAGCTGGCCTCGGGTTTCCATTTCAGCGCGCTTGAGGCGCAGCACTTCCACCGGCGACACCGCGCCCTGGGCCACCAGCGGCTCGGACATGTTGATTTCCTGGCGTTGCAGGGACAACTGGCTGCGGTACTGGCTTTGTTTGGAGGTGAACTCACGCAACTCCTGCTGGCGCTGCACCAGTTGCTCCTGCAAACCGCCAACTTCGTCTTTCAACTGCTGGCGGCGGCTTTCGTACAGTGAGCGCTCGTTGGCGGCCTGGCTGGGCGCGGCCTTGAGTACATCGTCGGGAATATTCAGCGGGCGGTCGTCCACCTGCGCACTCAGACGCTCGACGCGCAGTTGCATGGCCAGGCGCAGCGCTTCGGTTTCCCCGGCGTTGGACACGAACCGCGTATCGTCCAGGCGAATCAACGGCGCACCGGCCTCGACGATCTGACCTTCCTTGACGTACAACTCGGCGACGATACCGCCTTCCAGGTTCTGGATTTTCTGCAGCTTGGACGACGGAATCGCCTTGCCGTCGCCTCGGGTCACTTCGTCGATTTCGGAGAAACCTGCCCACACCACCAGGAATACAAAGAACGCGATGATGGCCCAGATGGTCAGGCGGATGACCCGCGGCGCATCTTCGATCAGCGCTTTGTTGACCTCGGGCAGCGGCTGGCCCTGCAGCGAGTCGGAACCTTTGAAGTAGCGCCCGACCGCGCTCTTGATGGCGTTAAGCGACACTGATCTGCCCCTTCTTCAACGCTTCCATGACCACGGCTTTCGGGCCGTCCGCGAGGATCTGCCCACGGTCGACCACCAGCAGGCGGTCCACCAGGGACAGCAGCGAGGCACGGTGCGTCACCAGGACGACGGTCTTGTTTTGCACCACGGCATGCAGGAGTTGTTTCAAGCGTTCTTCACCGGTGTTGTCCATGGCGCTGGTGGGTTCGTCCAGCAGCAGGATGGGCGGGTTGAGCAGCAGCGCACGGGCCAGGGCGACGTTCTGTCGCTGGCCACCGGACAGGTTCTGCCCACGCTCGCCGACCTGCAGTTCATAGCCTTGCGGATGCAGGCGGGCGAATTCGTGCACACCGGCCAGTTCGGCGGCTTGCAGGACCATCTCATCTTCGACGTAGCGCGCACCGCTGACCAGGTTGTCACGCAGGGTGCCGGCCAGCAGTTGGATGTCCTGGGCGACGTAGCCGATGTTATGGCGCAGTTCGCTGACGTCGATCTGGCGTACGTCCACGCCGTCCACCAGCAACGCGCCGGAGTCGGGTTGATACAGGCCGACGATCAATTTGGCCAGGGAGCTTTTGCCCGAGCCGCTGCGACCGATGATGCCGATCTTTTCCCCTGGCTTGATCACCAGGTTGATGTTTTTCAGCGCCGGATTCTGTTGGTTCGGGTAGGTGAAATTCAGGCCCCGGCACTCGATGGCGCCTTGCAGGGTGCGACGGCTCATGGGGCGCTCTTCGAAATTGCGCTCCTGGGGCAGTTCCATCATCTGGTCGACCGAGGTCATGGTGACCTTGGCTTGCTGGTAGCGCGTGAGCAGGCCCGACAGCGAGGCCAGCGGGCTCAAGGCACGGCCGCTGAGCATGTAGCAGGCAATCAGGCCGCCCATGCTCAGGTTGCCGTCGATGATCTGGTACACGCCGAACACAATCATGATCACGCCGGCCAGTTGCTGGATCAGCAGGGTCATGTTCATCGACAGGCCCGACAGCAGCTTCACCCGCAGCTCGAGCCGGCTCAAGGTGCCGATGGTCTGTTCCCAGCCGTACTGGCGTTCGCTCTCGGCATTGTTGACCTTGACCGCATCCAGCCCGGCGAGGGTTTCGATCAGGCTCGACTGGCGTTCGGCGGCGAGGGCCATGGTGCGTTCCATGGTCGCGACCAAAGGTTTTTGCAAGGCGTAGCCGATCCCCAGGGCAATCGGGAACGCCAGCACCGGAATCCACACCAGATGGCCACCAAGCAGGGCGATCACCAGGAAGATCAGCAGCGTGAACGGCAGGTCGATCAGGCTGGTGAGGGTCAGCGACGCGAGGAAGTCGCGCAGGCTCTGGAACTCATGGATGTTCTGCGCAAAGCTGCCGACGCGCGCCGGGCGGTACTTCATCGACATGCCGACGATGCGCTCGAACAAGGTGGCGGAGATGATCAGGTCGGTTTTTTTACCGGCCAGGTCCAGGCACAGACTGCGCAGGCTCTTGAGCACCAGGTCGAACAGATACGCACCGCAGATGCCCACGGCCAGCACCCACAGCGTAGAAGTGGCCTGGTTCGGCACCACGCGGTCGTACACGTTCATCACGAACAGCGGCGCGGCCATGGCGATGATGTTGATCAGGAAACTGGCGGCGATGGCATCGGTATACAGCCAGCGCGAACGCTTGAGCGTGTCACGAAACCAGGATCGCGCTCGGGGAATCAAGGTGCCGTGATTGACGTCGAACTTGTGCTGCGGCTGGGCAAAGAAGACCTTGCCGGTGTAGTCGTCGACCAGCAACTCGCGCTTGATCAGCACTTCACCGCCATCGCTTTCGCTGAGCAGCACCCGCGCCTGATCGTCGCCCTCCCAGCCGACCAGCACGGTACTGCGCCCGTCCTTGAGCAGCAGCAGCGCCGGTAACGCGATGGTCGGGATCTGTTCGAGCCTGCGTTGCAGCAGCCGTCCCTGCAGCCCGGCGCGCGCCGCTGCACGTGGCAGCAACTCGGCACTCAGGCGCTGCGAAGGCAGCGGCAGGCCGGTGGTGAGCATGGCCGCGCTGGCCGGTTTCTGATGCAGGGCGCAGAGTGCCAACAACCCGTCGAGTAACGGGTCGTCGTGCAGCGTGCGTGGATCATGACTGAGATGAACTCGACTGACTTCGGATTCCACGCGGTGCACTCTCGACTAACAGATGGGGCTATGGGGTGACTCAGTTCATTCCAGGCAGTTGGACTTTGGGCTTCACATCGTTTTGCACGATGGAGGCCATGGGAGCGACGACGCCTTGGCTTTTGAGCAATTCGCCCATGGTCGCCTTGATTCGGTACTGAGTAAATAACTGAATGTTCTTGATCTCTTCCAGGCGACGCGAAGCGGTGAACAATTCGTTCTCGCTGTCGAGCAAGTCCAGCAGGGTACGTTGGCCCAGGCTGAACTGTTGCTGGTAGGACGTGCGCACGCGGGTGCTGTGGTCCACGTACTGCTGGGCCACCGGCAGTTGCGCGTTGGCGTTGTTCAAGGCGTTCCAGGCCAGGCCCAGTTCTTCATTGAGCTGGCGCAAGGCGTTGTTGCGGATGTCCAGGGCCTGGTTGGCCTGGTACGACTTCGATTGCAGGTCGGCCTTGTTGCTGCCACCGGCGAACAGGTTGAAGCGCATGCGCACCATGGCTTCCCAACCGTTGCTGTGGTTGGCGTCGCCGGAGACATTGTTGTCGGCATTGGTGCCAAGCTCGGCGTCAAAGCGTGGATAGAAGCTGGATTTGGCGGCCGCGTATTGCTGCTCGGCGGCGGAGATGTCCGACTCCGCCGAGCGCAGCACCGGGCTGTTGTCGAGCATCTGGCGCCGCGCTTCATTCAGGTCGGCCGGGAGCATGGCCATGAACGGCGCCGGGCGCTCGAGCTGGTCGGGCATCTGGCCAACGGCGCTGAGGTAGTTGGTTTGCGCATCCGCCAGGTTGGTCTGCTCGGTGATCAGGTTGTTGCGGGCCTGGGCCAGACGCGCTTCGGCCTGGTCCTGGTCGGCGCCGTTACCGACGCCGCGCTGGGTGCGCAACTTGATCTGATCGTAAATGCGTTCGTGGTTGCGCAGGTTTTCTTCGGCCAGGCGCACGAACTCGCGGCGGGTCAGCACTTCCAGGTAGACCTGGGCAACGGTCAGCGCGGTGCGCTCGGACGTACCGAGCAGCGAGTAGGCGCGGGAGTTGACGTTGGCCTGTTGACGCCCGACTTCGCTGGAAGTGGCGAAACCGTCAAAGATCATTTGCTGCAGGCGCAGGCTGGACTCGCCGCGATTGAGGGTTTCCCAGTGGTTGCCGCCCGTGCCATTGGTGGCGCGGGTGGACGCGTTGTCGGTGCCTGCACGGCCATAGCCGGCATTCAAATCGACACGCGGCAGATACCCACCCTGCGCCGCACGCAATTGGTAATCGGCGGCGATGCGACTGTTTACACCCGCCTGAATTTCAGGATGCACATCCAGTGCCTGCTGCATGGCTTGGGGCAGCGTCTGGGCTTGTACAAAGCTGGCGGCGAGAACGAACGGTATTGCCTTGAACAGGTGCAGACGCATTAAAAAATTCCCCAGGACTTCTTGTCTCAAATCACAGCGATTGGCGCCGCCGCGTCGGATAATGGCTAGCGTAATGACCGTACGTCGGAAAGTTCAAAAAGCGGAACTGCTTCACACATGTAGGACGGTTCGCCGCATAAATATCAATGTGACATTACGGGGGCGATTGTTTAGGATGGCGACCATAAGGTCAATAGTTTGGCATAAACTAGATAGCTAAAAATTCTAGCCAATAATTTGACGCCAGTAAGTATTCAGACTACGCCCCCTCCTGTTTGGCCCTCCCTCTTGAGCGGCCACATGGAATCATCAGAAACGGATCGCCGGAGAAATATTTAATGAGCAATGTTGTTGCCATCGTCAAAAGCATTGTTGGTCAAGTGTTCGTTATTTCTCCGGAAGGGACACGCCGTGTTCTGGTTGAGGGTGATCGCCTGTTCGCGGGCGACCAGATTGATACAGGCCTGTCGGGCGCAGTGAGCCTGGAACTGGCGGATGGGCGCACGCTGGACCTGGGTCGCGACACCCAGTGGAGCGCCGACATGCCGGACTCCACTGCCGACCTGGCCGCCGCCACCGAACAGGCCGCGCCGTCGGTGGCCGAGCTGCAGCAAGCCATCGCCGCCGGCGCCGACCCGACCACCGAACTGGAAGCCACTGCCGCCGGCGCAACCGCTGCCGGTAATGGCGCGGCGGGCGGCGGCCACAGCTTTGTAGTGCTGGACGCGACCGCCGGGCGTGTCGATCCGACCATCGGCTTTCCCACCGCCCCTATCGGCCAGGGCACAGCAACGCTGAATACCTTTAATGGTGCTCAAGCTTCTGCAGGTAACGGCAACCTGGCGCTGCAGCCTTCGACCCTGAGCCTGAGCGCCACCCCGAGCATCACCGAAGCCGGGGGCGTACTGACTTACACCGCCACCGTGACCCAGGCCTCGACCAGCGACTTGACCGTCACCTTGTCCAACGGCGCGGTCATTACCATCCCGTCCGGCCAACTGACCGGTACCGTCAACGTGCCCCTGGCGCCTAACGACAGCCCGTACCTCGACGCCAGCCAGATCAGCGTCAACGTCACCGGCACCGCCGGCGGCAACAACCTGGTGCTGACCCTCGACCCTAACCCGGCCGTGACGCAGATTACCGACACCATCGACACCACCACCGTGACCTTGACGGCTGGTTCGAACGTGACTGAAGGCGGTCAGATCACCTACACCGCGACCCTGACCAACCCGGCGCAAACCCCGGTAAACGTCACCTTGAGCAATGGCTCGGTGATTACCATCAAGG
>NZ_KZ478009.1 GCF_002837185.1 Pseudomonas fluorescens | reverse complement strand
ACTCTAACGAGCATCAGATTGCGGTGTGTGAAGACGAGATGAACCGAAAGTTCGAAGACTCACAAAACACCGACAGCTGTCACATACCCAATTTGCTGAAGCGAGGCCATCAGGCCACGACTCAGTACCCGAATTTCTTGACGACCATAGAGCATTGGAACCACCTGATCCCATCCCGAACTCAGCAGTGAAACGATGCATCGCCGATGGTAGTGTGGGGTTTCCCCATGTGAGAGTAGGTCATCGTCAAGATTAAATTCCGAAACCCCAATTGCGAAAGCAGTTGGGGTTTTGTTTTGGGCGCTCGAAAAGCATAAAGGGCGTTCATCGCGGCCTGAGGGCGTGCGGCCTTTCTATGCAATGCCTCTTCGCATGGCTATCATGCGTGCCTCATTGTGAGGCGATACCTGCATGCTTACGCTGTTAGAACTTCTGAAAGATGGCCGATTCCATTCCGGAGAGGCGCTGGGTGCCGCCCTGGGCGTTAGTCGCAGTGCCGTGTGGAAGCAGCTTCAGCTTCTTGAAGCCGAATTGAATCTACCTATTCATAAGGTGCGTGGTAAGGGGTACCAGTTGGCATCGCCGCTGGTGTTTCTAAATGCTGAAGAGATTTTGCGAAGTGCGCCGTCGTTGTCGTGGCCTGTCCATATCTACGATTCGATTGATTCCACCAACGCAGAGGCGTTGCGCATGGTTGATGTCGCGCGGGCTGTCCCGTTCCTGGTATTAGCTGAGCAGCAAATGGCCGGGCGGGGCAGACGCGGTCGAAAGTGGGTCAGTCCATACGCTCAAAACATCTATTACAGCCTGGTACTGCGTATTGAGGATGGCCTCCGGCAACTGGAAGGGCTGAGTCTTGTTGTTGGCCTGGCGGTCATTCAGGCTCTGCGAGAGTCGGGTGTTCAGGATGTCGTCTTGAAATGGCCCAACGACGTATTGGTCGGGCGCAAGAAAATCGCGGGGATACTGCTGGAGTTGGTTGGGGACCCCGCAGATATCTGTCACGTGGTTCTCGGCATCGGGATCAACGTGAATATGCAGAGGGCCGCCGAGGTTGACCAGCAATGGACGTCGGTGCAGCTTGAGGCGGGATCTGCTGCTGACCGTAACGCTCTGGTGGCCCGGGTCAGCTTGCAGCTCCAGCACTATCTCGATCGGCATAGGGCGTCTGGCTTTGCGGCCCTCCAGGAGGAGTGGGAGCGAAATCATGCGTGGCAAGGGCGGGCGGTATCACTTATCGCGGGTGTGAATCGCGTTGATGGAGTGGTGCTCGGTGTTGATCGTCAAGGTGCGTTGCGCTTGGACGTTGATGGTGTCGAAAAAACATACAGCGGTGGTGAGTTAAGCCTGAGGTTGCGTGATGATTCTTGAGCTCGACTGTGGGAATAGCTTTATCAAATGGCGAGTGCTGAATGTCGACAGGGTGGGCGCCTTCGCCGAGGGCGTGGTCGGTTCGAATGTCGCATTGATTGAGAGTTTGAATGCGGTGCCGGACATGTCGCTGACGCGTTGCCGGCTGGTGAGTGTTCGCGCCCTGGAGGAAACAGACAAGCTGGTCGAGACATTGATCGAAGCTTTTGGCATTACTGTCTCGTGTGCAACGTCAGCGGTGGAAATGGCGGGCGTTCGAAATGGCTATGACGACTTCGAGCGGCTGGGTCTGGACCGTTGGCTGGCGATCCTCGGCGGGTATAAGTTAGCCTCCGGCCCTTGCCTGGTGTTGGATTTTGGCACGGCGGCGACTGCAGATTTCATTGATGTCGATGGCGAGCATTTGGGGGGCTTCATTTGTCCTGGCCTGCCGCTTATGCGCAACCAGCTGCGCACCCATACGCGCAAGATACGCTACGACGATGCGTCCGCTGAGCGCGCTCTGGAGCGTCTGTCGCCTGGGCATACAACGGCCGAGGCGGTCGAGCGCGGCTGTGCGCTGATGCTAAGGGGGTTTGTGCTTACCCAGATCGAGCTTGCCAGGCGTTATTGGGGGGATGACTTCACGGTGTTCCTGACTGGCGGAGATGCTGATCTGGTCTTTGACACTGTGCCGCAGGCACGGCTTGTGCCGGATCTGGTATTTATTGGCCTGGCAATGGCGTGCCCTTTGGCCTGAGGTGCTTATGCGTTGGTTGTTTCTGCTTCTACTGATCCTCAATGTCTTCTATTACATATGGCATCAGCAAGAGGCGCCGTTGCGCGCCAAGGATGTCACTCCTCTGAGTCTTTATCGTGGCTCCCAGCAGGATATACGACTGCTGAGCGAGTCTTCCGAGGCGGTGGCCCGAAGGGATCGTGCGAAATCGCCCGACACGCAAAATACCTGCTTGTACATTGGTGGGTTTGCCGATCAGCGTCAGGCGCAATCCGTCGAACAGCGCCTCACCAGCCTGGATATAAAGGTTAAGGTCCAATTGCTGAACATGCCTGAAGCTACCGGTTATTGGCTTCGAGTGGCCCCTGAAAGCAGGCGCCTGGCGGATGATCTGCCCTTTGAAAACCTTGTTAAGGAATTCAATGAGTTAAAACATAAAATAATGCTGTGCGAAGGCATTGCAACTCTCGAATAGTTTGCATAGAATGGCGCCCGCTTCGCAGTGAAGACCTTTAAGGCCTTTGATGCGAAGCGAAGTCAACGCAGCTAACCTCATAATTTAAATGAGAAAATGCTTGACAGAAGGTCGGCGTGATGTAAAATGCCGGCTCGCTTAGGAGGGGTTCCCGAGCGGCCAAAGGGATCAGACTGTAAATCTGACGTCTACGACTTCGAAGGTTCGAATCCTTCCCCCTCCACCATTTTAGCGTGAGCTGCAAGCTCCGCGGGTATAGTTTAGTGGTAGAACCTCAGCCTTCCAAGCTGATGATGCGGGTTCGATTCCCGCTACCCGCTCCAAGTTTGCAGGTTGTGCACGGTGTTTCGCTCTTGTAGCTCAGTTGGTAGAGCACACCCTTGGTAAGGGTGAGGTCAGCGGTTCAAATCCGCTCAAGAGCTCCATATAACAAGGCAGATATGAAAATATCTGCCTTTGTTTTAACAGCTGCCTCGGCTTGTATCGTGCTGTTTCTGGCGTTGGATGTCAGTGATTTCAAGTCTGTTGGGGTTGGTTGTTGTAAAGTCTTTTTCAGGCCTGCATAATGGTCGGCCTGATTTTGTTTTAGGTCAGTAGCTCAATTGGCAGAGCGACGGTCTCCAAAACCGTAGGTTGGGGGTTCGATTCCCTCCTGACCTGCCAGATTCACGTGGTGTGTCTGGCTTTCTTTTCACAGGATCTTCATAGATGACTCCTAAGGCTGAAGCTCAAAGCTCTCGTTTCGATCTGGTCAAGTGGCTCGCCGTAGTCGCCTTGGTGGTCGTAGGCGTTGTCGGCAATCAGTACTATTCTGCTTCGCCGATCCTGTACCGCGTTCTCGCTTTGCTGGCCCTTGCTGCTGTAGCTGCCTTTGTAGGCCTGCAGACTACCAAAGGCAAGTCTTTCGCGGTCCTGGTAAAGGAAGCTCGCACTGAAATTCGTAAAGTCGTTTGGCCGACTCGCCAAGAAACCACGCAGACCACATTGATTGTCGTGGCTGTTGTTCTGGTTATGGCGTTGCTGTTGTGGGGGCTCGATTCCCTGCTCGGCTGGCTTGTTTCCTTGATTGTTGGCTAAGGGTGTCCCGTGGCTAAGCGTTGGTACGTTGTGCATGCTTACTCGGGTTACGAGAAGCATGTTATGCGCTCTTTGCTGGAGCGCGTAAAGCTGGCAGGCATGGAAGATGGCTTCGGCGAAATTCTGGTTCCCACTGAAGAAGTGGTTGAAATGCGGAATGGCCAGAAGCGCAAGAGTGAACGCAAGTTCTTTCCTGGCTACGTGCTGGTGCAGATGGACATGAACGAAGGTACTTGGCACTTGGTCAAGGACACTCCTCGCGTCATGGGCTTCATTGGCGGTACTGCTGATAAGCCTGCGCCGATCACCGATAAAGAGGCGGAAGCAATTCTGCGTCGTGTTGCTGACGGTAGCGACAAGCCTAAGCCGAAGACGTTGTTCGAGCCGGGTGAGGTTGTTCGTGTCACAGATGGTCCGTTTGCTGATTTCAACGGCACTGTCGAAGAAGTTAACTACGAAAAGAGCCGGATCCAAGTGGCAGTGCTCATTTTCGGTCGCTCTACTCCGGTAGAGTTGGAGTTCAGCCAGGTCGAGAAGGTCTAGCTGAGCAAGCATCCCAACCCCGCAGCCTAGGCTGTGGGGTTTTGTCGTCACTGGGATAAACGCGCAAGTAACCGGGGAGCCTTTCGAGGCGCTTGAACCCGTAATTGGAGTGCCTCATGGCCAAGAAGATTACCGCTTACATCAAGCTGCAAGTGAAGGCCGCTCAGGCCAACCCTAGCCCACCCGTCGGCCCAGCTCTGGGTCAGCACGGCGTGAACATCATGGAATTCTGCAAGGCCTTCAACGCCCGTACTCAGGGTCTTGAGCCAGGTCTGCCGACTCCAGTGATCATCACTGTATACAGCGACCGTAGCTTCACTTTCGAAACCAAGTCGACTCCGGCTTCGGTTCTTCTGAAGAAAGCTGCTGGTCTGACTAGCGGTTCCGCTCGTCCGAACACCGTTAAGGTTGGCACCGTGACTCGTGCTCAGCTGGAAGAAATCGCGAAAACCAAAAACGCGGATCTGACTGCAGCTGATATGGATGCAGCCGTGCGTACCATCGCCGGTTCTGCTCGTAGCATGGGCCTTAACGTGGAGGGTGTGTAATGGCTAAGCTGACCAAGCGCCAAAAGGCTATCGCCGGCAAAATCGAAGCGGGCAAGTCCTACAATTTTGTAGACGCTGCTGCCCTGCTGACCGAGCTGTCGACTGTCAAGTTCAGCGAGTCCGTTGACGTTGCTGTGAACCTGGGTGTTGACCCACGTAAATCCGACCAGGTCGTTCGTAGCGCTACTGTGCTGCCACACGGTACTGGCAAGACTGTACGTGTTGCTGTCTTCACCCAAGGCCCGGCCGCCGAAGCTGCTCTGGCCGCTGGCGCCGATCGCGTTGGTATGGACGACCTGGCTGCCGAAATGAAAGGCGGCGACCTGAACTATGACGTTGTTATTGCCTCCCCGGATGCAATGCGCGTTGTAGGTCAGTTGGGTCAGATCCTGGGTCCACGCGGCCTGATGCCTAACCCTAAAGTCGGCACCGTAACGCCAGACGTAGCTACCGCGGTTAAAAACGCCAAGGCTGGTCAGGTTCGTTATCGCACCGACAAAAACGGCATCATTCACACCTCCGTTGGCAAAGTCGGCTTTGATGCCGTCAAGCTGAAGGAAAACGTTGAAGCCCTGATCGCTGATCTGAAGCGTATCAAGCCTGCTTCCTCGAAAGGTATCTACGTCAAGCGCGTTACCCTGAGCACCACTATGGGCCCAGGTCTGGTCATCGACCAAGGCTCGCTGGACGTATAAGACACAGGTTGGCGCGAGCGATTGCGTCAATTGAAAGATTGGGGTCCCTGCCTGGCGGGGGCTATCCAAGACCGTAGGCGACGCAAGTCTTAAACCAACAAGCCTACGCAGATGGTGCTCCCGGTTCCTTACCGAATCAGACACCAAAACGACATCAGGCTTAGGCCGGATGAAACGGTAACAAGCAGGAGTTAAACCCGTGGCAATTAATCTCGAAGACAAGAAGGCCATCGTCGCTGAAGTCAACGAGGCTGCCAAAGCTGCTCTGTCCGCTGTCGTGGCTGATGCCCGTGGTGTGACAGTAAGCGCTATGACCGGACTCCGTAAAGAGGCTCGTGAAGCTGGCGTATACGTACGTGTTGTACGTAACACCCTGCTCAAGCGCGCTGTTGCTGACACTGAATACAGTGTTCTCAACGACGTGTTCACTGGCCCGACTCTGATCGCGTTCTCCAAGGATCATCCAGGCGCTGCTGCCCGTTTGTTCAAGGAATTCGCCAAGAGTCAGGATAAGTTCGACATCAAGGCAGCTGCGTTCGAGGGCAAGTTCCTCGCAGCTAACCAAATCGACGTACTGGCAACACTGCCGACCCGTAACGAAGCTATTTCGCAGCTGATGAGCGTGATTCAAGGCGCTACCAGCAAGCTGGCTCGTACTCTGGCTGCAGTTCGCGAGCAAAAAGAAGCTGCCGCAGCCTAAGGCTGAGCAAATTCTCTCGCGTATTTTTGTTTATTTCGATGGCCGCGTAGGCCGTCCCCCAATTCAGGAAATACAGCAATGTCTATCTCCCAAGACGATATCCTCAACGCCGTAGCTGAAATGTCGGTTCTGCAGGTTGTTGAGCTGATCAAAGCTTTCGAAGAAAAATTCGGCGTTTCCGCTGCCGCTGCTTCCGCTGGCCCAGCTGTTGCTGCTGTCGCTGCTGAAGAGCAAACCGAATTCAACGTCATGCTGCTGGAAGCTGGCGAGAAGAAAGTAAACGTGATCAAGGCAGTACGTGAACTGACCGGTCTGGGCCTGAAAGAAGCCAAGGCAGTAGTTGACGGCGCTCCTGCCCAGGTTCTGGAAGCTGTGTCGAAAGACGCCGCTGACAAAGCCAAAGCTACTCTGGAAGAAGCAGGCGCTAAAGTCGAGCTGAAGTAAGCATCGACCTTGCGTCTCCAGCCCAAGCTTTAAGCTGAAGGCTGATGGCTGGTGGCTCTTGCCACCGGCCTTTTTCCGTTCTTGGCTGTCGACTCGGTCGCCGCCATTAACGCGCTGTAGCCACCCGATGCGGTGGTGCAAACCATGGGGTTTGCAAGATTTTCTGGCTGCTCCCGTCGGGAGGGCCAAACAAGCAGGTGACCAAGCTGGGGAACGCTGATGGCTTACTCATATACTGAGAAAAAACGTATCCGCAAGGACTTTAGCAAGTTGCCGGACGTCATGGATGTCCCGTACCTTCTGGCTATCCAGCTGGATTCGTATCGTGAATTCTTGCAGGCGGGAGCGACCAAAGATCAGTTCCGCGACGTGGGCCTGCATGCGGCCTTCAAATCCGTTTTCCCGATCATCAGCTACTCCGGCAATGCTGCGCTGGAGTACGTCGGTTATCGCCTGGGCGAACCGGCATTTGATGTCAAAGAATGCGTGTTGCGCGGTGTTACGTACGCCGTACCTTTGCGGGTAAAAGTCCGTCTGATCATTTTCGACAAAGAATCGTCGAACAAAGCGATCAAGGACATCAAAGAGCAAGAAGTCTACATGGGCGAAATCCCACTGATGACTGAAAACGGTACCTTCGTTATCAATGGTACCGAACGCGTAATCGTTTCCCAGCTGCACCGTTCCCCGGGCGTGTTCTTCGACCACGACCGCGGCAAGACGCACAGCTCCGGCAAGCTCCTGTACTCCGCGCGGATCATTCCGTACCGTGGTTCGTGGTTGGACTTCGAGTTCGACCCTAAAGACTGCGTGTTCGTGCGTATCGACCGTCGTCGCAAGCTGCCGGCCTCGGTACTGCTGCGCGCGCTCGGCTATACCACTGAGCAGGTGCTGGATGCCTTCTACACCACCAACGTATTCAGCCTGAAGGATGAAACCCTCAAGCTGGAGCTGATCGCATCGCGTCTGCGTGGTGAAATTGCCGTCCTGGACATCCAGGATGAAAAGGGCAAGGTCATTGTTGAAGCCGGCCGCCGTATCACCGCGCGCCACATCAACCAGATCGAAAAAGCCGGTCTCAAAGAGTTGGAAGTGCCGCTGGACTACGTCCTGGGCCGCACTACTGCCAAGGTCATCGTTCACCCGGCGACAGGCGAAATCCTGGCTGAGTGCAACACCGAGCTGAACACCGAGATCCTGGCCAAAATCGCCAAGGCTCAAGTCGTTCGCATCGAGACCCTGTACACCAACGACATCGACTGCGGTCCGTTCATCTCCGACACCCTGAAGATCGACTCCACCAGCAACCAATTGGAAGCGCTGGTCGAGATCTATCGCATGATGCGTCCTGGTGAGCCACCAACCAAAGATGCTGCCGAAACCCTGTTCAACAACCTGTTCTTCAGCCCTGAGCGCTATGACCTGTCTGCGGTCGGCCGGATGAAGTTCAACCGTCGTATCGGTCGTACCGAGATCGAAGGTTCGGGCGTGCTGTGCAAGGAAGACATCGTCGCGGTACTGAAGACCCTGGTCGACATCCGTAACGGTAAAGGCATCGTCGATGACATCGACCACCTGGGTAACCGTCGTGTTCGCTGCGTAGGCGAAATGGCAGAGAACCAGTTCCGCGTTGGCCTGGTACGTGTTGAGCGTGCGGTCAAAGAGCGCCTGTCGATGGCTGAAAGCGAAGGCCTGATGCCGCAAGACCTGATCAACGCCAAGCCAGTGGCTGCGGCGGTGAAAGAGTTCTTTGGTTCCAGCCAGCTCTCGCAGTTCATGGACCAGAACAACCCGCTCTCCGAGATCACCCACAAGCGCCGTGTTTCCGCACTGGGCCCGGGCGGTCTGACCCGTGAGCGCGCAGGCTTCGAAGTCCGTGACGTACACCCGACGCACTACGGTCGTGTATGCCCGATCGAAACGCCGGAAGGTCCGAACATCGGTCTGATCAACTCCCTGGCCGCTTATGCGCGCACCAACCAGTACGGTTTCCTCGAGAGCCCGTACCGTGTTGTGAAAGAGGGTCTGGTCACTGACGAAATCGTCTTCCTGTCCGCCATCGAAGAAGCTGATCACGTGATCGCTCAGGCTTCGGCCACGATGAACGACAAGAAAGTCCTGATCGACGAGCTGGTAGCTGTTCGTCACTTGAACGAGTTCACCGTCAAGGCGCCGGAAGACGTCACCCTGATGGACGTATCGCCCAAGCAGGTCGTGTCGGTTGCAGCGTCGCTGATCCCGTTCCTGGAGCACGATGACGCCAACCGTGCGTTGATGGGTTCCAACATGCAGCGTCAAGCTGTACCGACCCTGCGCGCCGACAAGCCGCTGGTAGGTACCGGCATGGAGCGTAACGTAGCCCGTGACTCCGGCGTTTGCGTCGTGGCTCGTCGTGGTGGCGTGATCGATTCCGTTGATGCCAGCCGTATCGTGGTTCGTGTTGCCGATGACGAAGTTGAAACCGGTGAAGCTGGTGTCGACATCTACAACCTGACCAAATACACCCGTTCGAACCAGAACACCTGCATCAACCAGCGTCCGCTGGTGCGTAAGGGTGACCGCGTTCAGCGTAGCGATATCATGGCCGACGGCCCGTCCACCGATATGGGTGAGCTGGCACTGGGTCAGAACATGCGCATCGCGTTCATGGCCTGGAACGGTTACAACTTCGAAGACTCCATCTGCCTGTCGGAACGAGTTGTTCAAGAAGATCGCTTTACCACGATCCACATCCAGGAACTGACCTGTGTGGCACGTGACACCAAGCTTGGGCCAGAGGAAATCACTGCAGACATCCCTAACGTGGGTGAAGCTGCACTGAACAAGCTGGACGAAGCCGGTATCGTTTACGTAGGTGCTGAAGTTGGCGCAGGCGACATTCTGGTCGGTAAGGTCACTCCGAAAGGCGAGACCCAACTGACTCCGGAAGAGAAACTGCTGCGTGCCATCTTCGGTGAAAAAGCCAGCGACGTTAAAGACACCTCCCTGCGCGTACCTACCGGTACCAAGGGTACTGTCATCGACGTACAGGTCTTCACCCGCGACGGCGTTGAGCGTGATGCTCGTGCACTGTCCATCGAGAAGACCCAACTCGACGAGATCCGCAAGGATCTGAACGAAGAGTTCCGTATCGTTGAAGGCGCGACCTTCGAACGTCTGCGTTCCGCTCTGGTAGGCCACAAGGCTGAAGGCGGCGCAGGTCTGAAGAAAGGTCAGGACATCACCGACGAAATCCTCGACGGTCTCGAGCATGGCCAGTGGTTCAAACTGCGCATGGCTGAAGATGCTCTGAACGAGCAACTCGAGAAGGCCCAGGCCTACATCGTTGATCGCCGCCGTCTGCTGGACGACAAGTTCGAAGACAAGAAGCGCAAACTGCAGCAGGGCGATGACCTGGCTCCAGGCGTGCTGAAAATCGTCAAGGTTTACCTGGCAATCCGTCGCCGCATCCAGCCGGGCGACAAGATGGCCGGTCGTCACGGTAACAAAGGTGTGGTCTCCGTGATCATGCCGGTTGAAGACATGCCGCACGATGCCAATGGCACCCCGGTCGACGTCGTCCTCAACCCGTTGGGCGTACCTTCGCGTATGAACGTTGGTCAGATCCTTGAAACCCACCTGGGCCTCGCGGCCAAGGGTCTGGGTGAGAAGATCAACCGTATGATCGAAGAGCAACGCAAGGTCGCTGACCTGCGTAAGTTCCTGCACGAGATCTACAACGAGATCGGCGGTCGCAACGAAGAGCTGGACACCTTCACCGACCAGGAAATCCTGGATCTGGCGAAGAACCTGCGCGGCGGCGTTCCAATGGCTACCCCGGTGTTCGACGGTGCCAAGGAAAGCGAAATCAAGGCCATGCTGAAACTGGCAGACCTGCCGGAAAGCGGCCAGATGCAGCTGTTCGACGGCCGTACCGGCAACAAGTTCGAGCGCCCGGTTACTGTTGGCTACATGTACATGCTGAAGCTGAACCACTTGGTAGACGACAAGATGCACGCTCGTTCTACCGGTTCGTACAGCCTGGTTACCCAGCAGCCGCTGGGTGGTAAGGCTCAGTTCGGTGGTCAGCGTTTCGGGGAGATGGAGGTCTGGGCACTGGAAGCATACGGTGCTGCATACACTCTGCAAGAAATGCTCACAGTGAAGTCGGACGATGTGAACGGTCGTACCAAGATGTACAAAAACATCGTGGACGGCGATCACCGTATGGAGCCGGGCATGCCCGAGTCTTTCAACGTGTTGATCAAAGAAATTCGTTCCCTCGGCATCGATATCGATCTGGAAACCGAATAACACGTGACGCGAATCGAGAGCGAGGCCGTTTGGCCCGCTCTCTGCTCCGCCAGGAGGAAAGGCCTTGAAAGACCTACTGAATTTGCTGAAAAACCAGGGTCAAGTCGAAGAGTTCGACGCCATCCGTATTGGACTGGCATCGCCTGAGATGATCCGTTCGTGGTCGTTCGGTGAAGTTAAAAAGCCGGAAACCATCAACTACCGTACGTTCAAACCTGAGCGTGACGGCCTGTTCTGCGCCAAGATCTTTGGCCCGGTAAAGGATTACGAGTGCCTGTGCGGTAAGTACAAGCGCTTGAAGCATCGTGGTGTGATCTGCGAGAAGTGCGGCGTTGAAGTTGCGCTGGCCAAGGTTCGTCGTGAGCGCATGGCGCACATCGAACTGGCTTCGCCGGTTGCCCACATCTGGTTCCTGAAATCGCTGCCGTCCCGTATCGGCTTGCTGATGGACATGACCCTGCGTGATATAGAACGCGTTCTCTACTTCGAGAGCTACGTCGTTATCGATCCAGGCATGACCACCCTTGAAAAAGGTCAGCTGCTGAACGATGAGCAGTACTTCGAAGCGCTGGAAGAGTTCGGTGATGATTTCGATGCCCGCATGGGTGCCGAAGCTGTCCGTGAACTGCTGCACGCTATCGACCTGGAGCACGAGATTGGTCGTCTGCGCGAAGAAATTCCGCAAACCAACTCCGAAACCAAGATCAAGAAGCTGTCCAAGCGTCTGAAGTTGATGGAAGCCTTCCAGGGTTCCGGCAACCTGCCAGAGTGGATGGTGCTGACCGTTCTGCCGGTTCTGCCGCCAGACCTGCGTCCGCTGGTACCGTTGGACGGTGGTCGTTTCGCGACGTCCGACCTCAACGACCTGTACCGCCGCGTGATCAACCGTAACAACCGCTTGAAGCGCCTGCTTGATCTGTCCGCTCCGGACATCATCGTGCGCAACGAAAAGCGTATGTTGCAAGAAGCCGTCGACGCCTTGCTCGACAACGGTCGTCGTGGCCGTGCGATCACCGGTTCCAACAAGCGTCCTCTGAAATCCCTGGCTGACATGATCAAGGGTAAGCAGGGTCGTTTCCGTCAGAACTTGCTCGGTAAGCGTGTTGACTACTCCGGTCGTTCGGTAATTACCGTAGGCCCGACCCTGCGTCTGCATCAGTGCGGTCTGCCCAAGAAGATGGCACTCGAGCTGTTCAAGCCGTTCATCTTCGGCAAGCTGGAAATGCGCGGTCTCGCGACCACCATCAAAGCGGCCAAGAAAATGGTCGAGCGCGAACTGCCAGAAGTTTGGGACGTTCTCGCTGAAGTGATTCGCGAACACCCGGTTCTCCTCAACCGTGCACCGACCCTTCACCGTCTGGGTATCCAGGCGTTTGAACCGGTACTGATCGAAGGTAAGGCTATCCAGCTGCACCCTCTGGTCTGTGCTGCGTACAACGCCGACTTCGACGGCGACCAAATGGCCGTGCACGTACCGCTGACACTGGAAGCCCAGTTGGAAGCGCGTGCGTTGATGATGTCGACCAACAACATTCTGTCGCCAGCCAACGGTGAGCCAATCATCGTTCCGTCGCAGGACGTTGTATTGGGTCTGTACTACATGACCCGTGAAGCGATCAACGCCAAAGGCGAAGGTCGTGTGTTCGCTGACCTGCAAGAAGTTGACCGTGTGTTCCGTGCCGGCGAAGCCGCACTGCACGCCAAGGTCAAAGTGCGGATCCACGAAACCGTCAACGACCGTGACGGCGGCAGCGTGAGCAACACTCGTATCGTCGACACCACCGTCGGCCGTGCGCTGTTGTACCAGGTTGTGCCAAAAGGTCTGTCGTACGACGTCGTCAACCTGCCGATGAAGAAAAAGGCGATCTCCAAGCTGATCAACCAGTGCTACCGCGTGGTTGGTTTGAAAGAGACCGTGATCTTCGCTGACCAGTTGATGTACACAGGTTTCGCTTACTCGACTATCTCTGGCGTTTCCATCGGCGTTAACGACTTCGTTATCCCGGATGAAAAAGCTCGCATCATCAGTGCTGCCACTGACGAAGTGAAAGAGATCGAGAGCCAGTACGCCTCCGGCCTGGTAACCCAGGGCGAGAAGTACAACAAAGTGATCGACCTTTGGTCCAAGGCGAACGACGAAGTGTCCAAGGCGATGATGGCCAACCTCTCGAAAGAGAAAGTCATCGACCGTCATGGCGACGAAGTTGATCAGGAGTCCTTCAACTCGATGTACATGATGGCCGACTCGGGCGCACGGGGTTCTGCTGCGCAGATCCGTCAGCTCGCCGGTATGCGTGGCCTGATGGCCAAGCCGGATGGCTCCATCATCGAAACCCCGATTACTGCGAACTTCCGTGAAGGTTTGAGCGTACTTCAGTACTTCATCTCCACTCACGGTGCTCGTAAGGGTCTGGCGGATACCGCGTTGAAAACCGCTAACTCCGGTTACCTGACGCGTCGTCTGGTAGACGTTGCACAAGATCTGGTTGTCACCGAGATCGATTGCGGCACCGAGCACGGCCTGCTGATGACACCGCACATTGAAGGCGGTGACGTTGTAGAACCACTGGGTGAGCGCGTATTGGGTCGTGTGATTGCCCGTGACGTGTTCAAGCCAGGTACCGAGGAAGTTATCGTTCCTGCCGGCACCCTGGTAGACGAGAAGTGGGTCGAGTTCATCGAACTCAACAGCATCGACGAAGTGATCGTTCGCTCGCCGATCAGCTGCGAAACCCGCTACGGCATCTGCGCCAAGTGCTACGGCCGTGATTTGGCTCGTGGCCACCAGGTGAACATCGGTGAAGCGGTCGGCGTTATCGCTGCCCAGTCCATCGGTGAGCCGGGTACCCAGCTGACCATGCGTACGTTCCACATCGGTGGTGCGGCAAGCCGGACCTCCGCAGCTGACAGTGTTCAGGTGAAGAATGGCGGTACCGTCCGCCTGCACAACCTCAAGCACGTTGAGCGAGTGGATGGCCACCTGGTTGCTGTGTCCCGTTCCGGTGAGCTGGCAATCGCTGACGACTACGGTCGTGAGCGCGAGCGTTACAAGCTGCCGTACGGTGCTGTGATTTCGGTGAAGGAAGGTGACAAGGTCGACGCTGGCGCAATCGTTGCCAAGTGGGATCCGCACACCCACCCAATCGTTACCGAAATGAAAGGTACCGTGACCTACGTGGGCATGGAAGAAGGCATCACGATCAAGCGTCAGACTGACGAATTGACCGGTATGACCAACATTGAAGTACTTGACGCCAAAGATCGTCCAGCTGCCGGTAAAGACATCCGTCCTGCCGTGAAGATGGTCGACGACAACGGCAAGGATCTGTTGCTGCCAGGTACTGACGTAATCGCTCAGTACTTCCTGCCAGCCAACGCCCTGGTCGGTGTAGCGGATGGTGCGAAGATCGCGATCGGTGATGTTATCGCGCGTATCCCGCAAGAAACTTCGAAAACTCGCGACATCACCGGTGGTCTGCCGCGTGTTGCCGACTTGTTCGAAGCGCGTCGTCCGAAAGAAGCGTCGATTCTGGCTGAAGTCAGCGGCACCATCGCCTTCGGTAAAGAGACCAAGGGCAAGCGCCGTCTGGTCATTACCCCGAACGACGGTAGCGATCCGTACGAAGAGCTGATTCCGAAGTGGCGTCACCTGAACGTCTTCGAAGGCGAACAGGTAAACCGCGGCGAAGTTATCTCCGACGGCCCGAGCGATCCGCACGATATCCTGCGTCTGCTGGGTGTGAGCGCGCTGGCCAAGTACATCGTTAACGAGATCCAGGACGTTTACCGTCTGCAAGGCGTGAAGATCAACGATAAGCACATCGAGACCATCCTGCGTCAGATGTTGCGTAAAGTTGAAATCGCTGAATCCGGCGATTCCAGTTTCATCAAGGGCGACCAGATGGAGCTGACTCACGTACTGGTAGAAAACGAGCGCCTGGCGAACGACGAGAAATTCGTTTCCAAGTTCACTCGCGTGCTGCTGGGTATCACGAAGGCGTCGTTGTCCACTGAGTCGTTCATCTCGGCGGCCTCCTTCCAGGAGACCACTCGTGTACTGACCGAAGCAGCGGTAACCGGCAAGCGCGATTACCTGCGCGGCCTGAAGGAAAACGTAGTCGTGGGTCGTTTGATCCCGGCTGGTACCGGTTTGGCTTACCACAGCGAGCGCAAGCGCCGCCGTGATGCTGACAAGCCGTTGCGCGTAAGCGCCAGTGAAGTGGAAGCTGCACTGACCGAAGCGCTGAACTCAAGCGGTAACTGAGTTCTGCGATAGATGAGACTGGGCCCTGACACCCCCATTCGTCGGATCGAGGCATATATGCACCGGTTCGACGAGTGGGGAGGTCGGGGCCTTGCCTTGACTGGGGACAAGATCCTCTTTAGACTCTTGTACCCCTAAATTTGGCGGGAATTCGTTCCTGCCATTTTGCTTTTCTTGCAAGACAATAGCGTCGCAAGACAACAGTGGAGCTAGTAGATGGCAACTATCAACCAGCTGGTACGTCAGCCGCGTAAGCGTATCGTCGAGAAATCCGACGTGCCTGCGCTGCAGAACTGCCCGCAACGTCGTGGCGTATGCACCCGTGTGTATACCACCACGCCGAAAAAACCTAACTCGGCACTGCGTAAAGTATGCCGTGTGCGCCTGACCAACGGTTTCGAGGTTTCCTCGTACATCGGCGGTGAAGGCCACAACCTGCAAGAGCACAGCGTGGTACTGATCCGCGGCGGTCGTGTAAAAGACTTGCCAGGTGTTCGTTATCACACCGTACGCGGCTCCTTGGATACTTCCGGCGTTAAAGGTCGTAACCAGGGTCGTTCGAAGTACGGTACCAAGAAGCCTAAGTAGTAGCGGCTTTTTGTAAAACTGAATCATCTTATTTTCTGAGTCGATAAGAGTAAGGTCGGAGGCGTCCCGAAAGGGCACCGATTCCGAGCGAACCTGAAGACCGTTTGAGGGCTTATCCATGCCAAGAAGACGCGTAGCAGCCAAGCGCGAAGTGCTTGACGATCCAAAATACGGAAGCCAAATTCTGGCCAAGTTCATGAACCACGTGATGGAAAGCGGCAAGAAAGCCGTTGCCGAGCGTATCGTTTATGGCGCGCTGGAAAAGGTTAAAGAACGCAAGAACAGCGACCCCCTGGAAATCTTCGAGAAAGCTCTCGACGCCATCGCTCCGCTGGTCGAAGTGAAGTCGCGCCGTGTAGGCGGTGCTACTTACCAGGTTCCGGTTGAAGTTCGTCCGTCCCGTCGTAACGCTCTGGCAATGCGCTGGTTGGTAGACTTCGCCCGTAAGCGCGGCGAGAAGTCTATGGCTCTGCGTTTGGCCGGCGAACTGTTGGACGCTGCTGAAGGTAAAGGTGCTGCTGTTAAGAAGCGTGAAGACGTGCACCGTATGGCTGAAGCCAACAAAGCTTTCTCGCACTACCGCTTCTAATTTTAGCTTCACTAATTTTGCGAGGGCTTTATGGCTCGTACTACTCCGATTAGCCGCTACCGTAACATCGGTATCGTCGCTCACGTGGATGCTGGTAAAACCACCACTACTGAGCGCGTACTGTTTTACACCGGCAAAAGTCACAAGATGGGCGAGGTGCATGATGGCGCCGCGACCACAGACTGGATGGTTCAGGAGCAGGAGCGTGGTATTACCATTACTTCTGCTGCCATTACCGCCTTCTGGAAAGGTTCCGAGAAGCAGTACAAGGATGAGCACCGCTTCAACGTAATCGATACCCCGGGCCACGTAGACTTCACCATTGAAGTTGAACGTTCCCTGCGGGTACTCGACGGCGCTGTCGTTGTGTTCTGCGGTACCTCGGGCGTTGAGCCTCAGTCGGAAACCGTATGGCGTCAAGCCAACAAATACGGTGTTCCACGTCTTGTTTACGTAAACAAGATGGACCGTGCCGGTGCGAACTTCCTGCGCGTGATCGGTCAGATCAAGCAGCGTCTGGGTCACACCCCGGTGCCAATCCAGTTGGCTATCGGTTCCGAAGACAATTTCCAAGGCCAGATCGATCTGCTGACCATGGAAGCTGTTTACTGGAACGACGCTGACAAAGGTATGGTTCCTGTTCGCAAGCCTATCCCTGCTGAACTGCAGGAACTGGCTGACGAATGGCGCAACAACATGGTTGAAGCTGCGGCTGAAGCCAACGAAGAGCTGATGAACAAGTACCTCGAAGGTGAAGAACTCACCAACGCGGAAATCAAGGCCGCTCTGCGTCAGCGTACTATCGCTGGCGAAATCGTCCTGGCTGTTTGCGGTTCCTCGTTCAAGAACAAGGGCGTTCCCCTGGTTCTCGATGCTGTGATCGACTACCTGCCGGCACCGGTTGATATTCCTTCCATCAAGGGTACTGACCCGGATGACGAGACTATCGAGCTGGAGCGTCACGCAGACGACGCAGAACCGTTCTCCGCTTTGGCATTTAAAATTGCCACTGACCCATTCGTGGGTACCTTGACCTTCGTCCGCGTTTACTCGGGCGTGTTGAACTCCGGCGACGGCGTGATCAACTCGGTTAAAGGCAAGAAAGAGCGCGTGGGTCGTATGGTGCAAATGCACGCAAACGCCCGTGAAGAAATCAAGGAAGTGCGCGCTGGTGACATCGCGGCCTTGATCGGCATGAAGGACGTCACCACCGGTGAAACCTTGTGCAACGCTGACAAGCCAATCATCCTGGTTCGCATGGACTTCCCGGAGCCGGTTATTTCGGTTGCCGTAGAGCCAAAGACCAAGGATGACCAGGAAAAAATGGGTATCGCTCTGGGCAAGCTTGCTCAGGAAGATCCATCTTTCCGCGTCAAGACTGATGAAGAGACTGGTCAAACGATCATCTCCGGCATGGGCGAGCTGCACCTGGACATCCTGGTTGACCGGATGCGCCGTGAGTTCAACGTCGAAGCCAACATCGGTAAGCCTCAGGTTTCCTATCGTGAGCGCATCACGAAGAACTGTGAAATCGAAGGCAAGTTCGTTCGTCAGTCCGGCGGTCGTGGTCAGTTCGGTCACTGCTGGATCCGTTTTGCTCCTGCTGACGAAGGTCAGGAAGGTCTGCAATTCGTGAACGAAGTAGTAGGTGGTGTTGTTCCTAAGGAATACATCCCTGCTATCCAGAAGGGTATCGAAGAGCAGATGAAGAACGGTGTTGTTGCCGGCTATCCGCTGATCGGCCTGAAAGCAACCGTTTTTGACGGTTCTTACCACGACGTCGACTCCAACGAGATGGCGTTTAAGGTGGCTGCCTCCATGGCAACCAAGCAACTGGCCCAGAAGGGCGGTGGTGAGTTGCTTGAGCCAATCATGGCGGTAGAAGTTGTTACACCTGAAGACTATATGGGTGATGTCATGGGCGACCTTAACCGTCGTCGCGGCATGATCTTGGGTATGGAAGACACGGTTTCCGGCAAAGTGATTCGCGCCGAGGTTCCGTTGGGTGAGATGTTCGGTTATGCGACCGACGTTCGCTCCATGTCCCAGGGTCGCGCAAGCTACTCTATGGAATTCAAAAAATACAACACAGCTCCGGCGCACATCGCTGAAACTGTATCCAAAAAACAAGGCTGATTCAGTCCTTTAGGCAAGGAGTTAATTGTCGTGGCTAAAGAAAAATTTGATCGTTCCCTACCGCACGTCAACGTTGGCACCATCGGTCACGTTGACCACGGTAAAACCACTCTGACTGCTGCTCTGACTCGCGTTTGCTCCGAAGTATTCGGTTCCGCAATCGTTGATTTCGATAAAATCGACAGCGCACCAGAAGAGAAAGCTCGTGGTATCACCATCAACACCGCGCACGTTGAATACAACTCGCTGATCCGTCACTACGCTCACGTTGACTGCCCAGGTCACGCTGACTATGTGAAGAACATGATCACCGGTGCTGCCCAGATGGACGGCGCAATCCTGGTTTGCTCGGCCGCTGATGGTCCGATGCCACAAACCCGTGAGCACATCCTGCTGTCCCGTCAGGTTGGCGTTCCGTACATCGTGGTTTACCTGAACAAGGCTGACCTGGTAGACGACGCTGAGCTGCTGGAACTGGTTGAGATGGAAGTGCGCGACCTGCTGAGCACTTACGACTTCCCAGGTGACGACACTCCGATCATCATCGGTTCTGCTCGTATGGCTCTGGAAGGCAAAGACGATAACGAAATGGGCACCACGTCCGTTCGTAAACTGGTTGAGACTCTGGACAGCTACATCCCAGATCCAGTCCGTGTTATCGACAAGCCGTTCCTGATGCCAATCGAAGACGTATTCTCGATCTCCGGTCGCGGTACTGTTGTAACTGGTCGTATCGAGCGCGGTATCGTCAAGGTTCAGGATCCACTGGAAATCGTTGGTCTGCGTGACACTACCGTCACCACCTGCACCGGTGTTGAAATGTTCCGTAAGCTGCTCGACGAAGGTCGTGCTGGCGAGAACTGCGGCGTTCTGCTGCGTGGTACCAAGCGTGACGACGTTGAGCGTGGCCAGGTTCTGGTCAAGCCAGGTTCGGTTAAGCCGCACACCAAGTTCGAAGCTGAAGTGTACGTGCTGAGCAAAGAAGAAGGCGGCCGTCACACTCCGTTCTTCAAAGGCTACCGTCCACAGTTCTACTTCCGTACTACCGACGTAACTGGTAACTGCGAACTGCCGGAAGGCGTAGAAATGGTAATGCCAGGCGACAACATCAAAATGGTTGTCACCCTGATCAAAACCATCGCTATGGAAGACGGTCTGCGTTTCGCAATCCGTGAAGGCGGCCGTACCGTTGGTGCTGGTGTTGTAGCTAAAATCATCGAGTAATTATCTCTTCTGAGATAGCTCTGATGTTTTGAAAAGGCCCCCGCTCAGCGGGGGCCTTTTTTATTGGGTTGACACCTATCAGGGCCGTCTATAGAATTGCGCCTCCTTTTAACGGGCGTATTGCGCTCGCTGGGAATAGCAGCCGGAGTCTGAAATCCAATGCAAAATCAGCAAATCCGTATCAGGTTGAAGGCTTTTGACCATCGCCTGATCGACCAATCCACCCAGGAAATCGTGGAAACCGCGAAACGTACTGGTGCTCAAGTGCGTGGTCCAATTCCACTGCCTACCCGTAAAGAGCGGTTCACCGTTCTGGTCTCCCCGCACGTCAACAAAGACGCGCGTGACCAGTACGAGATCCGCACTCATAAGCGCGTACTGGACATCGTCCAGCCAACGGATAAAACCGTTGATGCACTTATGAAGCTTGATCTGGCGGCCGGTGTGGAAGTACAGATCAGCCTCGGCTAAGACTTGGGTCTTAGTCGTGTAACGCTCTGAAATGGGCGGCCATAGCGGGTGAAAGCCCCGTACACTCATGAGGTTTACAACATGACTATTGGTGTAGTCGGTCGTAAATGCGGTATGACCCGTATTTTCACCGAAGAAGGTGTCTCCATTCCGGTCACGGTCATTGAGATCGAACCGAATCGCGTCACCCAGTTCAAAACTGAAGAGACCGATGGCTATCGTGCAGTGCAAGTCACTGTCGGCGAGCGTCGTGCTTCGCGCGTGACTGCTGCTCAAGCAGGTCACTTCGCTAAAGCAAACGTTGCAGCTGGTCGCACCGTCATGGAGTTCCGTCTTGAAGACGGCGACTACCAGGCTGGCGATCTGATCAACGCTGAAATCTTCGCCGCTGGTCAACTGGTTGATGTAACCGGTCAGTCCAAGGGTAAAGGCTTCCAGGGTACGATCAAGCGTTGGAATTTCCGTGGTCAAGACAACACTCACGGTAACTCCGTTTCCCACCGCGTCCCGGGCTCTATTGGCCAGTGCCAGACTCCTGGTCGTGTATTCAAGGGCAAAAAAATGTCCGGTCATATGGGCGCTGAGCGCGTGACCGTGCAGTCCCTCGAAGTAGTGCGCGTCGACGCTGAACGCAATCTGTTGTTGGTCAAGGGTGCTGTTCCTGGCGCTACTGGCGGCAACCTGGTTGTACGTCCAGCGGCCAAGGCTCGCGGTTAAGGGGAAGCTGACATGCAATTAAATGTAAATGACGCTCAAGCGATCGAAGTTTCCGAACTGACATTTGGCGGCGAATTCAACGAGACGCTCGTTCACCAAGCAGTCGTGGCCTACATGGCCGGCGGCCGTCAAGGTAGCAAGCAGCAAAAGACCCGTTCCGACGTACGTGGTGGCGGTAAGCGCCCTTGGCGTCAGAAAGGCACTGGCCGTGCTCGTGCCGGTACTATCCGTAGCCCAATCTGGCGTGGCGGCGGTACCACTTTCGCAGCTCGTCCACAGGATCACTCGCAGAAGCTCAACAAGAAGATGTACCGCGCAGCACTGCGCTCCATCCTTGCTGAACTCGTGCGTACCGATCGTCTGGTCGTGGTTCAGGACTTCGCTGTTGAAAGTCCAAAAACCAAAGATCTGCTGGGCAAACTGAACAACATGAGCCTGACCGATGTTTTGATCGTGTCTGAAGCTGTTGATCAGAACCTGTACCTGGCTGCTCGCAACCTGCCACACGTTGATGTACGTGACGTGCAAGGTTCCGATCCAGTTAGTCTGATCGCATACGACAAGGTGTTGATCACCGTGTCGGCCGTGAAGAAATTCGAGGAGCTGCTGGGATGAACCAGGAACGCGTATTTAAAGTTCTGCTTGGCCCGCACGTTTCCGAAAAGGCTACGGTTCTGGCTGACAAGAAAGGCCAGTTCGTTTTCAAGGTTGCAACTGACGCAACCAAGCTGGAAATCAAGAAGGCCGTCGAAAGCCTGTTCAGCGTGAAAGTAGAGCGTGTTACTACCCTGAATGTTCTGGGTAAGAGCAAGCGCACTGCTCGCGGTCTGGGCAAGCGTAATGACTGGAAGAAGGCAGTTATCTCCCTTCAGCCAGGCCAAGATCTCGATTTCAGCAGCAGTGCTGAGTAAGGAAGGGGTGCATCATGGCAATCGTTAAATGCAAACCGACTTCCCCTGGCCGCCGTTTTGTGGTCAAGGTGGTCAACCAGGAGCTGCATAAAGGCGCTCCTCACGCACCGCTGCTCGAGAAAAAATCGAAGACTGGTGGTCGTAACAACAATGGTCGCATTACCACTCGTCACATCGGTGGTGGCCATAAGCAGCATTATCGTCTGGTCGATTTCCGTCGCAACGACAAAGATGGCATCTCCGCCACTGTCGAGCGTATTGAATACGATCCAAACCGTACTGCTCACATCGCTCTGCTGCTGTACGCAGATGGCGAGCGTCGCTACATCATCGCCCCTAAAGGCGTGAGCGCTGGCGACCAGCTGATCGCAGGTGCCCTGGCACCGATCAAGCCGGGCAACGCTCTGCAACTGCGCAACATTCCAGTTGGTAGCACCGTACACGGCATCGAATTGAAGCCAGGTAAAGGCGCGCAAATCGCTCGTTCCGCTGGTGCTTCGGCTCAGCTGATCGCTCGTGAAGGTGTCTACGTGACCCTGCGTCTGCGTTCTGGTGAGATGCGTAAAGTGCTGGCTGAATGCCGTGCGACCCTGGGCGAAGTCTCGAACTCCGAGCACAGCCTGCGTTCGCTGGGTAAAGCTGGTGCCAAACGCTGGCGTGGCGTTCGCCCAACCGTTCGTGGTGTTGCCATGAACCCGGTTGACCACCCACACGGTGGTGGTGAAGGTCGTACCTCTGGTGGTCGTCATCCGGTATCGCCATGGGGCTTCCCGACTAAGGGCGCGAAGACTCGTGGTAATAAGCGTACCGACAAAATGATCGTCCGTCGTCGCAAGTAAATAGAGGGATACGACAGTGCCACGTTCTCTGAAAAAAGGTCCTTTTATTGATCTTCACCTACTGAAGAAGATCGAAGTGGCGGCGGAAAAGAACGATCGCAAACCAGTTAAGACCTGGTCGCGTCGTTCGATGATCCTGCCACAAATGGTCGGTCTGACCATCGCAGTACACAACGGTCGTCAACACGTCCCAGTTCTCGTTAACGAAGACATGGTCGGCCACAAACTGGGCGAGTTTGCCGGTACCCGCACTTATCGTGGGCACGTGGCAGACAAGAAAGCCAAGCGTTAAGGGGTTAGGAAATGGAAGTAGCCGCTAAGTTGTCGGGCGCTCGAATCTCCGCCCAGAAAGCCCGCTTGGTCGCCGACCAGATCCGCGGGAAGAAGGTGGGCGAAGCGCTCAACCTGTTGGCTTTCAGCAGTAAGAAAGCCGCCGAGATCATGAAGAAAGTGCTGGAGTCGGCCGTAGCCAACGCCGAGCACAACGAAGGCGCAGACGTTGATGACCTGAAGGTCAGCACCGTTTTCGTCAACGAAGGGCGTTCGCTGAAGCGCATCATGCCACGTGCCAAAGGCCGTGCTGATCGCATCGTCAAGCGGTCTTGCCATATCACTGTCAAGGTTGCTGACAAGTAACGGAGTCGAAGAGATGGGTCAGAAAGTACATCCCATTGGCATTCGCCTGGGAATCGTCAAGGAACACACCTCCGTCTGGTATGCAGACGGCCGGACTTATGCGGACTATTTGTTCGCTGATCTGAAGGTGCGTGAGTATCTCCAAGACAAACTAAAAAGCGCGTCCGTAAGCCGTATCGATATCCATCGCCCGGCGCAAACCGCACGTATCACCATCCACACTGCTCGTCCAGGTATCGTTATCGGGAAGAAAGGTGAAGATGTTGAGAAGCTGCGTCAGGACCTGACCAAGCAAATGGGTGTGCCTGTGCACATCAATATCGAAGAGATCCGCAAGCCGGAGCTCGACGGTATGCTGGTTGCGCAGAGCGTAGCTCAGCAGCTGGAGCGTCGCGTAATGTTCCGTCGCGCTATGAAGCGCGCTGTACAGAACGCCATGCGCATTGGTGCCAAAGGCATCAAAATCCAAGTGAGCGGTCGTCTCGGCGGTGCTGAAATCGCACGTACTGAATGGTATCGCGAAGGTCGTGTGCCACTGCACACCCTGCGTGCCGACATCGACTATGCCAACTACGAAGCTCACACCACCTACGGTGTGATCGGTGTAAAGGTTTGGATCTTCAAAGGCGAAGTAATTGGTGGTCGCCAAGAAGAACTGAAACCACAAGCACCAGCGCCTCGTAAAAAAGCTGCTAAGTAAGGGGTACGCCAAATGTTGCAACCTAAGCGTACGAAGTTCCGCAAGCAGATGACAGGCCACAACCGTGGTCTGGCTCAGCGCGGTAGCAAAGTCAGCTTCGGCGAGTTCGCGCTGAAGTCTGTAGCTCGTGGTCGTCTCACCGCTCGTCAGATCGAGTCAGCGCGTCGTGCTCTGACCCGTCACGTAAAACGTGGCGGCAAGATCTGGATCCGTGTATTCCCGGACAAGCCGATCTCCAAAAAACCTCTCGAGGTTCGGATGGGTAAAGGTAAGGGTAACGTGGAATACTGGGTAGCCCAGATTCAGCCAGGCAAAGTCCTGTATGAAATCGAGGGCGTTTCTGAAGAGCTGGCGCGTGAGGCTTTCGCCCTGGCTGCTGCAAAGCTGCCGCTCGCCACCTCCTTTGTTAAACGGACGGTGATGTGATGAAAGCGAATGAACTTCGTGAAAAATCCGCACAGCAGCTGAACGAGCAACTGCTCGGCCTGCTGCGCGACCAGTTCAATCTGCGTATGCAGAAAGCAACTGGCCAGTTGGGGCAGTCTCATCTGCTCTCGCAAGTTAAGCGTGACATCGCTCGCGTGAAGACTGTGCTCAACCAGCAGGCAGGTAAGTGATCATGGCTGAAGCCGAAAAGACTGTCCGTACGCTGACTGGCCGTGTTGTCAGCGACAAGATGGACAAAACCATCACCGTTTTGATCGAGCGTCGCGTTAAGCACCCGATCTACGGTAAATATGTTAAGCGTTCGACTAAGCTGCACGCGCACGACGAAACCAATCAGTGCCACATCGGCGACAAGGTCACTATTCGTGAAACTCGTCCGCTGGCCAAGACCAAGTCTTGGGCGCTGGTTGATGTTCTCGAACGCGCTGTGGAAGTCTAAGGACTAGGGGTCGGAGAAATTATATGATTCAGACTCAATCCATGCTCGATGTGGCCGATAACAGCGGCGCTCGCCGCGTTATGTGCATCAAGGTGCTGGGTGGCTCCCATCGTCGTTACGCTGGTATCGGTGACATCATCAAAGTGACCGTCAAGGAAGCAATTCCTCGCGGTAAAGTGAAAAAAGGCCAAGTGATGACTGCTGTTGTAGTCCGCACTCGTCACGGCGTACGTCGTGCTGATGGCTCCATTATCCGCTTTGATGGCAACGCTGCTGTTCTTCTGAACAACAAGCAAGAGCCTATCGGCACCCGTATCTTTGGGCCAGTGACCCGTGAACTTCGTACTGAGAAGTTCATGAAGATCGTCTCGCTCGCCCCAGAAGTGCTGTAAGGAGATCCGACATGCAAAAGATTCGTCGTGACGACGAGATCATCGTGATCGCCGGCAAAGACAAAGGTAAGCGCGGTAAGGTGCTTAAGGTTCTCGCTAATAACCGTCTGGTTATCGGTGGTCTGAACCTGGTCAAGCGTCATACCAAGCCTAACCCGATGTCGGGCGTGCAAGGCGGTATCGTCGAAAAAGAAGCTCCACTGGACGCTTCTAACGTCGCCATTTTCAACGGCGAAACCAACAAGGCTGACCGCGTTGGTTTCAAAGTAGAAGATGGCAAGAAAATTCGTGTCTTCAAGTCGACCCAAAAAGCGGTTGATGCTTGAACACTGCTAGGTAGAAGACCATGGCACGACTAAAAGAGATTTACTGGAAAGAAATCGCACCGAAACTTAAGGAAGAACTTAAGCTTTCGAACGTGATGGAAGTTCCACGCGTTACCAAAATCACCCTGAACATGGGTTTGGGCGAAGCGGTCGGTGACAAAAAAGTCATCGAGCACGCTGTTGCTGACCTGGAAAAGATCACCGGTCAAAAAGTCGTTGTGACTTACGCTCGGAAATCCATCGCTGGCTTTAAAGTCCGCGAAGGCTGGCCGATCGGCGTCAAAGTGACTCTGCGCCGTGAGCGTATGTATGAATTCCTGGATCGTCTGCTGTCGATCTCCCTGCCTCGGGTTCGCGACTTCCGCGGCCTGAATGCCAAGTCCTTCGATGGTCGTGGTAACTACAGCATGGGCGTGAAAGAGCAGATCATCTTCCCGGAAATCGACTACGACAAGATCGATGCTCTCCGCGGTCTGGACATCACCCTGACCACCACTGCCAAGAACGATGATGAAGGTCGCGCCCTGTTGCGTGCTTTCAAATTCCCGTTCCGCAACTGATTGGAGTAGGACCATGGCCAAGATGAGCATGAAAAACCGCGAGCTGAAACGTCAGCTCACGGTTGCCAAGTACGCCAAGAAGCGTGCAGCACTGAAAGCAATCATCGTTGATCTGAACGCAAGTCCAGAAGCGCGTTGGGAAGCTACAGTTGCTCTGCAGAAGCAGCCACGTGACGCAAGCGCCTCGCGCATGCGTAACCGCTGCCGCCTGACCGGTCGTCCACACGGCGTTTACCGCAAGTTCGGCCTTGGCCGTAACAAACTGCGTGAAGCGGCAATGCGTGGTGACGTCCCAGGTCTGGTTAAAGCCAGCTGGTAAGTACTTTCAACGCCAAGGTGGTCGGGTTCGCAAGATACTGACCGCCGGTGGCCTTGAATCTGGAACAAGCCCCTTTTGGGGCTTGTTTCATTTCCGGACTGTGTCTAAAATACGCGGCTCGCCTGAGCCCGTGTTTTTTACGCTCGGAAGATTCTCGGCGACATATGTAGCCGCAAGGCTAATTTTTTTGTATTAGGAGCGTCTAGCCCATGAGTATGCAGGACCCGTTAGCGGACATGCTAACTCGTATCCGTAATGCCCAGATGGCTGAAAAGTCCGTCGTAAGCATGCCATCTTCCAAGTTGAAGGTAGCTGTTGCCAAAGTCCTGAAAGACGAAGGCTACATTGCGGGTTATCAGATCAGCAGCGAAATCAAGCCACTGCTGTCCATCGAGCTGAAATACTTCGAAGGCCGTTCGGTCATCGAGGAAGTGAAGCGCGTTAGCCGTCCAGGCCTGCGTCAGTACAAGTCCGCTGAAGATCTGCCGAAAGTTCGTGGCGGTCTGGGCGTGTCTATCGTCTCCACCAACAAAGGTGTGATGACGGATCGTGCTGCGCGCGCTGCCGGTGTCGGCGGCGAAGTTCTTTGCACTGTGTTCTAAGGGGGGATAAGCATGTCTCGCGTCGCTAAGAACCCCGTTAAGCTGCCAGCCGGTGTCGAAGTCAAATTCGCAGGCCAACAGCTTTCGGTGAAGGGTGCCAAGGGCACTCTTGAACTGAATATCCATTCGTCCGTTGAGATCGTTGAAGAAGCTGGTGAGCTGCGTTTCGCTGCTCGCAATGGCGATCAACAAACTCGCGCAATGGCCGGTACCACGCGTGCGTTGGTAAACAACATGGTCCAAGGCGTAAGCCAAGGCTTCGAGCGTAAGCTCCAGCTGGTCGGTGTTGGTTACAAAGCGCAAGCAAAAGGCACGGTTTTGAACCTGGCCCTTGGCTTCTCGCACCCAGTGGATTACGAACTGCCGGAAGGCATCACCGCTGAGACCCCTAGCCAAACCGATATCCTGATCAAGGGCATCGATAAGCAGCTGGTAGGTCAGGTGGCCGCTGAGATCCGCGACTTCCGTCCACCAGAGCCGTACAAAGGCAAAGGTGTGCGCTACGCGGACGAAGTCGTCCGTCGTAAAGAAGCCAAGAAGAAGTAGGGCATAGCAAATGACCGACAAAAAAGTTACTCGACTGCGTCGCGCTCGCAAAGCACGCCTGAAAATGCACGAACTCGAAGTCGTGCGTCTCTGCGTGTATCGCTCGTCGCAGCACATCTACGCCCAGGTCATCTCGGCCGACGGCAACAAAGTCCTGGCAAGCGCCTCGACTTTGGATAAAGAACTGCGTGATGGTGCCACCGGCAACATCGACGCGGCCACTAAGGTTGGCCAGCTGGTCGCTACACGTGCTAAGGCCGTGGGCGTCTCGCAAGTGGCTTTCGACCGCTCTGGCTTCAAGTACCACGGCCGCGTTAAAGCGCTGGCTGATGCTGCTCGTGAAGCTGGGCTGGAGTTCTAAGTTATGTCAAATAACGACCAAAAGCGCGACGAAGGCTACATTGAGAAGCTGGTTCAAGTTAACCGCGTAGCCAAAACCGTTAAAGGCGGCCGTATCTTCACTTTCACCGCGTTGACCGTGGTGGGTGATGGTAAAGGGCGTGTTGGCTTCGGCCGTGGCAAGTCACGTGAAGTGCCTGCCGCGATCCAGAAGGCAATGGAAGCTGCTCGTCGCAACATGATCCAGGTTGATCTGAACGGCACTACCCTGCAGTACGCAATGAAGTCCGCCCATGGCGCTTCGAAGGTGTACATGCAGCCTGCTTCTGAAGGTACCGGTATCATCGCTGGCGGCGCTATGCGTGCTGTCCTCGAAGTTGCTGGCGTTCAGAACGTTCTGGCCAAGTGCTACGGCTCGACTAACCCGGTAAACGTGGTTCACGCCACTTTCAAAGGTTTGAAAGCTATGCAATCTCCTGAGTCCATCGCTGCCAAGCGTGGCCTGACTGTGAAGGAGATCTTCTGATCATGGCTACCGTTAAAGTAACGCTGATCAAAAGCATGACCGGCCGCATTCCTAACCACAAGCTGTGTGTTAAAGGTCTGGGTCTGCGTCGCATCGGTCACACTGTAGAAGTCCAGGATACTCCCGAGAATCGCGGGATGATCAACAAGGCTTACTACATGCTGCGTGTAGAGGGTTAATCGATGAAACTCAATGATCTGAGTCCAGCGCCGGGTTCCCGTCGCGAAAAGCATCGTCCGGGCCGTGGTATCGGTAGTGGTTTGGGTAAGACCGGTGGCCGTGGCCACAAAGGTCAGACCTCCCGCTCCGGTGGCACCATTGCTCCAGGCTTTGAAGGCGGTCAACAGCCGCTGCATCGTCGCCTGCCTAAGTTCGGTTTCGTATCCCTGAAAGCCATGGACCGCGCAGAAGTGCGTCTGTCCGAGCTGGCTAAAGTGGAAGGCGACATCGTTACTGTGCAGACCCTGAAAGATGCCAACGTGATCAACGTCAACGTACAGCGTGTGAAAATCATGCTGTCCGGTGAAGTGACTCGCGCTGTCACTATCGGCAAGGGAATCGGCGCCACCAAAGGTGCGCGTTCGGCTATCGAAGCAGCTGGCGGCAAGTTCGAGGAATAAATGGCTAAGCAAGGTGCTCTCTCAGCGCTCGGCAAAGGCGGTATGTCTGAACTTTGGGCTCGTCTGCGTTTTCTGTTCCTGGCGATTATCGTCTACCGAATAGGCGCACACATCCCGGTTCCAGGTATCAACCCGGACCGACTCGCAGACCTGTTTCGACAGAATGAGGGGACCATTCTTAGCTTGTTCAACATGTTTTCCGGCGGCGCGCTGGAGCGGATGAGCATCTTTGCACTGGGGATCATGCCGTACATTTCGGCATCGATCATCATGCAACTGATGACCGCCGTCAGCCCGCAGCTGGAGCAGTTGAAGAAGGAAGGTGAAGCTGGCCGTCGCAAGATTAGCCAGTACACCCGCTACGGCACTGTCGTCCTCGCTCTGGTTCAAGCTATCGGCATGTCCGTTGGCCTGGCAGGGCAGGGCGTTGCGTTCACTGGTGACTTTGGCTTCCATTTCGTCGCGGTATCCACGTTTGTGGCTGGTGCGATGTTCATGATGTGGCTGGGTGAGCAGATTACTGAGCGTGGTGTTGGTAACGGTATCTCGATGTTGATTTTCGCAGGTATCGTCGCCGGTCTTCCGAGAGCAATTGGGCAGTCTTTCGAGTCTGCGCGTCAGGGTGATATCAATATCTTCGCCCTGGTTGCCATCGGTTTGCTGGCAGTAGCGATTATCGGTTTCGTGGTGTTCATTGAGCGTGGTCAGCGTCGTATTGCTGTTCACTACGCCAAGCGTCAGCAGGGCCGTAAGGTCTTTGCTGCGCAGACCAGCCACTTGCCGCTGAAGGTGAATATGGCCGGCGTTATTCCGGCAATTTTCGCGAGCAGCATCTTGCTGTTTCCGGCTTCGTTGGGTACCTGGTTTGGTCAGTCTGAAAATATGGGCTGGCTGCAGGACCTCTCTCAGTCGATCGCTCCTGGTCAGCCGTTGAATATTCTGCTGTTTAGTGCAGGGATTATTTTCTTCTGCTTCTTCTATACGGCGTTGATGTTCAATCCGAAAGACGTAGCGGAAAACCTGAAGAAGTCCGGTGCCTTTATTCCGGGTATTCGTCCGGGTGAGCAGTCTGCACGCTACATTGATGGCGTTCTGACTCGTTTGACCCTGTTCGGTGCTCTATATATGACGGCCGTGTGTTTGCTTCCCCAGTTCCTGGTGGTTGCGGCAAACGTTCCGTTCTACCTTGGCGGGACCTCGTTGCTGATCGTGGTCGTGGTTGTGATGGACTTCATGTCCCAAGTACAATCGCACCTCGTTTCGCACCAGTACGAATCCCTGATGAAGAAAGCCAACCTGAAGGGCTACGGCAGCGGCATGTTGCGCTGAGTACCCCATAAGGTTCGAGGAGTTGGTGATGAAAGTTCGTGCATCGGTGAAAAAGCTGTGCCGCAACTGCAAGATTATTCGCCGCGAAGGTGTTGTTCGAGTAATTTGCAGCGCGGAACCGCGTCACAAACAGCGCCAAGGCTGAGTGTGATCCGCTTGAAGCCCGGCAGCTAGTGCGCTGCCGGGTTGATTATTTGTTATTACAGCGATATTATCTCGCGCCCTATTTCTTGGCTTCCGGGGCGTAGGTAGCTGTCAATTGGAGTCCCACTGAATGGCCCGTATTGCAGGCGTTAACATTCCAGATAACAAGCACACTGTTATCTCGCTGACCTACATCTATGGTGTTGGTCGCACTACTGCGCAGAAAATTTGCGCAGACACTGGGGTAAACCCAGCCGCAAAGATCAAGGATCTGAGCGACGAGCAGATTGAGCTGTTGCGTGGCGAAGTGGCGAAGTTCACCACTGAAGGTGACCTGCGTCGCGAAATCAACATGAAAATCAAGCGTTTGATGGACCTCGGTTGCTACCGTGGTCTGCGTCATCGTCGTGGTCTTCCAGTGCGCGGTCAGCGTACCAAGACTAACGCGCGTACCCGTAAAGGTCCGCGTAAGCCGATCCGCAAGTAATCGCCCACGCGAATCGACAGGAAAATTATCATGGCAAAACCTGCTGCTCGTCCTCGTAAAAAAGTTAAAAAGACAGTGGTTGATGGCATCGCCCACATCCATGCTTCTTTTAACAACACAATCGTGACCATCACCGACCGTCAAGGTAACGCGCTTTCTTGGGCTACCTCCGGTGGTTCGGGTTTCCGCGGTTCCCGCAAGTCCACCCCGTTTGCTGCTCAAGTAGCTGCTGAACGTGCTGGTCAAGCTGCGCTGGAATACGGCCTGAAAAACCTCGACGTTAACGTCAAAGGTCCAGGTCCAGGTCGTGAGTCTGCTGTCCGTGCTTTGAACGGCTGTGGCTATAAGATCGCCAGCATCACCGACGTGACGCCAATCCCGCACAACGGGTGCCGTCCGCCGAAGAAGCGCCGCGTGTAATCCAGGAGATTGTAAAGAATGGCTCGTTACATTGGTCCAAAATGCAAACTCGCTCGTCGTGAAGGCACCGATCTCTTCTTGAAGAGCGGCGTGCGCGCGATCGAATCGAAGTGCAACATTGAAGCAGCACCTGGTATCCACGGCCAACGCCGCGGTCGCCAGTCCGATTACGGCACCCAACTGCGTGAAAAGCAGAAGGTCCGTCGTATCTACGGCGTTCTCGAGCGTCAGTTCAGCGGCTACTACAAAGAAGCTGCTGGCAAGAAAGGTGCAACCGGTGAAAACCTGCTGCAACTGCTCGAATGCCGTCTGGACAACGTTGTATACCGTATGGGCTTTGGTTCGACTCGCGCCGAATCCCGTCAGCTGGTATCGCACAAATCCGTCAGCGTAAACGGCCAAACCGTTAACGTACCGTCTTACCAGGTTCGTGCTGGTGACGTGGTCGCGATTCGCGAGAAAGCAAAAAACCAACTTCGCATTGTCCAAGCTCTCGATCTGTGTGCCCAACGTGGCCGCGTAGAATGGGTAGAAGTAGACACTGAGAAGAAGTCGGGCGTTTTCAAGAACGTTCCTGCTCGCAGTGATCTGTCCGCCGACATCAACGAAAGCCTGATTGTCGAGCTCTACTCCAAGTAAGGGCTAGAAAATAGGTGCATCCATGCAGATTTCGGTAAATGAGTTCCTGACACCCCGCCACATTGATGTGCAGGTTGTCAGTCCAACCCGCGCTAAAATTACTCTCGAGCCTCTCGAGCGTGGTTTTGGCCACACCCTGGGCAACGCGCTGCGCCGCATCCTGTTGTCCTCAATGCCCGGCTGTGCAGTAGTCGAGGCCGAGATTGACGGTGTGCTCCACGAGTACAGCGCCATCGAAGGTGTACAGGAAGACGTAATTGAAATCCTGTTGAACCTTAAAGGTCTGGCTATCAAGCTGCACGGCCGTGACGAAGTTACGCTGACCTTGTCGAAGAAGGGTTCGGGGGTGGTTACCGCTGCCGATATTCAGCTGGATCATGATGTCGAGATCGTTAATCCCGATCACGTAATCGCTAACCTGGCGTCTAACGGCGCCCTGAACATGAAGCTCACTGTAGCTCGTGGTCGTGGTTATGAACCGGCCGACTCGCGTCAGAGCGATGAAGACGAAAGCCGCAGCATTGGTCGCTTGCAGCTTGACTCTTCGTTCAGCCCGGTTCGCCGTATCGCATACGTGGTGGAAAACGCCCGTGTCGAGCAGCGTACTAACCTGGACAAGCTGGTTATTGATCTGGAAACCAACGGTACTCTGGATCCTGAAGAGGCTATCCGCCGCGCTGCAACCATTCTGCAACAGCAGTTGGCTGCGTTCGTCGACCTCAAAGGTGACAGCGAACCAGTGGTAATCGAGCAGGAAGACGAGATCGATCCGATCCTGCTTCGCCCGGTTGACGATCTGGAACTGACTGTACGTTCGGCTAACTGCCTTAAGGCGGAAAACATTTACTACATCGGTGACCTGATTCAGCGTACCGAAGTAGAACTGTTGAAGACTCCGAACCTGGGCAAGAAATCCTTGACTGAAATCAAGGACGTTCTGGCCTCCCGCGGTCTGTCCCTCGGCATGCGCCTCGACAACTGGCCGCCTGCAAGTCTTAAGAAGGACGACAAGGCGACTGCCTGATCGTCGTAATCACCGAACGTGAGTTTGGTAAGGAATGAACCATGCGTCATCGTAAAAGTGGTCGTCACCTGAGCCGTACCAGCTCGCACCGCAAGGCCATGTTCCAAAACATGGCGGTGTCGCTGTTCGAGCACGAGCTGATCAAAACTACACTGCCGAAAGCTAAAGAACTGCGTCGCGTTGCTGAGCCGCTGATCACTTTGGCCAAGACAGACAGCCTGGCTAACCGCCGTCTGGCTTTCGACCGTACTCGTTCGAAAGCTATCGTTGGTAAGCTCTTCAACGACCTGGGCAAGCGTTACGCTACCCGTGAGGGTGGCTACCTGCGCATCCTCAAGTGCGGCTTCCGCACTGGCGACAACGCGCCTATGGCGTACGTCGAGTTGGTTGATCGTGCTACTGCCGGCGAAGCTGTAAGCGCCGAGTAAGACGACAGTCTGCAACGAAGAACCGGGCCTAGTGCCCGGTTTTTTGTGCGCGTCATAAAAGCGCGATAGGTACAAGTTTCCCGAGGCGACGGTGGGCATGATGGACGCCGGCTTGTTTGGTAGTAATTTTCTATTGAAGCCTGCAATTTAATAAATTTGTGGGTGTCATGCTGTTGATTAATACTTCCACCAAGCCGATTAGCCGGCAGTTTCAAGTCTCACCTGAGGAAGATTGCGCATGAGCCAGAATAAAATCCTTACCACCGCCAGCGGCGCTCCCGTTGCGGATAATCAGAATTCCCGTTCCGCCGGTCCTCGTGGCCCGCTGCTGCTCGACGACTTTCACCTGATCGAGAAGCTCGCTCACTTCAATCGTGAGAATATTCCAGAGCGCCGTGTACACGCCAAAGGTTCGGGCGCCTACGGTACGTTCACAGTCACCCAGGACATTACTCACTACACCAGCGCCAAGCTGTTCGAGTCAGTGGGTAAGCAAACCCCGACCTTCCTGCGGTTCTCCACTGTAGGAGGTGAGCGTGGTTCCGCTGACACTGAGCGCGACCCACGCGGCTTCGCCTTGAAGTTCTACACCGAGGAAGGCAACTGGGACATCGTTGGCAACAATACGCCTGTGTTCTTCATCCGTGATCCGCTGAAGTTTCCGGATTTCATCCACACCCAAAAGCGCTTGCCGCAAAGCAACCTGAAAAGCGCACAGATGATGTGGGACTTCTGGTCGCATTCCCCAGAGGCGCTGCACCAGGTCACCATCCTGTTCTCGGACCGTGGCATCCCCGATGGCTATCGCCACATGCACGGCTTCGGCAGTCACACCTACAGCCTGATCAATGCCAAAGGCGAGCGTCACTGGGTGAAATGGCACTACAAGACCCAGCAAGGCATCAAGAACCTGGCGCCAGCTGAGGCCGCGCGCCTGGCGGGTACCGATCCAGACTATGCCCAGCGCGATCTGTTCGGCGCCATCGAGCGTGGTGATTTCCCGAAATGGCGCGTTTGCATCCAGATCATGACCGAGGCTCAAGCGAACGCTCACTACGAAAACCCGTTTGACGTAACCAAGACCTGGTCGCAAAAAGAATTCCCACTGATCGAGGTGGGCGAGCTGGAACTCAACCGCAACCCGCAGAACTATTTCGCCGAAGTGGAGCAGGCCGCTTTCGGCCCAAGCAACATGGTTCCAGGCGTTGGCCTGTCGCCGGACCGCATGCTGCAAGGTCGAGTCTTTGCCTACGCAGATGCTCACCGGTACCGTGTTGGCACCAATCATCAGCAACTGCCGGTGAATGCTCCACGGAACCCGGTCAACAGCTACCAGCGTGACGGTTCGATGGCCTTTGGCAGTAATGGTGGCGCTGCGCCGAACTATGAGCCAAACAGCTACGCGGATGCGCCAAAGCAGGCGCCACAGTACGCTGAGCCTGCACTGGCCTTGAGCGGTGCAGCTGATCGTTATGATCATCGCGAAGACACGGATTACTACAGCCACGCCGGTGCACTGTTCCGCTTGATGAATGACGAGCAAAAAGCGCTGCTGACCAGCAACATTGCCGGCGCGATGGGCGGTGTTTCCAGTGATGTGGTCCAGCGTCAGTTGCAGCATTTCTATAAAGCGGATCCCGCTTATGGAGAAGCAATCGCAAATGCACTGGGTGTATCGCTTAACTGACTCTAAACGATAAGCAGAACCGCCCTCATTTGGGCGGTTTTTGCGTTATTTCAGCTACTTTTCTCCGGAAATCTTCGCTTTTCTGCCGTTGATCCCGTGACCTTCAGGTCAGCATGGTTCAAACTACAGACTTTCAAGCAGGGAGATGTAGGGCGATGCAAGGTCACCCCGACGTAATCGATTACCTCAACACGTTGCTGACGGGCGAACTGGCAGCTCGTGACCAATATTTCATCCATTCGCGTATGTACGAAGACTGGGGCTTTACCGAGCTCTATGAACGTATTAACCATGAGATGGAAGAAGAGGCGCAGCACGCTGACGCACTGATGCGTCGTATCCTCATGCTCGAAGGCACGCCGCGCATGCGTCCCGACGACTTGGATGTGGGCACCACAGTGCCGGAAATGCTCGCTGCCGACCTTCGTCTCGAATATAAGGTCCGTGCCGCTCTCTGCAAGGGCATTGAGCTGTGCGAGCAGCACAACGACTATGTCACTCGCGAGATCCTGCGGGTGCAATTGAATGACACCGAAGAAGATCACACCTACTGGCTGGAAAAGCAGTTGGGTCTGATCAAGCTGATTGGCCTGGAAAACTACCTGCAATCGCAGTTCTGATTCCGGCTACGAAAAAGCCCCTGCCGCCGATGAGGTGACAGGGGCTTTTTATCGGGCCCGATAAATCAGGCCCGGTCGCGCTCCAGCAGCGGCTTCAGGTAGTAGCCAGTATGGGATTGCGACATCTCGGCGACTTGCTCCGGCGTACCGACCGCAATGATCTGCCCGCCCTTGGAGCCGCCTTCCGGTCCCAGGTCGACCAACCAGTCGGCGGTCTTGATCACATCCAGGTTGTGTTCAATCACCACCACTGTATTACCGTGGTCGCGCAAGCGATGCAGTACGTCCAGCAGTTGCTGAATATCGGCAAAGTGCAGGCCAGTGGTTGGCTCATCAAGGATATACAGGGTTTTGCCCGTATCCCGTTTGGACAACTCACGCGACAGTTTAACCCGCTGCGCTTCACCACCCGACAGCGTGGTCGCCGACTGCCCCAGCTTGATATAAGACAAGCCTACATCCATCAACGTCTGCAGCTTGCGCGCCAACGCCGGAACCGCATCGAAGAACACCCGAGCTTCCTCGATGGTCATCTCCAGGGTTTCGTGGATGTTCTTGCCCTTGTATTTGATTTCCAGGGTTTCGCGGTTATAGCGCTTGCTCTTGCACACGTCGCACGGCACATAGATATCCGGCAGGAAGTGCATCTCGACCTTGATCAAGCCGTCGCCCTGGCAGGCTTCACAGCGGCCGCCCTTGACGTTGAACGAGAACCGGCCCGGCCCGTAACCGCGTGAGCGGGACTCCGGAACACCGGCGAACAACTCGCGAATCGGCGTGAACAGCCCGGTGTAAGTCGCAGGGTTGGACCGCGGCGTACGGCCAATCGGGCTCTGGTCGATGTCGACCACCTTGTCCAGATGCTCCAGGCCCTTGATGCTGTCGTGGCCCGCTGCTTCCAGGGTGGTGGCGCCGTTCAGGGCGGTAGCACTGAGGGGGAACAACGTGTTGTTGATCAGCGTCGACTTGCCCGAGCCGGACACCCCGGTCACACAGGTCAGCAGGCCCAGGGGTATTTCCAGATCCACATTGCGCAAGTTGTTGCCACGAGCGCCCTTGAGGTGCAACGCCATCTTCTTGTTGCGCGGCGTGCGCTTGGCCGGCACCTGGATTTTTACCCGGCCAGACAGGTATTTACCGGTCAGGGAGTCCGGGTGAGCCATCACCTCGGCAGGCGTGCCTTCGGCAACAATATGCCCGCCATGTACGCCAGCTCCCGGGCCGATATCGACGACGTAATCCGCGAGGCGAATGGCGTCCTCGTCGTGCTCGACCACAATCACCGTGTTGCCGATATCCCGCAGGTGTTTCAGCGTACCCAGCAGGCGATCGTTGTCGCGTTGATGCAAGCCGATTGATGGCTCATCGAGGATGTACAACACGCCCACCAGTCCCGCGCCGATCTGGCTGGCCAGGCGAATCCGCTGGGCCTCGCCGCCCGACAGGGTATCGGCGCTGCGGTCCAGGGACAGATAGTCCAGGCCAACGTTGACCAGGAACTGCAAACGCTCGCGGATTTCCTTGAGGATCTTGTCGGCAATCTCCCCACGACGGCCGGTCAGCTTGAGCACACCAAAGTACTCACAGGCATCGCCGATTGGCAGGTTGGTCACCGCCGGCAATGTCTTCTCGCCAACCCACACATGCCGCGCTTCACGGCGCAGGCGAGTGCCACGGCAATCAGGGCAAGGTTGGGTGCTGAGGAATTTCGCCAGTTCTTCACGCACACTGGCCGATTCCGTCTCGCGGTAACGGCGCTCAAGGTTCGGCACGATGCCTTCGAACGGGTGGGAACGCTTGACGATGTCACCACGGTCGTTCAGATACTTGAAGTCGACGTTCTGCGAGCCGCTGCCGTTGAGGATGACCTTCTGCTGGTCCGCCGGCAGTTGGTTGAACGGCACTTCGAGGCTGAACTTGTAGTGCGACGCCAACGACCCCAGCATCTGGAAGTAGTAGACGTTGCGCCTGTCCCAGCCACGAATCGCCCCCTCCGCCAGCGTCAGGTCGCCATTGACCAGGCGCTTGATGTCGAAGAACTGCTTGACGCCCAGGCCGTCACAGGTCGGGCAGGCGCCGGCCGGGTTGTTGAAGGAAAACAGCTTGGGTTCCAGCTCGCTGATGGCATGGCCGCAGATCGGGCAGGCAAAGCGTGCGGAGAAGATGATCTCTTCGCCCGGCTCATCGTCCATCGGCGCGACCAGGGCAATACCGTCGGCCAGCTTCAACGCGGTCTCGAAGGATTCCGCCAGACGTTGCTGCAGATCGGCACGCACCTTGAAACGGTCAACCACCACGTCGATGGAATGCTTCTTCTGCTTGTCGAGCTTCGGCGCTTCATCCAGCTCATAAAGCTTGCCGTTGATGCGAGCGCGCACGAAACCTTGCGCCCGCAACTCTTCAAAGACCGACAGATGTTCACCCTTGCGCTCGCGGATGACGGGCGCCAGCAGCATCAGCTTGGCGCCTTCCGGCTGGGTCAGCACCAGGTCAACCATCTGGCTGACTGTCTGGGCTTCCAACGGAATATCGTGGTCCGGGCAGCGCGGAATACCCACGCGTGCATACAGCAGACGCAGGTAATCGTAGATTTCGGTAATGGTGCCCACGGTGGAGCGTGGGTTATGGGACGTCGATTTCTGCTCGATGGAAATGGCCGGCGACAAACCTTCGATGGTGTCGACGTCGGGCTTTTCCATCATGGACAGGAACTGCCGGGCATAGGCCGACAGCGATTCCACATAGCGCCGCTGGCCTTCGGCATACAGCGTGTCGAACGCCAGGGACGATTTGCCCGAACCGGACAGGCCGGTGATGACGATCAGTTTGTCCCGGGGCAGGGTCAGGTCGATGTTCTTCAGGTTGTGGGTTCTAGCCCCACGAATCAGGATCTTGTCCAAGATGGCCTCGCACGGCGGGCGTAAATAATGCCGGAGTATACGGCTAAAGACTGGATGAATATACACTGTCAAAAGGCCGCTTGCAGCCTTACATGAAAGCTGCGCGGCAAAGCGCCGCATATACCCTCTCAATCGATGGGACTGGTAGAATCGCCGCCGGTTCACACGAGGTTTTTCCATGCACGATCCCCACAGCGAACGCATGAGTAGCGGCGAGACCCGAGCGGCAAGCGGTCTGGCCCTGGTGTTCGCCTTCCGTATGCTGGGCATGTTTATGGTGTTGCCGGTGCTGGCGACCTATGGAATGGATCTCGCAGGCGCGACCCCCGCATTGATCGGCCTGGCGATTGGCGCCTATGGCCTGACCCAGGCGATCTTCCAGATACCCTTCGGCATCATTTCCGACCGTATTGGCCGTCGCCCGGTGATTTACCTGGGGTTGATCGTGTTCGCCCTCGGCAGTGTGCTCGCGGCGCAGTCCGATTCGATCTGGGGCGTGATCGCCGGACGGATCCTGCAAGGCGCCGGGGCGATTTCCGCTGCGGTGATGGCCTTGCTGTCGGACCTTACCCGCGAACAACATCGCACCAAGGCCATGGCCATGATCGGCATGACCATTGGTTTGTCGTTTGCCGTGGCGATGGTGGTCGGCCCGCTGCTGACTCGCGCTTTCGGCCTGCACGGGTTGTTCCTGGCCACCGGCGGCATGGCGTTGTTCGGGATCGTGATCGTGGCCTTCATGGTGCCGCGCTCGACCGGCACGCTGCAGCACCGTGAGTCCGGCGTCGCGCGCAAGGCGCTGTTGCCGACGCTCAAGCATCCGGACCTGCTGCGCCTGGATTTAGGTATCTTCGTGTTGCACGCAATGCTGATGTGCAGCTTCGTCGCCTTGCCCCTGGCGCTGGTGCAGAAAGCCGGTTTGCCCAAGGAGCAGCACTGGTGGGTCTACCTTACCGCACTGTTGATTTCGTTCTTCGCCATGATTCCGTTCATCATCTACGGCGAGAAGAAACGCAAAATGAAACGAGTTCTGCTCGGCGCCGTCGCGACATTGATGCTCACTGAACTATTCTTCTGGCAGTTCGGCGACAGCTTGCGGGCGCTGGTGGTCGGCACGGTGGTGTTCTTCACCGCGTTCAACCTGCTGGAGGCGTCATTGCCGTCGCTGATCAGCAAAGTTTCACCGGCTGGCGGCAAGGGCACGGCAATGGGCGTTTATTCCACCAGCCAGTTCCTCGGTTCGGCGCTGGGCGGAATCATGGGCGGCTGGATGTTCCAGCATGGCGGTTTGTCGGTTGTGTTCCTCGGATGCGCCGGGCTGGCTGCACTTTGGCTGGTCTTTGCTGTTACCATGCGCGAACCTCCGTATGTGACGAGCCTACGCCTGCCGTTATCGCCTGAAGCGATGCGCGAAGCTGGCTTGGCCGAGCGCCTGAAGGCCGTCGTTGGAGTAACGGACGCAGTAGTGGTCGCAGAAGAAGCTGCGATTTACATCAAATTGGACACCGAATTATTGGATCGCGCGACGCTCGAGCACCTGGTCAACCCAGTGCCGACAGCGCGCCCAGCCTAGGAGAACGTTATGGCCCGTGGGGTTAACAAAGTCATATTGGTCGGTACATGCGGCCAGGATCCCGAAGTTCGCTACCTGCCTAACGGTAACGCCGTGACCAACCTGAGTCTGGCGACCAGCGAACAGTGGACCGACAAGCAGACTGGCCAGAAGGTCGAGAAAACCGAATGGCACCGCGTGTCGATGTTCGGCAAAGTGGCCGAGATCGCCGGTGAGTACCTGCGCAAAGGTTCGCAGGTCTACATCGAAGGCAAACTGCAAACCCGCGAGTGGGAAAAAGACGGCATCAAGCGTTACACCACTGAAATCGTGGTCGACATGCAAGGCACCATGCAATTGCTGGGCGGCCGTCCACAGGGCGACCAACAGGGCCAGGGCGGCATGTCCAACTCGGCACCACGTCCACAGCAATCGCGTCCGCAGCCAAGCCAGCAGCCTCAGCGTGAGTCGCGTCCCGCGCCACAACAGGCCGCCCCGCAGCCGGCTCCGGATTTCGACAGCTTTGATGACGATATTCCGTTCTAGGGTTTAAAACCCCAGAACCCAAAAAAAACCCCGATAGCCCTGGCTTCGGGGTTTTTTTATGGGCGATGCTTAACCACCAAGAGAAGGAGAAACCCCGATGACCTGGTCCGCCAAGCAGTACACGATGTTCGAGCAGCAGCGCACCCGCCCCGTCCGCGATCTGGTGGCCGCGATTCCCAATACCGATGTGGGCACGGCCGTCGATTTAGGGTGTGGCCCCGGCAATTCCACCCAAGTGTTGGCCGAACGCTTTCCACACGCTCACATTACCGGCATGGACAGCTCCGATGACATGCTGCGTGACGCCCGCAAGCGCCTGCCGGCCTTGAGCTTCGAACTGGCGGATATCGGCGCCTGGCGTCCGGCGCAGCGGTTTGACGTGATTCTCGCCAATGCTTCCCTGCAATGGTTGCCTGACCACGCCACGCTCTATCCGCACTTGGTCAACCAACTGACACCCAGTGGCACGCTGGCGGTACAGACGCCGGACAACCTCGACGAGCCTGCCCACCGGCTCGCCCGTGAAGTTGCGGCCGAGGGCCCATGGGCCGCGAAGATCGGCGCGGTCAGGCATAACGAGCGGCATTCGGCGAGCTATTACTTCGAACTGCTGAACCGGCATTGCAGCACCGTTGATGTCTGGCGTACCACCTACCACCATCCGTTGGCGGACCACGCGGCAGTGGTGGAGTGGTTCAAGGCTTCAGCGCTGCGGCCCTTCCTGGCACCCCTGAACGATGACGAAAAAGCCGCTTTTCTGCAGGAGTACCAGGCACGGATTGCCCAGGCCTATCCAGCCCTGGTCGATGGCACGGTGCTGCTGCCATTCCCGCGTCTGTTCATCATAGCCACTCGCTGACCGCGCCGAGCGGCGGTCAAGCCGCCGCTTGGGCCTGCAAATATTCTTCTGTCGACACCACCCCCGCATACCCGAAGGCCAGCGAAGCCATGTACGCGCCATGCACCTGCGCGGCGGGAATCACCTGCCCATTGAACTCCTGGTCGCGGGTAGCGCATGCGTCATGAATCACCGTGACCTTGTAGCCCAGGTCTGCCGCCGCCCGCACCACGGCGTCGATGCACATATGGCTCATGCTGCCGACCACGACCACGTCGGTAATGCTGCGCTGTTCAAGCAATTCGCGCAGATTGGTCTGGCGAAATGCATTCACAAAGTGCTTGAGCACCACCGGCTCATTGCCCTGGTTCAGCACCTTGGCATGCAAACGCGCACCTTCGGATCCCGCTGTGAAGAACGGCGCGTCATCGCCTGCGAACTCATGACGCACATGAATCACGGCATCCCCGGCCTGACGAAAGGCCTGCAGCACCTGCGCAGCTTTATCCGCGGCGGCTTCAACACCGTCAAGCGGCCACTTGCCCTGGGGGAAGTAGTCGTTCTGGATATCGATTAGGATGAGTGCTTGCTTGGCCATGTGGGTTGCCTCCTGATGGGTAGATGGGCCCAGTATCTTAGCTGGCGCCGACGCCGGACATTGGCTGCACCGACAATAACGGGGGGAAAACTGACAATGGCCGTGGTTGAACTGGGCATAGTGATCTACCAGGGCGCGCAGTTGGCCGCCGTGCATGGCTTGACCGATTTGTTTGGCGTCGCCAATCGCATTGCCGCCGAGCACCAATCGCCGCAGTTGCCGACGTTGCGCGTCAGCCATTGGCAGGTGGATACCCAGGGCAAGCCTGTGCGGGGGTTCGACACTCAGCCTGGCCCCGACCACCCTTTGGCTGCCGTGCTAGTGCCTCCCTCGGTGGGCGAATTCAGCGAAGAACACACGCCCCCGGCGTTGCTCGAATGGCTGCGCCAGCAGCACGCGGCGGGCACTGTGCTCGCGGGCGTGTGCATCGGGTCGATCATGCTCGCGCGCAGCGGCCTGCTGGATGGGCGTAGCGCCACCGCCCACTGGTCGTCCGCCGACAGCTTCGCCATTCGCTTTCCGGCCGTGCGCCTGGAAGCGGATAAACCCATCGTCGATGACGGCGACCTGATCACCACCGCCGGGCTGATGGCCTGGTCCGAGTTGGGGCTGCGCCTGGTCGAGCGTTTGCTGGGGCCGAGCATCGCCGCTGATACCGCGCGTTTTCTGGTGATTGAACACAGTGACAGCGCCAGCCAATGCGGCAGCAACTTCGCACCGATCCTCGGGCATGGTGACGCTGCCATTCTCAAGGTTCAGCATTGGCTGCAAGCCAGCGGCGCGGTGGAGGTGTCCATCGCGGCCATGGCACAAGAGGCGGGCCTTGAAGAACGTACCTTGCTGCGCCGCTTTCGCAGCGCCACCGGTTTGAAACCTACCGAGTACTGTCAGCACCTGCGCGTGGGCAAGGCGCGACAAATGCTGGAGTTCACCAACGGCACCATCGACCACATCGCCTGGACGGTGGGCTACCAGGACCCCAGCGCCTTTCGCGCCACCTTCAAGAAAATCACCGGCCTGACCCCCAGTGACTACCGCAACCGCTTCGGTGTGTGAATCGTGCAGAACGCCGCGTGCCCGGCGCAGCGTCGTGCAGAATGGCGCAGGCTAAGTGCTATCGCGTTTGCGGCAACTGACTGAATATCAAGCGCTGCTCCTCAACACGACCTTGGCCTGATCCCTGCTACGCTTGCCCTACACACATGGCCGGATGTCCAGGGGGACGCATGACCCCGATTTCACGTAAAAAGTGGGTGGTCGCTCACTCAACACGAGAGGGCGCACCGCAACATGAAGTCCAGACCAATCGCGCCCTGGCGCGCTGGCTGGCGCAGATACTGGGGCTCAAATTCGGCGGCAGCTACGATCCGCTCAAGCACGCCGGCCGCGATCTGTACCTGCTGCCCACACAAACGCTGGTGGGGGCCGCTCAGGCACAAGCGCTCGACATCAAAGGCCCGCAAGACCTGTGGGGGGGGTATGTCGAGCACGCGTTCATTTGTACCAAAGCCATCACTCATGGCCTGTCAAGCCCGCAAGCCAAGGCGCCGCAAGGCTGGTCGCCGCTGTTTTGTGAGCGGGTGCGCGATGTCGTCCTCGATGGCTTGAGCGTCTTTGCGCTGGAAGATGCACGGCCCGCCGCTACCCGCTTGCTCTACAGCGGGCCGATTCGCTTGAAGCCCGTGCACGCCTGCGCGGGGCGCGGGCAACAGGTTATCCGCAGCCTCGACGAATTCGATGCCCTGCTGGCGCGTCCCGAAGCCGCCGCAATGTTCAACGATGGGGTGGTGCTGGAACAAGACCTGCAGGACGTAGTCACTCACAGTGTGGGCCAGAGCTTTATTGGTGATCACCTGTTCAGCTACTGCGGCGAGCAATACCTGACCCGGGACGGGCTGGGCGAAGAGGTCTATGGCGGTTCCAAGCTGCTGGCGGTGCCCGGCAACTATGATGACCTGCTCAGGCTGGATCTGCCTGACGATGTACGTGAAGCCGTCAGGCAAGCGCAGGTCTTCGACAGGGCTGCCGATGAAGCCTACCCCGGCTTTTACGCCTCGCGGCGCAACTACGACATCGCTCAGGGCCTGGACAGCGAAGGTCAACGCCGTAGTGGCGTGCTGGAGCAATCCTGGCGCATGGGCGGGGCCAGCAGCGCGGAGGTCGCAGCGCTGCAGAGTTTCATCAACCATCCCGGCCTGCGCGCGATTCAGGTGTCTTCGGTGGAAACCTACGTGGATCAGACACTGCCGGCGGGTGCCATCGAGGTGTACCGAGGTCCCGCTGAAAACAGCGACTTTCTCCTCAAATATGTGACGGTAGATTCTTATGACGGCTAGAAGCGAGAGCATTGCGATCGATATAGACGACGAACAGATGAGCGGGACCTTCCTGAGCCCTAAATCCAAAGTGCCGGGCGTGTTGTTCGTGCACGGCTGGGGCGGTAGCCAGGAACGCGACCTGGAACGGGCCAAGGGCATTGCTGGGCTCGGTTGCGTGTGTTTGACCTTCGACCTTCGCGGCCATGCCGGCACCGGTATCCCGCTGTCCCGCGTGACCCGTGAAGACAACCTGCGCGACCTGTTGGCCGCCTACGACCGGCTGCTGGCCCACCCGGCGATCGACACCTCGGCGGTAGCGGTGGTGGGCACCAGCTATGGCGGCTACTTGGCGGCGATCCTCACCTCATTGCGCCCGGTGCGCTGGCTGGCGTTGCGGGTGCCTGCGCTGTACCGGGACCAGGAGTGGCTCAAGCCCAAGCGTGAGCTGGATAAAGCCGACCTGATGGATTACCGCAGCACGCTGGTTCATGCTCAAACCAATCGTGCCTTGCATGCCTGCGCGAAATTCACCGGAGATGTACTGATCGTCGAATCGGAAACCGACGACCACGTGCCCCACGCCACCATCATGAGTTACCGCGCGGCGTGCCAGCAGACCCATTCGCTGACCCACCGCATCATCGACGGCGCCGACCACTCATTGAGCGATCCGGTGTCGCAGCAGGCGTACACCTCGATCCTGGTGGATTGGATCACTGAGATGGTAGTGGGTGAACGGCTGAGCATCATTCAATCGCGCTAACCCGCTAAGCGGGTGTTTTCTTCACCCGCAACGCCTTGGCCTTCGCCTCCACCCCCAAATACATCACCAGCGCGATCAACAACGGGCAGATAAAATAGATCGCCCGATAGGCAATCAATCCCGCCAGCAAACTGCCGCGTGACGCCTCATGCTGCAGCAGCCCGATAAACACCGCTTCCAGCACGCCGAGCCCGGCAGGAATATGCGTGAGCACTCCGGCAATCGCGCTGATCAGCAGCACCCCCAGCACCAGCGGATAATCCAGTTTCGCCGGCAACAGCGTGAAAATCACGGCCGCCATCAGCGACCAGTTCAACGCGCCCAGCAGCAACTGCAAACACGCCATGCGCAGCGACGGCAGGTTGATTTCCATGCCGCGAATCGTCCACGCGCGCTTTTTCGAAAATTGGCACGCCACCAGGTAGCCCAGGCTCGCCAGCACCAACAGCGCACCGATGCCTTGCAATGCCGTGGTGCTGACTTTCCAGCCCGGCGGCATGGTGACCAGGCCGCTGCTGAACACCGCTCCGGCCAACGCCATATAGCCGAACCAGTTGGTTGCCAGGCTCAGCCCCAGGATCTTGGCGATATTGCCGGTGCTCACCCCCAGTCGCGAATACAGCCGATAACGCATGGCGATGCCGCCCACCCACGCGCTCAGGTTGAGGTTGAACGCGTAGCTGATGATGCCCACCGGCAGGATCTGCTTCCAGCGCAAGGGCTGGCGAATGTAGGTGCGACCGATCAGGTCGAAGCAGGCATACACAATAAAGCTGCACACCGTCAGCGCGCCGGCGATCAGCAGGGTGCGCACCTTGAATTCGCTCAACGTCTGTACCACTTCGCTCCAGTCGATGCGTCGGGCAAGCAAAGTGAACAGCACGATCAGCAGCAGGAAGAACGCAAGGGTCAGGGGCTTCTTCCAGCGCTGGAACCGGGAGCCGCTTTTTTCAGACGTCATGGGCCGGACTCTCAATAGGTTTCAAACGCGGCTTGTGTGCCGGCAGCCAGCCGGTCAGGGCGGGGAAGTGACGCATCACATGAAATACCAGGAAGCCCACGGTCAGGCGCCACAACCACAGGCGCGGTTTGCGTTTTGCCGGCATGGTCTGGCAATGGTCCCTGGCGAGCGCTTCCAGGCTTTCGTACAACTGCTGATTGAACGCCCGGTCGCGGATCAACACATTGGCTTCAAGGTTCAATGCCAGGCTCAACGGGTCCAGGTTGCTTGAACCGACGGTGCTCCAGTCCTCGTCCACCAAGGCCACCTTGCCGTGCAGCGGGCGCTGGCAATACTCGTGAATGACCACGCCGTCCTTGAGCAGATAGTCATAGAGCATGCGCGCCGCCAGCTTGGCGAGCAGCACATCCGGCTGGCCCTGCATGATCAATTGCACGTGCACGCCACGGCGCGCGGCGTTGCGGATTTCCCGCAGCAGGCGGTAACCGGGGAAGAAATACGCGTTGGCAATCACGGCGCGCGTACGGGCTTTGCTCAACGCGTGGATATAGGCTTCTTCGATGTCATCGCGATGCTGCACGTTGTCGCGATAGATCAGGCGTACCAGGCCGTCTTCGTCAGACGTTGCCCATGGCGTCGGACGTTGCTGGCGCCGCCGCCATCCACGCCGCGTGCGCACCTGGCGACCACTTTGCGCCAGGGCGAAGTGGTGCAGGTCGGCCACCGCCGGGCCAACGATTTGCACCGCATAATCCTGCTTGGCTTCAGGGCCGAAGTCACCCAGATGGTCGGCGGAAAAGTTGATACCGCCGATGAACGCCACGCTGGCATCCACCACCACGATTTTGCGGTGCAGGCGACGGAACCAGTTGGTGCGGATACCCAGCGTCTTCGAGGCCGGATCGAACATCTGCACCACCACCCCGGCCTCGGCCAGCTCGCGCAAAAATGCGCGGCTCAGTTCGCCGCAACCAAAGCCATCCAGGCTGGCCACCACCTTCACCCCGCGCTGCGCGGCTTCGATCAGGATGCCTTTGAGCTCAACGCCGACCTTGTCCTCGAAGAGGATAAACGTCTCCAGCAGAATCTCGCGCTGCGCCGCGTGCATGGCCTCGAACACCTTGGGAAAGTAGGCCTCGCCATTTTCCAGCAACTCGATGCGGTTGCCGCTCTGCCAGCCGTAATCGAGGTCACGCGCCTTGGCATCATCCGGCGGCTGGTCGGTGGCGATATGTTCTACAGCAACGTTCATAGCTCAATCTCCACCGACAGCGGCACATGGTCAGACAAATGGGACCAGGGGCGTGTGGTCAGCACCCGGGGGTTATGCACCTTCAGATTGCGCACGTAGATGCGGTCCAGCGCCAACAACGGCAGGCGCGCGGGAAACGTGCGTGCAGGTTTGCCCTGGGTCTGCACGAAGACTTCCTCAAGGCCGCTTTGGCTCAGGTCGGCACGCTGGCGCCAGTCGTTGAAATCGCCGGCGACCACCACCGGCGCGTCGGCCGGAATCTCGCTGATGCGCTGCTCCAGCAAGCGCAGTTGCTGCTGGCGATGCACTTCACGCAGGCCCAGGTGGATGCAGATCGCATGCACTTGCTGCCCGCTGCCCGGCAGGCGCAGAACGCAATGCAGCAGGCCGCGGTTTTCATGGCCGCTCTGGGAGATGTCGAGGTTGTCGTGACGGATGATCTGGAATTTCGACAGCAGCGCATTGCCGTGGTCGCCATGGGGATAGACCGCGTTGCGCCCGTAGGCGAACTGCGGCCAGATACTGTCGGCGAGGAACTCGTACTGCGGCATCTTCGGCCAGTCGCTGTAGCGCTGCGGATGCTGTTCGTGGGTGCCATGGATTTCCTGCAGGAACACCATGTCGGCGCCAACGCTGCGCACCGCTTCACGCAACTCGGGCAGGATGAAACGCCGATTCAAGGCGGTGAAACCCTTGTGGATATTCACCGTCAGCACGGTAAAGCGAGTAATGGGGGCAGTGGGTGTGATGGGGATCAACTCCGGCTGTGTCATGGCAGCACTCCAGGTTCCGGCAATTGCCCCGGCGCTGTCGCCAAGTGCTTGTCCAGACCGAAACGCTGTAACAATTGACGGGCATCGAAAGGCGCACGCACCTTGATGTCGTTATCGAAAAAGCAGAATACGTCGCGCTGTTTGCGCGCGCGTGGCTTGTGCTGCGGGGCGATCAAATGCGCATCCGCAGGCTGTTTGCCGTGACGCCAACGCTCGATGCGGTCGCCCCAGCGCTTGAGGGCTTCGTCGGTATAGCCACTGGCGTACAACTGCTTGTCGCCATGCAGGCGCAGGTACAGGAAGTTGGCGGTGACGTCTTCGACATACGGCCACTTGCCAGCAGTGTCCGCCACCACCAGGGCGACGCCGTACTTGTCCAGCAACTGCACAAACTCAGGCACCGCAAAGCTCTGGTGGCGAATTTCCACCGCATGGCGCAACGGCTGCTTGCCGTAGGCCTTCATGCTCGCTTTGCCGTTCAGGCGTGGCTCATGCTGATGGGCGAGGGCGGAGGCCTGCAAGGTGGTGGTGGGCAGTTCGGCCAGGAAGGCTTCGAACAGGGGCGGGTCGAACTTGAAGCTGGGCGGGAACTGCCAGAGGATCGGCCCAAGCTTGTCTTTGAGCTCCAGCACCCCGGACGCGAAGAAGTTCGCCATGGGCTTGTGCACATCGCGCAGGCGCAGGATATGGGTGATATAGCGCGGGGCCTTGACGCTGAACATGAACCCTTCGGGCGTGTCGGCATACCACTCGGCGTAGCGCTTGGGGGTTTGCAACGCGTAGAACGAACCGTTGATTTCGATCGCGTTGACGGCGCGTGACGCAAACTGCAATTCGCGTTTCTGGGTCAAGCCTTCGGGGTAGAAATCGCCCCGCCAGGGCGTATAGCGCCAGCCGGAAATGCCGATGTGAATCGCCGCCATGCTTACTCCCGTTGATCCAGGGTCGATTGCCCCGCGTTTTGGGATGACTACGATCTTTGGCCGAAAGTTTCCACATTTCTACAGGCGGTAGAGCGGGCGGTAGCGCAGGCGGTAGAGGCCAGGGTGTGGGAGAGGGGCCGGGCGAATCAGGGGAACGATCACGGCTCAAACCCGTCAGTTCCTTACAGACCCCCTGAAGGAGCCCGGTGTTTTGCTGAATCTAAAGACTGCATTACTGCTCGGCGCGCTGCTGTTGTGCGGCAACGGCGCACTGCAAGCCGCGGCCACCGCGCCTGAACCCGAAGCCCCGGCCAAGCCGGAGTTGCTGGTGGAGGGCGGCCTGCTCGGGGCCATCAGTTCCAGCATCGATGATGTGCAACAGAAGCTGGACCTCAATCAGAATTTCATCGACGAGTGGCGCCTGCGGGCCGACCGGGCCGCGAATGAAGTCGGGCGTTTGGTCGACCAGACGGCGGCGCGCTCGCCATGGAGCGTGGCCGGGGATTTCCTGTTGCTGTCCGCTGTGTGGATCGGTGCCTTTGCCGTGTTGACGCTGTTGGGCCGCCTGATCGTGCGGCGCCTGGGCCTGCGTGGTTTTTTCCAGCGCCGCGCGCGCCTGCTGGCGGTGCTCGGGTATGTGGTGCCCTATACCCTCCCGGCCATTATCTGCCTGCCGTTGACGCTGTATGTCAGCCACTTTTTAGCCACCTCCGTGGGCCGGGCGCTGGCGCTGTGTTTTGCCTACGCCACCAGTAGCGGCATTTTCTCCACCTCGATGCTGTTGTGCGTCATCGTCATGTTCAACGTCGGCCACAAGCGCCCGGCGGTGCGGATAATTTGCGGCTATTGTCCCAAGCCGCTGTTCCTGATTGGCTTCCTGGCCGCCCTCAGCGATGCGCTGACCAGTCCGCAGATCGCCCGTCAGCTCGGTGGCAATATCACCAGCAGTATCGCGGTGTTTACCGGCCTGTTTGCGACGGTGATCTTTGGCGTGCTGGTGGTGCGCCTGCGGCGTCCGGTTGCGCATCTGATCCGCAATCGGCCGCTGGCCCAGCGGCTCAAACAACCGGCGTTGCAGCAATCATTGCGAGTATTTTCCGGGCTCTGGTATTGGCCGATTCTGCTGATGGTGCTGGTATCGGCAATCAACCTGATCGGTGCGGGCGACGACAATCAAAAGGCCCTGCGCTGTGCCCTGTTCACCACCATCCTGCTGATCGGCACGGTGTTCCTCAGCACTGTGCTGCAACACCTGTTCAAGTCTCGCAGCCAGGTGGCGATCCAGCGTAGCAGCGCCTACAAGGAGCGCTTCCTCAGCCTGTTGCACGCGATATTGCGCATCGTCATGGCCATCGCCTTTATCGAAATTCTCGGGCGTATCTGGGGCGTGTCGTTGTTCGAGTTTGCCCAGCGCAACTCAATAGGCCGGGCAATCAGCGATTCCCTCAGCAGCATCGGCCTGATCCTGTTGATGACGTGGCTGTTCTGGGTGGTGCTCGATACAGCGATTCAGGAAGCGCTCAAACCGCCGGTCAACAAGCGCTCCAGCCGCCAGCCCAGTACCCGTGTGAAAACCATCCTGCCGCTGTTGCGCAACGCCGTGAAAATCATCCTGGTGGTGATCTGTGCGATCACCACCATGGCCAACCTGGGCATCAACGTCGCGCCGCTGCTGGCGGGGGCCGGTGTGGTCGGCCTAGCCATCGGTTTTGGCTCGCAGCAATTGGTGCAGGACGTGATCACCGGCCTGTTCATCATCATCGAAGACACCTTGTCGATCGGCGACTGGGTGGTGCTCGACTCCGGCCATGCCGGCACCGTCGAGGGCCTGACCATCCGCACCCTGCGCCTGCGCGATGGCAAGGGCTTCGTGCATTCGGTGCCGTTCGGGCAGATCAAGGCGGTCACCAACCAGTCGCGCCAGTTCGCTTACGCGTTCTTCTCGGTGCAGTTCACCTACGACACCGATGTGGACAAAGCCGTGGAACTGATCCGCGAGGCCGGCCAGTCGATTCGCGACGACGTGTTCCTCAAGTACAACCTGCAAGGGCCGCTGGAGGTGTTCGGCGTCGACAAGATGGACCTCAACGGCGTGGTGCTGACGGCGCAGTTCCGTACTGTGTCGGGTGGGCAGTATGCGGTGAGTCGTGCGTTTAACCAGCGCTTGAAGAAGCTTGTGGATAACTGCGATGAAGTGCATTTCGCGCAGACTTATCCACAGCAGGTTGTGTTGCCCAAGCGGGTGGGGCAGGAGCATGAGGTGGAGATGACCGAGCAGCCGCGTGCCGAGTGATTGTGGTGCCTGAACCGGCGCCATCGGCGGCAAGCCCCCTCCCACATTGGAACTGTGTTCACACATCCAGTGTGGGAGGGGGCTTGCCCCCGATGAGGCCCTCAAACTCACCGCCTGAGCAATTTCTCTTGAATCGCCTGCTGATCCACCTCCAGCAACACCTGCTGCTTACCGCCCACCATCACCCCCGCCGGCACGCCATCCCGGTACACGATCCGATTGCCACTCACCGCCGGCACTTTGCTTCCCGGTAGCAGCGTGCCGACAAGGTTCAGCGGGTCGGCCCCGCACACTGCGATCAAGCTGCCGTCATGGGGCCGGCGCCGCACCTCACGCAGCAACGGGATCGCCTCCGGCAGTGCAAACTGTTCCCCCGCCAAGCCACTGACAAACCGCCCGCCGCGAATCTCGCCCCGCGCTTCCAGGCGCTGGTAGGTGCGCAGCAATTCCCGCCAGCTCGGCAACCAGTCCGCCTCGCGCTCGAGCAGGCGCCAGAACACCACGCCATAGCGGCGCAGCAAGGTCATCGCGACATGCTCCAGCGTCTCGGCCGAATGCGCACCGGGCTCGCCTGGCGCGCGACGTATCAGTGCCCAGCGCCCGGCATCATCCATGCCGCCGATAAAGGCGCCGCGTCCACGCCGGCTGCTGCGCGCCTGGCGTTTGCTGGCGGGCGTGGTCAGGGCGCGCAGCCCGGCGAAGCTGTCGGCATTCACCAACCCCGCGCCGACCAACTCCTGCAAGGCGGTTTCCAGCTCGCTGCGCAGCAGATGGGCTTCATGCACCAGTTCATCGAAGAACAGCGCGCCCTGTTCGCGCAGGGCCAAATGGACTTTCTGCGCCTTGGGCGACAGCGTCGTGCTGTCGGTCTGTTCGGTCAGCCCGCTCCACAACGGCACCTGGCTGCGCGGTAACAGCACGATCGGCGTGCTGCGCAAGGCGATGGCGCCGGCTTTGTGGCTCAGGCGCGTCCACACCAGCTTGCCGCTGCGGCACAGGTCGTCGAGCCAGGTCGAGGCGTAATCCTTGATACGCGCACTGAGCAGGTCACTGTCCCAGGCCGACGTGGCGGCGGCGTAGCCTTCGAACTGGGCGACTATTTGCGGCAACACCGCGCTGCCCTGGCCGCGCGTGCTGTCGGAAAGGTGCTGCCAGTCGAACAGAAAACGCATGAAATCCTGCAGCGCCACCGGTTCGATTTCCCGGCGCAGGCGCTTGACCGTGTAGCGATGAATACGCGCCAGCAGGTGCCGTTCGCACCATTGCTCAGCGCTACAGCCTGGGCTGAAGTGCCCGCGCAGCACGTAGCCTTCCTGCTCCAGCCGCGTCAACCCCTGGGCCACGGTGGCGGGGGGCAACGCCAGGGGCGCGGCAATCTCGGGCAGCGTCAATGGGCCGAAACCGCCCAGGCGCGCGCGCAGCACTTCCGCCAAGGCCTCATCGAATGTCCAGGGCTCGTCGAAACCTGGCAGCAGCGGCAGGTTGTGCGGGTAGATTGCCTGCAGACAGCTCAAGCGTTCCACGGCTACCCACAGGCCGTTGGGCAATGGATAAGCGCGTCCGGCCTTGTTCAGCGTCTGCAACCATTCGGCCCATTGCGGCGTGACCTCCTGCTCTGCAATACAAGCCAGGCTCATCAGCGCTTCGTGCATTTCATCCGGCCCCTGGGGCGCGGGCCACGCCTCCTCGCGTACGCCGGCAATCGCTTCGGTATCCAGTGCGCCGAGGTCGTCGGTACTCTGCGGGTCGCTCCAGCGGCGGTTGAGCACCGCCTGGGTGCGGCGTTCTTCCAATGGCGCGTCATCGAGAAAAGTGTAGGGGCGCGCGCTGAGAATTTCGGCGGCCATCGGCGAGGGCGCGGGCAGGTCACGGCTGACCATGCGCACGTCGCCCGCTTCCATGCGCCGCAACAGGGCCAGCCAGCCCTCGCTGTCCATGGCTTCGTGCAGGCAGTCATCGAGGGTTTGTTCCACCAGCGGATGGTCGGGCACTTCGCGTTCGCCGGCGAGGTTTTCCAGGCAGGCAATCTGGTCGGGAAACACACTGGCGATCAGGTCTTCGCTTTTCATGCGCTGGATCTGCGGCGCTACCTTGCGCCCGCCGGTGTAGCGCGGCAATGCCAGCGCCACGCCGGCGTTCCAGCGCCAGCGCACGCCGAACAGCGGCGCATCCAGCACGGCCTGGATCAGCAGGTGTTCGGCGCTGTTGCTGTTGAGGTAACGCCACACGTCATCCAGCGCGAAGCTGTGGCTGGTGGACAGCGACAGCACAATCGCATTTTCGCTGGCCGCCGCTTGCAGCTCGAAGTTGAACGTGCGGCAAAAGCGCTTGCGCAGGGCCAGGCCCCAGGCGCGGTTGATGCGGCTGCCAAACGGCGTGTGGATGATCAACTGGGTGCCGCCGGACGCGTCGAAAAACCGCTCCATGATCAAGGTGTCCCGCGACGGCAAGGCACTGAGGGCCAGGCGCGTGCGGGCCAGGTAATCCAACAGTTGTTCGGCGCTGGCGCGGTTCAGGCCGAGGGTGTCGGTGAGCCACGTCTGCGCCGGTTGCAGGTCACCCGGGCTGGCGCCGAGCAGGTGGTCCAACTGCCCCTGCAAACGGGCCACCGCCGCCGACAACTCGTTGCTGCGCCCCGGCGCTTCGCCCATCCAGAACGGAATGGTCGGCGGCTGACCGTGGGCGTCCTCGACGCGCACCTTGCCGGCTTCCACCCGCAGGATGCGGTAGGACGTATTGCCGAGCTGGAAAATATCGCCGGCGATGCTCTCCACCGCAAAGTCTTCGTTGACGCTGCCGATGTTCAGGCTCTGGGGTTCGAGCAGCACGCTGTAGTCGGCGTTGTCGGGGATGGTGCCGCCGCTGGTCACGGCCGTGAGCCGGGCGCCACGGCGGCCGCGCAGGGTGTGCGTCACGGCGTCCCGGTGCAGGTAAGCGCTGCGCATACCCTGGCGGCCGTTGTAGCCGTCGGCGAGCATGTGCAGCAGCGCCTGGTAATGGCGCTCGTCCAGCACGGCATACGGCGCGGCGCGGCGGATAAGCGTCAGCAGGGGCGCTTGCGACCATTCGCGCGCACTGACCTCGGCGATGATCTGCTGGGCCAGCACGTCCAGCGGCGCCACGGGGATGTGCAAGGTGTCGAGCTCGCCACGGCGCACGCAGTCGAGGAGGGCTGCGCATTCGATCAAGTCGTCGCGGGTGGTGGCAAACAGGCGGCCCTTGGGCGTACCGCCGACCTGGTGCCCGGAGCGGCCGACCCGTTGCAGAAACCCGTTGATTGAACCGGGCGAGCCGATCTGGCAGACCAGGTCCACATCGCCGATATCAATCCCCAGCTCCAGTGACGCGGTCGCGATCAGCACTTGCAGCGCACCGGCCTTGAGGCGTTGCTCGGCGTCCAGGCGCATTTCCTTGGCCAGGCTGCCATGGTGGGCGGCCACCGCCGTCTCGCCCAGGCGCTCGCTCAGGTGGCGCGCCAAGCGTTCGGCCAGGCGCCGGGTGTTCACGAATATCAGCGTGGTGCGATGCTCGCGCGCCAACTCGGCGAGACGGTCGTACACCAGTTCCCACACGTCATTGGCCATCACCGCCGAGAGCGGCACCGGCGGCACTTCGATAGCAAGGTCGCGCGGGCGGGCGTGGCCGATGTCGACAATGGCGCACTCGCGGCCGGTACCGACCAAAAACCGCGACACCGCGTCGATGGGCTTTTGCGTGGCCGACAGGCCGATGCGCGTCAGCGGCTCGGCGCACAAGGCTTGCAGGCGCTCCAGGCTTAACGCCAGGTGGCTGCCGCGCTTGCCGGCGGCTATCGCGTGGATTTCATCGACGATCACCGTGCGCGTGCTGGCGAGCATCTGCCTGCCCGAGTCCGAGCCGAGCAGCACATACAGCGATTCCGGGGTGGTGACCAGGATATGCGGCGCGCGCTTGCGCATCTGTGCACGGTCTTTTTGCGGGGTGTCGCCGGTGCGCACCGCGGTGCGGATCACCAACGGCGGCAGGCCCGATTGTTCAAGATGCTCGGTGATGCCGGCCAGCGGGTTTTGCAGGTTGAGTTGAATATCGTTGGACAGCGCCTTGAGCGGCGAAATGTAGACCACCAGGGTTTCATCGGGCAGTTGGCCGCCGTTGGTCAGACCCTGGTGGACCAGGTCGTCCAGCACCGCGAGAAAGGCGGTCAGGGTCTTGCCCGAACCGGTCGGCGCGGCGATCAGCGTCGAACGGCGCTGACGGATCAGCGGCCACGCCTGGGCCTGCGCGTCGGTCACCGAGGGAAAGGTGCTGCGAAACCAGGTGCTGACGGCGGGGTGGAAGCCGTCCAGTGCCTTGTCTGTTGAGTCGGGAAGGTTCATGTAGTGATTGATGCCGGCCGCTCCAACAAGTTGCAAACACCTACTTTGTCCGTGACGGTTGCGCTACAAACCCGCAAAATGCAACGATTCTGGAATAAACCTACGGCAAGGCTCACGCGCCTGCCGACAACAACCATCGTTCCAAACAGACCGGGCCTGCTCAATCTATGCGAATGCGCCTTATGTTACTGGGCGGCGGGAATGCCCTCGGGCAGGCGCTGATTCGCCTCGGTGCAGAGGAAGACATCGGTTTCCTCGCCCCCAAACCGCCCCAAGACGGCTGGGATGCCGCGAGTCTCACCCAATTGCTCGACGACACCCGTCCCGACGCCTTGATCAACCTCGCCTACTATTTCGACTGGTTCCAGGCCGAAGCCGTCAGCGAAACCCGCCTGGCTTCCCAGGAGTTTGCCATCGAACGCCTGGCCGAACTGTGCCAGCACCACAGCATTACCCTGGTGCAACCGTCCAGCTACCGCGTGTTCGATGGTTCACGCGCCACCGCCTACAGCGAAAAAGACGAGCCGGTGCCCCTGGGCCTGCGCGGCCAGGCGTTGTGGCGTATCGAGCAGAGCGTACGCGCCACCTGCCCGCAGCATGTGCTGCTGCGGTTCGGCTGGCTGCTCGATGACAGCGTCGACGGCACCCTCGGGCGCTTCCTGGCCCGGGCCGAACAGCCGGATGAGTTGTTGATGGCCGACGACCGTCGTGGCAACCCGACGCCGGTGGACGATGCGGCGCGGGTGATCATTTCCGTGCTCAAGCAACTCGATTGCGCGGCGCCGCTGTGGGGCACCTATCACTACGCCGGTCACGAGGCGACCACGCCGCTGGCGCTGGGCCAGGCGATCCTCACCGAAGCGCGCAACTTCCACCCCCTGGCCATCGAGTCACCGACCGCCCAGGCTCACGCAGCGCGGCCGGATGCGGCGGATGAACCCCAGCACGCGGTGCTGGCCTGCAAGAAAATCCTGCATACCTTTGGCATCAAGCCACGGGCATGGCGGGCGGGGTTGCCGGCGTTGCTCGACCGGTTCTACCGCCACACCTGACACACTGCAAAACCAAATGTGGGAGGGGGCTTGCCCCCGATAGCGGTGGACCAGTCAATAAGTCTTTGACTGACACTCTGCTATCGGGGGCAAGCCCCCTCCCACATTGTTATGCCGTGTTATTTAGAACTTGTAGCCGATACCCACCATGTAGACCATCGGGTCGACATCCACATTGACCTTGGCCCGAGTGCCCTGGCCCAACGCGTTGTTATCCACAGTCGCCTTGGTGCTGATGTCGATGTAGCGCGCCTGGGCGTTGATCATCCATTTGTCGTTGATCATGTAGTCGGCGCCGATCTGCGCGGCCCAGCCCCAGGAGTTTTCGGCCTTGAAGTTGCTGAAACCGGCTTGCTCGGCGCGGCTGCCGACGTGTTCGTCATAGATCCAGGTGTAGTTGATGCCGGCGCCCACATACGGTTGGAACGCCGATTGGTGGTCCAGCGGGTAGTACACGACGCTCAGGGTCGGCGGCAAGTGTTTCAGCGTGCCGAGCTTGCCGTTGGCGGCGCCGAGGGCGGTGTTCTTGATCTTTACATCGTGCTCGAACGGCGTGGCGGCCAACAGTTCGATACCGACGTGATCGGTGATCATGTAGGCGAAGTTCAAGCCCAGTTGGGTGTCGCTGCTCATGGTCGCCTTGCCGCCCAGGTTGGCGCCGGCCAATGGGCCCTGGTCAACCTTGACGCTGCTGCTGTCGGCCTTCGGGTTCACGGTGATTGCACCGGCGCGAACCAGAATGTCGCCCGCCTGGTGGGCGTGGGCGACAGGGACGACGAGGGCGAGCGCGAAGAGGGACGCGCCGAGCAGAGACTTGTTCATGGGAGCTCCAGAAGGACGTTAAAAGTTGTACGTCCAATGGTAAAGATCGTTCCGCTCGATCTTTTGACTCAGCTCAATGAAAGGCTAACCACGCCGCAAAAAACTGTGGGAGGGAGCACGCCCCCTCCCACATTTGATCTTCGGTGTGTTTGAGGGGAGGGATTATTCCTCCAGCTCGTACATGTAGATCTTCTCGGCATCCATCTGGTAACCGGCGTCGGCCAATTCGCTGGACGACGGCTTGACCTGCATCGCGCCTTCGATCCAGTACGGCTGGTACAGCTCGTCGAGTTTCACGCCGACTTCGCTTTTCACGTGCACGATCTGGTTCGACGGCGGTGGCGGCACATGGATGCACGCGCCGAAATACGGTACCAGCAGGAACTCGGTGGTGCGGCCCTCTTCGCTCACCTCCAGCGGCACGATATACCCCGGCAAACGAATGTGCCGGCCGTCGAGGCTCTGCACCACCGGCGCGTTGGGCAAGTCCTGTTTGGCGGCGGGCGCGGCCTCGACGGACAAGGCATCGGCCATGTTCGACAGGTCGTGCAGCGGTTTCATATTGGGCACTTCCGGTGGCGCATCCGGCGGGATCATTTCCTGCCAGGACAAATCCCGGGGCTGCTCCTCGGCCCAGGCAGGTACGGCCACCAGCAGCAACAGGGCAAACAGGGCACGATGCATGAAGACTCCTTAGTGGGTAGCTGCAAGCGGCAAGCTACAAGCTGCAAGCTACAAGTAAAAGCCGATTTGCTTGCAGCTTGCAGCTTGCAGCTAAAAACCTGCAGCTGCAGTTCTACAGCCTAATCGACAGCCCATCGGCCAACGACTGGCGATAGGCACGCCATGCAGGCACGCTGCCCATCAACAGCGCCGCCGCCAGGATACCGGCGAGCAACGTCCATTCATATTCGCTCGGCCATGCCATCGGCAGGTCCAGCCCGTAGTTGGCCTGCAAATAACCGCGCGATGCGCCGATGCACAGGTACAGCAAACCAAGACCTGCCACCACGCCGGACAGCGCCAGCGCGAAGGCCTCGAAGATCAAAAGTGTTGCGATATGCCAAGGCCGTGCGCCCACCGAGCGCAGGATCGCCATCTCTCGGCGGCGTTCGTTGAGGCTGGTGAGAATCGCTGTGAGCATGCCGATCAAACCGGTCAGCACCACGAACAACGAGATCACGAACAAGGCTTTTTCGGCCGTGCCCATCATGCTCCACAGCTCTTGCAATGCCACGCCCGGCAGAATCGCCAGCATCGGCTCGCCACGGAATTCATTGATTTCCCGTTGCAGGGCGAAGGTGGAAATCTTGTTGTTCAAACCGAGCATGAACGCGGTGATGGCTTGCGGGGTCAGGTCCATATTGCGCGCCTGATCGGCGCTGATACGGCCTTTGCCCTGGGCCGGGACACCGTTGTGCCAGTCGATGTGGATCGCTTCCATGCCGCCGAGGCTGATATGCAGCGTGCGGTCCACCGGCGTGCCGGTGCGTTTGAGGATGCCGACCACGGTGAAGGGCTTGTCATCGTGCTTGACCAGGCTGACCACCGCCACGCCGTGGGCCAGCACCAGCTTGTCGCCGAGCTTGTAGTGCAGGGCGTCGGCGACCTCGGCGCCAAGCACCACTTCGAACGGGTCGGTGGCAAAGGCGCGGCCGCTGGCCAGTTCGAGGTTCTGTTTGCGACCGTACTGGTAATGCTCGAAGTAGGACTCGTTGGTACCCATCACGCGGTAACCGCGATGGGAATCGCCCAGGGAAATCGGAATCGCCCATTTCACCTGGGGGTTGGCGGCGAAGTGCTCGTAGCTGTCCCAGCGGATGTTATTGGTGGCGTTGCCGATGCGAAACACCGAGTACAGCAGCAGGTTCACCGAGCCCGAGCGCGCCCCGACGATCAGGTCGGTGCCGCTGATGGTGCTGGCGAAGCTGTTGCGCGCTTCAACGCGCACGCGCTCCACCGCCAGCAACAAGCAGACGGAAAGCGCGATGGCGAAGGCGGTGAGGATGGCGGTAAAGCGGCGGTTAGCCAGGCTGGCCATGGCCAGACGAAACAGATACATCTCAAACCTCTGCGGGCGTGGCGGCGCGATTGAGTTCGGCCAGCGACAGGTTGCGGTCGAACAGCGGGGCCAGGCTTTGGTCGTGGCTGACAAACAACAGGCTGGCACCCGCTTCGCGGCATTCGGCGAACAGCAGCTGGATGAATGCCTCGCGGGCGTCGTAGTCCAGAGCCGAGGTGGGCTCGTCGGCGATCACCAGTTCCGGCTGACCGATCAGCGCGCGGGCGGCGGCCACCCGTTGTTGCTGGCCGATGGACAGCGAATCGGCGCGGCGCTCGAGCAAGTCCGGGTCGTTCAAACCCAGGTGCGCAAGCAAGGTCGCTGCGGCCTGGTCGACACTGCCGTGGCGCTGGGCCGCGCGCTGTGCCCGCAGTTTGGAGAAGTGGCAAGGCAGCTCGACGTTTTCGCGCACCGACAAAAACGGCAGCAGGTTGAACTGCTGGAAGATGTAGCCGGTGTGGTCTACGCGAAAACGGTCACGGGCACCGGCAGACAGTTCGGTCAGCTCCTGGCCGAGCAGGCGGATACTGCCTCGGCTGGGTTTCTGCACACCGCCAAGCAGCCCGAGCAAGGTGGTTTTGCCACTGCCGCTCGGACCCTTGAGGAACAGGGTTTGCCCCGGCTCCAGGCGGAACGCGGGGATGTCCAGCAACTGGGGGTGACCGGGCCAGTTGAAGCCCAGGTCGGACAGTTCGATCAATGCTTCGGTCATGTCAACTCAGAACTTCAGGGTGGCTGCAGTGGCGGTCGCGTCAGCACCTTGCTGGCCGCTCGGGCCGATCAGTTGTACCTGAATTTTCCGGGTGGCAGGGAAGGTCTTGAACACTTGGCTCAGGTCCAGGTTGCTCAGTGCCTCTGGCTTGGCGCAGGTGAACTGGTAGTGGGCATGGATGTCGCTGTGGTCATGATGATGCTCATGGGCGGCAGCGCCTTTGCCGTCGGTGGCATGGTCATTGTCATCGCCATCATCGCCGTTGTCGCCATCATGATCGGCCTCGGGCTTGTCGCCGAACAGCGGGCTGTTGAGTGCCTGGGCGCTGACGACGCAACCGGCGGCCTTGGGCACGTTGAACAGTGCCAGCGGACTTTCCAGCTGTTTGCGCGCGGCGGCGACTTTGGCTTTGTCGGCGGCACTGGTCGCGACATGTTCGAAACCCACCAGGTTCATCGCCGGGCTGTCCAGCTCAAGCTCCAGGCTCTGGCCGTCCAGCACTGCATTGAGACGGCCCACACCGTGTTCGTGAGCGCCGAGGCTGCCATGCTCATGATCATGATCTTCATGGGCGTGAGCGACAGCCAGAGGCAGCAGGGCAAACGGCAAAGCAAGCAGCAGACGGCGCATGACAGGACTCCACAGATGAAAGTTTTGTTATGTGATCTTATAACAATAGTGCCGAGAGTTTGACCGTCCGCTTGGCGTTGCGCAAGCTGCATGGGAGCATGTCCGTCAGAAAAAATGCGGGAGTAAGGACGATGTTGCGAATTCGTGGAACCGTCGGCGACCTGCCGGTGGACTTGACCCTGGAACTGGACGACGGCGATTGGGCGCGACTGGGCGCACAATTGCAGGCCGCCCCGGTGCCGGCCGAGTCGACGGCGGTACCGGTCAGGCAAAGTGAGGATCTGTGGCAGAACGCCCAGGATCTGTTACGCAACGCCGGGCAGCTCAGCGGCCTGGAATTGCTCGATCAACTGGAAGGGTTGGCCGGCGATGCCGCCGCGGGCAAGCGCCTGCTGGTGCGCCTGCGCCACAGCGCCAAAGTGAAAGTGACCAGCGGCGCAGACACGCCGCTGTACACCTGGATCGACGCTTTGTAGGAGCCAGCTTGCTCGCGAAAAACGCGTAGGCGCCGCGTTCATCCAGGATGTTCGCGTTATCGTTGACGGCCTTCGCGAGCAAGCTCGCTCCTACAGGGCGAGGGTTAGTACAGCGCGGCGAACAATTTGCGGCGGTACACCGTGACCAGCGGGTGATCGTTGCCCAGCAGTTCGAACACCTGCAGCAAGGTCTTGTGTGGCAAGCCTTCGCTGTAGCTGCGATTGCGGATAAACAGCTTGAGCAGGCCTTCCAGCGCGGCGTCGTATTGCTGGCGCGCCAGTTGTTGAATGCTCAACTGATAGGCCGCTTCGTCATCCTGCGGGTTCTGCGCCAGGCGGCTTTTCAGGTCGGCGGCGTCCGGCAGGTCGGCAGCCTGGCGCAGGAAGGTGATTTGCGCCTTGGCTCCGGCGAGAGCGGCCTTGTGGTCGTCGCCTTTTACGGCGTCCAGCACGGTTTGGGCTTCATCCAGTTCACCGCGCTCGGCCAGGCAACGCGCGTACAGGATCAGCGCGGCGGCGTTGGTGTTGTCTTCGCCCAGCAGCGCTACCAGCAGGGCTTCGGCATCGCTGATGCGGCCCTCGGCAAACAGCGCTTGTGCCTGCTCCAGTGGATCGGCCGCAGCCGGTGGCGGCATCTGCACATGGGGCTCGAGCATCGCTCGCACCGCCGACTCCGGCTGCGCCCCGGCAAACCCATCCACCGGCTGACCGTCCTTGAACAGCACCACCGTCGGCAGGCTCTGAATACCGAAACGCGCAACGATGTCCTGCTCGGCTTCGCAATCGACCTTGGCCAGCAGCAACTCACCGCGATAACTCTCGGCAATCTGCGCCAGCATCGGCATCAGCGCCTTGCACGGCGCACACCACTCGGCCCAGAAGTCCACCAGCACAGGTTTTTCGAAAGAGTTCTGAATCACCGCCTGCTCGAAGTTGGCGGTGGTGACGTCGAAGATGTACGGCGTGGGCTCACTCATGAGGCGTCTCGAATAAAGCGGGAATGGGGGCAACTATAAGGGCTGGCGCGGTTGGCCGAAAGCATCGTGGACTCGAGACCGCTTTGGCAGACGAACCCGTTCGCCGATTTTGAACTGCATTCCCCTGTGGGAGCGGGCTTGCCCGCGATGGCCTTAAGGGCGCCGCGAATGGTACAGGCTCACCTTGCGAAACTCCCACGGCTCGGCCAGGTCCGGCAGGGTCAGCGCCTCGAGGATGTCCAGCCGCCGATAATCCGGATGCTGGAAATCGCGTACCCGCGAGTCCGCCACCAGCGCTTCGCGGCCACGGGTCAGGAACTGATCCAGCAGCGGCAGGTTGGCGCGATCGTAAAGCACGTCGGCCACCAGAATCAGGTCGAAACGATCAGCCTCTGCAAAGAAATCGGTTGAATAACTCAGTGCCACAGCATTGAGCTCGGCATTCGCCCGGCAAGCCGCCAGCGCCAGCGGGTCAAGGTCGCACGCCACCACCTCCAATGCCCCGGCCTTGGCGGCCGCAATCGCGGCCACGCCGGAGCCGGCGCCGAAATCCAGCACGCGCTTGCCCGCCACCCATTCGGGGTTCGCCGCCAGATAGCGCGCCAGTGCCAGGCCGCTGGCCCAGCAGAAGCTCCAGTAGGGCGGTTCATGCAGGATGCGCCGGGTTTCTTCCTGGCTGAAGGCACGGTCCATGTTGTCGGCGTCGAGCAACCACAACGACAGCTCGGTGCCCGGCAGCGGGCAGGGCACCAAGTGTGCGTCGCCGATCAGTTCACTCAGGGCGCGTTGCAGGTGCAGCGGTGGCGTCATGGCGCCTTGACGAGTTGCAGGGGGCCGGTGGTCTGGGTGATCGCCTGGGTGATGCGCACGGCGGGCAGGTGCAGGATCAACTGGCCGGACTGGCTGGCGCGACCGCGCAATTCAACCCGTGCACCGGCCGGGAACGCTTCGGGGTTGAAGCGCAGGCGAAAGGCCAGGGGCTTGCCATTGCCGGTCAGCACGCTGCTGGCGAGCAACTGCTGCGGGCGCGAGCGCTCGTCGATCACCAGCAGCGCCAACTCGACTTCGGCGCCGGCCGGCACATTGGTCAGGTTGCCGCTGATTTCCCGCTGGTAGGCGGGCAGGGGGCCGAGGTCTTCGATGCCGGGGACTTTTTTCTCTTGTGCGGGTGTTGGCTGAGGCGCGGCCGGCTTGGGGGCTTCGCTGCTGCAGGCGACCAGAAAACTGAACAGGGCGAGGAGAGCAAGTGGTCGTAACTGCATGTACGGCTCCAGAGAGGGCAAAATCCGTGGCTTAAAAAATAGAAACATATAAGCCTGCCTATATACCGTAAAGGCTATGGCTTGTCTTGCGACGGGGATGCGCTACCATGGCCCTCCCTTTATTTGTTGCCTGCCAACCATGCACTGTCCCTTCTGCGGTGCCAACGACACCAAGGTCATTGACTCGCGTCTGGTCGCCGAGGGCGATCAAGTGCGTCGCCGGCGCGAATGCCTGGCCTCTGGCTGCGGTGAACGTTTCACCACCTTCGAAACCGCCGAACTGGTATTGCCACGTCTGATCAAGTCCGACGGCAGCCGCCAGCCTTTCGACGAAGACAAACTGCGCGCCGGTATGCAGCGCGCCCTGGAAAAACGCCCGGTGAGTGTCGAGCGGCTGGAGGCGGCGCTGGCGCATATCAAGCACAAGCTGCGCGCGACCGGCGAGCGCGAGGTCAAGAGCCTGGTGGTCGGCGAGTTGGTGATGGGCGAGCTGCAAAAGCTCGACGAAGTCGCCTATATCCGTTTCGCCTCGGTGTATCGACGCTTCCAGGACCTCAATGAGTTCCGCGAAGAGATCGACCGACTGGCCCGTGAGCCCTCCAAACAATGACCTCTGAACAGGCAATTCTCGACGCCCATTACATGGCCCGCGCCCTCGAATTGGCGCGCAAGGGCCTGTACACCACTCACCCCAACCCACGGGTGGGCTGCGTGATTGTGCGTGACGGGCAGATTGTCGGCGAAGGCTGGCATGAGCGCACCGGCGAGCCCCATGCCGAACCCAACGCCTTGCGCGCCGCCGGTGACAAGGCCCGTGGCGCGACGGTCTACGTCACCCTCGAGCCCTGCAGCCACCATGGCCGTACGCCGCCGTGCGCCGATGCGCTGGTGACAGCCGGTGTGGCGCGTGTGGTGGCAGGCATGCAGGACCCCAACCCGGAAGTGGCCGGGCGCGGCATGCAGCGCCTGGCCCAGGCCGGCATCGAGGTTCGCAGCGGCGTGCTGGAAGCTCAAGCGCGAGCGCTGAACCCAGGCTTTCTCAAGCGGATGGAACACGGCCTGCCGTTTGTGCGGGTCAAGTTGGCGATGAGCCTGGACGGGCGCACCGCCATGGCCAGCGGCGAAAGCCAATGGATCACCGGCCCCGCCGCGCGTGCCGCCGTGCAGCGCCTGCGCGCCGAAGCGAGCGTGGTGCTGACCGGTGCCGATACGGTGCTGGCCGACGGTGCCCGCCTGACCGTGCGCGCCGCCGAGCTGGGCCTGGATGCAGAGACCACCGCCCTGGCCATGTCGCGCCCGCCGCTGCGTGTGTTGATCGACGGCCGTCTGCGGGTGCCGCTCGATGCGCCGTTCTTCAAGGCGGGCCCGGCGTTGGTTATCACGTGCGTGACCGCGGAAAACCAGTTCCCCCGTGGCCCCGAGTGCCTGGTGGTACCGGGTGTGGAGGGCCAGGTCGACCTGCGTTCGGCACTGGTGGCGCTTGCCAACCGTGGCGTCAACGAAGTGCTGGTGGAAGCCGGCCCGAGCCTGGCGGGCGCGTTTGCCCAGCAAGGGCTGGTCGACGAGTACGTGATTTTTGTCGCCGGCAAGTTCCTCGGCTCCGCTGCCCGGCCTTTGCTGGACTGGCCGCTTGAGAAGCTGGCCGATGCTCCCCAACTCAAGATCACTGACATGCGCGCTGTGGGCGACGACTGGCGAGTCACCGCCGTCCCGCTTGCGCCAGCGTGCGTATAATTCCGGGCCTGCGCTTGAGCGTCAGCCCCCCGCTTTCAGGAGAACGACATGTTCACCGGTATTATCGAGTCCATCGGCAGCATCCGTGCAATGACCCCCAAAGGCGGCGACATTCGCCTGCTGGTTGAAACCGGCAAGCTCGACCTGGGCGACGTCAAGCTGGGCGACAGCATCGCCGTCAGCGGTGTGTGCCTGACCGTCGTCGAGCTGCCGGGTAATGGCTTTGCCGCCGATGTCAGCCGCGAGACCCTGGACTGCACTGCAATGAGCGATCTTGCGGCCGGCAGCCCGGTCAACCTGGAAAAAGCCCTGACGCCGACCACGCGCCTGGGCGGCCACCTGGTCAGCGGCCATGTCGACGGCGTTGGCGAAGTGGTGGCCCGTAGCGAAAACGCACGCGCCGTGGAATTTCGTATCCGTGCGCCGAAAGAGCTGGCCAAGTACATCGCCCATAAAGGCTCGATCACCGTCGACGGCACCAGCCTGACCGTGAACGCCGTCAATGGCGCCGAATTCGAACTGACCATCATTCCCCACACCCTCAGCGAAACCATCATGGCCTCCTACCAGCCAGGCCGGCGGGTGAACCTGGAAGTGGACTTGCTTGCCCGTTACCTGGAGCGCCTGTTGATGGGCGAAAAGGCCGCAGAGCCTGCATCAGGCAACATCACCGAAAGTTTTCTGGCCGCTAACGGCTACCTGAAATCCTGACCAAGGGGGTGCCGCGTGGCGCTCAATAGCATCGAAGAACTGGTTGAAGACATCCGCCAAGGCAAGATGGTCATCCTGATGGATGACGAAGATCGCGAGAATGAAGGCGACATCATCATGGCCGCCGAGGCGTGCAAGCCCGAGCACATCAACTTCATGGCCAAGCACGCCCGTGGGCTGATCTGCATGCCCATGAGCCGTGAACGCTGCGAATTGCTCAAGCTGCCGCTGATGGCGCCGCGCAATGGCTCGGGGTTTGGTACCAAGTTCACCGTATCGATTGAAGCCACCACCGGCGTCACCACCGGCATTTCCGCCGCTGACCGCGCCCGCACCGTGCAGGCCGCCGCTGCGAAAGACGCCAAGGCCGAAGACATCGTCAGCCCGGGCCACATCTTCCCTTTGATGGCCCAGCCGGGCGGCACCCTGGCGCGTGCCGGTCACACCGAAGCCGCGTGCGATCTGGCGCGCATGGCCGGGTTCGAGCCCAGCGGAGTGATCTGCGAGGTGATGAACGACGACGGCACCATGGCCCGTCGCAGTGAGCTCGAAGCCTTTGCCGCCGAACACAACCTCAAGATCGGCACCATTGCCGACCTGATCCACTACCGCATGATCCACGAACGTACCGTTCAGCGGATTGCCGAGCAGCCGCTGGACAGCGAACTGGGCCAATTCAATCTGGTGACCTACCGTGATTCAGTGGAAGGCGATGTGCACATGGCCCTGACCCTGGGCACCATCTGCGCCGAAGAGCCGACCCTGGTGCGCGTGCACAACATGGACCCGCTACGCGACCTGTTGATGGTCAAGCAACCCGGGCGTTGGAGCCTGCGCGCCGCCATGGCCGCGGTTTCCGAGGCGGGCAGTGGCGTGGTGCTGTTGCTTGGCCACCCGCTGGATGGCGATGTACTGCTGGCGCATATCCGCGAAACAGCCGACCACGTGCCGGTGAAAAAACCGACTACCTACAGCATCGTCGGTGCCGGTTCGCAGATCCTGCGCGACCTCGGTGTACGCAAAATGCGCCTGATGAGCGCACCGATGAAATTTAATGCGATATCCGGATTCGACCTGGAAGTTGTAGAATACGTGCCCTCCGAATAAAGGCTGGCGATTTTTGCCCCTTGTTCGCGGTTAAATCATCACTGAGGGACGCACTTTTCGCGTCCCGGCTCTTTAAGAGATTTGTCGAATGACCCTGAAGACCATCGAAGGTACCTTCATCGCCCCCAAAGGCCGCTATGCCCTGGTGGTTGGCCGCTTCAACAGCTTCGTGGTTGAAAGCCTGGTAAGCGGTGCCGTTGACGCCCTGGTTCGCCACGGTGTGAGCGAGAGCGACATCACCCTTATCCGTGCCCCTGGCGCCTTCGAAATTCCACTGGTTGCGCAAAAAGTTGCCCAGCAGGGTGAATACGCGGCAATCATCGCCCTGGGCGCGGTCATTCGTGGCGGTACCCCGCACTTCGAATACGTGGCCGGCGAATGCACCAAGGGCCTGGCCCAGGTGTCCATGGAGTTTGGCGTGCCCGTCGCTTTCGGCGTGCTGACCGTTGATTCCATCGAGCAAGCCATCGAACGTTCCGGCACCAAGGCCGGTAACAAAGGCGCTGAAGCTGCCCTGTCCGCCCTGGAAATGGTCAGCCTGCTGTCGCAGTTGGAGGCCAAGTGATTTCCGACGAGAGCGATCGTTTCAACCCGCGCGACGAGCGTCCAGCCGACGCCGGCAAGCCTTCGAAAAGCGAAAAGCGTCGTGCGGCGCGCCAGCTGGCGACCCAGGCGCTGTACCAGCGCCACATGGCCGGCACTGCGCTGAACGAAATCGAAGCGCAATTTCGCGTCGATAACGATTTCACCTTCGCCGACCAGAGCTACTTCCACGACATCCTGCACGGTGTGCCGGCCAACCTGGACGAGATCGACAAGGCTTTGGCACCCTGCCTGGACCTGACCCTCGAGGAGCTGGACCCGGTTGAACTGGCCGTGCTGCGCCTGTCCACTTGGGAACTGCTCAAGCGCGTCGACGTACCGTACCGCGTGGTGATCAACGAAGGCATCGAACTGGCGAAAGTCTACGGTTCGACCGACGGCCACAAGTTCGTCAATGGCGTGCTCGACAAGCTGGCCCCGCGCCTGCGTGAAGCCGAAGTGAAGGAACACAAGCGCTAAGTCGCGCTTGAGTCCTCGATGGGTGAGTTCGAGCTGATCCGCAACTATTTCGCCGCCGCGCCCTGCGCGCAAGGCGGCGAAGGCATTGCACTGGGGATCGGCGACGACTGCGCCTTGCTGGCGCTCCCCGCCGGGGAGCAACTGGCAGTCTCCACTGACACGTTAGTGGCCGGCGTACATTTTGCCGACCCGTGTGACCCGTTCCTGCTCGGCCAGCGCTCGCTGGCCGTGGCGGTGAGCGACCTGGCCGCCATGGGCGCCCATCCCCTCGCGTTTACCCTTGCCCTGACCACGCCGGCCGTCGAAGCCGACTGGTTGCAACGCTATGCCCAAGGTTTGAACGCCATGGCGCTACGCTGCGGTGTGGGCCTGGTGGGCGGCGATACCACGCGCGGGCCGCTGAGCCTGACCTTGACCGTATTCGGTCGCGTGCCGGCCGGGCTGGCCTTGACGCGCGGCGGTGCACGGCCAGGTGATTTGCTGTGTGTCGGTGGCGAATTGGGCAACGCGGCCGGTGCCTTGCCGCTGGTATTGGGCCAGCGCAGCGCGCAAGCGGCCATCGCCGAGCCGCTGCTCGCCCACTACTGGTCACCGCAACCGCAGCTGGCCTTGGGGCTGGCGCTGCGGGGTAAAGCGACTTCGGCCATGGATATCTCCGACGGGCTGCTGGCCGATTGCGGGCATATCGCCAGGGCATCGGCTGTCAGCCTGTTGATCGAACGCGACACCTTGCCGTTGTCTGCGGCATTGCTGGCGTTTGTCGATCGCGACGAGGCTCACGTAGCCGCATTGAGTGGCGGCGATGACTATGTGCTGCTGTTCACCTTGCCGCCGGCCGAACTGGCATCGTTGCGGGCCGGCGGCTGGCCGGTTCATGTGATCGGTCGGGTCGAAGCGGGGCAGGGCGTGACACTGCTCGACGCGCATGGCCAAGACATTACACCGGTCGTGCGCGGCTATCAGCATTTTCGCGAGCTGCCGTAGCTGGCGTCCTGCGCTACCCTTCATATGAATATCTCCACGTAGGAAGCCCCTCACAATGAGTGTGCGCCGCTGGCTGCCGATCATGCTGTGTGTCTTTTCCACTGTGCTTCAGGCGCATGAAGCCCCAGTGCCCGGCAAGATCATATTGGTCAGCGAAGAGTGGAGCGACTACACCAACAATGATGGCAGCGGCCTGGCCTGGGACGTGTTACGTCGGGTTTTCGAACCGGCCGGCGTCGCCCTGCAAATCCGCAGCGCGCCCTATACCCGCTCGGTCGGCTTGGCCCAGCGCGGCGAGGTTGACGGTTGGGTCGGTTCCTACCGCGACGAAGCTGAGCACGTGCTTTATCCGCGCTGGCACTTTGACTCCGATCAGATCTACGCCCTTGGCCTGGTAACGATGCCCACGCCGAGCCTGGCGACGCTCGGCGATTACCGCCTGGCCTGGGTGCGTGGCTACAAATACGAGAAATACCTGCCGAACGTGCGTCGCTTCAACCAGGTCCAGCGCCGCGACGGTATCCTGTCGATGCTGCAGCATGGCCATGCAGACTTCTACATCGAGTCGCGCACCGAAGCCGAGTATGTGCTCAGTCAGGCCGCTGATCCGTCGCGGTTCACACTCACCCACCTCGCGCAACTGCCGCTCTACATAGGCTTTGCCGATAACGAACGTGGGCAGATACTGAGGACCTTGTATGACCAGCGCATGGGCGTGCTGGTGAAAACCGGCGAGTTGAAACCGATCTTTCAACGCTGGAAGCAGCCGTATCCGTTCTGACCTGCATAGAACCAAGCCGAAGGCCAATCGAACGCATTGATCTTTATCAGCGATAATTCAGCTTAAGCGTGTGTAGGAACAGGCTGTTACAATGCCTGCCTCTGTGAAATCTGAAATCAGGAGCACACGGTGCCCGTCGTTTTCGTCGCCGCTTCCAAGCTGCCTACCCCCTTTGCCACATTCACCATGCATGGCTTTCTCGAAGAGGCCACCGGGCGCGAGCACGTTGTGCTCAGCCTGGGCGATATCGCTGATGGTGCAGCGGTGCTGGGCCGCGTGCATTCCGAATGCCTGACCGGCGACGCGCTGTTCAGCCAGCGTTGCGACTGCGGTTCGCAATTGGAAGCCGCGTTGCAGGCTATCGCCCGTGAGGGCCGTGGCGTGCTGCTTTACTTGCGTCAGGAAGGCCGTGGCATCGGCCTGCTGAACAAGATCCGCGCCTATGAATTGCAAGATGGCGGTGCCGACACCGTGGAGGCCAACGAGCGCCTGGGCTTTGCCGCCGACCAGCGTGACTACGCCATCTGCCTGCCGATGCTCGAGCATCTGGGCGTGAAGTCGCTGCGCCTGATGACCAACAACCCGCGCAAGGTCAAAGCCTTGACCGAAATGGGCATCACTGTGGCCGAGCGCGTGCCGCTGCATACCGGGCACAACCCGCATAACAAACTGTACCTGGCCACCAAAGCCAGCAAGCTCGACCACATGATGGGCAACGAGCATCAGGGCGAGGCCGACCGCGCGTGACCCGCGGCCAGGTGAAACGGCGACTGTCCTTCAACTGGTGGCAGTACCTGGCCCTGGCATTGCTCCCATTGTTTGTGATCAACCTGGTGTTCGGCCGTGCCGGGTCCTTGCTTCCCGTACTGGCCATGCCGTTGTTTATCGCCGGCGTGGCCTCGATGTTTCTCAGCCTGCGTTATTTTCATGGCTATAAACACGCGCTGATCGCCACGTCCAAAGCCCTCGATACTGCCGAAGAGCCCGCCGCCTGGATCACCCTTGCGGCGCGCCGACGCACGGCCTTGCTGGTGGCTGCGCTACCGGCCTGGATCGGCGCGTTGGCGGTGTTCGTCGGCCTGGAAGCGGTGCCGCTGTTCTTGCTGGCGCTGTCGACGACGGTGCTGTTTTACCTCTATCGCATTCCGCGTCAGCTGGGATGAGACGCCACTGGCTGGCGCTGCTGCTGGTGTTCAGCACTCAGGTCTGGGCGGTCGAGCGCGTTGTCAGTCTAGCGCCGTCGCTCTCTGAAATCGTGGTCGAATTGGGTGCCGCTGGCTTAGTGGTCGGTGTGCTCGATGGCGGCGACCGTCCGGCGGCGCTGGTTAACGTGCCGTCGGTGGGGCGTTACGGCCAGTTGGACATGGAGCGTCTGCTCAGCCTCAAGCCCGACCTGATCCTGCTGTGGCCCGGCAGCGTCGGCCCGGCCCAGCGCGAGCAGTTGCAGCGCCTGAATGTCCCGGTGTACGTTGCCGAACCCCATAACCTCGAACAATTGACCCGCCAGGTCCAGGCCATTGCCGAGCAATTGGGCCGAGCCGACACCGGCCTGGGGTTGGCCGACCAACTGCGCCGGCGCCTCGCCGAACTGCGCCAGCGCTATCAGCGCGCCGAGCCGTTGCGCGTGTTTTACCAGGTCTGGAACCAACCGCTGTACACCGTGGGCGGTGAGCAGATCATCAGTGATGCGTTGAAAGTGTGCGGGGCGCGTAATGTGTTCGACGACCTCAAGCTGCCAGCGCCGCAGGTCAGTATCGAGTCAGTGTTGCAGCGTGATCCGCAACTGATCCTGGTAGGCGATCAGGCGCAGCGCGAGGCCTGGAAGGTCTGGCCGACCCTGTTCGAGCGCGTTCGGTTGGTACCGGACAAGGGCCTGGAGCGGCCCAGTGGGCAGATGCTGGAGGCGGTGGCGCGGTTGTGTCAGGTGATTGCGCCGAACCTCTGACATCGCTATCGCAGGCAAGCCAGCTCCCACAGGGGAATGCATGTCAAATGTGGGAGCTGGCTTGCCTGCGATGACGCCGCTTCAGACAACTCAAATCTCAGGTGCCCAGGTCACCCCGAGCATCCACGTCCGGCCTGCTTCGCGATAATTCTGATACCCCTCGAGGTAGCTGTACTTCGCCCGCGCATAAGACGTGTCCAGCACGTTATCGACCTTCAGCGACAACGAAACTTCGCGGTTCAACGCCCAACGGCTGCGCAGCCCCAGCAACGCATACCCGCCCAGACGATTACGATTGGCTTCGTCATCGTAACTGCTGCTGATCGCCTGCCAGCTCGCGCCCACACCGACCTTATCGAACTGCCGATCCAGGTCCAGGTTCAACGTGCGCCGTGCGCGACGCGCCAGGGTATGGCCGCTGTCGCGGTCACGCGGGTCGATCAGCGACACGCCCAGGTTGCCCTGCCAGCCAAACAACTCTTGTTTGAGCGCCGCTTCAACACCATTGATTCGCGCCGACGCTACGTTCTGAGGCTTGCCTGCGTCGAGGATGATCGCATCGCTCAGGTCGGTGCGGTACAGCGAGGCTTCCAGGCGCGTGCTCTGCGCCAGTTGGCTGCGCCATTGCACCTCGTAGCTTTTTGACGTCTCAGGCTGCAGGTTGGGATTGCTGTACTGCGTGTCGGGGTAATAGAGATCGTTGAAGGTTGGCGCACGCAAGCCTTCGCTGTAGCTGAACAACACGTCATTGTCAGGGTTGATCGGCACTGTCAGGGTGCCGCTCCAGCTGTTCTGACCGCCGAACTGCTGGTTCTGGTCGCGGCGCAGGCCCAGTTCGGTGGAAAACCATTGAGCATGAAAGCGATGCTGCACGAAAGCGGCACGGTTCCAGCGACTGTCTTCGGTAAACGCGGTGGAACCGTGGAAGCGGTCTTGGTACCAGTCGCCACCGACGATCAGGCTGTTGCGCTCGTTCAGCGTCAGGTCGTTCTGCCAGTTGACCGAATCGCGGTAGGTGTTGAACACGCTGAAATCATCGCTGAGGGTATCGCGCTTGGTGTCACGGTTTTCGCTGTGGCCCACCTCCAGGCGCGACTGCCAGGCTTCGCTGAGGGTGGCGGCGACATAGCCGCTGGCGCTGCTGACGGTGTAATCGGTGTAGGGTTTCTGGCCGAAGCTTTGCCCGGTAGCGAAGTCGTAGCGCCCGAAGCTGTTGTCGTACTCCGACTTGCCGCGGTTATCCAAGAGGTTGAAGCCCAGCTCCAGCGCATCGCTGAACGAGTGGCTGAGGTTCAGGCTCAGGGACTGATTGCGGTAGGCGTCGTGGTCGCCGTCGCTGGGAAACGACTGATGGGTCGAGTTGATGCCGGCCGTTTCATCCAGGCTGGCGCCCAGGTTGAAGCGCGTCTGTTCATCGCCGCCCGACAGGCCCAGGCTGCGCTCCCAGGTCTGATTGCTGCCAACGCCCAGTTTCAAGCGCGGTTGCAAGCCTTGCTCGGCGTTGCGCCGGGTAAACACCTGGATCACCCCGCCAATCGCATCGCTGCCGTAAATCACCGAACGTGAGCCGCGCAGCACTTCCACACGCTCGATCTGGTCGACGTTGAGGTATTGCAGGCCGCTGTCGCCCGAGGTGGTATTGGCGATCCGCTGGCCGTCCACCAGCACCAGACTCTGCGCAGATTTTGTACCGCGAATGTAGATGCCCGGCAGACTGCCACGGCCACCGGTGGGCGCCACTTGCACGCCGGGCACGCGGCTGAGCAGGTCGGTGACGCTGCCGGGCTGCAGGCGGTCGATATCGGCGCGGGTGAATACGGTGTTGGCGGCGCTGCTGTCGTTACGCGCCTGTACCTGGCGGTTGGCGCTGATGAGCACGTCGGAGAGCTTCAAGGCCTGGTCGCGGGTGTCGGCGAGCAGGTTCGAGGCAGGCAGAAGCAGCAGTGCAACGTACAGGCGTTTCATGGGCTGTCCATAGCGTTTCAAGGTTGCACAGATCAAATGTGGGAGGGGGCTTGCCCCCGATTGCAGTGGTTCAGTCACAATAGCTACAACTGATACACCGCTATCGGGGGCAAGCCCCCTCCCACACTTGGATCCGGTTACGGATTCAAGAGCGCCAAACGCTGGCGCACCGACGCTTCGATGCCGGCTTCATCCAACCCGCACTCAGCCAGCATCTGCGCTGGCTTGGCATGTTCGACGTAGACATCCGGCAAGCCCAGGTGCAGCACCGACTTGAGGATATTCTCCCGTGCCAGGAACTCACTGACCGCCGCACCGGCGCCGCCCATGATGGCGTTTTCTTCGACCGTTACCAGCAGCTCGTGACTACCGGCAATCTCGCGCACCAGGGCTTCATCCAGTGGTTTGACGAACCGCATGTCGACCACGGTGGCATCGATTTTCTCAGCGACTTTAAGGGCCTCGGCCAGTTGCACGCCGAACACCAGGAAGGCCGCCTTGCTGCCCTGGCGACGCACGATACCCTTGCCGATTTCAATCGCCTCCAGGTCTTTGTCGATCACCGCATTCGGGCCATTGCCGCGCGGATAGCGCACGGCGGCGGGGCCGTTGTACAGGTGGCCGGTGCTGAGCATCTTGCGCAATTCGTTCTCGTCGCTCGGCGTCATCACCAGCATGCCGGGGATGCAGCGCAGGTAGGACAGGTCGAAACTGCCGGCGTGGGTCGGGCCGTCTTCGCCGACGAGACCGGCGCGGTCGATGGCGAACAATACGTCGAGGTTCTGCACCGCCACGTCATGCACCAATTGGTCATAACCGCGCTGCAGGAAGGTCGAGTAAATCGCGACCACCGGTTTGGCGCCTTCACAGGCCATGCCGGCGGCGAAGGTCACCGCGTGCTGCTCGGCAATCGCCACGTCGAAATAGCGCAGCGGGAAACGCTCGCTGAAGGCCACCAGATCGGAGCCTTCCTTCATCGCCGGGGTAATGCCTACCAGGCGCGGGTCGGCGGCGGCCATGTCGCACAGCCATTCGCCAAACACGCCGGAATACTTCGGGCCGCTGGCCTTTTTCGGCGCTGCGGCGGGGGCGTCCAGGGGTTCGAGCTTGGTGATCGCGTGGTAACCGATCGGGTCGACTTCCGCCGGGGCGAAGCCTTTGCCTTTCTTGGTGACGATATGCAGGAACTGCGGGCCCTTGAGGTCACGCATATTGCGCAGCGTGGCGATCAGGGTGGGCAGGTCATGGCCGTCGATAGGGCCGATGTAATTCCAGCCCAATTCTTCGAACAAGGTGCCGGGCACCAGCATGCCCTTGGCATATTCTTCGGTGCGACGGGCAATTTCCCACGCGCCGGGCAGACGCGACAGCACTTTCTTGCTGCCTTCGCGCATGCTGGCGTAGGTGCGGCTGGAGAGGATTTTCGCCAGGTAGTTGGACAAGCCACCGACATTGCGCGAAATCGACATGTCGTTGTCGTTGAGGATCACCAACATGTTGGCATCCACTTCCGGTGCATGGTTCAGCGCTTCGAAGGCCATGCCCGCAGTCAGCGCGCCATCACCGATCACCGCGATCGCCTTGCGCTCACTGCCTTGCAGGCGGGCCGCAATCGCCATGCCCAGCGCTGCGCTGATGGACGTGCTGGAATGGCCGACGCCAAAGGTGTCGTACTCGCTTTCCGAGCGGCGTGGGAAGGCGGCGATACCGTCCTTCTGGCGCAGGCTGGCCATGCGCTCGCGACGGCCGGTAAGGATTTTATGCGGATACGCCTGGTGGCCCACGTCCCACACCAGCCGGTCGTCCGGGGTGTCGAATACGTAGTGCAGGGCGATGGTCAGCTCGATCACGCCCAGCCCGGCACCGAAATGCCCACCGGTCTGGCCGACCGTGTAGAGCAATTCCAGGCGCAGTTCATCGGCCAGGGTTTCCAGCTCGGCTTCACCCAGTCGACGCAGGCCGTCCGGCGTGGCAGCACGGTCGAGCAAAGGCGTGGACGGGCGCTTGCGGGGAATCTCTAGGAACGTCGTGGGCATCAGGCGAATCGTTATAGGTATAGAAGAGGCGGCAGTTTACCTCAAGCATTGCAAACTGCCCACGCAGAGGGGCGAACTTGGCCAATTTGCGGCGCTTATGGCCGCACGAGTCAGTGGCGACGTTCGACGATATACCGCGCCAGATCACGCAACGGCCCAGCTGCCGCGTCGAAAGGTCGCAGGGCGTCCAGGGCTTGATCGCGCAGTTCCAGGGCGTAGGCCTTGGCGGCCGCAAGCCCGAGCAGCGCAGGATAGGTCGGCTTGTCCCGTGCGATATCGGCGCCCTGGCGTTTGCCCAGGGTCGCGGTGTCGCTTTCCACGTCGAGGATATCGTCCTGCACCTGGAAGGCCAGGCCGATCGCCCGTGAATAGGTTTGCAGCGCCGCCAATTGCCCCGCTTCAGCCCGGCCACTGGCCAGGGCGCCCAGTTGCACGGCGGCTTCGATCAGCGCGCCGGTCTTGTGACGATGCATGTGTTCCAGGGCTTGTTGATCCAGCTTGAGGCTGACCGAACCCATATCGATCGCCTGCCCGCCGACCATCCCGGCCGGGCCTGCGGCCAGGGCCAGGGCGGTGACCATGCGCAGGCGGATCTCGGCGTTGACGCTGCTCAGCGCCGGGTCCAGCAATGCGCTGAACGCCAGGCTCTGCAGGCCATCACCGGCCAGGATCGCATAGGCTTCATCAAAGGCTTTATGAGTGGTCGGCTGGCCGCGACGCAGATCGTCATCGTCCATCGCCGGCAGATCGTCATGTACCAGGGAATAGGCGTGAATCAGTTCTACCGCACAGGCCGCGCCATTGGCCTGTTCGGCCGGCGCCCCCAGCGCTTCACACGCGGCGTACGCCAGCAACGGGCGCACACGCTTGCCGCCATTCATCACGCTGTAGCGCATGGCCTCGTAAAGCCGCTTCATTTCCGGGCTCGGCGCAACAAACAAGGGCTCCAGCGCCGCATTTACCCGGGCTTGGCTACTGGCCTGATACGCATCGATCATTCGGGTTGTTCCGCATCGAAAGGTTCTTCGGCCAACTCCCCGTCGCGCTCAAGCAACACCTGCACTTTTTGCTCAGCCTGCGCCAACGCGCTCTGGCAGTCACGCGTCAGGCCGATGCCTTGCTCAAACGCCGTCAACGAGTCTTCCAGCGACAACTCGCCGTTCTCCAGACGCTCGACCAGGGTTTGCAGGTCGGCGAGGGATTGTTCGAAATCGAGTGCAACTTTTTTGCGGGCCATGGCGGCAATTCCGGTAGACGGTAAACCGGCGCGACACTAGCAGACATGGGGGATTGGGGCAAATGAGTGGGGGCTTACTCGCCCGCAGTATTAATCTGATAACGCGTACTGCGACCGCCTCCGGGCAGACGGATCAGGCAGTTTTTTTCCAGCAGGTCAGCCAGGTGCCGCGTGGCCGTTGCCTTGGATACCTTGGCCACCGCCTGGTACTGCGCGGCGCTGATGCCCTGTTCGAAACCCCTTTCACCGCCGTCGAGCAGGCGGTTGAGCACCTTGGTCTGTTCGACAGACAAAGCAGCGCTGCGGTGATGGTCCCAGAATCGCGTCTTGCTCAACACACGATCTATCCGCGTCATTGCCTGGTGCAGGCTGCGCAACAACGTTCTCAGAAACCACTCGAGCCAATCCGTGATATCGAGCGTGGCCTTTTGGCTGGACTCCAATGCGTTGTAATAGCCCTGGCGGTCCTCAAGGATACTGGCTGACATCGCATAAAAGCGTATCGCGTGATGGTCGCCCTGGGCCAAGGCCAAGTCAGTGATGGCGCGTGTCAGGCGACCATTGCCGTCATCGAACGGGTGAAGCGTGATAAACCAGAAATGCGCAACGCCGGCACGTATGAAGGGGTCCAGTTCAGGTTGACTGCGGCTCAGTTCGAACCACTCAAGAAAGTCATCGAGCGCCTGCTTCAGCCCCGCGCGTGGCGGCGCCTCAAAATGCACGGTAGGGTGGTCAAGACGGCCCGATACCACCTGCATCTGCTCATCCCCCCGCAGCTCCCCGACATTCATCGCGCGCGTGGAAACGCTCGCTTGCGAAGTTGGAAACAGCAAATGGTGCCAATGCATCAGACGCGAATAGGTGAACGGTTTGGCGAATTGCTCGGTGGCATCCATCATCAGATCAGCGAGGCCTTCGCTACGGCGGCTTACCTGACCGGCTTTCGTGGCCTCCAGGCCTAACCGTCGCGCCAGGGAGGACCGCACCGAGCCGACATTCAGTTGCTCGCCTTCAATAGCGGAGGAGGTCAGGATGTTTTGCAGCAGCGCGTCCAGTTCGTTCTGCGCACTGGCTGCCTGACCAGCGGAGCCGAGCATGCCCAGGAGTTTGCCCTGGGAGTGACTGCATTCGCGCAGCAAAGCAGCCAAGCGTCCGGGCTGCCAGTGGAAATGGGGCCAGTCGAGGTGTTGCCAGATCCAGCGGGGGTGATCCATGGAAGGAGTACCTAGGTACTGAGTCGAATGTAGGGGTTATTCGGCTCATATGGTGAGCCGATTGTGCTGGTCATTCGGCTCACTGTCGAGGGGGCAAGCCGATGATTGGATGTTTGAGTGTCTAAAATTTTTAGATATTAGTTGGGTAAAGATGAATGGCGGTAGCTCTGACATCAACGAAGCCGAGCTCGTGCGGCATTGGCTGGTCTAGCTCTACGAGGATTACTGAATCCCCTATCTTTAGTACTGCACAGCCGTCTGCATCGTTAATAAGCTCGCCAGTTATTATCTGTATGCCATCGTTTACCGTGATTTTTGGCGTTGTGTCAGAAGAAAGATCAATATTTTCCTTCCAGGAAAATACTTCATCCAATTCTAATTCCACATCCAAAACATCACCGATGTTGGGCTTGGTGCCATGCCAGAAAGCTATGCCATTTCCAAAAAGCGAGCTGAACTCCACACATAAAGTGTCTTGGACGGAAAAAACGTCAGTCGTTCGTATTTTCATTTCACTTCTTCGTTAATGGGACCCGTACGACAGTATTGTCTATATTCATCGTGTTGGTCTTCAGTTCAAGTGTCCATGTTTCCTCATGATAATGATGCTTGCTTGGCTTGCTGTTCATTTCATGAGCGCCGTAACGGATGCTTCTTTTTGCATCGCTGGAAACAATTCTGTCTTTATCAGGTTTGCCTGTTCGTGGGTTGGTATTCGTATGAGGGGGAGGTCCCAAAAACTCTTCCCATTTATGAACGGTTTCTTCCGGATTTACAGGTTTACTGGCATAGGTCTCCTTGTGGTAGCCCATATCAGGTCGCGCATTTGGGCTCTTAGGTGTGGGTGTGCTGTATTCATTAGCCTGCGGCAGTGCCTCTGGACCTTCACGACTACTCTGCTGGCACTTGTTTTCACCTGGACAATTGTTCAGACCTAGAGGGTCTACCCAGCCTGTAGGGTTGGGCACGTACTGGTACCCATTGATCCCACCCGCCAGCTTCACCGGATCGGGCGTCAGGTAACGACCGATATTCGGGTGGTAGTAGCGATGCCGGTTGTAGTGCAGACCACTTTCCTGGTCGTAGTACTGGCCTTGGAAACGTAGAGGGTTGTCGACTTTGCCGCCGTCGAGGCGGCTGATTTCGCCGTAGGCGCGGTAGTGGGCGGACCAGACGATTTCGCCGTCGGGCGTTGTAAGTTCCTGCGGTGTGCCGAGGTGGTCGAGTTGGTAGTGGTAGGGCTTGGTCTCTTCCGGCCCGAAGCCTTCCAGCAGTGCCAGCGGACGGAAGCTGTCCGGTTCGTAGAGGTAGCTGCGATGGTGATCGGCGTGGTGTTCGGCGATCAGCTTGTCGCCTTGCCAGAAGAACTCCGTGGTTTTCTCTTCGATGGTTTTGCTGATGCGCCGACCAAACGGGTCATAGCGATAGCTCGCGGTTTGGCCGTTGGGCTTGGTGACGCCGATCAGCCGGTGCTGGCAGTCGTAGCGGTACTCGGTGACGAGTGAATGACCTTTGCCACGCCGTTCGCGGATCAGGTTGCCGAAGGCGTCATAGTCGTAATGGTGATCGCCTTGGATCATCAACCGATTACCCGCCACGATGTCCGGGCCCGGCCTGTCTTGCATGAGTAAATTACCGGCGGGGTTGTGGCCGAAACGCTCCTGCACATCCTGCGAGTGATCGGCGCGGGTCAGGCGCTGGAGCGGATCGTAGCGGTAACGGTGTTCGCCTTTGCGGGTGTCGAGCAGGCGGGTGAGGTTGCCGGCTTTGTCGTAGTCGTATTGGCGTTGGTAAAGGTGGTTTCCTTGCTGGGTGACGGCGTGGGCGTGCAGGCGGTTTTGGTCATCGTAGTGGTAGTGGCTGAGCAGTTGGCCTTGTTGGCGTTGGTGTTCGCGACCAGCGTTGAATAGATGCGAGGTGAGCACGTCACCGTTGAGTTCGACGGTGGCGAGATGGCCGCCTTTATCGTGGTTGAAGGTGAGGCGGTTGTTGTCGGGCAGGCGCAGATCTTTTAATTGCCCGCAGGCATCGTAGCCATAGCGCAAGGTGCCCCAGCCCTGGTGCTCAGCAGTGAGGCGGTTTTGTTTGTCGTACTCGTAAGCCAGCGCCCAGTGGCCGTCTTCGACGCTGAGGAGGTTGCCTTGGCGGTCGTAGG
>NZ_KZ478008.1 GCF_002837185.1 Pseudomonas fluorescens | reverse complement strand
GCTCGGTGTGCCCGAACACAGGCTTGAATCCGTGGGCCGCCGCAATGGGCCATCCCTGGCCCAGTGCGGCTAACCCGGCGTCCTGCCGGGTTACCCACGAATTCAAGCCTGCGTTCGGCCAGCGTGGTTTAACGGGGCGCTTGAGATCAAGATCAAAAGCCAGATCAAGAGCGACTCGCTTCGCATTGTGGTTACCGTTGGCTGCACGGTCTCAAAAGTTGTGTAGGTACCTATGCCCCGATAGCAGTCAGCCACATACCGATGTGCAAGCTGACACACTGCAATCGGGGTCAAGCCCCTCCCACATTTTTGCCTTTGAGCTTCAGAATGCGGTTTGTACGGCCACCTCGAACGTTCGCGGTGAGCCGAGGTAATACGCCGGTGATACGTGGGCGAATTCGGCATACACCTCATTGGTGAGGTTGCGCACCCGGCCGGTTATCGAGGTATGTGTGTCCACTTTATAGCGCAGAAAACTGCCAAACAGCGTGTAGGCCGGCACCGTCTGGGTGTTGGCATTGTCGGCATACACCTGGGCGACATAGCGCGCGTCCACACCGCCTTGCCAGTCCTCGGAAAAGTCATAGGTCAGCCATAGATTGCCCACGCGCCTGGGCACGTTGGTCGGCGTATTGCCTTTACGCGACACCACCGCGCCGCTGGCGGTTTTCTCGTTGAAATCATCGTATTGCGCGTCCACCCAGGCTAAGTTGCCTTCAGCCAGCAGGCTGGGCGTTATGCGCAGCGAACTGGCCAGCTCGATGCCCCTGGATGATTGCGCACCCACGGGAATGCTGCGGGTGGGGTCCAGCGGGTCGGTTACCGCAAAGTCTTTGCGCTCGATCCTGTAGGCGACAAGCGTGGCGGCGCCGCGGCCCTCGAGGTAGTCGAACTTGCTGCCTATTTCCCATTGCTTGCCGGTGGAGACGTCGAACACCTGAGTCGTGGTGCTCGGCTGTTCGGCGGCGGTGCTGTATTGCACGTAGATGTTGGCGGAGGGCATGAACTGATAGGTCAAACCCACGCGCCCGGTCACCGGTTCCCAACTGCGCTTCAGGTGCCTTGGGTTGGCGGCGGTGACCGTCCTATGGTTGGTCACGTCCAGGTCGATGGCGTCATAGCGCAGGCCAGTGAGCAGCGACAACGTGTCGGTCAAGCCCAGGCGGTTTTCCACGAACAGCGCTTTTGTGGTCACGGCACTGGTCTTGTCTTTGACGAAACCAGGCCGGGTGCCCGGTATGTCGTAGAAGTGGCCGGGCTGATAGCCGTGCGGGTCGACTGTGCTGTTGCCCGGCACGTTCAAGGGGCTGTTGGTGGTGCTGTTGACCTTGTATTCCAAGCCTGCGGACCACGTGGTGGCCAGGCCGAAGACAGCGTCCTCATGGCGCAGCTCGAACTGGTTGCCGCTCTGCTGACCCTGATGCCGTACCTGATAGGCGGTGGAGCGGTTCACCGCGCTGTTGTCGGCGTTGTACTGGTAGGTCTCCAGGTTGCGGTAATCGCGCTGGCTGTCGAGGTGGTAGAGGGTGTTTTTCAGGGTGGTGCTGTCGCTCATCCGGTAGTCAATGATCGAGCGTGCCCAGCGTGTGCGCTGCTCATAGCGACCGTCCGCGACGTTGTAGTTGTTGAAGCGGTTGTGCCTGTCGATCTTCAGTTCGCCGGCCTTGGGGTTGAGCACGGGAGTGCCCCAGTAGGGGCTGTCTTCGTGCTCGTCCTGATATTCCAGGGCCAGGGTATGAGACAGGTCCGGAGTCAGGTCGCTGAGCAGGGAAAACGCCACGCTCCAGGCCTCGCGCTGGTCGCGGTCGATATAGCTGTGCTGGGTGTTGCGGCTCACATCCAGGCGTGCGTAATGCTGCACGTCGGCGCTCGGCTCGGTGAGCGCCTGGTTGAGGCCCAACGCCAGGCCGGCGGTGTCATGGCTGCCATACGTCAACTGCCCTTGGACGGCGTGTTCCTCACGGCTGGCCAGTTTAGTCACGTAGTTCAACGAACCGCCTACGGAGCCTGCGCCATTGATCAGGGAGGAGGGGCCGCCGACCAGTTCGACACGGTCGTAGATCCACGCATCCACCGGCCGCGCCAGGCCGGTGGCGACGTTGATACCGTTGAACATCTGGGTGATCTGGCTGCTGGTGAATCCGCGGTATGAGACGAATCCCCCAAAGCCCGGTGGCGCGCTGGCGTTGACGCCGGGCAAGGTATTGGCCGCATCGCGAAAAGTCTTGGCGCCATGGCGTTCGATGTCGTGGCGCGTGGCGACGGCCACCGACGCCGGGGTTTGGCGCATGCTCAACCCCAGCCGCGACGCCATGCCGCTGGATTGATCCAGTGTCAGGCCGGAGTCACGGGTTTGTTCGCCTTCGATGGTGGTCGGGGCCAGCTCAAGGGCTGGGGCGTAAACAGGCAGGCAGCCGCACAGGCCCGCCAGCAAGGGTAAATGTTTCATGGTTGAATCCTGAAAACTTGGCGTGAAAACAACGCACGACCGCGCGTATTTCCGGATGGAAACAGGGGGCTGTGCAGAGGGACAGCGCAGGGATCAGGCAGCGGCGGGCGGCGCGCGCGGGTTGGCCGTGGGCCAGGTGAAGCGGGCAGGAATGTCAGCGGCGAGGACAATCGCCGCAGGCGGGGCGTGTGGCTGCGGCAACACCGCCACATTCAGGTGACTGCTGAGCGCGGGGCCCATGCCGCCGGTGGAACACAGTGGGCAACCGAACGCCTTGGCCAGTGTCGGCAGGTTGTCGCCGGTAGAGTCTGATTGCACGGGCGCCTGGGTGCGCGGGTCGACCGTACAGAACTGACCGCTGATGCCGTTGAGCTGCATCCCGACCATCTGCCCGTGCCCGATGCTGCAGGCGAACACATTGAACAGGACGCAGCAATACAGCATCCAGGCAATGAGCGAGCGGTCGGTACGAGCAAGTTTCATGGGGCGGCACTTTAACATCAGCTGCCGACGAAATACCTGCAAAAAATATCCGGGCGTCTATGCTCATTCCCACCATTTCTGGGAGCGCCCGCCATGAGCTTCGTCATTGCGCGCTGGATCGTCGGGATTTTCACCTGCATCAGCATGGTGCATTTGTACTGGGCCGTCGGCGGCAAACTCGGCAGCCTGGCCGCCATACCGCAATTGCCGGGCGAATTCGCCAGCGGGCCAAGGCCGGCTTTCAAGCCCTCGGCGCTGGGTACGTTCCTGGTGGCGATGGGACTGGTGGCGATCGCGCTGCTGGTCTGCCTGCGCGCCGGACTGTATTTTTCGCCAGTGTCCCATGGGGCGCTGCAATGGGGGATCAGCGCCGTTGCCGTGGTGATGTTTGCCAGGGCGATCGGCGATTCGGAGCTGGTGGGTTTTTTCAAGAAGGTGGTGGGCTCAAGGTTCGCCAGGTTGGATACCTACTTTTATTCGCCGCTGTGCCTGGCGTTGGGCGCCGGCTTACTGGTAGTGGCATGGGCATGAGATAAGGCAATCTGATGGCCCCTTTGTAACAAAATCCTCGCCAGAATCGCTTTTATTTTCAGGTGGTTAGGTGAGGAAGCCAATGCGCACTGTGGGAATCATGCTGGTTGCTTGTTCACTGGCCGGCGGCGCGGCAGCCGTGCAGGCCCGGGAGCTGCGCGAGGGCGACAAATATATGTGCAGCTGGGGCGCCGGCACGGCCGCCAGGGCCCAGGAACTCAAGCTTTCGGGGGTGTCGCTGTACGCCGCGCGGCAGAAGATCCAGACCCTCAAGTTCAACAAATCGTGGATGCGCATGATGGCCATGGGCATCACCGAGCAGACCTATGACAGCCACTCCCGGCTCAAGCCCGAGGCGATTCGCCAGAGTTTCTATCAGGATTGCCTGCGCTATAAAGTGGCGCGCAAATAAGCGCCTGTCGCAGATTCCTGCGGGGCGGTTTACAAATCCACGACAAATGCCGTGTAAGTATTTGCATACAATCGCGTCCTTGATCGGGAGGCGTGTATGCACGTGCTTATTCGAGCGGCGACCGTCGACGACGTCGACACGCTCATTACAATCCGTACCTCTGTGGTGCAAAACCACCTGAGTGTCGAGCAGATGGCTGACCTGGGGATCACGCCGCAGGTGCTCACCGACACCCTGCGCACAGCCCCGTGCGCATGGGTCGCGGAAGTGGACGGCCAGGCGGCGGCCTTTTCCATGGTCGATCTGGAAGCTGGCGAGGTGTTCGCGATGTTCGTGCTTCCCACCCACGAGAACCTCGGACTGGGCCGGCAGTTGATGGCGGTAGCCGAGACCGCATTGTTCGAACATCACGACCGCGTGTACCTGGTCACCGATGGCCGCGATGAGATCCGCGCCAACGGGTTCTATCAGCGCCTGGGCTGGCTGAAGGCTGGCGGCGCAGACGGTGACGACGTTCGCTACGAAAAGCACAGGGCGCGCTGATCCTATGCGCGCCCCGGACCCCGAGCCATCCAACAGCTTGCGCAACTTCGTGGTAGGCGTGCTGGGGGTTGCGGCGTTGCTGGGTTTCTATTTCGTACACCTCAACGCCGAGGCAGACCGCCAGCGTGAAGAAGCCGCCGGGCAGTTGGCATTGTGCCTTCATCTGAAGCGGGTCGCCGGTGCGGCCGCCCCAGGCCCTGTCGAACTTGGCGAGGCGTGCAGGCAATTGAACCTGGAGTTTTTGAAAAGTGTGAAAGTGGAATAATGAATAACCTTTATTTATAAGTGGATTAAGTTCGCTGCCGGATCTCAAACTTGCACCAAAAAGTGGCGTAAATAGCCCTCTTACCTTAAAAAACATGTGGTTATTGAACGACTTACGACTGTTTGATCCGACGAAAGGAATAAAATAATCTTGTGAGCCGATTTTGCAGTCGCTACTATAGCCGTGCGTTCACCTCCCACGGTTTATGCATTTTTAAATCCCAAGTTTCCATCAGCTACTTGGGATTTTTTTTGCCTTGAGTTTGATCCCGGTACCGCAGTGTCGGCGCAGCTCGCCCGGCAGACCGCCGCCTCAGAGGCGGCGCAGAAAGGACTTGACGATATGCCGTGTGGCGTCGGTGGTGTCCAATTCGTCGAGGGTTCCGTAGGCGTACCACTGGCATTCGACGATCTCGTTGCACGGCCGTGCCTCGTCGATATTCACGACCGAGGCTTCAAACACATGGTGCAGAGTGTCGCGGGCCTTCAGCTCCTGCAAGTACAGCAGGCCGTCCACGTTCAACCCCGTCTCTTCTTCCAGCTCGCGTTCCGCCGCGCCCACCGGGCGTTCGCCACGCTCTACCTTGCCGCCCGGCAATGCCCACTTCGATCTAGCCTTGCGCACGAAAAGGATGTGCCCTTCGTGTTCGCAGATGACGGTGGCCCGTATTTTCATCGTCTATACCTTTTACGGGATGTTTGTCATAAAAGTGTAATGCAATTGTCATGCTAACGGGTTATGGCGCGCGAGGCCGTGTATGTGGATACTGCCCGATTGACGTCAATGAACGAGGAGAGCAGATGAGCACCGTACGTTGGGGCATGATCGGCTGTGGCAGTGTGACCGAATTGAAGAGTGGACCCGCTTTCTACAAAGCGCCAGGTTCGGCACTGGTAGCCGTGATGGGACGCCGTGAGGAAGCCGTGCGCGATTATGCGACACGTCATGGCATTGCCCGCTTTTACACAGATGCCCAGGCCCTGATTGACGATCCCGAAGTGGACGCGGTGTACATCGCCACGCCACCCGACAGCCACCTCGAATACAGCTTGATGGTGGCTGCGGCAGGCAAGCATTGCTGCGTCGAAAAGCCCATGTCGTTGAACGCCGAACAGAGTGCGCTGATGCAGCGCACCTTCGAGCGCGCCGGGCTGCATCTGTTCGTCTCCTACTATCGACGCTCACTGCCGCGCTTCCAGCAAGTGCGCACCTGGTTGCAGGACGGTCGTATCGGCGAGTTGCGCCACCTGACCTGGACCCTGTGCAAGCCTGCGGCGCCGACAGACACCAACCCGGCCAACTGGCGCACGGATCCAGCGATTGCCGGCGGTGGTTATTTTGCCGACCTGGCCAGCCACGGCTTTGACCTGTTCCAGTACCTGGCGGGCGACATCGTCGAGGTCTGCGGCTTTACCGCGCGGCAGGCCGGGCGCTATGCGGCGGAGGACGCGGTGACGGCCTGCTGGACCTTCGCCAGTGGCGCGTTGGGCATGGGCTGCTGGAACTTTGTCGCAGACCGTCGCGAAGACCGGGTCGAGCTGATCGGCAGCCGTGGGCGCATCACCTTTGCGGTATTCGAAGACCAGCCGTTGCGCCTCGAAGGGGAGACCGACGCGGTGCTGGAGGTGCCTTGCCATGCGCACATCCAATGGCACCACGTCCTGGCGATGAATGCCCATATCCGCGGCGATGCCAAGCACCCTTCGCTGGCGATCGAGGCGTTGAAGACCGATCGAATCCTGGACAAGGTGCTACAACGTTATTCCCACCATCCTTGATCGTCGCGATAGCGTGGTGCTTCACTTTTATTGAAGGATATCGCGATGAAATACTGGATGGTGTTGTGGCTGCTGATCGTCACCGGCGCGACGGCGGCGCCGCGCAGCCAAGGGCAGGCAGGCGACTTTGATTTCTATGTGCTGTCGTTGTCATGGTCGCCGACGTTTTGCCTGACGCACCCGGACAATGAACAGTGTTCGGGCAAGGGCTACGGGTTTGTCCTGCATGGACTGTGGCCGCAGTATGCGCGCGGGGGGTGGCCTGCATCCTGCGCACCTCACTCGCAATTGACCGCTGAGGAAATGGACAAGGGGGCGACGCTGTTTCCCACCCGCGCCCTGCTCAAGCATGAATGGGCCAAGCACGGCACCTGCAGCGGGCTGGTGCCGCTTCAATACCTGGAGAAATCCGACACGGCACTGGCGGCGGTTGTGATTCCGCAACAAATGCAGCCGTTCAATACGCCGCCGTCATTATCAGCCAACGAGATCGAGGCGCTGTTTCGCGAAAGCAACCCACGCATGGGCAGCCACGGCATGGCCGTCATCTGCAAAGGCAAAGTGCTGTCTGAGGTGCGGGTATGCCTGACCAAGGACCTGGCCTTTGCCGGCTGCCCGCGCAGCGTGAAAAGCCAGTGCCGGGGTGGCGATATTCGCATCCCCACCCAGCGCTGAGCAGGTGTTAACCCAGATCAAGAATAACGGCGTTTTTCAAGGCTGCATCGCTACCCGATAGCGCTCATCGAAATCGTCTGCCAACTGTGCAAGGGTCACATCGCCCAGGCGCTTCAAAAGCAGGGCCTGGGCCTGTGCGAATGCGTCCGTCAATGCCGCGTTGACGGCCTGTTCGACCAGGCATTGCGGGTGGTCGGTGGACAGGCCGATGGCAAAGATCGACGGCGTCCCCAGGGCGTTGTGAATCTCCAGCAAGGTGATTTCACTCAAGGGCTTGCCCAGGGTCCAGCCGCCCTGATGGCCCTTTTCCGAGCATACGTAACCCTTGTCCTTGAGCAGGCCGAGCGTGCGCCGCACCACCACAGGGTTAGTGCCAAGCATCTGGGCAATGGTCTGCGACGTGGCTCGTTGTTCATGGCGTCCCATGTGGATCAATACGTGCAGCATGCGCGAAAGCCGGGTGTCGTTTCTCATCCAGTCATCCCTAATCGATTCTGCGTGAAGTATCGTCCGTAACCTGAAAAGTTGCGAGACGCTTGACGCGCTAATTTCATGTAACTTATGGTGTGCCATGAAAGCGCGGAGACAACCTGCCGCGCGAAATGCGAGGGTAGCTTCATGGTGCATGACGTGATTATCGTGGGCGGCAGCTATGCTGGCCTGTCTGCGGGCCTGCAACTGGCGCGGGCGCGACGCACAGTGCTGGTGATCGATGCGGGGCAGCGGCGCAATCGGTTTGCGGCGACGTCCCATGGCTTTCTCGGCCAGGACGGGCAGGCGCCGGAGGCCATCGCCGCCGAGGGTCGCAGCCAGTTGATGGAATACCCGAGCGTGACCTGGGTGCAGGACTTTGTCAGGGTGGCCAATGCACAGCCCCACGGATTCAGTGTGCATACTGAATGCAGCGGTGAGTTCAAGGCCAAACGTTTGATCCTGGCCACCGGCGTGGTGGACGAGTTACCCGCCATTGAAGGCTTGGCAGAGCGCTGGGGCACGCGCGTGTTTCACTGCCCTTATTGCCATGGCTACGAGCTGGACCAAGGCCGAATAGGCGTATTGGCCACGTCTGCCCTGGCGATGCATCACGCGCTGATGTTGCCGGATTGGGGCGCTACCACCTTGTTCACCGACGGTGTATTCACCCCGGATGCCGAGCAACAGGCGCAGCTGCAGCGGCGTGGGGTGAGCGTGGAAAGTGGCCGCGTACGCCGCATCCAGGGTGAGCGCGCCGACCTGCAATTGCACGACGGCCGGGTATTCGCCCTCGACGGGATCTTCACGATGTCGCGCACCCGCATCAGCGCCTTGGCGCAGCAACTGGGATGTGAGCTGGCCGAGGGTCCCACCGGGCCTTACCTGCACACCAACGAAACCCGCCAGACCTCCGTGGCCGGTGTGTTCGCCTGTGGCGATACCTCCCTGGCCGCCGGCTCCGTGGCCCTGGCCGTCGCCGAGGGCGTGCGCGCCGGCGTGGGGGCGCATTTTTCGTTGATCAGTCAAGGCTGATTCGGCGCGGTGCTACGAGGCAAAAGGTGATTTTGTTCAATACGCTGCACGTCTGTCCCTCTATGGTGATCCCGACTTCGTTTGGCATCACATAAGGAACTGCAATGAGCTTGACTCTTTCCATGGCCGCCTTCGCCCTGGCCACGTCCATCACGCCGGGACCGGTCAATGTGGTCGCCTTGAGTGCCGGTGCGCGTTTCGGTTTTGCCGCCAGTCAGAAGCATGTGCTTGGCGCGGCTGTCGGCTTCACGCTGCTGCTGGTATTGATCGGCCTGGGGTTGCACGAAGTACTGCTGCGCTGGCCGATCCTGACCCAACTGATCCAGTGGGGCGGGGTCGCATTCTTGCTGTACATGGCCTGGAAGCTCGCGATCGATGACGGGCAGTTGCACGCCGATGGCACCGCCACGGCGCCGTCGATGTTGTACGGCGCGATCATGCAGTGGCTCAACCCCAAAGCGTGGCTGGCCTGTGTGGCGGGGATGGGGCTGTTCGCGGCGGACGGCGAGGCGAGGCAGGTCTGGCTGTTCGCCAGCCTCTACCTGGTGATCTGCTACCTGTCGGTGGCGTGTTGGGCCTACGCCGGAACGTTTTTACGGCGCTACCTGCACCATCCCAAGGGTGTGAGAGTCTTCAACCGCTCCATGGCCGCGTTGCTGGTGGCCAGTGTGGGTTATTTGCTGATGGCTTGAGCGTTTCGCGGTATTGCCCCGGCGTGGCGGCAAAATGCTGTTTGAACGCACGCTGGAAATGCGCCTGGTCGGCAAACCCGGCGGCCAGGGCCACATCGGCGATCAGCTCGCCATTGCGCAGCTGAGTGCGGGCAAACTGAATGCGTCGGTTGACCAGAAACGCGTGGGGCGTCAGCCCGTAATACTGTTTGAAGGCGCGGATCAGGTAGGACGGCGACAGCTCGGCCGCGAGGCAAATGTCCTCCAGCTTCAAGGCCTCGGTACAGTGTTCACGGATGTAGTCGGCGGCCCGCTCCAGCTTGTGATTGACCTCCCGCACGGGCGTGAGGGAAGGGTTCAGGCGCTGCTGCACTTCACTGAAGTAACCCACCAGCGCGCTCTGTTTGTGCAGCAGTTCGGCCCGCTCATCCACCAACAGTCGGTACAGCGCCAGCAAGCCGTTGTACAGCGACGTGTCGCGCGTATGGGGCGTGTTGAACGGACGGTAACCCTGGTCGGTGCTGAAACCCAGCTGATGCTGCAGGTCGGTCAGCCAGGGCGTGTCGAGATAGAGCATATGGTAGGACCAATGCTCGTTTTCGATGGGATTGCACGCATGCACGTCGCCGGGGTTCATCAACACCACGGTGCCGGTGCTGATCAGGAAGGTTTGTTCGCCATAGTGGTAATAGCTGCGCCCGCGGGTGATTGCGCCAATGGAAAAATGTTCATGGGCGTGGCGGGTGTAGGTGACCTTGCGTCCATCGGCAATGGTGCGCGCCTCGATGAACGGCAGCCGCTCGTCGCGCCAGAAACGCGGCGAGTGCGCAGGGTGAGCGGGGCTGTTCAACGACATGGCAATAGCTCCTGCCTGTTACGCGGGCACCAGAAAGGCCGCTTCCAGCAATTGCCGGGTATAGGGATGTTGCGGGTTGGCGAAAATCGTCCCGGCATCCCCTTGCTCCACGACCTGGCCCTGCTTGACCACCATCAACTGATGACTCAGCGCCTTGACCACCGCCAGGTCATGACTGATGAACAGGTAGGTCAGGTTGTACTTGGCCTGCAAACCGCGCAGCAGTTCCACCACCTGGCGTTGCACGGTACGGTCCAGCGCCGAGGTCGGTTCATCCAGCAGGATCAGGCGCGGTTTGAGCACCAGGGCGCGGGCGATGGCGATGCGCTGGCGCTGGCCACCGGAAAACTCATGGGGGTAGCGATGCCGCGATTGCGGGTCCAGGCCGACCTCCTTGAGCGCGGCGATGATCGCGGCTTCCTGCTCGGCCGGCGTGCCCATCTTGTGAATGCGCAGCCCCTCGCCGACGATCTCGCTGACGCACATCCGCGGGCTCAGGCTGCCGAAAGGGTCTTGGAACACCACTTGCATTTCCCGGCGCAACGGGCGTACCTGTTGCTGGGTGAGGCGATCAAGCTGCTGGCCTTCGAAGCGAATCCCGCCCTGGCTGCCAATCAAGCGCAGGATCGCCAGGCCCAGGGTGGATTTGCCCGAGCCGCTTTCGCCGACGATGCCCAGGGTCTGACCCTGGGGCAGGCTGAAGTTGATGCCGTCCACGGCCTTGACGTAATCGACGGTGTTGCGCAAAAACCCTTTCTTGATCGGGAACCAGACTTTCAGGTCCTCCACTTCCAGCAGCGCTGGCCCGACGGCATTGCCGGCCGGCCCGCCGCTGGGTTCGGCCGCCAGCAATTCCTGGGTGTAAGGGTGTTGCGGCGCCTGGAACAGTGTCTCGCAGTCGGCCTGTTCGACGATGCAGCCCTGTTGCATCACGCACACACGGTGAGCGATGCGGCGGACCAGGTTCAGGTCGTGGCTGATCAGCAACAATGCCATGCCCAGGCGCGCCTGCAGCTCCTTGAGCAGTTCCAGGATCTTCAATTGCACCGTCACGTCGAGGGCGGTGGTCGGCTCATCGGCAATCAGCAGTTCCGGCTCGTTGGCCAGGGCCATGGCGATCATCACGCGCTGGCGCTGGCCTCCGGAGAGTTCGTGGGGCAGCGCCTTGAGGCGTTTGTGCGGCTCGGGGATGCCCACCAGTTCCAGCAGTTCCAGGGTGCGCTGGGTGGCGACCTTGCCAGTGAGGCCCTTGTGCAGGCCGAGCACTTCGTTGATCTGTTTTTCGATGCAGTGCAGCGGGTTCAGCGAGGTCATCGGTTCCTGGAAGATCATCGCGATGCGGTTGCCGCGAATATGCCGCAGGGGCTTTTCCTTGAGCGTCAGCAGGTCTTGCCCGGCGTAACTGATGGTGCCGGACGGGTGCCGCGCCAAAGGGTAGGGCAAGAGGCGCAGGATCGAATGCGCCGTCACCGATTTGCCGGAGCCGCTTTCGCCGACCAGGGCCAGGGTCTCGCCGCGCTTGATATCGAAGCTGACGTGATTGACCACGCGATGCTGATGCTCGCCCGTGACGAACTCGACACTGAGGTCGCGGATTTCGATCAGATTGTCCTGATTCATCTCATTTCCTCGGGTCGAAGGCGTCGCGAGCGGACTCGCCGATAAATACCAGCAGGCTCAACATGATCGCCAGCACGGCGAACGCGCTCATGCCCAGCCACGGCGCCTGCAGGTTGGATTTGCCCTGGGCCACCAGTTCGCCCAATGACGGCGAGCCGGCCGGCAGGCCGAAACCCAGGAAGTCCAGGGCGGTGAGGGTGCCGATGGCGCCGGTGAGGATGAACGGCATGAACGTCATGGTCGACACCATCGCATTGGGCAGGATATGGCGGAACATGATCGCGCCGTTCTGCATGCCCAGCGCACGGGCCGCGCGCACGTATTCGAGGTTGCGCCCGCGCAGGAACTCGGCACGCACCACGTCCACCAGGCTCATCCACGAGAACAGCAGCATGATGCCCAGCAGCCACCAGAAGTTGGGCTGCACGAAGCTGGCGAGAATGATCAGCAGGTACAGCACCGGCAACCCGGACCAGATTTCCAGGAACCGCTGCCCGGCCAGGTCCACCCAGCCGCCATAGAAACCCTGCAGGGCGCCGGCGATCACGCCGATGATCGAGCTGAGCACGGTCAGCGTCAGCGCGAACAGCACCGACACGCGAAACCCATAGATGACCCGCGCCAGCACATCGCGGCCCTGGTCATCGGTGCCCAGCAGGTTGACGCTCGACGGTGGCGCGGGGGCCGGTACTTTCAGGTCGTAGTTGATGCTCTGGTAGCTGAACGGGATCGGTGCCCACAGGGTCCAGGCATCCTTGGCCTTGAGCAGTTCCTGGATATACGGGCTCTTGTAGTTGGCTTCCAGGGGGAACTCGCCGCCGAAGGTGGTCTCCGGGTAGCGCTTGAGCGCCGGGAAATACCAGTCGCCGTCAAAGTGCACGGCCAGCGGCTTGTCGTTGGCGATCAATTCGGCGCCCAGGCTCAGCACAAACAGGATCAGGAACAGCCACAGCGACCACCAGCCACGCTTGTTCGCCTTGAACCGCTCGAACCGGCGGCGATTGAGGGGGGACAGGTTCATCTCAATGCTCCCGGCTGGCGAAGTCGATACGCGGATCGACCAGGGTGTAGGTGAGGTCACCGATCAGTTTCACGATCAGCCCCAGCAGGGTGAAGATAAACAGCGTACCGAACACCACCGGATAGTCGCGATTGATCGCCGCTTCAAAGCTCATCAGGCCGAGGCCGTCGAGTGAGAAGATCACTTCCACCAGCAGGGAACCGGTAAAGAAGATACCGATAAAGGCCGAGGGGAAACCGGCGATCACCAGCAGCATCGCGTTGCGAAACACATGGCCGTAGAGCACGCGGTGGTTGGTCAGGCCCTTGGCCCTGGCGGTGACCACGTACTGTTTGTTGATCTCGTCGAGAAAGCTGTTCTTGGTCAGCAGGGTCATGGTGGCGAAGTTGCCGATCACCAGGGCGGTCACGGGCAGGGCCAGGTGCCAGAAGTAATCGAGGACCTTGCCACCCCAGCTCAATTCGTCGAAGTTGTTCGACGTAAGCCCGCGCAAGGGGAACCAGTCCAGGTAACTGCCACCGGCAAACACCACGATCAGCAGGATGGCGAACAGGAACGCCGGGATCGCATAGCCGACGATGATTGCCGAGCTGGTCCACACATCGAAGTGGCTGCCGTGACGCGTGGCCTTGGCGATGCCCAGGGGAATCGACACCAGGTACATGATCAGGGTGCTCCACAACCCGAGGGAAATCGACACCGGCATCTTCTCCCTGATCAGGTCGATGACCTTGGCGTCACGGAAAAAGCTGTCGCCGAAATCCAGCCGGGCGTAGTTCTTGACCATGATCCACAAGCGTTCCGGCGCCGACTTGTCGAAGCCGTACATCTTCTCGATTTCCTTGATCAGCGCCGGGTCCAGGCCCTGGGCGCCACGGTAGCTGCTGGAGCCGGCCACCGAGACTTCGGCGCCGCCGCCGGCAATGCGGCTGGTGGCGCCGTCAAAGCCTTCGAGCTTGGCAATCATCTGTTCCACCGGGCCGCCCGGGGCGGCCTGGATGATGACGAAGTTGATCAGCAGGATCCCGAACAGCGTGGGGATGATCAGTAACAGGCGACGAACAATATAGGCCAGCATTCAATCGCCTCCGCTCGCCGCTTCGGCGCTTTGCGTGGTGTCCAGGGGAACCGCCGGTTTGACGTCGGGCTTGGCCCACCAGGTGGCGGTGCCGACGTCATAGCGCGGCGAGACTTTCGGGTGGCCGAGGTGGTCCCAGTACGCCACACGGAAGGTCTTGATGTGCCAGTTGGGAATCACGTAGTGGCCAAACTGCAGCACGCGGTCCAGTGCCCTGGCGTGGGCGATCAGGCTTTTGCGCGAGTCGGCGTCGATCAGTTGCTCGACCAACTGATCGACGGCGGGGTCCTTGAGCCCCATGTAGTTGCGGCTGCCCGGTTTGTCGGCGCTGGACGACTTCCAGAACTCACGCTGCTCATTACCCGGGGAAGTCGATTGCGGAAAGCTGCCCACCAGCATGTCGAAATCCCTTGAGCGCAGGCGGTTGACGAACTGCGACACGTCGACCCGGCGAATGACCAGGTCGATACCCAGGTCGGCCAAGTTGCGCTTGAACGGCAACAGGATGCGCTCGAACTCGGTCTGGGCCAGCAGGAATTCGATGGTCACCGGTTTACCGGTGGTGTCGACCATCTTGTCATCGACGATCTTCCAGCCGGCTTCCTGCAGCAACTGGTACGCCTGGCGCTGCTGCGCGCGGATCATGCCGCTGCCGTCGGTTCTGGACGGCTCGAAAGCCTGGGTGAAGACGTCGGCGGGGATCTTGTCGCGCAGCGGTTCAAGAATGGCCAGTTCATCCGGACCGGGCAAGCCGGTGGCGGCCATTTCCGAGTTCTCGAAGTAACTGCGGGTGCGGGTGTAGGCGCCGTTGAACAACTGTTTGTTGCTCCATTCGAAATCCAGCAACAGGCTGATGGCCTTGCGTACCCGTACGTCCTGAAACATCGGTTTGCGTGTGTTGAACACGAAACCCTGCATGCCGGTGGGGTTGCCGTTGGGGATTTCTTCTTTGATCAAACGGCCCTGGGCCACCGCTGGAATGTTGTAGGCGTTGGCCCAGTTTTTTGCGCTGAACTCCAGCCAATAGTCGAACTGCCCGGCTTTCAAGGCTTCCAGGGACACCGTACTGTCGCGGTAATAATCGGTGATGCGGTTATCGAAGTTATAGAAACCCTTGGCCACCGGCAGGTCCCTGGCCCAGTAGTCCTTGACCCGCTCGTAGCGAATCATGCGCCCGGCCTTGACCTCGGCCACCTTGTACGGGCCACTGCCCAGCGGTATTTCCAGATTGCCTTTGGAAAAGTCGCGGCTGGCCCACCAGTGCTTGGGCAGCACCGGCAATTGCCCGAGGATCAGTGGCAGCTCACGGTTGTTGGTGCGCTTGAATTTGAACAGCACCCGCAACGGGTCTTCGGCGACCACTTCATCCACGTCGGCGTAGTAGGTGCGGTAGAGCGGGGTGCCATCCTTGATCAGGGTCTGGAAGGTAAACACCACGTCTTCGGCGCGGATCGGGTGGCCATCGTGGAAGCGTGCCTCGGGGCGCAGGTAGAAGCGCACCCAACTGTTGTCCGGGGCCTTCTCGATCTTGCCGGCCACCAGTCCGTATTCGGTAATGGGCTCGTCCAGGCTCTGCATCGCCAGCGTGTCGTAGATCAGCGGCAGATTGTCCGCGGGCACGCCTTTGCTGATATAGGGGTTGAGACTGTCGAAGCCGCCCATGGCCGATTCGCGGAAGGTACCGCCTTTGGGGGCGTCGGGGTTCACGTAGTCGAAATGCTTGAAGTCGGCGGGGTATTTGGGGGGCTCGTTATAGAGCGTCAACGCATGTTGCGGGGCGGCCTGGGCCGCGCTGCACAGCAACAGGCTGGCGAATACAGTACTGCGCAAATACATCATTGGGCTTTCTCCGAAGCTTTCAGCCACCACGCGCTCAAGCCCAGGCTGTAGGGCGGCGTGGTGACAAAGGCGAACCGGTTGCGGTACGCCAGGCGATGATAGTTGAGGTACCAGTTGGGAATGCTGTAGTGCTGCCAGAGCAACACCCGGTCCAGAGCGCGACCGGCAGCCAGCTGCTCTTCGCGGGTCTTTGCCGCGAGCAGTTGTTCGAGCAGGTGATCGACCACGGGATTGGCGATGCCCGCGTAATTCTTGCTGCCCTTGATGGTGGCCTGGCTGGAATGAAAGTACTGCCATTGTTCCAGCCCCGGGCTGAGGGTCTGGTTGAGGGTGACCAGGATCATGTCGAAGTCGAACTGATCCAGGCGCTGCTTGTACTGTGCGCGGTCAACGGTGCGCAGGCGCGCGTCGATGCCGATACTGATCAGGTTCTCGACATAGGGTTGCAGGATGCGCTCCAGGTTCGGGTTGACCAGCAGGATTTCCAGGCGCAGCGGCTGCCCGTCCTTGTTCAGCAAGCGCTGGCCGGACAGTTTCCAGCCGGCCTCGCCAAGCAGGGCCAGGGCATGGCGCAAGGTTCCACGCGGGATGCCGCGACCGTCGGTCTGCGGCAGGCTGAAGGCTTGGGTAAACAGAGTGGCCGGCAGTTGTTCGCGGTAGGGCGAGAGCATCAGCCACTCGTGACCGACCGGGACGCCCGTGGCGGAGAACTCGCTGTTGGGGTAGTAGCTCAAGGCGCGTTTGTAGGCACTGCTGAACAGGGTGCGGTTGGTCCATTCGAAGTCGAACATCAACCCCAGGGCTTCGCGCACCCTGGTCTGGCTGAAAGCCGGTCGCCGGGTGTTGATGAACAGACCCTGGCTCTGGGTGGGAATCCGGTGGGCGATCTGCGCCTTGATGACCTCACCGCGGTTGACCGCCGGGAAGTTGTAGCCGGTGGCCCAGTTCTTGGCCTGGTGCTCGATATAAATATCGAATTCGCCCGCCTTGAAGGCTTCAAAGGCGACCTCGCTGTCGCGGTAGAACTCCACCTCGACCTTGTTGTAGTTATACAAACCCTGGTTGACCGGCAGGTCCTTGCCCCAGTAATCCTTGACCCGTTCGAACACCAGCTGGCGACCAGGGGCGACCTTGCTGAGGCGATACGGCCCGCTGCCCAGCGGCGGTTCGAAGGTGGTGGCCTTGAAGTCGCGATTTTTCCAGTAATGCTGGGGCAGCACGGGCAACTCGCCCAGGCGCAGGATCAGCAGCGGGTTGCCGGCGCGCTTGAAGACAAAGCGTATGCGATGGCGATTGAGCACATCGACCCGCGCCACTTCCTGCAGGTTGGTACGGTATTGCGGGTGGCCTTCGGTCAACAGGGTGCGATAGGAAAATGCCACGTCATCGGCGGTAATCGGCGTGCCGTCGTGGAAACGCGCCTCGTGGCGCAGATTGAATACCACCCAGCTGCGGTCCTCGCTGTACTCCACCGATCGGGCAATCAGGCCGTAGCTGGACGTAGGTTCATCGCCGGACGGGGCGTACTGGCCGGTGCCGACCATCAGCGGTTCGTTCAGCTCATTGACGCCGTACTGCAGGAAGTTTGCGGTGGAAACCGGGCTGGTGCCCTTGAAGGTATAGGGGTTGAGGGTGTCGAACGTGCCAAAGGCCATCACCCGCAGTGTTCCGCCTTTGGGCGCTGCAGGGTTTACCCAATCGTAATGGGTGAATTTGGCCGGGTACTTGAGCGTGCCGAACTGCGCGTAACCGTGGCTCTCGGTAATCGTCGCGTTCGCCGCAAAGCTCAAGGCCAGACTTATTAGTAGAAGGAGGGGACGCTTCAAGTCAGAGATCCGATCCGGGCGGCTTGGGCTTTATGATCGGTACAGTAACAGCTTGTTCCGGATGGAAAAAGGCTGCTGAAATCACTGAGTATCCAATGTGGGAGGGGGCTTGCCCCCGATAGCGGTGTGTCAGTCAATATACGGGCTGACTGACCCACCGCAATCGGGGGCAAGCCCCCTCCCACATGAGTTCCCCAGTGTTTCTGAGGCCTCAGCGCGGCCCCGAAACCACCAGCATCTGGCCGGGCTTCAACGCCTGGCCGGTACGCGGGTTCCAGCGCTTGAGGTGTTGCATCTCGACATTGAAGCGCTTGGCGACCATGTACAGCGAGTCGCCTTTCTTGACCTTGTACTGCACAGGCTTTGTTGCAGCGGCTTTACGCGTGTCCTGCATCACCAGGGTCTGGCCGACCTTGAGCGCCTGGCCGTTGAGCTTGTTCCAGCGCTGCAGGTCATGCACATCGACCTTGTTGGCCTTGGCAATAAGCGTGAGATTGTCGCCGGTGCGCACCTTGTAGCTGCGGGTACGCCCGGCAACCGCCTTGGTCTCGACTTCGTCGAACACCGGCTTCTTCGGGCGCATGCTCAACAACTCTTCGGGCTTCATCGTCGACAGGGTGCTGGTGAGCAGTTGCGCCTTGGAGGTGGGCACCAGCAGATGCTGGGGCCCATCCAGGGTGGTGCGTTGTTTCAGGGCCGGGTTGAGCTGGAACAGCTCGTCTTCATCGATTTCCGCCAGCGCAGCGACCCGGGACAGGTCCATGCTTTGCTTGACTTCAACCACTTCGAAATACGGCGTGTTGGCGATCGGGTTCAGGTTGACGCCGTAGGCCTCAGGCGCCAGCACCACTTGGGACAGCGCCAGGAATTTGGGCACGTAGTCCTTGGTTTCCTGGGGCAGGGGCAGGTTCCAGTAGTCCGTCGGCAGGCCGAGCTTCTCGTTGCGCTCGATGGCCCGGCTGACCGTACCTTCACCCGCATTGTAGGCCGCCAGGGCCAGCAGCCAGTCGCCGTTGAACATGTCATGCAGGCGGGTCAGGTAATCCAGGGCGGCGGTAGTGGAGGCGGTGATATCGCGGCGGCCATCGTAGGCGCGAGTCTGACGCAGGTTGAAGTAGCGCCCGGTGGAGGGAATGAATTGCCACAAACCGACCGCATCGCTGCGCGAATAGGCCATTGGGTTGTAGGCACTTTCAATCACCGGCAGCAGCGCCAGTTCCAGGGGCATGTTGCGCTCTTCAAGGCGCTCGACGATGTAATGAATGTAGAGGCTGCCGCGTTCCCCGGCGTTTTCCAGGAAGGACGGGTTGCTCGCAAACCACAGGCGCTGTTGTTCGATGCGTGGGTTGACGCCGACGCCATCCTGCAATTGAAAGCCCCGACGCATGCGTTCCCAGACATCCTGGGGCACTTCGGGGCTGGGCTTCTCTGAGAGCCAGATAGGTTTTTGCTTGATCTTGGCAGCAAGATTGGGTTTGGGTTGCACGGTGGATTGTGCAGCGTAATTGGTCGATTGGCAGCCCGCCAGAGTTGCGGAGACAGCCACCGCCACGGCTTGAGCCAGGCGGGTCAATGCGTCTGAAGAAATGGAATTACGAATAGATGACGACATTGGCTGGAAGTAAGTTCCGGGCAAAAATGTCGGGCGATTCTAGAAAGCGCTTTGGTTCCGGTCAACCATTCAGAAATTTCGTATCAGATCGCTTCCGCTTAGAACTTATCTTTCCAGGCCCTCAAGCTAGCAAACACCTCGGCCCCAGAGCGGTTGTCGCGTCCATTCCGTTCGTCCGCTTTTTGTTTAACGGATGTTTCAGAGGTGCGCAGAAAAGGATTAGTACGTTTTTCAAGCGCCAGGTTGGACGGCAGCGTCATTTCGCCGCGCGCGCGCAATTGGGCGACTTGCGCCACCCTTTGCGCGATGTCGGTGTTGTGCGGTTCCACGGCTTGGGCAAACTTGAGGTTACTTTGTGTGTATTCGTGGGTGCAGTACACCAGGGTGTCGGCGGGCAGGGCGGCCAGGCGCTCGAGTGAGGTATGCATCTGCTGCGGCGTGCCTTCGAACAGCCGACCGCAACCGGCAGCAAACAGAGTGTCGCCGCACAACAGCACGCCTTGATGGTAATACGCGATATGGCCGAGGGTGTGGCCGGGCACTGCGTACACGACGAAGTCCCAGCCAAGCACGGTGATGCGGTCGTTGTCCTGCAAGTCGACGTCCCGTGCCGGGATGTTTTCGTTCGCAGGGCCGTAGACGTTGGCGCCGGTCAGCTTTTTGAGTTGCTCGACACCACCGACATGATCATGGTGATGGTGAGTGACCAGGATGTCGCTGAGTACCCAGGCCGGGTTCTGCTCAAGCCACGCGATTACCGGCGCGGCGTCACCGGGATCGACCACGGCGCAACGTTGGCTTCGCTCATCCTGTAACAACCAGATGTAGTTATCGGTGAAGGCGGGCAGGGCACTGATCTGTATCATTCTTCGATTCGCCAAGCTGAACACATTGGTGCATCTTAGAACGTCTAGGCGAATTGGAGAATGCAATGACTGATAAAGCGTTCGCCCAGGCCGATCCTGAGTGGCTGGCTCTGATCGGTGCCGCCCGCGAATGGCTGTCCGGGCCGCTGGGGCAGTTTCTGCTGGATGAAGAACGGCGCATGCTCGACGACGAGCTGGGCCGATTCTTTGGTGGCTATCTGGTGCATTACGGCCCCTCGGCCGAGCCGCCGCCGTGCGCACCGCAGGTACAACGCAATGTACGCCTGGGGGCGCCGTTGCCGGGCGTGGAAATCGTCTGCGAGGAGCAGGCCTGGCCATTGAGCGAACACGCCGCCGATGTGGTGGTGTTGCAGCACGGCCTGGATTTCTGCCTGTCTCCCCACGGTTTGTTGCGCGAAGCCGCGAGCAGCGTGCGCCCGGGTGGCCATTTGCTGATTGTTGGCATCAACCCCTGGAGCAGCTGGGGCCTGCGCCACGTGTTCGCCCAGGACGGTCTGCGCCAGGCGCGTTGCATCGCGCCTTCACGGGTGGGTGACTGGTTGAACCTGCTGGGCTTCGCGCTGGAGAAACGCCGCTTCGGGTGCTATCGTCCGCCGCTTGCGTCCGCCAAGTGGCAGGGCCGCCTCGCCGGCTGGGAACGCCGTGCCGGGGCCTGGCAACTGTCGGGTGGCGGCTTCTATTTATTGGTGGCGCGCAAGATCGCGGTCGGGCTGCGGCCGGTGCAGCAAGTGCGCCGCGAACCGCTCGGCAAGCTGGTACCGATGCCGCTGGCCAAGGTCAACCGCGAACAACGCCAACCGTAAAACCTCTTTTTGATTCAGGCCGAATAACCGATGACCGATAGTGTAGAGCTCTTCACCGATGGCGCCTGCAAGGGCAACCCCGGCCCCGGCGGGTGGGGCGCGTTGCTGGTGTGCAAGGGTGTGGAGAAGGAGTTGTGGGGCGGCGAAGCCAATACCACCAACAACCGTATGGAACTGATGGGCGCCATTCGCGGCCTTGAAGAGCTCAAGCGGCGCTGCGACGTCCTGCTGGTGACCGACTCGCAATATGTGATGAAGGGCATCAACGAGTGGATGGTCAACTGGAAGAAGCGCGGTTGGAAGACGGCGTCCAAGGAGCCGGTCAAGAATGCCGACCTGTGGCAATTGCTCGATGAGCAATGCAATCGCCATGACATCACCTGGAAATGGGTGCGCGGGCATATCGGCCATCCAGGCAACGAGCGCGCCGACCAACTGGCCAACCGTGGCGTGGATGAAGTGCGCGGCTACAAGCAGAGCTGATGCCGGCTGACGTGTTAACATCGCGCCCTTTGATCTACACACCGTTGAGAGCTGAACCCTGATGGCCATCCGATCCGTTGTACTCGATACCGAAACCACCGGCATGCCGGTGACCGATGGTCACCGGATCATCGAAATCGGTTGCGTCGAACTGATGGGGCGCCGCCTGACCGGTCGTCACTTCCACGTCTACCTGCAACCGGACCGCGACAGTGACGAAGGCGCGATCGGCGTCCACGGCATCACCGACGAATTCCTCAAGGGCAAGCCGCGCTTTGCCGAAGTGGCCGATGAGTTTTTCGAGTTCATCAACGGCGCCCAACTGATCATCCATAACGCGGCGTTCGACGTCGGCTTCATCAATAATGAATTTGCCTTGATGGGGCAGATGGACCGAGCGGATATTTCCCGGCACTGCTCGATCCTCGACACCTTGATGATGGCCCGCGAGCGTCACCCCGGCCAACGCAACAGCCTTGATGCCTTGTGCAAGCGTTATGGCGTCGACAACTCCGGGCGTGAACTGCACGGCGCCTTGCTCGACTCCGAGATCCTGGCTGACGTTTACCTGACCATGACCGGTGGGCAGACCAGCCTGTCGCTGGCCGGTAATGCAACCGATGGCAGCGGTTCGGCGGAAGGCTCGGGCAATCGTCCCTCGGAGATCCGTCGCCTGCCGGCTGACCGCAGGCCCACGCCTGTCATCCGTGCCAGCGAGCAGGATCTGGCCGAGCATGCCGCGCGGCTGGAAGCGATTGCCAAGGCGGCCGGCGCGCCGGCGCTGTGGACTCAGCTGACGCAGCAGTAATCCTGGTTCATCGCGGTAAAACTGTGCGCGGGGCGGTGCGACGATTCGACTTGCCCGCGAAGGCGTCGGCCCAGCAGACATTGATGTTGGTTGACCCACCGCTATCGGGGGCAAGCCCCCTCCCACAGGGGATCTGCGCTCATACCCCTCCCACAGTTTACTTCCCTCGTTTTCGAAATCTTCATTCGCCACATTCGCTTCCAGCTTCTACCCTGAGTGCAAGCCCTCAGGAGTAGGAGCGCTCATGTACAAAGACCTGAAGTTTCCCGTCCTTATCGTGCACCGTGACATCAAGGCTGACACCGTTGCCGGTGACCGGGTTCGAGGCATTGCCAGGGAGTTGGAGCAGGAGGGCTTCAGTATCTTTTCTGCGGTGGATTACGCCGAAGGGCGATTGGTGGCGTCCACCCACCATGGCCTTGCGTGTATGCTGATTGCCGCAGAAGGCGCCGGGGAAAACACCCACTTGCTGCAAAACATGGTCGAGCTGATCCGCCTGGCGCGGGTGAGGGCGCCCAGCCTGCCGATCTTCGCCCTGGGCGAACAAGTCACCCTGGAAAACGCCCCGGCTGACGCCATGAGCGAACTCAACCAGCTGCGCGGCATTCTGTATCTGTTCGAAGACACCGTACCGTTTCTGGCGCGCCAGGTCGCCCGCGCTGCGCGAGCCTACCTCGATGGCCTGTTGCCGCCGTTCTTCAAGGCCCTGGTGCAACACACCGCCGACTCCAATTACTCCTGGCATACCCCGGGCCACGGCGGTGGTGTGGCGTATCGCAAAAGCCCGGTAGGGCAGGCGTTTCATCAGTTCTTCGGCGAGAACACCTTGCGTTCGGACCTGTCCGTTTCCGTCCCCGAACTGGGCTCGCTGCTCGATCACACCGGGCCGCTGGCCGAAGCCGAAGCCCGCGCCGCCCGCAACTTCGGCGCCGACCATACGTTCTTCGTGATCAACGGCACCTCCACCGCCAACAAAATCGTCTGGCACTCCATGGTGGGCCGCGACGATCTGGTATTGGTGGATCGCAATTGCCACAAGTCAGTGCTGCATTCGATCATCATGACCGGCGCGATCCCGTTGTACCTGTGCCCGGAACGCAACGAACTGGGCATCATCGGCCCCATTCCCTTGAGTGAATTCAGCCCCGAATCGATCCGCGCCAAGATCGCCGCCAGCCCGCTGACCCGTGGCCGCCCGGCGAAGGTCAAGCTGGCGGTGGTGACCAATTCCACCTACGACGGCCTGTGCTACAACGCCGAACTGATCAAGCAGCAGTTGGGCAACAGCGTAGAGGTGCTGCACTTCGATGAGGCCTGGTATGCCTACGCGGCGTTCCACGAGTTTTTCGCCGGACGCTATGGCATGGGCACGTTGCGGACACCGGACAGCCCGCTGGTGTTCACCACGCACTCCACCCACAAGTTGCTGGCGGCCTTCAGTCAGGCATCGATGATCCATGTGCAGGATGGCGGTGCGCGGCAGCTGGACCGCGACCGTTTCAACGAAGCGTTCATGATGCATATCTCCACGTCGCCGCAATACAGCATCATCGCCTCGCTGGACGTAGCATCGGCGATGATGGAAGGCCCGGCGGGACGCTCGCTGTTGCAGGAAATGTTCGACGAGGCCCTGAGTTTCCGCCGTGCACTGGCCAATCTGCGTCAGCATATCGCCGCCGATGATTGGTGGTTTTCCATCTGGCAGCCACCCTCGGTGGCCGGTATCGATCGGGTCGCCACGGCCGACTGGCTGCTGCACCCCCAGGACGACTGGCATGGTTTTGGCGATGTGGCTGAAGATTATGTGCTGCTGGACCCGATCAAGGTCACGCTGGTGATGCCCGGCCTCAACGCCGGTGGCGCCTTGAGCGATTGCGGGATTCCGGCCGCCGTGGTCAGCAAGTTCCTCTGGGAACGCGGCCTGGTGGTGGAGAAGACCGGGCTGTATTCTTTCCTGGTGTTGTTTTCGATGGGCATCACCAAAGGCAAATGGAGTACCTTGCTCACCGAGTTGCTGGAATTCAAGCGCAGCTATGATGCGAATGCCAGCCTGGCCAGTTGCCTGCCTTCGGTATATGCCCAGGGCCCGGTCCGTTATCAAGGCCTGGGGTTGCGCGATCTGTGCAACCAGTTGCACAGTTGTTATCGCAGCAATGCGACGGCCAGGCATCTCAAGCGCATGTACACGGTGTTGCCGCAGATCGCGATGAAGCCGGCCGACGCCTACGACCAGCTGGTCAGGGGCGAAGTGGAGGCGGTGTCCATCGATGCCTTGCCAGGACGCATCGCAGCCGTGATGCTGGTGCCCTATCCGCCGGGTATCCCGTTGATCATGCCGGGCGAGCGCTTTACCGAGTCAACGCGGTCGATCATCGATTACCTGGCGTTCGCCCGCACGTTCGACAGCAGTTTTCCCGGCTTTGTCGCTGATGTGCATGGGCTGCAACATGAAGATGACGGCAGTGGTCGTTGTTACACCGTCGATTGCATCAAAGGTTAAGGAACGTTATGCAAGCTGTCATGAACCCGAAGTATCCAGGGCTCAGTGTGCGAGTCGCCGATGAAGGCTTCGATGCTTATGTATGGGGCAATGACTTCAGTTTCGAGGTCAGTGCCTATGGCGTGCCGCAGATGGACAAACGAGTCGATCAGTGGCCGGTGGAACGCATCCTGCCGTACCGCAAGTGCTACGGCATCGACCCGGAAGAATTCGCCAGCTTTCGCAACGCGCCCGACAGTGCGATCTTCATGGCCTACCTGGATGATCGCGCCGTCGGCCACGTCGTGGTCAGTACCAACTGGAACGGTTTTGCCCACGTTGACGAGTTGGCGGTGGCGCTGCCTGCGCGGCGTCACGGTGTTGCCAAGGCGCTGTTGGATGTGGCGCAATTCTGGGCACGCAAGAAAAACCTGCCGGGCATGATGCTCGAAACCCAGAACAACAACCTGGGTGCCTGCCGCCTGTATGAACGTAGCGGGTATGTAATGGGGGGAATCGATCAACTGCGCTATCGCGGGATTGACCCGCAAACCCGTGAAGTGGCGATTTTCTGGTATCGGCTGTTCAAGACCGAAGTCAGTTCGATCTGAGGCCGCATCTACTGCGGTTTCATCTCGGTGGTCAGCAGGTTGTCGGCCTTTTGCGTGACGATCTCCAGCAACGCGCTCAGGGCCGGTGACGCGGCCCCGTCGTGCAGGGTCAGCGCATACAGCTTGACACTGATCGGTGGTGAAATCGGGCACACATCCAGCCCCGCGTCCCGAGCGCCGAAGGCGGTGAACGGGTCGACAACCGCCAGGCCTTCGCCCGCTTCGACCATGCTGCGCATCATCTGGTACGTCTGCACCCGCGTCTGCACCACCGGCAGCGGGCGCAAGGCTTGCAGCTTGGCGTCCAGCAGGCGGCTCAATGGGTCCTGGCCCTCCAGGCCAATCATCGACTGTCCCGCCAGGTCCTGCAGCGCGATGTACTTCTGCCTGGGTTTGAGCCAGCCATGGGGGGCGAGCAACTGGAGTTTGCCTTGGGCCAGTACGCTGCTTTGAATGTGCGGGTGCTCCGGATCGTGCAGGCTCAGGCCCACGTCGGTTTCATGCAGCAACAGGCTGCGGACGATTTCCCGGGTCGGCTGGCTCGACAGGTTGCACGGCGTGTCCTGGAACCGTCGGCGCAGCAGGGCGATGCTGTGTGGCAACAACTGGCTTGCCAGCGGCGGGGTGCACAGCACGCGCAAGGTCGGCGCGTGATGGTGTTTCAAGCGGCTGGCCAGACGCTGTATCGGCTCCAGTGCTTCGTACAGGGGCGCGATTTGCGTCTGCAACTCCAGGGTTTCACGGGTGGCTTGCAGGCGCCCGCGTACACTGGCAAACAGCATGAAGCCCAGCTGCAGCTCGGCATCCTTGAGGGTGGCGTCCACCTCGCCCACGGGGAGTTGCAACCACTCGGCGGCCGTGCCGAGGTGCCCGGTCTGCAAGATGGCCTGAATCACTTCGATATGACGTAAACGCATGGCCGGAGTCTATGTGCAGCGCGTTGGGGATTCAATGGCGCAGGGCTTTGTGCGCAAAAAAGACTGCGCGCGTCGCCCCGGCCTATGGCGTTGCGCCACGACCCTACTAGAATGCTGTGTCTGATCAGCAACGACCAATGCCGGTGACCCGGTACTTACAACAAAAACAGGTCTGGTCTCAAATGCCTCTACCCTCGACACTCTTCGGGGTAACGGCCAAGCAACTGCTGGTCCTGGTGACCGTGGGATGCATGGCGGCTTACTTCTTCAATAATCACGCCGAACACACACCGGAGGACCTCGCACTTGAAGCGTTTATTCGCTCCCAAGAACGGGTCGGCGAGCAGGTGGGCGCGGTGCTCGGTATCACGTTGATCAGGCAGGTGCAGGCCTATCCCGCTTATGACCGGGCGGGCTATACGCGCTCGATGTATGCGGTGGAGGGGGAAAGAGGGCAGGTGGTGGTGACGCTCAAGCAAGGCGAGCAGGGCATCGAAGTGACGCAAATCCGCAGCCCGTGAGCATCCCCAGCCCAGTCGCCTGGACTGGGCAGGTGGTGAAGGCTGAATCTTATGAGGCGAGGGTGTTCTTCGATTCGCGTACGAGGATCGTGCCCGATTGAATCAATCTGAACTCATCACCCTCCAGCTTCTCCACCCGGTCGCCAATGGCCAGCTTGTAGGTGACGGCAGGCGCCGAGCCCGCCAGGTCGCCTTGCGCCGGTTCGGATTCCTGGAACTCATGCACCGAATATACGCGGCCTTCTGCGTCTCTGGCATGAAACTGTCCGACTAGTACTGCTGCCATCTGTTTAGAACCTCTGGAGATAAACACTCGATTTGCGGTTCTGTAGACCGTCAGGGAGCGGGGTAGTTTACCTATAAGAAAAAAATACTATTCGTTTAAAATTTCAGACGTTTCCCACGCATGTGATTGCGCGCCAACTTATGCAGCATTCTCAAAACCCGCTGGTGCGCGCGCGGTGAAATCTTTATAACTACAGGCTCCTTTAGTCAGACGTCGGGAAACCTCAATGAGCAAGGTCTACACGATTGCCGTCCTGGTTGGCAGCTTGAGAAAAGACTCGATCAACCGCAAGGTCGCCTTGGCCCTGGCCGAGCTGGCGCCTGCCAACCTGAAACTGAGTATTGTTGAAATTGGCGATTTGCCGCTCTACAACGAGGACATAGACGGACCAGGCGCGCCGCAAGCCTACAGCACTTTCCGTCAACAGGTGAGTTCATCCGACGCGGTGCTGTTCGTAACGCCCGAATACAACCGTTCCGTGCCGGCGCCGTTGAAGAATGCCATCGATGTCGGGTCGCGCCCGTACGGGCAGAGTGCCTGGAGCGGCAAGCCCGGAGCGATCATCAGCGTATCGCCGGGCGCCATTGGTGGCTTTGGAGCCAACCATCACCTGCGCCAGTCCCTGGTGTTTCTTGACGTGTGGTGCATGCAACAGCCCGAAGCCTACCTGGGCGGAGCGGGCAGTGTGTTCGATGAGGCCGGCAAGCTGTCGGAAAAGACCAGGCCGTTCCTGCAGGCATTTATTGATGCCTACGGCCAATGGGTCGAAAAACAACAGGGCTGAATTGAACAATGAGTCCGAATGCGGGAGGGGTCTGCCCCTCCCGCCGTTGGATCAGCGCAGCCAGTTGGTGCGCGCCAGTTCGATCACTTCATCGCCACGCCCGCTCATCACCGCTTTGAGCATATACAGGCTGAACCCCTTGGCCTGTTCGAGTTTGATCGTCGGCGGCATCACCAACTCCTGGGTTGCCGTGACCACATCCACCAGCACCGGGCCGTTGTGGGCCAGCGCGCGGCGCAGGGCCGGCTCAAGGTCCTCGGATTGTTCCACGCGAATCCCCAGGATACCCATGGCATTGGACATGGCCGCGAAATCCGGGTTTTTCAACTCGGTGCCCGTGTCCAGGTAGCCTGCGGCCTTCATCTCCATTGCGACGAAACCCAGTGACGCGTTGTTGAACACGATCACTTTGACGGGGAGGTTCAATTGCGCCAGCGAAATGAAATCCCCCATCAACATGGTGAAACCGCCGTCGCCCGACATCGAGATCACCTGCCGACCCGGGAACGCCGCCTGCGCGCCGATGGCCTGGGGCATGGCGTTGGCCATGGAGCCATGGTTGAACGAGCCGATCAGGCGGCGCTTGCCGTTCATCTTCAGGTAGCGCGCGGCCCATACGGTCGGTGAACCGACATCGGCGGTGAAGATCGCATCATCATCGGCCAGTTCGCTAAGCAGGCGTGCCACGTATTGGGGATGGATCGGTCGATCCGCCTTGGACGGTTGCGCGAGGTCATCCAGGCCCTGGCGCGCTTTCTCGTAATGCTTCAGGGAGGTTTCAAGGAAGCTGCGATCGGTCTTGCGCGTCAGACGCGGCAGCAGCGCGCAGAGGGTCTCACTGACATCGGCGGCGATGCCCAGGTCCAGCGTCGTACGTCGGCCCAGGGCCTGCGGGTCGCGGTCAACCTGGATAATCCTGGCATCGGTCGGGTAGAACTGACGGTAAGGGAAATCGGTGCCGAGCATGATCAGCGTGTCGCAGTCGAGCATCGCGTGGTAGCCGGAGCTGAAACCGATCAGGCCGGTCATGCCCACATCGAACGGGTTATCCCACTCCACATGTTCCTTGCCGCGCAGCGCGTGCACCACCGGCGCGCCGAGGGCGTCGGCCAACGCCACCACCTGGTCATGGGCACCGGCGCAACCGCTGCCGCACAGCAGCGTGACTTTCTCGCTGCTCTGGAGCATATCGCTCAAGCGCTGCAGGTCGGCCTCGGCCGGCAATGTGCGCGGAGCATGCAGCGCCGGCCACGGCTTGAGCTTGTCTTCCACCTCCAGCAGCGACACGTCTCCCGGGATCACCACCACCGCCACGCCCCGATTGAGGATCGCCGAACGCATGGCCCGATGCAGCACGTGGGGCATCTGCTCGGGGTTGCTCACCAGCTCGATAAAGTGGCTGCATTCCTTGAACAGCTCCTGAGGGTGGGTTTCCTGAAAATAATTCAGGCCGATCTCCGAGGACGGAATCTGCGCAGCAATCGCCAGTACCGGCACATGGTTGCGATGGCAGTCGAACAGGCCATTGATCAGATGCAGGTTGCCCGGCCCGCAACTGCCGGCACATACCGTCAACTCACCGGTGGCGGCGGCCTCGGCGCCGGCGGCGAACGCGGCCACTTCTTCGTGGCGCACATGCATCCACTCGATGCTGTCCATGCTGCGCAGGGCGTCGGTGAGGCCATTGAGGCTGTCGCCGGTCAGGCCCCAGATGCGCTTGATACCCGCCTGTTCAAGGGTGGTCGCCAACTGCTGGGCCAGGTTGATTTTCGCCATGAAGAACTCCAATCGTCAGTGAGGTTGAAAAACTGCTGATCAGTAGGGGACAGTTCAATCACGGCGAATGCTCCGCGTTTTATGTGAAGATTGCGTCAGGGAGGGGCTTCACCGCCGCTCCCCTGTGGTAACCGTCGAGCTTGAGCAAGGCCGCGATAGCGGTGGATCAGGCGACGAGTAGATTCGCCGATGAACCTCATCACCGCGCCCATAAAAAAGCCCTGGCATGCCAGGGCTTTTTGGTGCGCCAAGACTCAGCGGCGACGGAACAGCGGTAGCGGCTCATCCGTTGCAGCCTGGTACGTCACCGAAAAGTCCTTGAGACTCTCCAGCGCTTCGTACGGGTCTTTGTCGGCGCGCAGGGCGAAGGCGTCGAACCCGCAGCGGCGCAGGTAGAACAGCTGGTCGCGCAGCACATCGCCAATCGCGCGCAATTCGCCTTTGTAACCATAACGCTCACGCAGCAGGCGCGCATTTGAGTAGTTGCGCCCGTCGGTGAAGGCCGGGAAGTTCAGGGCGATGACCTGGAAGTGCTCGATGTCTTCACCGATCTCTTCGGCTTCTTCATCGGCGTCCAGCCACACACCCAGGCCGCCGTCGCGGGCCTTGAGGGCGTGGCCGTGTTCACGCCACAGTGCCAGCGGCACGATCAGGTCGTCGCAGTTGGAGATGCCGTCGAAGCTCGCGTCCTTGGGCAGCAGGTGCCAGGTTTCGTCGAGGACTTCGTTGTTCTTAATGATTCGCTGCATAGACGCGCTCCTTGAACAGGTCAATGCCGATGCGCTGGTAGGTGTCGATGAAACGCTCATCTTCGGTGCGCTGTTCGATGTACACGTCGATCAGCTTGCCGATCACCTCGGGCATGGCTTCCTGGGCGAAGGATGGGCCGAGGATCTTGCCCAGGCTCGCATCGCGGCTGGCGCTGCCACCCAGGGACACTTGGTAGAATTCTTCGCCTTTCTTGTCCACGCCCAGGATGCCGATGTGGCCGACGTGGTGGTGGCCACAAGCGTTCATGCAGCCGGAAATGTTCAGGTCCAGCTCGCCGATGTCGAACAGGTAGTCCAGGTCGTCGAAGCGGCGCTGGATGGACTCGGCAATCGGGATCGACTTGGCGTTGGCCAGGGAGCAGAAGTCGCCGCCCGGGCAGCAGATGATGTCGGTCAACAGGCCGATGTTCGGCGTGGCGAAACCGCCTTCGCGCAGTTCGCCCCACAGGGTGAACAGTTGGCTCTGCTCGACGTCCGCGAGAATGATGTTCTGCTCGTGGGAGGTGCGCAGTTGGCCGAAGCTGTAGCGCTCGGCCAGGTCGGCGACGGCGTCCAGTTGCTTGTCGGTGATATCGCCCGGCGCTACGCCGGTGGGTTTCAACGACAGGGTCACCGCCACGTAGCCTGGCTGTTTATGCGCCAGGGTGTTGCGGGTGCGCCAGCGGGCGAAACCTGGGTGTTGCTGATCGAGCGCGGACAGTTCGGCATCCTGGTTGGTCAGGGCCTTGTACTCGGGATCGACGAAATGCTTGGCGACGCGATGCACTTCGGCTTCGGTCAGCGTGGTCTGGCCGCCGCGCAGGTGTTCCATCTCGGCGTCGACTTTCTGAGCGAACACCTCGGGCGTCAGCGCTTTTACCAGAATCTTGATCCGCGCCTTGTACTTGTTGTCACGACGACCGTAGCGGTTGTAGACCCGCAGAATGGCATCGAGGTAGCTCAACAGGTCCTGCCAGGGCAGGAACTCGTTGATGAACGCGCCGACCACCGGGGTACGCCCGAGGCCGCCACCCACCAGCACGCGAAAGCCCAGCTCGCCAGCAGCGTTGTGCACCGGCTCCAGGCCGATATCATGCACTTCGATCGCCGCACGGTCCGAGGTCGAGCCATTGATGGCGATCTTGAACTTGCGTGGCAGGTAGGCGAATTCCGGGTGGAAGGTGGTCCACTGACGCACGATCTCGCACCACGGCCGCGGGTCGATCAACTCGTCGGCAGCGACGCCGGCAAACTGGTCGGTGGTCACGTTACGCAGGCAGTTACCGCTGGTCTGAATGGCGTGCATCTGCACGGTGGCCAGTTCAGCGAGGATGTCCGGCACGTCTTCCAGGGCCGGCCAGTTGAACTGTACGTTCTGGCGGGTGCTGATGTGGGCATAGCCTTTGTCGAAGTCGCGGGCAATCCTGGCCATCATCCGCGTCTGGCGCGAAGTCAGTTGGCCATAGGGCACGGCCACCCGCAGCATCGGCGCAAAGCGCTGAACATAAAGGCCATTTTGCAGGCGCAGAGGGCGGAACTCTTCTTCGCTCAGTTCACCTGCTAAGTAGCGTCGGGTCTGATCACGGAACTGCTTGACGCGGTCCTCGATGATGCGCTGATCGTATTCGTCGTATACGTACATATAGGTCCTGTTCTCGGCAAATCTGCGCGCACGGCCGCGCACTCCCAACGGAGCCGGCGCACGATACCAGTTTGCGTATATGCGCAAAAGTGATGTTTGGGTATATGTAAATAACCAAACTGACTAATGAGAACCGTTATCGCCATACCCACATTTGTCATGCGGGCAATCATGATCTTTACTGAGGTCGAGTCTTAGTGCCGTCATCTATAAAACCGACAAGAGGCGATGCAATGAGCAATTCCACCAAAGCCCGTAAACCTGACAGTACCGTGGATGCCTGGGCCATTCTGTTCCTGATCATTCTGGTGGTGGGGACCGCCGTATTCTGGGTCAGTCACCAGTAAAAACGGCTGATTGAGCCTCGATTGAATGTCGCATTGCCATTGTCCTGCGGCTCAATGCCCAAGGCTCAAACCATCATGTTGAAGGTAGCGATGGCGCGTGCGTTATTCCCGGCGCGCCGCGCAGAACAGCTTGGCCCAGCCCGGCGACGTGCCGCAAGGCAATGAGCGCCCCGATTACCTGGTGCTGGTGAATGAGCGTTACACGCCTGCCAGGTGCAGCACCAGCTTGACGATGCCGAACAGCGTCAGCGCAAACACCGCCGTGAACAAAATGCCCAGTACCACGAAATGGCTGGGCTTGCCGTGGGTAAAGTCGCGTGCGCGATTTTTTCCGCTCTGCACGCCAAAGGCTGCCGCCATCACGCTGTGCAGCATCTGCCAGAAGGTCGGCGGTTTGTTGTCGAGTGGATCGTCCATAACACCCTCGTCAGGAAGACTGTCCTACAGAGCATAGACGCCCCGTGTCTATGCACCACCGGCCAGGTGTTGGGCCAGTGGCTGAAAACCTGGGCGCTCTCGCGTCCTCGCGCTTACTCAGGGAGCGCCGCCTGCCTGTTCTCCGGTTCCACGGCCAGCTTGAGGAACAGGTCGTAATCCAGGGGCGGTCTGATCACGGCTTTTTCCAGGTAGATCAGCGCACGGTTGTCTGCCTGTGCCTGTTCGATCAATTCTCTACGTGTAAAGGGCTCCTCTTGCGTGGTCTTCAGGTGGCCGAAGCTGCTGTGCAATACGTCCGTATCGATGAGTGGGTAATGGAAGTGTGCGTGCCACAAGAGGGTGTCCTTGTAAGGTACTCCCGCTGCTATTTTGCTTTTATCGCGCACGGTGTATTTGTCGATGAAGTCGCCGGTCTTCAGTGGCGCGCGACGTTCTGCCAGGTTGATATCGATAAACCCGTGCTTGAACAGATAGGCGACTTTGTAGGCTTGGGGGCGCTGCTGCAGGTAGCCCTCGGCGCACACCTGGTGGGCCAGTGTTCTCAGGTCGTTCGCCTCTTTCCTGTACGTATCTGCCAGCGCCCCGGCCTTTGGGTCCGTGCCGTGGTCGCGTTGGATTTCATCGGCCAAGGCGTCCACTCTGCTTGCCTGCTGGGTCAACATGTCGTCCCAGTCCAGCGGAGTGAGGGTTTCGCGTCGTGTGGGGTCCCGAAGTTTTCGCTGTTCGGTGCGTATCGTGTTCACAATCCCTGGCTTTTGCGCAATCACAGTGTCTGCACTGCGTTTTATCGTGTTCAGCGAACGTACCACCGCAGCTTTGGGCGGTATGACCGGCGCCGCCTGGACAACTTCCACCCAATCCCCTTCCTCGGCATGTTCGAGGTAAGTGGCGAGGGTCTGACCGGTGATCGGGTCCTTGATCTCCACAAAATTGCCGGGCATATCTGCCTGGGGCGGGCGCAAATCCCCCACCAGCGTGTGTTTGCTGCGCGTCTTGATGACTGTTCGGTTGGCGGGCTTCTTCCGGGGCGCAGAGGGCAGACGTGGTACGTCAATGAACCCTTCCTCTATGAGGATCACGTCGGCCAGATGCGCTTCAAGGTCGGCACGATCGGCAACCAGTTGTTCCAGGAACGTCGTCCGATATTCCTCACGTATGAAGCCCGAGCCCATTTCGGTCAGCGAGTTGACGGCGTTCTCCAGCCGTTCATACCGTTCAAGAACACCCTTGAGTACGTCAATTTGCTCCGCTGTCGAGTAGCCGCGGGTCGTACTTAACTCTGTATGAGCTAGCACACAGGTGATGTTTTTCGGGTCGGTGAGGTCAGTGATGAAAGGATGCTCCGCCGCTTCCCGGGAAGGGTGAGTGCGGTTGAGTATCAGCTCGGTGAGCAAAATCAGCGACTGCAGTTTGAAGGTGGTTGAAGAAATGGTTTGATCGGAGGGGTTTTCCCGCAGCAGGAGTTGGCGCAGTACCGGGTCCGCGTTCTTGAGGTAGGTTTCAATGCGTTGGGCTGGCTCGACCATGTGTTTCAGCGCTTCGAGCTGCAGCTTTTTCAAGTGGATATACGCCTCATAGGCGTCTGTGATGTTGCGGGGTAACTCGCTATTGACTCGCTCATGGAGTTCGCTATCAGTTTCGCCGTGTTCGGCGTAATAGGTGTCTGAAAGCCTCTGCGACATGACCTCGAAGACCGCTGCCCAATAGTTATAGAGCATTTTGGTGGCGTTATTGCGCGCACTTGAGTGCGTTGGATCGGTCCTGTCGGCACGCATCAGTTCGCCGGCCTTGGCTTCGATCTGTTGCATCACGGCGTAGGCCGCCTCGGCGTTTTTCTGGTTGTTTTCTATGGCAATATTCCAGGCGATCCTGGCCTGTATCGAACTGAGGCGTCGTTGTTCATGACGGGTTGCAATTCTGCTGTGCAGTTGCGGAATCTGCGCCGAGGTGCCGAGCCTCAGCCAATCCTCGTGCAGGCCCCTTAGCTGCTCGACCCACTGGTTACGGGCAAAGCTCTGTGCTCTTTCGAACGACATCGAGGACATCGCAAAAGGCAGGAACGCGGCGTTGAGCCTGTCCAGATCATTCTTCAGCGCCTTTAATTGATCGCGATGTTCGCGCTGCCATTTATCCAGTTTTTCCCTGGGCATGCCTCCCGCAAGCCTGGCCTTGCGCTCCAGTCGCCAATGCCCTTGTGCATCGCCGGCCAGCTTGAACCCGGGGCGCAGCGGGTGCTTTGGGTCGACCAGATACACCTCGGCGAAACCTGGCACCACACTGACCTGGAACAGCAGCCCGCCGAGGCTGGCGTGCCAGGTGGCGCCGATGCGATACAACCCTTTGAGCGCACCACTGGCCTCCGGCGGCGGCAAGGTTTCAGGCCAGGGCACGTGCACATCGAGTAACGCTTTGAGCAGCCTCGCGCCGGCCTGCGGGGTGGCAATCGAGCGGCTGAAGTCCAGGGCCGTGTGGCCGGTCGCCGGCGGCTCGCCGGGCAGCGCCACCGGGCCATGGCGAACCAGCGGCACGCCAGCCTGAGGCGGCTGGCCCGCAGGGCGGCGCCAGGATGACAAGTGCAGGGCGTTGTCTGGCGGGGCGAGTTCTGCCAGGGCTTGTTGGGGACGGTGTGCTGGCGTAGCGACGTGCAACAGCACCATCGCGGTATTGAGCAGCAGATCGATCAGCGCCAGCTCGCGCGTGGTTGGGTCCGTGCTTTGCAGACCCGCCAGATCCTGTTCCAGGCTGCTGACCAACACCAGCAGCCAACCGCTCAACATGGCCGGGCCGCGTGCCAGGGGCAACAACAAGGTGTTGAACAGCAACCAGGCGCCTTCCATCACAATGGCCCAGCGGCTTTCGCTGTTGGACACCGACGCGCGATCCGCCAGGTCCACCAGCGCCCGTGCGGTGCTGCCGAACAGGTGGTTAGGCAGTTGGCCGTTGATCTGCGACTGCAGCCACTCTTCGGCACCTTCATCGACGGCCAGCGACGCGGGCAGGGGCTGTTCAGGCGGGGCGAATTCATCCCCGGGCAGAAAGCGAATGATGTGCGGCTCGGTGAAGCCGCCGTGGTCGTAGACCGGCCGTGCCCTGTCGCTCAGCCAGGTCAGTACACTGGTCTGCAACTCTCCGGGGGCGGCCAGCGCATTGAGCAAGGCCTGGCGTGTCGGGTATTGATACAGGGCATCGGTATACAACGGTCGATACAGCAGGTGCGGGCCGGTGCCTACGTCGCGGGGTTCGATGATGAAGAAATTGTTCACAGTGTCCGGCGCGGCACCGGTCTTGCGGCACAGGGCCAGAGGGCGCAGCACGATCTCCTGATCGTCAACGACTCTGTCTGCCGGGTTTTCGCTCATCAAGGCTTTTACATACCGATAGCCGGTGGTGGTAACGCCGTATTGCTGCCTGATCGCATATTCCAGCGCGAGCATCGGCAGGTGGACCTTGAGTTCTGTGGTAAACAGGTGTTCTCGTCGGCGCGCCTCTACCGTGTCGGACAGCAGCAACTCCTTGATCTTCTCTGGGTAGCTGGTGCCAATGTCGACGCGCTGGATCAAGCCGTGGCTGCCCAACAGGTAGTCTTCGCTCAGCCAGGCGGGAAGCGTCGCGGTGCTTTTGGAGGACAGCGTCAGTGTGCCTTTGGGCTTGCCGGCGAGATTCTTCAAGGCCAGTTCCGTCAGTGACAGACGCACATGGTCGATAATGCCGGTGGTGCCTGGATAACCGGCTGCTACGGCGAAGTCCAGCATCAGGTCATCGGGGTCGTAATCCCCATGGTCGGTGTGCATCTGCTTGCGCAATGCGTCGCGGCTGAAGGTGTGGATGTTTTCAATGCCCTCGTTGAATGAGCGGCCCTGGTTGTTTTTCAACACCTGCGCCATATCTTGCAGATGGCGGTGGTAGGCAAAACGGTCATCGGCCTTGGCTTGCTTGAGCCATCCGGGCAGTTGGTGATCGATCTCTTGCAACTGCGCCGCCGGTGCCACGGGCAGTTGGGTAAAAAGCACAGCGGGGTCGGTGAGTTTATCCAGGGTACGCGTGAGCACTTCTTCGCCTTGACCTTGAAATGACACGCTCGCCAGGTCCTCCAGTTGCTGGTTGAGAATCAGCCCGGCCTGTTGTTCGAACACGTTGCCGTCGGGTTCATTGCGCCGCCAAGTGAGGCTGTCGAACTGGAACCGGGCCTGCATCCGCGTGCCCCAGGTTTCACCAAAGGCATCCAGGCAATCAAACGACTCGACAGCGCCGGACACGCTGCACAGCAGCACCTGCCTGTCGCGTACCAGCAGCAGGTCTGGGGTCAGCAGGCGTTGTTCGTTTCCGCCTCTGGACAGCGTGGTCTCAATGAAATAGGCATACGTGGCGGGCGTGGAGCGGGGCAGGCGTTCCCGGCTTACGGGCCAGGTGGCGGCGGTTGCCAGCATGTCCCGTTGGGCGTCGCTCAAGGTGGAGGGGCGCGTGGCGGCTGCGCTCATTTGCCCTTGGAGAAACTCGCCAAGCCATTGCCAGCGGCTGCTGCCGTGGCTGTCGAGGGCGCTCCAGTAGTCCGCCAGGTCCTGTTGCCAATGCAGGTAAAGCGAGCCGGGTAACTCGTCGATGATGCGCGCAACCACCTGCATGTCGATGTCGGCCAGGCCGCTTCCGGGTGCGGGCGAGAGGTAGTACGGCATTTCGCCGCGGGGTTGCAGGTCCAGCAGCTGAGGGTTGAGCACATGCGCTATGGCGACGTTCACCAGCAGCGGGAACGCATAACTGCCGGTCACGGTGGGGCTGGCCAGCTTGAGCGTGAGCAGGTCCGGTTTCAGATCCGGGTAGTGTTCCAGAAGGCCCGTGCGCAGCGCCTTGAACAACACTGAAAATAGGCGCGGGCGAGTGGCGAAATGGGCATGGATGGCTTGGCTGGGCAACTGGCTCAGGGCCATGAGTTGAATGGGCATGACGAATTTCCTTTTTTTCTGTAGATAACCCGGCATTGGTGGGTTGCCAGGTCTGCGGACCGATGGTCGGTGCGCAACAGCAAACTCCATTCAGTCGTGATGGCCGCGGTAACGGGATACGCGCAGCGCTAAAACACGCCGGCACATATGCACCACCGATTGCGGTGAGCGTCGTGATGCTCTGTCACTCCCCTTTACCCGGAGCGACACCATGACTGATTCACCGCCCCTTTGCGCCGCTGGAAAACCACCCGCTGCCACCCGAAGTATTCATCGCGAGTTTATTGAAAAGACCGTGCCCCAATGGCTGGTGGACGCGACACCTGCCCGCAGGTCAGCGCTTGAAAACACCCCGTCGGTGTTGCCGCAGGAATACAAAAAGTTTTCGCCGGCACACCGCAAGGCCGTCAATGCGAGCGTCAAGGCCAGCGCGGCCGCCCAGGTCCAATTGGACAGCACGATGTCGACGTTCCTGGACGTCGATGCATTCGCCAGGCCGTTGCTGGTCAAAGCCTTGAAAGACCAGCACCAGGTAGAAGTCGATGTCGACAAGACCTTCCTGTGCCTGCGGCGCGCGCTGGCGGTCAGTGTGCTGGAAGTGGAAGTGGCGTCTTTCGAACTCCTCAAGTTATCGATGCTGCAAGCCGCCTTGCATAACTTTGAAGCCTGGGAGTGCGAAGCGGGTGCTTACCACAACACCTCGGGTTATGTGCTGGAAACCGCCACCGCCGGCAACTATGAGCCGACGACGGTCAACCTGACGGTCAGCCAGTTCATGACGTTATGCCGCAGCCTCGATATCGGGGCGCAGTATCAGATTTACCTGAAGGCGTTCTTTGCACCGGTCGACGCCAGCCCGATACCGCCCCTGCGCCAACACTTTATCGCCAGTCAGAAGGCAACCCTGCAGGCCGCCGCCGACTACGCCGTAGCGACCGGGGATATCGAGGTGGCGGATCACGCCATGATTGTCTCGGTGATCAATGGCAGCCTTTATCCCACGCTCGGCAACAAAAAGGTCTGGTTGCTCGACATGAGCCTGATGGGGAAAAGACTGACCGGCTGCGTCTATTTTGCAATCGGCGATCAGCACAGCGACGCGTTGATTCTCTATATCCCCCATGACCCGGCGCATCCGCTCAAACGCTACACCAAGCAACAAATGCGCGACGAGTTCAAACGCCTGTTCACCGCCCGCGCGGGCATGGCCGCCGACGACCCTGCACCAACGCCCTATCAGCAGTTTTTCAGCCAGTTCGTGGCTTATGACCAGCGGCCGCGCTACTTCAGCCAGTTCACGCAAAAGTCTGCCGACTCGCCCGTTGATCCGTTGAGCTCGCCTTGGCGATCGGCGGTGGAATTCCTGCTCGGGTTGTCAAAGATCTTGCGTATTAAAGAACTGCCGCCTGCAAAACCGGCAAAGATGGAGCCGGTAGCCGACCCTTACCTTGCACCTGGCAGCATGATGCCGTTTCGCAGCGGTGGTACTTATTCCGGCCTGCTCGACCTGTGGCCCTTTCTCTATGAAAAGCACCGCGACAAGGTGCTGGCCGACGCCCGCGCCCACGCAGTGCCGACTGCCGACGTCGACGTCAAGGCGCGGGAGGCCAAACTGGCACACTTGCTGGAAGTCGGCATGCTCGCGCTCAACCTGGTGTCTATGTTTGTGCCGGTGCTGGGCGAGGTCATGCTGGCGGTGATGGCCGAGCAATTGCTCTCCGAGACGGTGGCAGGCTCGATCGAGTGGGCCGAGGGCGACAAGCTCGCAGCCAAGGAACACCTGATCGATGTGGCTGAAAACCTGGCCCAGATTGCGCTGATGGCGGGTGTGGGGACGGCGGTGAGCCGGTTCAGGGCCGCCAACGCGGTGCCGGTGCTCGAAAACCTGAGCCCCGTCACCCTGCCCAATGGTGAAACCCGCCTGTGGAAGCCGGACCTGACGGGCTATCAAAGCCCCGACACGCTGGATGCCGGCACGGCCCCCAACGCGCTGGGGCAATACACGCTCAATGGCAAGACCTATATGCGCCAGGGCGGTCAGCTCTACGAGCAGGTGTTTGATGAGTCGATCCAGCGCTGGCGGATCAAGCACCCGACCAATGCCGACGCCTACCAGCCGGTGCTGCACAGTAACAACCGTGGCGCCTGGCGCCATAGCCTGGAGCGGCCGCTGGAGTGGGACCGCCTGACGCTGTTGCGGCGCATGGGCCATACCACCGAGGGCTTTTCCGATACCGAGCTGATCAAGGTGGCGGATGTGAGCGGCGTCAGCGACAACGCCCTGCGCAAGATGCACATGGACCACGCGGCACCGCCTCCCGAACTGACGGATGCCATGCGCCTGTTCAAGGCCGACGCAGACAGCGGCCAGGTGATCGAACAACTGCGAGGCAGCCAGCCGATCGATGAGCGTTATCTGTTTGCGTTGCCGCTGGTGGCCCAAATGCCCCGCTGGCCAAAAGGGCGTGTGCTTGAGGTGTTCAAGGGGGCAGAGCTCTCCGGTGACTCGTTGAAGTACGGTTCCGAGCACGCGCCGCGTGGCGCGGTTGCCAAGACGCCGATCCAGATTACCCGCGCCGATGTCCTGGGCGGGCGATTGCCGGCGGTCATTCTGGCGGCATTGGAGGAGCCGCAAGTGAACTACCTGCTGGGCAGAGAGAGCGCGCGCGTGCGTGACTTGAGGCCGCAAGAGCTTGGCAAGCAACTCGCCGACTTTGCCCAGGCCCGCAAAGCCGCCATTTTCGACAGCCTCTACGCCGGCACCGAGCCGGTGGACAGCCAGGTTAGCCGGCTGCAGCGTGTCTGTCCGGGGCTCAGCGAGGCTGGCGCCCAAGACGTGCTGGCCGATGCCCGCCCCGATGACCTTGAGCAACTGCACGCCACCGGCCGGGTGCCGTTGACCCTGCTGGAGGAGGCCCGCTGGTACGCCCGGCAAGGCCGCCAGACCCGCGCGTATGCCGGGTTGCGCAGCGAAACCATGGCCTTGAGGGACAGTCGCCGGTTGGCGTTGCATACCCTGGAAAAGCTACCGGGTTGGCCGCAAACGTTGCGCCTGGAGATTCGCGAAGACAGTGGTAGCGGCCCCTTGCTGGACAGCATCGGCAGTGACTCGGCACGAGACAAGAGGTATCTGGTGAAAAAAGGCCCGCGCTTCCAGGCGTTCAATGAGCGAGGCGAGGAACTCAATAGTCTGCCCACACAGGGCGATAATTTTTATGCTTCGTTGATGCACTCCATGCCCGATGAGGCGCGGCAGGCGCTGGGTGTACCGCACGTAGGTCAGAGCGCGCAACTGCAAGAAAAAATCATCGAGGCTGCCGACCTTCATCGCAGTGAAACAGCGCAATTGCTGGAGCCGCAACGGCAGTGGTTCAAGCCGCCTGTGCGGATCAATGACAAGCAGGTGGGGTATTACGCCAGTGGGCGTAGTCCAGGCCTGAGAGCCAACCTTGCGGCGCGAGCGAGAGCGCTTTATCCGGAGCTGAGCGATGAACAAGCCACGGGTTATATTCGGCAGTTGCAACAGAGCAAGACCGACAGCGCCATACTCACCCTTCTGCAAAACCGCGGGCGCGAATACGCAGCGTTTGCCTCGGCACTCGACCAATGGGTAGGCCAGCCCCCGGTGGCGGCTGATCCATTCAGTGGCACACCCGACAGCTCGGCGTATCGGCACAAAACTCAAGTGGCGCAGATGTTCAAGGCGCTGTGGGGGCGCGCAGCGCTGGCTGGGGAAGTGAGCTTTTCCGATCGTCTGGCCATTATGATCAATGAGCCTCTGCCGCCCCTGACCACTGATTTTCCCCATATCCGTGAATTGTCGGTGGGTGGGCGCGGTATGAACGATGCCAATGCCGATAGTTTTCTTGCGCGCTTTCCTGACGTTGAAACCCTGTCCATTGGTGAAAACGGCCGCGTATGGAACTCAAGCCTGCTCGGCAGGCCGTCTCTGACAACGGTGCCCGTGGCCGTGAGCGCGATGCCGAAACTCAAAAGCCTGACGTTCAAGGCCGATGCGGGGACGTTGGCTGCGGACTTTTCCTCAAAACTCAATGCACTGACTGCGCTTGAGGAACTGCATATTCATTGCACCGGGTTTTCCCCTACCGCACTCAATAAACTCGATTTGTCCGCGTTGGTAAAGTTGAAAAAATTGCAGTTTGACGCGCCTCATACGCTGTCGCAGTGGCCTGCCTACGTTGAAGGTTTTACCCAGCTGGAGCGCCTGGACCTGACCAATACCAGCATTCGCGCACTGCCTGAGCGCCTGTATGACGGGTATGAAAAGCTGTGGGCCGGCCTGTCGCTGGACTGGTCAAAGTTCCCCCGCGAGGCGTTCAAGCCCGCGTATGAATACGTCAGAAACTATCGGGGAGGGAGCAGGCATTTGGCTGACTTGAACCAGATGGTCAGCGGCTACGCCTCGGGTGAGTTGCAAGCGCTGATGGGTTCCTCTCTGCAAACCACCGCGTTAAGCGAAAACATAATGGCGACCTGGGATACCCCTGAAACCAGGTTTGCCGCTATCGAGGCTCTGGGTGTCGAGCAAAGTGGGCTTTTCGGGGCGTTCTATGGCCCGGCGACCCCTGAGTTGCGTTTCAGGTCGCGTTTATCACCCTGGCAGTCGGGTCAAAATGCCGAGGTGATCAGCGCGCTTGAAACCAGCTGGCGCGGGGCAGTAGCCCAGCGCTATGGGGGGCAGGCGGATGTATCGGTGTTTGAATTGCCGGCGCAGGATGTGCAAGTGATCGCCCCACTTTACCCTGGGAAAGCCGTGACGCTGCCCGCTCTGCCGGCCGGGACGTTTTCCCATGTGCGCACGCTGCGCCTGGGTTGGTCGGGTGAGTCCACCGCGCAGACGCGCAGCTTCATCCGCGCCTTCAGTGGCACCCAAACCCTTGAACTCAACGGGCTTGGCTTGAGCGAGATACCCATTGGCGCAGATGATCTGCCCAATCTGACCCGCCTCGACCTGGCCAACAACGGCCTGGTGGCGACGCCCGCGGTCCAGGCGCAGCTCAATGGTCTTGGCAGCCTGGAGCTGTTGGACCTGGGCAATAACTCGCTCAATGGCCTGGATGTCAGCGCGTTGACGCAGCTCAAGGTGTTGAACCTGCGGGGCACGCGTTTGCAGGGCTGGCCAACCGGGGCCGAAACGTTGCCGCAATTGAACTGGCTCGACCTGCGGGACAACCAGATAGCGACATTGCCATCACCGGTACTGGCGAACGACGCGCTGTTGATGAAGGTCAACCTGGCGGGTAACCGGTTCAGCCCCACGGGTGAAGCCGCGCTGAAATCGGCGCGCCAGCGGGTTGAAAACGCCCAAGGCTTGCCCGAGGGTACGCTGCAGCGCTTTGAGCAGGAAGTGGTGCCGGCGGTCTTTGCACCGCAGGAGACCGATCAATCGATGGCTCGCTATTTGTTGCCATTGCCCGAGCCTGTCGCTGGCCCGCAAGGTGTCGCGGGGTATGCCAAACGTTTGCAGCAACTGCATCCGGCGCTGACCGAGGAGCAGGCCTTGCAACGGCTTGCGCAACTGCGCAAAGACGGGATGAGCGATGCGCAAATCGATGTGCAGCTCAATAGCGGGTATGCGCAGTACGCGTCTCTGACCCGCCAGCTCAATGGCTGGCTGTATACCCGTGAGCTGCACGGCCCGGACGTGAGCGTGGTGGCCCAAGAGCGTCAGATGGTAGCGATCAAGATCCGCGAGTGCTGGCAAGGTGGCTTGGCGGCCGAGCCCGCTGCTGAACTGAGTCTGCACGGCCTGCAAGCCGACACTCTGCCGGCATTAGACCTGCCGTTTGCCCATGTACAGACCCTGGACCTGACCGGTGTGCGGGTCTCGGCGCACGGCGCCGATGGCTTCCTCAACAGCTTCCCGGCACTGCGCAGGTTAGTCCTGGGCGGCAACGACCTGACGGCGGTGCCGCAGGCGGTGGCGCGGATGGACCAGCTTGAACAATTGGAGCTGTCGGCCAACGCCATCAGCGACCCCGAGCCGCTGTATCGCCAATTGGGTGGTGCGCGGTTGCGCCGGCTCGACCTGAGCCACAACAGCCTGAGTGAGTTCAGCACCCGTGCCTTCAGTGGGCTCCAGACCCTGGACCTGAGCTACAACGGCATTACACACTGGCCCGACGGCGCACTGGAGGCAACGCACCTGACGAGCTTGAACCTCAGTGGCAATACTCTCACGATGTTTCCGGATCGCTTGCTGGACGGTAATCACGATCCGTTGGTGCTCGGTCTCGACCTTACCGACAACCATCGGCTCTCACTCAACAGCTTCGAGCAGCTCAGGCACTACAGCGATACCCACCAAGGCGGTGGTGTGGCGGGGTTTACGCGCCCCGACATTGACTCGCGGATTGCCGCCCTTGAAAGTGACTCCGAAGCAGACTCGAGCTCTGGTTCCAGTGATGATTCGGACGGTGACTCCGACGGTGATGGCGGGGAGCCGTTGGAAGTCATCCCCGACCTGACGGATGAGACGGGTGATGCTGCAGCGCAATCCTGGCTGGTGAACACGCCGGCCGCGCTGGCAGCGTCCAGGCGGCAATGGTGGCGGCAACTGGCCCAGGAGTCAGGCCATGGGCCGTTCTTTCATTTGCTTTCCCAGCTACGGTATACCCACGAGTACCGATACACCCGCGCCGATCTTACCCGGCGTGTCTGGGACGTGATCGAGGTCGCTGCCGCCAGTGCGCAACAGCGCAGGTCGTTGTTCCAAGCGTCGAAAACCCACAGCACCTGTATCGACGGGCGCATCCTTTCCTTCAGCGAAGTGGAGGTGCTGGTGTTCGAGGCGAGGGTGCTGGAGGGAGTGCCGGCGCACAATTTGAGGCTCAAAGGCCAGCGGCTGCTGGACTTGTCCCGGCAATTGTTCCGGCTCGACCAGGTCGACCTGTTGGCCGGGGCCAATGCCCGTGGGCAGGATCCGGCCGAAGCGCGTTTGGAGTATCGGATCGGCATGACCAGGGGGTGGCCTGATAGGCTGGAACTGCCAGGGCAACCCTCGTACATGGCGTTTGGCACGCCGCTCAGCGGGGCCGCGGTGACTGCGGCGCGCGCTTCGGTACTCGCGGCCGAAGCGTCCGATGGGTTTTATGAAAGCCTGATCGCTCGGGAGTACTGGCTCAATTACCTGCGCGAGCGCTATCCCGACGCGTTCGAGGCCCTTGAGCAAAACGCGGCCACGCGCCAAGGGGCGCTGGAAGACGAGCACAGTGCCAGGGAGCTGGGCACCGAGAGTCAGGAACGCTACATCGTCGCGTTGAACCTGTTGGAGATCGAGCTGGGTAGCGCACGGGCACAGAAACTGCTTGAACTGTCGCGCAGGGAAGTCGCGGATCTGTCGGCGGGCAGGGTGGCAACATCACCGCCGGGCTCTGGGTCGCCCAAACCCGGTCCTTCCTCGCGCCCGTAACTCATCAGGTGCCACTGCCCGCAGTGCGAGTTCGTCGTGCGGGCAGTGGCGGGCATTCAGCTGGGTCAGCGTTCCAGGCCAAGGAACCCCCGATGGCCCAGGGACGCTTTGATCCTGCTTAGTTGTCATACCCCAGGTTCGGCGCCAGCCAGCGCTCGGTCACGGCCAGGTCCTGGCCTTTGCGGGTGGTGTAACTGGCCACCTGGTCCTTGTCGACCTTGCCCACGGCAAAGTACTGCGCCTGCGGATGGGCGAAGTACCAGCCGCTGACCGCCGCCGCCGGGAACATCGCGTAGTGCTCGGTGAGGAACACGCCACTGCGCCCGGCGTGCATTTCGCGAGCCTCGGGGTCGAGCAGTTGGAACAGCTGGGCTTTCTCGGTGTGGTCCGGGCACGCCGGGTAACCGGGGGCAGGGCGGATGCCGCTGTATTGCTCTTTGATCAGCGCATCGTTGTCCAGCTGTTCGTCCTTGGCATAACCCCAATGCTCTTTACGCACTTGCTGGTGCAGCCATTCGGCGCAGGCTTCGGCCAAACGGTCGGCCAGGGCCTTGACCATGATCGAGTTGTAGTCGTCGCCGGCGTCCTGATAGGCCTTGGCGACCTCTTCGGCGCCGATACCGGCGGTGGTGATAAAGCCACCGATGTAGTCGGTCACGCCGCTGTCTTTAGGCGCGACGAAGTCGGCCAGGGAGAAATTCGGTTTGCCGTCGGTCTTGATGATCTGCTGGCGCAGGTGATGCAATTTGGCGATCGGCTGGCCGTCGTCACCGTAGACTTCCAGGTCATCGTCCTGCACCTGGTTGGTCGGCCAGAAACCGAACACCGCACGGGCGCTGATGAGCTTTTCATCGATCAGCTTCCTGAGCATTTCCCGGGCGTCGGCGTACAGCGCGGTAGCGGCTTCGCCCACCACTTCGTCGGTAAGGATGCGCGGGAATTTGCCGGCCAGGTCCCAGGAGATAAAGAACGGCGTCCAGTCGATGTAGTCGGCCAGGACATCCAGGTCGATATTGTCCAGCACCTTGGCGCCGGTAAAGCTCGGTTTGATCGGGGTGTAGCTGCTCCAGTCGAACTGCGGCTTCTTGGCAATCGCCGCCGGGTAGCTCAGGCGTTCAGTGCGGGCGCTGCGGTTGGAGGTGCGCTCACGCACGTCGATGTATTCCAGGCGGGTCTTCTCGACGAAGCCAGCCTTCAGTTCCTTGGACAGCAATTGCGTGGCCACGCCCACCGCACGGGAGGCATCGGTGACGTAGATCACCGCATCATTGCTGTACTTGGGCTCGATCTTCACCGCCGTGTGCGCCTTGGAAGTGGTGGCGCCACCGATCATCAGCGGCAGGTGGAAGTCCTGGCGCTGCATCTCGCGGGCCACGTGGACCATCTCATCCAATGACGGTGTGATCAGACCGGACAAGCCGATGATGTCGCACTTCTGCTCCTTGGCGACTTGGAGGATCTTCTCGGCGGGCACCATCACCCCCAGATCGACAATGTCATAGCCGTTGCAGCCGAGCACCACGCCAACGATGTTCTTGCCGATGTCGTGCACGTCGCCCTTGACCGTGGCCATCAGGATCTTGCCCTTGGCCTCCGGCTTGTCGCCTTTTTCCAGCTCGATGAACGGGATCAGGTGGGCCACGGCCTGTTTCATCACCCGGGCCGATTTCACCACTTGTGGCAGGAACATCTTGCCGGCGCCGAACAGGTCGCCAACGATGTTCATGCCGGACATCAGCGGGCCTTCGATCACCTCGATCGGCCGCGCGAACGACAGCCGCGACTCCTCGGTGTCTTCAACGATATGGGTGGTGATGCCCTTGACCAGTGCGTGTTCCAGGCGCTTGTTGACGTCCCAGCCGCGCCACTCTTCGGTCTCGGCTTCCTTGACGCTGCCATCGCCCTTGTACTTGTCGGCGATGGCGAGGAGGGCGTCGGTGCCGTCCGGGGTGCGGTTGAGCACCACGTCTTCCACGGCATCGCGCAGTTCGGCCGGGATCTGGTCGTAGATCTCCAGCTGGCCGGCGTTGACGATGCCCATGGTCAGGCCGTTGCGGATCGCATACAGCAGGAACACCGAGTGGATCGCCTCACGCACCGGGTTGTTGCCACGGAACGAGAACGACACGTTGGACACGCCGCCGGAGGTCAGCGCATACGGCAGCTCGTCACGGATATAGGCACAGGCGTTGATAAAGTCGACGGCGTAGTTGTTGTGCTCTTCGATGCCGGTGGCGACCGCGAAGATATTCGGGTCGAAGATGATGTCTTCCGGCGGGAAGCCGACTTCATTGACCAGGATGTCGTAGGAGCGCTTGCAGATTTCTTTCTTGCGCGCTTCGGTGTCGGCCTGGCCGGCTTCGTCAAACGCCATCACCACCACGGCGGCGCCATAGCGCTTGCACAGCTTGGCGTGGTGAATGAACTGCTCGACGCCTTCCTTCATGCTGATCGAGTTGACGATGCCCTTGCCCTGGATGCACTTGAGGCCGGCCTCGATCACTTCCCACTTGGAGGAGTCGATCATGATCGGCACGCGAGAGATGTCCGGTTCACCGGCAATCAGATTGAGGAAGGTCACCATGGCCTTCTTCGAATCGAGCATGCCCTCGTCCATGTTGATGTCGATCACCTGGGCGCCGGCTTCTACCTGCTGCAGGGCGACTTCCAGGGCTTCGGTATAGTTGTCTTCGCGGATCAGGCGGGCGAATTTGGCTGAACCGGTGATGTTGGTGCGTTCGCCGACGTTGACGAACAACGAGCTGCGATCAATCGTGAACGGCTCCAGGCCGGACAGGCGGCAAGCCTTGGGAATGTCCGGGATCGGGCGCGGCGCATAGCCGGCCACGGCCCTGGCGATGGCTTCGATATGGCCTGGCGTGGTGCCGCAGCAGCCGCCGACGATATTCAGGAAACCGCTCTGGGCGAACTCTTCGATGACCTTGGCGGTTTCCGACGGCAGCTCGTCGTACTCGCCGAATTCGTTGGGCAGGCCGGCGTTCGGGTGGGCGGAAACGTGGGTGTTGGCCTTGTTCGACAGCTCTTCCAGGTACGGGCGCAGTTCGCTGGCACCGAGGGCGCAGTTCAAACCGACCGAGATCGGCTTGGCGTGGGCCACGGAGTTCCAGAACGCTTCGGTGGTCTGGCCCGACAGGGTGCGGCCGGACGCATCGGTAATGGTGCCGGAAATCATGATCGGCAGTTCGACGCCCAGTTCCTCGAACACACCTTGCACGGCGAAGATCGCGGCCTTGGCGTTGAGCGTATCGAAGATGGTTTCGATCAGGATCAGGTCGGCGCCGCCTTCGATCAGGCCCTGGGTGGCTTCGGTGTAGTTTTCCACCAGTTCATCGAAGGTCACGTTGCGGTAGCCGGGGTTGTTCACGTCCGGCGACAGCGAGCAGGTACGGCTGGTGGGGCCGAGCACGCCCGCGACAAAACGCGGCTTGGCTGGATTTTCCGAGGTCTTGGCGTCGGCCACCTTGCGCGCCAGGCGTGCGCCCTCGACGTTCAGTTCATAGGCCAGTTCCTCCATGCCGTAGTCGGCCATGGAAATCCGCGTGGCGTTGAAGGTATTGGTCTCGAGAATGTCCGCACCCGCATCCAGGTAGGCCTTTTCGATCCCACCGATCACATCGGGGCGGGTGAGTACCAGCAGGTCGTTGTTACCCTTGACGTCGCTCGGCCAGTCGGCGAAGCGTTTGCCACGGTAGTCCTGTTCCTCGAGCTTATAGCTCTGGATCATCGTGCCCATGCCACCGTCCAGGATCAGGATACGTTCCTTGAGGGCGTGGTGAAGGGCTTGCAGACGAGCGCTACGATCGGACATGGGACTACTCTGGTCAGGCATTACGGAGGGCATGAATGATAACAAACCTGTGCAGGATTTGAGCATGTCGGGTTCTGCATGAATGTCGCTCATGTTGCAGGCAGCCATGGCTCGGTAGAATCACCGCCACTTTCAGACTGCACGCCTTGAATCGGGACCGGATACATGTCACTTCGTTTAATTGTCAGCGCCGTTCTGGCTTTGATAGCCAGTACGGTGCAGGCAGATGCTGTGCCGGTAAACCGCTCCGCTTCGGCGATTTCCTACACCCGCGACATCCAACCGATCTTCACCGAGAAGTGCGTGGCGTGCCATGCCTGTTACGACTCCGCCTGCCAGCTCAACCTGGGCAGCGCCGAGGGCGCGACGCGGGGTGCAAGCAAGATGCCGGTGTATGACGGCGAGCGCAGCACCGCCGCGCCGACCACGCGGTTGTTTTACGACGCGTTCGGCAAACAGGCCTGGCAGCAGAAGGGGTTCTATTCAGTGCTGGATGCCCAGGGCAGCCAGGCCGCTTTGATGGCGCGCATGCTGGAACTGGGCCATAACGCGCCGCTGCAACCCAATGCCAGGCTTCCCGATGAGATCGCGCTGGGCTTGAACCGCGCCAATATGTGCGCGACGCCGGGTGAGTTCAGTGCCTACGCCGGTAGCCACCCCAGGGAAGGCATGCCGCTGGCGGTCACCGGCCTGACCGACCAGCAATACCAGACGCTGCAACGCTGGCTGGCCTCCGGCGCGCCGCTCGACGAGCAAAGCCTGGCCCCCAGTGCCAGGGAAGCCTTGCAGGTACAGCAGTGGGAAAACCTGTTCAACCAGCCGGGCGCTCGGGAAAGCCTGGTGGCCCGCTGGTTGTTCGAGCATTTGTTTCTCGCCCACCTCTATTTCGAGAACGGTGAGCCGGGGCATTATTTCCAATGGGTTCGCTCACGCACGCCGAGCGGCCAGCCCATCGATCTGATCGCCACGCGGCGCCCCAACGACGACCCCGGCACCCAGGTGTACTACCGACTGTGGCCGGTGCAGGGCGTGATCGTGCATAAAACTCATATCACTTACCCGTTGAGCGCCGCGAAAATGGCGCGCATCAAGGCGCTGTTCTACGCCGGTGACTGGCAAGTGACAGCCTTGCCGGGCTACGGCCCCGGCAGTCGAGCCAACCCGTTCGCCACCTTCGAAGCCATCCCGGCCAAGGCCCGTTACCAGTTCATGCTGGATAACGCCGAATACTTCGTGCGCACGTTCATACGCGGCCCGGTGTGCCGTGGGCAGATCGCTACCGACGTGATCCGCGATAACTTCTGGACGTTGTTCCAGGACCCGGACCACGACCTGTACATCACCGATGCGCGCTATCGCGGCCAGGCCACGCCGCTGCTGGCCATGCCTGGACAGAACGATGACGTGGGCAGCGTGCTGAGCCTGTGGCTGGCTTATCGCGACAAGCGCAATCAATACGAAGCCCTGCGCCGTGACAACTATGCGCACCTGCCGGCGCCAGGCTGGTCGACGCTGTGGGCGGGTAATGACAACGCCTTGCTAAGCATCTTCCGCCATTTCGACAGCGCCTCGGTGAACAAAGGCCTGATCGGCGAAGTCCCGCAGACGCTGTGGCTGTTCGACTACCCGCTGCTGGAGCGCACCTATTACCAGTTGGCGGTGAACTTCGACGTGTTCGGCAACGTGTCGCACCAGGCCCAGACGCGCTTGTACTTCGACCTGATCCGCAACGGCGCCGAGCAGAACTTCCTGCGCCTGATGCCGGCCGATACCCGCGAGGACTTCCTTGATGACTGGTACCAGAACAGCGGCAAACTCAAGCTGTGGCTGGACTATGAAGCCATCGATGACGACACGCCGAGCGGGCTTGACCTGAATGAAGAAGACCCTAAACGCGACTTCGCCAATCAACTGCTGAGCCGCTACGGTGCCCTGAACGTCAGCCCCGATCCAATCAACCGCTGCACCGGGGCCTATTGCTCGCGCGCCGGTATCGACCCGGCCTTGCAGGACGCCGAACAGGCGCTGAGCCGCCTGACGTCGCGCCCTGCGGCAGGGCTCAAGGTGATCGACCAATTACCGGAGGCCACCCTGCTGCGCATCGAAACCGCCAGTGGTCAGCGGGTGATCTACAGCATGCTGCGCAATCGCGCCCACAGTAACGTGGCGTTCCTGTTGGGTGAGGCGTATCGCTATCAGCCGGGGTTGGACACCCTGACCATCTACCCGGGTGTGCTCAGCAGCTACCCGAACTTCATGTTCAACATCCCTGCCCAGCAAGTGCCGGAGTTTGTTGCGGCGATGGAAAAAGCCAAGGATGCCAAGCGCTTCGAGCAGATTGTCGACCGCTGGGGTATTCGTCGCAGTCACCCGCAGTTCTGGCAGTACTTCCATGACTTGTCGCACTACATCCACGACACCACGCCGGTAGAAGAGGGTGTATTGGACATGAACCGCTACGAGAACCTCTGAAGTGGCGACCGGGGGCGATCAGATCGGTCCCCCCTATGGGCGATGGCCTTGGGGTTTTATGTACTTCCAGTATTCTCGCCCGTAGTCCATCAGCAACTCCGTGCCGGCAGGAATATCCTTCCACGCGAGCAGGAACACCATGTACTTGCCTACATGTAAGGCTGCCACATTTTCGATACCGACGTCGGCGATGCGCGGTACGTTGACCGCGTTAATCAGGCTGAGGATATTGCTGTTGCCGTGACCGCTGATAGACGCCCCTTTGGTGTTCGTCTGGAATAGATAAGTACCGACGGCCACCCTGCCTTTTTCCATTACCTCGGCAGCAATCGAAGCCTTGTTCAAGTGCAACTTGCCGGTGTAGGGGCCGAGGACATCGAACCGTTTGATATCGCTCTTGGCGACCACCGATAAACCCCGTTCCGAGCCCTCATCGAGCTTCTTGACCTCAAGCAATCGATCAAGCGTGCGATGGTGATTACCTTCCCTGGCGATCCATTCGCGGATGCTTTTGGTTGCAGCCTTCTTGATCTCGATATGTTGGCGGCCGTTGAACTCATCAAAAAATTGATTGGCCTCGGTGATCTTGATTTTTTCAGGTGGGCCTTCGAGATCCTGGGTCAGGCTGCGCCGCACATCGTTCGGGTCCTGCAGGATCGGTGCATTATTGTTGATTCTGTGATCGTAAGAGCCGGTGATAGACGTGGATCGGTGCCGTGAGGGGGGCGTATCGTTTTCCAGTCGCGGCCGCTTCGAACTGCCCGGCTGGGGCGGGGCAGTTGGGCGTTTCCTGGCGATCGGCTCGTCTACGATGTCTCTTGAGCCGAAAACCCGCATTTCTCTTCCCACACGGGTCAGGCTGCCGTTGTCGTTGACATAGGTGCTCCAGATCACCGGGTTGAGATCGTTTGCTTCAACAAATGTGGCCATGGAAGAGCTTGAATTATTGGCGTTGTAGAGGGTGTACCACGCTTGCAGATGGGTGTGGCTCACCGGGGTGAACTGCGCGCCGCTGGCATGTTTGGCGAGTACCTTTCCGGCTGCCCGATAGCTGCCATCCAGGTTTACATACTCTGCAAAGGCTCTTGGGTCGAGGTTGTGGTCGGCGGCGAATCCCTCGAGGGTGAGCGTGTTGCGTTTTTTCTGGGAGGTCGTGCGCCAACTTTCCAAATGATCGAAGGTTACCTCCGTGCGGGCGGTGCCTGCTCGGTCCAGCATCGTGAGCCCACGACTCGCCAGGTTGTCGCCGGTATGCACAAACTGCCTGAATGCGTTGGGGTCCAGGTTGTAGGTCCGCACAAAATCATCCATGGTTTTTTTCAGGGCGTTTTCACTGGCTTGCGTCCAATTCAACAGGACCGAGGGCGTGACGAAGTCGGGCTTTTCCGGAGCGCCGCCGGTGACTTTGATCAGGCTTGAATACCAGTGCCCCGGCTCTACGGACGATAGAGTGATCGACAAGTCCCGGTTGCTCTTGGGGTTGACCAGCACCACGGAAAAACTGTTGTCGGCGCCGGCGGCGGTCTCCTGGATAAAACCATAGGAGTTGTCCCGCACCTGATATACCGAGATCGTACCTCTGTCATCGATATTGCAGATGAACCGTTGGTTGTACTCGGCACGGAAAAAGATCCCGCGGGAATCGGGCTTGAGCCCTGCAATCCAGTGAGGGTCCACGGCGTATTTGCGGATCAGCGGGTTGCTGTTGCTGATAACCGTGACCGGCTCGCGAAACCGTGGCCCGAAAACGCGGTTGGAGCCGGCGTCAATCAGCCGATAATCCGCAGCCTCCAGGGTGCCGACATTGCGCATGGGGATGTTGGGGCAACCGTCCACCGTGAACAAGCGGTCGCCGGCCTGGCGCGGTGACCAGATGCGCGGGTCGACGGATATCATGTGGCGGGCTGCGACACTCCCGTCGCGCAACTGCGCGATCCCCTTGCTTGCCTGGCGCAGGGCTGCCGTGCCGAGATTGATCAGGGCGAATCGCCCCAGGTTCAATACCGCGACCACCGCACCCAGTGGGTTGAGTTCCTGCAACGTGGCGGTGATCAGCTTTCTGGTCAGCGTGGACAGGTGCGGCAATGCAAGGCGGATACCGGCCTTGCCCGCCTGGACCACGACGCGCGTGCAGCCGGCAATGTATTTACCGATGGGCACACCGAACGACACGATATCGGTAAAAAGGCCGAGTCCACCTGACTCGATACGCTGGGGATCGCCTGAGGCCAGGTCGTCGATAGCGCCCCAGAATGGCACGAACATTTTTCCCCAGTACGAGATGTCTTCAAAAAAGTCATGGCCGATATCCATGGCCCGTGTGGCTTTACGGGTTTTCTCCAAGAGGATCTTTTCATCGCAAAAGAACAACTCACGCGCGATCATCTCTGCCAGTGCCTCGATCCGTGGCGATTGGCGGATATTGGCGGCCAATGACAGGGGCTGCCGAGGGGGCAGCGGCGGTGGGACCTGTGGCGCTTGCTGATCGTGGGGCGCGATGAGCGCTGGCATCACCTGCCCGACTTGCTCGACGATCAGGGTGGCTGTCTGGCCGGGCTCAGGCTTCACGGCGTCCTGATAAGCTTTCCAGTCGAATGGCAGTTCGGTGCCTTTTCTGAAGCGGCCTCGGCTTGAGCGGCTGGTCCCGCCAACACGTTCAACCTTTACCTCGCCGCCCACCCACAGGTTTTTGAGGTCTTCGCGCACGCGAACAATGCCGGCGTTCGGAAAAACCTCGATGTAGCGCAGGGTGTAGGGGTGGTCAGCGCACGCCAGACGCAAGATAAACCCCGAGCGCCCGCGAACGGCGTCAGTGTTGTGCTTGTCTTCATGTTCGACCTGGACGTCATGCAGGGGTTTGCGCAATGAATAAACGGTGATTTCGTCACGGTCGCTATTGCCCGGCCATAACGGCGCAAACTGCGCCAGCAAGCCTTTGATCAGGGTTTTGTAGGCCGCTCTTGGGATGTGCAGGTAGTCATTGAAAGCCTGGTCAAACTCAGCGTCCGAGTTGAAGCGAAAACGACTGGGTGGTTGCAGCGCGAGGTCTTGCGCCGCCTTAATCATCTCGCTTTCATGCTGTTCCAGGGCGGCCAATGCGTGTTCGATGTCTTGGGTGGAGTAGCCGTACCGGCTTACCGGCAGTAGGCCAGTTTCTACTGCCCAGGTGAGCGTCGGTTGGATTTTCGCGGCAACCACCCGTGTTTGTTGTGCTGGTTCGTCGGCATACACACGAAGGAACTCACCCGGCAGATTGAGCAGTCGCTCGAATGTCATATGCCGTGATGAGCCTGGGGCAACGGACTCGGCCAGGATAAATCCGCTTTTGAAGTTGACCCATGCGCTGGAGGTGCCGTAGGGCAACTCATCTGGAATGCCCTCGACCCATATTTCACTGGGAATATTGGCCTTGAGCACGCAGACGGCCAGGCGCGCCGTCGATGGATTGAGGTCCAATGAGCGCTCGTACTCCTTGATCAATGACTGACGAATGACCCCATAGTTGACTGCCGGCGGGATGAACGCTTTGAGTTCGTTGTCGTTGAGTGAGTGGGCGTCGGGCGTGATCGTCAGCCAGAGTGCGCGCCAGAGCAGTTTCACTTTGACGGCTTGCGGGCACTCTTGGTCATCGCCGGCACCATACCAGTCCAGTGCCGCGGCGATGGATTGGCCCACTGCCAGGTTTTCGCGGGTATTGAGCAGCTGTTCCAGGAGGACGGTGGGGGTGGTGTCTAGCGCTGCTTGTTGTGCCGGGGTCAACCGCTGGGGGACTACCTGTGCGAACAACGACCGGGCATTGTCGCGCTCGAGGTCGCGCACGACGTGCTTGATGATCTTGTCGTCCTCTGGCCCTAGCAAGTGTTCCAGGTCGCTGACATGGCCATCGTGACCCAGCCGGCAAAGCGCCCGATATTCCTGCAGGTGGTATTGCACGGCCTTCCACTGGGCCATGGTAGTCGGGGCGGCGGGTATGATTGCGTAGTAGGCCAATACCCGATCAAGCCGAACTGAACCGTCGCTTTTGACGCCGTTGCCGACTTTGCGGTGGATGTCCAGCAGGACGTCGATCTGGTTGGCGAAGTAGAGCGGCGCTTTACGCAGCACCACTGGATGGCCTGCAATGTCGAACACTTCGGCTGGGGTGGGGATAGGTGATTTCGGCGTACTGAGTAGCTCGGACAGGAAGTCGTAAGGGAAATCGCCGAGCGGGGAGTTGTTGGGCGAGGGTTTTTCACTGAGGAACGTCTTGAAGTCGTCATCCTCTTCAAGGATTTTAAGCACGCGAAAAGCGGCTTTGCATTCGCGGCCCAGTGCGGAGTCTGCTGGAGGGTAGTAGTAAGACGTCAGAGCGTTCGCAAGTGTCGGGCCCTGGATCAGGCCCGCCAGATGGTCGAGCAGGTGATCGAGGTCCGACAGACGTGTAGGTGGACTCTTGGACATGAGTCGGGAAAGTGTGGGCTTCATTAAAACCTCGCGCGTGAGCAATTAGGATCGCGACGTCATGCTAGGCAGACTCACTCTCTCGCACGTGCTACATAGATAGGCATTGCTACAGGACTCGGCAGGGGCGCAGCGCCGGGATGCTTTTCCGACAAAAACACTCGGACTTTGTACCTGCGTAATAATTTGGCGTAAACTGCCCGCAAGCCTGTGAGGAGTTTCCATGACTGCCATAACCATTACCGACGCCGCCCACGATTACCTGGCTGACCTGCTGTCCAAGCAGAACACCCCGGGTATCGGCATCCGCGTCTTTATCACCCAGCCCGGTACCCAGTACGCCGAGACGTGCATTGCCTACTGCAAGCCGGGGGAAGAGAAACCTGAAGACACCGCCCTGGGGCTGAAAAGCTTCACCGCGTACATTGATGCCTTCAGCGAAGCCTTCCTCGATGACGCCGTGGTCGATTACGCCACCGACCGCATGGGCGGCCAGTTGACCATCAAGGCCCCGAACGCCAAGGTGCCCAATGTCAACGCCGACAGCCCGGTCAACGAGCGCATCAACTACTACCTGCAAACCGAAATCAACCCGGGGCTGGCCAGCCACGGCGGCCAGGTGAGCCTGATCGACGTCGTGGATGACGGTATTGCCGTATTGAAATTCGGTGGTGGTTGCCAAGGCTGCGGCCAGGCGGACGTGACGTTGCGCGAAGGTATCGAGCGGACCTTGCTCGAACGCATTCCCGAGCTCAAGGGCGTACGTGACGTGACCGACCACACGCAGAAAGAAAACGCCTACTACTGAGTAAGGTGTTCACTGCGACGAAAAACGGCGCCCCGTGAGCGCCGTTTTTTCTGCTTGAAATTCAGTGGGTTGTGATAACTATCTAACAATAAGGATCAAGTGTGGGAGGGGGCTTGCCCCCGATAGCGGTGTGACGTAGAAACTCAAGGTCGGTATAGATGCACATGTCCCGCCCGATACAGTGAAGACTCACTGAATGTGTCACTGGCCAGTACCCGCCCCACCACAATCAGCGCCGTACGTCGAAAGCCTTTGGCCTCGACCTTCCGGGCAATATCACTCAGCGAACCCACCACCCAGTCCTGATCCGGCCACGTCGCGCGGTGCACCACGGCGATCGGGCAATCGGCGCCATAGTGCGGCAGCAGCTCGGCGACGATCTTCTCCAGGTGATTGACCCCCAGGTGAATCGCCATGGTCGTGCCGTGGCGGGCCAGGCTGTCGAAGTCTTCACCGGCGGGCATGCTGGTTTTATCGGCATAGCGGGTCAGGATTACGCTCTGGGCGATATCCGGCAGGGTCAGCTCGGTTTCCAGCAACGCCGCGCAGGCTGCCACCGCCGTGACGCCGGGTATGATCTGGAACGCAATGCCCAACTCACGCAAGTGACGGATCTGCTCGCCAATCGCTCCATACAGGCTTGGGTCGCCGGAATGCACACGCGCCACATCGTGGCCGTTGGCGTGGGCCGTTTTGATCAAGTCGATGATCTGTTCCAGGTGCAGTTCCGCGCTGTTGACCACCTGCTGCGCCTGATGGCCTTCCAGTACCGCTGCGGGTACCAGCGAGCCGGCGTAGATGATCACCGGGCAACTGCGGATCAGCCGCTGGCCCTTGACGGTGATCAGTTCCGGGTCGCCGGGACCTGCGCCGATGAAGTAAACGGTCATGCAAGATTCCTGTTGGAGTGCGCACGAGCATGAACAATGCTCAAGATCGGGTGGGGTGATTATCCGGGTTAGCGTCGACGCCGGCCAATGCAAAGGTGGCCTGCGCGCTTTTGCGGCGAGTGATCAGCAGCCGGACGGGGGCGCTGGCGAGCTGCTCGGCCAGGGCCAGCGCGGCGCTTTCGGCAACCCCGTGACACTGGGTATGGGCAAAAGCGACGGCGGATTTGTGGCTCAGACGTTCCTCATAAGCGCTCAGGTGCGCGGCACTGAAACACAGCAGTGGCACGTTCAGGATCCGAGACAGTGCCAAAAGCCCTGGCTCATCCTGCTTGCGCTCAATGCTTGCCAATGCGCTCAGGTGCTGACGGTCGATTCCGGCCTCGGCGAGGCCACTGTCAACCAGCGCCAGCAGGGCCTGGGCACTACAGCCTCGCTGGCAGCCCAGGCCGACGACCAGGGTCATGCCGGGTATGAGCCGTCGCGGTGCCGGCGGAACAGCCAGGCGCTGATCAAGCCCAGGGCCAGCCAGAACGCAACGTTGGTCAACTGCGAAGCGATCTTGAACTGCGCTTCCAGGGCTTGCGGTGCCAGCATCGAATGCACCTCGGGTTGCGGTGCGCCGATCACGTGGGGCACCACAAGAATTGCCACACCCAGTACTTTCAGCCACCCGTTGCGCCCGAACACCAGCAACGCAATTGCTGCAGCCGTCGAGGCGGCGGTGCCGACCCACCAGATCTGGCGCTGTGCCAGGTCTGCGGCGGCGGTACCCGGCAACTCCGGTGGCAGGCCCAAGGTGGGGGCGAGCACAAAGGTCGCGTAACCGGCCAGCCCCCACAGCAAGCCTTGGGCGGTGCGAGTGGGGGCACGCAACGTGTAGAGCCCGGCCAGCATCAGCGCAAACCCGACCGCTACCACCAGGTTGCCGCCGGTGGTGGACAGCACGCGTTGCCAGCCGTCCTGCGGCTCCCAGGCCTGGGCGTCATGGGTGTGTGCAGGCGCGCCTGCGGTGTGCTCATGGGTGACTTCGGTGGCCGATGGGGCCTTTTCGAAGGTTTCCGCCTGCAAAATCAGTGGAGCGACCCACAAGCTTTGCAGCAGCGTCAGCAACAGGGCAGCCAGAAGGCCGGTGAAGCCCGCAGTTTGCGCGATACGCTTGATCATCTCGGCAGGCCTCAGTGGCACGGGAACGCGGCGCTGTGCCGGGTATCATGGGCGGCGTTGTGCACCGCCTCGATATGCGAGAAACCGGCGAAGTACACCAGGCACGCGCCGAGGATCGACGCGCCGATGGCGGCGCTCAGGCGTTGGCTCAGGGTAGAGGTGCTGCTGGCGGTGTGCGAGGTACTGCTGGTGATCGACATGGCGCGTCCCTTCAGGTGTCTTGAGTGAAACGAGCGCATGAGAACCCCGCGAGCCGGGCACGCAGGATTCTGAACAGCGCCCGCCCACCGCGGGTTTGTTATCTGAATTTTTCGGGCCGGTCTCCGGGCTTGCGAGGGGACGGCTCTGGAAAGAGTCGGCCTGACAAGCGTCTCCTTCCCATGCACAGGCACAGTGGATTTGACGCTTCGCTCGCTTACCGTTGCGGGGGCAGCACCGGACTGTTCATGCCTCTGATCAATCAAGGCATGGGTCACCGGTTTCCCGTTTCACCCTGTGAAGGGCACCCGAAACAAGATGCATAGGAAAACACGGGCCAGACCTGGGCGTCAATTGAGGCACAGGTTGGCGCAGCGCTCAGTGCTGCTGGGCAACCAATAGGCAATATCCTTAATTGGTTAAGGGCGTGCTCATGCTTTATTTTTATTGTCGCGTGTTGGAAGGTGGCCCCTGGAAGTTGAAGTGTCATTAGGGGTAGGAGGCTTATTTATGACGTATGTATCTCGACGTGTTTTCAATCCGGGTAATGTGTCCGAATATAGTCATCAGCTGCAACACGGCTGCGCACCCGGCGACCAACAGCGTCCAGGCGCCAACACCCCCGCGCTTTGGGACAAATCCTTGCGTGTCGACGATCCCTACTATCGCGCAGGCTCCGGTAAACCCTCGTGGTCTACGGAGGCGATGGCGCGCAACATTGACAGGAGGGGGCGTCGGTTGACAGACAGCAATCGCGATGGCGTCGTGCGGGTCGGTTATACGTTTAGTGAAGTTGCATCACAGGAAAGCAAGTTTAACGAAACACAAAAAGCACAGGCCAGACGTTCAATGCAATCCTGGGCGGATGTGGCGAATATCAAGTTTGAAGAAGATGCTGTTGACGCTGAAGCGCGGCTGCGGTTCGTCAACAGTGACAACCAGCAGCCACCGGTGGCGGATGGCTTGTTCTCGAGTTATCAAGGACGGGTACGGGTTAACCCCGACTATTCGGATAACCGCGCGCCGGCAGTCAACAGCTTCGCGCGCCAAACGCTCACTCACGAGATCGGACACACATTGGGCGCCGCGCATACGGGCAATTATGATGCGTCGTGGGGGCCTTCCAACTATGCAGACCACGCCGCCTACGCACAAGACAGTCGGGGCCACTCCGTCATGAGTTATTTTGCGCCGAGCAATACCGGTCAGGACTTCAAGGGCCAACATGCCTCGTCGCCGTTGATGGCTGACATTGCCTGGTCTCAGCGGGTCTATGGTGCCAATCACCAGACCCGTAACACCGATACCACCTACGGGTTCAACTCCAATACCCAGCGAGACGACCTGTCCTTGAGTTCATCGCGCAACCGTGCTGTCTTTTGCGTCTGGGATGGGGGTGGCAACGATACGTTGGACTTCTCCGGATATCATCAGGACCAGGTGATCAACTTGCGTGCCGAATCCTTCTGCGACGTAGGGGGAATGAAGGGCAATGTGTCCATCGCCAAGGGCGTTGTCCTGGAAAACGCCATCGGTGGTTCGGGCAATGACGTGCTGATCGGAAATGACGCCGACAACCGCCTCAAAGGCGGCGCCGGGGCGGACCGCATGCGCGGCGGTGCGGGCAGCGATACGTTTGTATACGACAATGCCGGTGATTCGACGTTGTACGCCCCGGACCAGGTGACCGACTTTGTCAGTGGTCAGGACAAAATCGATATTGGCGCGCTGTTGCGCAAACATGACATCCGTTCGCTGACATTCGTCAGCCAGTTCACCGGGCGGGCAGGCGAGGTGGGCGTGGGCTACGATCCGCACACGAACGAGTCGTGGGTCGTACTCGACTTGACCGGCAATGGCGAGATTGACCTGTACCTCGAGAGCCAGGGGCAAATACTGCATACCGATATTGTTGGCGATGTACCTGTCAGCTATCACTACGCCTGAACCTTTCATCGCGGCTACGGGACATTGACCGCAGACCGCGCACTGCGTAGCCTTGCCTGCTCGAGGTTCTTCGGCTGCGGCCGAAGCTAAGAAGGGAACGCGGTACAAGCCGCGGCTGCCCCCGCAACTGTGAAGGGTTCACCTGACTGCAATGCCACTGCCGATACGGCGGGAAGGCGCAGCCGGCGCCGGTCGCAAGACCCGCAAGCCCCAAGCCAGGAGACCTGCCTCGCAATCGATTTTTCAATTCAACCGGGCGGGGTGATCCGGTGACGAAACCCGCTGCTGCGCGCCGCCGCAGGGCCTGTCGTCCCGTATGCCCGCCCCAAAGGGCATCCGATGAAAACACTGGCCAAACTCCCCGTCACCATCGTTACCGGCTTTCTCGGCTCGGGCAAGACTACGTTGCTGCGTCATATGCTCGACAACGCCCAGGGCCGTCGCATTGCCGTGATCGTCAACGAGTTTGGCGAGCTGGGCATTGACGGTGAAATCCTCAAGCAGTGTTCCATCGGTTGCACCGAGGAAGAAGCCAATGGCCGCGTGTACGAACTGGCCAACGGTTGCCTGTGCTGCACCGTTCAGGAAGAGTTCTTCCCGGTGATGCGCGAACTGGTGGCCCGACGCGGCGACCTTGACCACATTCTCATCGAAACCTCGGGCCTGGCCTTGCCCAAGCCATTGGTCCAGGCCTTCCAATGGCCGGAAATCCGCAATGCGTGCACCGTGGACGCGGTGATTACCGTGGTCGACAGCCCGGCCGTGGCTGCCGGCACCTTCGCCGCGTTTCCGGATCAAGTCGATGCCCAGCGCAAACTCGACCCGAACCTGGACCACGAGTCGCCTTTGCACGAATTGTTCGCCGACCAATTGGCCAGCGCCGACCTGGTGATCCTCAACAAATCCGACCTGATCAGCGCCGAAGACCTGGCCCGCGTGCGCCTGGAAGTCGCTGAAGAGCTGCCGCCGGCGGTGAAGATCATCGAAGCCAGCAGCGGTCGCCTGCCGTTGGACGTGCTGATTGGCCTGGGTGCGGGCTCGGAGGAGCACATTGATGCTCGCCACAGCCATCATGATCATCACCACGACGGTGAGGACCCCCTTAATCACGACCACGATCACGACGCCTTCGACTCGATCTCAATCGACCTGCCTCAAGCCGACGAAGCCCTGTTGCTCGACGCCCTGACCCAACTGGTGGTGCAGCACGGCATCCTGCGCGTCAAAGGTTTCGCTGCGATCCCGAACAAGCCGATGCGCCTGCTGATCCAGGGCGTGGGCACGCGCTTCGACAAGCACTTTGACCGGGCCTGGGGCTTGGAAGAAGCACGCACCACGCGCCTGGTGCTGATCGGCCAGGAACTGGATGCCGCCGGCCTCGAAGCGCAACTGCGCGCTGCCCTCAGCGTTTAACCATGCACCTGCTCAGGACCCAGCCCGGTGGTTTCGTCGCGGACGACACTATCGCCGACCTTGGCCAAACCCCTGCCGAACTGGTGATCCTGTGCAGCGGCGATTCCAGCCTGGCGCTGCTCGCCGAAGCGGCGCAGCAGTTGCCCGAGGATTACCCCAGCCTGCGCCTGGCCAACCCGATGCAGGTGCAGAACCACGCCTCGGTCGACCTGTACGTCGATGAGGTGCTGCGCCACGCCAAGGTCATCCTGATTTCCTTGCATGGCGGCATCGGTTATTGGCGCTACGGCATCGAGCGCCTGGTGGAACTGGCCGAGCGCGGCGTCACGCTGATCCTGATGCCGGGGGATGATCGTCCGGACCCGGAACTCAGCGGCCTGAGCACCGTCGCTGCCGAACAGCGCGAGCGTCTGTGGCACTTTTTGCGCCAGGGTGGCCTGGGCAATGCGCTGGACTTTTATCACTGTCTGGCCAGTGCCCATCTGGGCCGCGACTATGCCTGGGCCGAGCCGCAAACCTTGCCGCGTACGGCGATCTATCACCCCCACAGAGCCAATGCCCGCCTCAATGACTGGCAGGCGGATTGGCGCGCCGACGTCCCCGTGGCTGCGGTGCTGTTCTACCGCTCCCACTTGCAGGCGGCCAATACCGGGTTTATCGATGTGTTCTGCCAGCGCTTGCAGGCAGCGGGCCTGAACCCGTTGCCCATCGCAGTGGCCAGTTTGAAAGAGCCCGGTTGCCTCACGGTGGTCGAGGACCTGTTGGACGAGGTGCAAGCCGCGGTGATACTCAACACCACAGGCTTTGCCCAATCCAGCCCGGAAGCACCGCACCTGCGCCCGTTTCGGCGCAATATCCCGGTAATTCAGGCGATCTGCGCCCAGGATAACCAACCCGGCTGGGAAGCCAGCGCACAAGGGCTCGGCCCCCGCGACCTGGCGATGCATATCGCCTTGCCAGAGCTGGACGGGCGCATCATCAGCCGGCCGATCAGCTTCAAGGACCTGGCCTGGCGTAGTGAGCGCAGCCAGTCGGACGTGGTCTGCTACCGCGCCGCGCCCGAGCGCATGGATTTTGTCGCCGAACTGGCGCGCCGCTGGGTCGAGCTGGCGCGACTGCCGAATGCGCACAAGCGTGTCGCATTGATCCTGGCCAATTATCCAACCCGCGACGGCCGTATCGGCAATGGTGTGGGCCTGGATACGCCGGCGGCAGCGCTGAACATCCTGCGCGCGTTGCAAGCCGAAGGGTACCCGGTGCCTTCCACCTTGCCGGACAGCGGCACCGCCTTGATCCACGCATTGCTGGGCGGCGTCACCAACGACCTGGACAGCCTCGACCTGCGCCCGTGCCATCAAAGCCTGGGCCTGGACGACTATGAAGCGATGTTCCAGCGCCTGCCTGAAGCCAATCGCCAGGCCGTGCTCGCGCGTTGGGGCGCACCGCATCAGGACCCGATGTGCCGCGACGGCCGCCTGATGATCGCCGGCCTGCGCCTGGACCAGACCTTCGTCGGTATTCAACCGGCGCGGGGTTATCAGGTTGATCAGAGCGCGGTGTATCACGACCCTGACCTGGTGCCGCCCCACGGCTATCTGGCGTTCTACTTCTGGCTGCGCCGAACCTACGGCGCGCATGCGCTGATTCATGTGGGCAAGCACGGCAATCTCGAATGGCTGCCCGGCAAGGGCGTGGGCCTGTCGGAAAACTGCTGGCCGGACGTGCTGCTCGGGCCGCTGCCGAATATCTACCCCTTTATCGTCAATGACCCGGGCGAGGGCGCCCAGGCCAAGCGGCGTACCCAGGCGGTGATCATCGACCACCTGATGCCGCCCCTGACCCGCGCCGAAACCTACGGCCCGCTACGCGACCTGGAATTGCTGGCCGACGAATATTACGAAGCGCAGTTGCTCGACCCGCGACGCGCGCTGGAATTGCAGAAAGACATCCTCAAGCTGGTGCGCGAAACCCGTATCGATCAGGAACTGGAGCTGGACGGCGAGGCCGATGCCGACATCTGGTTACCGCGCCTGGACACCTACCTGTGTGACTTGAAGGAATCACAGATCCGCGACGGCCTGCATATCTTTGGCGAGTCGCCAGCGGGGCGCTTGCGTATCGATACCTTGCTGGCCTTGCTGCGCATTCCCCGTGGCGATGGCCGTGGCGCGCAATCGAGCCTGTTGCGGGTGTTGGCCAAGGCGTTCGAGCTGGGTTTCGATCCGCTGGACTGCGCGCTATCAGAGCCGTGGACCGGGCGTCAGCCGGAAGTGTTGCGCAAGCTCGACGCACAGCTGTGGCGCACCGCCGGAGACACCCGCGAGCGCCTGGAGCTCTACGCGATGCGCTTGATCGAGCAGGCGCTGGAGGGGCCGCTGGAGCAGTTGGAGGAAGCCGGCTGGGAAGAGGTGAAGGCGGTGGTCGAAAGCTTGCGCATTGTCGTGGCGCCGCGCCTGGATGCCTGCGGCCCGGCAGAAATGCGCGGCCTGCTGGACGCCCTGGGTGGTCGCTTTGTGCCGGCCGGTGCCAGTGGCGCGCCGAGTCGCGGGCGCCTGGATGTATTGCCCACGGGGCGCAATTTCTTCACCGTGGATGTGCGCAACCTGCCGACCACCACGGCCTGGCGCATCGGGTTCCAGTCGGCCAATCTGCTGCTTGAACGGCACCTGCAGGACCACGGCGATCATTTGCGCCAGTTGGGCCTGTCGGTGTGGGGCACTGCCACCATGCGCACTGGTGGCGACGATATCGCCCAGGCCATGGCGCTGATGGGCGTGCGCCCGGTATGGGCCACCGGCAGCCAGCGTGTGGATGACTTCGAGATTCTGCCGATCAGCCTGTTGGACCGTCCGCGTGTCGACGTGACGCTGCGCGTCTCCGGCTTCTTTCGTGACGCGTTCGCCAACCTGATCCGCCTGTTCGATGCGGCGGTGCAAGCGGTGGCGGCCCTGGACGAGCCGGATGACATGAACCCGCTGGCCGCCAAGGTGCGCAGTGAGCGCCAAGCGCTGCTTGAGTCGGGCCTGGACGCAGCGTCCGCGGCGAAACAGGCCGGTTGGCGCATTTTCGGCGCCAAGCCAGGCGCCTATGGCGCGGGCGTGCAGGGTGCGATTGACGGTCGCCTGTGGCAAAGCCGCGAGGACTTGGCCGAGGTGTACCTCAATTGGGGTGGCTACGCCTACGGCGGCGCCGACGAAGGCACCGCTGCCCGTGGGCAATTCGCCCAGCGCTTGAGCCAGGTGCAGGCGGTGCTGCAGAACCAGGACAACCGCGAGCACGACGTGCTCGACTCCAATGATTACTATCAATTCCAGGGCGGCATGCTCGCCGCCGTGGAAACCCTGAGCGGCGACAAAGCCGCCAGCTATCATGGCGATCACAGCCAGCCGGACCTGCCGAAAATCCGCACCTTGAAGGAAGAGCTGAATCGGGTAGTGCGTTCCCGTGCGGCCAACCCGAAGTGGATCGAAGGCGTGAAGCGTCACGGCTATAAAGGCGCGTTTGAAATGGCTGCGACCGTGGACAACCTGTTTGCCTTCGACGCCACCACCGCGTTGATCGATGATCACCAATACGCGCTGCTCGCCGACGCCTACCTGCTCGACCCTGACACCCGCGCGTTTGTGCAACAGCACAACCCCGACGCCCTGCGCGACATGACCGAGCGCATGCTCGAAGCCCAGCAGCGCGGCATGTGGCAAGCGCCCGGCGCTTACCGCGAAGCGTTGGAAAACCTGTTGCTGGATATGGAAGAAGACAGTTGATGACCGATATTGCGCATTTCCCGCTGGCCGCCGTGGTCGCTGCCGATGAGCTGAAACTGGCGCTGTGCCTGAACGCGATCGATCCCAGGATCGGCGGTGTGCTGATCGAAGGCCCGCGCGGCATGGCCAAGTCCACCCTGGCCCGTGGCCTGGCGGACCTGCTCGCCAGCGGGCAGTTTGTCACCTTGCCCCTGGGCGCGACCGAGGAACGCCTGGTCGGCACCCTGGACTTGGACGCCGCGCTCGGCGAGGGCCGTGCACAATTTTCCCCCGGCGTGCTGGCCAAAGCCGATGGTGGCGTGTTGTACGTTGATGAAGTCAACTTGCTGCCTGATCATTTAGTCGATCTGTTGCTTGATGTGGCTGCCAGCGGCACTAACCTGATCGAACGGGATGGCATCTCCCATCGGCATGCGGCGCGTTTTGTGCTGATCGGCACGATGAATCCGGAAGAGGGAGAGCTGCGCCCGCAGCTGCTCGACCGCTTTGGCTTCAACGTGGCCTTGAGCGGGCAGACGTTGCCGGCCGAGCGTGGGCAGATCATCCGTCGTCGCCTGGATTTCGACAGTGACCCCGTCGCGTTCTGTGAACAGTGGGCGCTGCCGCAAGCCGCTTTGCGCGAACGCTGCACCCAGGCGCGCGCACGCCTTGACAGTATCGAGCTGGATGACCGTGCCCTGGAGCAGATTACCCAGCGCTGCTTTGCCGCAGGCGTGGACGGGATGCGCTCCGACCTCGTGTGGCTGCGCGGCGCCAGGGCGCATGCCGCCTGGCGCGGGGCCGGCGCTATCGCCGAGGAAGATATAGACGCGGTCGCGGAATTTGCCTTGCGTCATCGACGCCAGGAGCAGGCACCGGCGGCCAGTCCGCCCAACCAGGGCCAAGCCCCCCAACCCTCGGACCCCTCGCCGGGCCAGGGCCAATGGGGCGATATGCCCGCGCCGGCCCTGCCCACCGGGCCCCGCCGCGATGTTCCCGCCTGGCCAAAAAAGCCCTAGGCATTCGCCCTCGACCTGACGCGGGGGCGGATGCCCGACCCAAGGCAGGGCGGCTGGATAATGGCAGGCAAGGCAAGGCGCGCAGTGCGCGCCAGGGCCAAATCAACTGGCCGGTCACCTTGCTCGGCGGCAGGCCGCAACGCCGTGAAGATTTACGCTGGCAGGTGCGCAGCCGCTCTGCCCAGGAGCTGTGGCTGGTGATTGTCGACGCCTCGGCCTCCACCCGGCGGCACCGCGCGTTGAGCGATGCCAAGGGCCTGCTGGCGCAGGTGTTTGATGACGCCTACCGACAACGTGCGCGCCTGGCCTTGTTGACGGCCAGCGGGCAAGCGCCGAAGTGGCAGGTGCAAGGCTTGAAAGCGGCAAAAAGCCTGGCAGACTGGCTTGAGCCGCTCGGCGCCGGTGGCGGTACGCCGCTGCTGGCAGCCTTGACCGAGGCCGGGCATTGGTTGGTGGCACGGCGCAAGCGTTATCCGGCAGAGCTGCAGCGCTTGCTGGTGATTACCGATGGGCGGCTCAAGGTGATCGATGGGGTGCCGCTGCTGGCGTGCCCGGGATTGCTGGTGGATATCGAGCGCGGGCCGATCCGGTTGGGACGGGCGCGAGAGCTGGCTATTGGGTTGCAGCTGGATTATCGGCATATCGATGATGAGTAGTGCCTGGCCAGCCGCCATCGGGGGCAAGCCCCCTCCCACAAGGGAAACGCATTCCAAATGTGGGAGGGGGCTTGCCCCCGATGGCGATCTTGAATACACCGCAGATTATCAGCCCGCCCCCGGTACATTCGGCCAAAGATCGGCGACTAAAAACAGCCGCTCCGCTTCCTCCCACTCTTCACCGCTCTGCACCAGCCGCACCAGCAATTGCGCTGGCGCCATCGGGTCCAGGTGTGCCAGCCAGCCGCCCATCTGCTCCTCACTCCACACCTCAGCCGCGGGGTAATGCGCCGGTGCCAGCCACGCATGCCGGGGCAGGGGTTGCCAGCGGCCGACGGGGCGGGTGCTCACAAATTCCGGCCAATCGCGCTGATGCAACCAGCGCCCACGCAGATGCTGTGGGTGGGCGCCCACGGGCGAGTCGGCCTGGCCCGGCCACGGGTAAAGCAGATACCCGCCCAGCCACAGGTGCGCATCGAACTGCTGGATATCCAGCGCCGCCAGGGCCTCGCGGCTCTCCGGGCGCGCCGAGATCGGCAATTGATGCTGGGCCAGGTGGGCCAGCTTGCGGTCGAGCCGGTCATGGCAGCCGGGGCCGAGCCATTGCGCGGTGTCCTGGCCGTTGCCGTCCTGTGGACCAAGATAGAGCTTGATCGCCAATTCCAGGTGATGCACGCCGTCGCGGTCGCGCAGCAGCATATCCAGCTCGCCCAGGGTGTGCCCGGCACGGCGGATCGGCAGGTTGGCCGCCAGCAGCTCGACGCCGGGTGCATGCTGCACGGCGAACTGCCACAGGCGCTCATAGTAGAGCCCCAGGCGCCGGGTGCGCGCCAGGCTCAGCCAGTGCTGCAGCGCGCGGCTGTCCTGATCGAGCGCACGTAACCAGGCGTCGAGTACTTGCGGCGCCTGTACCCAGTCACTGCCCGCCAGCGGGTGGCGTTGCGGCCACGGCGTCTGTGCGAGCATTGGTGGCGCGAGCATCACCCACGCCAGGTCGCGCACCTCGGGGTGGCGCAGTTGGCGGGGCAGGGCGTGCAGGTCAGGGAACAGAGTCATGGTGCGAGCATAGCCTCTTGAGTCGCGTGCAGGTGCCTGGGAGCCGCCTGAGAACCATTGTCATCGCAGCCCGGCGGCGACAAAGGATTTTGCCTGACGCGGCCTTTCGCCCATAATCCTTTCTTTTTGCCACACCCCTATGCCCGCAGGAGCCCCATGGAGCAATTTCGCAATATCGGCATTATCGGTCGCCTGGGCAGTACCCAGGTGCTGGACACCGTCCGCCGGCTGAAAAAATTCCTGCTGGAACGCCACCTGCATGTGATCCTCGAAGACACCATCGGCGAAATCCTGCCGGGCCACGGCCTGCAGACCTCCTCGCGCAAAATGCTCGGCGAAGTGTGCGACATGGTCATCGTGGTCGGCGGTGACGGCAGCCTGCTCGGCGCGGCCCGTGCCCTGGCGCGGCATAACGTGCCGGTGCTGGGGATCAACCGTGGCAGCCTGGGGTTTCTCACCGATATTCGCCCCGACGAGCTGGAAGTCGAAGTGGCCAAGGTGCTCGACGGCCACTACCTGGTGGAAAACCGCTTCCTGCTGCAGGCCGAAGTGCGCCGCCACGGCGAAGCCATCGGTCAGGGCGATGCCCTCAATGACGTGGTGCTGCATCCCGGCAAGTCCACGCGAATGATCGAGTTCGAGCTGTATATCGACGGCCAGTTCGTGTGCAGCCAGAAGGCCGACGGCCTGATCGTCGCCACGCCGACCGGCTCCACCGCGTATGCGCTATCGGCGGGTGGCCCGATCATGCATCCCAAGCTCGATGCCATTGTGATCGTGCCGATGTATCCCCATATGTTGTCGAGTCGGCCGATTGTGGTCGACGGCAACAGTGAGCTGAAGATCGTGGTGTCCAAAGACATGCAAATCTATCCGCAAGTCTCCTGCGACGGGCAGAACCATTTCACCTGCGCCCCCGGTGACACCATCACCGTGAGCAAAAAGGCACAGAAGTTGCGCTTGATCCATCCGCTGGACCACAACTACTACGAAGTGTGCCGCACCAAGCTGGGCTGGGGCAGCCGCTTGGGGGGTGGAGGCGACTGATGCTCGATCCCGCGCGCAGCTACGACCTGATTGGTGACGTGCACGGTTGCGCCCACACGCTGGAGCACTTGCTCGACCGGATGGGTTACCACAAGCAGGGCGGCACCTGGCGCCATCCGTCGCGCATGGCGGTGTTTCTCGGCGATATCATCGACCGTGGGCCACGCATCCGCGAAGCGCTGCACATCGTCCACGACATGACCGAGGCCGGCCAGGCGCTGTGCATCATGGGCAACCATGAGTTCAATGCGCTGGGTTGGACCACGCCGGCACCGCCGGGCAGCGGCAAGCAATTTGTGCGCGAGCACAACCCGCGTCATGCGCGGTTGATCCAGGAGACACTGACGCAGTTCGAACAGTACCCGGCCGACTGGCACGACTTCCTCGGCTGGTTCTATGACATGCCGCTGTTTGTCGACGCCGGGCGTTTCCGTGTGGTGCACGCGTGCTGGGACGAGGGCTTTATCCAACCGCTGCTCGCGACCTTCCCGGATGGCTGCATCGATCAGCACTTCCTGCAGGCCGCCGCCGTACCGGGCAGTTTTGCCTGCAACGCATTCGATCGCCTGTTGCGCGGCACCGACATGCGCCTGCCGCACGGCCTCACCCTGACCGGTGGCGATGGCCTGACGCGTTCGTTCTTCCGCACCAAATTCTGGGAAGACGACCCGAAAACCTACGGCGACATCGTGTTCCAGCCCGACGCCTTGCCCGAGCCCGTGGCGCGCACGCCGTTGTCCTCCACGGAAAAGAACACCCTGCTGCGCTATGGCGTCGACGAGCCGTTGTTGTTCGTCGGTCATTACTGGCGCAGCGGCAATCCGGCGCCGATCCGCCCCAACCTGGCCTGCCTGGACTACAGCGCGGTGCTGTACGGCAAGCTGGTGGCGTATCGCCTGGACCAGGAAACCCGACTGGATCCGCATAAATTCGTCTGGGTCGACGTTGAGCGACCTGAGGTTATTCAATGAGTACCGTGGCTGTATTGCGCCTGCCCCTGAGTGTCGACCTGGGCGGTTTCGTCAAATTGCTGCACCGCATGCAGGTGCCCCATCGCGTCAGCGAGGAAGCGGGCGAGCAAGTGCTGTGGGTGCCCGAGAGCATCAGTGACGACGTGCGCGTGTTGTACCAACGCTTTCCCGCCGGCGACCCGGACCAGCAACTGGATATTCCCGAGCAGGCACCGGTTGCGCGCGCCAGCTTTATCCAGCAGGTTCGGCACAGTCCGGTCACGGCACTGGTGCTGCTGGCAAGCCTGATCGTTGGCGCGGTGACACTGCTCGGCGAAAACCTGCAGACCATGGCCTGGCTGACGTTCCTGCCGTTCCGGGTGCTGGGCGAGTACATCCAGTTCACGCCGTTGGCCGACAGCCTGGCGTCCGGGCAGTGGTGGCGGTTGGTCACGCCGATGCTGATTCACTTCGGCATCCTGCACCTGGCCATGAACGGCATGTGGTACTGGGAGCTGGGCCGACGCATTGAAGCGCGCCAGGGCGGCATCAACCTGCTGGGCCTGACCCTGTTGTTCAGCCTGGTCTCCAATTACGCGCAGTACGCTTACGGCGGTCCGGGCCTGTTTGGCGGTTTGTCCGGCGTGTTGTATGGCCTGCTCGGGCATTGCTGGATCTTTCAGTTACTCGCGCCCAACCCGGCGTATCGCCTGCCCCGTGGGGTGCTGGTGATGATGCTGGTGTGGCTGGTGCTCTGCCTGTCGGGGCTGGTCTCGATGATCGGCTTCGGTGAAATCGCCAACGCGGCCCATGTGGGTGGCCTGGTTATCGGTTGCCTGACCGGCTTGCTGGGCGGGTTGTACAACCGCCGCAAATCGCCTATTTGATAAGGAAGAGCCTTATGTCCTCTTTTGCTGAAATGATCGAAAACATCACCCCGGACATCTACGAGAGCCTCAAGCTCGCCGTGGAAATCGGCAAGTGGTCCGACGGCCGCAAGCTCACCGCCGAACAGCGCGAGTTGTCGTTGCAGGCGATGATCGCCTGGGAACTGCAGAACCTGCCCGAAGACCAGCGCACCGGCTACATGGGCCCGCAGGAATGCGCGTCGAAATCGGCACCGGTGCCGAACATCCTGTTCAAGTCGGATGCGATCCATTGATTGAAATCGGTCGCGGTGCAGTCAGCAAAATGTCGGCAAAACTCGGTGAGCCGACCGTTCAGTACGCGTTTCGCCTTGGCGACACCGAGGTGCCGGTCAACCCGTTGATCGGCACCTATATTCGCCTGGAATACCTCGGTGCGATTCATTGCAGCCATTGCGGCCGCAAGACCAAAAACAGTTTCAGCCAGGGGTATTGCTACCCGTGCATGACCAAGCTGGCCCAGTGTGACCTGTGCATCATGAGCCCCGAGCGCTGCCATTACGACGCCGGCACCTGCCGCGATCCGGGCTGGGGTGAAACATTCTGCATGACCGACCATGTGGTGTACCTGGCCAATTCGTCGGGGATCAAGGTCGGCATCACCCGTGCCACGCAGTTGCCGACCCGCTGGCTCGACCAGGGCGCCAGCCAGGCGCTGCCGATCATGCGTGTGGCCACGCGCCAGCAGTCCGGCTTTGTCGAAGATCTGTTTCGCAGCCAGGTGGCCGACAAGACCAACTGGCGTGCGCTGCTCAAGGGCGACGCGCAGTCCGTCGACCTCAAGCAGGTACGCGATGAGCTGTTTGCCGCCTGCGCCGAAGGCTTGCTCGGTTTGCAGGAACGCTTTGGCCTGCAGGCCATCCAAACCATTGCCGACGTCGAGCCGATCGAGATCCGCTACCCGGTGGAGCAGTATCCGGCCAAGATCGTCAGCTTCAACCTGGACAAGAATCCGATTGCCGAAGGCACGCTGCTGGGAATCAAGGGCCAATACCTGATCTTCGACACCGGCGTGATCAATATTCGTAAATACACGGCCTACCAGCTCGCCGTGCATCAGTAGAAGGATGCCACCCATGCGCACCGAACAACCGAAGATGATTTACCTGAAGGACTATCAGGCGCCGGACTACCTGATCGACGAGACGCACCTGACCTTCGAGTTGTTCGAGGACCACAGCCTGGTCCACGCGCAACTGGTGATGCGCCGCAATCCCGAGCGCGGCGCCGGTTTGCCGCCGCTGGTGCTGGATGGTCAGCAGCTGGAGCTGCTGAGCGTGAACCTCGCCGATCAGGCGCTGACGGAGGCTGACTACCAGTTGACCGACAGCCACCTGACCGTGCAGCCCAAGAGTGAAACCTTCACCCTCGACACCACGGTCAAGATTCACCCGGAAACCAACACCGCCCTGGAAGGCCTGTACAAGTCCGGCGGCATGTTCTGCACCCAGTGCGAGGCCGAGGGTTTTCGCAAGATCACTTACTACCTCGACCGCCCCGACGTGATGAGTGTGTTCACCACCACCGTGATCGCCGAACAGCACCGCTACCCGGTGCTGTTGTCCAACGGCAACCCGATTGCCAGCGGCCCCGGCGAAGACGGTCGGCACTGGGCGACCTGGGAAGACCCGTTCAAGAAACCCGCCTACCTGTTCGCCCTGGTGGCCGGTGACCTGTGGTGCGTCGAAGACAGCTTCACCACCATGACCGACCGCGAAGTCGCGCTGCGCATCTACGTCGAGCCGGAAAATATCGACAAGTGCCAGCACGCCATGACCAGCCTGAAAAAATCCATGCGCTGGGATGAACAAACCTACGGCCGCGAGTACGACCTCGACATTTTCATGATCGTGGCGGTGAACGACTTCAACATGGGCGCCATGGAGAACAAGGGCCTTAATATCTTCAACTCCAGCGCTGTGCTGGCCCGCGCCGAAACCGCCACCGACGCCGCACACCAGCGCGTCGAGGCCATCGTCGCCCACGAATATTTCCATAACTGGTCGGGTAACCGCGTGACCTGCCGCGACTGGTTCCAGTTGTCGCTCAAGGAAGGTTTCACCGTGTTCCGCGACTCGGGCTTCTCCGCCGACATGAACTCGGCCACGGTCAAGCGCATCCAGGACGTGGCGTACCTGCGTACCCACCAGTTCGCCGAAGACGCCGGCCCCATGGCCCATGCGGTACGCCCGGAGAGCTTTATCGAGATTTCCAACTTCTACACCCTGACGGTTTACGAAAAGGGCTCGGAAGTGGTCGGCATGATCCACACCTTGCTCGGCGCCGAGGGCTTTCGCAAAGGCAGCGACCTGTATTTCGAGCGCCATGACGGCCAAGCCGTGACCTGCGACGACTTCATCAAGGCCATGGAAGATGCCAATGGCGTCGACCTCAGCCAGTTCAAGCGCTGGTACAGTCAGGCCGGCACGCCGCGTTTGGCAGTGAGCGAGTCCTACGATGCGGCGGCCAGGACCTACAGCCTGACCTTCCGCCAGAGCTGCCCGGCAACCCCGGACAAGGTGGAAAAACTGCCCTTCGTGATCCCGGTCGAGCTGGGCCTGCTGGACGGGCAGGGCGCCGCCATCCCCCTGCGCCTGGCCGATGAGCCGACGGTTGGCGCTCCCTCACGAGTGATCTCGGTGACGCAAGCCGAGCAGACGTTCACCTTCGTCGATGTCGCTGAAAAACCGTTGCCTTCCCTGCTGCGCGGTTTCTCGGCGCCGGTGAAACTGAGCTTCGCCTACACCCGCGACCAACTGATGTTCCTGATGCAGCACGACAGCGACGGGTTCAACCGCTGGGATGCCGGCCAGCAACTGTCGGTACAGGTATTGCAGGAACTGATCGGCCAGCATCAGGCAGGGCAACCGCTCAAGCTCGATCAGCGCCTGATCGACGCGCTGCGCACGGTATTGAGCGACGAAAGCCTGGACCAGGCCATGGTCGCCGAAATGCTCTCGTTGCCGAGCGAAGCCTACCTGAGCGAAATCAGCGACGTGGCGGATGTGGAGGCCATTCACGCCGCCCGTGAATACGCCCGCAAGCAACTGGCCGAGAACCTGTTCGAAGGCCTGTGGCTGCGTTACCAGGCCAACCGTGAGCTGTCCAGGCAAACGCCGTACGTGGCCGAGGCCGAGCACTTTGCCCGGCGTGCCCTGCAGAACATCGCGTTGTCGTACCTGATGCTCAGCGGCAAGCCAGAAGTATTGACGGCCACCCTGGATCAGTTCGACACCAGCGATAACATGACCGAGCGCCTGACGGCCCTGGCCGTGCTGGTGAACTCGCCGTTCGAAGCGGAAAAAACCCAGGCACTGGCGGTGTTCGCCGAGAACTTCAAGGACAACCCGCTGGTCATGGACCAATGGTTCAGCGTGCAGGCCGGCAGCACCCTGCCGGGCGGGCTGGCGCGGGTCAAGGCGCTGATGGAGCACCCGGCGTTCACGATCAAGAACCCGAACAAGGTGCGCGCACTGATCGGCGCATTTGCCGGGCAGAACCTGATCAACTTCCATGCGGCGGATGGTTCGGGCTACCGTTTCCTGGCGGACCTGGTGATCCAGCTCAATACGCTGAACCCGCAGATTGCTTCACGCCAATTGGCGCCCCTGACGCGCTGGCGTAAATACGACGCCGCCCGGCAGGCGCTGATGAAGGCGGAGCTGGAGCGCATTCGTGGCTCGGGCGAGCTGTCCAGCGATGTGTTCGAGGTGGTCAGCAAGAGCCTTGCCTGACAATGTGGGAGGGGGCTTGCCCTGATGCCAGTCTGTAGGCGCGAGCTTGCTCGCGAAAAACTCACAGTCACCGCGTTCATTCAGAAAGCACGCGTTATCGTTGACGTTTTTCGCGAGCAAGCTCGCTCCTACAAAAAGCCAGGGCAAGCCCCCTCGCACAGTGATCAGAACGGGATTACTGATGTGCCGCTTATCGGGCAAGGGGCGTGAGCACCTCGGCCTTGTCATCCAGCACCATTACCACCAGCAGTTTGGCGGGCCGGGTCTGGCTGGCGTTGCTCGACTCGAAGTGCCGCGAACCGGCGGGCTCGTAGAACGAATCGCCGGTCTTGTAGGTAATGGCTTTCTCATCGTTGACCCGTGAGGTTATTTCGCCTTCCAGTACATAAGCCACGGCGGTGCCGGTGTGGCTGTGGGGCACGGTGGCCTGGCCGGGAGCGTAGTCCACGGTGAGCATGATGGTTTTCTTGCCGGGCACGTTGGCCAACGCGTGTTCCTGCAGCACCTTGAGCGTTTCCTGGTGGTACACCGGTTCGTGGGCGTAAGCGTTGAGCGAGGCCAGTATCGCGGCGGTGGCGAGCAATCGTTTCATGAGGCGTTCCATGGCGTTCGAGACCTGTTCACCCTACGCTCTGGAGCTGGGTCGACCAATGACCAATCCTGCGCAAAAGCGCCTAGCCAATCTGCCGCAGAATGTCGCGGACCTTGTCCAGCGCCGGGTCGATATCGAGGGTTTCGATGGCGCCGAAGCCGAGAATCAGCCCGGCGCGTGGCGCAGTGTCGTGAAAAAACACATCCAGGGGGTACAGCCCCACCTGCGCCTTGCGCGCCAGTTGCATCAGCAACGGGATATCCACCGGCACCTTGCACAGCGCGGCCAGATGGAACCCGGCCACCGTCGGCACCGCCTCGAACCAGGGCGACAGGTCTCCCGCCAGGCGCTGCAGAATCCGTTCGCGGCGCCCCGCGTACACGCTGTGACAGCGGCGAATATGTTTGAGCAGGTAGCCCTCGCTGATGAACTTGGCCAGCGCCCATTGCGGCAGGGTAGAGCTGTGCTGGTCGGTCAATTGCTTGGCCTTGAGTACTGCGCCATGGATCGCCGGCGGCAGTACCGCGTAGCCCAGGCGCAACTCGGGCAACAGGGTTTTGGAAAAGGTCCCGACGTAGGTCACCACGCCTCGCGTGTCCATGCTTTGCAGGGAGTCGGTGGGGCGGCCTTCGTAGCGGAACTCACTGTCGTAGTCGTCTTCGATGATGATTGCGCCGAGCGCGATGGCGCGGTCGAGCAGGGCTTCACGCCGCGCCGGGCTCATGGGCATGCCGAGGGGGAACTGGTGCGACGGCGTCACATAGATCAGGCGGGTGCCATCAGGGATCCGGTCGACCTGTATGCCCTGTGCATCGACCGGCACACTGGCGACCCTGGCCCCCATCGCCACGAACAACTGGCGCGCGGGGCTGTAGCCGGGGTCTTCCATGGCGACGATGCTGCCTGGCTCCAGTACCACGCGGGCGATCAGGTCCAGCGCCTGTTGCGCGCCATTGGTCACCACGATGTCCCCGGCGCGACCTTTCACCCCGCGGGAAAAGGCGATATGCCCGGCGATGGCCTCGCGCAGCGCCGGCAAGCCTTCCGGTTGACTGTAGAAACCACTGTTCCGGGCGATCTTGCGCAAGGCATCGAGCGTGCAGCGTCGCCATTCTTCCTGGGGAAATTGATTGCGCGTGGTTGCCCCGCCGATGAATTCGTAGCGCAGGATCTCGTCGCTGGCGGGATGATGCATGGGCGAGGCCAGTGCGGCCCATCTGCCCAGGTTGGCGGCGCAGGCCAGGTCGGTGGCGGTCTGCACGCGGTCAGGCTGAGGTGCCCACGCATTGACGAAGGTGCCCCGGCCAATCCTGCCGACCAGCAGGCCTTCATAGGTCAAGGTGGCGTAGGTGTCCGACACGGTTTTGCGCGAGACGCCCAGTTGCTCGGCGAGCAGTCGGCTGGGCGGCAATTGCGCGCCGGCTGAAAGGCGCCCGCAGGTGATGGCTTCGCGCAGTTGCTGGTAAAGCTGGGCAGCCAGGTCCTTGCGGCCGTTGATGACGAGGTGCAGTTCCATGTTTCATCCCGGGACAGATCGATCTGCGCCAAGGTTACGCGCAAATCGATCTGAAGAAACCAGTCGGGGTCAGGACAGGAAACCGCCGTCCACATTCAGCGACACCCCGGTGGTGTAGCTGGACGCATCGCTGGCCAGGAACAACACGGCGCCGGCCATTTCGCTGGGGTCGGCCACGCGCTTGAGCGGGATCTGCGCCAGGGCCATCTTCAGGATCGCGTCGTTCTTGACCAGCGCCGAGGCGAACTTGGTGTCGGTCAGGCCCGGCAGCAAGGCGTTGCAACGGATGCCGAACGCGGCGCATTCCTTGGCGAACACCTTGGTCATGTTGATCACGGCGGCCTTGGTCACCGAATAGATGCCCTGGAATACACCTGGGGAAATGCCGTTGATCGAGGCCACGTTGATGATGCTGCCGCCGCCGTTGTCGCGCATCAGCTTGCCGGCTTCCACTGACATGAAGAAGTAGCCGCGGATGTTCACGTCGACGGTCTTCTGGAACGCCCCGAGGTCGGTGTCCAGCACGTTGCAGAACTGGGGGTTGGTCGCGGCGTTGTTGACCAGGATGTCCAGGCGGCCGAACTGTTCACGGATGCCGGCGAACACTTGGGCGATCTGTTCCATTTCACCGATATGGCAGGCAATCGCAGTGGCCTTGCCGCCGTCGGCAATGATCGCGTCGGCAACGTGCTGGCAACCTTCCAGTTTGCGGCTCGAGACAATCACGTGGGCGCCTTGCTGGGCCAGCAACTTGGCGATGGCCTCGCCGATGCCGCGGCTGGCGCCGGAAACGAAAGCAATCTTGCCGTCGAGGTCGAACAGGTGGGTCTTGGACATGAGCGGTTCCTTGTGATTGTTGTCAGAGGGCGGATTTGCCGATGACCGCCAGGCTCATCTGCTCCAGCAGCGTGTTCATGTGGATGAACGGGGCAAAGCGTTTGTCCTGGGTCTGACCGTGGAAGAAACGGTAATAGATCTGCTGCACGATGCCGGCCAGGCGAAACAGCCCGTAGGTGTAGTAGAAGTCGAAATTGTCGATCCGGATGCCCGAACGTTCGGCGTAGTAGTCGACGAACTGGCGGCGGGTGAGCATGCCGGGCGCATTGCTCGGCTGGCGCCGCATGAGTTGCACGGGCGCAGGGTCGGCGGCTTCGATCCAGTAGGCAAGGGTGTTGCCCAGGTCCATCAACGGGTCGCCGAGGGTGGTCAGTTCCCAGTCCAGCACACCGATGATCTGCATCGGGTTGTGCGGGTCGAGGATCACGTTGTCGAAACGATAGTCGTTGTGCACGATGCTGGAGGTCGGGTGGTCGCCCGGCATCTTGTCGTTGAGCCAGGCGCGCACGGCTTCCCAGCGCGGGGCATCGGGGGTCAGGGCTTTTTCGTAGCGCTCGCTCCAGCCACGGATCTGACGCTCCACATAGCCATGCGGTTTGCCCAGGTCGGCCAGGCCGCAGGCGTTGTAATCGACCTGATGCAGTTCGACGAACTTGTCGATAAAGCTTTTGCACAGGGCTTGGGTGCGCGTCGCGTCCAGGCCCAGCTCGGCGGGCAGGTCTGAACGCAGGATGATGCCGTTGACGCGCTCCATCACGTAGAACTCCGCGCCGATCACCGACTCATCAGTGCAATGCACGTAGGCCTTGGGGCAATAGGGAAAGCCGTCTTTGAGCTGATTGAGAATGCGGTATTCGCGGCCCATGTCATGGGCGGATTTGGCCTTGTGGCCGAACGGTGGGCGACGCAACACGAATTCCTGGTCCGGGTATTCCAGCAGATACGTCAGGTTAGAGGCGCCGCCTGGGAACTGGCTGATCTTGACCGTGCCGTGCAGGCCGGGAATATGGGCCTTGAGGTAGGGATCGATCAGGCTGGCATCAAGTTCTTCGCCGGGGCGAATCTGGGTCGATTGGTCATTAAGCGCCATGCTTATCCCTTCTGCTTATTCTTAAGGCCTTGGACTATTGGCTAATCTAATGTGGGTCGCCGCCCAGCGACAAGGTCGGGACGGCTTAATAGGTCTGCGTGTTGAAGCAGGATCAGCGTGCCTGATCGGTCATTTATCGGGCGCCGGCAAGGCTACCGGCGTAAGTACCGGGCGACCGGCAAAGTATTCCACCAGATTGTCCGCGACCCGTTGCACGGTATCGTGGGTCGCTTCCGGCGACAGGCCGGCCACATGGGAGGTCAGCACGGTGTTGCTCAGGCGCTTGAGCGCGTCAGGTACCTTGGGTTCGTCGTCAAATACATCCAGCGCGGCGCCGCCGATGCGCCGCTGTTCCAGCGCAGCTACCAGGTCGGCGGTAACCACGACGCTGCCGCGGCCGATGTTGACCAAAAAGCCATGCGGCCCCAGGGCGTCGAGGGCGTGACGATCAATCAGGTGCCGAGTGCTGGCGCCGCCGGGCGTGGCCAGGATCAGGAAATCCGAGGTGCGCGCCAGTTCCACGGCAGTTGCACAATAGGTGTAGTCCACGTCATCGCGAGGTTGGCGATTGTGGTAACTCACTTCCATGCCAAAGCCCAGCGCCGCGCGCTTGGCGATCTCCAGGCCGACCGCGCCCAGCCCGAGAATGCCCAGCTGCTTGCCGCCCAGGGACGGGCGCATCACCTTCGGCCATTCGTGGCGGCGCACGGCGGCGTCAGTCTGGGTGATACCGCGCACCAGCGACAGCAGCAGCGCCATGGCGTGGTCGGCCACCGACGGCGCGTTCACGCCTGCACCGTTAGTCACCACAATTCCACGGTTGGCCGCTGCCTGCAGGTCAACATGCTCGTAGCCTGCGCCGATCACGCAGATGATCTCCAGCAGCGGCAGCGCGGCGATTTCTTCGGCATACAGCCCCAGTGGCCCACGGGTCAAAACAGCCTTGATCTGCCCGCCGTGAGCCTTGATCGCCTGCGCGCGTTCAGCGGGCGTGGGCGCCAGGATTACATGGAAATCATTGCTCTCGATGATTTGCAGGTATTCGTTGATGGTTTCAACCAGGACCAGAACGGTGGTGGGCATGGGCAGCTCTCCGGTGAGTTCGATGCCCGGATTATGCTGCATTTTCGCTGCATGAAATGCCGCAGGCCTGAGAAAGCGCCACTGATTTTGCGAAAAGTACGAGCGTCCCGGCGATTGCGAGACGCTGTTTACGCGCGCTGATTATTTGGCGGACGTGGTTTTTCGTACCTTGCTCTGTTCTGCCTCTACGATGTCCATGTAATCGTAGGTAGGAAAGAACTCCGTCCTGAACGGCCCCCACGCAGAGCGCTCGATCGCAAGATTCACTTCGCGCAGGCGTGAGGCGGGGAAGCGTAGAACGATGACGTGACCGATCCCCATGGCAATGTTCCAACTGACAATTTCTACCCCTTCAGGAGGAAACACTTTGAAGAATTCCTGCTCGGTGAGTTTCGCTCTTATTTCGTTCAAGTTGCGAGATTGATCATGCTTAAGAAAGACGGTCAACATGACGGCATTGTCAGCACTGGCGGCGACAGGTTTCCCAGGGGCGGAAGCCTGTGCATGAACGCCGGTTGAAACAAGGGTAGATAGCAGTAAAACAGAAGTTAATAAAGGCTTTAATAGTGCTTTCATTGGGTGAGGCCTTTTATGGAAGTTGTCTTTAGTCGTGGAGTTCACGGTTTAAGGCTGGGTGTTGGAGTGGTTTTTATTGAGCCTGTATAAGGCGCATGCACAACATATATTCGAACCAGTGGGTTGGAATCGATCATGTCGCGCGGCACTTCTCGGGAATAAGTGAATTCTTGAGTGTTCAGCGTCTCAAGTTTCCGGACAATGGTTCTTGTTGTCCCTTTATCGGGTATCAGGATATGGCTTTTTTTGTCACCGGTTACCATGAAGTAACCGCCCCCGCCGTTCTCGTACTTGGACAGCCCGGTATCGCTGTAGAAAAATTCATAGCGATTACGGTCAGGGTCCCACAGTGATAGGCCGACCACGCCTGGGTACTTGTCCTTCACGTCGATGTCCGGCGCACCCTCTACATAAACTTTTGTCGTCAGCCAGCGGGGGGATGTAGCCAGGGCCCTGGCGTCGGAGTGTTCGGCTGTCGACTGTGCCTGGCTGGTAAGTGGGGTGATTATTCCAACGAAAAGTAACAGGGTAAACAGTAGGTTGTATTTTTTCATGGAGTCGCTCCCGACGGATTCAGTGTTCGCTTTGTTGTCATTGTTTCAGAAAGACTGGTTGTTCGCGCTGGGTTGGAATATAGGCTTAACACGATGAGCGCTCAATATCTGGGCAAATCCTTGTAACAAAGGCGGCGGCTAATAAATTTATAGGGAGTGCGACGATGAACTATATGTAGGAAATAACTTACTTGGAGTGGTTAAATTAAAATAATAGTGGGTACCTGTCAGTGGATTGCAGTCGCAGAACATTGAGCGACTGGGCTGATTTAAACAGATCGAGTTGTGTGAGCGTGCCCATTTTCATCGCGCGTTACACCAGGCTGGCGGAATCGACGAATGAGGCGGGCAGCTCAGCGTGGCAGGTATGGCCTAAGCTCGACATCGACGACCAAAAGCCGCTCTCAAGCCTCTGCACTGCCTCGCCACTCCTCAGCTAAGCCTTTGCTTATTCTCAATAATCCCGGACAATCGCGCCCCTGTTGAGGTCGGGGCGCTGCCTGTCAGGTTTTTCTGACTCGTCCCGGCCGTGTGAATGCGGAGATCCGACCGGATGAATGATCAGGCCAATAGCGTCAACGATCGCTATGCAACGACACCTGCAACGCTCACTAGCTGGAGCCGCCAGGACACCACCTGGATGCTTGGGCTGTTCGGCACCGCCATCGGCGCCGGCACTTTGTTCTTGCCGATCAACGCGGGCCTGGGGGGCTTCTGGCCACTGGTGATCCTGGCGCTGCTGGCCTTCCCGATGACATTCTTTGCCCACCGTGGGCTGACCCGTTTCGTCCTGTCCGGCCGTGAAGGCTCCGACATTACCGACGTGGTCGAAGAACATTTCGGCCTCAAGGCCGGCGCCCTGATCACCTTGCTGTACTTCTTTGCGATCTTCCCGATCCTGCTGATCTACAGCGTGGCCCTGACCAACACCGTCAGCAGTTTCATGGAACATCAATTGCACATCATGCCGCCGCCGCGGGCAGTCCTGGCGTTCGTACTGATCCTGGGCCTGCTGGCGGTGGTGCGTTGCGGTGAACAGGTGATCGTCAAGGCCATGAGCCTGATGGTGTATCCGTTTATCGTTGCCTTGCTGTTCCTTGCCGTTTACCTGGTGCCGCATTGGAATGGCGGCATCCTCAGCACCGCCAGTGAGGTTCCGGCACCGTCGGCCTTGCTCAACACCTTGTGGCTGGCAATTCCGGTGATGGTGTTTTCGTTCAACCATTCGCCAATCATCTCGGCCTTTGCGGTGGACCAGAAGCGCCAGTACGGCGCACATGCCGACGAGCGCAGTTCACAGATCCTGTGCCGCGCGCACCTGTTGATGGTGGCGATGGTGCTGTTCTTTGTGTTCAGTTGCGTGCTGACCCTGTCCCCGGCGCAGTTGGCCGAGGCGAAGGCGCAGAACCTGTCGATCCTGTCGTACCTGGCCAACCATTTCGATAACCCGACCATTGCCTTCGCCGCGCCGTTGATTGCATTCGTGGCGATTGCCAAGTCGTTCCTGGGCCACTACATCGGTGCCAGCGAGGGCCTCAAGGGTCTGGTGCTCAAGACCGGTCGCCGTCCGGCAGCCAAGTCGCTGGACCGCATGACCGCCGCCTTCATGCTGGTGGTGTGCTGGATCGTCGCCACGCTGAACCCGAGCATTCTCGGCATGATCGAGACCCTGGGTGGGCCGGTGATTGCGTCGATCCTGTTCCTGATGCCGATGTACGCCATCCGCAAGGTGCCGGCCATGGCCAAGTACCGTGGGCAGGCGTCGAATGTGTTTGTCACGGCGGTGGGGTTGGTGGCGATTACGGCGCTGGTGTATTCGCTGATTGCTTAAGGTCTGACACAGTCTTCAAGCACTACAGAGATTCAAATGTGGGAGGGGGCTTGCCCCCCGATGCGGTGGTTCAGTCAATTCATAGGTGACTGACATACCGCCATCGGGGGCAAGCCCCCTCCCACATGTGTTTTGCGGTGTTGCTGATACTTTGTTCCAGGCATAAAAAACGCCGCGTACCTTGCGATACGCGGCGATCTCTTCAAGAGTATAGAGATTCAAGTGTGGGAGGGGGGCTTGCCCCCTCCCACATGTGTTTTGCGGTGTTGCTGATACTTTGTTCCAGGCATAAAA
>NZ_KZ478007.1 GCF_002837185.1 Pseudomonas fluorescens | reverse complement strand
GCGAGGTGCCGAGTGGTGGGGCAAGAGCCTTTTTGGTTACTTTTGGGGCTCTTTTCCAAAAGTGACCCGCTGTAAAAGCGGAACCGCCAGCCGCCGTTACCGCAGAAACGGATATGTACCCGGTCCAATCCAACATCCTGGTCGGCCCTGAGGCCGCCATCGAGGGCAAGCCCCTCCCACATTTTCTAGATCTTCGGTGCAGCCAGCCGTGCGTACTGGTCCTGGCTGATCCAGCCCGTGAACGAACGCTCGTCAGCATTGACAAATTCCACCTGCGCCCAGCCGTCCTTGAACGCCAGTACCCCCACCACATCATTTTTGACGATGTAGGGACGCTTTGTCGCTTTGGCGCCCGGCGTTTTCAACAGGTAGGCCTTTTGCGCCGATACCGTCACCAGGCCGATCCATTTTTTCCGCGCGGTCTGGCTCAACTCCAGGCCCGTGGCGATGTCCGGCATCAACACATTGATACAACCTGGATGCTGGCGACCTTGCTCCACGGTCAGGGTCACGCCGTCGGCCGAGGCCGCCACGCTGCCGGGATAAGCTGCATCGCGCCAGGTGGTCAGCGCTTGCGGCTTACCCTGCAGAAAGAAGCTGCACCCCCGCGTGACGCCCTCCCCCATCGCCTCCGAGTAGAACCCCTCGACCTGCTGCTGCGGTGTCACCGCCAGCATCAGCCCTTCGTACTTGCCCGACTGCAACGCGCCAGGCCCTGCAAACGCCGGCACCACGACGCATAACGACAACACACCCACCGCCAGAAAACGCATCATCTTATTTCTTCCCTTCCAGTACGTCGTAGGCCTGCTTCATCAGCACGTCGTAGTTGCCGTAGTCCTCACCGTTGTAGTTGCGGGCCATGGCGGTAAAGTCCTTGTTTTTCATGGCCGTCATCAACGCGGTATTTTTGCCGCAAAGGCTGAGATAGGCCTTGAGCTGATTGCCGGCATTGACCTTCAAGGACGCCACGAACTCAAACACGGTCTTGAATCCGCAAGACGCGAAATTGAACCCCATGATCTGAAACATCCCCCACGAGGCCGACAGCAACGCCGCTTCCTGATCCAGTGCAAACGCCGTGGCCATGGTTTCCCAGGCCTTGACCTGGTCCTTGTTGTTGGCCTGCCACTGCGGCCCGGCTTTCTTCTTGTAGATGTACGACAGCAGCGGGTGCGACTGGTCGTAAATGTGCTTGGTGTACTTGCGAAAATGATGGCCTTCGAACGCGATGATCGGCAACTTCGCCGGCCCGAAGCCCACCTTCCCGCCCGATTCGATAGTGGCGAACGCCTTGATGACATTCACCGAGATCCCGTTGCCCAACTGCTTGGCGGCGTTCTGAAAGTCAGTGTCGCTGAGCGTCATGCCGCCATCGCAAGTGGACTGCATCATCAACTGCCGGTTACGCCGTTCGGCCTCGATCACCGCACGCACCTGGTTCAGATAGACATTCACGGTGGCCTGCACCGCATCGGCATTGTTATTGCCGAAGGCGTTGAGAAAACTCGGAATGCGCATCGCCGGGAAGGCCGTCACCGGCACCTTCAATGCCTCTTCGATCAGGCTGTTGAAGGTACGACCGGTAGGATCGATCACGCCATCGGGATGGGCGTATTTGAGATGACGGAACTGGTACTGGCTGATGCACTGCACCAGTTGGCCGTCGCATTTGCCGTTTTCGGGCAAGGCGAAACCCAGCTTGGGAATGATCAGATTGAAGAGATACTGGATGCACTGAACATCGGCGGGCAAGTTGCGGGCTTTGCCGGGCGTGCCGACCGAGGCACTGATAAGACGAGGCAACCCTTGCAGGCTTTTCATGACAGACATCCTTGTGAGGTAAAGAAGCGATTGCGCTTCGATATCAAGTCCACGCCCTTGTCATACTCTGAAACAAGTGCCCGGCGGAAGCTAACAAGGTGCCTTGGGGTTGTCCAGAGAGGGTTTCGAAAGTTGTGAATCAGCCAGAGTAAATCACTCAGTAGCCATGCACATCGCGGGTCTTCTGGTACTGGTGGTAGTCGATCCACTCGACCACGTCGTAGGGAAGATAAAGCTGCACGGTGGCGCGGGAAATCGCGATGTACACCGCGCACAAGCGCTGATCGAACGCATAGGCATCCTGGAATTTCACAGTGGTGAGCAACTCGGGCGTGAGCAGGACACGCTCGAACTCCATGCCGCCGGCGTCTTGCGCCAACATCAACAAACAGCGCTCGCCCGGGTGACCGCTGAGCCTGTTCAACCGTGTCACGTCGGCCACATTGAAGCCTTTTTCCAGTTCCGCCTCGACCCACAGAAACGCGTCATCGAACCGGCACGCGTCGCGCACCTGCTGCCAGTCGGCCATATCGCTGAAAAACGAATGAGGCCCACGGTCGCTGTACTCGCTGCCATAGAATTCGGGTTTGAACAACGCGATGACGGTGTCCATGAAGTATTTGAGATCCTGCTGCGCTTCGCTGCTGGCAAACGCACAGGCACGGCGCTCTTCGCTCAGTTGCATGAGCCACTTCATGGTGTCCCAATAGGACGCGGTCAGCACCACGCAGCCTGGCGGCGGTACAAAGCCCTGGGGATACAGCTCGATACCGACGTCCGCATCCCGTGCGCCCTCGAAGAGCACCTTGCTTTTCTGCGAGTGCTGGCTGATCAAGGGATTGACCAGGCGCTCGACGTTGCGCCCGGAGCGTACGCTATAGCTCACATCCGTATGGCGAACCTCGCGCGCGCGCTTTACCAGTACACCGCTGGCCTGCTGATACTCGTCGCCCAGGGTGATCAGCACCTGGCGCCCGCGCTCGATGATTTGCAGCAAGGGCGCCGGAATGTCCTGGCTCTCATCAATCAACACATGGGTATAGCGCTCAGGCACCACACTGCCGGCGAGGCTGGCGCGCTTGACCATCAACAACGCTTCAAATCCGGTGTGAGCGCTCCAGGCCGGATTCGCCTCAAGGTAGGTCCATAACCGGCTGGAGTATTCGACAAGTACTTTGGCATCAACGCTGGACAGCGCTTGCTTGAAGTGCGGCAGATGCTTGGCCGACAGGCTGTAGTCCCGGGAGCCGCAGTAGTTTTCAAGCACCTTGAGGCAGACATCCAGCAGCGCCTGCCCTTGCAGATGACGAAAACCGAAGATGTTCAATTCCTGCGCCAGTGTCTGTTTGCTCGGGACGCGCCCTTGCGTAGCCAACGGCTGTGACCTTGGGCCATGTAACAAGACGTGCGCAAACCCGTGAAAGGTTTGCCCGGCCTTTCTCTCCCGCACGCCCACCATGCGCGCGCGCAGGGTTTGAAGCTTTGCTGGTGTACGTGCCAGCAACAAGGTCTTTTCGGGTCGCAGATGCTCCATCAGCGCCACCAGCAGGTGACTCTTGCCAATGCCGGCGTACCCTTGGACATGCAGGTCTTCGTTCAGGTTGGCGCGAAAGGTCCTGACCAGTTTGTCCTGCTCGGCGCTCAGCCAGCGCTCGCGATGCCTGGGCGTGACCATCTGCTGGCGGAAGGGATTGTTTGCCTTGAGGTGACGGACTTTGTACTCGACGTCCCATTGGCCGTCGGGCAATAAATAATCTCGCGCCAGGACTTCATCCGCCAACAGAAAACGCAACTTCAGGCTCTTGACCACATTGAGGCCGAAGTACAGCTTGCGCGGGTCAAACAACCGTTGTGCCTCCGACAGCAAGCTCACGGCAGCTGAATGCCTGCCCTGCGCCGCCCAGCCAATGAGCTTGGCCAACACTCTTTCAGCGCCCACTGCACTCAACTCGTGTTCCGGCATCTGCGCCAGATTCTGGATAACCAGCAGCGCTGCCAGCTCCGGCTCACTCAGGGTTTCCAGCGCACCTGCACCGTCAGAACCCAACAAACCCGCACAGGTTTCATCGGTGATCGGCAAGAACACGGGGCTGGATAAATCAAAATGTTCCGAGTGCATACAGCCTCATGGCCAGGGGAAAGACGCTTGGGAGTATGCCACCAGTCGTGGAAGGGTCTTCATGCACTGCGCAATAAGCGTCACAGATGACTGGCTGAATAATTGAGATTTTGGGGGGTATTACAGAAGGGAGCGTTATGGAGGCAACCCCACCAGCCACACCCCGGCACACAATGTTCCCGCTGTGGCTGCTGCCTTCCGGCTCTGACCAGGTTCACGGGTAATCGTTGCGGGGGGACCGATGGGGTCACCATAACGACGCTGGCCTCTCGGCAAGCGGGGCCATTGTACCGATCTCATCGGAAGTTACAACCGTAAAAAAATGAGAAGCTTCAAGTACTTGCCATGGCCCTCAACAATGACGCTATCCCAGCCACTCTGTAGGAGCGAGCTTGCTCGCGAAAAACGTCAACGATAACGCGTGCTTTCTGAATGAACGCGGTGCCTGTAAATTTTTCGCGAGCAAGCGTGCTCCTACAGACTGGTATCAGGGCTTGCCCTCGCACATTTCATCATTGTGCCTGCAGCACCTCATCGGCCCTGCCACCCTCTTCCTGGATGACCAGGTGGATAAAGTGCAGCTTGGCAATCACCGCCGGGGGCAGCACGAAGGGGTAGAAGTCCGGCTGGCCCATGCTGCGCGACAGTTCGTTGAGCATGCCGGCCAGTTCGATCCAGGCATTGACGAAGGAGAGGAACGCCGCCCCGCCAGGGTGTTCGGGGTCGTACAAGGTGCTCAGGGGAAACGGCTGGTAATCGAGGTCCATCTCCCGAGCGCTCATGCCAAACCCCAGGGCGGTGTCGACCGCATCCATCATGTGCAGGTAATGCGCCCAGGTCTCGGCCCAGTCTTCCCAGGGGTGCATGGTGGCATAGGCGCTGACGCAGGTTTGCTGCCAGTCCGGGCGTGGGCCGTTCTGGTAATGCTGGTCGAGCGCGTCGGCGTAACTGGCGCGTTCGTCGCCGAACAGGTTGCGAAACGGCTCGAGCCAGTGGCTGTTGGCGATCAGGCGATCCCAGTAATAATGGCCGACCTCATGGCGAAAGTGACCGAGCAAGGTGCGGTAGGGCTCATGCATCTGCACGCGAACCTTTTCACGATGGGCGTCGTCAGCTTCCTTGATATCGAGGGTGATCAGGCCGTTGGCGTGACCGGTAGTGGGCGCATTACCTTGCAGGTCGATGCCGACGAAGTCGAACGCCAGGCCGGTGTCTTCGTTGACGCTTTTGGGCACCACCTGCAGGCCCAGGCTGACCAGCTGGGCGACCAGTCGGCGCTTGGCGGTTTCCACCTTGCGCCAGCGCTCGGGATTTTCCGCGATGGACAAATCAGGGATGGTGCGGTTCAGGCTGCACGCCACGCACAGGGCCGAGGTGCTGTGCGCCGGGATCAGCCAGTTGCACGCCGCCGGGGTCTGGAGGTTGGCGCAGCGGCGAAAGGCGCCGGCGTCGAGGTTGGCGTCCATCAGCCAGGTGTCGGCCACGGGACCGGGTTGCAGTGAAGACAGGCGGCTTTGCTGCGGGTGGTAGCCCAGCAGCGCCGAGCAGGCCAGGCATTGGCTGTTGCGAAAGAACAAGGACTGGCCGCAGCGGCATTGCCATACCTTGCTGTTACGCGAGGATCCGGCCATGAACGGTGCGGCGATGCGCGTGCTGAGTTGCTCGAAGTAGCGGAACATGGCGATCTCTCCCAAGGGTGACTGAGACTAGATCATTTACCGCTCGGGATCGTTCCACTTTCCTGGAGAGGGGCTGCTTCGCAGCCCGGCGCGAGCTTGCTCCCTCGCCACAGGATGCAATCAGACCGCGATGTTGTGCTTGGCCAGGAAGGCGACGAAGGCCTCTTCGTCGAGCACTTTGAGCCCCAGTTCGCTGGCCTTGGCCAATTTGGAGCCGGCGCCCGGCCCGGCCACCACGCAGTGGGTCTTCGCCGAAACGGAACCGGCCACCTTGGCGCCCAGGCTTTCGAGTTTGTCCTTGGCCACATCGCGGCTCATCAACTCCAGGGAGCCGGTGAGCACCCAGGTATGCCCGGCTTCCGGCAGGCCTTCGACGACCTTTTTCTCGCTCTGCCAGTGCATGCCGAAGTCCTTGAGCTGCTGCTCGATGGCCAGGGCGCGGTGGGCGTTGTCCTCGCTATCAAAAAAGTCGCGCACGGCCTTGGCCTGTTTCTCGGGCAGGGCCTGGCGCATGTCCAGCCAGTCGGCCTTGATCACGCCTTCGAGGCTGCCGAACTTGTCCGCCAGTTTCTGCGCCGCGCCCGGTCCCACGGAGGGCACGTGCAGCTTGTCGAGCAGGCCGCCCAGGGTGGTGCTGGCGGCGAACTCGGCACTCAGGTCGCCCTGCTCCTGCAATTGCAGGGCGCACTCATCGGGCGACAGCAGCGCGCCAATCACCTCCTGGTTATGGCTGTCTTCAAAGAAGCTATGGATCTCGTGCGCCACTTCCAGGCCTACGTCCGGCAAGTACGTCAGCACTTCCGGCAGAGCCTTCTGCACCCGTTCCAGGGAAGCCAGGGAGCGCGCCAGCACCTTGGCGGTCTCCTCGCCCACATCGGGAATGCCCAGGGCGTAGATAAACCGCGCCAGGGTCGGCGTCTTGCTGTTTTCGATGGCGGCGATCAGCTTTTTGCTGGAAATATCGGCAAAGCCTTCCAGGTCGATGATCTGCTCGTACTTGAGTTTGTAGAGGTCGGCCGGCGAGCCGATGAGTTTTTCATCCACCAGTTGCTCGATGGTTTTGTCGCCCAGGCCGTCGATGTCCATGGCACGGCGCGAGACGAAATGAATGATCGCCTGCTTGAGCTGCGCGCCACAGGCCAGGCGCCCGACGCAGCGGTACACCGCGCCGTCGCTGACGGTTTCCTTGCCCTTGCTGCGCTTGACCAGTTGCGTGCGCTCTACGTGGGAACCGCACACCGGGCAACTTTCAGGGATCTGCACCGCGCGCGCGTGCTCCGGGCGACGCTCGGTGACCACCGACACCACCTGCGGGATCACGTCCCCAGCGCGGCGGATGATCACCGTATCGCCGATCATCAGGCCCAGGCGCGCCACTTCGTCCATGTTGTGCAGGGTGGCGTTGGACACGGTCACGCCGGCAACCTTGACCGGTTTCAAACGCGCCACGGGCGTGACGGCGCCGGTGCGGCCGACCTGGAATTCCACGTCGAGCAACTCGGTCAGTTCTTCCATGGCCGGGAATTTATGCGCAATGGCCCAGCGCGGCTCGCGGGCGCGGAAGCCCAGCTCCCGCTGGGCCGCGATGCTGTTGACCTTGAATACCACCCCGTCGATCTCGTACGACAGGCTGTTGCGCCGTTCACCGATGTCGCGGTAGTAGTCCAGGCATTCCTGAATGCCCTTGGCCAGTTTCAGTTCATGACTGATCGGCATGCCCCACTTCTGCAACTGCTTCAGGTTGCCGATATGAGTGTCACTGATATCCGTCGTCACCTGGCCGATGCCATAGCAGCAGAATTCCAACGGACGACTGGCGGTGATCTTCGAATCCAGTTGGCGCAGGCTGCCGGCCGCCGCGTTGCGCGGGTTGGCGAAGGTCTTGCCGCCGACCTCCAGTTGCGAGGCGTTCAGGCGCTCGAAACCGGCCTTGGACATGAACACTTCACCGCGCACTTCCAGGGTGGCCGGCCAACCGCTGCCGTGCAGCTTCAACGGAATGTTGCGCACGGTGCGCACATTGACGCTGATGTCTTCGCCGGTGGTTCCGTCGCCGCGAGTGGCGCCGCGCACCAGTTCGCCGTCCTGATACAACAGGCTGACCGCCAGGCCATCCAGCTTTGGCTCGCAACTGTATTCGACGCTGGCGAACAGGTCGCCGGCCGGCAGATCCAGGCCCTCGGTCACCCGGCGGTCGAATTCCAGCATGGTCGCTTCATCGAAAGCGTTGCCGAGGCTGAGCATGGGGATTTCATGCCGGACTTGAGTAAACGCCGACAGCGCCGCGCTGCCGACCCGCTGTGTCGGCGAATCACGCGTCACCAGCTCCGGATGCTCGGCTTCCAGCGCCTTGAGCTCATGGAACAACCGGTCGTACTCGGCATCCGGAATGCTCGGCTCGTCGAGGACGTGATAACGGTAGTTGTGCTGATCCAGTTCAGCGCGCAGTTCGAGGATGCGGGTATGGGCGGCGGTCATGGGTGTTCTCTCATAAAGCAAAAGAGCAGCCGAAGCTGCTCAATATGTTAGTGCGCTTATTCTACTGACAACGCCGAGGCGCAATCCTCAGCGTTTCTGTGTCAGGGCGCGACGCTCGAACTCGACGATGCGCTGACGGTAATGCTCGATGGTCTGGGCGGTGAGGACGCTGCGTTGGTCGTCCTTGAGCTCGCCGTTGAGTTCCTGGGACAGCTTGCGGGCCGCGGCCACCATCACGTCGAACGCTTGCTTGGGGTGACGCGGGCCTGGCAGACCGAGGAAGAAACTGACCGCCGGGGTGCTGAACAGGTCGATGTCGTCCAGGTCGAACGTGCCGGGCTTGACCGCGTTGGCCATGGAGAACAGTACTTCGCCGTTGCCGGCCATGCTTTCGTGACGGTGGAAAATATCCATCTCGCCAAAGCGCAGGCCGCTCTCAAGGATGTTCTGCAACAGGGCCGGGCCTTTGAAGCCACCGGCATCGCGGCAGATCACACTGATCACCAATACCTCTTCGGCAGCCGGCTGATCGTTGACCGATTGGCGCGACGGTGCCTTGCCGCTGTTTTCATCCGGGAAATCATCGTCGCGGCTGCTGAAGCTCGGGCCTTCATCGACATCCAGGTTCAGGTCGCCCTGATGCGGCTCGGCCACGCCGGCACTGCCGCGCTTGCCACGCTTGGACGACGACTCCCGGGCTTCACGCACCGGCGCGCTCATCGACGGCAAGTCGTGCTCGTCCAGCTGCGGTTCCTTGTGGGTATCCAGCACACGGGGCGGCCCCAGCAGCTCGGCGCTGCCGTCGTCGTCAGGCAGGTTGGACAGGTTTCGGTCCAAGCGGAATTTAAGCTTGCCCTTGCCACCGCGCATACGGCGCCAGCCATCAAAAAGAATACCGGCAATGACAATGATGCCGATGACGATCAGCCACTCGCGCAGACCGATTTCCATGTAATCCCGTGCCTCTAATAAAAAATGCTGAAAAATAAGGGGTTTAGCACCGTGCAAACCGCTTTAAAACGTGGCGCCAACTCTATGTTCTGACTGACGTTTTGCCCACGCGTACGAAAAATTGACATTAAATTAGCACAGTTGGCGAGAGATGTATCGGATTGGCACTTTCGTTCGCCAGTACCTTCTTCTTACGCCGGGGGTGACTGTGAGCTACGAGCTTCAAGCTTCAAGCTTCAAGCTATAAGCCGCAAGCTCAAGCCAACTCACTTGCAGCTTGCCGCTTGCAACTTGGCGCTACGCCGCTAGGCGTCCACCATCTTCATCGCTTCTTCCACATCCACCGCCACCAAACGCGAACAGCCCGGCTCATGCATCGTCACGCCCATCAATTGATCGGCCATTTCCATGGCGATCTTGTTGTGGGTGATATAGATGAACTGCACGGTCTGGGACATCTCCTTGACCAGCCGAGCGTAGCGTCCAACGTTAGCGTCATCCAGCGGTGCATCGACTTCGTCGAGCATGCAGAACGGCGCCGGGTTCAGTTTGAAGATGGCAAATACCAGTGCCAGGGCCGTCAGCGCCTTCTCGCCGCCGGACAACAAATGGATGGTGCTGTTCTTCTTGCCCGGAGGCCGCGCCATGATCGTTACCCCTGTATCGAGTAGATCTTCGCCTGTCAGTTCCAAGTAGGCACTGCCACCACCGAAAACTTTTGGGAATAACGCCTGTAAACCGCCATTAATCTGATCAAAGGTATCCTTGAAGCGGTTGCGGGTTTCCTTGTCGATCTTGCGAATCACGTTTTCCAGCGTATCCAGCGCTTCGACCAGGTCGGCGTTCTGGGCGTCCAGATAACGTTTGCGCTCGGACTGCTGCTGGTACTCATCGATGGCCGCGAGGTTGATCGCACCGAGTCGCTGGATACGCGCGGCAATGCGCTCAAGTTCTTCTTCGGCGTCTTTTTCGTTGGCCTGTGCGGTCAGCGTGTCGAGTACGCCGTGCAGGTCGTAACCGTCTTCGAGCAACTGGTCCTGCAAGGTCTTGCGGCGCACGGTCAGGGCTTGCCACTCCATGCGCTGCTGTTCGAGCTGACCGCGAATCAGCTGGGATTGCTGTTCGGCGGTGGTGCGGCGTTTTTCGGCGTCGCGCAGTTCGCGGTCGGCGTCCTCCAGGGCGATCTGCGCGGTCTTGAGCTCTTCGTCGACGGTCATGCGCTTATCGAGCAACTCTTCAAGCTTGAGGCGCAGCTCTTCCAGGGGCGCTTCGCCCTCCTCCAGGTTGAGGCTCAACTGCTCGCGCTTTTCGGTGAGGCGTTCGGACTGCATCTCCAGGCGCTCAAGGGCCTGGGCCGTGGAGGTGTGCTGGGCGCGCAGCGAGCCGAGGCGCACCGCCAGTTGGTGCGCGTGGTCTTTGTGCTGGCGGGCCTCCTGGCGCACGCGGTCGAGGCGTTCGCGCAGGCTGTCGCGCTGGGCCAGCAGCAGTTCGCGCTGCTCGGTGTCCAGGGCCATGCTGTCGAGGGCTTCCTGCAACAGCAGGCGCGCTTCGCCGATCTGTTCGTGCTCCAGGGCGCGCTGCTCGCCCATTTCGGCAACTTCTTCGTCAAGGCGGGTGCGGCGCAGGGTCAGTTGCTCGACCTTGGCCTTGCTCGCCGACAGTTGCGCTTTCAATTCGCCTTGCTGACGCGCTTCGTCCTGTAACAGGCGGCGCAGGTGTTCGCGGCCGGTCTCTTGCTGGCGCTGGGTGGCGCGCAGGGTTTGCAGTTCGGTTTCCAGGCTTTCCAGCGTCGCCTCGCGCTCTTCGCGCTCGGCGCTCAGGTTGACGATCTCCTGGCCACGGGCCAATACACCGCTTTCGGCCTCACTGGCACGGCGTACGCGCAGGAAGTGGCGGCCGACCCAATAGCCGTCGCGACTGATCAAGCTTTCGCCGGCCGCCAATTGGCCGCGTTGGGCCAGGGCTTGCTCAAGTGACTCGACCGGCTTGACCTGGCCCAGCCACGGCGACAGGTCAATCGCCGCCTCGACCTTGTCCAGCAGGCTGCCCGGCACGCGCGCGCCATCGGCTGCAGGGCTGAGCAGGCGCAGGTCGCCCTGGGTGAAACCCGCAAGGTCGAAGCCGCCAAAATCATCCACCAGCACGGCTTGCAGGTCGGCGCCCAGTACGGTTTCCACCGCCAGTTCCCAACCGGCCTCGACCTTCAAGCCTTCGGCCAGACGCGGACGCTCGGCCAGGTGCTGGTCGCGCAGCCATTCGGCGGTGCCGGTGCCAGGGTCCAGCGCGGCCTGCTGCAAGGCTTCCAATGAGGCCAGTCGCCCGTTGAGCCGCTGCAGGTCACCTTGGGCCTGTTGCTGCGCCTGGGTCGCCGTTTGCAATTGCTGACGCAGTTGCTCCAGGCGTTCCACTTGCTGCGCTTCGCTGGCCTCGAGCTCTTCGAGGGTCATCTCGCTTTCGGCCAGCTGTTCGCTCAACTGCATGATCGCCGCGTCTTCCGGGTCGGCGGCGAGTAACACGCGCTCTTCCTGCAGGCGGCGCTGGCGTTCAGCCAGGCGCTCCATGCTGGTTTCCAGTTGCTGGATACGCGATTGCTGCACCTCGGCCTGGCGCCGCGGTTCGGCGGATGTGAGGTTGAACGTGTCCCACTGCTCCTGCCAGCCGTGCATGCCGGTTTCGGCGTCTTCCAGGGCGGCGGCCGCTTCTTCGGCGGCGGCGTTGGTGATGTCCTGCTCGGGGGTGAGCATGTCCAGCTCTTCGCCCAGGGTCAGCAGCAAGGTACGGTCGTGGCCCAGGTGCGATTCGGTCTCCAGGCGCGCGCGCTCGGCTTCCTTCAGATCGTCCTGCAGCTGGCGCAGGCGTTGCTGGCCGTGCTGGATACTCTGTTCGACGCGGGCAATGTCGCCGCCCACCGAATAGAAGCGGCCCTGCACCAGATTGAAGCGCTCGGACAGCTCATGGTGCCCGTCCCGCAGGCGTTCGATGCTGGCGTCGGCGTTGCGCTGCTCGGCCACCAGTGCTTCAAAGCTGACTTCCTGGGTGCCGATGATCGCTTCACGCTGGCCGACCTGGTCGTTCAGCGCCTGCCAGCGCAGGGCCGACAGTTGTGCCTTGAGCTGGCGCTCTTCGGCCTTGTATTCCTGATACTTCTCGGCGGCCTGGGCCTGGCGGTGCAGGCGCTCCAACTGGCGCTCCAGCTCTTCGCGCAGGTCGGTCAGGCGGGCGAGGTTTTCATGGGTGCGGCGAATGCGGTTTTCGGTCTCGCGGCGGCGCTCCTTGTACTTGGAGATGCCGGCCGCTTCCTCGATAAAGTTGCGCAGGTCTTCGGGCTTGGCTTCGATCAGCTTGGAGATCATGCCCTGCTCGATGATCGAATAGCTGCGCGGGCCTAAGCCGGTGCCGAGGAAGATATCGGTGATGTCGCGTCGACGGCATTTGGTGCCGTTGAGAAAATAACTGTTCTGGCTGTCGCGCGTGACCTTACGGCGAATGGAGATTTCCGCGTAGGCCGCGTATTCGCCGACCAGGGTGCCGTCGGAGTTGTCGAACACCAGTTCGATACTGGCCTGGCTCACCGGTTTGCGGCTGGTGGAGCCGTTGAAGATGACGTCGGTCATCGACTCGCCGCGCAGGTTTTTCGCCGAGCTCTCGCCCATCACCCAGCGCACGGCGTCGATGATGTTCGACTTGCCGCAGCCATTGGGCCCGACCACCGCCGCCATGTTACTGGGGAAGTTCACCGTGGTCGGGTCGACGAAGGATTTGAACCCCGCCAGTTTGATGCACTTGAGCCGCACGTTTAGGCGTCCGCCAACGCGGCGATGACCAGCGAGCTGCTGCGCTGGCAGTAGGCCGACAGCACCCTTCGGATCTGCGCCAGGTCGCGGGCCATTACGGCAGCGAGCAGTTGTTCGAACAGCGCGAGGTACTCGCTCATTTCCGCCTTGCGCTGGTCAAGGGCCAGGTAATAGGCGCGGTTCATCGCCGGCTGCAGGTTCTCGACGGTTTCCTGCAGGTACGGGTTGTTCGCGAAGGGATACGCGGCGCGCATCACATTGAAGCTTTCTTCGACAAAGGCGCGGATGTCCTGGCGCTCGTAGCTGGCCATCAGGCGCTGCTGGATTTGCAGGAATGGCGCCATGTCGGCCTGGGTCTGCCAGCCCTCGGCCACTGCATTGCCGAGCAGGATGTACATCTCGCCCATCAACGTGCACAGGCTCTGCACCTTGTGTGCGGTGAGTTCGGTGACGTGAGCGCCACGGCGCGGCAGGATCGCGATCAGGTGCCGGCGTTCGAGGATCAGCAGGGCTTCGCGCACGGAACCACGGCTGACATTCAGCGCCAGTGTGACCTTCTGTTCCTGGATCCGCTCCCCAGGCTTGAGATCGCCGCGAATGATACGTTCGGCGAGGTGGTGAGCGATTTGCTCGGCGAGACTGTCCGGCGCCTTGAACGTCATGTTTTCCCTTCAAAATCTTCTATCGGTACAAGCGCGGCAGTGTAGCGCATTGGCCCGCTGATGGCGCTACGCCCACGGTGGCGAATTTGGCATGAAACACGCAAGCCTGAACAGCCATAAGCCCCTGAAAACACCGGTTCCAGAAGACTGGACCATAATTGAATGTGTTGTGACCGGATTTTCTTGACCCTTAAGTCAGAAAACCATTGACCGAAAAGTCAGACATGACTAGATTCGGCGCAAAGCGGTTAACAACAATAATGAGTCTGCGAGGCCTTCCGTGATCCAGTTTTTACTTAACCAGGAACTCCGTAGCGAGCACGCCCTGGACCCCAACCTGACCGTGCTCAACTATTTGCGTGAGCATGTGGGCAAATCCGGTACCAAGGAAGGCTGCGCCAGCGGCGACTGCGGTGCGTGCACCGTGGTGGTCGGCGAGTTGCACTGCAACGATCAAGGCGTCGAGCAGATCCGTTATCGCAGCCTCAATTCGTGCCTGACCTTTGTCTCCTCGCTGCACGGCAAGCAACTGATCAGTGTCGAAGACCTCAAGCACCAGGGCCAACTGCACAGCGTGCAGCAGGCGATGGTCGAGTGCCACGGTTCACAGTGCGGCTTCTGCACCCCAGGCTTCGTGATGTCGTTGTTTGCCCTGCAAAAAAACAGCGACGCGCCCGACAGCCAGAAAGCCCACGAAGCCCTGGCCGGCAACCTGTGCCGCTGTACCGGCTACCGCCCGATTCTGGCGGCGGCCGAACAGGCCTGTTGCAACAAGCCCCAGGACCAGTTCGACAGCCGTGAGGCTCGCACCATCGCGCAGCTCAAGGCCATTGCGCCAACCCAAACCGGCGAACTCAACAGCGGCGACAAACGCTGCCTGGTGCCGTTGACGGTCGCCGACCTGGCCGATCTCTACGACGCTTATCCGCAAGCCCGCCTGCTGGCCGGCGGCACCGACCTGGCGCTGGAAGTCACGCAGTTCCATCGCACCCTGCCGGTGATGATCTACGTCGGCAATATCGAAGAGATGAAGCGCATCGAATCCTTCGACGACCGCCTGGAAATCGGCGCCGCCACCGCCCTCTCCGACTGCTACACCGCGCTGCACCACGAATACCCCGACTTCGGCGACTTGCTGCACCGCTTCGCCTCCTTGCAGATCCGCAACCAGGGCACCTTGGGCGGCAACATCGGCAACGCCTCGCCCATTGGCGATTCGCCGCCGCTGCTGATCGCCCTCGGTGCGCAGATTGTGCTGTGCAAGGGCCAGACCCGTCGCACCCTGGCGCTGGAAGACTACTTTATCGACTACCGCGTCACCGCCCGCCAGGACAGCGAATTCATCGAGAAGATCATCGTGCCCAAGGGCCATTCACTGTTTCGCGCGTACAAGGTGTCCAAGCGCCTGGACGACGATATTTCCGCCGTCTGCGCCGCCTTCAACCTCAAGCTCGACAACGGTGTGATCAGCGACGCCCGCGTCGCCTTCGGCGGCATGGCCGCCACCCCCAAGCGCGCCAGGCACTGCGAAACGGTACTGATCGGTGCCACCTGGAACGCCGCCACTGTGGAGAAAGCCTGTGCCGCCCTGGCCGAGGATTTCACCCCGCTGTCGGACTTCCGCGCCAGCAAGGAATACCGCCTGCTCAGCGCACAGAACCTGCTGCGCAAATATTTCATCGAACTGCAAACGCCGCACATCGAGACTCGGGTGACCGCTTATGTCTAACCATCACGCCGTGGTAAAAACCCAGGCCGAACTGGCCGAGCTGTTTGCCCAGGACCTGACCTGCGGGGTCGGCCGCAGCGTCAGGCATGACAGCGCCGCCAAGCACGTCAGCGGCGAGGCGCAGTACATCGACGACCGCCTCGAATTTCCCAACCAGTTGCACCTGTATGCGCGCCTGTCCGACCGCGCCCACGCGAAAATCCTCAGCATCGACACCGCACCCTGCTATGCCTTTGACGGCGTGCGCATCGTGATTACCCACGAAGACGTACCGGGCCTCAAGGACATCGGCCCGTTGATGCCCGGCGATCCGCTGCTGGCCATCGACACCGTGCAGTTCGTGGGCCAGGTGGTGCTGGCCGTGGCCGCCCGCGATCTTGAGACCGCGCGCAAAGCCGCGATGGCGGCGGTGATCGAATACGAAGACCTGGAGCCGGTACTGGATGTGGTCGAGGCGTTTCGCAACCAACACTTCGTGCTCGACAGCCACACCCATCAACGCGGTGATGCGGCCGGCGCGCTGGCGACGGCAAAAAACCGTATCCAGGGCACACTGCATATCGGCGGCCAGGAACATTTCTACCTGGAGACGCAGATTTCCTCGGTAATGCCCACCGAAGACGGCGGCATGATCGTCTACTGCTCCACGCAAAACCCCACCGAAGTGCAGAAACTGGTGGCCGAAGTACTCGATGTATCGATGAACAAGATCGTCGTCGATATGCGCCGCATGGGCGGCGGGTTCGGCGGCAAGGAAACCCAGGCTGTCAGCCCCGCCTGCCTGTGCGCGGTGGTGGCGCGCCTCACCGGGCAACCGACCAAGATGCGCCTGCCGCGGGTCGAAGACATGCTGATGACCGGCAAGCGCCACCCTTTCTATATCGAATATGACGTGGGCTTTGACGACAACGGCCGTTTGCACGGCATCAACCTGGAGCTGGCCGGCAACTGCGGCTGTTCGCCGGACCTGTCCAACTCGATTGTCGACCGCGCGATGTTCCACGCCGATAACGCGTATTACCTGGGCGATGCCACGGTCAACGGCCATCGCTGCAAGACCAACACCGCCTCCAACACGGCGTACCGTGGCTTCGGCGGCCCCCAGGGCATGGTCGCCATCGAGGAAGTAATGGACGCCATCGCCCGCCATCTGGCGCTGGATCCGCTGGCCGTGCGCAAGGCCAACTACTACGGCAAGACCGAGCGCAACGTCACTCATTACTACCAGACCGTCGAGCACAACATGCTCGAAGAGATGACCGCCGAGCTGGAGGCGAGCAGCCAATACGCCGAGCGCCGCGAAGCGATTCGCCTGTACAACGCCCACAGCCCGATCCTGAAAAAGGGCCTGGCGCTGACCCCGGTCAAATTCGGTATTTCGTTTACCGCGAGCTTTCTCAACCAGGCCGGCGCGCTCATCCATATCTACACCGACGGCAGCATTCACCTGAACCACGGCGGCACCGAGATGGGCCAGGGCCTGAACACCAAGGTCGCCCAGGTGGTGGCCGAAGTGTTCCAGGTCGACATCGACCGCGTGCAGATCACCGCGACCAACACCGACAAAGTGCCGAACACCTCGCCAACAGCGGCGTCCAGCGGTGCCGACCTGAACGGCAAGGCCGCGCAGAACGCCGCCGAAACCATCAAGCAGCGCCTGGTGGAATTTGCCGCGCGCAAGTACGACGTCAGCGAAGCGGATGTGGAATTTCGCAACGGCCATGTGCGCGTGCGTGAGCAGATCCTGAGCTTCGAGGCGCTGATTCAGCAGGCGTATTTCGCCCAGGTCTCGCTGTCGAGCACCGGTTTCTACAAGACCCCGAAAATCTTCTACGACCGCAGCCAGTCGCGCGGACGGCCGTTCTACTACTTCGCGTTCGGCGCGGCCTGCTGCGAAGTGATCGTCGACACCCTGACCGGTGAATACAAGATGCTGCGCACCGACATCCTTCATGACGTGGGCGCCTCGCTGAACCCGGCCATCGACATCGGCCAGGTGGAAGGCGGGTTTATCCAGGGCATGGGCTGGCTGACCATGGAAGAGCTGGTGTGGAACAACAAGGGCAAGCTCATGACGAACGGCCCGGCCAGCTACAAGATCCCGGCGGTCGCCGACATGCCGCTGGACCTGCGGGTGAAACTGGTGGAAAACCGCAAGAACCCGGAAGACACGGTGTTCCATTCCAAGGCCGTGGGCGAGCCGCCGTTCATGCTCGGAATCGCCTCGTGGTGTGCGATCAAGGATGCGGTGGCGAGTCTGGGTGACTATCGCCAGCAGCCGAAAATCGACGCGCCGGCCACGCCCGAGCGGGTGTTGTGGGGGTGTGAGCAGATGCGCAAGTTGACCGCCGCGGTGGCGGCGGATACCGAAACCGAGTTGGCTTCGCTTTAGATCGAGGCGCTGCCATCGGGGGCAAGCCCCCTCCCACCTTGGAATGCATTTCAAATGTGGGAGGGGGCTTGCCCCCGATGACGGCCTGACAGACACCACAAGAGGTGACTATGAACAACTGGATCAGCGCCCTCGCCGACCTGCAGAACCAGGGCGAGCCCTGCGTACTGGTGACCATCATCGAAGAGCTCGGCTCCACGCCGCGCAACGCCGGTTCCAAGATGGTGATCAGTGCCGCGCAGACCTTCGACACCATCGGCGGCGGGCACCTGGAATACAAGGCGATGCACATCGCCCGCGAGATGCTTGCCCGTGGCCAACAGAACACCCACCTGGAGCGCTTCAGCCTCGGCGCGAGCCTGGGCCAGTGCTGCGGTGGCGTCACTGTGCTGCTGTTCGAACCGATGGGCCAGGTGCAGGCGCACATCGCAGTATTCGGCGCCGGCCACGTGGGGCGTGCGCTGGTGCCGCTGCTGGCGAGCCTGCCGTGCCGGGTGCGCTGGATCGATTCCCGTGAGCAGGAATTCCCGCAGAACATCCCGCAAGGCGTGCGTAAAATCGTCAGCGAAGAGCCCGTCGACGAAATCGCCGACTTGCCGGCGGGCAGTTACTGCATCGTCATGACCCACAACCATGCACTGGACCTGGAACTGACCGCCGCCCTGCTCAAGCGCAATGACTTTGCCTACTTCGGCCTGATCGGCTCGAACACCAAGCGCGTGAAATTCGAACACCGCCTGCGCGATCGCGGCTTCGATACCGCGCAACTGCAACGCATGCGCTGCCCCATGGGCCTCACCGAGGTGAAGGGCAAATTGCCGGTGGAGATTGCCATCTCCATCGCCGGCGAAATCATCGCCACCTATAACGCCCATTTCGGCCAGCACACCGCCAGCGCCGAACCCATTGCCAAATTGCTGCCGGTGTCACGCCGCAGCCAAGCTATCAATTGAGATAACCATGCCTTTGACCCGCAAAGCCTACCGCGCCGCCATCCTGCACAGCATCGACGACCCTGCCATCGTGGGCATTGAAGCGTCCTACGAGTATTTCGAAGACGGCCTGCTGGTGATCGATAACGGCCAGATCAGTGCGCTTGGCCATGCCAGCGACCTGCTGCCGACGTTGCCCGCTGACATCGATATCACGCACTACCAGGATGCATTGATCACCCCCGGCCTGATCGACACCCACATCCACCTGCCGCAGACCGGCATGGTCGGCGCCTATGGCGAGCAGTTGCTGGACTGGCTCAACACTTACACCTTCCCCTGCGAAAGCCAGTTCGCCGACAAGGCCCACGCCGAGGAAGTCGCCGACATTTTCATCAAGGAGCTGCTGCGCAACGGCACCACCACCGCGCTGGTATTCGGTAGCGTGCACCCGCAATCGGTGAACGCGTTCTTCGAAGCCGCCGAAAAACTCGACCTGCGCATGATCGCCGGCAAGGTGATGATGGACCGCAACGCGCCGGACTACCTGACCGACACGCCCGAATCAGGCTACCAGCAAAGCAAGGCGCTGATCGAGCGCTGGCACGGCAAGGGCCGTCTGCACTACGCCGTCACACCGCGCTTTGCGCCGACCAGCACGCCGGAGCAACTGGCACTGGCCGGGCAACTGCTGGGCGAGTACCCGGACCTGTACATGCAGACGCACATCAGTGAGAACAAGCAGGAAGTCCAATGGGTGAAGGAACTGTTCCCCGAGCGCAGCGGCTATCTGGACGTGTACGACCATTACAAACTGCTCGGCGAGCGCTCGGTGTTCGCCCATGGCGTGCATCTGTGTGACGACGAATGCGCACGGTTGGCGCAGACCGGCTCGGCCGTGGCGTTCTGCCCGACGTCGAACCTGTTCCTCGGCAGCGGCCTGTTCAACCTGCCGATGGCCGAGAAGCACAAATTGAATGTCGGCCTGGGCACCGACGTGGGCGGCGGCACCAGCTTCTCGCTGCTGCAGACGCTGAATGAAGCCTACAAGGTCATGCAATTGCAGGGCGCGCGGTTGAGCCCGTTCAAGTCGCTGTACCTGGCCACCCTGGGTGGCGCGCGGGCATTGCGTCTGGAAGACAAGATCGGCACCTTGCAGCCGGGCACGGATGCGGACTTTTTGGTGCTGGACTACAACGCCACGCCGCTGCTCAGCTATCGCTTGAAGCAGGCCAAGGATATTGCCGAGACGTTGTTTGTACTGATGACATTGGGGGATGATCGGGCGGTATTGCAGACCTACGCGGCCGGCAATCTGGTGCACCAACGCTGATTTCAAAGACACCAAAAAACCAATGTGGGAGGGGGCTTGCCCCCGATTGCGGTGGATCAGCCAGCTTATGCATTGACTGACACACTGCTATCGGGGGCAAGCCCCCTCCCACATTTTTATTCCCGGTGTGTCGGGGAAATTACAACTTTACAGACGAGCGCCCCGCCTTCTTGGTCTGCAACAGATGCGAGAACACCGCATGCAAATCATCCGACGCACTTTCCTCATCGAGGTTGAGCTTGCTGTCAATGTGATCCATGTGATGCATCATCAAATCCACTGCCAGTACCGCATCCCGGGCTTCGATCGCGTCGATCAGCTGGGTGTGTTCATCGTAGGAACAGTGCGAGCGGTTGCCGCTTTCGTACTGGGCGATGATCAATGAGGTCTGGGACACCAGGCTGCGCTGGAAGCTGATCAGCGGCGCGTTCTTCGCCGCTTCGGCCAGCTTCAGGTGAAATTCGCCGGAGAGGCGAATGCCGGCACCACGGTCACCACGGGAGAAACTGTCGCGTTCGTCGTTGACCATCTGGCGCAACTCGGCCAGTTGCTCGGCGGTGGCGTGCTGCACCGCCAACTCGGTGATCGCCCGCTCCACCAGACGTCGCGCCATGAACACCTGGCGGGCCTCGTCGACGCTCGGGCTGGCGACGACCGCGCCACGGTTGGGCCGCAGCAACACCACGCCTTCATGGGCCAGACGCGACAAGGCGCGGCGAATGATGGTGCGGCTCACGCCGAAGATTTCGCCCAGTGCCTCTTCACTCAATTTGGTGCCAGGTGCCAGGCGTTGTTCGAGGATCGCCTCGAAGATATGCGCGTAGACGATATCGTCCTGGGTTCCGCTGCGACCGGTCTTGCCGGCTCGCGGTTGTTTCTTGAGAGGTTGCAACTGTTCGTTCATGGGCACTCGGGTAGGGAGAACGGCGGCGAATTAACGGTGATACGACAACTTTAAGGTAATACGGCAACAGGCAGTCGCTGGCAAGTATCGCCTGAAAACAGGGCACATTGTACACAACCCAATGCGCCAACACACTGTACGGCTGTTTGCGGCGCCGGCTGTATTGCAATGGGTCGTTACGTTTGAGTTTAGGCTTGATTCCACGATTTCCCATGTACGACATCCCACTGTAGGAGCGAGCTTGCTCGCGAAGACCCCAAGGGCGCCGCGTTTGATCTGATTGCCCGCGTTATCGTTGGCGATTTTCGCGAACAAGCTCGCTCCTACAGCGTGCGGAGTCAGGTAAAAAGGAACACCCTTTCATGACCGACGCCACCCAAGCGCCGTTGCGCCCGCTGGCCGACACTTCACCTTCGGCCATCGTCGCCGGTTTCATCGCCATGATGACCGGCTACACCAGCTCGCTGGTGCTGATGTTCCAGGCCGGCCAGGCCGCCGGTTTGACCACGGCGCAGATTTCCTCGTGGATCTGGGCGATTTCCATCGGCATGGCGGTGTGCAGCATCGGCCTGTCCCTGCGCTATCGCACGCCGATCACCATCGCCTGGTCGACACCCGGCGCGGCGCTGTTGATCACAAGCCTGGGCGGCGTCAGTTATGGCGAGGCCATCGGTGCCTACATCACCTGCGCGGCGCTGGTGACCCTCTGCGGGCTGACCGGCAGCTTTGAAAAACTCGTCAAGCGCATCCCCGCATCACTGGCGGCGGCGTTGCTGGCGGGGATTCTGTTCAAGATCGGCAGTGAAATCTTCGTCGCCGCACAGCATCGCACCGGCCTGGTGCTGGGGATGTTTTTCACTTACCTGATCATCAAGCGCCTGTCGCCGCGTTATGCGGTGCTGGCCGCGCTGGTGAGCGGCACCCTGCTGTCGGGCTTCATGGGGCTGCTGGATTTCAGCGGCTTTCATCTGGAAGTCGCGACGCCGGTATGGACCACGCCGCACTTCTCGCTGGCGGCGACCATCAGCATCGGTATCCCGCTGTTCGTGGTGGCGATGACCTCGCAGAACATGCCGGGGGTCGCCGTGCTGCGCGCCGACGGCTACACCGTGCCGGCCTCGCCACTGATCACCACCACCGGCCTCGCCTCCCTGGTGCTGGCGCCCTTTGGCTCCCACGGCATCAACCTGGCAGCCATCAGCGCGGCGATCTGCACCGGGCCGCACGCTCACGAAGACCGCAACAAGCGCTACACCGCAGCCGTCTGGTGCGGGGTGTTCTACGGGATTGCCGGGGTGTTTGGCGCCACGTTGGCGGCGCTTTTCGCAGCGTTGCCCAAGGAACTGGTGCTGTCGATAGCGGCGTTGGCGCTGTTCGGCTCGATCATCAATGGCCTGAGCATCGCCATGAATGAGCCCAAGGAACGGGAAGCGGCGTTGATCACCTTCATGGTCACTGCGTCAGGCCTGACGTTGTTTTCCATTGGTTCGGCGTTCTGGGGGATTGTGGCGGGGGTGTTGACGCTGCTGATTTTGAATGGGAGGAGGGTCTAGCTTTAGGCTTCAAGCTTCAAGCTTCAAGCTTCAAGCTTCAAGCTTCAAGCTTCAAGCTTCAAGCTGCATGAGCTTGCGGCTTGAAGCTTGTCACTTACCGCTTCAATTCTTGGAATTGATCGGCTTTTCCGGATACCACACGTCCAGCAACGGGCTGACTTCAGCCTTGGTCAGCTCGGAACGGGTTTTCAGCCAGGCTTCAACGGCAGCACGCTGCTCTTCGTTGACCGAGCCACGCTTCTGCAGGCAAACCAGACCGTAGTCATCGCCGCCGACATAACCCAGACCGTTGGCTTCCATGGCTTCTTTGATGAATGCTTCGAGGAAAGCGTCGATAGCTTCTTCACTCAGGCCTTCTTTGAAGTCCAGGTTCAGTTCGAAACCCAGCTCTTGAAATTCATCAACGCACAGTTTTTTGCGCAGACGCTGGGAACGGTTAGTCGCCATTGGAACAATCCTCTTAAGTAATAACGGCCGGCACTTTAGCAGTTTAAGGCGGCAATTGCCCGACTCTCTGGGACGGGCGGCGCTTTGCCGATAAAAAAACCCGGATTACCCGCTATCGTTCAGCTACAAGTGGGCTCGGCTTGGGGCATAATGCCGACACTTTCATGACCAATGAGGGATTTTTCTTATATACCCCTCGCCTTTTTCACCCTTCTCAGCAGTAGGGTCTTATTTTTTATGATCAAATCGTTGCGTTCTGTTTTCCTCGCCGGTGTCCTTCTGCCATTGGCCCTGCATGCCACCGCCGCTCCCATCAATAACACCTTGCCCCCCAGCGTTGCCCAGGCCCTTCAGAAGGCCAAACTGCAAAATACCGCCTTGTCCCTGGTGATGTTGCCCTTGAACGGCCCCGGCACGCCGACCGTGTTCAATGCCGACGTTTCGGTGAACCCGGCCTCCACCATGAAACTGGTGACGACCTACGCGGCCCTGGAAATGCTCGGCCCCAACCATCAGTGGAAAACCGAGTTCTACACCGACGGCGTACTCAGTGGCGGCGTGTTGCGCGGCAACCTGTATCTCAAGGGCGGCGGCGATCCCAAGCTGAACATGGAAAAACTCTGGCTGTTGATGCGCGACCTGCGCGCCAACGGCGTACAACAGGTCACCGGCGACCTGGTACTGGATCGCAACTTCTTCCAGCAACCACAACTGCCGGAGTTCAATGACGACGGAAACGACGAGAACAAGCCGTTCCTGGTCAAACCCGATGCCCTGCTGGTCAACCTCAAGGCCCTGCGCTTTGTGACGCGCAATGATGCCGGGCGGGTGATCGTGTCGGTCGAGCCGCCGATTGCGAGCATTCGCATCGACAACCAGGTGAAAGTGTCCAACGCCAAACAGTGCACCGGCGATGTGCGCTACAGCCCGCTGACCGCGGCCGATGGCAGTGTGACCGTGACCGTCAGCGGCCAGTTGGCGGACGGTTGCAGTTCGCAGACCTACCTGTCGCTGCTCGACCATGCCACCTATACCGCCGGCGCGGTGCGTGCAATCTGGAAAGAGTTGGGCGGCACCATCCAGGGCCGCGATATCCAGGCGCCGGTGCCCAAAGATGCCAAGGTGCTGGCCCGTGCGTTCTCGCCGGACCTGGCGGAAATCATCCGCGACATCAACAAATACAGTAACAACACCATGGCCCAGCAACTGTTCCTGAGCCTGGGTGCGCAGTTTCGCAACGATGCCGATGGCGACGATGCCAAGGCCGCGCAACGCGTGGTGCGTCAGTGGCTGGCGAAAAAAGGCATTACCGCACCACACCTGGTGATGGAGAATGGTTCCGGCCTGTCCCGCGCCGAACGGGTCAGCGCCCGTGAGATGGCGGCCATGCTGCAAGCGGCCTGGAAAAGCCCCTACGCCGCCGAATACATCAGCTCGCTGCCGATCGCCGGCACCGACGGCACCATGCGTAAACGCCTGAAGACCACCGCCATGCGCGGCGAAGCCCATGTGAAGACCGGCACCTTGAACACCGTGCGCGCCATTGCCGGGTTCAGCCGTGACAACAATGGCAACACCTGGGCGGTGGTGGCGATTCTCAACGATTCCAAGCCGTGGGGCGCGTCGTCGGTGCTGGACCAGGTGCTGCTCGACCTGTATCGCCAGCCGAAGGCGGTCGCGGCCGCACCGGTGCTCTAGAACAGCGGATCAGCCTGTGGGGCGGGCTCCACCCGGTCCCTGCCCGCCTGTTTGGCGACATAGACAGCCGAGTCCGCGCGCAGCAGCAACCCATCGATGCCTTCATCGATCCGCCAGCTGGCGACCCCAAAGCTGGCGGTGACGACGCCCACCGGCGCCATCGGCACGCTGCGCAACGACTGCCATAACTCCATCGCCAGGCGGTAGGCCTGGGCGCCATCGGTATGCGGGCAGAGCACCACGAATTCTTCTCCACCCAGCCGGCAGAACACGTCGGTGCGGCGCAAGCGCTGGCTGATTCGCCTGCACAACTCGCGCAATACCCCGTCCCCCACACCATGCCCGTGCTGGTCGTTGATCCGCTTGAAGTGGTCGATATCCAGCATGATCACCGACAGCGCTCCCGAGGTGCGGTTGAGGCGCAGCAGTTCGACTTTCATACGGTCCTGGAAATAGCGGCGATTGTGGATGCCCGTCAGGGAGTCGGTGATGGACAGCGTGCGCAACTCGTCTTCCACACGCTTGAGATCGGAAATATCCGATACATAGCCGTGCCACAACGTACCGCCGCCGGGTAATTCTTCCGGGGTCGCTTCGCCACGAATCCAGCGCAGGCCTCGCTCGGGCAACTGCACGCGATACTCTTCGCGCCAATGGCTCAATTGCAGCGCCGACAAGCGTATCGATGCGCGTACCCGCTCAAGGTCCTGTGGATGAATGCGTTCCAGGACTTTGCCCGCATCCTGCTGCAACACGCCAAGCTCGATTTCATAAATATCGCGCATGCCTTCGCTGGCATAAATGAAGCGCCAATGATCATGGGGCTCCAGCGTGAACTGGAAGATACCGCCAGGTACATGGGCACTGAGCTTTTTCAGCAAGCGATCCCGCACAGCCAAGGCCTCGTAGGCGCGCTTCTGCTCAGTGACATCCAGGTAAATGGCCAGGTGCCCGACCCACAGGCCATGGTCATCCAGCAACACAGTGGCCAGCATGTTCACGGTCAAGGGGCTGCCATCTTCACGCACCAGCGTCCATTCGCGGGCGTCGTGCTGTCTGTCCGGGCTTTCCACCAGCATCGCCTGGCTCGGCGTAACACGCTTGCCCAGCGCCGCGCTCAAACGCGTGGCGCGGGCCTCAAGCTCCGAGGCCAGGTGCAGGCTTTCCAGCGTCAGGTGGCCCACCACGTGGTCGCTCTTGAATCCCAGCATCCGTTCGGCGCCGGCATTGAACATGTTGATGACACCGCGCAAGTCAGTGGCAATGATTGCGACGTGCGTTGCCGCGTCCAGCACACTGCGCAATTGGCCGTGTGCGCCGCGCAGTTCCTGTTCACGCAGGCGCAACTGCGCGGTACGTTGTTCCACCAGTGCCAGCGCCCGCTGGCGTTGGCTGACCAGCACATAGAGCAAGGCCGCGAGCAGCCCACTCAGCAGCACGCCCATGGCGAATATGGTGTGGGTCGAAGAATGGTTCGCCTTGTCGAATGCCTCACTGGCTCGCAGGCTCAGCGCATAGACATGGTCACCGAGGGTAAGACGTCGGACAGCGACAAGATCGCTGTCGCCCGGCACATTGCTGGACGCATACAGCACGCGCTGCTCCGTGTCGGAGGTGTCGACGATCTGCATCACCAGGTTGTCCCGGCTGGACTTGGGCAAACCCTCGGCCACCAACTGGCGCATGCTGATCACCGCCATTACATAGCCGTACGGCTGGGGATCGACCGCTTTGCGCACCGGCGCCACCAGCAGCACCCCGGCGGCATACGCCGGCTCCACGCCCACCAGTTGCATGGGCTGGGACACCGCCGCCTGGCCGCTGGCTTGCGCGCGCTCGACAACAGCGCGCCGCAGGGGTTGGGCCAGCAGATCAAAACCCAATGGCGAGCCCAACAGACTCTGGGTCTGGCTATATAAGACCGGCACGTATTCATCGCGCTCGGAAGCCGGCGCCAGCTCACCTGCCGAATTCAGTTCGCGGATGGTGAAAGGTGCGCCACGCTGGCGCGAGATGGCCTGTTCGAACTGGCTGCGCTGATCCCCGGACACCCGCGGCGCCCAGGCATAGGCACGCGCATGCAACAACAGCGGCTGGGCGAAGCCGTCAAATTCGGCGCGGGACACCTCGTCGGAATTGACGAAAAAACGGCGCAGGCTATCCAGGCGCAGCTCCTGGTCTTCGAAGCGTTCCTGAATCCGGCTGTAGCGCTCGTTGACCAGCAACTGGAAGCGCTGTCGCACCTGTTGCTGATAAAGGTCGGAAGCGGCCCACGCGATGACCAGGGTCAGTGCGCTACCGGTTGCCACGACCACCAATGCCACCAGCCAAGCCGATGCCTGCTCACTGATAAAACCAAGGATTTTCGGGCGTACGGCTTGCATCGGCATAGGCAACACTCACAGCGCCAGCGTGCGGGTTGACACTTTGGCTGGACGATAAGTTATAGCCATCCGTCGGGGGTTTGACCAGTGTAAAAAATGCGCACGCTTAATGTGGGAGGGGGCTTGCCCTAATACCGTCTGTAGGAGCGAGCTTGCTCGCGAAAAACTCACAGGCACCGCGTTCATTCAGGAAGCACGCGTTATCGTTGACGTTTTTCGCGAGCAAGCTCGCTCCTACCTGACTGGCATTAGGGCTTGCCCCCCCACATTGGCGACTCAGCGTGCGCTGATTTTCCACGCCCGATGGATCTTCGCGTTACGCGCGAAATCCGGGTCGATGGTCTTGTCGCTGATTTCCTCGACCGCATAGCGTTCGCTGAGGTTGTCTTCCAGCTGGAACTTGCGGAAGTTGTTCGAGAAGTACAACACGCCCCCTGGCGCCAGGCGCGCCATGGCCAGGTCGAGCAACTGCACGTGGTCACGCTGTACGTCGAAGATGCCTTCCATACGCTTGGAGTTGGAGAAGGTGGGCGGGTCGATGAAAATCATATCGAACTCGTCACGACTGGCTTCCAGCCACGCCATCACGTCACCTTGTTCCAGGCGGTTCTTGTCGGAAAACCCGTTGAGGGAAAAATTGCGCCGCGCCCAGTCCAGGTAGGTCTTGGACAAATCGACGCTGGTGGTGCTGCGCGCGCCGCCCTTGGCTGCGTGCACACTGGCGGTAGCGGTATAGCAATACAGGTTGAGGAAACGCTTGCCGGCGGCTTCCTTCTGAATGCGCATGCGAATCGGCCGGTGATCAAGGAACAGGCCGGTGTCCAGGTAATCGGTGAGGTTGACCAACAGCTTCACGCCACCTTCGCTGACCTCGGTGAACTTGCCCTGGGCGCTTTGGCGCTCGTACTGCTTGGTGCCGCTCTGGCGCTCGCGACGCTTGACTACCACGCGGCTCTTGTCGACGTTGAGCGCCTGGGGAATCGCAGCGAGCGCGTCAAACATGCGCGCCGAGGCCTTCTCCGGGTCAATGGACTTGGGCGCAGCATATTCCTGCACGTGCACCCAATCGTGATACAGGTCGATGGCCATGGAATATTCCGGCATGTCGGCATCGTACACGCGGTAGCAATCCACGCCTTCACGCTTGGCCCACTTGCCCAGCAGCTTGAGGTTTTTCTGCAGGCGGTTGGCGAACATCTGCCCGCCTTCGCTCAAGCGCGCCTGTTCGACCACCGGGGCCGGCGCCGGCTTGATCGGGTTGCCGTTCTTGTTGTACTGACGCTCGGCCGGCTCTGCCGGGGACTGGTCATAGGCCGCTTGCTCACGCTCAGCCTGGCGCTGCTCCGGAGTCCGTCGCTCGCCGGTGACGAACTGATCGGGGTTGACCTTGATCAGCAACAATTTGCACGGCAAGGCGCCGTTCCAGAACGAATACTGTTTGTGGCTGCGAATGCCCATGCGCTTGCCCAGGTCCGGCGCGCCGGTGAACACGGCGGCTTCCCAACCCATGCAGGCCTGGCGCAGACGCTCGCCGAGGTTCTGGTAGAGATACAACAGGCTGGCCTCATCACCCAGGCGCTCGCCGTACGGCGGGTTGCAGATCACCAACCCTTTCTGGTTCTGGTCCGGGCGCGGCTCGAATGTGCCGACTTCGCCCTGGTACACCTTGATCCAGTGGCTCAGGCCTGCGCGCTCGATGTTGTTGCGCGCCGGCTGGATCAGGCGCGGATCGGCTTCGTAGCCACGCACCCACAGCGGGGTTTTGTTCATGCCGATGGCGGCGCGTTCAGCGGCCTCGGCGTGCAGTTTTTTCCACAGCGCCGGGACATGTCCGAGCCACGTGGTGAAGCCCCACAGTTCGCGGTTGAGGTTGGGGGCCATGTCGGCGGCGATCATCGCGCCTTCAACCAGGAAGGTGCCCACGCCGCACATCGGGTCGGTCAATGCGCCGCCTTCGGCAGCAATGCGCGGCCAGCCGGCGCGGATCAGGATCGCCGCCGCCAGGTTTTCCTTCAACGGCGCGGCGCCCTGCTGCAGGCGGTAGCCGCGCTGGTGCAGGCTGTGGCCGGACAGGTCAAGGGACAGGATGGCTTCGCCACGGTCCAGGCGCAGGTGGATGCGCAGGTCCGGGTTGATCTTGTCGATGGACGGACGTTCGCCGGTCGGGGTGCGCAGCTTGTCGACAATCGCATCCTTGACCTTGAGCGCGCCGAAGTGGGTGTTATCGATGCCCGAGCCGTGACCGCTGAACTCCACCGCCAGGCTGCCGTCGCTGACCATGTGGTCGGCCCATTCGATATCCAGCACGCCGTGGTAGAGGTCTTCGGCGTCCTTCATCGGGAAGCGCTTGAGTACCAGCAGCACGCGGTTGGCCAGACGCGACCAGAGGCACAGGCGGTAGGCGGTTTCCATGTCGGCCATGCCGCGCACGGCCGAGGTGTGCTCGCGGGCCTCCTCAAGGCCAAGCCCGACGGCCTCCTCGATCAGCAGGCCTTCGAGGCCCTTGGGGCAGGTGAGGAAGAGTTCAAAACGGTCCGACATGGGGCATTCCAGGCTTTTCAGCAATAAATGAACGGGCGACGCATCGCCGGCTCGGTTTTCAAACAAGCACTTTTCTTGAAGAGCGCTCGCGTGGCACACCTGTGCCGCTCCACCCCGTCTGACAGGCCTTCGAGCCTTTATTGACGGTGCAGAAGAAGAATTTGAAGCAACAAAAAGAAATATTCCGACCCTTCGTCGAATAATAACCGACTGCAACAGGTGGTCATTCTCACCAAAGGATTAAACACATTGTCTTCGCAGGGCACATCATAGCTGGCTTTGCCTCATAAAAGGGGCGAAAAACCATCCCAGCTTATGGCTATAGCATCGTTATCGTTACGTGCTTATGACAAAACGATCATTGAATCCATGTGACCTATTGGTTAGAACTCAACACAGGTTGGCGCCGTAACGACGCCGACACATCGGCTCGCCACGCCGGCAGCGAGCCCACCAACGGCAGAAAAACTCTGCCCGGCCTCACACGAGGCCGAAGGATATCTAGACAGTCAACAAGTGAGGGAAACACCCTATGAGAAGACTTAAGCGTGATCCGTTGGAAAGAGCATTTTTACGCGGATATCAATATGGCGTTCATGGAAAATCCCGTGAGCTTTGCCCATTTACTCTACCGTCGGTACGCCAAGCCTGGATCAATGGCTGGCGAGAAGGACGCGGCGACAACTGGGACGGTATGACTGGCACTGCGGGCATCCACAGACTCAACGAACTTCACGCCGTCGGCTAATCAGGGCATTTATATTCCGACACATCAACTTGAATAGATAGCGACTTAACCACGCACGTCCTATCCGGACGGCGGGCTTCGGCCCAGGGGCTCCTTCAGGGAGCCCTTTTTATTGCCTGACGATTGCTCAGCGCAACGCGGCGATCGCGTCCACCGATTCGCGAATCAGCGCGGGGCCCTTGTAGATAAAGCCCGAATACAGTTGCACCAGGCTTGCGCCCGCCGCGATCTTTTCAGCCGCGTGCCTGCCTTCGGTGATCCCGCCCACGGCGATGATCGGCAAGCGCCCTGCCAGTTCGGCGGCCAATACCTTGACGATATGGGTGCTTTTATCCCGTACCGGCGCGCCGGACAGACCGCCCGCCTCGTCACCGTGGGCCAGGCCTTCGACGCCCACACGACTGAGGGTGGTGTTGGTCGCGATCACCGCATCCATGCCCGCGTCCACCAGGGCCTGGGCCACCAGTACGGTTTCTTCATCGCTCATATCGGGCGCGATCTTGATCGCCAACGGCACCCGCTTGCCATGGCGCACCGCCAGGTCTTCCTGGCGCTGGCGCAATGCTTCGAGCAATTGCTTGAGCGAGTCACCGAACTGCAGGCTGCGCAAGCCCGGGGTGTTGGGCGAACTGACGTTGACGGTGACGTAGCTGGCGTGGGCGTAGACTTTATCCAGGCAGATCAGGTAATCGTCCACCGCGCGCTCCACCGGCGTGTCGACATTCTTGCCGATGTTGATGCCCAGGATGCCCTTGTACTTCGCGGCCTGTACCCGCGACAGCAAATGGTCCACGCCCAGATTGTTGAAGCCCATGCGGTTGATGATCGCCTCGGCTTCGGGCAGGCGGAAGATCCGTGGCTTGGGGTTGCCCGGTTGCGCACGAGGGGTCACGGTGCCGATCTCGACGAAACCGAAACCCAGCTGCGCAAACCCGTCGATGGCCGCGCCGTTTTTGTCCAGACCGGCAGCCAGCCCGACCGGATTGGGAAACTCGAGCCCCATCACCGACACCGGCACCTTCGCCGCAGCCTTGCATACCAGGCCATTGAGCCCCAGGCGGCCACCGGCGCCGATCAGGTCCAGGGACAGATCGTGGGAAGTTTCCGGGGAGAGTTTGAACAACAGCTGGCGGGCCAGGGTATACATGGGCGGGCTAGACTCGGATGGCGGCGAAAGGTGACGCGATTATAGCCGGGCGGACGGGCTGCATGCGAGGCGTGCGCCCCATCATCCATTACGATGGGCCATCAACGCCTCATAACGTGCCCAGACTTTTTCGGCGTATCGCATGCGCAACGCGTCACGCTCCGCCCCGGCGCCCGCCCCCACGTTATAGGAGCCCACCGCCGTCCAGTTATAGCCGAAACGCTGAACGAACCCGGCAAGAATCGAGGCGCCAACCTCCACCGACAGACACGGCTCGTTCACCAGCCGTTCTTCGGTAATGCCCAGCTTGAGCAAGCGAGGCAAGTGACTGCTGTTGATTTGCATCAAACCGATATCGTGGGTGCCATTGGCGTTGGCATAATTGATCGCCTCCGCGCGGTAGCCCGACTCCACCGCCGCGATCGCCTGCAGCAACTCCGGCTCGAAGTCGTAGCGACGCGCCACCTCATCCCAGCAGTAGGCCAGGGCCTGGTTGCTGCCCAGCAGCAGGCCGAGGATCAGGCCCCTGCCCCACGGCTTATACATTGCTGATCTGTCCGCATGCCGCGCACATGTGCACGGCCCGCTTCGACTCAGCGTCTTTCACCTGCACGGGGCAGGTAAAACGATACCCCTTGCCATACACGGTCTTGATAAACCCTTTATCGGCGCTCAAGTGTTTGCGCAAAGCATAAATGCAACGGGTCAATGACTCATCGGCCACCTCGCCCCTGGGCCAGGCGAGCGCCAACAGGCGGTCCTTGGTCATCAACGAACCGCCGGAAACCAGCAACAAGCGCAGCACGCTGCCCTCTTTGGGCGGCAGTTGAATATCGGTTTGCCTGCCTGTCAGCCGACCATCGTCATGCAAGGTCCAATCAGCGAAAACGAGGGACTTTGTCGATTCTTCAATCACGACTGCCATAAGGCACCTGCACGTTCGACTGCTGACATTCAATCCATTCTTCCTGTAAGGGCCCACTTGCCCGATGCCATGACTATAAAAACCTGCCTCGCGTATCACGTTAGGAAAAACCCGATTCAATCAGCGTCTTTCAGCGTTTTGCTGTAAGACAATTCACGACTCAACCGGAATACGGTAGCCACTCCTGATACACCTCATGCAGCTCAACTCCCAACCGATCCTCCAACTGCACCAACTCACCCACCGCCATCAGTTGCCCATTGACCCGTACCTCCACGCAGTGGATGACCTCGGGCGCCAGAGGCAAGACTTTCCCCGGCGCAAACGCAGCCAGTCGCTTGCGGCTGATCAGTTGCTCCTGCAGCAGTATTTCCAGGTACATGGACTAACGCCTTTATTCAGGGAGAAAGCTCGCGGCCCGACCTGACGAACGCACGTTGCACACGTTCATATTGCGCGGCCGTCAATGGCGGCGGCCCGGCCGGGGGCTTCGATTCGTCACGACCCGCGTCCATACGCCATGACGAGATTTCGTTGACTTGCTTGGGCACATCCAATTCATCCACCAGTTTTTCGATCAGGCTGACCTGAGCAGGTTTGCCCTTGATCAGGAGGCTGTTGGTGTCCGGATAGGCGATCAACGTCAGGTTCTTGTCCGCCAGCGGGCCCTTCTGCTCACTGGCCAGCAGGCCTTGAATGACGGATGCCATGCCCGGCACCGTGACTTTGTTTGCGCCGCTCCCATGCTGCCGATCCTCGACGTGGGTATTGAACACCTGCACCACACCAAAGGCGTGCGCCCCCACACGCAGCTCACTGCGTTGCCGGTCCGTCAATTGCGCCAGCCGCAGCACCTGGCTGACATAGCTTGGCGGCCCGGACACGTAGAACGTACGCACCCCGCTGTCGCGCAAGGGATAGCGCGATTCATCCATGCCTGTTCGGCGCATGATGCCGCGCAGCCGGTTGACCGAAATGTACCGCAGCGCCACCGCAGAGGTTCTGGCTTCGCTCGCGTTGTAGAGATGCACCGCTTGCCCGTCGCTGTGCCAGATCAGACCTTCCTGCCGGGCCAGCGCTTCAAGGACCTGTTGCGGTGCGTCAAAATCAAATGTCCCGCTGACACGCCTGTGCGCCGCTTCCCGACTGACCACCACAGGCATCCCCAGCGGCACCGACAGCGCAGTGAAAAAACTGTCCAGGCTTTCATCCCTGGCCTGATACGGCTCACCCCGAACCACACAACTGACCAGCAACAGCGCCACCCACAGCAGCGTGCGACCGAGGCGGTGGCGGTTCGTCGTAATGGAGGCATCAGCATGCACCGTGGGTTTTTCCTGGGGGAGGTAGGACGCAAAAGAGCGGCCATACTGAAAGGCAGGCGAGGTTCAATCATGATGGAAAGCTGACGGCCGCCCCCGTGGCATGTGCCTTGCTAAGCACTCTCTATCAGGGCGCGCGCCAGCGACGGCACGGGCCTACGGACAAAGGCGTCGTTTCCCTGTAATGGCTGGTATAGCCATCCGAGGGCGCGACGTTTTTTTTTGAGAGAAAAGGTAGGTGTTGATGAACGATTCGGTCGACAGCAGCCCGGTGAATCCCGCGCTGGCCTGGGTAAACGGCAGTGACGCCCCGGAAAAGAGCAGCCTGGACCTGGGTTTCATGGCCCTGACTGATTGCGCCTCGCTGGTGGTCGCCGCCACCCAGGGGTTTGCGCAACCCTACGGCCTCACACTGAACCTCAAGCGCCAATCGTCATGGGCCAACCTGCGCGACAAACTGGTCAGCGGTGAGCTGGACGCCGCCCATAGCCTCTACGGCCTGATCTACGCCGTGCATCTGGGCATCGGTGGCGTTGCGCCGAGCCCGATGGCGGTGCTGATGGGGTTGAATCAGAACGGACAGAGCATCAACCTGTCCCGTGGGCTGCAACAGCAGGGCGTGGTCACTCCTGAGGCGCTGGATCGCCACGTGCACCAAAGCCGCACAAAACTCACCTTCGCCCAGACCTTTCCGACAGGCACCCACGCCATGTGGCTGTATTACTGGCTGGCGAGCCAAGGCATCCACCCGCTGCGGGATGTGGACAGCGTGGTGGTGCCCCCACCGCAAATGGTTGCGCACCTGCAAGCGGGGCGCATCGACGGCCTGTGTGTCGGCGAACCCTGGTGCGCCAGCGCCGTCAAGCAGAACCAGGGCTTCACCTTGGCGACCAGCCAGTCGATCTGGCCGAATCATCCGGAAAAAGTCCTCGGTTGTACCCAAGCTTTCGTCGACCAGTATCCCAATACGGCGCGCGTATTGGTGATGGCGATTCTCGAGGCCAGTCGCTTTATCGAAGCGAGCACGCAAAACCGTCGTTCCACCGCCCAACTGCTCAGCGCCCGCGAGTACCTCGACGCCCCCCTGGACTGTATCGAGCCACGGCTGCTGGGCCACTACGAAGATGGCCTGGGCAACCAGTGGCAGGACCCGCATGCGCTGCGGTTCTTCGCCGATGGCGCGGTCAACCTGCCTTACCTGTGCGACGGTATGTGGTTCATGACCCAGTTTCGTCGCTGGGGCCTGCTGCGCGAAGACCCGGACTATCTTGCCGTTGCCCGTCAGGTGCAACAACTGGATGTGTACCGTCAAGCCGCGAGCGCCGTCGGCGTCGCCACCAATGGCCAGGACATGCGCAGCAGCCAGTTGATCGACGGCAGGATCTGGGACGGCTCCGACCCCGCCGGCTATGCCCGCAGCTTCCGCCTGCACGCCATGGCGGATGACATCAGCCGCCAAGCGCTGCGCTAGGAGCACGACCATGCTGCGAATCCTTTTGATCAACGACACCCCGCGCAAAGTCGGCCGGCTCAAGGCCGCGCTGACCGAGGCCGGCTTTGAGGTGATCGATGAATCCGGCCTGACCATCGACTTGCCCGCACGCGTCGAAACAGTGCGCCCCGACGTGATCCTGATCGATACCGAGTCACCCGGCCGCGATGTGATGGAACAGGTGGTGCTGGTCAGCCGCGACCAGCCCCGCCCTATCGTGATGTTCACCGATGAACATGACCCGAATGTCATGCGCCAGGCGATCAAGTCCGGGGTCAGCGCCTATATTGTCGAAGGCATCCAGGCCCAGCGTCTGCAACCGATCCTCGAGGTGGCCATGGCACGCTTCGAAAGCGACCAGGCCTTGCGCGCCCAGCTTCATGCCCGCGATCAACAGTTGGCGGAACGCAAGCGCATCGAGCTGGCCAAGGGCCTGCTGATGAAAATGAAGGACTGCAACGAGGAAGACGCCTACACCCTCATGCGCCGCCAGGCCATGAGCCGGCAGCAGAAACTGATTCAGGTGGCCGAACAGATTATTGCCATGAGCGAACTGCTCGGCTGATCTGGCGCGGCTCTTGCTATAGAACCGTCACAGGTAGCCAACGGCGGTTGCCCCACCAACGACAAAGACGTCGCACACCCGGTTTGCCCTCGCGAACCCGGTGGCGGCGTTTTTTTTCGTTCCGGCCCCAGCGCATGGGGTCACCAGGCCTTCTGACAAGCCCCCCCAACCGTTGAGGTGCGTGATGAAATCAAGCTTCTGGAAATCCGGGCACACCCCGACCCTGTTTGCCGCGTTCCTGTATTTCGACCTGAGTTTCATGGTCTGGTACCTGCTGGGCCCCTTGGCGGTACAGATTGCCGCCGACTTGCACCTGACCACTCAACAGCGCGGCCTGGTAGTCGCTACGCCGATCCTGGCGGGCGCGGTGCTGCGCTTTCTCATGGGCATGCTGGCTGACAAGCTGTCGCCCAAGACTGCCGGGCTGATTGGCCAGGTGATTGTCATCGTGGCGTTGTTCTGCGCCTGGAAACTGGGCATTCACAGCTACGAGCAAGCGCTGTTGCTGGGCATGTTCCTGGGCATGGCCGGTGCCTCTTTTGCCGTCGCCCTGCCGTTGGCCTCGCAATGGTATCCGGCCGAGCACCAGGGCAAAGCCATGGGCATCGCCGGCGCCGGCAATTCCGGCACCGTGTTTGCCGCCCTGCTGGCACCGGTACTGGCGGCTGCCTTTGGCTGGAGCAATGTATTCGGCTTCGCGTTGATTCCGCTGATCCTCACCCTGATCGTGTTCGCCTGGCTCGCGCGCAATGCTCCGCAACGCCCGAAAGCCAAGGCGATGGCCGACTATTTCAAAGCCCTGGGTGATCGCGACAGTTGGTGGTTCATGTTCTTCTACAGCGTGACCTTTGGCGGCTTTATCGGCCTGGCCAGCGCCCTGCCCGGCTACTTCAACGACCAGTACGGCCTGAGCCCGGTGACCGCCGGCTACTACACCGCGGCCTGTGTCTTCGGTGGCAGCCTGATGCGCCCGCTGGGCGGCGCCCTGGCGGACCGTTTCGGTGGGATCAAGACCCTGCTCGGCATGTACAGCGTGGCGGTGATCTGCATTGCGGCGGTGGGTTTCAACCTGCCCAGCTCCTACGCTGCGCTGGCGCTTTTCGTCTGCACCATGCTCGGCCTCGGCGCCGGTAATGGCGCGGTATTCCAGCTGGTGCCCCAGCGTTTTCGCAGTGAGATCGGCGTCATGACCGGCCTGATCGGCATGGCCGGCGGCATCGGCGGTTTTGCGCTGGCCGCCGGCATGGGCGCGATCAAGCAGAGTACCGGCAGTTACCAATTGGCGCTGTGGTTGTTCGCCAGCCTCGGCGTGCTGGCCTGGTTTGGCCTGCACGGCGTCAAACGCCGCTGGAGAACCACCTGGGGTTCGGCTGCCGTGACCGCTGCACGCGTCTGATGAGCCTGCAACTGAGCATCGCCCAGGCCAGTGCGATTGGCCCCAGGGCAGAAAACCAGGATGCGTTGCGGGTCGTCACACCCAGGGCGGAGTTGGCCGCGAGCAAAGGCTACCTGTGCGCATTGGCCGACGGCGTCAGCCAATGCGCCGACGGTGGCCTGGCCGCGCGCTCGACCTTGCAGGCACTGGCCCTGGACTACTACGCCACGCCGCAGACCTGGGGCGTGGCCCAGGCGCTGGAGCGCTTATTGGTCGCACAGAACCGCTGGCTGCAAGCCAATGGCGGCGGTCAGCCGCTGCTGACCACCCTCAGCGCCCTGGTGTTTCGCGGCCAGCGTTTCACCCTCGCCCACGTCGGCGATTGCCGCGCCTATCGCTGGCTGGACGGCGAGCTGCAGCGCATCAGCGAGGACCATGTGTGGGAACAACCGGGCATGCAGCATGTGCTCAAGCGCGCCCTCGGCCTGGACCAGCACCTGGTACTGGATTTTCTCGATGGAGAACTGCGCGCAGGCGAGTGCTTCCTGCTGCTCAGCGACGGGGTCTGGGCCACGTTGGGTGAGCACAGCATCAACGCGATTCTGCGCGAGCAGACCGACCTGGACCTGGCGGTCAACACCCTGGTCAATGCCGCGCATTTGGCGGGCAGCCAGGACAATGCCAGCGCCTTGCTGGTGCGCGTCGATGCCCTCGGCGCCGCCACGCTGGGCGACGCACTGGTGCAGTTGCAGCAGTGGCCGCTGCCGCCGCCGCTCAAGGCCGGGCAACGTTTCGAGGGGTGGCAGGTGCACAGCCTGCTGGCGCAGAGCCGACAGTCGTTGCTGTATCGGGTACAGGATGATCAGCAGCGTCCCTGGCTGCTGAAAACCCTGGCGTCAAGCCGCGACGACGACACTGACGCCGCCCAGGCCCTGCTCTCGGAAGAATGGTTTCTGCGGCGGGTCGCCGGCCGCGCGTTTCCTGAAGTGCATGCCGCCAGTGGACGCCAGCACTTGTACTACGTGATGCGCGAATACCCGGGGCTAACCCTTGCCGAACTGTTCAAGCGCCAGGGCCCGTTGCCCCTGGCGCAATGGCAGTCCATCGCCGAGCGTTTACTGCGCGCGGTCGGCCTGCTGCACCGACGGCAGATCCTGCACCGCGATATCAAGCCGGAAAATCTGTTGCTGGGAGACGACGGCGAACTGCGCGTGCTGGATTTCGGCCTGGCCTACTGCCCGGGGCTGTCGCAAGACCGTGCCAGCGTGCTGCCCGGCACCCCGAGTTTTATCGCGCCGGAGTCATTCAGCGGTGAACGTCCTACGCCACAACAGGATTTGTATAGCGTCGGCGTCACGCTCTATTACCTGCTGACCGGCCACTATCCCTATGGCGAAATCGAAGCCTTCCAACGCCCGCGCTTCACTCAGGCGGTCAGCGCCAGCCGCTACCGTCCCGATGTGCCGGACTGGTTGCCTGCAAGCCTGGAACGCGCCGTGGCCGCGCAACCGCAGCAGCGCTATGAGACCGCCGAAGAATGGCTGCTGGTGCTGGAACAGGCCGACCGCCGCGAACTGAGCATACGCCCGCGCCCCTTGCTGGAGCGTGAACCGCTCAAGGTCTGGCAGACCCTGGCGACGGCTTCGCTGCTGATCAATCTGGTGCTGCTGTTCTGGCTATTGCACCACTAACGGGCAAAATTCTTACGCATCCGCGTTGAATCCCTAATAAAACCGGGGTAAGCGACACTTGGCACAGCTGCTGCATTAGCCTCTTCAACAACCCACATACAGCCGCGCCTTCAACGTCGAAGGATCGAGCTTCCCGAGAGAACGGGACCAGGACAAAGGCGTCCTCGCTAGGTAAATAGCGGGGACGCCTTTTTTTGTTTGCGCGTGATTGGTCGGAGAGCGACATGAAAAAACTCAAACTGGTGATGATCGGCAACGGCATGGCCGGGGTTCGCACCCTGGAAGAATTGCTCAAGCTCAGCAGCGACCTCTATGACATCACGGTATTCGGCGCCGAGCCCCACACCAACTACAATCGCATCCTGCTCTCACCGGTACTGGCCGGCGAGCAGACCTTCGAAGAGATCGTGCTCAACGATCTGGACTGGTACCTCGACAACCACGTCAAGCTGCTGCTCAACCGCAAGGTGGTGCAGATCGACCGGGTCAAGCGCCGCGTCATCGCCGAGGACGGTACCGAAGCCGAATACGACCGCCTGCTGATCGCCACCGGTTCCACGCCGTTTATCCTGCCCATTCCAGGTAACACCTTGCAGGGCGTGATCGGCTACCGCGATATCGCCGACACCCAGGCCATGATCGACACCGCCAAGACCCACAAGCACGCGGTGGTGATCGGTGGCGGACTGCTCGGCCTGGAGGCCGCGAACGGCTTGATGCTGCGCGGCATGCAGGTGACCGTGGTGCACATCGGTGAATGGCTGCTGGAACGGCAACTGGACAAGACCAGTGGCCAGTTGCTGCAAACCGAGCTGGAAAGCCGTGGCCTGGTGTTTCGCCTGTGCGAACAGACCCAGGCCCTGCACGACGCCGGCAATGGCCGTGTCGGCTCGGTGCAGTTCAAGAACGGTGACATCATCCCCGCCGACCTGGTGGTGATGGCCGCCGGTATCCGCCCCAACACCGAACTGGCGGAAAAGTCCGGCATCCCCTGCAACCGTGGGATTCTGGTCAACGACACGATGCAAACCTACGACCCGCGCATCTATGCGATCGGTGAATGCGCCAGCCACCGTGGGATCGCCTACGGCCTGGTCGCACCGCTGTTCGAACAGGCCAAGGTATGCGCCAACCATCTCGCCCAGTTGGGTTTCGCCACCTATAAAGGTTCTGTGACCTCCACCAAGCTCAAAGTTACCGGCATTGACCTGTTCTCCGCGGGCGACTTCATGGGCGGCGAAGGCACTGAGACCATCACCCTCTCCGACCCCATCGGCGGCGTGTACAAGAAACTGGTGATCAAGGACGACATCCTGGTCGGCGCCTGCCTGTACGGCGATACCGCCGATGGCGGTTGGTATTTCCGCCAGATCCGTGAGAACCACGCGATCGGCGAGATTCGCGATCACTTGATGTTTGGCGAAAATGCGCTGGGCGATGTGGGCCATCAAGGCCAGGACAAAGCCATGAGCATGGCCGACAGCGCCGAAGTCTGCGGCTGCAATGGCGTGTGCAAGGGCACCATCGTCAAGGCGATCCAGGAACAGGGGCTGTTCAGCGTCGATGACGTGAAGAAGCACACCAAGGCGGCCAGCTCCTGTGGGTCCTGCGTGGGGCTGGTGGAACAGATTCTGATCAATACCGTGGGCGGGGCCGCCGACGTCAAGCCCAAAAGCGAAAAAGCCATCTGCGGCTGCAGCGACCTCAACCACGGGCAGATCCGCCAGGCCATTCGCGAACAGCACCTGCTGACCATCGCCGGCACCATGAGCTACCTGAACTGGCGCACGCCCAACGGTTGCGCCACCTGCCGTCCGGCGCTGAACTATTACCTGATCTCCACCTGGCCGGGCGAAGCCAGGGACGACCCGCAATCGCGCCTGATCAACGAGCGCGCCCACGCCAACATTCAGAAAGACGGCACCTATTCGGTCGTCCCACGGATGTGGGGCGGCGTGACCAACCCGTCGGAACTGCGCCGTATCGCCGACGTGGCCGACAAGTACAACGTGCCGATGGTCAAGGTGACCGGTGGCCAGCGCATCGACTTGCTCGGCATCAAGAAGCAGGATTTGCCTGGCGTGTGGAAGGACCTTGATATGCCGTCCGGGCACGCCTACGGCAAATCCATCCGTACCGTGAAGACCTGCGTAGGCAGCGAGTTCTGCCGCTTCGGTACGCAAAACTCCACGCAACTGGGCATTGAGCTGGAGCACGACCTGTTCAACATGTGGTCGCCGCACAAGGTCAAGCTGGCGGTGTCCGGTTGCCCACGCAACTGCTCGGAAGCGGGCATCAAGGACGTCGGAATTATCGGTGTGGACTCAGGCTGGGAGATGTATATCGGCGGCAACGGCGGGATCAAGACCGAAGTCGCGGAGTTCTTCGTCAAGCTCAAGACCGCTGAAGAGGTGCGCGAATACAACGGCGCATTCCTGCAGCTGTACCGCGAAGAAGCCTTCTACCTGGAGCGCACCGTGCACTACCTGCAGCGGGTCGGCATGGACCATATCAAGAAAGCCGTGCTGGAAGACCCGGCCCGGCGCCAGGCCCTCAACGAGCGTCTGCAGTTTTCCCTGTCGTTCGAGCAAGACCCCTGGAAAGAACGCCTGGAACAGCCGCTGCTGAAAAAAGAATTCGATGTGATCCCGGTCAAGCAATTGGAGGTGCCGGCATGAACTGGCTGGATATCTGCGCCCTGGAAGAAATCAACGCCCTGGGCTCGCGCATCATCAACGGGCCCAAGGGCGACATTGCGATTTTTCGCACCAGCGACGATGAAGTCTTCGCACTCGATGACCGTTGCCCGCACAAAGGCGGGCCGCTGTCCCAGGGCTTGATCTATGGCAAACGCGTGGCCTGCCCGCTGCATAACTGGCAGATCGACTTGGCGTCCGGTGAAGCCCAGGCGCCGGATATCGGTTGCGCCCATCATCACCTCGCCCGCGTGGAAAACGGCCGAGTGATGCTGGCCCTGCGGGATGCAGGGTGATGAACCGCCAGGTCACGGCGTCCACCTGCTGTTATTGCGGGGTGGGCTGCGGCGTGCTGATCGAGCATGACGACACCCGGATCCTCGGCGTGCAAGGCGACCCGGACCACCCGGCCAACTTCGGCAAGCTGTGCAGCAAGGGCGCCAGCCTGCACCTGACCGGTGACCTCGACGCCCGTGCCTTGTACCCGCAGTTGCGTCTGGGCAAAGACCTGGCCCGCGCCCGCACCGACTGGGACAGCGCCCTGGAACATGCGGCCACCGTATTCGCCCACACCATTGCCGAACACGGCCCCGACAGCGTGGCGTTCTACATCTCCGGGCAATTGCTGACCGAGGACTACTACAGTTTCAACAAACTGGCGCGGGCGCTGGTCGGCACCAACAATATCGACAGCAACTCACGGCTGTGCATGTCCTCGGCAGTGGTGGGCTACAAACGTAGCCTGGGCGCCGATGCGCCACCGTGCAGCTATGAAGATCTGGAGACCAGCGACTGTGTGATGATCGTCGGCAGCAACATGGCCTACGCGCACCCGGTACTGTACCGACGCCTGGAGGAGGCCAAGGCGCGACGGCCGCAGATGAACGTGGTGGTGATCGATCCACGCCGTACCGACACCTGCGACTTGGCTGACCTGCACCTGGCGATCCTGCCGGGCACGGATGTCGCACTGTTCCATGGGATTTTGCATCTGCTGCTGTGGGAAGACTGGATCGACCGCGATTTCATTCACGCCCATACCGACGGCCTGGCAGCGCTCAAACGCCTGGTGCATGACTACACGCCGCAAATGGTCACGCAACTGTGCGGCATCAGCATCGAGCAGTTGCGCCTGTGCGCGCAGTGGGTGGGCACCTCCAGTAGCTTCTTGTCGCTGTGGTGCATGGGCCTTAACCAATCGAGCGCGGGCAGTGCAAAAAACAGCGCGCTGATCAACCTGCACCTGGCCACCGGTACGATTGGCCGGCCAGGCTGCGGGCCGTTTTCCCTGACCGGCCAACCCAATGCCATGGGCGGGCGCGAAACCGGCAGTTTGTCGAATCTGCTGCCTGGGCACCGCGACGCCGCCAACCCCGAACACCGCGCAGAAGTAGCCGCTTACTGGGGTGTCGACCAACTGCCCGCAACCACCGGCCTCACGGCTATCGAACTGTTTGAACAGGTGCAGGCGGGCACGATCAAGGCGCTGTGGATCGCCTGCACCAACCCGGCCCAATCGTTGCCGGACCAGAATGCAGTGCGTGCAGCGCTGGCGACGTGTCCGTTCGTGGTATTGCAGGAGGCCTTTCGAACCACCGAGACCGCCGCCTACGCCGACCTGCTGCTGCCCGCCGCCAGTTGGGGTGAAAAAGAAGGCACGGTGACCAATTCCGAACGGCGTATTTCCCACGTGCGTCGCGCCATCACCCCACCGGGCGAAGCGCGACCGGACTGGGCGATTACCGTGGATTTCGCGCAGCGCCTGGAGCGCCGTCTGCGGCCGGGGCTGGACAGCCTGTTTGCCTTTGAGCAACCCGCGCAGATCTTTGACGAGTTCAAGCTGCTGACTCAAGCGCGTGACCTGGATGTGTCAGGCCTCAGCCATGCCCTGCTTGACCGACTCGGCCCGCAACAGTGGCCGTTTCCCGTGGGCGCACAAGCCGGAACACCACGACTCTACGTCGACGGCATTTTCCCCACTGATAACGGCCGTGCGCAATTTGTCGCCGAGCCTTATCGCGCCGCCAAGGAGCAGCGTGACGCACGCTTTCCCCTGACCCTGATCACCGGTCGCCTGCGCGACCAGTGGCACGGCATGAGCCGCACCGGCACGGCGGCGCAGCTGTTCGGGCATGTCAGCGAGGCGCTGTTGAGCCTGCACCCGGACGAGTTGCGTCGTCACCGCTTCAAGGAAGGCGACCTGGTCAACCTGAAAAGCCGTCGGGGCAATGTGGTGGTCGCGGTCACCAGCGATGACAGCGTGCGCCCCGGTCAAGCGTTCCTGCCGATGCATTGGGGCGACCGGTTTCTCAAAGGCGGCGTCAATGTGCTCACTCAGCCGGCGTTCGATCCGTTATCGAAACAGCCGGAACTCAAACACAGCGGTGTGCGCCTGGAAGCGGTGCAACTGCCGTGGCAGCTGTTCGCGCTGATCGAGGGTGACGTGCAACGACATTTCGACGCCCTGCGCCCGCTGTGCGAAGAATTTGCCTACGTCAGCCTGAGCCTGAGCGGGCGCGAGCGGCCGGCGCTGCTGGTGCGCGCAGCCCATACCGAGGCGCCCGACCTGCAGATACTGACCCGTATCGACCAGTTGCTGGGCCTGCACGACGGCCCGGTGATGGCCTATGACGACCCGCGCCGCTCTATCGGCAAACGGGTGAAAATCGAACAGGGCCGTATTACAGCGGTTCGTCTGGCCGGCGAAACCCTGGCCCGGCATTGGCTGCAAAGCCTGTGGTTGGAGGGCCGCACCGACGATCAACTGCGGCGCTGGCTCCTGGCGCCCCTGAGCGCGCCACCGGGGGGAGCGCCGGCCAGCAGCAAGATCCTGTGCAATTGCAAGAATGTCAGCGAAAACGCGGTGTGCGCCGCAATTGCCCGTGGCATGGACCTGACCGGGCTCAAACAGCAACTGGGATGCGGCACGCAATGCGGCTCCTGCGTGCCGGAAATCAAACGTCTGCTGGCCGCCAGCCCGCAGCCAATCGCAATCAGTGTGTGAGGGGAAAACATGAGCGCAAAAGTGTGGCTGGTAGGCGCTGGGCCCGGTGATCCGGAATTGCTCACCCTCAAAGCGGTAAGGGCCCTGCATGAAGCAGACGTGGTGTTGATCGACGATCTGGTCAACCCGGTTGTCTTGGAACACTGCACGGACGCGCGCGTGATTACCGTCGGCAAGCGCGGCGGTTGTCGCTCTACGCCGCAGGCGTTCATTCACCGTCTGATGCTGCGCTATGCACGCCAGGGCAAGTGTGTGGTGCGGCTTAAAGGCGGCGATCCGTGTATTTTCGGGCGGGGTGGCGAAGAGGCGACGTGGCTGCGCGAGCGTGGGATCGAGGTGGAGCTGGTCAACGGCATCACCTCGGGACTGGCTGGAGCGACGAATTGCCATATCCCGTTGACCTTGCGCGGCGTCAGCCGTGGCGTAACCCTGGTCACCGCGCATACCCAGGATGACAGCAGCCTGAACTGGCGCGCACTGGCCGAGGGCGGAACGACGCTGGTGGTGTACATGGGCGTGGCCAAGCTCGAAGAGATCCGGCAACAGCTGCTGGAGGGCGGCATGGCTGCGGATATGCCGGTGGCGATGATTGAAAATGCATCGTTGCCCGAACAGCGCGAATGCCGTAGCCACCTCGCCGCCATGCACGAAGACGCGCAGGCTTTTGCGCTGAAAAGCCCGGCAATCCTGGTGATTGGCCGTGTTGCCGGCGCGGCGCAAATGGCATGCGATGCGGCAGCGGCCAGCGCTTGAGGTAAATCGCAGGCGAAAAAAAGCCCGGCCTGAGCCGGGCTTTTCTCTACTACTCAGTAATTACTGAGCGGTAGCTTCAACCGACGCTTCTACGCGACGGTTAACAGCGCGACCAGCTTCAGTTGCGTTGTCAGCAACTGGGCGGGATTCGCCGTAACCTACAGCAGTTACACGGCTAGGAGCCACGCCGTCTTTAACCAGGACTTGCTTAACAGCGTCAGCACGACGCTGGGACAGCTTCTGGTTGTAAGCGTCTGGACCTACGGAGTCAGTGTGACCAGCAACTTCTACGTTGGTAGCTGGGTACTGAGCCATGAAGTCGGCCAGGTTTTTCACGTCGCCGTAGCTGTTAGGCTTAACAACGGACTTGTCGAAGTCGAACTTAACGTCCAGCTCAACACGAACAACCTGAGCAACCGGAGCTTCTGGCTCTGGAACTGGCTCTGGAGCTGGTGCTGGGGTAGGAGCTGGAGCAGCTGCGCCAGCGTTACCGCCGAAGTTCACACCCAGGCCAACCAGTGCGGAGTAGTCCCACTTGCCGTTGTCCAGACCGTAGTCAGCTTCAACACCAGCACGAGCGTACAGGTTGTTGGTGAAGTAGTACTTCACGCCGGTACCGATGGTAGCGAAAGTGGTCTGGTCGCGACCGCTGTGGCCGTCAGCTTGCACGTTGGTACGGCTCTGGTGGCCGAAACCGCCTTCAACGTATGGACGCAGGCTGTCAACGCCAGCTTGACCGAAGTGGTATTGGGCAACGAGGCTGCCGGTATCACCTTTGATCTTCTGGTTGCCAGTACCGTCGTTCGAACGGGTGTGGTTAGTCTTGTCGTAGGACAGGTTCAAGGACAGGTCGTCGGTCAAGAAGTAACCGATGCGAGCGCCAGGGTTGAAGCCGTCTTCGATGTGCTTGACGCTATCGTTGTACTGCTTCTTGTAGAACAGCTCGCCCTCAACTGCGCCTTGGCCTTGTGCCAGAACGCCGAAAGAAGTAGCGGCAATAAGAGAACCAATGGCCAAGCCCAAGGTGTTTTTCAGTTTCATCCGTTAAATCCCCATCTGGTGATTGTAAAGCAGTCCCACAAACCGGGGGACAACTCGGCGACAAGTCTAACAGAACTTGCCTACACGTAAGAGATATTTGCTACGCACTAAGTTTCAGTCTCGCCCGCAAATTTCTCACGTAATTTATCAAGAGCACGTTTGTAACGCATCTTTGTAGCACTCAAGCCCATATGCATGATGTCAGCGATTTCTTGAAATTCCAATTCTGCGACGAATCGTAGCACCAGAATTTCACGGTCAATCGGATTCACATGCACCAACCAGCGATCGAGTCCGCCCTTCTCCTCGGGTGTCGGCGCCTTTTCTTCAGACGCTTCCTCAAGGGGGTCCAGACTCAAGGCGTCCATCAAGCGACGCTTTCGCCGTTCCTTTCGATACTGCGTGATGCACTCGTTGTACGTGATGCTGTAGAGCCAGGTCTTGAACTTCGATTTTCCCTCGAAGTTCTTCAGGCCGTACAGCACCTTGAGCATCACTTCCTGACAGACATCGTCCGCATCCCTATCGTTCCCCAAATACCTTGAACAAACGTTGAACAGAGTGCGTTGATATCTGCGCATCAATTCTTCGTACGCGCGTGTTACGTGAAACAGCTCCGTGTGCGAACGCGCGACCAACTCCTCATCAGAGAGCTCACGGGGGTCATAGCGCGTGGACAGCGTTTGGGCTTTATTCAAAACAAGTCGTGCCGGCAGTCAGGTCAATGTCCGCTGCAACCCGGTCAGCCGGGTTCGCGGCGGCGTACATTAGCAGGGTTTGCCGGTTTAGCGGCTACTGACCTGCTGCTCCAGGAGAATCCGGTTGGACAGCGACACCAGTTCCCCGTCATCGGTCAGCACGGTCGTCTTGACGGTGCCGATCTCCTCGATTTGCCCTTCGACCTCGCCCACACGCACCTGTTGCCCTACCTGATACAGCTCACGCACGTAGATTCCCGCAAGAATCTGACCGGCAATTTCCCGGCTTCCCAAGCCCATGGCCAGAGCAACGGCCAGACCAACGGTAATCAAAACAATCACGATAACGTGGTTCAGCAGGTCAGTTTTGACCTCCAACTGGCTGATCGCGACCGAAATACTGATGATGATCACCAGTCCCTGGGCAATTCGCCCCAGGCCTGCCGCATAGTCCAGGCCGACACCTTCAGCGGCTCCGCGTACCAGGCCATTGGCCAGTTGCGCGAGTAAAACGCCGACCAGCAGCACCAGCGCGCCGCCGAATACTTTCGGCAAATACAGTGCCAGCATGTCGAGCGTAGCTGAAACTCGCTCAAGTCCAAGGGACTGAGCCGCAGAAACCAGAAAAATAAGTAGAACGAACCAATAAACGATCTTGCCGATCAGCGTTGAAATCGGCACCTGCAGCCCGGCACGGCCCAGCAGCTTGGTCAGGCCGGTACCGGCCATCAGGCGATCCAGCCCGAGTTTGGCGAGCAATTTGGACAACAGGGTGTCGAGCAGCTTGGCCACGACAAAGCCCAGCAGTACCAGGACCAGGGCACCAAAGAGGTTGGGAATGAAATTCGCCACCTTGGTCCACAATGCGGTCATTGCGGTGACCAGGCTCTGGGTCCAGAGATCAAGTTCCATATTCAATCAGCCTTATCAGCAGTGCGAGCAAGAGGTTTATGCCGGGAAACCGGTGATACATGGGCCGAACCGTTGTTCAGGGCCATCATCAACGCCGGCACCCAACGCCCGAGCAGACCGAACAGGTCCCCCGCCCCTACCTGACGGTTGGCGGTTTTCAGTACGCGGCCCAGGCAGGCATCGTCATCACGGTTGGATGGCGAAGCATTGAGCATGTCACGCAAAGACTGTTCGAACGGATCGTGCATAGAGACCTCTCGCAAGTGATTTAAAAGACGAGGGTAAAATTCATCGGGTCACATCGACCCTTTCCTACGTTCAGCTCATATTCAGCTCAAACCCAGCGTAACCGTCGAAAAAGCCACCATTGACCCAGCGCCACCGAGATCATCAGCAGGCAGGCAATCATGAATCCGTAAGGGCTGCTGGAAAACGGTATTCCCCCTACATTGATGCCCAGCAAGCCGGTCAGAAAACTCATCGGCAAGAAGATGCCGGTGATGATGCCGAAGCGGTACATGGTGCGGTTCATGCGCAGGCTCAGGCGCCGGTCTTCGGCCTCAAGTACAAGCCCCACACGCTCCCGAGCCAATTCGAGCTCTTCAAGGTAACGGGTCAGGCTGTTGTGTAATTCGTTCCAATAGTCAGCGTCGTCATCACAGAACCACGCCAGTTTGATTCGCGTCAGCTGCGCAAAAATATCCCGTTGCGGCGCCAGGAAACGCTTGAGCCCGGCCGCTCGCCGACGGATCTGCAAGACGCTGCCGTGCTCGGGGGTATACCGTTCGTCGGCATCGAGTTTTTCTTCTTCGGCATCGACAATTTCGGACAGCCCAGTGACCAGATCCTGCACTTTGTTGGTCAGGTACTGCGCCATATAAAGGATCAGTTCCGATGCAGTTCTGGGGCCCTTGCCCTCGGCCAATTGCACCAGCAGCTCATCGGTGGCGCGTAACGGGCGCAACCTGAGGGAAATCACCCGATTGGCTGCCGCGAATATACGTACCGAAACCATGTCTTCCGGTTCCGCGCCGGGATTGAGATTGATCCCGCGCAGAAAGAGCAGCAGTTCCGCATCCGGCAGCGGCAGCAGCCGCGGACGGGTGTTTTCTTCCAGCAGGAGGTCACAGGCAAATTCACTCAAACCGCTGGATTTGCGCAGCCAGGTCTGGGTTTGCGGATGGCTGCGGTCCCAATGCAGCCACAGGCTTTCCTGGGGCTGCAGTTGCAACTCGTCAAGCTCGGTCCGGGCAATCGAACGCGCACCGCCTTTACCGTCCAGCACCAGGGCATGCACCAGCCCCCACTGCGCGTTGTCTTCCTCGAACATCCTCATCCCTTTCGGCTACTGCGGTTTATTCAGGCATTTTCAGCGGGCTGGGCGAGACGATTACCCCGTTGTTATCGGCGTACACGTATTCACCCGGGCGGAACGTCACGCCTGCAAAGGTCACCGCCACGTTCAGGTCACCCAGGCCACGCTTGTCGGTTTTCATCGGATGGGCAGCCAGGGCCTGCACGCCCAGGTCGGTCTGGGCAAGGATGTCGACATCGCGGATGCAACCGTAGATCACCATACCTTCCCAGCCGTTTTTCGCGGCTTTCTCGGCAATCAGGTCACCGAGCAACGCACGCCGCAGCGAACCACCTCCATCGACCACCAACACCTTGCCGGCGCCCGGCTGCTCGGCCTGTGCCTTGACCAGGGAGTTATCCTCGAAGCATTTGAGGGTGACAATCTCGCCGCCGAAGGAGTCTCGGCCACCGAAATTGCTGAACATCGGCTCAAGCACCTGCACCAACTCCGGGTAGGCGTCGCACAGGTCGGGGGTCACGTAATGGTCCATCGCGAAACTCCTGTCATCAAAGAAGGGGTCGAACAGTTCACGGCATATATCAGGAAAAACGTGCTGCAGCAGGCATTCTTTAAGTGCTCGGCCACTGGCGCCGGCCATGATCAAAGCGCAATCAACGCAACGCAATAGTCGTTACGCGACTGAATATGACCAGAAGCGCCTGAGGCGTCATATCTTAGCCGCAACCACTCAAGAGTGAAACGGCCTCGATGGCGCGCTTCGTCAAACCGCCACAGCCACCTCTGGCCGGGTGCCGAGCACAGGTGTCAGCGGATCTTTCAACCAGCGTTCCACCAAGGGCCACACTTGGGCCTGCGCGGCTTTGCTGACCAGCATTTGTACATGCCCGAAATCTTCGGTAAAACCCTGCCCACGTCCCAGGCACAGGTACTGGCGATGCTCGCTGCCGACTTGCTCGAACAGCTTGCGACACGCCCAGTCCGGATCCTGCCGATCGCCCGCCGCACTGACCGCCAACAACGGCACGTCGACCGCTGCCAGGCCTTTCCACCAATCCCGCTCGCCGTCGCCAAAGCGGCCGAACAGGCCATTCCAACGCAGCGCTTCGATTATCACACCGGCCGGTTCGTCCTCCGGTCCACGCTTGAAGCGTGGGCCAGACACCTGAGCTAGACGCTTCAGGATAAATCGACCGCCCCACTCCACCGGTGGAATTTTCAACGGCCAATGCGTGCGGCTGACCTGGCAACCAAATAACGCCACTGAGGCCACTGACTGCGCGTTCAAGGTTTGCCCTCCCAGGGCCGCAGCCAACGTCGTGGCGCCGAGGGAATGCCCGATCCAGTGCGGCACCTGCCCACTTTGCTCGTGCACAAAGGCGCCGATGGCCGGCAAATCGTAGCGCGCATAATCGGCGACACGGTTGCGCACGTAGTCGTGGTTGCGCCTGGACAGGCCATGGCCGCGCATTTCCGGGATCCACACATCAAAACCGCGGCGCGCCAGGTGAGCGCCCAGGCCAATGCCCTTGGGCGAATACCAGAAGCGCCGATTGGAAAAACTGCCGTGCAGGAAAATAACCGGCGTGCCCCGGTTTTCCGGGACATCGGCCAGGCCCAACCGGGTAACCGCCAGCTCGACGGTAGCGTCGGGGCTGTTGCCGGGTTTGAGACGGTACACATCTTCACTCAGGTCGCCACGACGTTCAGCGCTGATCAGGGCGACGGGAAACAGGTTGCTGCTGCTTTGCATAATGCTCTTGCACAAAAAAGGGCGGCGTTCGGTAGGAATTCCGCCCTGTACAGATAAGAATGCCGGTCACCCTCGACAGGTGACCGGCACTTTTGACGTAGCGGCTTTAAGCGGACGCTTGACCTTCAGCCAGGAAGAACCAGGTTTCAAGCACGGAATCGGGGTTCAGCGAGACGCTTTCGATACCCTGTTCCATCAGCCATCTGGCCAGGTCAGGGTGATCGGACGGGCCCTGGCCACAGATACCGATGTACTTGCCGGCCTTGTTACAGGCCTGGATGGCGTTGGACAGCAGCTTCTTGACCGCAGGATTTCGCTCGTCGAACAGGTGGGCGATGATCCCGGAGTCACGGTCCAGGCCCAGGGTCAGCTGGGTCAGGTCGTTGGAGCCGATGGAGAAACCGTCGAAGAACTCCAGGAATTCCTCGGCCAGGATGGCGTTGGACGGCAGCTCGCACATCATGATCACGCGCAGGCCGTTTTCGCCGCGGCTCAGACCGTTTTCGGCCAGCAGATCAACCACCTGGCTCGCCTCGCCCAGGGTACGCACGAACGGCACCATGATTTCGACGTTGGTCAGCCCCATCTCGTTGCGCACACGCTTGAGGGCGCGGCACTCGAGTTCGAAGCAGTCACGGAAGGCCTCGCTGATGTAACGCGAGGCGCCACGGAAACCCAGCATCGGGTTTTCTTCTTCCGGCTCGTAAAGCTTGCCGCCGATCAGGTTGGCGTATTCGTTGGACTTGAAGTCCGACAGCCGCACGATGACCTTTTTCGGGTAGAACGCCGCCGCCAGGGTGCTGATGCCTTCCACCAGCTTCTCGACGTAGAAGCCCACCGGGTCGTTGTAACCGGCGATGCGCTTGTCGACGCTTTCCTTGATGTCCAGCGGCAGGCCGGCGTAGTTCAACAGGGCCTTGGGGTGCACGCCGATCATGCGGTTGATGATGAATTCCAGGCGGGCCAGGCCCACACCGGCGTTCGGCAACTGCGCGAAGTCGAAGGCGCGGTCCGGGTTGCCGACGTTCATCATGATCTTGAACGGCAGGTCCGGCATGGCGTCGATGGAGTTCTGCTTGATGTCGAAGCCCAGCTCGCCTTCGAAGATGAAGCCGGTGTCGCCTTCGGCACAGGACACCGTCACACCCTGGCCATCTTTCAACAGCTGCGTGGCGTTGCCGCAACCGACAACCGCGGGAATCCCCAGCTCACGGGCGATGATCGCTGCGTGGCACGTGCGCCCGCCACGGTTGGTGACGATGGCGCTGGCGCGCTTCATCACCGGCTCCCAGTCCGGATCGGTCATGTCGGAGACCAGCACGTCACCCGGCTGGACTTTGTCCATCTCGGACACGTCCTTGATGATGCGCACCTTGCCGGCGCCGATGCGCTGGCCGATGGCGCGGCCTTCCACCAGCACGGTGCCGGTTTCCTTGAGCAGGTAGCGTTCCATGACGTTGGCCGACGTGCGGCTCTTAACGGTCTCGGGACGGGCCTGCACGATGTACAGCTTGCCGTCGTCACCGTCCTTGGCCCACTCGATGTCCATCGGGCACTTGTAGTGCTTCTCGATGATCATCGCTTGCTTGGCCAGCTCGCTGACTTCAGCGTCGGTCAGGCAGAAACGCGCACGCTCAGCCTTGTCGACGTCAACCGTTTTAACCGAGCGACCAGCCTTGGCCTCGTCGCCGTAGATCATCTTGATCGCCTTGCTGCCCAGGTTGCGGCGCAGGATGGCCGGGCGTCCGGCCTCAAGGGTGTGCTTGTGCACGTAGAATTCGTCAGGGTTGACCGCGCCTTGTACGACGGTTTCGCCCAGGCCGTAGGCGCCGGTGATAAACACCACGTCACGGAAGCCCGATTCGGTGTCCAGGGTGAACATCACACCGGCGGTGCCGGTTTCCGAACGTACCATGCGCTGCACACCGGCAGACAAGGCCACCAGCTTGTGGTCGAAACCCTGGTGCACGCGGTAGGAAATGGCGCGGTCGTTGAACAGCGAGGCAAAAACTTCCTTGGCCGCGCGGATCACGTTTTCCACGCCGCGGATGTTCAGGAACGTTTCCTGCTGACCGGCGAAAGAGGCGTCCGGCAAGTCTTCGGCGGTGGCCGAGGAGCGCACGGCGACAGCCATGTCCGGGTTGCCGGCGGACAAGGTGGCGAAGGCGGTGCGGATTTCTTCGTTGAGCTTCTCGGGGAACTCGGCTTCCATGATCCATTGACGGATCTGGGCGCCGGTTCTGGCCAGGGCGTTGACGTCATCGACGTCCAGAGCGTCCAGCGCGGCGTGGATCTGGGCGTTCAGGCCGCTCAGCTCGAGGAAATCACGGTAAGCCTGGGCCGTGGTGGCGAAACCACCCGGCACCGAGACACCGGCGCCTGCAAGATTACTGATCATCTCGCCGAGGGATGCGTTCTTGCCCCCCACGTGCTCTACATCATGGACGCCGAGCTTATCGAGGGAAACTACGTACTCTACCAAGGTGATCTCTCCACTTTCTGTGTTGGAAAAGCTCAGGACGCGGCTTGCTCAGTAGGAGCGAACGCCAGCGCTTGTGGCCTGGACCTGGAAAATAAGTGAGAATGCGGCCCACTGCGGGACGGCAAAATCGCGCCTATCATATCCAAGATTCGCCATCAGCTTAAGGCCCAGGGCTCAAATGAAACGATCTGCTTTCTTTATTTCCGATGGCACCGGCATCACGGCCGAAACACTGGGCCAGAGCCTGCTCGCGCAGTTCGAAAACATTACCTTCGCCAAATTCACGCGACCTTATATAGACAGCGTGGATAAAGCGCGGGCCATGGTACAACAAATCAATCTGGCGGCTGAAAAAGACGGTTGTCGCCCGATCATTTTCGACACCATCGTCAATCAAGACATTCGTGAGATTCTCGCGACCTCGAATGGTTTCATGATCGACATTTTCTCCACGTTCCTGGCGCCATTGGAACAGGAGTTGAGCGAGCATTCCTCTTACTCCGTCGGAAAGTCCCATTCCATTGGTCATAATTCCAACTATATGGAGCGTATCGAGGCAGTGAACTTCGCCCTCGACAACGACGACGGCGCCCGCACGCACTATTACGACAAGGCCGACCTGATCCTGGTGGGCGTGTCGCGCTGCGGCAAGACCCCGACCTGCCTGTACATGGCCATGCAATTCGGTATTCGCGCGGCCAACTACCCGCTGACGGAAGACGACATGGAACACCTGACGCTGCCCGCCGCCCTGCGCGCCCATTCGCACAAGCTGTTCGGCCTGACCATCGACCCGGACCGCCTCACCGCGATCCGGAATGAACGCAAGCCCAACAGCCGTTATTCAAGTTACGCCCAGTGTGAGTTCGAAGTGCGCGAAGTGGAAAATCTGTTCCGTCGCGAAAATATTGCGCACATCAATTCCACGCATTTTTCGGTGGAAGAGATTTCGGCGAAGATTCTGGTGGAGAAGGGTGTGGAGCGCAGGTTTAAGTGAGGCAGCGGCAAGCTGCAAGCTATAAGCTGCAAGAACATGCCACTCGGCTCTCGTCTTGAAGCTTGAAGCTTGAAGCTTACGTCTTGCGCCTTAACACCTACAACTGAAACCTTCCACCCCCCTGCCCCAGCGCCGTCGCCAGCGCATCGAACCCCGCCCGCAGCAACTGATCATCCCCCGAGGTATTGCAAATACTTGCCCGGATAAACTGCGGCACCGCCGTCTGCCCCACGGCAAACGCTTCGGCGGTCGCGATCAGGTAGTTGTTCTGCTTGAGTTCTGCCTCGATTTCCGACGCGCGCCAGGGTTCCGGCACTTCGATCCAGAAGTGCGGGCTGTTGAGGTGAGTGCGATACTGCAGACCGCTCAATAAGCCCTCGACCAAGGCCTTGCGCCGGCTTATCTCGTTGATCTGCTGGCGCAGCAGGTATTCCGCCGTGCCGTTTTCGATCCATTGGGTCGCCAGTTCCAGGGTCACCGGGGTGGCCATCCAGCAGGTCGAACGCAGTGCCGCCGACACCCGGCTGACCAGCGCCGGCGGCGCATGCACATAGCCCACGCGCAGCCCGGCCGATACCGCCTTGCTCAAGCTGCTGATCAGGATCGTACGTTCAGGGGCGAAGTAACTGAGGGGCGGAGGACGATCCTCGACCAGCACGCCATGGGCTTCATCCTCCAGAATCAGCAGATTATGTTCACGACAGACCTTGGCCAACGCTTCACGGCGCGGGACTGACAACACTGCGGTTGTGGGATTCTGGATCGTTGGCGTGCAATACAGCGCCGAAACCCGGTGATTTCGACAGACTTCATCCAGCGCACCCGGCAGCACGCCTTCTTCATCCATCTCCAGCCCGATCAACCGCACACCCAGCATCCGCGCGGCGGTGATAAGCCCCGGGTAAGTCAGTTGCTCGGTGACCACCGTGTCGCCGGCGCGCAGCAACGCCATCATCGCGCAGAGCAAGCCATGCTGGCCGCCATTGACGCAGATGACCTGCTCGGGAATCGGATGAAAGTCGCGCTGCACCAGCCATTGCGCACCGGCCTCGCGATAGCGCGGCAGACCCGCGTCCGGGGTATAGGCGCTGATGTCCTGGAGAAATTTGCCGTTGGTCGACAGGGTTTGGAAGCTCTGGGCAAGGAATACCGTTTCCTGCCCCGGAATATGCATGTTGCGGCTCATGTCGAAGTACTGCCGTGGCTCCTCGCTGAAGTTGCGAAAGCCTTCATCACGCTGGCGCTCCATCCCACGCTTGCGCACGAATGTACCGTCACCCACACGCGCCACCACCAAACCCAACCGCTCCAGCTCACCGTAGGCCCGGCTGATGGTGCCGATAGTGACGCCCAGATTGTCGGAAAGCACCCGATGAGGCGGCAGTTTTCTTCCCGGTTCAATCGTGCCTTCAAGGATGCCCCGTTCCATGACATCGGACAGGCGCTTGTACTTCACGCCCTGACCGTTGGACAACCCCTCACGCATAATTGACACCATGTCAATATTTGTTTTGACAGTCATCATTCGCCCTAATAGTGTGCTTTTGCGGGTTCAATCACCGGATTGAATCACTTATAACAAGTTCAATATAGAGTTCAATTCCGGCTCAGGGAAGCAATAAACGATGCCAATGTCCGCCATTCTTGAAAACACCGCAAAAACCAAAACCCGGAAACAATGGCTGGCCGGCTTGATCACCAGCGTGATGTTCCTGATCGTGTGCCTGAGCTGGGGCACTACCTGGCTGGGCATCAAGATTGCGGTGGAAAGCGTGCCGCCGCTGACGTCAGCAGGCCTGCGCTTCCTGATCGCCTTCCCGCTGTTCCTGTGTTTCGCCATGGTGCGCCGTGAGCCGATTGTGTTCCCACGGGAAAGCCGCTGGTTCTTCGTGTTCGTGACCCTGTCCTACTTCAGCATTCCCTATTACCTGCTCAACTACGGCGAGATGCACGTCTCGTCCGGTCTGACTGCCCTGCTGTTCAGCTGCATGCCGGTGTTCATTCTGATCTTCTCCGCGCTGTTCCTGCGTGAGCGCATCTACCTGTCCCAGGTGGTCGGCATCGGCATCGGTTTCGGCAGCCTCTACATGATCATCAAGAGCCAGGGCCTGCACCTGGACCATGCCGAGTTCTTCGGCGTACTGGCGATTCTGACCGCCGCGATCATGCACGCGTTGTGCTACGTGATTACCAAACAAAAAGGCAGCGCCATCAGTGTCATCACCTATAACACCCTGCCCATCGGCATTGCCGGGCTGATGCTGTTCGTGGCCGGCCTGTGGTTTGAAAACCCGACGTTCGACGCCATCACCCTGCGCTCCTGGAGCGCGCTGTTCTACCTTGGGCTGGTCGCTTCGGTGGGCGGTTTCATTGTGTATTTCATGCTGCTCAAGCGCCTGAGCCCGATCATCCTGTCATTCGTGTTCATCATCTTTCCGGTGTTCGCAGTCATCATCGGTGCCTGGTACGAAGGGGTGGAGATTTCCCGTGACCTGATGCTGTACTCGGCGATCCTGTTGGCCGGCTTTGCGATCACCAAGCTGCCCATCGAAAAACTGCTGGCCAACAAAAATTGACCCCTGCACCCATCACCCAGCGACGCGAGAGAAACATGGATGTCCTGCGCCCCGAAGCCCTGGAACAGATCTACGCCCACGCCAGCCGCAGCTATCCCGAGGAGTGCTGCGGTTTTATCTTCGCCGACGGCAGTGTGTACCTGGGCAGCAATATCCAGAACGAGTTGCACCGCAGAAACCCGCAGATGTACCCGCGCAGCGCGGCCAACGGCTACACCTTTTCAGTCGCCGATACGCTGCTGCTGAACAAGGCGTTTCGCAGCGACAACCCGGTGGTGGTGATCTACCACTCGCACCCGGATGTCGGCGCCTATTTCAGTGATGAAGACCAGGACAAGGCGCTGTTCCTGGGCGAGCCGATCTACCCTGTAGGCTACCTGGTGGTGGATGTTCGCCAGGGCCAGGCCCTGGGGTCAAAGCTGTTTGCCTGGGATGGCAAGCATTTCGCCCTTCAACCTTTCAACGACCTGCACACGGAGTTGTCCATGAACGCTGTCTCTTTCCCCGACATTCTGGTTCGCGTGGCCAAGCTGCCGCAATCGACCCTCGAGGGCGCAGGATCGACATTGCGCGAAGTCATTGAAAACCTCTGCGACAGTCACCCACAGTTGCGCCCGCATCTGTTTCACGAGCAGAACAACCAGCTCAAGGAACACTTCCTGTTTACCGCCGAGGAAGCGTTGATCGACGCCGACGACAGCTTGCCGGAAAAGGCCCGGATCGAAGTGCTGCTGGCGACCTCCGGCGGCATCGACGTCGACACCCTGAGCAACGAAGAAGTGCAACGCTACGTACGCCATATCACTCTGCCCGGTGTCGGCCGTGAAGGTCAGTTGAACCTGAAGAAAGCCAGGGTGCTGATCATCGGCACCGGTGGCCTGGGCTCACCCATCAGCCTGTACCTGGCGGCGGCCGGCATCGGCACCCTGGGCCTGGTGGACTTCGACGTGGTGGAAAGCAGCAATCTGCAACGCCAGATCGTACACGGCAACAGCACCCTGGGCATGCCCAAGGTGGAGTCCGCCAGGCAACGTTTGCAGGATCTGAACCCCCACATCCAGATCAACACACACAACACCGCGCTCGATACCGACAACGCCCTGGAACTGGTGGGCGCCTATGACCTGGTGATCGATGGCACAGACAATTTCGACACCCGCTACCTGGTCAATGACGCCTGCGTGCAGCTGGGCAAGCCTCTGGTATACGGCGCCATCTACCGCTTCGACGGGCAAATCAGTGTGCTCAACCATAAAGGCGGGCCGTGCTACCGCTGCCTGTTCCCCAAGGCCCCGCCCGCAGAGCTGGCCCCCAATTGCAGCGCCGGCGGGGTCATCGGCGTGTTGCCGGGGGTGGTCGGCATGATCCAGGCGACCGAGGCGATCAAATTGCTTATCGGCATTGGCGAACCTTTGTCCGGCCGCTTGATGCGCTTCGATGCGCTGGCCATGAAATTCAGCGAAATCCGTTTCAAGCGCCGTGCCGACTGCCCGTGCTGCTCAGACCTGCGCCACAGCCAGACCGCCACGCCAGCGGTGTGCGCGGACGCCGTGCCGAGCCACCCGTCCCTGGCCGACGAGCGCTACATTGAGCCCCGCGTGCTCAAGCAAGTGATCGACAACCCCCGCAGCGCCGACGTGTTGCTCGACGTACGCGACGCCAGCGAACTGGAAGTGTGCAAATTGCCAGGCGTGGTGCACATCCCCCTGGCCGAGCTCGATGAGCAGCTCGGCAGCCTGAGCCGCGACAACACCCATTACCTGATCTGCTACGCCGGCACCCGCGCCGAGCAGGCCGCCAGCACCTTGCTGGCGGCGGGCTTCGCCAACACCAAAGTCCTGCAGGGCGGTATGAAACATTGGGTGCGCGACGTCGAACCCGACATGCCGCTGTACTGACCGGGGGCCGACCGATGCTGCATAACTCCATTCTCGACGTGATCGGCCAGACCCCGATCGTGCGTCTGGCGCAGTTTTCCGAAGACCTCGGCATCGAGGTCTACGCCAAGCTGGAATCCCTCAACCCGGGCGGCAGCCACAAGGCGCGCATCGCCCTGGGCATGATCCTCGACGCCGAGCGCCGGGGTGTGTTGATGCGCGACTCTGGGCAAACCATCATCGAACCCAGCGGTGGCAATACCGGCATCGGCCTGGTGATGGCTGGCAATGTGCTCGGCTACAAAGTGGTGCTGGTGATTCCGGACAACTACAGCCCGGAAAAACAGAAGCTGCTGCGCCTGTATGGCGCCAGGGTGGTGCTCTCGGACAGCCGTCTGGGTAACAACTCCCACGGCGAAAAGTGCATGGAGCTGCTGTTGGAAAATCCCAACTACGTGATGCTCAACCAGCAACGCAACGGCGCCAACCCGCAAACCCACCGCGACACCACCGCGCCGGAAATCCTCCGTGCCTTTGGCGAACGGCGTGTGGACTACTTCGTCAGCGGCATCGGCACCGGTGGGCATCTCACCGGGATCGGCGAAACCCTCAAGGCCGCCTGGCCGGCACTGCGCGTGATGGGCGTGGAACCGGAGGAATGCGACCTGCTCAAGGACCGGCACGCCCCGCACGCCATCCAGGGCCTGTCGATTGGCCTGATCCCGAGCATTCTCAACCTGGACGTGCTGGACGGCATGCTCAAGGTGTCGCATGGGGCGTGCCTGGAGATGATCAAACGCATCATGCGCACCGACGCCATCAGCCTGGGGCTGTCCTCGGCCGCCAATATGGTCGCCATCGCCCAACTCGCCCCGGAACTGCCGCCTGAAACGGTGGTGTTGACCATGGTCTACGACAATGCCGACAGCTACCTGCCCAGTTTCGAATAGCCGGTTACCCAACCAAACAGAATGCGGGGGTGCCTCCATGGGAGGCTTTATCGACATGCAACAGCTGCACGATGAGTTGCTGACCCACCTCATCCAGACCCTGACGCCCGGGCAGATGAAGCAGCTGGAACCGCACCTGGCGCCGCTGATCCAGAACGCTTCCCAGGCGGTGGCCGAGGACCTGATCGCCTACGCCTATCGCGACCCGGCATCGCGCGGACGCGGTGAGCTGATCCTGGAATCCTACGCTTCGTTCAAGGCGGTGTTGTTCTACCGGCTTGCGCACCTGGTGTGGCATTTTCCGGAGCCCGCCCACGGCGTATTTACGCGCATGGCTCTCAAGCTCAGCAACCAGGGCAAGATCCTGTCCGGGGCCGAGATTCACCCGGCTGCGCGCATCGGCCGGCGCTTTGTGCTGGACCATGGCTACGGCACGGTCATCGGTGAAACCTGCGAGATCGGTCACGATTGCTACATCCTCTGCGGCGTGACCCTGGGCGCTCGCGGTATCGCCAACAACCCGGACGGCAAGCGTCATCCACGCCTGGGCAACCATGTCGAGGTCGGCGCCGGGGCGCGGGTGCTGGGCTATGTGCAGATCGGTGACAACGTGTTTATCAGCCCGTCCTGCGTCATTACCCAGGACGTGCCGGCGGGCACCAAGGTCAAAGTGGTCAACCAGATCCAGTTGCAGAAAAACGATGAATCGGAGCACAGCAGCTACCTCGGCGCGTTCGCCCTGGATGAGCGCCTGCACGTGGTCGGCGAGGTCGATGCGGGGCACAAGGTCACGGTGCTGGACGCCGACTTTCATCCACTGCCGGGGCTGATGCTCGAACCTACGGTGAAGGAGCGCCATCACCTGCAATTTCGCCTGCGCCGTCTCGACCTCGGCGAACAACTGCCACGCCTGCCGCTGAACCTGAAAGTCTGCGGGCCGGCGTTCGAAATTACCCTGCTCTCTCCCCCTGGCTTGAGTGCGATGGTGCGTCACTTGTTGCAAGCCAGCCCACTGATCGTCGGAGGTTGAACATGTCCGTGCACACCATGGAAACCCTGGCGCTGTTCGACAGCGCACCCTATCAAAACGCCTTCAGCGCCCGGGTGATTGCCGTCAGCGAGCACGGCGTCGCGCTGGAGCACACCCTGTTCTACCCCACCGGCGGTGGACAACCGGGCGACACCGGCCACCTCATCCTGGCCGACGGCAGCCGCGTGCAGGTCACCGGCACGGTGCGCGATCCGGTGCTGCGCTCGATCATCTGGCACCAGGTGGAACATCGCCCGGCGCAACTGATCGCCGGCGCCCAGGTAGACGCCGGCCTGGACTGGGAGCGCCGCTACCAGCATATGAAGATGCACACCTGCCTGCACTTGCTCTGCTCCATCATCGACGCGCCCGTCACCGGTTGCAGTATCAGCGCGGACAAGGGTCGCCTGGATTTCGACCTGCCGGAAATGACCCTGGACAAGGACAGCATCACGCGCGACCTCAACGCACTGATCGAGCAGGCGCACCCGGTGCAAACCCTGTCGCTGGCCGCTACCGAGTACGCCACCCTGCTGCAGATCACCCGCACCCAGGCCGTGGCGCCGCCGGTCATCCAGGGTTCGGTGCGGGTGATTGAAATTGCGGGCATCGACATCCAGCCGTGCGGCGGCACCCATGTGCTCAATACCGAGGAAATCGGCCGGGTGTTCTGCGAGAAGATCGAGAAGAAGAGCAAGCACAACCGCAGGGTGATTTTGCGGTTTGAAGGCTGAAATGTGGGAGGGGGCTCGCCCCCGATGGCGGTGGATCAGTACCTGATGCACTGACTGACACTCCGCTATCGGGGGCAAGTCCCCTCCCACACTGGCCGAGTTGTTTTCTAGATCATGAACAGGTCCATGAAACGGTTGACTGGCGTAGCCTCAAGCCGTGCCTGGTCCTTGCACAAGGCAAAAATCTCGGCGCTGCGCTGCGCGGGGAAGCGCGTCGCCAGATTGGCTTTGAACTTGGCTTCCAGCAGAGGAATGCCTTGCTCACGACGACGGCGATGGCCAATCGGATACTCTACCGTCACCTGCTCGGTGCAGGTGCCGTCGGTGAAGAACACCTGCACCGCATTGGCAATGGAGCGCTTGTCGGCCTCCAGGTATTCGCGGCTGTAACGCGGGTCTTCAACGATGACCATTTTCCCGCGCAGTTCATCGATGATTGGATGGGCCGCATGGAAGTGGTCTTCATAATGTTCGGCCACCAGGTCGCCGAAGGCCAAGGGCACGGCGGTCATGTATTGCAGGCAATGGTCACGGTCCGCCGCGTTGGCCAATGGGCCGACCTTGGAAATGATACGAATGGCCGACTCGTGGGTGGTGATCACGATACGTTCGATTTCATGCAGGCGCCGCTTGACCAGCGGATGCAAGGTGACCGCCGCTTCGCAGGCCGTCTGCGCGTGGAACTCGGCGGGAAAGCTGATCTTGAACAGCACGTTCTCCATCACGTAGGTGCCATAGGGTTGGGACAGGCTGAAGCGACGCTGTTCTTCAGGCTTGAGGGCCAGGTCCTTGTTGGTGTGGCTGAACACTACGTCGTAGAAGCCCCACTGCGGCGCGCTCAGCACACCGGGGATGCCCATCTCGCCGCGCAACGCGATATCCGCCAGGCGCACCCCGCGACTCGACGCATCGCCCGCCGCCCAGGACTTGCGCGAACCGGCATTGGGCGCATGGCGATAAGTGCGCAACGCTTGTCCGTCGACAAACGCATGGGACAAGGCGGCGAGCAGTTGCTCGCGGTTGGCGCCCATCAGTTTGGCGGTAACTGCCGTCGAGGCGACTTTGACCAGCAGCACATGGTCGAGGCCGACGCGGTTGAAGGCATTTTCCAGGGCAATCACGCCCTGGATCTCGTGGGCCATGATCATCGCCTCCAGCACGGTGCGTACGCTCAGCGGTGCGTCGCCGTTGGCCACGCGTTGCTGCGACAGATGATCAGCCACCGCGAGGATGCCGCCCAGATTGTCCGAAGGGTGGCCCCACTCCGCCGCGAGCCAGGTGTCGTTGTAATCGAGCCAGCGCACGATGCAGCCGATGTCCCAGGCAGCCTTGACCGGGTCCAGCCGCAACGAAGTGCCCGGCACCCGTGCGCCGAACGGCACCACGGTGCCTTCGACGAGCGGCCCCAGGTGCTTGGTGCACTCGGGAAAGCGCAACGCCAGCAGGCCGCAGCCGAGGGTGTCCATCAGGCAGTTGCGTGCGGTGTCCAGGGCGGACTCGGACTCGATTCGGTAAGTGAGGACATAGTCGGCAATGTCCTGCAGGACCTGGTCGTAGTCGGGGCGGTTGTTCTGGTCGACGTTGGCGCTCATGGCAGTTCTCCAAAAAGGTTGGTTTATTCCTCAGGGTCACGGTTGATCATCAGGGCAGGTCTGGTTGCCTGCCTTGGAATAGAAATCCCCTGTGGGAGGGGGCTTGCCCCCGATGGGGGTGGGTCAGCTGATGAATGTGTCGACTGACACACCGCAATCGGGGGCAAGCCCCCTCCCACAGTTAAAAAGCGTCACCGGGGACGCGCACGAAACCTTCCATCAACACCCGCGCACTGCGGCTCATGATGGCTTTCTTAACCACCCACTCACCGTTGACTTGCGTCGCTTCGGCGCCGACGCGCAAGGTGCCCGACGGATGCCCGAAGCGCACGGCATTGCGCGCCACGCCACCGGCCGCCTGGTTGACCAGGGTGCCGGAAATCGCCGCCGCCGTGCCGATCGCCACCGCCGCCGTGCCCATCATGGCGTGGTGCAACTTGCCCATGGACAAGGCTCGCACCAGCAGGTCCACATCGCCGGCCTTGATCGCCTTGCCGCTGGAGGCCACGTAATCGGCAGGCTTGGCCACGAACGCAACCTTCGGCGTGTGCTGGCGCTGGGCCGCTTCGTCCAGGTGTTTGATCAGGCCCATGCGCAACGCGCCATAGGCACGCACGGTTTCGAACATGGCCAGGGCCTGCGGGTCGCCGTTGATTGCGCCTTGCAGCTCGGTGCCGGTATAGCCCAGGTCTTGGGCATCGATGAAAATCGTCGGAATGCCAGCATTGATCAGGGTGGCCTTGAAGGTGCCGACACCCGGCACTTCGAGTTCGTCGATCAGGTTGCCGGTGGGGAACATCGAGCCGCCACCCCCCTCCTCTTCCGCCGCCGGGTCGATGAATTCCAGCTGCACTTCAGCGGCTGGAAAGGTCACACCGTCGAGTTCGAAATCGCCGGTTTCCTGCACCGCGCCGTCGGTCATGGGCACGTGGGCAATGATGGTCTTGCCGATATTGGCCTGCCATATGCGCACCACGGCCACGCCGTTGTGGGGCACGCGGCCTGGGTCGACCAGGCCGGCGCTGATGGCGAACGAACCGACCGCCGCCGACAGGTTGCCGCAGTTGCCACTCCAGTCGACAAATGGCTTGTCGATGGAGACCTGGCCAAACAGGTAGTCCACGTCATGCCCGGCACGGGTGCTCCTGGACAGGATCACGCTTTTACTGGTGCTGGACGTGGCGCCGCCCATGCCGTCGATTTGTTTGTCATAGGGGTCGGGGCTGCCGATCACCCGCAACAGCAAGGCGTCACGGGCAGCACCCGGTACCCGGGCCGATGGCGGCAGGTCCTCGAGGCTGAAGAAAACCCCCTTGCTGGTGCCGCCACGCATATAGGTGGCGGGGATCTTGATTTGCGCTGCGTGTGCCATGGTTATCCTCTTCAGGCGGTCGCCGCCGATTCCAGGAAGTCCTGGGCAAAACGTTGCAACACGCCGCCCGCCTCGTAGATTGACACTTCTTCAGCGGTGTCCAGGCGACAGGTGACCGGCACCTCGACACGCTCGCCATGCTTGCGATTGATCACCAGGGTCAGTTGCGCGCGCGGCGTGCGTTCGCCGACCACGTCATAGGTTTCGCTGCCGTCGATCATGAGTGTGTGGCGGTCGGTACCCGGCAGAAACTCCAGGGGCAATACGCCCATGCCGACCAGGTTGGTGCGGTGGATACGCTCGAAACCCTCGGCGGCGATCGCTTCCACCCCGGCCAGGCGCACGCCCTTGGCCGCCCAGTCGCGGGACGAGCCCTGGCCGTAGTCGGCACCGGCGATAATGATCAGCGGCTGCTTGCGTTCCATGTAGGTTTCGATGGCTTCCCACATCCGCGTGACCTTGCCTTCAGGCTCGATACGCGCCAGGGAGCCCTGCTTGACCTTGCCGTTTTCCTGCACCATTTCGTTAAACAGTTTCGGGTTGGCGAAGGTCGCGCGTTGCGCGGTCAGGTGATCGCCGCGGTGCGTCGCGTAGGAGTTGAAGTCAACTTCCGGCAGGCCCATTTTCGCCAGGTACTCGCCGGCGGCACTGTCCCGCATGATCGCGTTGGACGGCGACAGGTGATCGGTGGTGATGTTGTCCGGCAGCACCGCCAGCGGGCGCATGCCCTTGAGCGGACGCGCACCGGCCAATGCGCCTTCCCAATACGGCGGGCGGCGGATATAGGTGCTTTGCGGGCGCCAGTCGTACAGCGGGGCGACTTTGGGACCGGTATCTTCGTGAATCGCGAACATCGGGATGTACACCGCGCGAAACTGCTCCGGTTTGACCGACGCCTTGACCACCGCGTCGATTTCTTCGTCGCTTGGCCAGATGTCCTGCAGGCGGATTTCCTTGCCGTCGGCGTCGAGCCCGAGCACGTCTTTCTCGATATCGAACCGGATGGTGCCGGCAATCGCATAGGCCACTACCAGCGGCGGCGAAGCGAGGAAGGCTTGCTTGGCGTACGGGTGAATACGCCCATCGAAGTTGCGGTTGCCCGACAGCACGGCAGTGGCGTACAGGTCGCGGTCGATGATTTCCTGCTGGATCAGCGGGTCGAGCGCGCCGGACATGCCGTTGCAGGTGGTGCAGGCAAAGGCCACCACGCCAAACCCGAGTGTTTCCAGCTCATGCCCCAGGCCTGCTTCTTCCAGGTACATGGCCACGGTTTTCGATCCCGGCGCCAGGGACGACTTGACCCACGGCTTGCGCGTCAGCCCGAGCCTGTTGGCGTTACGCGCCAGCAGGCCGGCGGCGATCACGTTGCGCGGGTTACTGGTGTTGGTGCAACTGGTGATAGCGGCGATGATCACCGCGCCGTCGGGCATTTGCCCTGGCACTTCGTCCCACTGGCCGCTGATGCCTTTTGACGCCAGGTCGCGGGTGGCGACACGGGCGTGCGGATTGCTCGGACCGGCCATGTTGCGCACAACGCTGGAGAGATCGAATGTCAGGCCACGCTCGTATTGCGCGCCCTTGAGATCATCGGCCCACAGGCCGGTGTGGCGCGCGTATTGTTCTACCAGGGCGACTTGTTCGTCTTCTCGGCCAGTGAGTTTCAGGTAGGCGATGGTCTGCTGGTCGATGTAGAACATTGCCGCCGTGGCGCCGTATTCCGGAGCCATGTTGGAAATCGTCGCACGGTCGCCCAGGGTCAGCGCCGATGCCCCTTCCCCGAAGAACTCCAACCAGGCGCCGACGACCTTCTGTTGGCGCAGGAACTCGGTCAGCGCCAGCACCATATCGGTGGCGGTGATACCCGGCTGCAGCTTGCCGGTCAACTCCACGCCGACGCTTTCGGGCAGGCGCATCCACGAAGCACGCCCAAGCATCACGCTTTCGGCTTCAAGGCCACCGACGCCGATGGCGATCACGCCCAGGGCATCCACATGCGGGGTGTGGCTGTCGGTGCCCACGCACGTGTCGGGAAACGCCACGCCGTCGCGTACCTGAATCACCGGCGACATTTTCTCCAGGTTGATCTGGTGCATGATGCCGTTGCCGGGTGGGATCACATCGACGTTCTTGAAGGCCTTCTTGGTCCACTCGATAAAGTGGAAGCGATCTTCGTTGCGGCGGTCTTCGATGGCGCGGTTTTTTTCGAACGCCTGAGGGTCGGCACCACCGGCTTCGACGGCCAGGGAATGGTCGACGATCAACTGGGTGGGCACCACCGGGTTGACCTGCGCCGGATCGCCGCCTTGCAGGGCAATGGCGTCGCGCAGGCCGGCCAGATCCACCAGCGCGGTCTGGCCAAGGATGTCATGGCAGACCACGCGGGCCGGGAACCAGGGGAAATCGAGGTCACGCCGGCGTTCGATCAGTTGGCTCAGGGACGCGTTGAGGGTGGCCGGGTCGCAGCGGCGCACCAGGTTTTCCGCGAGTACGCGTGAGGTATAAGGCAAGGTGGCGTAGGCGCCAGCGCTGATTGCCTCGACAGCCGCACGGGCGTCGAAGAAATCCAGGCGGCTGCCGGGGAGCGGTTTGCGAAATTCAGTGTTCATCGTCAGGACTCGGTCACGGTGATTGCAAAAGGAAGACCTACGCCGGTCGGAAAATTGAAATGCAATCCAAATGTGGGAGGGGGCTTGCCCCCGATAGCGGTGTATCAGTCGACACATGTGTTGCATGACACACTGCTATCGGGGGCAAGCCCCCTCCCACACTTTGATCGCATTCCAATCCCGGGCCCGTCGGTCCTCTCATTCAGCGACGTTCGATTGGCACGAACTTGCGCTGCTCAACGCCGATGTACTCGGCGCTGGGACGGATGATGCGGTTATTGGCGCGCTGCTCGAACACGTGCGCCGCCCAGCCGGTGAGCCGCGAGCAGACGAAAATCGGCGTGAACAGCTTGGTGGGAATGCCCATGAAGTGGTACGCCGAGGCATGGTAGAAATCGGCGTTGGGGAACAGCTTCTTCTGGTCCCACATGGTCTTGTCGATGGCTTCGGACACCGGGAACAACACCGTGTCGCCCACCTCGTCCGCGAGTTTTTTCGACCAGCCCTTGATCACTTCGTTACGCGGGTCGCTGTCCTTGTAGATCGCGTGGCCAAACCCCATGATCTTGTCCTTGCGCGCCAGCATGCCGAGGGTGCCTTCGACGGCTTCTTCGGCCGATCCGAAACGCTCGATCATCTCCATCGCCGCTTCGTTGGCACCGCCGTGAAGCGGGCCGCGCAGGGAACCGATGGCGGCGGTGACGCAGGAATACAGGTCGGACAGGGTCGAAGCACACACCCGGGCGGTGAAGGTCGAGGCGTTGAATTCGTGTTCGGCGTAGAGGATCAGCGACACGTTCATCACTTTGACATGCAGCTCGCTCGGCTTCTTGCCATGCAGCAGGTGCAGGAAGTGCCCGCCGATGCTCGGCTCGTCGGTGACGCAATCGATGCGCTCGCCATCGTGGCTGAAGCGGTACCAGTAGCACATGATCGCCGGGAACGCGGCGAGCAGGCGGTCGGTGACGTCATGCTGCACGCTGAAGTCTTTTTCCGGTTCGATATTGCCCAGGAACGAACAACCGGTGCGCATCACGTCCATCGGGTGGGCGTCGGCGGGAATGCGTTCGAGCACTTCCTTCAACGCTTGCGGCAAGTCGCGCAGCTTGCCCAGCCTGGCGCTGTAGGCAGCCAGTTCGGTGCGGGTCGGCAGTTCGCCGTACAGCAGCAGGTAAGCGACTTCTTCAAATTGCGCATCGGCGGCCAGTTCACGCACGTCATAGCCGCGATAGGTCAAGCCGGCACCGGCCTGGCCCACGGTCGACAGTGCGGTCTGCCCGGCCACCTGGCCACGCAGGCCGGCACCGCTCAATACTTTTGCTTCAGCCATGGTTCTTCTCCCATTTTTGTATTTATCACTGTAGGAGCGAGGGGGACGCCTGGTTCTTGCTCGCGAAGACCGCACATTCACCGCGTATCTTCAAGTTTCCCGCGTTATCGTTGACGATTTTCGCGAGCAAGCTCGCTCCTACAGCAGTTAAGCGGATAGCCGTTACTTCTTCGCGGCAAACAGCGCGTCGAGCTTGTGCTCGAAGGTGTGGTAGTCGATACGATCGTATAGCTCCATGCGGGTTTGCATGGTGTCGATCACGTTCTGTTGCGTACCGTCGCGACGGATCGCGGTGTACACATTCTCGGCGGCCTTGTTCATGGCGCGGAAGGCCGAGAGCGGGTACAGCACGATGGAAACATCGGCAGATTTCAACTGTTCGGTGGTGTACAGCGGGGTCGCGCCGAATTCGGTGATGTTGGCCAGGATCGGTGCCTTGACCCGCGAGGCGAACAGCTTGTACATCTCAAGTTCGGTAATGGCTTCCGGGAACACCATGTCGGCGCCGGCCTCGATGCAGGCGGCGGCGCGTTCCAGGGCGGACTCCAAACCCTCCACGGCCAGGGCGTCGGTGCGGGCCATGATCACGAAGCTGTCATCGGTGCGCGCGTCCACGGCGGCCTTGATGCGGTCGACCATTTCCTGCTGGGACACAATCTCCTTGTTGGGGCGATGGCCGCAGCGCTTGGCGCCGACCTGGTCTTCGATGTGGATGGCGGCGGCGCCAAACTTGATCATCGACTTAACGGTGCGCGCCACGTTGAACGCCGAGGAGCCGAAACCGGTGTCCACGTCCACCAGCAGCGGCAGGTCGCACACATCGGTGATACGGCGTACATCGGTCAGCACATCATCCAGGCCGGTGATGCCCAGGTCCGGAACGCCCAGGGAGCCGGCGGCCACGCCTCCGCCTGACAGATAGATGGCTTTGAAGCCGGCGCGCTTGGCCAGCAAGGCGTGGTTGGCGTTGATTGCGCCAACCACCTGCAGCGGCTGTTCACTGGCGACCGCGTCACGAAAACGCTGGCCTGGGGTGCTCTTGTTCGTGGAACTCATGACTCACCTCTATTTATTGGGGAGCGCCGTCCGGAAAGTGACGGGCGATGTTGCGTTTCGAAGCGCCGATATGCCGACGCATCAACAGTTCGGCCAGTTCACCGTCGCGATCGGCAATCGCGTCAAGAATGCGGTGATGCTCGGCAAAGGCCTGACGTGGACGATTGGGGGTGGTGGAAAACTGGATGCGGTACATGCGCACCAATTGGTACAGCTCACCACAGAGCATCTGGGTCAGGGTGCGGTTACCGGCACCTTGAATGATCCGGTAATGAAAATCGAAGTCACCTTCCTGCTGGTAATAGCCGACACCGGCCTGAAACGCGGCATCCCGTTCATGGGTGTGCAATACCTGGCGCAGTTCTTCGATTTCCGCGTCGGTCATGCGCTCGGCCGCCAGCCGGCAAGCCATGCCTTCCAATGACTCGCGGATTTCATACAGCTCGATCAGCTCGGCGTGACTCAATGACACCACCCGCGCGCCGACATGGGGCACCCGCACCAGCAGGCGCTGGCCTTCCAGACGGTGAATCGCCTCGCGCAGCGGGCCACGGCTGATGCCATAGGTACGCGCCAGCTCCGGTTCGGAAATCTTCGTGCCGGGGGCGATCTCGCCCTTGACGATGGCGGCCTGGATGCGCCGGAAGACGTTTTCCGACATAGTTTGGGATTCATCCGACAGCGCCGGCGGAAATTCCGGTTGACCCAGCATATTGTCGACACCTCTAAAAGCAATGTGGCAAAAACTAGCTAATACCCACTACTTAGTCAAAGAATAAATCCACATTGTCGACAATCGTCTAATAACCTCCTTTGACATTGACGAGCATGGCCGCCTGCCAGCGCTGGCGCCAAAAAAGCATCATGTTAGAATGCCCGCCGCTTTTGCCTGACATCTCCAGATGAAATGGCGCACGAGGGAGCTTGCGCAGTAATGCCAGTCGCCTTGAATTTCGCACTGCATCGCCTCAGGAATTATGAGACTCAAGCCCTTCCCCCTACTGTTATGCCTATTGTCCATACCGAGCCTTGGCGTTGCCGCCGAGAAGACGGTGTATGGCCTGAACGAATACGCCAAGCTGGCGGGCATCGACCTGGAAGTCGCGGCAAAACTCGACACGGGCGCCAAGACTGCCTCGCTGAGTGCGCGCGATATCAAACGCTTCAAGCGCAACGGCGAATCCTGGGTACGTTTCTACCTGGCCATCGATACCGCCCACTCCCATCCCATCGAACGTCCCCTGGCCCGCGTCAGCAAAATCAAGCGCCGCGCCGATGATTACGATCCCGATGAGGACAAGAAGTACACCGCTCGTCCGGTGATTGCCCTGGATATCTGCATGGGCGGCGCTTTACGCAGCATCGAAGTGAACTTGACTGACCGCAGCACCTTCCAATATCCGCTGCTGATCGGCTCCGAAGCGCTCAAGCGCTTTGACGCGCTGATCGACCCCAGCCTTAAATATGCAGCAGGCAAACCTGCCTGCGCCGCCGACGCTCATACCGCCGAGTAAACCGAATGCGCTCTCTGACCCTGCACCTGAAAATCCTGATCACCATTCTGGTGGTGCTGGGTATTTCGGTCACCGCCTACCAGATCTTCGTGCTGGGCATCCCTGTCACCGAGGACGCCACCGACGACTTGTGGAACATCGACGCCAAGGTCGAGTTCGTCGCCAGTCCCAAGGACCCGGTGAAGATTTCGATGTTCGTGCCGCCGTTGAGCCGCGACTTCGTCAGCCTCAATGAGAGTTTTATCTCGAACAACTACGGGGTGAGCGTCAACCGCGCCGACGGCAACCGCAAGGTCACGTGGTCGGCGCGCCGCGCCAAGGGCAACCAGACGCTGTATTACCGTCTGGTGCTGACCAAGCGCTACAGCGGTGAAAAGGTCAAGATCAAGGGCCCGACCTTTCGCGACAGCATCGCCGTGGAAGGCCCGGAAAAAATTGCCGCCGAAGCCTTGCTCGCGCCGATTCGCCAGCACTCGGCAGACGTCGAAACCTTTATCACCGAAGCCATCAAGCGCACCAACAACCTCAACGACGACAACGTGAAGCTGCTGCTGGCGGGCGACCCGTCGACGTCGCACAAGGCCAAGATCGTCGAATTGCTGCTGTCCATCGCTCATGTTCCGGTGGAAAAAGTCCACACCATCCGCCTCGTCGCCGACCAGCCGCAATCGCCTGAACTGTGGTTGCGCAGCTTCAACGGCAACGACTGGCTGTACTTCAACCCGGAAACCGGTGAACAAGGCCTGCCCGCCGACCGCCTGCTGTGGTGGACCGGCGATGAAAACCTGATCACGGTCGATGGTGGCAAGAAAGCCATGGTCACCTTCAGCCTGAACAACAGCGAGATGAACGCGATTCGCCTGGCCAAGCTGACCGACGAAAACACCGACGCCAACTTTCTCGAATACTCGCTGTACGGCCTGCCGCTGCAAACCCAACAGACGTTCATGATCATGGTGATGATCCCGATTGGCGTGCTGGTGATCCTGATCCTGCGCAACCTGATCGGCCTGCAGACCCTTGGCACCTTCACCCCGGTACTGATTGCCCTGGCATTTCGCGAGACGCAACTGGGCTTCGGCATTGTGCTGTTTACCATTATTACAGCGCTGGGGCTGTCGCTCAGGTCCTACCTGGAGCACCTGAAGCTGCAGATGCTGCCACGGCTGTCGGTGGTGCTGACCTTCGTGGTGGTGCTGATTGCCGCCATCAGCCTGTTCAGCCACAAGCTGGGCCTTGAGCGAGGCCTGTCGGTGGCGCTGTTCCCGATGGTGATCCTGACCATGACCATCGAACGCCTGTCGATCACCTGGGAAGAGCGCGGCGCCAACCATGCGCTGAAAGTGGCGATCGGCACGCTGTTCGCGGCCTCCCTGGCGCACATCATCATGAGCGTGCCGGAGCTGATCTACTTCGTGTTCACCTTCCCGGCGATCCTGCTGATCCTGGTAGGTTTCATGCTGGCCATGGGGCGTTATCGCGGTTATCGCCTGACCGAACTGGTACGTTTCAAGGCGTTCCTGAAGGCTGACTCGTAATGTTCGGCTTCTGGAAGACCTGGAAAGCCCTGGAGGCGCGCGGGATCATGGGCATCAACCGGCGTAACGCCGACTACGTGCTCAAGTACAACAAGCGCAGCCTGTACCCGATCGTGGATGACAAGATCATCACCAAGGAGCGGGCCCTGGCGGCCGGCATCCACGTGCCGGAGATGTACGGGGTGATCTCCACCGAGAAGGAAATCGACAGGCTCGACGACATTATTGGCGGGCGCAGCGACTTCGTGATCAAGCCCGCCCAGGGCGCGGGCGGCGATGGCATCCTGGTGGTGGCAGACCGTTTTGAAGGGCGCTATCGCACGGTGTCCGGCAAGATCATCAGCCATGAAGAAATCGAGCATCAGATTTCCAGCATCCTGACCGGCCTGTACTCCCTGGGCGGCCACCGCGACCGCGCCTTGATCGAATACCGCGTGGTGCCCGACCAGATCTTCAAGAGCATCAGCTACGAAGGCGTGCCGGATATCCGCATCATTGTGCTGATGGGGTACCCGGTGATGGCGATGCTGCGCTTGCCGACCCGTCAGTCCGGTGGCAAGGCCAACCTGCACCAGGGCGCGATTGGCGTGGGCGTGGACCTCGCCACCGGCCTGACCCTGCGTGGCACCTGGCTGAACAACATCATCACCAAACACCCCGATACCACCAATGCGGTGGATGGCGTGCAACTGCCCAACTGGGACGGCTTCATGAAGTTGGCGGCCGGCTGTTATGAGCTGTGCGGCCTGGGCTATATCGGCGTGGACATGGTACTGGACCAGGAAAAAGGCCCGCTGATCCTGGAGCTGAATGCGCGGCCGGGGCTGAATATCCAGATTGCCAACGACTGCGGCCTGACCCTGCGCACCCATGCGGTGGAGGCGCGGCTGGAAGAACTGAAAGCCGCCGGCGTGACGGAAACCGTGGAAGAGCGGGTCAAGTTCGTACAGGAAATGTTCGGCCATATTCCGCCGGTGGAAGGCTGATCCGGTCTTCAAACTGTCTATCCCCGACATCCCCTCTAGGAGCAAATCCTACAGGGGACTACAATTCCTTCCCCCCCGCGCCACTGGCTGATCCACCCCGCATGTCGACTTGTTCCGTACATCCGCTGCCCTATCGGGCCAACCCCGCCCACTACTTTGCGGCGATTCGTCATGCCCCTGGCGCGGTGCTGCTCGACAGCGGTCGACCGGCTGCCGAGCGTGGCCGTTATGACCTGCTCAGTGCCTGGCCCGAGGCGACCCTGGCGGTTGAGCCTGAGGAGAGCGGCGGCAATTTCCTGCAACGCTTGCGCGAAAGCCTGACGCACTTGGGCGACGCGGCACTGCCCGCCGGTGTAGAGCTGCCCTTTGCCGGTGGTTTGATCGGCTACCTGAGTTACGACTTCGGCCGACACCTGGAACACATGCCCCACTTGGCGGTGGACGACTTGCACCTGCCGGACGCGCGCTTGGGCCTGTACGCCTGGGCGCTGATCAGTGATCACCAGACGCAGACCAGCCAACTGGTGTTTCATCCCACACTGGTCGACAGTGAGCGGCAGCGCCTGATTGCCTTGTTCAGTCGGCCGTTCACTGAGTCAACGGCCAGCTTCACGCTGCAAGGCCCGATGGCGCCGGACCTCACGGCCGAGGCGTACCGCCAGGCCATCGTGCGCATCCAGGACTACATCCAGGCCGGTGACTGTTATCAGGTCAACTTTGCCCAGCGTTTTCGCGCGCCGTGCGCCGGTGATCCATGGGTGGCTTACTGTGCATTGCGCCAAGCGTGCCCGACGCCGTTCTCCGGATTCCAGAGCCTCCCGGATCACGGTGCGGTATTGAGTCTGTCGCCCGAGCGTTTCGTGCGTATCAGCGAGCGCCATGTCGAAACCCGCCCGATCAAAGGCACCCGCCCCCGTGGCCTGACACCGCAGGCTGACGCGGCGCACGCCAACGAACTGTTGGCCAGCCCCAAGGATCGCGCGGAAAACCTGATGATCGTCGACCTGCTGCGCAACGACCTCGGCCGCAGTTGCCGTATCGGCTCGGTAACCGTACCGGAGCTGTTCAGCCTGGAAAGCTACCCCAACGTGCACCACCTGGTGAGCAGCGTCACCGGCACACTGGCCGACGATAAGGATGCCCTCGACCTCATCAAAGGCAGCTTCCCCGGCGGCTCCATCACCGGTGCGCCGAAGATCCGCGCCATGCAGATCATCGACGAACTGGAACCGACCCGACGTGGCTTGTACTGCGGCTCGCTGATGTACCTGGACGTGCGCGGCGAAATGGACAGCTCCATTGCCATCCGCAGCTTGCTGGTAAAGGACGCACAGGTGTGCTGCTGGGGCGGCGGCGGGATCGTGGCGGACTCGCAGTGGGAGGCGGAATATCAAGAGTCGCTGACCAAGGTACGGGTGTTGTTACACACCCTGGAAGCGCTCTAGAACCAGGCCATTCCTGCCGCGCAAGGCAGCGACTTCGCCACGAAAAACCCTGAATCAGAACGGTTGTGGACCGACGGTGAGCTGCGCGATAGCTTCCGTCTTCCACCGCCCACCGGCCGTCTGTGAAGGATCACATATGCGACTGCTCAATCGTCAGGATTTGTTTCAGGAATTGCATCTTCGGCCACTTCGCCCCACAATCTCCCAAAATGGGAGATAAGGAAAATAACGCGCAGACCGTGTGATGAACATCAAACCTATTCATTCTCAGGAAGACCTGGCCGCTGCGCTCGCGCGCGTCGAGCAGATTTGGGGAGCGGCCACCGGCAGCCCCGAAGGTGACGAACTGGAAATTCTCGCCGTTCTCATCGAGAAATACGAGGCGGAACATTTTCCAATGCCGCCTTCGGATCCAGTAGAAGCGATCAAATTCCGCATGGAACAAATGGGCTTGACCGCCCGCGATCTTGAGCCCTTTATCGGCCCGAGCGGGCGAGTGTCAGAAGTTCTGAACGGCAAGCGCAAACTGAGCCTGGCGATGATCAAACGCCTGCATGAGGGATTGTGTATTCCTTACGAACGATTGCTGGCAGGCATTTAGGCGCAGGCTGGGAGGCTCATGTGGGAGGGGGCTTGCTCCCGATGAGGCCATCAGCCGCGCCGGATAATTTACAGGCTCAACTGCCGATTCGACGCCTTGATAAACTCCCGCTTCAAGTCCTCAAACGTGTGCACGGCCGGAAACTGCGGGAATTCACGAATCACATTCTCTGGCGCATGGAACAGAATTCCACGATCAGCCTCACCCAGCATTGTGGTGTCGTTATAGGAGTCACCCGCAGCGATCACCCGATAGTAGAGTGTCTTGAACGCCAGCACCGACTGGCGCTTGGGGTCTTTCTGGCGCAACTGGTAGCCGACCACCCGGTCGCTTTCATCGGTAATCAGGCGGTGGCAAAGCAATGTCGGGAAGCCCAGCTGGCGCATCAGCGGCTGGGAGAACTCGTAGAACGTGTCGGAGAGAATCACCACCTGGAAGCGTTCGCGCAGCCAGTTGACGAACTCGATGGCGCCCTCCAGTGGCTTGAGTGTCGCGATTACTGCCTGGATATCGGCAAGCTTGAGCCCGTGCTCATCGAGGATGCGCAGGCGCTGCTTCATCAATACGTCGTAGTCGGGAATGTCACGGGTGGTGGCGCGCAGGGATTCAATACCGGTTTTTTCGGCGAAGGCGATCCAGATTTCCGGAACCAGTACCCCTTCCAGGTCGAGACAGGCAATTTCCACAAGACACTCCGTTCGTATTATTCAAGTTGAGCGAGCAAAAGGACTGCCGAACTCTAGCGACTCACGCACGCCGCCGCAACGCAGGGCGGATTTTGATACCATCGCCGCCTATAGAGCGCTCAGCGCCACTGACCTGTAGGAACCGTCCTGATGAACCAAGCCTTCGACGTCGTTGAACTCGCCACGACCTATGCCAACAAGTCCGCCCAGGACATTCTCAAGCTGGCGTTCAGCCAGTTCGGTGACGACCTGTGGATTTCCTTCAGCGGCGCCGAAGATGTGGTGCTGGTGGACATGGCCTGGAAGCTGAACAAGAACGTCAAGGTGTTCAGCCTCGACACCGGCCGCCTGCACCCGGAAACCTATCGGTTTATCGAACAGGTGCGTGACTTCTACAAGATCGACATCGAACTGATCTCGCCGGACCAGAGCAAGCTGGAACCCTTCGTCAAGGAGAAAGGCCTGTTCAGCTTCTATAAGGACGGTCATGGCGAGTGCTGCGGCATCCGCAAGATCGAACCGTTGCGCCGCAAACTCGCAGGCGTGCGCGCCTGGGCCACCGGCCAGCGCCGCGACCAGAGCCCGGGCACCCGTAGTCAGGTGGCCGCGCTGGAAATCGATACGGCGTTCTCTACCCCAGAACGTACCCTGTACAAGTTCAACCCGCTGGCGCAGATGACCAGTGAGGAAGTCTGGGGTTACATCCGCATGCTTGAACTGCCCTATAACAGCCTGCACGAGCGCGGCTTTATCAGCATCGGCTGCGAGCCCTGCACCCGCCCGGTATTGCCCAACCAGCACGAGCGTGAAGGCCGCTGGTGGTGGGAAGAAGCCACGCAGAAGGAATGCGGGCTGCACGCGGGGAATATCATCAGCAAGGCGTGAAGTTGACGCGGTAAAGACTGTGGGAGGGGGCTTGCCCCCGATGAGGGAGTGTCAGTCAGCATATTTTTAACTGACACACCGCAATCGGGGGCAAGCCCCCTCCCACATTGGGTTCGCGTTGGCACTTCAAATGTACACACGCCTGTAACTATCGGTGCCATTTATGTGTGCAATCGAGTTTTAAGCGCACCAAAACGTAACACTTCCTTTCTAAAATTTTTCGCCCTCCCAGATCACTCCCCATCCTCAAGAAAATAAATAGCTGTTCGAACGGTCAATTTATATCGCTTTAAATTCAGCCAGTTATTTAAACAGCCAATAAAAAAGAAATTAGCTTCTATTTTCATAGATCGAAAACTGGCACGCATGTGGCTTAGGAGTATTTACGCTTTGTATACAATAAATACAAAACCTACATACACTTTGCCATCTGCCGCATTGCTGCGGATGTGCTGGAGCCCGCCGGAATGCGTACAAGCCTCTCCCATCACGTCGCATTGGATCTGCCCTCCTCCGCTCTGAATCCCGAGGCCGCCAGCCCCGGCCCGCTGGTTCTCAGCCCACGCCTGCACAACAAGGACCTGGCGCCGACCAAGGCCGAAGGTCGCCGCTGGGGGCGCTACAGCATCTTTGCGCTGTGGACCAATGATGTGCACAACATCGCCAACTATTCATTCGCCATCGGCCTGTATGCATTGGGCCTGGGCGGTTGGCAGATTCTGCTGTCCCTGGGGATAGGGGCGGCACTGGTGTATTTCTTCATGAACCTGTCGGGGTACATGGGCCAGAAGACCGGCGTGCCGTTCCCGGTGATCAGCCGTATCAGCTTCGGTATACACGGTGCACAGATTCCGGCGTTGATCCGTGCGGTGATTGCGATTGCCTGGTTCGGTATCCAGACCTACCTGGCCTCGGTGGTGTTTCGCGTGCTGCTCACGGCGATTCATCCAGGGTTTGCCGACTACGATCACAACTCGATTCTCGGCCTGTCATCGCTCGGCTGGGCGTGTTTCGTGGCGATCTGGCTGGTGCAATTGGTGATCCTGGCCTATGGCATGGAAATGGTACGTCGCTATGAAGGATTCGCCGGACCGGTGATTCTGCTCACCGTGGCCTCGCTCGCCGGCTGGATGTACTTCCAGGCAGGCGGCCACATTGCCTGGTCGATCCGCGAGCCACTGAGCGGCGGTGAGATGTGGCGCAATATCTTTGCCGGAGGCGCACTGTGGTTGGCCATCTACGGCACGCTCATCCTTAACTTCTGCGACTTCGCGCGCTCCTCGCCCTGCCGCAGGACGATCCTGGTGGGTAACTTCTGGGGCCTGCCGGTGAATATCCTGGTGTTCGCCGCCATCACCGTGCTGCTGTGCGGCGGGCAGTTCCAGCTCAATGGCCGCGTGATCGAAAGCCCGACCGAAATCATCGCCGCCATTCCCAATACTTTCTTCCTTGTGCTCGGCTGCCTGGCCTTTCTGATCGTCACGGTGGCGGTGAACATCATGGCCAATTTCGTCGCCCCGGCGTTTGTACTGAGCAACCTGGCGCCCAAGTACCTGAACTTCCGTCGCGCCGGGTTGATCAGCGCCACCGTCGCGGTGTTGATCTTGCCGTGGAACCTCTACAACAGCCCGTTGGTGATCGTGTATTTCCTTTCCGGGCTGGGCGCACTGCTGGGGCCGTTGTATGGGGTGATCATGGTCGACTACTGGCTGATCCGCAAAAGCCAGGTGGATGTGCCGCAACTGTACAGCGAAGACGCGCAGGGGGTTTATTACTACAGCCGGGGCGTGAACCTGCGCGCGGTAGCGGCGTTCGTGCCGGCAGCGGTGATTGCCATCCTGCTGGCACTGTTGCCCGGATTTGCCAGCGTCTCGCCGTTCTCCTGGCTGTTTGGCGCCGGTATTGCAGGGTTGCTGTACCTGCTGATCGCCAAGCGTCAGCCGTTCTACGCCGACGTCAGCGGCGAAAGCATTGCCGTCGATAACGTCAGTCATTAAACAAGGACTTTCCATGCGCATCCTCGTGGTCAACGTCAACACCACCGAATCCATTACCCAGACCATCGCTGAGCAGGCCAGAAGCGTGGCCTCGCCGGGCACCGAGATTGTGGGGCTGACCCCCTACTTCGGCGCCGAGTCGGTGGAGGGCAATTTTGAAAGCTACCTGGCCGCCATCGCGGTCATGGACCGCGTAATGGCCTACGACCAGCCATTTGATGCAGTGATCCAGGCCGGCTACGGCGAGCATGGCCGCGAAGGCTTGCAGGAGCTGCTCAACGTGCCGGTGGTGGATATCACCGAGGCTGCGGCCAGCACGGCAATGTTCCTGGGCCATGCCTACTCGGTGGTGACCACCCTGGACCGCACGGTACCGCTGATCGAAGACCGCCTGAAGCTCGCCGGTCTGTACCAGCGCTGCGCCTCGGTGCGGGCCAGCGGCATGGCGGTGCTGGAGTTGGAAGAAGACCCAGTGGCGGCCATGGAAGCGATCGTGCGCCAGGCGGAACTGGCCATCCTTGAGGACAAGGCAGAAGTGATCTGCCTGGGCTGCGGCGGCATGGCCGGGCTGGACGAGCAGATTCGCCAGCGCACCGGGGTGCCGGTGGTGGATGGGGTGACGGCGGCGGTGACGATCGCCGAGTCGCTGGTGCGGTTGGGGTTGTCGACGTCCAAGGTCAGGACCTATGCGACGCCAAGGCCGAAGAAAATCCTGGGCTGGCCCGGCAAGTTCGGCCACTGAAGATCAGGCCTCCTCCCACACTTGGAACTCTGTTTACTTTGCGACCGCACTGAATCTGCGGCCCAATTGCTGCTCGGCAAACTGCTCAATCACGAAATCCACAAACGCCCGGGTCTTGCCGGGCAGCAACTTGTGTTCGGCATAGTAGATGCAGATATTCCCGTCATCCACATACCAGTCCGGCAACACCCGCACCACCGCACCGCTGTCGAGGAACGGCACGGCCATCGGCAGGCTGACCAGCGCAATGCCCAGGCCCTGGGCGCTGGCGCAGCAGGCGGCTTCGGAATCACTCATGGTCATGGCGGGCTTGAGCAGCAGCGGGCTGTGCTCGCGCTCGCGGTGGGTCAGTTGCCATGAACGCACCCGGCCTGTCTGCGGCGAACGTATCAGGATGCCGTGGCAACGCGACAAATCCTCGGGCGCACGCACTGCGGGGTGTTGCGCCAGATAAGCCGGCGACGCCACCAGCACCCGGTGCGCCGGGGTCAATGTGCGCGCCACTACGCCCTGGGGCAGTTCAAAGCCACCGCCAATGGCGGCGTCGAAGCCCTGGCCGATCAAGTCCACCTGGCGGTTATCGAAGTGCCAATCCGGGCTGATCGCCGGAAAGCGCCGCATGAATTCACCCAGCAACGGCACCACATACCGATTGCCGAATACCGTGCCCATGCTGACCTCCAGCGTGCCCACCGGGCGCCCCTCGGCGCTGGCCAGATTGGCCACGGCGTTCTGAATCGTGGTGAGGCTACCGCTGACTTCGCCCAGGAACAGCTTGCCGGCTTCGGTCAGGGTCAGGCGCCGGGTGCTGCGCTGAAACAGCCTGACGCCCAGGCGTGCTTCCAGCTTGGCCACGCTTTTGCCGACTGCCGCCGGCGTCAGGCTGAGGTGTCGTGCAGCCTCTGCGAAGCTACCGCCCTCGGCGCTACGCACAAAGCATTCGATACTGCCAAAGCTCTCCATGAACCACCACTGTAAACTTTTGGTTTACACAGACTATAGCAATCTCGCTCTACCGGCCTGGTCGTGTGAGGCCGATACTCGGCTCATCAACTACTTGGAGATCGACATGACTACAGCAATCCTCACTGGCAAAGTCGCCTTGGTTCAAGGCGGTTCCCGCGGCATCGGCGCCGCCATCGTCAAGCGCCTGGCCGCGCAGGGCGCTGCCGTTGCCTTTACCTACGTCAGCTCGGCCGACAAGGCGCAAGCCTTGCAGGACAGCGTGATCAGCGCAGGCGGCAAAGCCCTGGCGATTCAGGCCGACAGTGCCGATGCCGCGGCGATTCGCACTGCGGTCAACGCCACCGTCGAGGCCTTCGGGCGCCTGGATATCCTGGTGAACAACGCCGGCGTGCTGGCTATCGCTCCGCTGGCGGACTTCAAGCTGGAAGACTTCGACCAGACCCTGGCGATCAACGTGCGCAGCGTCTTTATTGCCACCCAGGAAGCCGCCAAGCATATGAGCGAAGGTGGCCGTGTGATCAATATCGGCAGCACCAACGCCGAGCGCATGCCATTTGGCGGCGGTGGCCCCTACGCGATGAGCAAGGCGGCGCTGGTGGGTTTGACCAAGGGTTTGGCACGAGACCTGGGACCACGGGGGATTACCATCAACAACGTGCAGCCAGGGCCGGTGGACACGGACATGAACCCGGCGAACAGTGAGTTCGCCGAGAGTTTGATCGGGTTGATGGCGGTGGGGCGCTATGGCCATGTCGAGGAGATTGCCAGTTTTGTGGCCTATCTTGCCGGGCCGGAAGCGGGCTATATCACCGGTGCCAGCCTGACCATCGATGGGGGGTTCAGCGCATAGTTTATTGCAGAACTACAAACCAATTGTGGGAGGGGGCTTGCCCTAATGCCGTCTGTAGGAGCGAGCTTGCTCGCTCCTACGAGAGGGCGGTGTACGCTTAACTGACTGGCAAGTCCCCTCCCACAGTTTCAGACCGATGTTGAATCAGGCCATGGGTGGCAAGCCATAGGCCGCCAGATCGAAATCCGCCAGTTTGCGGATGATCTGGTCGGCATGCTGATATTTACTGTCAGCCATGGCTTCATCGGGCACGGCGATGGCGGTCATGTGCGCCGCTTTCGCTGCCGTCACGCCGAACGGCGAGTCCTCGAACACCAGGCAATCCTCAGGCGCCACGCCCAGGCGGCGCGCGGCGGTGAGGAAGATATCCGGCGCGGGCTTGGCGGCGCCGACCTCCGGGTCGTCGGCAGTGACGATGGTGTCGAACAGGCCAAACCATTCACGGTGCAACGTCGTCTTGTGGCCGAACGAATTACGCGACGAACTGGTGCCCACGGCAATCGGAATGTTATGCGCTTTTAAATGCCGCACCAACGCCTCGGCGCCGGGCATGCCCAGGGCCTTGGGGAAACGCTCGCTCATCAGCGGCTCGCGAATCTCTAGAAACTCAGCCGGTGTGATCGGCAGGTCCAGCGCCTTGACGACATAGTCGGCCAGGTCCTGTGCACCGCGCCCGATGATGTGCTGCTTGATGCTCCAGTCATAGGTGCGGCCGTAGCGTTCGGCAATAATTTGCGTGACTTCGGTGTAGATGCCTTCGGTATCCAGCAACAACCCGTCCATGTCGAAAATCACAGCCTTGATCGGGACAGCGGTACGCGGTGCGTTCATCACAACAGAAACCCTGGGGGAAGACTAAAAGGATTCAGCACAATAGCGGGCCCGGCTGCCTGCGAGCAACCTCGGTGAAACCCCGATAGGTCATTCATACCACGCAACAGTTTTACCTGCAGGCGTGCGCGGCGCCTGTCTAGAGTTTGTGAGTGAATAGCGATCAGCTTTCGACCGTGATCTAACAATGCACCTTGCAAACCTTATAAAAGACTTATTAGCCTCCAATGAATTCGATCCACTGGACCCGCAAATCGGTCAAACAACTGCTTCGGCTGCATACCTACCATCAGCAACAGGTAAGCAATGCGGTATCAGCGCTTGAGCGCATGCCCGATGCAGTCAACGTCAAAGCGTTGGTCAACCATCCACACGGCTATCGGTTGCGGGTGGGTAATTATCGCGTCCTTTTCGACTGGGACGGCGACATCCATGGGGTCAGCATTCTAGAGGTCAAGAAACGTGACGAACGACCCTACTGCCGTACAGATCATCCACAATATCGAGGGCAAGCCAGCCTTTGTGGTGATCCCCTATGAACATTATCTGGCCCGGCAAAACGACCCGAACCTGATTACCCACGCTGTCGTCAGCCGCCTGGTAGATGGAGCGACACCCATACGGGCCTGGCGCGAGCACTTGAACCTCACCCAGGATGAAGTTGCCAAGCGCCTGGGCATTTCACAATCGGCATTCGCCCAGCAAGAAGCGGTCACCAAACCACGTCGAACCACGCGGGAAAAAATCGCCAGGGCCGTTGGCATAAACGCCTGTCAACTTGAGTTATAACTTCATCTCCAAAGCCCGCGCCTTCGACGCCCTCAAAGCGAACCCAAGCATGCTCTACCGTTTAGCCGCCGACAGCCTGGTGCTGTTCCATTTATGCTTCATCCTGTTTGTGTTGTTCGGTGGCCTGTTGGCGCTCAAATGGCGACCGCTGATCTGGCTGCACCTGCCCGCAGCCACCTGGGGCGTTGCCGTCGAGGTGTTTCACCTGCCCTGCCCGCTCACCCGCTGGGAAAACCTGTTGCGCCATTTGGCCGGGCAAGACGGTTATGGCGCAGGCTTCATCGAACATTACCTCCTCGCGCTGATCTACCCGGCCGGGCTCACGCCGCAGATCCAGCTAGGGCTGGGCGCGCTGGTGCTGTTGATCAATATTGCGGTGTATGGGCACCTGATCCGGCGTTATCGACAGGCTTGAGACAGCCGCACTGGTGAAGAATCAGGCTCCCTCTGCTCCCTCGTAGACGCCGCCATGTCCGAAGCCTTCGAAGTCCCCAGCCCCCACGAAAAGCACCTCGAACACACCACCGAACAGGCCCACGGTCGAGGCGATACCTTTGCCAGTCGTATCGCGGTGATGACGGCCATCATGGCCACCGTCGGCGCCATGCTCAGCTACCAGGCCGGCTCCAGCGAAAGCGAGGCGGCGATGGACAAGAACAACGCCGCGATCATCAAGACCGAGGCCGCCAACCAGTGGAATTACTACCAGGCCAAGTCCAGCCGCCAGAACCTGGCGGAGTTGGCCACGCATATTCCCGGCGTGGATGCCGCCCACTACAACGATGAAATCCAGCGCTATAAAAGCCAGAAGGAAGAGGTGCGCAAACAAGCCGAGAAGCTTGAAGCCACCTCCCTGGAATGGGACCGCAAATCCGAACAAGCGCTGCACCAGCACCATCGCTGGGCCCAGGCGATGACGGCGATTCAGATCGCGATCTCACTGGCGGCGATCACCTTGCTCACGCGCAAGGAATGGCTCAAGCGCATGGCGTACACCGCCGGCGGCGTGGCCGTGGTACTCGGCGGCCTGGCGTGGCTGCACCTCTGACCGAGCGCGGGCAAATGTGGGAGGGGGCTTGCCCGCGAAGACGTCGGCCCAGCAAACATTGATTTTGGTTGACCCACCGCTATCGGGGGCAAGCTGAACTGGTCAAGTAATCTTGGACACTGATTAAGGTTCACGCCGCCAACCTTTCCTTCACGACCGGCGACCGGTAGTCGTTGTAGCTATGAGGCCTGCTGATGTTGTAGCGCGAGACATAGCGCTGCACGTCTGCTCGGGCCTCATGTTCCAGTTTGTAGCCCGTTTCAGGCACCCACTCTGATTTCAAGCTGCCAAAGAAACGCTCCATCGGGGCGTTGTCCCAGCATTCGCCTTTACGGCTCATACTCTGCCTAAACCCCTGTTTCAGCAGCTCGTTTCGGAACTTATGACTGGTGTACTGACAACCTTGGTCAGAATGAAACAACACATCCTGGGGAT
>NZ_KZ478006.1 GCF_002837185.1 Pseudomonas fluorescens | reverse complement strand
TGGCCCAGTGCGGCTAACCCGGCGTCCTGCCGGGTTACCCACGGATTCAAGCCTGCGTTCGGCCAGCGTGGTTTAACGGGGCGCCTGAGATCAAGATCAAGAGCGGCTCGCTGCGCATCGTGGTTAGTGTTGGGCGCTACAGAGTTGTGTAGATACCTATGGCCATCGGGGGCAAGCCCCCTCCCACATTTGATTGAGTTGTGTGGGTTAGTCCGGGATCGGCAGGTTCAGGCTTTCCTTCACCTCTTCCATCACGATATAGCTCTTGGATTCGCGCACATGGGGCAGTTTGAGCAGAATATCGCCGAGTAATTTGCGGTACGAGGCCATCTCGGAAATCCGCGCTTTCACCAGGTAGTCGAAGTCCCCGGACACAAGGTGACACTCCAGCACATGCGGCAGTTTGAGCACCGCGCGGCGGAATTCTTCGAACGTGTCGCCGGACTTGTAATCCAGGCTGATCTCGACAAATACCAGCAAACTCCCTTTCAAATGCTGCGGATTGAGCCGTGCGTTGTAGCCCATGATGATCCCTTCGCGCTCCAGGCGCCGGACTCGCTCGGTACAGGGCGTAGTCGACAGCCCGACCTTCTCCCCCAGCTCCGTGAACGAAATGCGCCCATCGGTTTGCAGGATGCGCAGGATATTACGGTCGATCTTGTCCAGCTCCCGCTTGGTCTGAGTGTTGGTACGCATAGGGGATACGCCTCTGTAAAAAGCATTTGTGCCGAGAATTGTCGCCAAATATAGGCATTTATATAGTGAAATGCACTGGTGATTGTTTTTTACACTGCGTCCATCATTGCTCGAATAACACACGTCAGCGGCTCAGCCCGTGATGAGGATATAAAAATGCGCGTTCTGGTCTTGGGTAGCGGCGTCATTGGCGTGACCAGTGCCTATTATTTGGCTCGGGCCGGCTTTGAAGTCGTGGTGGTCGACCGTCAACCGGCCGCCGCCATGGAGACCAGTTTCGCCAATGCCGGCCAGGTATCCCCGGGCTATGCCTCGCCATGGGCCGCGCCAGGCGTGCCGCTCAAGGCGATCAAATGGCTGCTGCAACGCCATGCGCCGCTGGCGATCAAGGCCACCGCCGATATCGACCAATACCTGTGGATGGCGCAGATGCTGCGCAATTGCACCGCCAGCCGGTATGCGGTGAACAAGGAGCGCATGGTCCGCCTCTCCGAGTACAGCCGCGACTGCCTTGACGAACTGCGCGCTGAAACCGGGATTGCCTACGAAGGGCGCAGCCTGGGCACGACTCAACTGTTCCGCACCCAGGCCCAGCTCGATGGCGCTGCCAAGGACATTGCCGTGTTGCAGGAGTCCGGCGTGCCCTTCGAATTGCTCGACCGTGCAGGTATCGCCCGGGTCGAACCGGCCCTGGCCAACGTCACCGATATTCTCGCCGGTGCCCTGCGCCTGCCCAACGACCAGACCGGCGACTGCCAGATGTTCACCACGCGCCTGGCCGACATGTGCAAGCAGCTGGGTGTTGAGTTCCGTTTTGAACAGGACATCCAGCGCCTCGATTATGCAGGCGACCGCATCAACGGCGTGTGGATCGACGGCGCGTTGGAAACTGCCGACCGCTACGTGCTGGCCCTGGGCAGTTATTCGCCGAAGCTGCTCAAGCCGCTGGGGATCAAGGCGCCCGTGTACCCGCTCAAGGGCTACTCGCTGACCGTGCCGATCACCGACCCGGCGATGGCGCCTGCCTCGACCATCCTGGACGAAACCTACAAAGTCGCGATCACCCGTTTCGACAACCGAATTCGGGTCGGCGGCATGGCTGAGATAGCCGGTTTTGACCTGTCGCTCAACCCGCGTCGGCGTGAAACCCTGGAGATGATCGTCAACGACCTTTATCCTCAGGGCGGCGATTTGGCCCAAGCCAGTTTCTGGACCGGCCTGCGCCCGACCACACCCGATGGCACACCGATTGTCGGTGGCACCCCGTTCAGGAACCTGTTCCTGAATACCGGCCACGGCACCCTCGGCTGGACCATGGCATGCGGCTCCGGTCGTTTGCTGGCCGACTTGATGGCGAAGAAAACGCCGCAGATCAGCGCCGAAGGCCTCGATATTTCCCGTTACGGTAATCACCAGGAGTCCGCAAAACATGTCCATCCAGCGCCAGCTCACCAATGAACGCATGAGCCAGATCGTTGTTCACAGCGGTACCGTGTACCTGGCGGGCCAGGTGGGCGACGACTTGGATGCCGGCATTGAGCAGCAGACCCGTGAAACACTGGCCAACATCGAGCGTTTGCTGGACCTGGCCGGCACCGACAAGACCCGCTTGCTGTCGGTGACGATCTATTTGAAAGACATCGATGCCGATTTTGCCGGTATGAACGCGGTGTGGGACAAGTGGTTGCCCAAAGGTGCCGCGCCGGCCCGCGCCACGGTTGAAGCCAAGTTGTGCGAACCGAATATCCTGGTAGAGCTGTCCGTCGTGGCCGCGTTGCCTTAACTGCAAATCCCTCTCCCGGGCCGACGTTGTCGGTCGGCACCGGTTTTTCTTCACTCTGCCGCCTAGAAGCCTGCCGCCATGCGTCCTGCCCGTGCCCTGATCGACCTCCAAGCCCTGCGTCACAATTACCAATTGGCCCGCGAAGTCACCGGCGCCAAGGCCCTCGCCGTCATCAAGGCGGATGCCTACGGCCACGGCGCGGTGCGCGTAGCCCAGGCACTGGAAGCCGAGGCGGATGGGTTTGCGGTGGCGTGCATCGAGGAGGCACTGGAGCTTCGCGCTGCCGGGATAGGTGCACCGGTACTGCTGCTGGAAGGTTTTTTCGAAGCCGACGAGCTGCCGCTGATCATCGAGCAGAACCTGTGGTGCGTGGTGCATTCACTGTGGCAACTTGAGACTATCGAGCAGGCCACGCTGGGCAAACCGCTGACCATCTGGCTCAAGCTCGACTCGGGCATGCACCGTGTCGGCCTGCACCCCAAGGATTTCCAGGAGGCGTACAAGCGTCTGTTGGCCAGTGGCAACGTTGCGAAGATCGTATTGATGAGCCATTTTGCCCGTGCCGATGAGCTCGATTGCGTGAGCAGCAGCGAACAAGTGGCGGTATTCGAAGCGGCCCGCCAGGGTCTGGCGGCTGAAGTCAGCCTGCGCAATTCCCCGTCCGTACTGGGTTGGCCGAGTGTGTCCAGCGACTGGGTGCGCCCTGGCATCATGCTCTACGGCGCCACACCCTTTGGTGATGACCAGGCTATCGCCGCACGTTTGCAGCCGGTGATGACCCTGGAGTCCAAAATCATTTGCGTACGTGAACTGCCGGCGGGAGAGCCGGTGGGCTACGGTGCCAGGTTCGTCACGCCCAAGCCGATGCGTATCGGCGTGGTGGCCATGGGGTATGCCGATGGCTACCCGCGCCACGCGCCCACAGGCACACCGGTACTGGTCGCCGGCCAGCGCAGCCAGTTGCTGGGCCGGGTGTCCATGGACATGCTGTGCGTCGACCTGACGGATGTGCCCCAGGCGGGGCTGGGTTCCACGGTGGAGTTGTGGGGCAGGAATATCCTCGCCAGCGACGTCGCGACGGCGGCTGAAACCATCCCTTATGAGATTTTCTGCAACCTGCGCCGGGTGCCAAGGCTCTATTTGGGCGCTTGATCGCCAGGTACGAATGCTACTGCCCAGGATTTAGGCCCAAGTGTTGTAAATACTGAACGCTGTCGCCATGATAACGCTCAATTACAACAAAGCCTGAATCCTAGGAGGCACCTGCATTGGACGTCGGCGAACGACTGCAATCCATCCGTAAACTCAAAGGTCTTTCCCAGCGCGAGCTTGCCAAGCGCGCGGGCGTCACCAATAGCACCATTTCGATGATCGAGAAAAACAGCGTCAGTCCCTCGATCAGTTCCCTGCGCAAGGTACTGGGCGGCATTCCCATGTCCATGGTGGAATTCTTTTCCGAAGAGATCCTCCAGGAAATACCGACGCAGATCGTCTATAAAGCCAATGAGCTGATCGACATCTCCGACGGTGCCGTGACCATGAAGCTGGTTGGCCGAGCGCACCCGAGCCGGGCAATCGCGTTTCTCAACGAAATCTACCCGCCAGGCGCCGACACGGGCGAAGAAATGCTCACCCATGAAGGCGAGGAAACCGGGATTCTGGTGGAAGGGCGCCTGGAACTGGTGGTGGGCCTTGAAACTTTTGTGCTCGAAGCAGGCGATAGCTACTACTTTGAAAGCACCAAGCCCCATCGTTTTCGCAATCCGTTCGACGTGCCGGCGCGACTAATCAGCGCAGCCACACCCGCGAACTTTTAAAACAGAGGCGTCCTGCCAGCGTTGCAGGGGTTCGCGCAGCAGTACACCGTGAGGCCGAATCTCCCTTTATTTAATAGGGTTGTTTCGGCCGGGCGGTCTAACCGCTATACTTTCGCCGCCTGCGAAACCGTGGCCGCAGGCGTGAATAGCCACCATTGAGGGTGAACGCGTGAACCTAATTATGAAAATGCTGGCTGCACCAGCAACCGTACTGGCCCTGTGGGCTGTCAGCGCTCAAGCTGCGACCAACGACGACATCGCCAAGCGCCTGGAGCCTGTGGGCCAGGTGTGTGTCCAGGGTCAGGAATGCAAGGGTATGGAAGTCGCCGTGACAACGGGCGGCGGCGGCGCGAGAACCCCGGACGAGATCATTGCCAAGCACTGCAATGCCTGCCACGGCACCGGCCTGCTGAACGCGCCAAAAATTGGTGATACGGCAGCGTGGAAAGAGCGCGCCGATCATCAGGGCGGCCTCGATGGCATCCTGGCCAAGGCGATCACCGGCATCAATGCCATGCCGCCCAAGGGCACTTGCGCTGATTGCTCGGATGACGATCTCAAAGGCGCCATCAAGAAGATGTCCGGACTGTAGTCAGTCGATCTTCGCCAAAAATGCCGCTTACGAGCGGCTTTTTTGTCCCTGTGATTTGCCTTTCGTCGCTGGTCATTGCAGCAAAGACCCGGCAAGCTCGGTCCAACCCCCCATTAATGGAATGTTCGGGAGCAGTCGGATGGTGCAGTTGTGTTCAATCGAGCAAGCAGTTGACGACGTACTGGCGCGGTTGCCGGCGCATATCCACATGGGCATGCCGCTGGGTTTGGGCAAGCCCAACCTGTTCGTCAATGCGCTGTACCGGCGCATCGCCGAGTTGCCCGAGCGGGCGTTGACCATCTACACCGCGCTCAGCCTGGGTCGCCCCTCCCTGGGGGACGGGTTGCAGAAGCGCTTTCTCGAACCTTTTATCGAGCGCGTGTTTGGCGATTATCCGGAACTGGATTTTCTCGCTGACCTGCACAAGGACAGCCTGCCGAAGAATATCCGCGTGCAGCAATTCTTCATGCAGCCCGGCAGCCTGCTCCACAGCGATTGCGCGCAGCAGGATTATGTCAGCAGCAACTACAGCCATGCCGCCCGTGATATCAATGCCGCCGGCCTGAACCTGGTGGCGCAACTGGTTGCCAGCAGCGCCGAGCATCCCGACCGCCTGAGCCTGAGCTGCAATCCGGATATCACCCTCGACTTGCTACCCATGATCGCCAGGCGCCGCGAAGCCGGGGAAACCATCCTGGTTGTCGGCCAGGTCCACACTGAACTGCCCTACATGCCTGGCGATGCGGAATTGGGCATGGATGCATTCGACTACCTGCTCGACGAGAAAGACAGCACGACGCTGTTTTCCACGCCCAACATGCCCGTGGGGTTTCAGGACCATTTTATCGGCCTGCATGCCAGTACCCTGGTACGCGATGGCGGCACCTTGCAGATCGGCATCGGCTCCATGGGCGATGCGCTGACCGCCGCCTTGCTGGCGCGCCAGGCCGACAACGAAGCCTATCGATTGCTGCTGACCGATCTGGATGTGTATCAGTGGGCGCCCCTGATCAGCCGTGAGGGTGGCGTCGAGCCGCTCGTCCGGGGCCTTTATGGTTGCAGCGAAATGTTCGTCAACGGCCTGCTGGTGCTGGCGGATGCCGGCATCATCCGGCGCAAGGTGTACCCGGATGTGGCGACCCAGGAGCAAGCCAATGCCGGGCTGCTCGACGATGCGGCGCAGCCCGATGGCATCTCGATCCATGGCGGTTTCTTCCTTGGCCCGCGCAGTTTCTACCAGCGCTTGCAGGAGATGAGCCACGCCAAGCGGCTGGCATTCAACATGACCGGCATCAGCTATATCAACGAGCTGTACGGCCAGGAAGAACTCAAGCGTTTGCAGCGCCTGGACGCACGGTTCATCAACAGTGCGATCATGGTGACGTTGCTCGGTGCCGGTGTGGCCGACCAGTTGGAAGATGGCCGCGTGCTCAGCGGCGTGGGCGGGCAGTACAACTTCGTTGCCCAGGGCCACGCGCTGGAAGGCGCACGCTCGGTCCTGATCCTGCGCAGCTGGCGCGAGTCGGCGGGAGAGGTCAGTTCCAATATCGTCTGGGAATATGGCCACTGCACCATTCCCCGGCACCTGCGGGATATCGTCATTACCGAGTACGGCATTGCCGACTTGCGGGGTCAGACGGATGCCAAGGTGATTGAAGCGTTGCTCAATATCACTGACTCGCGCTTCCAGGACGATTTGATCGAGCAGGCGCAAAAGGCCGGTAAGTTACCCAAGGATTTCAAGCTGCACCCGCGTTTTGCCGACAACACACCGCAACGGCTCCAGGCGATTCAAGCCAAGCACTGGCGCCTGTTCCCGGAGTACCCGTTGGGCAGTGACTTCACGGACGAGGAGCGGGACCTGTTGCGGGCACTGAACTGGCTCAAGAGCAAATTCAAGCTCACGGAGATGCTGGAACTGGGCAAGGCGGCGCTGGACGCGCCGGAGCCTGAGGCGTTTCCCAGGCATTTGGAGCGGATGCGGCTGGATCAGCCGGAGGGGTTCAAGGAGGATCTGTATCAGCGCCTGTTACTCGCCGGCCTCCAGGCCACCGCGCACTAACAGGCAATAGAGGGCAAATGTGGGAGGGGGCTTGCCCCCGATGACAGTGGGTCAGCCAACACATGTGGTGACTGATACACCGCTATCGGGGGCAAGCCCCCTCCCACATTTTAAGCTGCGTTGATTCAGATGAAGGTCACCACCCCACCGGCCAGGGACTTCACCCGCGCCAGCGATTCAACCCGATAACCCTGCGCATCCAGCTCGGCACGGCCGCCCTGGAACGACTTCTCGATCACAATGCCCAAGCCGGCAACGGTCGCGCCGGCTTGCTTGATGATCGAAATCAGCGCCTGGGAGGCCTTGCCGTTGGCCAGGAAGTCATCGATAACCAGCACGCGGTCGCTGCTGGTCAGGTGGCGTGGGGAGATCGCCACGGTGCTTTCGGTTTTCTTGGTGAAGGAGTACACCGTCGCCGACAGCAGGTTTTCGGTGAGGGTCAGGGACTGCTGCTTGCGTGCGAAGATCACGGGCACGCCGAGGTTCAGGCCGGTCATGATGGCCGGGGCGATGCCTGAGGCTTCGATGGTGACGATCTTGGTGATGCCCGAGTCCTTGAACAGCGCGGCGAATTCGTCGCCGATCAGTTTCATCAGTGCCGGGTCGATCTGGTGGTTCAGAAAGGCGTCAACCTTGAGTACCTGATCGGAAAGCACGATGCCTTCTTCGCGAATTTTCTTGTGCAGTGCTTCCACGGAAAGCTTCCTCTGATGGCGCAACAGGCGCCGAAAGTAGATTAAAAAGTAGTCGATTCTAGCGCTTTAACATCGCGCGTATATCGGCCAAGGCGCTGTTGCCGCGAACGGCCTTCACCTCGGTCGGGGTGTCGTCGTTGCCTTCCCAGGCCAGGTCATCCGGCGGCAGCTCATCGAGGAACCGGCTGGGGGCACAATCGATGATTTCGCCGTATTGCTTACGCTTGGCGGCGAAGGTGAAGGCCAGTGTCTGGCGCGCACGGGTAATGCCGACGTAGGCCAGGCGCCGTTCTTCCTCGATGGTGTCGGCTTCGATGCTGGAGCGGTGTGGGAGAATTTCCTCTTCCATGCCCATGATGAACACGTACGGGAATTCCAGGCCCTTGGACGCATGCAAGGTCATCATTTGCACACCTTCGGCGCCGTCTTCCTCTTCCTGCTGGCGCTCAAGCATGTCGCGCAGCACCAGCTTGCCGATGGCGTCCTCGACGGTCATCTCACCGTCTTCGTCTTTTTCCAGGGTGTTCTTCAGGGCTTCGATCAGGAACCAGACGTTGCCCATGCGGTAGTCCGCGGCTTTGTCGCTGGAACTGTTGGTGCGCAGCCAGTTTTCATAGTCGATGTCCATGACCATGCTGCGCAGGGCACTGATCGGGTCTTCGCCGGCGCACTGCTCACGGACCTTGTCCATGAAGCGCTTGAAGCGCGACAGGCGGTCGGTGAAACGCGTGTCCAGGTGTTCGCCCAGACCGATCTCGTCGGTGGCGGCGTACATCGAGATCTTGCGTTCGGTGGCGTAGTTGCCGAGCTTTTCCAGAGTCGTCGAACCGATTTCCCGACGTGGCACGTTGATCACGCGCAGGAAGGCGTTGTCGTCATCCGGGTTTACGATCAGGCGGAAGTAGGCCATCAGGTCTTTCACTTCCTGACGCCCGAAGAAGCTGTTGCCGCCCGACAGGCGATACGGCACCTGGTGGTGCTGCAGTTTCAGCTCGATCAGCTTGGCCTGGTAGTTGCCGCGATACAGGATTGCAAAGTCGCTGTAAGGGCGGTCGGTGCGCAGGTGCAGGCTGAGGATTTCCACCGCCACGCGCTCGGCTTCGGCGTCTTCGTTGCGGCAGCGGATCACGCGGATTTCGTCGCCATGACCCATCTCGCTCCACAGTTGTTTTTCAAACTCGTGGGGGTTGTTGGAGATCAGCACGTTGGCGCAACGCAGGATACGGCTGGTGGAGCGGTAGTTCTGCTCCAGCATTACCACTTTCAGGGACGGATAGTCGTCCTTGAGCAGCATCAGGTTTTCCGGGCGTGCGCCGCGCCAGGCGTAGATCGACTGGTCATCGTCGCCTACCACGGTGAACTGATTGCGTGTACCGATCAGCAGCTTCACCAGCAGGTATTGGCTGGCGTTGGTGTCCTGGTATTCGTCCACCAGCAGGTAGCGCACCTTGTTCTGCCACTTTTCCAGGATGTCCTTGTGCTCCTGGAACAGTTTGACCGGCAGCAGGATCAGGTCGTCGAAGTCCACCGCGTTGAACGCCTTGAGCGTGCGCTGGTAGTGGGTGTAGACGATGGCGGCGGTCTGTTCCTTGGGATTGCGTGCGGCTTCCAGCGCTTCGGCAGGCAGGATCAGGTCGTTTTTCCAGGCGCCGATCATATTCTTGATCTCGTCGACGCCGTCGTCGCCCGCGTATTCCTTCTGCATGATGTCGGTCATCAGGGCTTTGACGTCGGTCTCGTCGAAAATCGAGAACCCCGGCTTGTAGCCCAGCCGTGCATGTTCCTTGCGGATGATGTTGAGCCCAAGGTTGTGGAAGGTGCACACGGTGAGGCCACGGCCTTCGCCACCCTTGAGCAGGGTGCCGACGCGCTCTTTCATTTCCCGCGCCGCCTTGTTGGTGAAGGTCATGGCGACGATGTACTGGGCGCGGATGCCGCAGTTCTGGATCAGGTGCGCGATCTTGCGGGTAATCACGCTGGTCTTGCCGGAGCCAGCACCGGCGAGCACCAATAGAGGGCCGCCGACGTAGTTCACGGCTTCTTGCTGCCGGGGATTGAGTCGGGACATACAGAGTTCAGGGAGTCGTTATTCAAAAGGGCGGGCATTTTAACAGGCTGGCAAGATTCTGCTGCCTTAGAACGACGGTGTGACGTACCACTCGATCTAAATTTGCCGGTTTTGCTACTTTGCCGCAGGATGTCGGGGGTATCGCGACTATTTTTCACAGTCTGCGTGTTTGATAACACCTATCATTGGTCATGCATTTGTTATCGTCAGGCCGCACGTCATAATGCCCGCCGCCAACGAATTTTTGCAGAGTCTAGGGAGCTAGCTTGTCTACGCCTGTCGAACCCTTGCGTTTGCTGCTGCTGGCCGATACGCCGGCGTGGGCAGCGTTGTTGCGCGAGTGCCTGGCGCCGATGGGCGATGGGGCTGTGCTGATCAGTGCACCCAGTTGGGATTCGGTGAGTCGTCTGTTCGACGACGATCACGAAGCGGTGCTATTGACCACGCCCGACCTGCAACCCGGTCCGGGTCGTTGCAGCCTGCCGTGTGTTTTGCTGCTGGAACAGGAGCCGCTGGTTGCGCCGCTCGGTGTCAGCGATTGGCTGATCCATTCTGCGCTGGACGCCAGTACCTTGCGCCGCTGTCTGCGCCATGTGCGCGAGCGAGGCGTGCTGGAAAACACGTTGCAGCGCCTGGCCGAACAGGATCCGCTGACCGGTATCGCCAATCGTCAGGGTTTCCAGACCTTGCTGGCGGCACGGCTGGCGGAAAACGAAGGCCGCGGCCTGGCGCTCGGTCATCTGGACCTGGACAATTTCCGTCACGCCAACGATGCCCTCGGTCACCAGGCCGGCGACCGCTTGATTCTGCAGGTGGTCTCACGGCTCAAGAGCCAGCTTGAAGCCGGTGATCAACTGGCGCGCCTGGGCAGCGATGAGTTCGCGCTGCTGATCGACACCCGCCGTGCGCCCCAGCGCGCCGAATGGATGGCCGAGCGCATCACCGAAGTGATGGCCGAGCCGTACTGGGTGGACGGCGAAAGCCTGCTGATCGGCTGCAGCCTGGGCGTGGCGCATGCCCGAGCCCGTGCCGGGGCCGATCCGTTGATGTGGCACGCCCATATCGCCATGCAACAGGCCAAAAGCACCCAGGGCTGCACCTTTCATATCTTCAACGAACGCATCAACCGCAACGCGCGCAGCCTGGCCGATCTGGAAAGCGAGTTGCGCCGTGCCTTGCGCCGCGATGAGCTGGAGCTGCATTACCAGCCGCGCCTGGACCTGGATGACGGGCATATCGTCGGCCTCGAGGCCCTGGTGCGCTGGCGCCACGGCGAGCGTGGCCTGTTGCCTCCGAGCGAGTTCGTGCCCCTGGCCGAGCAGAGCGGCCTGATCGTGCCGTTGGGTTATTGGGTGATATCCCGGGCCCTGCGCGACATGCAGGACCTGCGCGAACGCGGCCTGCCGGCGTTGCATATGGCGGTCAACCTGTCGTTTCGCCAGTTCCAGGACAGTCAGTTGCTCTCGACACTCAGCCGCCTGATTGCCGAGCGCGGCGTGGAAGCGCAATGGCTGGAATTCGAGCTGACCGAAACCGCCGTGATGCGTCGCAGCGACCTGGTCAAACAGACCATGGACGCCCTCGGCCGCCTCGGCGTGCGGTTTTCCCTGGATGACTTCGGTACCGGTTTTTCATCGTTCGTGCACCTCAACAGCCTGCCGATTGCCTTGTTGAAGATCGACAAGAGCTTCGTCGGCGGCATGGAAGAGCGCGAAGAGAATCGCAAGCTGGTACACGCCATGATCAACCTGGCCCACAACCTCAACCTGGAAGTGGTGGCCGAAGGCGTGGAAACCCTCGAGCAGCTTGAACTTCTGAGACTGTTTGGTTGCGATCAAGCCCAGGGTTACTTGATCAGTAAACCGTTGCCGTTGGCTGAGCTGGTGGAATATCTGACGTCCGGCCAAAGCCAGCAGGCGTTGTCGGGCTGAGTACCCACTCCCACAGGTCTGACCGAGCAGGGCTTTACTCTGTCTGCGCCGCCTGAAAGGCAGGCTGTATGTCCGGCTCTCGCCGAATCATCCGCTTCATCTTCGCCTCGAACGCCCAGGTCAGGCTCACCGCCGCGCACGCCAACCCCAATGCCAGGCCCCACCACACACCGGTCGGCCCCCAGCCCAGGGTGAACGCCATCAACCAGGCCGCTGGCGCGCCGATCAGCCAGTAGCAACCGAGCCCCACCAGGAACGTGGTCTTGGCGTCCTTGAGGCCACGGATGCAGCCCATGGCGATGGTCTGCACGCCATCGAACAGCTCGAACCAGGCGGCGACGGCCAGCAGGCTGACGGCCAGGACGATGACGTCATGAAACGCCGGATCGTCATGGTCGAGGAACAGCCCGATCAGCGGGTCGGAAAACAGCCAGAACACCACGGCAAACCCCAGCATCAATAGGGCACCAAAGCCGATGCCGACCCGTCCGGCCATACGTGCCCGCAGCAACTGCCCTGCGCCATAATGCTGGCCGATCCGCATGGTCACCGCGTAGGACATCCCCGCCGGAACCATGAACGCCACCGAGACGATTTGCAGGGCAATCTGGTGCGCCGCCAACTGCGTACTGCCCATGGTGCCCATGCACAGCGCCGCAAACGCAAACAGCCCGACTTCCACCGCATACGTGCCACCAATTGGCAGCCCCAGGCGCCACAACTCGCGCAGGTACTGGGTATTGAGGCGCAGCAGCCCGCTGCTCAGCGGATAGGCGGCGTAGGTGCGGTTGCTGCGGATGTACCACATCAGCGCCAACGCCATGCCATTGGCGACAATGGCCGTCACCAGGCCAATGCCCATCAACCCGAGTCTGGGCAGGCCGAACATGCCTTCGATCAGCGCGTGATTGAGCAGGTAGTTGACCACCGTGCCGCACAGGCTGACGACCATCACCGGGGTGGCTTTGCCGATGGCACTGGTGAAACCGCGTAGTGCCATGAAGCTGAGATAGCCGGGCAGGGCGAAGGGCAGGAGGGTCAGAAATTGTCCGGCGGCCTGCACGTTGGTTTCGGTCTGGCCGAACAACAGCAGCACCGGCTTGAGGTTCCACAGCAGCAGCGCCGCCGCCAGGGCCATCAACCACGCGAGCCACAGCCCGGCCTGGGTCAGCCGGGTGGCGCCGTCGATGTCGCCAGCGCCGTGACGGATGGCCACAAGGGTGCCCACTGCCGCGATCACGCCGATGCAGAAAATCGCCACGAACGAATAGGTCGCCGCGCCCAGGCCCCCGCCGGCCAGGGCTTCGGGGCTCAGGCGGGCCATCATCAGGGTGTCGGTCAACACCATCAGCATGTGCGCCAACTGTGAGGCAATCAACGGCCCCGACAGCCGCAGAATGGCCCAGAGTTCGGTACGTGCCGGATGCTGCATGATCATCAATCTCGAAATGTCTGGGAGGTGCGGACGGTTGATTCTCGGCGCTTTCGGCGCATTGCACAAAAGGATAAAAGTGATTGTTTGCATGATTAAAACTCATGCCTGATCGATTCTGGTAGGGTTTGCCAATTGCGCTGTCGGAGTTATCAAATGTCTCGTCGTCTTCCCCCGCTTTACGCCCTGCGGGCATTCGAGGCCGCGTCCCGTCACCACTCCTTCACCCGCGCGGCGCAGGAGTTGTCGATTACCCAGAGTGCGGTCAGCCGGCATATTCGTACGCTCGAGGAGCATTTCGCCTGCCGGCTGTTCCAGCGCAACGGCCGTACCTTGCAACTCACGGAAGCGGCGCGTTTGTTGCTGCCCGGCGTGCGCGAAGGCTTCGCCGCCCTGGAGCGCGCCTGCCATACCCTGAACGCCGAAGATGACATCTTGCGCATGAAAGCACCGTCCACCCTGACCATGCGCTGGCTGTTGGCGCGGTTGAGCCGCTTTCGGGCCCTGCAGCCGGGCAACGAGGTGCAGCTCACCAGCGCGTGGATGAACATCGATGAAGTGGACTTCAATCAGGAACCGTTCGATTGCGCAGTGTTGCTCAGTAACGGGCACTTTCCGGCGGACTGGGAGGCCAGCTACCTGTTTGCTGAAATGCTGATTCCGGTGGGCGCGCCCAATCTATTGGACGACGGCCCTTGGGACGCGCAGCGGTTGGCAACGACCGAATTGCTGCACCCGACCCCGGACCGGCGTGACTGGCGTTACTGGCTGGAGCGCATGGGGCTGACCTCCCGGGTCTCGCTCAAGGGTGGGCAGGTGTTCGACACGCTGGAGTTGGGCATGATCGCTGCCGCGCGCGGTTATGGCGTGTCCATGGGAGACCTGTTGATGGTGGCCGAGGACGTCGCACAGAAACGCTTGAGCCTGCCGTGGCCAACGGCCGTCGCCAGCGGGGAAAGTTATTACCTGGTGTGGCCGAAAACCCGTCCCGGCGGTGAGCGCCTGCGGCGCCTGGCGGAGTTTCTACAGGGCGAGGTGCAGGCGATGGCTCTGCCCGCTGTGACTCGCCTCGAATGAAAGGGTCTGCGCATGAAGAGCAATCGTTTGCGTGACACCCCTGTGAATCGCTCAAGTATTGTGGAACCCCGCCGAAGTAGGTGGGTTGGAACCCTCGTGCACCAACGTTTCCCACTAGATAATTCGCCGAGCAGCGCTAAGAGATCAGGATGATCCTGGCCTCGGCTCAGGAGCTGTCATGTCTCAACCTCGCGCTCGGATCGCTTCCCAGTTAGGCCTCGCATTGGCCGTGATTCTGGCTGTCGTCATCAGCGGCAGTACCGTCTTCGCTCTACGCTCGCTCGATACCGCCAACCTCGCCACCCGCGAGGAACACTTGGCCAGCGAGGCGCGCCTGCTCGCCGACCAACTCAATACCTTCCACAGCACCTTGCGCGAGAGCACTCAGCGTTTGAGCGGGCTGTTTGAAAAGCGCTTCGGCGCCGGCTTGAGCGTGCGTGCGGACCAGCCTGTCGCCGTGGCCGGTGTACAAACCCCAAGCCTGTACCTGGGCAGCGAGTTACTGAACAACAACTTCGGCGAAGTGGACGAATTCAAGGACATGTCCGGCGGCGTGGCCACGGTATTCGTGCGCAGCGGCGATGACTTCATCCGCATCAGCACCTCCCTGACCAAGCAGGATGGCAACCGCGCCATCGGCACCGTGCTGGATCGCCAGGGCCCGGCCTACCAGCGTGTGTTCAACGGGCAGGCCTACATCGGCCGGGCAGTGTTGTTCGATCGCTCCTATATGACCCAGTACAGCCCGGTGCGTGACGCCAGCGGAAAGGTCATCGCGGTATTGTTCATCGGGTTCGACTACACCGACGAACAGAAAGCCCAGTTCGACAACCTCAAGCGCTTCCGTATCGGCCAGACCGGCTCCTTGTCGCTGCTGGATGAACAGAAGCACTGGTTGGTACCGCCGGCCGGTGTGCAAGCCTTGGATCAAGCTGTCGCAGTGATGCTCGACTTGGCGAAGAAACCCGGTGAAGGCCGCTTCTGGAGTGACAAGAACGAAGATTTCTACAGCGTGTCGGTACCCTTCGAGGGTGGCCCTTGGGCGGTCGTGGCAAGTATGCCCAAGGCCGAGATTCGTGCAGTGACGTGGGACGTCGGCATGCGCCTGGTCATTGGCAGTGTGCTGGCCATGCTGTTGGCCGTGGGGGCCACGGTATGGCTGTTGCGCAGCAAGCTCGCGCCATTGAGTGACTTGGTGCTTCAGGCTCAAGCGCTCGGCGCAGGTGACCTGAGTGCGCGCCTCAATGTTTCCAGCCATGACGAAATCGGCCAATTGGCGCGCAGCTTCAACCAGATGGGCGAGGCGCTGTCGACCATGGTTTCGCACATCCGCAAGGCGGCTGAAGAGGTCAACAGCCGTGCCCAGGCGCTGTCGGGGTTGTCTGGCGGCGCTTATGAAGGCATGGAGCAGCAGTCCGGCGAGATCACCAGCATGGCCGGCGCGGTGGAAGAATTCAGCGCCACCTCGCTGAATATCGCCGACAACATGGGCAACACCGAGCGTCTGGCCCAGGAAAATGCCCAGCAGACCCGTATCGGGCGTGCCTCGATGGAGGAGGCTTCGTCGTCCCTGGAACACATCGCCACCGCGCTTAACAGCACCGCTACGGTGATCAACACCCTGGGCCAGCGCTCCCAGGAAATCGGCGGTATCGTCGGCGTGATCACCTCGATTGCCGAACAGACCAACCTGCTCGCGCTCAATGCCGCCATCGAAGCGGCCCGCGCGGGTGAGCAAGGTCGCGGCTTTGCCGTGGTCGCAGACGAAGTGCGCAACCTGGCCTCGCGCACCCGCCAGGCCACCGATGAAATTTCCGGAATGATCCAGAGCATCCAGCAGGAAACCGGTAATGCCATCAGTACCATGGAGCACGGCAACGTGCTGATGCAGGAAGGTCTGTCGCGCAACGCGGATGTGGCCTCGGCCCTGGCGCGCATCGACGAGCAGAGCCGCTCGGCCGGGCAGCAGTTCGCCGCAATCACCACCGCCACCCAGGAGCAGAGCAGCACCGCGACGTTGCTCAGCAGTAACTTGCAGAGCATTGCACTGGCTAACAGCGAGCAGCGTGAAGTGGTGTCGAACCTGGCGATCACCGCCAAAGAGCTGGAAACCCTGGCGGCGGGCTTGCGGCATGAGGTGGATCGCTTCCGCTAAGTCAGCCCTTTGGCTGCTGCGCAAGGCTCAAGAGGTCGCCGCCGGGCGGTATTGCAAGGCCTCTTGCAAATGGTGGCGAGCGATGGCGTCTGTTTGTTCCAGGTCCGCCAACGTACGCGCCACCTTGAGCAAGCGATGGGCCGCCCGCAACGAAAGCGTCAGCCGCTCGCAGGCGTTCTCCAGCCAGCCTTCGTCGACCTTCGCCAGCGTGCAGTGCTCGCGCAGCCCCGGCAGGTCGAGGAATGCGTTGGCGCAGCCCTGGCGTCGTTGCTGGCGTTCCCGCGCGTCGGCCACCAACGCGGCCGTTTTCGCGGTGGTGTCGTCGGTCCGTTGTGCCGGGCTCAGCGCCGTGGCTTCCCGCGCCACCGTCAGGTGCAGATCGATCCGGTCCAGCAACGGCCCCGAGAGCTTGTTGCGATAGCGCTGTATCTGTTCCGGTGTACACCGGCAACGGCCGCTGGGTTCGCCCATATAACCGCAAGGGCAGGGGTTCATCGCCGCGACCAGTTGAAAGCGCGCGGGGAACCTCACCCGGTCGCGGGCGCGGGAAATCACGATATGTCCCGATTCAAGTGGCTCGCGCAGGACTTCCAGCACCTTGCGGTCAAATTCCGGCAATTCATCCAGGAACAACACGCCGTGGTGGGCCAGGGTGATTTCCCCCGGTTGCGGCTTCGATCCGCCGCCGACCAGTGCAGGGCCCGACGCCGAGTGGTGCGGCTGGCGAAACGGCCGGTGCGGCCAATGGCTCAACGGTGCCAGGCTGACCACGGATTGAATTGCCGCGACTTCCAGCGCTTCCTGCTCACTGAGCGGTGGCAGCAACCCCGGCAGGCGGCTGGCGAGCAGCGTCTTGCCGGTGCCGGGCGGGCCGCTGAACAGCAGGTTATGCGCCCCCGCGGCTGCGATCAGCAAGGCACGCTTGGCAGCCAATTGGCCCTGGACTTCACTGAGGTCCGGGTAAGGTTTGTTCAGGTACAACAAGCCGTCCGACCGGTAGGGCTCGATCGGCACATGCCCATTCAAGTGCGCCACCACCTGTAGCAAGTGATCCACTGCAATCACCGTCAACCCTGACGCCAGGCACGCCTCCTCAGCGTTTGCCCTGGGCACTATCAAGGTGCGTCCGGCCTTGCGCGCCGCCAAAGCGGCCGGCAACACGCCTTTCACTGCACGTACTTCGCCGGACAGCGCCAACTCTCCCAGGCACTCAACCTCATCGAGCATCAACGCTGGGACCTGCACGCTGGCCGCCAGGATCCCAAGGGCTATCGCCAGATCAAAACGCCCGCCGTCCTTGGGCAGGTCGGCGGGCGCGAGGTTGAGCGTGATGCGCCGCGCCGGGTATTGCAGGGCCGAGTTGAGAATGGCGCTGCGTACGCGGTCTTTGCTTTCCTTTACTGCAGTTTCCGGCAGGCCCACCAGCGTCAGTGACGGCAACCCATTGGCCATGTGCACTTCGACAGTGACGGCGGGGGCTTCGACGCCGACCTGGGCGCGGCTGTGGACGATGGCGAGGGACATGCTCGATCCTTGAATGGGGGGCCGCTGCCTGCGGATTATTCAAGGGTAGACGAGGTGGGAACAAGGATGGCGGGGAGGTTTTACAGAACGTATCCAGGCAACGAAGTGAGGGAGGGGGCAAGCCCTGATGCTAAGGCTTTTTGTAGGAGCGAGCTTGCTCGCGAAAAACGTCAACGATAACGCGTGCTTCCTGAATGAACGCGGTGCCTATGAGTTTTTCGCGAGCACGCTCGCTCCTACAGGGGGCGGCATCAGGGCTTGCCTCCCACACTCATCGGCTTTATTCAGCCGATGGGGGCGTCAGCCGCGCTTCTAGTTCCGCTACCTTCGCCTCCAGGCTCTCCAGCCGTGCACGGGTGCGGGCCAACACCACCATCTGGCTGTCGAATTCTTCACGGCTGACCATATCAAGCTTGCTGAAGCCACTTTGCAGCAGGGCCTTGAACTGGCTTTCGATTTCGTTGCGGGCCAGCGGGGTGTCGCCGCTGAAGAGGCGAGAGGCGTGGCCGCTCAGGGCGTCGAGGAAGTCTTTGGGCGCGAGCATGGGAAATATTCCGGAAAACAGTTGGCCGGCAGTGTATCACGCAGCGTCTATAGTCTTTTCATGGCCTGGCTCGCACGCTTTTCGCGCATGGGGATGGGCGGCCACGCACTGTTTTGATGCGCATCGCCGCTGCTGTAACGCCCCGCAGGTGGGCATAAGTGGACAACGGACTGATTTCAGTGATTTTTACGGAGCTGGCAAGGTTTCTGCTTAGACGATCATGACCCATGCACTGATGCAGTCGCTGTGACGAATGCAGTGCGCCGACGGATCAGGGGTACAGGTTTCGTCACCAGTGGTTCGCTGGCGTCGCCACGCTAATACGCAGGCGACGATGCGTTACAAAGCCAGGCACTGCGCTTAGACTTGAGACGGGTTTGTTTTCCTGGGGCAAGTCCACCAATTCGGGAGAGAGTTTTCATGAAGCTAGTCACTGCCATCATCAAGCCGTTCAAGTTGGACGACGTACGCGAGTCACTGTCCGAGATCGGCGTGCAGGGCATTACCGTCACTGAGGTCAAGGGCTTCGGTCGGCAGAAGGGTCATACCGAGCTGTATCGCGGCGCGGAATACGTGGTCGATTTCCTGCCGAAGGTGAAGATTGATGTCGCCATTGACGACAAGGATCTTGACCGGGTTATCGAGGCGATAACCAAGGCTGCCAACACCGGCAAGATCGGTGACGGCAAGATCTTCGTGGTCAATCTGGAACAGGCTATCCGCATCCGTACCGGCGAAACCGATACCGACGCAATCTAAGCCGCCAAACCCCAACGCCCCAGGAGAAAAACACTATGACTCTGCGTAAATTCGCAGGGCTCGGAGCCCTGTTGTCCATCGTAATGCCAAGCCTTGCCATGGCGGCGGACGAAGTGGCGGCTCCAGTCCTCAATTCCGGCGATACTGCCTGGATGCTGACCGCCACTGCACTGGTGCTGTTCATGACCATTCCTGGCCTGGCACTGTTTTACGGCGGCATGGTCCGCTCCAAGAATATTCTTTCGGTAATGATGCAGTGCTTTGCCATTACCGGCCTGATCAGCATCCTGTGGGTTGTCTACGGCTACAGCATTGCGTTCGATACCACCGGTATGGAACAGGGCGTCGTCAACTTCAACTCCTTCTTCGGCGGCATGGGCAAGGCATTCCTGGCGGGTGTCACCCCGGCCAGCATCACCGGGCCTGCGGCGCTGTTCCCGGAAGCGGTGTTCATCACCTTCCAGATGACGTTTGCCATCATCACTCCGGCGCTGATCGTCGGTGCATTCGCCGAGCGCATGAAGTTTTCCGCGATGCTGATCTTCATGGCCATCTGGTTCACCCTGGTCTATGCGCCGATCGCGCACATGGTCTGGAGCGGCAACGGCGGCCTGATGTGGGACTGGGGTGTGCTGGATTTCGCCGGTGGCACCGTGGTGCACATCAACGCTGGTGTGGCTGGCCTGGTGGCGTGCATCGTGCTCGGCAAGCGCAAAGGCTTCCCGACCACCCCGATGGCACCGCACAACCTGGGTTACACCTTGATCGGCGCGGCCATGCTGTGGATCGGCTGGTTCGGCTTCAACGCCGGTTCTGCTGCTGCCGCCAACGGCACGGCCGGTATGGCGATGCTGGTCACCCAGATCGCCACTGCTGCCGCTGCGCTGGGCTGGATGTTCGCCGAGTGGATCACCCACGGTAAGCCAAGCGCACTGGGTATCGCCTCGGGCGTAGTGGCCGGTCTGGTCGCAATCACGCCAGCTGCCGGCACCGTGGGGCCGATGGGGGCTCTGGTGATCGGCTTGGTCGCCGGTGTGATCTGTTTCTTCTGCGCAACCAGCCTCAAGCGCAAGCTGGGCTACGATGACTCCCTGGACGCATTTGGCGTACACGGTATTGGCGGTATCGTCGGTGCGATCCTCACCGGTGTGTTCGCAGCCCCGGCACTGGGCGGCTTCGGCACCGTGACTGACGTCGCTGCACAGGTCTGGATCCAGTGCAAAGGTGTCGGCTTCACTGTGATCTATACGGCGATTGTCACCTACGTCATTCTCAAGGTACTGGACATGGTCATGGGCCTGCGTGTCACTGAAGAGGAAGAGGCGGTCGGCCTCGACCTGGCGCAACACAACGAGCGCGGTTACAACTTGTAAATACACAAAAAAAAGATGCCCGGCTTGCCGGGCATTTTTTTGCCTGGCGTTTGTCTTTGACTATAAGTTGCATGGGTTTTTCATCGACTTTGTGATGGGATCCACACGGCACTTTCAAGGGTGCGAATGTCTTACAGGCATGTGGGCGTATTCGGCACTTTGTTTTTTTCCAGAGCGCGCTAGAATGCGCGCCGATGGGCGGAGAACTGTATGTGGCAACAGACCCTGATTACGCTGCGGGCCAAGCCCCGGGGCTTTCACCTGGTGACCGACGAGTTGCTTGCCGGCTTGCCTGAATTGAAGGCCTGCCGCGTGGGTTTGTTGCATCTGTGGCTGCAGCACACCTCGGCCTCGTTGACGGTCAACGAGAATGCCGATCCGGCGGTTCGCCGCGACTTCGAACGTTTTTTCAACCTGCTGGTGCCGCAAGGCCAGGCGGGATTCGAACACAACGACGAAGGCCCGGATGATCTGCCGGCGCACTTCAAGGCCAGTCTCCTGGGCTGCCAGCTGAGTTTGCCGGTGAAGGCCGGCCGCTTGGCGATGGGGACCTGGCAAGGTGTTTATCTGGGCGAGCACCGTGATCATGGCGGTGCTCGTAAAGTCCTCGCCACCTTGCACGGTGAAGGGGCATAAGCCACTGGTGATCCAGTGGATGTTGATTTTTTTCCGGCCGCCTCGACAGAGGGTAAAGCTGGGCTATAACTAATCTGCTTTTCGCAAGTCATGAGGTAGAACATGAGCGACGATGATCTGGAAAACGACGACCTGGAAGTAGGTGACGACACTGAAGACAGTCTTGAAGTGGCGGCTGAGGACGTTGCTGAAGACCTTGAGGACAGTGCTGGCGATGACGCCGCTCCCAAAGCCAAAGGCAAGGCCAAGGCTGCTGTTTCGGTAGACGAACTGCCCAGCGTTGAAGCCAAGAACAAAGAACGCGATGCCTTGGCCCGTGCGATGGAAGAATTCCTCGCCAAAGGCGGCAAAGTGGTCGAGGTCGAGCCCAATGTGGTAGCGGATCCACCGAAAAAGCCGGATAACAAGTACGGTAGCCGTCCCATCTGAGGTCAGCTAACTGCTTGTAGGAAGAAGCCCGCCGTCGCTGCGGGTTTTTTCATGCCCGATGATTTAGTTGAGCCTGGCAGTGATCCACCTGTGGGAGGGGGCTTGCCCCCGATTGCAGTGGCTCAGCCAGTCCATTTGCCGGCTGATACACCGCTATCGGGGGCAAGCCCCCTCCCACATTTTCCTCAGTGTTGACGCTATAGCGTTACTGTTTGTAGGAAGAAGCCCGCCGTCGCTGCGGGTTTTTTCATGCCCGATGATTTACTTGAGCCTGGCAGTGATCCACCTGTGGGAGGGGGCTTGCCCCCGATTGCAGTGGCTCAGCCAGTCCATTTTCCGGCTGATACACCGCTATCGGGGGCAAGCCCCCTCCCACATTTTCCTCAGTGTTGCCGCTATAGCGTTATTGCCAACTGCGCAGCAACTCCGGCAACTCCGTCAGGCTACGAATCTCTGCGTCCGGACGCTTTGGCGCTTCCCACACCTTGCCTGTCGGGTTGAACCACACCGCCCGTAACCCCGCCTGCTGCGCGCCGGCGATGTCATCCCCAGGATGATCGCCCACATGCACCGCCGCACTGGCGTCCACACCGCCGCGCTGCAACGCCTCCTCAAACAACCGCGCATCCGGCTTGGCAATACCGATGTCTTCAGCGCGCAGGGCAAAGTGGAAGTAGTCCGCCAGGCCCACGCGTTGTACGTCTGCATTGCCGTTGGTGATCACCCCCAGAAGGAAGTGCTGGCGTAGCGCTTTGAGCATCGGTTCGGCTTCGGGAAAGACCGTGAGCTGGTGTCGCGCATGAATGAACGCCTCAAAACACACATCGGCCATCTCGGTCGCTGCAGGCTGCGGGTAGCCGGCCTCTTCGAACGCATGCAGCAATACGCGGTGGCGCAGGACGCTGATGCGGTGTTTGAGTTCAGGATGACGCGCCAGCACCTGTTGGCGCAGGCTGGCGAAATGCTCCAGGGGCAAGTCGCCGACCTTGGATGCATTGACCGCCAACCATTCGCGCATTGACGCTTCGGCGCTGATGATGACGGGTACGTTGTCCCAGAGCGTGTCGTCCAGGTCGAAGGTGATCAGCTTGATGCTCATGAGTCGCCGCCCTTGATGCGTTTGGCCCGTGGATGGGCGCTGTCGTACACCGTTGCCAGGTGCTGGAAGTCGAGGTGGGTGTAGATTTGCGTGGTCTTGATATCGGCGTGGCCGAGCAGCTCCTGGACCGCGCGCAAGTCCTGGGACGACTCCAGCATATGGCTGGCAAAGGAGTGCCTGAGCATATGTGGGTGAAGGTTTTGCCCCAGTTCGCGTTCGCCGGCAGCCTTCACGCGCAACTGAATGGCCCGTGGCCCCAGGCGTCGACCTTGTTGGCTGATGAATACCGCGTCGTCTTTCGGATTGGCCAGCGCCCGTAACGGCAGCCACAGCTCCAGGGCTTCGCGAGCCTTCCTGCCGACCGGCAGCACACGCGTCTTGCTGCCTTTACCCAGCACCTGCACCAGCCCATCGGCCAGGTCCAGTTGCTCAAGATTCAGGCCGGTCAGCTCCGACAGGCGCAGGCCCGAGGAGTAGAACAGTTCGAGGATCGCCTGGTCGCGATGGGCAAGAAAGTCATCCTCGACCGCGCCATCCAGCAGTTGCAGGGCGCGGTCGGTGTCCAGGGTCTTGGGCAGGCGTCGCTCGCCTTTGGGCGGCGACAGGCCATTGGCCGGGTCGTGGTCGCACAGGCCTTCGCGGTTCAGGTAGTGATAGAGGCCGCGCACCGCCGACAGCAGGCGCGACAGGCTGCGCGAGGACTGGCCTTGCTGGTGCAGCCGTGCGACCAGGCTGCGCAGGCTCTGGATATCCAGGGCTTTCCAGCTGGCAACCTGCTGCTTTTCGCAAAAGGCCAGGACCTTGTTCAAGTCCCGCCGGTAGGCGTCCAGTGTATGAGGCGACACCTGGCGCTCGTTGCGCAGGTGAGCGCAGTAAGCGTCCAGTTGCCGTTCCATGGCTAGCGCACCGCGCGCAGGGCAGTGGTGAAGCGCGGCAGGACGCGGCCCAGCACTTGGGCGATATAGGTCAGGAACAGGGTGCCCACCGAGCTTTTATAGTGCGCCGGATCCCGGCTGGCGATGGCCAGTACGCCGTGCAGGCCTTGGTGGCTGAGGGCAACCACGGCGGCAGAGCCGATCTGTTTGCGCTGTTCGGCGCCGAACAGGAAATCCAGTTCATGCTCGCGCAGGGTACCGCTGATGGTCTTGCCTTCCGAAAGCAGGCCGCCGATGGCGGTCTGTGCTTCGCCACCGCTGACCCAGCGACCCACCGGCATCGGGTTGTCGCTGAACAGGATCAGGCTGACAAAGGGCACCTGGAAGTCCTGGCGCAGGCTGTCTTCCACCGCCATCACGGTTTCTTCCAGGCTGGCGGCGTCCATCAGGGTCAGGATCAGGCGTCGGGTCTTTTCAAACAGGCGATCATTGTCGCGAGCCACGTCCATCAGGTGCGAAAGCCGGTGGCGCATTTCGATGTTGCGCTCGCGCAGGATCTTCATCTGCCGCTCCACCAACGACACGGTATCGCCGCGTTGGTGAGGGATGCGCAATGCCGGGAGCAATTCTTCGTGCTCGACGAAGAAGTCCGGATGAGCCTCAAGGTACGCCGCGACCGCAGCGGCCTCCAGGCTTTCACTTGAGGTGACGGGTGCGGGTACTTGAGGCTTATCGGTCATTGGCTTGGCTCACTCATAGACGGACCTGTCCTTCGTATACACGCGTGGCCGGCCCGGTCATCATCACCGGGTGACCAGGGCCTGCCCATTCGATGGACAAGCGTCCACCCGGCAGGTCGATCAGCAGCGGCGAATCCATCCACCCCTGGCTGATCGCGGCCACGGCAGCGGCGCAGGCGCCGGTGCCGCAGGCCTGGGTTTCGCCGGCGCCGCGTTCCCACACGCGCAATTGCGCGCGAGAACGGTCGATCACCTGCAGGAAGCCCACGTTGACCCGCGCCGGAAAGCGCGGGTGATGTTCGATCTTCGGCCCCAGTTCGTGCACGGGCGCATTGTTGATGTCATTGACCCGCAGCACCGCATGGGGATTGCCCATGGACACGGCGGCGATATTGACCGTGTTGCCGTCCACATCCAGCGCATAACTGAGGGCCTGCTCGGGCGCCTGGAACGGAATATCCGCCGGCACCACGCGCGGCGCGCCCATGTTGACGCTGATCTGGCCGTCACTGCGGATATCCAGTTCGATCACGCCGCCCTTGGTTTCGACGCGAATCTGGCGCTTGGCGGTCAGACGCTTGTCCAGCACAAATCGCGCGAAGCAGCGCGCACCGTTGCCGCACTGTTCCACTTCGGAGCCGTCGGAGTTGAAGATCCGATAACGGAAATCCACCTCCGGGTTGGTCGGCGCTTCCACCAGCAGCAGTTGGTCGAAGCCGATACCGGTATGCCGGTCGCCCCATTGTTTGGCGTGCTTGGGCAGGATGTGCGCGTGCTGGCTGACCAGGTCGAGAACCATGAAGTCATTGCCCAGTCCGTGCATCTTGGTAAAACGCAGCAGCATGGCTTACTCCGGCAGCAGGCTTTCGCCAGCATACAACTCGGCTACCGTCTCGCGGCGACGCACTTCAAACGCTTGATCACCGTCCACCAGCACCTCGGCGGCGCGGCCGCGGGTGTTGTAGTTGGAACTCATGACAAACCCATAGGCACCGGCCGAATGCACGGCCAGCAGGTCGCCTTCCTCCAGGGCCAGCTGACGATCCTTGGCCAGGAAGTCGCCGGTCTCACAGATCGGGCCGACAATGTCGTACGCACGCGCCTGGCTGTGGCGAGGCGTCACCGCTGTGACGTTCATCCAGGCCTGGTACAACGCCGGGCGGATAAGGTCGTTCATCGCCGCGTCGACGATGGCGAAGTCCTTGTGCTCGGTGTGCTTGAGGTACTCGACCTGGGTCAGCAGCACGCCGGCGTTGGCGACGATATAGCGGCCCGGCTCGAACATCAGCGTCAGGTCGCGGCCCTCGAGGCGCTCGCGCACGGCCTTGATGTAGTCGGCGATCAACGGCGGCTCTTCATCGCGGTAACGCACGCCCACACCGCCACCCAGATCGATGTGATGCAGGTAGATGCCGCAGTCGCCCAGGCGGTCGATCAGCGCCAGCAGGCGGTCCAGAGCATCGAGGAACGGCGGCAGGGTGGTCAGTTGCGAGCCGATATGGCAGTCGACGCCCAACACGTCCAGGTTCGGCAATTGGGCGGCGCGGATATAAACGTCTTCGGCATCGGCGATGGCGATGCCGAACTTGTTCTCTTTGAGACCGGTGGAAATGTACGGGTGAGTGCCGGCGTCGACGTCCGGATTGACGCGCAGGGAGATCGGCGCGCGAACACCCATCTCGGCGGCGACGGCCTGCAGGCGCTCCAGTTCGTCGGTGGACTCGATGTTGAAGCAGTGCACACCCACTTCCAAGGCGCGGCGCATGTCTTCGCGGCTCTTGCCGACGCCGGAGAACACGATCTTGTCGGCCTGGCCGCCAGCGGCCAATACCCGTTCCAGCTCGCCACGGGACACAATGTCGAAACCGGCGCCAAGGCGCGCCAGGACATTGAGCACGCCCAGGTTGGAGTTGGCTTTTACCGCGTAGCACACCAGATGCGGCACGCCTTCCAGCGGGTCGGTGAACGAGCGGTATTGCGCTTCGATATGGGCACGCGAATACACATAAGTCGGGGTGCCAAAGCGCTGGGCAATTGCGGACAGCGCCACGCCTTCCGCGAACAGCGCGCCGTCCCGGTAGTTAAAAGCGTCCATGAGGATCCCTTAGTAAGTGTCGTGCTTGTGCGCTTTGGACGGCTTTTGCGACGACTGCGCCTGTTCGTTCGGGTCTTTGCTGTCGTCAGGCAGGTACAGCGGGCCTTTCTGACCACAGGCACTAACGAGGCAAGCGACCGCGACGAGCGCAGCAAGGGAAGAGATCAGGCGCTTCATGGCGAAATCCTTGAATATGCATTAATTGCGCCCGAGTATACCGACCACCCGCCAGCTTGCCTATGCGCTGGAATACCCGTCCGGCGGGGGTTTGCCGAGATAGTCGGGAAGCGGGCTACGCTGGTTGAGGATATTTCGTACCGCCATCTGTGATGAAATCGGTATCCTTTGCAATCGGCGGGGCGCGTCCGTATTGTGCGGCGCTTGAGCAGAACCAGACACTTTCGAGGTTGCCACAATGAGTTTGACCGAAGCCCGTTTTCACGACCTGGTGGATGCGACCCAGCAGGCGCTGGAAGATATTTTCGACGACAGCGGTTTGGACGTGGACCTGGAAAACTCGGCCGGCGTGCTGACGGTCAAGTTCGAGAACGGCACTCAGTTGATCTTCAGCCGTCAGGAACCGTTGCGGCAATTGTGGCTGGCGGCACGTTCCGGTGGTTTTCACTTCGACTACAACGAAGAAGACAACAATTGGCAATGCGATACCAGCGATGAGCTGCTCAGCGAGATGCTGGCGCGTCTGGTTCTGGAACAATCCGGCGCCGAGCTGGATTTCGACGAGATTTGACTGTGAGCCAGTCCGTACCCACGCGCCCAGCCAAGCCGCTGTTCAGCAATGTCAGCCCGGCGGTGCCGTCACCTTGTATCAGTTTGTGTCGTCTGGACGAGCAGAAAGTCTGCCTCGGCTGCTTTCGCCATGTCGAAGATATCCGCGAATGGCGCTCCGCCGATGATGAGCGGCGCCGAGTGATCTGTGCCGAGGCCGAGCAACGCCGGGCCCACGCCTGAGGTCGTCTTGTTTATTTGTGACGCTGTGGTAGTGTCCGGGTACGCCTCAACTCATCGAGGCCCGTGAGAACCCCGCCTTTTCCTGGCGGGGTTTTGCTTTTTTGTGCAGAAAAAAGGAGTCTGCCTGAATCATGACCACCGCACCGTCCATCATTCTCACCCGTCTTGACGTGCAGCGCCTGGAGCAACTGATCGACCGCCTGGGCGACGAGTTTCCCGGTGTCGAAGCGTTGCAACACGAACTCGACCGCGCCGAAGAAGTGGTTGGCCACGATGAAGTGCCTGCAAGTGTCGTGACCATGAACTCCAGCGTGCATTGCCGTGAGCAAGGCAGCGGCAAGGATTACCACCTGACCCTGGTTTACCCCAAGGACGCGAACGCCGATGAAGGCAAGATCTCGATCCTGGCACCGGTGGGCAGCGCGTTGCTCGGCCTGCAAGTGGGCCAGCATATTGATTGGCCCGCGCCGGGCGGCAAGACCCTCAAGCTCGAGCTGCTGAGTGTCGAAGGCCAGCCCAGGGATGGCGGCGCCTTCCCTCTTTAAATCTGGTTCAGCGCTTGATTGAGCGCGAGCTCGAGCTCGGCCTTGTAGCGCAGGTACAGATTGCTCGGGCTTTGCACGTCGCCAAGCAGGCCCGACAGATCCAGATCGGTGATGTAGCAACGGTAACGCTCGGGTTCCCGGCGCTGCCCGACGATTTCCCGGGCGACTACCGCAAACAGCTGGTCGCCAAACTCCAATTCGGAAAATTCCCGCTGGTTGCAGTACAGCGTGATACCCACCTGTCCGGGCGCCGCCTTGGCGATAATCGCTTGTACGTCATAAAACGGCTGGTTGGCGGGGTGTTGCGGAGCCGGCCTTGGCTCGACGAGACGAGCACGGCCATTGCCCGACGGCAGCAGTTGGTAATACGAGAGCTGCACTTCGCCCAATGGCTGTTGTGTGTCCAGAGCTGATAGCGCTTCGCGGCGATAGATGATCGAGAGCAGGAAACGCTGCAGCGGTGCCAACAGGCTTTGCTCATCATGGAACGGCAAACGCTGCTGCCAGAGCGCATTGAACTCGTCGAGCACATACAGTTCGGCAAATCCTTCATGGATCCGGTAGAACACCTGTATGCAATCGGCCACACCCATGGGCAGCAGCAGCGCCAGGTCGTGATCTTCCAGGGCCATGGTGTCCAGGTGCCACGGGCTGTAACTGGCCAACTCTTCGCTGAGGTAGGCGATCAATGCGTCATGGGTCGGCAGCGGTACATGGGTGGCTTGGCCGGGAATCAATTCCATGACGTGATAGTGTTGCTGAACTTGGAGCAGGTAGCGGTGATTGCCTCGGCCGAGCAGCAGGTTCTGCGCAGTGTCGAATACCTCTTCCACGCGCTGGGCAATGAATTGCGCTCGGTTGTGACAGAAGCAGCGCACCCGCAACCGTGGCAAATGATCCGATGGCAATTGGTTGAGGTAGTCGCGCAGGCAGTCGAGCAGCGCATGGGGTCCGTCGTAGCGGCTGACCGTCACCTCGTTCCAGCTATTGAGCGTGACCTGGTCCAGGGTCAGTACCAGGTTCTCACGCACGCCGGCATAACTCAGCGAGTCGGTACGCTCGGTGGTCATCAGAATATTCAGGTCGCGGTGATGCTTGAGTGGGTCGACGCCGACGTTGATCAGCAACAGCACTTCTTCGGGCACCGCCGAGCGTAACAAGCGCGTTTCATCGACGCTGCTCATGGGCAGGGCGATGGTCTGTTGCAGGCTGCCCAGCAGGTTGAACAGCTCAAACTCGGTCATGTCGCTGACGCCCGGGTGCAGCGCCAGGCGCGTACTGCTGTCGATCACACCGTTGCGATGGCACCAGGTAAGCATTTCCAGCAGGTCGCGGCTGCGCTTGATGGGGGCGAAGTGCTCCCATTCCAGGGCGGTGAGGTTGCCGTTATACAGGCCCCAATGGTACTGCCCCGGCTCCTTGCGGTTGGGTGAGTGCACCAGGGTCAAGGTGTCTTCGGCCAGGTCCGGGGCAATGCCGGGGTTGATGAACTCGACCTTGCCGGCCTTGCGTTCAAAGGCCGCGTACAAACGACGGCCCAGCACATTGAGGTCGCGCCGGTTGATCAGGCTGACGGTCTGTTCCGTGCGGGCGAACTGGGTGAGGAAGCGATAACTGTAGTTCAGCTCGTTGACCAGGGCGCGGCGCTCGGAGGCGACCTGACGCACTTTCCATTGGCTGCGACTGTCCAGCAACGCCAGTTGGCGCGGATCCCAGTTCCATTCATGGGCCAGGCGTTCCAGCAGCAGCCGTTGCCAGCTGGCGGTGCGCTGGCCGGCGCTGAGCTTGCGGTTGACCTTCAGGTACAGGCTGCGCCGTACCAGTTCCAGGCGCTCCGGTTCATTGCGGGCCTTGAGGTATTCCTCGATGCGGCGGTAGACCACGATGTAGGGGTCCAACTCATCCAGGTCCATCTGATTGGCAAACACCGCGCGCTTGAAGCGCAGGCTCAGGCATTGCACGTTGGGGTGCTCGCTGGCATAGACCTCGGTCAGCAGCAGCTTGAGCACCGATTTATAGGGCGATTCGATGCCCTTGAACAACTGCCACAGCCCGGCACCGATGAACTCCCCTGGAGGGATGTGCGCCAGATGGCCGAGATCAAGGGTTTCGTCGGCGCGAATGAAACGTTTGGAGATCAGCGCGTGGGTGAACTCGGCGTAGCGACGTTCTTCATAGACCGGCACCAGCCACCAGATCGGCGTGCGCCCGGCCAGCCAGATTGCGGTGCGGTAGAACTCATCCAGCAAAAGATAGTGCTGAGTGGTCCCGCAATCGTCGGAGCTCAGTTGCGTGTCCCGTTCACCGAGCACAAAGCGCGTCGGTTCAATCAGGAAGAAGTGGGTCTCGGCGCCCATGGTCTGGGCCCAGGCTTCCAGCAGTTGGCACTTCTTGCGCAGCTCGGCCAGCTCGTTGTCATTCAGGTCGGGCGCGTGGCATACCCACACGTCCATATCGCTTTGATCCGCCTGGGCCAGCGTGCCCAGGCTGCCCATCAGGAACAGGCCGTGGATCGGACGGGGCGGGTTGCCATGGCGCGGCTTGTAGGAGAACGAACGCGTCAGGCGCTGCGCTTCAGCCAGGGCCTGGGTATCCGGTTCGAAATTCGACAGCCCGGCCGGTGTGCCGCTGGATACATAACCTGGCAGCAAGGGGTGATTGACGTGGAAAAACAGCGGCAACAAGGTCAGCACGCTTTGCTGGCGCGGGGTCAGCCCCTCAACGGCACGGGCCAGGCGGCCCTCATTGAGCGCCATGAACCGCGCGCGCAACTGGGTCAGCACCTTGCGGTCGATGCCTTCGTCCAGGTCGGGGCGGATTTCATGGGTGCGGGTCATGTCGAACTCGGTGGCTCGCAGGGCCCGACGTGGGCGGCCGTGTCGGAGTTTACAGACAGTAGCGTAGGAGTTTTAGAGGGAAATGGGTTTTGGCGTCAGAATTTTCGCTGTTACGCGGCGACGCCCTCGGAATCCGCAAAGAGCGGACCCCATGGGCGTATCAGGTGTCAGGCAGCTTCTTTTTTGGTGGTCTTCAGAATTGTCAGCAAGCTTTGGGTGTGTTGGGCGGCATCCCGACCCAGGCTGGTCAGATAGCCACCGTCGGGCTGGGTGATCAGTTCTTTCTCAAACAAGCGTTTTGCGGCGTCGATGGCAGTTGGAGTAGCGGTCTGGTGGACTTTCAGACCTTCCTGGGAGCTGTCCAGGTTGAAGAGTGCAAGGATTTCCAGTTCGGCAACCAACTCAGGGGTATACGACATAAGGACTCCAGACTTTCTAAGAATTTATTAGAGGCTAGCAGGCCATAAGGTGAACGCACTTTGCCGAACTGTCCAGCGTGTTGCAGCGCAGCTGGATTATTCCTTTTCAGGCGGCAGCTCAGGCAGTGCGCGCAGCGCGGTTTCATACCATTGGGTATCAAAGGCGCGGTCCTCATCCAGCATCGCGTCGATCTCGAAGGCCAGCACGTGGGCCATGAGATTCAGGATCTCTTCTCGCTCATACCCTACCAGCGTCAGCTTGTTGAACGTGGCCTTGGCCGCCGGTGGGTTGTCGCTTTCGATCTGGTTCTCGATGGCCTGGATCAGCGTGCTTTCGGTGAATTCTTCTTCGTCGTGGTCGATATCGGTCGGCTCGCTCATGGCAGGCTCCTCAAGGTAAGGGCGCCAGTCTAACGCCATTCAGGCCGGTGATGCTGCTGGCCAGGCCAGGCCTCAGCGTCTATAACGCTTGCAGCCAACCCCGCACCCGGCCTGGAGGCTTTGCGATGCTCAAGCTTTATGGATTTTCGGTCAGTAACTACTACAACATGGTCAAGCTGGCGCTGATGGAGAAAGGGCTGCCTTTCGAAGAGGTGCCTTTTTATGCAGGACAAACGCCTGAAGCCCTGGCGGTGAGCCCGCGAGGCAAAGTACCCGTGCTGGGTGTCGAGCAAGGCTTCATCAACGAAACCAGCGTGATCCTCGAATACCTCGAGCAGACCCAGGAAGGGCCTGCGCTGCTGCCAGCCGACCCGTTCCAGCGTGCCCAGGTGCTGGCGTTGTGCCGTGAAATCGAGCTGTACATCGAATTGCCTGCGCGGGCGTGCTTCGCCGAAGCCTTTTTTGGCATGACGGTACCGGAGGCGATCAAGGACAAGTCCCGAGCTGAATTGTTGCTGGGGGTCGGTACGTTAGGCCGCCACGGTAAGTTCGCGCCCTATGTGGCGGGAGAGCACTTCACGATTGCCGATCTGTATTTCATGTACAGCTTGAATCTGGCCTGTGGGGTAGGCGAAAAACTGTTCGGGCTGGACCTGCTGGCGCAGTTGCCACAGGCGAAGGCGTTGCTGGGGCGTTTGAACGAGATGCCCAATGCGCAAAAGGTCGAGGCGGACAGGCAGGCGGCGATGCCGGCGTTCATGGCAATGATTGCGGCCAAGAAATAATCAAATGTGGGAGGGGGCTTGCCCCCTCCCACATTTTTTAGCGGCTGGCGAGTAGCTCCTGGCCACGCGCGACGGCTGCTTTCACCTGCGCCGGCGCGGTGCCGCCGATGTGGTTACGGGCATTCACCGAGCCTTCCAGGGTCAGCACGGCAAACACATCCTGCTCGATCTGGTCGCTGAACTGGCGCAGTTCTTCCAGGCTCATTTCCGCCAGGTCCTTGCCGGTGTCCACGCCGTATTTCACGGCATGGCCAACGATTTCGTGGCAGTCGCGGAAGGGCAGGCCACGACGCACCAGGTAGTCGGCCAGGTCGGTTGCGGTGGAAAAACCCCGCAAGGCCGCTTCGCGCATGATCGCGTGCTTGGGCTTGATCGCCGGAATCATGTCGGCAAACGCACGCAGTGAGTCGCGCAGCGTGTCGGCGGCGTCGAACAGCGGTTCCTTGTCTTCCTGATTGTCCTTGTTATAGGCCAGCGGCTGGCCTTTCATCAGGGTCAGCAGGCCCATCAGCGCGCCGAATACGCGGCCGCTCTTGCCACGTACCAGTTCGGGGACGTCGGGGTTTTTCTTTTGCGGCATGATCGAGCTGCCGGTGCAGAAGCGGTCCGGCAGGTCGATGAACTGGAATTGCGCGCTGGTCCACAGCACCAGCTCTTCGGAAAAGCGCGACAGGTGCATCATCGCGATGCTGGCGGCGGCGCAGAATTCGATGGCGAAATCACGGTCCGACACGCCGTCCAGGGAGTTGCCGCCGACGGCGTCGAAGCCCAGCAATTGCGCGGTGTACTCGCGGTCGATCGGGTAGGTGGTGCCGGCCAGTGCGGCGCTGCCGAGTGGCATGCGATTGGCCCGCTTGCGGCAATCCACGAGGCGCTCGTAATCGCGGCTGAGCATTTCGAACCAGGCCAGCAGGTGGTGGCCGAAGGTCACGGGCTGAGCGGTCTGCAGGTGCGTGAAGCCGGGCATGATGGTGGCCGATTCGCGCTCGGCCTGTTCCAGCAAACCTTTTTGCAGGCGGGTGATTTCAGCCAGGATCAAATCGATTTCATCGCGTAGCCACAGGCGGATATCGGTGGCCACCTGGTCGTTACGGCTGCGCCCGGTGTGCAGCTTCTTGCCGGTCACACCGATGCGATCGGTCAGCCGTGCCTCGATGTTCATGTGCACGTCTTCCAGGTCGACGCGCCAGTCGAACGTGCCGGCTTCGATCTCGCCCCGGATGGTGGTCAGGCCTTCGATGATGCTGTCGCGCTCGGCATCGGTCAGCACGCCGACCTTGGCCAGCATGGTGGCGTGGGCGATGGAGCCCATGATGTCGTGGCGGTACAGGCGCTGGTCGAAGTTGACGGAGGCGGTGAAGCGCGCGACGAAGGCGTCGACGGGTTCACTGAAGCGGCCGCCCCAGGACTGGTTGGTCTTGTCGGTGCTCATGAATTCGCTCGTGATCTGCTTAAAAGAGGCGTGAAGGTGTGCCGCCGATAATAACAGGGTTGTCCGCGGACGCGATGGTGCGGGTGGACGGCAATTTTATTTGTACAAAGGATGGCTAAGTGCCTTGCCGCCGATCGCATCCAGGACGAGACTGGGAGCAGGACCTTATTGAAACGATATTTGACGATTGAGCAATATCGTTCCAGCGAGCGTCTACAGTTGGACTGAGAGTGTGTGAATGCACCAAAGTCGGGTAATGCGGTCAGAGCCCAGACTATCCATTAAATACGGGGGTATTCGGATTGTGTATCAGCAAACCCTATGACAATGCGCGAAGTTGGCAGGTCTTGGGCGCTATTGAACAGGTCCGGGTAAATTTGGGTGCCACTCCAAGGGCACTTTTTGCCGCTTGCGCCAGTCTTAGCGTGGATCGCTGTGACGTAAGTCACCGCACCTGTCTACGCTACCCTTGTGCGAGACTCACGCAGGAATCCAGCGCAATATGAATGTCCTGATCGTTGATGACGAACCCCAAGCCCGCGAGCGACTGAGCCGTCTGGTCAGTGAGATCGAGGGTTATACAGTCCTTGAACCGAGCGCCACCAGCGGCGAAGAGGCGTTGACGCTGATCGACAGCCTCAAGCCGGATGTGGTGTTGCTCGATATCCGCATGCCGCTCCTCGATGGCCTGCAAGTCGCCGCCCGCCTGAGCGAGCGCGAATCGCCACCGGCGGTGGTGCTGTGCGCGGCACAGGAAGAATTTTCGGCACAGACGCTGGAAGACAGCGGTGTCAGTTTTCTGGTCAAGCCGGTGGCTGGCGACGCGTTGCTCAAGGCGTTGAAGAAGGCCGAGCGTCCCAGCCGCGCTCAGCTCGCAGCCCTGACCCAGCCTGCCGCTCAGAGTGGCAATGGCCCCCGCAGCCATATCAGCGCACGGACCCGCAAGGGTATCGAGCTGATACCCCTCGCTCAGGTGGTCTATTTTATCGCCGACCATAAATACGTGACCTTGCGTCACGAAGCGGGCGAAGTGTTGCTTGATGAGCCGCTCAAGGCCCTCGAAGACGAATTCGGCGACCGCTTTGTGCGCATCCATCGTAATGCGCTGGTGGCGCGCGAGCGAATCGAGCGCTTGCAACGCACGCCCCTTGGCCATTTCCAGCTATTTCTGAAGGGCCTCAACGGCGATGCCCTGATCGTCAGTCGGCGCCATGTTGCTGGCGTGCGCAAGATGATGCAGCAGCTCTAGCCCAGGCGTGGTGGCGAGCTCTGCAGTCCCTATCCCGGTGCGACGCGGCCAGGGAGGCCCCGCACTTGCTGATTCAAATCAAAGCGCATTTGCCTGAGCTGTTATTATCTGCCGTATCTATTCAGTACGGATTGATCCATGTCTTCTCGCGAAATCCGCATCGCCACCCGTAAAAGCGCCCTGGCCTTATGGCAGGCCGAGTACGTCAAAGCACGTCTTGAACAGGCTCACCCTGGCCTCAGGGTGACCCTGGTGCCCATGGTCAGTCGCGGCGACAAGCTGCTGGACTCGCCGCTGTCGAAAATTGGCGGCAAGGGTCTGTTCGTCAAGGAATTGGAAACCGCGCTGCTGGAAAATGAAGCAGACATCGCTGTGCATTCGATGAAAGACGTGCCCATGGACTTCCCTGAAGGGTTGGGCCTTTTTTGCATCTGCGAGCGGGAAGACCCACGCGACGCCTTTGTTTCCAACACTTACGCATCCCTGGATGAATTGCCCCTGGGCAGTATCGTGGGCACCTCGAGCCTGCGGCGCCAGGCCCAATTGCTGACCCGTCGACCCGACCTGCAGGTCCGCTTCCTGCGTGGCAACGTCAACACGCGCCTGGCCAAGCTGGATGCGGGCGAGTATGACGCGATCATCCTCGCCGCCGCCGGCCTGATCCGCCTGGGCTTCGAAGACCGCATCACCCGCGCAATCAGCGTCGAAGACAGCTTGCCGGCCGGCGGGCAGGGCGCAGTCGGCATTGAATGCCGTACCGTCGACAGCGAAATTCACGCACTGCTCAAGCCGCTTGATCATGCAGACACCGAGGTTCGCGTCACGGCCGAGCGCGCCTTGAACAAACACCTCAATGGTGGCTGCCAGGTACCGATCGCCTGCTATGCCGTGCTCGAAGGTGAAAACCTGTGGTTGCGAGGCCTGGTAGGCGACCCGGAGGGCGGAACGTTGCTGACCGCCGAGGTGCGCGGTCCACAACGCGACGCCACGGCCCTGGGCATTCAGGTCGCCGAGGAACTGTTGGACAAGGGCGCTGGCGCCATCCTGCAAAAAGTCTACGGCGAGGCCGGCCCGCAGTGACCCCGTGGCGATTGCTGCTGACACGGCCTGCCGAAGAATCGGCAGGCCTGGCGGCGACATTGGCCGATGCGGGCGTATTCAGCAGCGAACTGCCGTTGCTGGAAATCAAAGCCTTACCGGTCACGCCGCAACAACAGGCTGTCTTTGGGGCGCTGCAGCGCTATTGCGCAGTGATCGTGGTGAGCAAACCGGCGGCGCGTCTTGCCTTGCAACAATTGACCGCGCCCTGGCCGCGACTGCCGTGGTTCAGTGTGGGTGCCGCCACGGCACAGATACTGGCCGATCATGGTTTGGACGTGCACTATCCGCCAACGGGTGACGACAGCGAGGCCTTGCTTCAATTGCCGGCATTGCGCGAGGCTATCGCATGCCCCGGTGCCAGGGTGTTGATCCTGCGCGGCGAGGGCGGCCGGGAATTGCTCGCGCAGCGCTTGCGCGAGCGAGGTGTCAGTGTCGACTACCTGGAGTTGTACCGCCGTTTTCTTCCGGCCTACGACGCGGGCGCACTGACGCAACGCATCCAGTTGGAACGCTTGAACGGCCTGGTGGTCAGCAGTGGGCAAGGTTTTCTACACTTGCAGGCCCTGGCCGGCTCCGAATGGCCTGAGGTGGCGAAGCTGCCGTTGTTCGTGCCTAGTCCGCGCGTCTACGAGATGGCGCGGGCCGCTGGCGCAGAAAAAGTTGTGGATTGTCGCGGCGCGAGTGCCGCGGCTTTGTTAGTGGCGTTAGGGAGCAATCCCGTTCCCACTCTCTGATACGCAAAGGACGGATACGTGAGCGAAACAGCCTTGCCTAAAGATGAAGCTCAGCCCGCGCTCGATGCGCCGCTCGGGACACCGGTCACCGTACCACGCCGTGGCAATGGCCTGGCAGTCGTCGCGTTGCTGCTTGGCGCTGCGGGTGTTGCCGCCGGCGGCTGGGGGATCTGGCAGGTCCGTGCCCTGCAAGCCAACAGCCAGCAGCAACTGGGTCAGGTGCAGACCCTCGATGACCAATCCCAGAGTCTCAAGCAGGGCCAGCAACAATTGGCTGCCCGCCTGGCGCAGCTGCCCGGCGCGGATGAGCTGGAAGAGCGTCGACGCCTGGTCGCCCAGTTGCAGGGTGATCAGCAGCGCCTGAACCAGCGTTTGGAAACCGTACTGGGCGCCAGCCGCAAGGATTGGCGCCTGGCTGAGGCCGAGCATCTGATTCGTCTGGCCAGCTTGCGTCTGTCGGCTTTGCAGGACATCAACAGCGCCCAGTCGCTGGTCCAGGGCGCCGACGAAATTCTTCGTGAGCAGAGTGACCCAGGCGCGTTCGCCGCGCGTGAGCAGTTGGCCAAGAGCCTCGCGGCGCTGCGCAGCACCGAACAGCCGGACCGCACGGGGTTGTACCTGCAGTTGGCGGCTTTGCGCGACCAGGTGGTGCAATTGGCGGCTGTCGCTCCGGAGTATCAACTCACGCAACCCGATTCCCAGGGCCGTCCCACCAGCGATACGGGTAACCAGTTGAGCCAATGGTGGGAACAGATATCCCGTTATTTCCGTATCGACTTCAACCCGGATGACAACATTCGTCCGCTGCTGGCGGGCCAGGGGTTGAATCAGGTGCGTCTGGCCTTGAGCCTGGCGCTGGAGCAAGCACAGTGGGCAGCGCTCAACGGCGAGTCAGCGGTGTATAGCCGTTCGCTGGGTCAAGCGCGCAGCGTGTTGCAGGATAACTTCAACCAGGACAATCCGCAGAGCAAGGCGATGCTGGCGCGTATCGCCGAGCTTGAGCCCAAGGCCGTTTCGGTGGTAACACCTGACTTGGCCGCGAGCCTGGCGGCCGTGCAGGCGTACCTTGAGCGCCGACATTTGTCCGCCGACGAAGCCAAGGCTTCGGCTGCCAAGCCTGCGACCCAGGAGTAGAACCGATGAAGCGTTTCTATGTGATCCTGGTGCTGGCAATTGCGATCGCCCTGGCGCTGGCCGTGGGCATTTCCAAGCACACCGGCTACGTGCTGATTACCTATCCCCATTTGCTGCATTACGAGTCGAGCTTGTGGGCCACATTGGTGGCGGTGTTCGCCATAGGCCTGGCGATCTACCTGATCCGAGTGCTGTTGGGGCTGGTCAGCGTTTCCGGCGGTGTGGTCAACCCGTGGTCGCGGCGCAATCGCAGCCGCCGTGTGCAGATTGCAATCGAGCAAGGCCAGATGGACCTTGCCGAAGGCCGTTGGGCCAGTGCCGAACGCCACCTGCACCGTGCTGCCGAAGCGGAGCGCCAGCCACTGCTGTATTACCTGGGTGCCGCACGTGCGGCCAACGAGCTGGGACGCTACGAAGCATCGGATGCGTTGCTGGAGCGCGCCCTGGCTCGCCAGCCCCAGGCGGAGCTGGCCGTTGCCTTGAGCCATGCGCAACTTCAGATGGATCGTGGCGATACAGAAGGTGCCCTGACCACCCTGCAGGCGATGCACGAGCGTCACCCTCACAACGCCCAGGTCTTGCGGCAGTTGCAGCGATTGCACCAGCAGCGTGGCGATTGGTCGTCGGTGATTCGCCTGTTGCCTGAACTGCGTAAGGACAAAGTGTTGCCGGCCGCCGAGCTGGCTGAATTGGAGCGCCGGGCCTGGGGAGAAAACCTCAGCCTGGCCGCCCAACGTGAAGAGCAGGGCGAAGCCGGCTTGCAGTCCCTTGACCGCGCATGGGAGCAATTGACTTCAGCCCAGCGCCAGGAGCCTCAGCTGGTGTTGGCTTATGCTGACCAACTGCGTCGACTGGGCGCCGATGCCAGGGCCGAGGAAGCGCTGCGCAGTGCGATCAAGCGCCGTTATGACAGCCATCTTATTCGGCTCTATGGCCTGCTGCGCGGCAGCGACCCGGCCCGTCAGTTGAAGTTTGCCGAAGGCTGGCTGAAGGATCATCCTGGCGATGCCAGCCTGTTGCTGACGCTGGGCCGTCTCTGCCTGCAGAACAGCCTGTGGGGAAAGGCACGGGATTATCTGGAAAGCAGCCTGCAGGTGCAGCGCAATCCCGAAGCCTGCGCCGAATTGGCCCGTTTGCTGGCCCAATTGGGTGATACCGAGCGCAGCAACCGGCTGTTCCAGGAAGGCTTGGGGTTACTCGACAATCGTCTGCTGGCGTCACCGTTGCCAGCACCGGCGCAAGCTTGAAGTAGGAAAGTGTTCACGGGTTGGCTCAGACCTATCTGTCAGCCAACCCTTTAACCCTTTGTAATTACTCGGCTTAAGTGGGCCTGTAATCAATTCTTACGTGTTGTAGGGCGATTTCCCCCACGTGTTGACGGAATCTCCTTGTCTCTTCGCGGAATTGTCCGCTCCAGGGCGTATTGAAAGGGGTCGGGCCTTTCCTCTACCGTAGCGACCTATCTCTTGCGGTGCGGATAAACAATGTCTTTGGCCCCTTTACGCTCCTTGTTTCTCCTGGCGTTCATGGCCGGTGCGCTGACGTTGGGCGTGTCTTTCTATCTGGAATATGGTGCGCTGTTACAGCCCTGCTTTTTGTGCCAGGTACAACGGCTGTTTCTCGCCGTCTTTGTACTGGTCAACCTGATCGCCGCCCTGCATAACCCTGGCCGCACCGGCGTGTGCCTGTATGGGCTGGCAAGCATGGCCAGTGCGTTATTCGGCGCCGTCACCGCCGGGCGCCAAGTGCTGCTGCAGAACACTCCGTCAGATCAGATGCCCAACTGCTGGCCAACCCTGGATTACATGATTGAACACCTGTCGTTCTGGCAGGCTGTCCAGGCAGTCTTCAAGGGCACTGTCGACTGCGTCGAAATCAATTGGACGCTATTTGACCTCAGCCTTCCGGAGTGGAGCCTGCTGTTTTTCCTGGCGATGCTGATTCTGTGGAGCACACTGCTTTCCCGGTTGTTGCCTGGCCGGCGTCACGTATCGCAAAGCGAGGAAAATTCGGTTCATATGGTAGGACGGGATTAAACACTTGTATGAACTTTCTCTCCTGCGTACCTTGAAGCCATAGTGATGCGGGCATAATCTGGCCCGCACGCGTTACCGAAACCGCTTGTCAGACGCGACCTCGTTCGATTGCCGCTTCAACCCTGAAGCATTGCGCGGGCACGGGGTAGCAGCGTCCCCTATAGGGAAGAGAGATCATCATGTTGGAACGTTGCAAGAATGCTCGCGAACGCTGGGGTGGCGTGCACACGCTGATCGACAAATGGTTGGATGCGCGTCGCAAATTGGTTCTGGCTTTTGATGAGTTGGGGGCCGAGCCTGGAGCGCTGGCCGAGAAGCGTGAGCCGTTGCAGGATTTCTGCGTTGTATTGGTCGATTACGTTTCTGCCGGTCACCTGAGTATTTACACTCAACTCACCAAGGAGGCGGAAGCCTTCGAGGACACGCGTGGTCTTGAGTTCGCCGAGACGATTTACCCGCGCATTGATGTGATTACCGAAAAGCTGCTGGCTTTTAACGATCTGTGCGATGAAGGCAAGTGTGTCGCGGAAAAATTCAAAGAGCTGGGTGGTCTGTTGCATGAGCGTTTCGAGCTTGAAGATTGCCTGATCGAAGTACTGCACAACGCCCACAAAGAAGAGCCTGCTACTCAGGTCTGATCGGGGCAATGAGATAAAAACGGTGCGCTCGACGCACCGTTTTTTTATGCGTTAGTGGCGGGTCCCGAGTAACTCGATTTCGAAGACAAGGGGTGTGTAGGGCGCAATCAATTCGCCTGCGCCGTCTGCGCCGTAGGCTTGGGCCGACGGTATTACCAGGCGCCATTTCGCTCCTGTCGGCATCTGCTGCAAGGCACTGCTCCAGCCACTGATCACGCTGTCCAGGCGAAACCATTGTGGTTGTGCGCTCTGGTCGAACACGCTTCCATCGGGTAGCCGACCCACATATTTCACCTGCACCTCATCAGTTGCCAACGGCTTGGTGCCGGTGCCCGGCGTCAACTCCGTGAGCAGGATGCCGTCTGCCAGTTCACGCACTCCCTTTGCAGCTTTTTCCCTGGACAAAAATTGCTGTTCGGCGGCGAGTGCTTTTTCGCTCTGCGGCGCTGGGTTGTCGGTGGCGTTCTGTGCTTCATGCTGTGCAAGAATCTGTTCGATGCGTGCGTTGTCCAGTGCCAATGGTTTGCCCTGGTAGGCTTGTTTGAGTCCATCGACCAAGGCCTGGATCTGCAAGTCGGGGACCTCCTGGCGCAAACGTTCACCGAGGCTGGCACCCAGGCTGTAGGCGAGGTCATGCGGGTCTTGGTCAGCGGTCTTTGGCGGCGCTTGCTCGTTCGCATTGGCGCTGAAAATCGCCAGGCCAAGCACTAAGAAAAGGTAACGCGACATGGGTGTTCTCCCGCCTGAAATGCGACGGATTATGCCAGCGTAAGTGGCTGAGCAGTGGCGCACTTTTCTGTTATATCGATAAGAATTTTCGTACGTTGCAACGCAACGCAAACGATACTGTCAACATGCCCTAGCGGCGGTAAGAGCAGAGGGCTAGTATGAGCCGCACCCACGTCAGCCAGGAGGTAAACCATGTCGGCCAAACAGAAGCCTGTAAACACCCCGTTGCACTTACTCCAACAATTGTCGGGCAGCCTGCTCGAACATCTGGAAAGCGCTTGTTCCCAGGCCTTGGCCGATGCAGAAAAACTGCTCGCCAAACTGGAAAAACAACGCGGTAAAGCGCAAGAAAAGCTGCACAAATCCCGCACCAAACTGCAAGACGCCGCCACTGCCGGCAAGGCCAAGGCACAAGCCAAGGCCAAAGACGCTGTTAAAGAACTTGAGGACCTGCTGGACGCCCTCAAGGACCGCCAAGCCGAAACCCGCAGCTACATTTCCCAACTCAAAAAAGACGCCCAGGAAAGCCTGAAACTGGCCCAGGGAATTGGTCGTGTGAAGGAAGCTGTCGGCAAGGCGCTGGGTGCTCGTACTCCGGCAAAAGCTGTCGCAGCCAGCGCGGCCAAGAAGCCAGCGAGCAAGGCTGCTGCAGCGAAGGCGCCGGCTAAAACTGCCGCCAAGCCCGCCGCTAAAACTGCTGCTGCAAAACCAGCCGCCAAGCCAGCCGCTAAAACCGCTGCAGCAAAACCCGCCGCCAAGCCAGCCGCTAAAACCGCTGCAGCAAAACCAGCCGCTAAGCCCGCCGCTAAAACCGCTACAGCAAAACCAGCCGCCAAGCCCGCCGCTAAAATCGCTGCAGCAAAACCAGCCGCCAAGCCAGCCGCTAAAACCGCTGCTGCGAAACCCGCCGCCAAGCCAGCCGCTAAAACGACTGCAGCAAAACCCGCCGCCAAGCCAGCCGCTAAAACGACTGCTGCAAAACCCGCCGCCAAGCCAGCTGCTAAAACGGCCGCTGCAAAACCAGCCGCCAAGCCAGTTGCAAAACCTGCTGCCGCAAAACCAGTCGTCAAGCCAGCTGCAAAACCTGCTGCCGCCAAACCCGCTGCGGCAAAGCCAGCATCTGCAAAGCCAGCAACTCCCGCAGCACCTGCCGCCACTCCGGCAGCGTCCTCCGCTCCAACCGCATCGGGCAGCAGCACTGCTGCACCGGCAGCGCCAAGCGTCACCCCAACCAGCGCTTCCTAAGCGCGGGTGACCACGACGCGCAGCTGCTGCAGCGCGTTGTGGTCAAGGTTGGCGGCTTCGGTCGCCAGGCCTTCAAGCCATTCATATCCACCTGTCACCTCGTTGGTCGGCCATGTCTGCGCCAGCGCTTCAAGGCGCATCAGCAAGGTTCGCTCGGCCTCCATCTCCAGGGCCTTGACCTGCTCTCGTAGTTCAGCCAATTGCGCATCCTGCTGTGCCATCGCCCGCCATTGCACACGCACCTCTCGCAAGGGTTCGACAACGCGCATCCGCCACGGCCGCGCAAGCTGTTGCAGTGCCGCAACGCGCTCGGGCAGCCGCGCCACACCCCGTTGCTCCAGCCACGCACCACACAGCAGCAGGCACACATCCGCTCCCTGCTCCTGCAACCGCAGGCAAGCAGCCTCCACACCGGGGCGGGCATAAGTCGAGAGGGCAAAGCTCCACAGGTCAGCGCACATATTCACACCCAAGCCAGCGGTCAACGAAGCTGGTAGACTCCGCCGCCATTATGATCCGACTTCAAAGCCTAACATTACAGCGTGGCCCGCAACGTCTTCTTGAAGATGCCGAGCTGACCCTGCACGCCGGTCACAAAGCCGGCCTGATCGGTGCCAATGGCGCCGGAAAATCCACGTTGTTTGCCCTGTTGCTGGGTGAGCTGACCCCGGATTCCGGGGACTGCCTGCTGCCCGCCGACTGGCGCATCGCCCATATGCGCCAGGAGATCGACACCCTGGACCGCATTGCGATCGACTACGTGCTCGATGGCGACCTGCGCCTGCGCCAGGTACAACACGACCTCGCTGCGGCGGAAACAGCCCAGGACGGCGCCGCCCAGGCCCGCCTGCATTCGGAGCTGGACAGCGCCGACGGCTACACCGCCGACGCCCGCGCCCGCAAGATGCTTGCCGGCCTGGGGTTTACCAACGAACAGATGGATCGCCCGGTCGCCGACTTCTCCGGCGGCTGGCGCATGCGCCTGAACCTGGCCCAGGCGCTGATGTGCCCCTCGGACCTGTTGCTGCTCGACGAGCCGACCAACCACTTGGACCTCGATGCGATCCTGTGGCTGGAAGACTTCCTCAAGAACTACCAGGGCACCTTGTTGCTGATTTCCCACGACCGGGATTTCCTTGACGCCGTGGTCGACAATATCGCCCATGTCGAACAGAAGAAAATCACGCTCTACCGTGGCGGCTATACCGCCTTCGAGCGCGCCCGTGCCGAGCGGCTGGCCCAGCAGCAACAAGCTTTCGAGAAGCAGCAGGCGCAGCGCGCGCACATGGAAAGCTACATCGCCCGGTTCAAGGCCCAGGCCACCAAGGCCCGCCAGGCCCAGAGCCGGATCAAGGCCCTGGAGCGCATGGAAGAGCTGTCGGCGGCCCACGTCGATTCGCCGTTCGACTTCGTGTTCCGTGAGTCGGCGAAAATCTCCAGCCCCCTGCTCGATCTGTCGGATGCGCGCCTGGGTTATGGCGACAAGACCGTCCTGGAGAAGGTCAAGCTGCAGCTCATACCCGGCGCGCGGATCGGTTTGCTGGGGCCAAACGGTGCGGGCAAGTCGACGCTGATCAAGAATCTGTCGGGCGAGCTTGAGCCTTTGGCCGGTCACCTGACCCGTGGCGAGAACACGGTGGTGGGTTACTTCGCCCAGCATCAATTGGACTCGCTTGATGCCAAGGCCAGCCCGTTGTTGCACCTGCAGCGCCTGGCGCCAACCGAACGCGAGCAAACCCTGCGCGACTTCCTCGGAGGCTTCGACTTCCGTGGTGCGCGTATCGACGAGCCGGTGCTGAACTTCTCCGGTGGTGAAAAAGCCCGACTGGCCCTGGCCCTGATTGCATGGGACCGCCCGAACCTGTTGCTGCTCGACGAACCGACCAACCACCTGGACCTGGAAATGCGCCTGGCGCTGACCATGGCCCTGCAGGAGTTCAGTGGTGCAGTATTGGTGGTGTCTCACGACCGCCATCTGCTCAAGAGCACCACCGACAACTTCCTGCTGGTGGCCGATGGCAAGGTTGAAGAGTTTGATGGCGACCTGGACGACTATGCCCGCTGGCTGACTGACTATCGTCTGCGCAATGCGCCGGTCAGCAACACCCCGGTCAACCCGGACAAGACCGACAAGAAAGCCCAGCGCCAGGCCGCCGCGGCACTGCGTCAGCAGTTGGCCCCGCACAAGCGCGAAGCCGACAAGCTGGAGGCCGAGCTGGGCAAGGTGCTTGAGCGCCTGGCCAGTATCGAAACCAGCCTGGGCGACAGCGCCGTGTATGAGGCCGCGCGCAAGGATGAACTGCGTGACTTGCTCGCCGAACAGGCCAGGCTCAAGGTGCGCGAAGGGCAATTGGAGGAGTCCTGGATGGAAGCCCTCGAACTGCTTGAAACCCTGCAAGCGCAGCTCGAGGCGCTGTCCTGATGGACGCGTTGCAACTGCCCTTGCCGGCGCAATGGATCGAACCTGTGTGGATCGGCGTGCAAATCCTGCTGATCCTGCTGGCCGGCTACCTTGCCCAGCGTTTTGTCGCCAAAGGCCTGACCCGCCTGGGTGAGCGCTATCCGTTCCCGCCGCAGTTGCTGATGCCGCTGCGCGGTGGCCTGCGCTGGCTGATCATGGGCAGCGCGCTGATCTTCGTGTTGGGCCGCCTGGGCGTATCTGCCACGGTGCTGTGGACGGCGCTGTCAGGCTTTGTGGCCGTGGCGGCGGTGGCGTTCTTCGCCATGTGGTCCGTGCTGTCCAATTTGTTGTGCGCCATTTTGATCTTCACCGTGGGGCCGTTCCGCCTCGGCGATATCGTCGAATTGGTGGACACCGTCGACAAGCCCGGCGTGAAGGGGCGCGTGGTGGCGATCAATCTGCTCTATACCACGCTGGTCGAGGTGCAGGAGGCCGGCACCGACAGCGCGATGGTGCAAGTGCCCAACAGCTTGTTCTTCCAGCGCTCGGTGCGGCGTTGGCCTGGTACGCATGTGTTCCCTGGCGACCGCTAGAATCACACCTTGTAAAAATTTATAGCCAGCCGTTGGTCGTCGGCGTTAGCTTATGGCACAACCGCAAACTCCCTTTCGAGGTGTGCTATGGCACTCGACACGTGGCTGGCTTTTTTCCTGGCCAGTTGGATCATCTCCCTTTCCCCCGGCGCAGGCGCCATCGCCTCGATGTCCAGCGGCCTGCAATACGGTTTTGTACGCGGTTACTGGAACGCCATCGGTCTGCAGCTGGGCCTGGCGATGCAAATTGCCGTGGTGGCGGGCGGCCTGGGTGCGATTCTGGCGGCGTCGTCGACCGCGTTCTATGCGATCAAATGGTTTGGGGTGGCGTACCTGATTTACTTGGCCATCAAGCAATGGCGCGCGTTGCCGATGGACATGACCGATGACGCGGCGATACGCCCGATCGGCAAGCCGATGGCGATGATGTTCCGCGGTTTCCTGGTTAACGCCAGCAACCCCAAGGCGTTGGTGTTCATGCTCGCGGTGTTGCCGCAGTTCGTGAATCCACAGGCGCCGTTGGCGATTCAGTACCTGATCATTGGCGCGACCATGATCAGCGTCGACATGATCGTGATGGCCGGTTATACGGGTCTGGCCTCGAAGGTCCTGCGCCTGCTGCGCTCGCCCAAACAGCAGAAGCGTGTAAACCGCACGTTCGCCGGGCTATTCGTTGGCGCCGCCGGTTTCCTCGCCAGCCTGCATCGCGCCACGGCCTGACTGAAGAAACCGGATCAAAATGTGGGAGGGGGCTTGCTCCCGATGGCGGCGGATCAGTTGATGAGTATATCGGCTGACCCACCGCTATCGGAGGCAAGCTCCCTCCCACATTGGTTTGTAGCGTGACGAAATAACACCTTGAGTCAAATCGGTTAAAGCTCAACAATAGTGTTACTTCGTATTTCCACCTGAGATTCATTCATGACTGCCCCTTTTCGCTTTCTCGCATGGCTGTTGTTGCCGGCGCTGATGTCGTGCAGCTTCAATCTGTTGGCCGCGACCACCGAAGGCGCACCACAGGCTCTGCATTTGCTCGATTACATCGGCGCCGACTACCCGCCGACGGTAGAGGCGGGCAAGGTGGTGGACGACTCGGAATACCGCGAGCAGGTGGAGTTTCTTGGCGTGCTGCTGGGCCTAGTGGCAGATCTGCCGGAAAAACCCGAACGCGCCGAGTTGATAACAGGCGTCGATGAGTTGCTGGCGGCGGTCACTGCCCATGCAGATGGCGCAACTGTCGCCCATCAGGCCCGTCAGTTGGGCGCCAAGCTGGCGGTGGCGTATGAAGTCAGCCAGGCGCCGGCGATCACCCCCGATCCCACGCGCGGTGCACCGCTGTATGCCCAGCATTGCTCGGTGTGCCACGGTACTGCCGGCGCCGGTGATGGCCCGGCCGGCATGGGCATGACCCCGCCGCCGGCCAACCTGCGCGATGCCACGCGCCTGGATCGCCTGAGCCTGTATGCGATCTACAACACTCTCGGCCTGGGTGTCGAAGGCACCGACATGCCGTCCTTTTCCGACCAGTTGGATGACCGTCAGCGTTGGGACCTCGCCACGTACATCGCAGGTTTCACGGCGGCCCCGGCTGCGGCCAAGAGCGAACAGCCCTTCAACCTCGCCGACCTGGCGCGCCAGACGCCCAACGAAGTGCTGGCGGCAGACGGCCCAGCGGCGGCGGCGACCTTCCGCGCCCAGCGCGCGCAACCGCCGCAGGTCAAGCGTGGCCCGGCGCAGTTGCTTGATTACACGTCCGCCACCTTGGACAAAAGCCTGGCTGCATTCCGTAACGGTGACCACGAGCAAGCCTATGACCTGTCGGTAGCCGCTTATCTGGAAGGCTTCGAGCTGGTGGAAAGCTCACTGGATAACGTCGACGCCAATGTGCGCAAGGACACCGAGAAGGCGCTGATGGCCTATCGGCAGTCATTGCAGGACGGCCTGCCGATCGAGCAGGTGCAACAGCGCCTGGACGTGGCCAAGGGCAAGCTCGGCGAGTCGGCCGGCTTGCTCGGCGGCGACGGCCTGAGTTGGTCGTTGAGCTACATCTCGGGCTTGCTGATCCTGCTGCGCGAAGGCCTGGAGGCGATCCTGGTGCTGGCCGCGATCCTGGCCTTCCTGCGTAACACCGGCCAGCAATCGGCGGTGCGCAGCGTCAACGTCGGCTGGGGCCTGGCGCTGTTGGCCGGCTTGGCCACCTGGGCGCTGGCGGCGTATGTGATTGATGTCAGCGGCGCCCAGCGTGAATTGCTGGAGGGCTGCACGGCGCTGTTTGCCAGCGTGATGGTGCTGTGGCTGGGCGTGTGGATGCACGACCGGCGCCATGCCGCAGCCTGGCAGGACTACATCAAGAGCAGCCTGGTGGGCGGCGGTGGGCGCTTCGGTTTTGCGCTGCTGGCATTCTTCTCGGTGTACCGCGAACTGTTCGAAGTGATCCTGTTCTACGAAACCCTGTGGCTGCAAGCCGGCCCGGCCGGGCACGACGCGGTGCTGGCGGGTGGCGCCACCGCCCTGGTACTGCTGGTGGGCCTGGCCTGGGTGATTCTGCGCGGTTCGGCGAAGCTGCCGCTGGCGTTGTTCTTTGGCATCAACGCCGCGCTGTTGTGCGCGCTGTCGGTTGTGTTTGCCGGGCATGGCGTCAAGGCGCTGCAAGAGGCCGGCATCTTCGGTACTCGACCGGTGGCGTTTTTTGACTTTGACTGGCTGGGCATTCACGCCGATGCGTATTCGTTGAGTGCGCAGGCCGTGGCGATCCTGGCGATCGTGGTGCTGTACGGCCGCAGCCGCCTGGCTGAAAAGCAAAGGGCGGCGGCGTAGGTATGCGGGTCTGGATCGACGCGGACGCTTGCCCACGGGCGGCCAAGGATCAGGTGGTGAAATTCGCCCTCAAGCGCCACTTCGACGTGGTGCTGGTGGCCGGTCAGAGCCAGATCAAACCGAGCTTTGCCTGTGTGAAGCTGATCGTGGTGCCCAGCGGCCCCGACGCGGCGGATGACTATCTGGTGGAGCACGCCATGCCCGGCGAACTGGTGATCTGCAGCGATGTGCCCTTGGCCGACCGCCTGGTCAAGAAGGGCGTCACCGCCCTCGACCCGCGCGGCAAAGAGTTCAGCCCGGCGAACATGAGCGAGCGGCTGGCGGTACGCAACCTGTTCACCGACTTGCGCGAGCAAGGGCAGATGGGCGGCGGGCCACCGCCCCATGGCGAGAAAGACAAGCAGGCGTTTGCCAATACGCTGGACCGCCTGCTTACCCGTTTGATGAAGCCTCTGTAGAAGCGAGCAAGCTCGCGAGGAACGTCAACGATAACGCGGATGCTCTGGATGACGCGGCGCTCCCAGGTTCTTCGCGAGCAAGCTCGCTCCTACAGAAAGAGGGTGTCAGTCGTTCTCGTGGGTCAGCTCCAACACCCGGTCCACCAGCTTGTTGATGCCTGACGCCACCTCACTGATGTTCTTGCCCAGCATATATGCCGGCGTACTGACCAATTTGCGCGCGGTGTCCTCGACGATATCTTCCACCGTGCATTCCTGATGAGTGGCGCCCATTTTGTCCAGGGCGGCTGCGGTGTCGGCATCGTTGCCGATGGTGCAGGTCACGCCGGGGCCGTAGATTTTCGCGGCCAGGGCAGGGGAAATGCAGATCAACCCCACAGGCTTGCCGGCTTCGGCAAAGGCTTCGGCCAATTCCAGGACCTGTGGGTTGACGCTGCAGCTGGCGCCTTGCACGGCGAAATTCGACAGGTTCTTCGCCGCGCCAAACCCACCCGGCACGATCAGCGCATCGAAGTCAGCAGCGTTAGCCTCACGGATATCCTTGACCGCGCCTCGGGCGATGCGCGCTGACTCCACCAATACATTACGCGATTCGGGCATTTCTTCGCCGGTGAGGTGGTTGATCACATGCAACTGCGCAATATCCGGCGCAAAACATTCAACGTGAGCGCCGCGCTGGTCCAGGCGCAGCAGGGTGATCACGCTTTCCTGGATCTCTGCACCGTCGTACACGCCACAGCCGGAAAGGATCACTGCAATCTTTTTGCTCATGGGCATTTCTCCTGATTCATGGCGTTAAATGTCTACTAATTTGTAACCTGTTGCCAATGGGAACTCACGCCACTGCACCTAATCTTGCTGTAACAAAAAAAGACCGGACTAGCCCATGGACTTCGTGCCTTATGCGGTACCGTTTTTCATTGCGTTGATTGTGGTTGAGCTGCTGGCCGACCGCTGGCGCGGTGCGCGCAACTATCGAGTGGCCGACGCTATCAACAGCCTCAGCACCGGGGTGCTGTCTACCACCACCGGGCTATTGACCAAGGGCGTGGGTTTGCTCACCTATGCGTTCGCCCTCAAGCACCTGGCTCTGATCGATTTATCGGCCCAAAGCGTAGGGACCTGGGTAGTGGCCTTCGTGTTCTACGACTTCTGCTATTACTGGCTGCATCGCATGGGCCATGAGCGCAACATCCTGTGGGCTGCGCACTCCGTGCATCACCAGAGCGAGGACTACAACCTCACCACCGCGCTGCGCCAGACCAGCACCGGCTTCCTGCTGAGCTGGATCTTCTACCTGCCCCTGGCCGTGCTCGGTGTGCCGCTGGTGGTGTTCATCAGCGTGGCTTCGCTCAACCTGCTGTATCAATTCTGGGTGCATACACGTCACGTTCCCAAGCTCGGCTGGTTCGAATGGTTCTTCGTCACCCCGTCCAATCACCGTGCCCACCACGCACAGAACGCTCTCTACATGGATCGCAACTACGGCGGGGTGTTCATTTTTTGGGATCGGCTGTTCGGCACGTTCCAGGAGGAAGATGACAACGAGCCCGTGATCTTCGGTGTGACTACGCCCCTGGCCAGTTGGAACCCGCTGTGGGCGAACCTGCAGTTTTATGCGCAGTTGTGGAGCGATGCCCGGCGTACTGAAAGCCGCTGGGACAAACTGCGCATCTGGTTCATGCGCACCGGCTGGCGCCCCGCCGACGTGAAAGCCAGTTATCCGGTGGCCAAGCCGGACTTGGCCCGGTTCCGCAAATTCGACGTGCCGCTGGACAGGCGCCAACAGGTCTACATTGCGCTGCAATTCGCAGTTTACGTGGGCTTTGGCAGCTACCTGATGAATGTCGGCGAACGTCTGCCCACCGCGGCGCTGGTCCTGGGCTGGGGAGCGATGGCGTTGGGGCTGTTCACGTTGGGGGTCGCGCTGGAGAATCGCCCGTGGGCGCTGAAGGCCGAGTGGGTGCGCCTGGGGCTGAATGTGCCGTTGGTCGGGCTGGCGCCGTGGGTCGGGCTGTGGCCCGCCGGCAACCTGGGCTGGCTGGGCCTGGCAAGCTACAGTGTGCTCAGCGTGATCGGCCTCTACTGCTGCAGAGGCCGGCTTACGCGTCTGGCGTCTTAGGTGTTTCGCTCGGGGCGGTTTCGGCTGCTTGCCGGGCCTTGGCCTCGGCGCATGCCTCGCGGGCGATACGGGCATTCTTGAAGCGGCGTTGCAGCCATAGGCCAACACCCAGCACCAGCAACGCGCCCAGCACCCATAGCTCGTATTTCTTGACGCTGCCGAGCATGCCTTCGAGCACTGCGCCGAAATGATAGGCTGCGGCCCCCAGCGCCGCCGCCCATATCGCTGCGCCAATACCGTTAAGGATCAGATAGCGCAGGGGCGGGTAGCCGGAGAGGCCAATCGCCACTGGCATCACCGTGCGTAAACCGTAGACAAAACGAAAGCTCAGTACCCAGATATCAGGATGCTTGCGGATATGCTCCAGCGCCTTGTCGCCCATCAATTGCCAGCGCGGTTTGCGCGCCAGCAACTTGCGGCCGTGCTTGCGCCCCATGTAGTACCAAAGCTGGTCGCCGGCATAGCTGCCGAAGAAGGCAACGACCACCACCAGGTTGATATCCATGTAGCCACGAAACGCCAGGAAGCCTGCGAGTACAAGGATGGTCTCGCCTTCGAAGAACGTGCCGAGGAAGAGGGCAAAGTAGCCGAAGTCATGCAGAAATTGTTGAAGCATGGTCTAGGGTGCTGGCGAAATGAACGCGCAGCCTACGCCTTCACGAAGATTCATGAAAGTATCGAGATGTGTCACGAAGTGAACAATTCCGATGTCAGTGCCGAATGCGACTACAGGTCGCATCGATAAGCACAACTGTCATTCGTTCGTCATAATGGCCGCTTATAACTGCACCGCTCGCCCGTAAACGCGGGCTCAGGAGTCTGTCGTGAGCTTTACCCCCGCCAATCGGCTATTCCCCGCCACTCGTCTGCGCCGCAACCGCCGTGATGATTTTTCACGCCGTCTGGTACGTGAAAATGTACTGACGACGAATGATCTGATCCTGCCGGTATTCGTGCTGGACGGTGAAAATCGCCGGGAAGCGGTGGCTTCGATGCCGGGGGTGGAGCGCTTGAGTATTGATCTGCTGCTTGAAGAAGCCGCGCATTGGGTGGAACTGGGCATTCCGGCGCTGGCGCTGTTCCCGGTGACGCCCGCTGAGCTCAAGTCACTTGACGCTGCCGAAGCCTGGAACCCGCAGGGGATCGCCCAGCGCGCCACCCGCGCCCTGCGCGAGCGTTTCCCGCAGCTTGGGGTGATCACCGACGTGGCCCTCGATCCGTTCACCACCCATGGGCAGGATGGCATCCTTGATCCGTCAGGCTACGTCGAGAACGACATTACCGTCGATGCGCTGGTCAAGCAGGCCTTGTCCCACGCGGCGGCAGGTGCCCAGGTGGTGGCGCCGTCGGACATGATGGACGGTCGGATCCAGGCGATTCGCGAAGCGCTTGAGTTGGCCGGTCATGTCAACGTGCGGATCATGGCCTACTCGGCCAAGTACGCCAGCGCCTATTACGGCCCCTTCCGCGATGCGGTGGGTTCGGCCCTGAACCTGGGCAAGGCCGACAAGGCTTCGTACCAGATGGACCCGGCCAACAGCCACGAAGCCCTGCACGAAGTGGCGGCCGATCTGGCCGAAGGCGCCGACATGGTCATGGTCAAGCCCGGGATGCCTTACCTGGACATCCTTTACCGGGTCAAAGAGGAATTCAAAGTGCCGACCTTTGTCTATCAGGTCAGCGGTGAATACGCCATGCACATGGCCGCAATCCAGAATGGTTGGTTGAGTGAAGGGGTGATCCTCGAATCCCTGACAGCCTTTAAACGTGCCGGCGCTGATGGCATTCTGACCTACTTCGCCGCCCGCGCTGCCCAATTGCTTAGAGAGCAACAATAGCCCTCACAGGAACACTCATGAATACCGAAGGACTTACAGTAGTTGCCGTAAAAGACGCTCATCCGGTGGTTGAACAAGTCGCCGAGACCCCGCCGGAGCTGGAGCCAGCCCCGCCTGCGGTGGTTGCCGAAGCGCCGGCGCCGGCGCCGGTTGCCGTGGTCACCAACCTGGATGACAGCAGCCTGTACATCCACCGCGAGCTGTCACAACTGCAATTCAACATCCGCGTGCTGGAACAGGCGCTGGATGAGTCCTATCCGTTGCTGGAACGGCTGAAATTCCTGCTGATCTTCTCGAGCAACCTGGACGAATTCTTCGAAATCCGCGTCGCCGGCCTCAAGAAGCAGATTACCTTCGCCCGTGAACAAGCCGGGGCCGATGGCCTGCAACCGCACCAGGCCCTGGCGCGCATCAGTGAACTGGTGCACGGCCATGTGGACCGCCAATACGCGATTCTCAACGACATCCTGCTGCCGGAACTGGAAAAACATCAGGTTCGCTTCATCCGTCGCCGCCACTGGACCACCAAGATCAAGACCTGGGTGCGCCGTTACTTCCGTGACGAGATCTCGCCGATCATCACCCCGATCGGCCTCGACCCGACGCACCCGTTCCCGTTGCTGGTGAACAAGAGCCTCAACTTCATCGTCGAGCTGGAAGGCATCGACGCCTTCGGCCGCGACTCGGGCCTTGCGATCATCCCGGCGCCACGTCTGTTGCCACGGATCATCAAGGTACCCGAAGAGGTTGGGGGCGCTGGGGATAACTATGTATTCCTGTCGTCGATGATCCATGCGCACGCCGATGACCTGTTTCAGGGCATGAAGGTCAAGGGCTGCTACCAGTTCCGCCTGACCCGTAACGCCGACCTGGCGCTGGACTCCGAAGACGTCGAAGACCTGGCGCGTGCCCTGCGCGGCGAGCTGTTTTCGCGGCGCTACGGCGATGCGGTGCGCCTGGAAGTGGCCGATACCTGCCCCAAACACCTGTCGGACTACCTGCTCAAGCAATTCAACCTGGCCGAATCCGAGCTGTACCAGGTCAATGGCCCGGTCAACCTGACGCGCCTGTTCAGCATCACCGGCCTGGACAGCCACCCGGAGCTGCAATACAAGCCGTTTACGCCGCAGATCCCGAAACTGCTGCAGAACAGCGAGAACATCTTCAGCGTGGTGAGCAAGCAGGACATCCTGCTGCTGCACCCCTTCGAGTCGTTCACCCCGGTGGTCGACCTGCTGCGCCAGGCCGCCAAGGACCCCCACGTCCTGGCCGTGCGCCAGACGCTGTATCGCTCGGGTGCCAACTCGGAAATCGTCGATGCACTGGTCGACGCTGCGCGTAACGGCAAGGAAGTCACCGCGGTGATCGAGCTGCGAGCGCGCTTTGATGAGGAGTCCAACCTGCAATTGGCCAGCCGTCTGCAAGCAGCCGGTGCGGTGGTGATCTACGGCGTTGTCGGCTTCAAGACCCACGCCAAGATGATGCTGATCCTGCGTCGCGAAGCCGGTGAAATCGTGCGTTATGCTCACTTGGGCACCGGCAACTACCACGCCGGCAACGCCAAGCTCTACACCGACTACAGCCTGCTGACCTCCGACGACGCCCTGTGCGAAGACGTCGGCAAGCTGTTCAGCCAGCTCATCGGCATGGGCAAGACCTTGCGCATGAAGAAGCTGCTGCACGCGCCGTTCACCCTGAAGAAGGGCATGCTCGACATGATTGCCCGCGAGACGCAGTTTGCCCTCGACGGCAAGCCGGCGCACATCATCGCCAAATTCAACTCGCTGACCGATCCGAAGATCATCCGCGCGCTGTACAAGGCCAGCCAGTCGGGCGTGCGCATCGACCTGGTGGTACGTGGCATGTGCTGCCTGCGCCCGGGCATTGTCGGCGTCTCGCATAACATCCATGTGCGCTCGATCATCGGTCGCTTCCTGGAACACACGCGGGTGTTCTACTTCCTGAATGGTGGTGAGGAACAGATGTTCCTCTCCAGTGCCGACTGGATGGAACGCAACCTCGACAAGCGTGTGGAGACCTGCTTCCCGGTGGAGGGCAAGAAGCTGATCATGCGGGTCAAGAAGGAGCTGGAAAGCTACCTGACCGACAACACCCACAGCTGGAGCCTGCAGTCGGATGGGCGGTATGTACGCAACACACCGACCGGCAACCAGAACCCGCGCAGTGCGCAGGCGACGCTGCTGGAGAAGCTGGGCAGCCCGATCCTGACGGTGAGCTGAGACCCAGCACGGTCTGAAAAATGTGGGAGGGGGCTTGCCCCCTCCCACATTTGTGTTGCGGTGCTGTTTAGATCGGGTTAGCGCAGGTTCAGGCTGAACCCCACCCGCGTCAGCCACTCCGCTTCCTGGGCGAAGTCCGCCTGGGTCAATTGGTTTTCATCCAGCCAGCCTTTGGGGAACATCACTTCCAGGCTGTCGCCGTCGGCGCGCAGTTTTACCTGGGGCATTTCCTGGGTGCCACGGATGTGGTGGAACAGGATTGCGAAGCGCAGCAGCGCGCACAGGCGAATCAGCTTGATGCCGTCCTTGCCGAACTCGGCAAACTTGTCCTTGGGAATATTGCGACGGTGACCGCGCACCAGCAGCGCGAGCATCTGCTGATCTTCCCGTGAGAACCCGGCCAGGTCCGAATGCTCGATCAGGTAGGCGCCATGCTTGTGATAGTGGTAGTGGGCAATGTCCAGGCCCACTTCGTGCACTTTCGCGGCCCAGCCCAGCAGTTCGCGCCATACACCGTTTTGCAGGTCCCAGTCGTCGGCCACCTGGTCGAAGGCATGCAGGGCTTTGCGCTCTACGCGAGCCGCTTGCTCCAGGTCTACGTGGTAACGCTCCATCAACGAACTGAGGGTGCGCTCACGCACATCTTCATGGTGATGGCGGCCGAGCAGGTCATAGAGCACACCTTCGCGCAGGGCGCCGTCACAGTGATCCATGCGTTGCAGTTCGAGGGCGTCGAAGATCGCTTCAAGAATCGCCAGGCCGGCTGGGAAGATCGCGCGGCGGTCAGGCTTGATGCCGTCGAAGTCGATCTTCTCGGCATCCCCCAGCTTGAACAGCTTGCGCTTGAGCCACGCCAGGCCTTCGGCATTCACCTCGCCAGTGCCATGGCCGCCGGCCTTGAGCGCCAGGCCGATGGCACGGATGGTGCCCGAGGAACCGATGGCTTCATCCCAGCTCAGGCGGTGCAGGGCGTGTTCGATACTCATGATCTCCAGCCGCGCTGCCGTGTAGGCCTGGGCATAGCGCGCCGGGGTGATCTTGCCGTCCTTGAAATAACGCTGCGTGTAGCTGACGCAGCCCATCTGCAGGCTTTCGCGCAGCAGGGGTTCGAAACGCTGGCCGATGATGAATTCGGTGCTGCCGCCGCCAATGTCCGCGACCAGGCGTTTGCCCGGGGTGTCGGCCAGCGTGTGGGAAACCCCGAGGTAAATCAGGCGCGCTTCTTCGCGGCCGGAAATAACCTCTACCGGATGCCCGAGGATTTCCTCGGCGCGATGGATGAATTCGTTGCGGTTACGGGCTTCGCGCAAGGCGTTGGTGCCCACTATTCGTACAGCGCCAGGGGGCATGCCGTTGATCAGTTGCGCAAAGCGCTTGAGGCAGTCGAGCCCACGCTGCATGGATTCTTCATTGAGCTGACGTTCGTCGTTGATCCCGGCAGCCAGTTGCACTTTTTCGCCGAGCCGCTCAAGGATGCGGATTTCACCGTTCTGGGCCTTGGCCACGACCATGTGAAAGCTGTTGGAGCCCAGGTCGATGGCAGCGATCAGGGACAGATTCTTGGCTTGGGATTGCGGCATGGTAAGAGGGTCTCGGTCGATAACCCAGCCATCGTGCCACGATCGACCTTTGGTGCCAACGCGTACTGCTTCGGTAATTCTCCTACGGGCGTCTGTGAGGGATTCTTGCAGGTTAAGTAAGATTGCTTTCCAAGTTCACAAGGCATGGGCTTCCAACCTTTGTAGGAATAATTAACTTCTTGCTGTAATCGTACTGTGTGTGACTTTACTTACACGTTAAAAGTTATTGGCTTGTCGGGTTTGAGTTTAGGCCTACTCGAAGATTAGGGCTGGCCCACTTTTTATTTTTACTGCTCCCACAGTTATTGGCGGGTTCTCTGATTCATGAACTCGATCCCAAAACGGCAGACTGTCACTCGGCAACTTCGCCGTGGTGGTATTTATGTATGGACGGAATGTTCGGCCATTGTAAATGCACCGACTCATTACAGATGACAGGTTAATTATGAAAAAAATGCTTGGTGTGACAGTGGGTACGCTTTGCCTGATCGCGAGTATCGGGGCTCATGCAACGAGTGTCGCTCAACTGATTGTACGAGGGACTATCAAGCCGGTGGCTTGCAACGTCAGTCTCGGCGCTGGCGGCGTCGTGGATTACGGGAACATTCCCGCCTCAAGCTTGTCCGGCGTGCAGCCCACTCCTCTTGCAGCGAAAACGGTCAGCATGAACCTCAACTGCGGCCAAAAAGGCGCACAATTTCGTGTGATGCTGACTGACCTGCAAGCTGCCAGCAAGGTGCCAAACATTCTCGGTGCCGGTTTCACCGAGGCGCAGAACTACGGCCTGGGCATGGAAGGTGGCAAGCGTACCGGTGGGTACTCCGTTACCCTCAAGGACCTTAGATCGTCCGGCGGGACTCTGAGCCCGATCACGCGCAGCGCAGATACGGGGGCCTGGCAGAACAGTGATGGCAAAGTCGCCCAATCGCCTGCCCAGTATTCTTGGCGTAGCGGCTCCGCTGCGGTACCTGCATCCATCACCACCCTTACGGGCACGCTTGAAGTGAAAGCCGTTATCAACCGCACGCAGGATTTGGACATTAACCGCGATATCACGCTGGATGGTCGCACCAATATTTCAGTGGATTACATCTAAGTACGTCATTAACGGCCGACATTGACTCAGGGTGCTTATCTCCCTTTGTTAAGTGTCGGCTGTTTTAACGTGCGCCTTAGTTAATGTTTGACTTTATGGCTGTGGGGAAAATCCGGTGAGGGCTCTTACAATGATCGTGATGTCGTTGCTGCGCTATATAAGCTTGTGCCTCTTTTTGTGTGGTATGGCGGTAGCGGACGGAATGCAGCCCGAGACAACCGTTGTCATTCTGAATGAAGAAGAGGGTGAGGCGACGCTGAACATTAAAAATACGGACCCCGGCCCTGCCTTGCTTCATTCGGTCATACAAAACGTACCTGAAGACCTTGAACCCTTGTTGATCGTAACGCCCCCGATTACTCGTGTCGAAGCGGGCGACACCCAGCTTGTCCGCTTCATCAGTACCACGAAGAAGCCGCTCAAGACCCAGCGCCTGAAGCGAGTTTCCTTTGAAGGTATCCCCGAAGCCCGTGCACCCGGCGGTGCGACCATTGGTATCACCTTGCGCCAGAGCCTTCCATTGATCCTGCACCCCAAGGGCTTGCCCAGGCATGACGCGCCCTGGCAACTGCTGACATGGACGCGTGAAGGGGGTCAGTTGAGGGTCCACAACAACAGCGCTTACGTCGTGCGCCTTGGGATGGAAGTCCAACTGCATCCGCAGGCAGGCGTGGCAACGTTGCCGCGAACCTACATCCTGCCGGGCGAAGTACTGACGCTCGCGTCGGCAGGCTCAGTGGCGGGGGTGGCGGCCGTGGGCATTCAACCGGCCACGGTCTATGGGTTTACGGTGGACAGCTACCGCGCACCCGTTACGGCAGGAGCGGATTGACTGGCCTATGAAAAAAATCAGGCAATCAGGTCGTTCCGCCAAACGCGTGTCGGGCAGCGGTTCCTCCCAGGCGCGCGCGAGGGTCCTGCTGGGGCTCGCGACGCTGTGGAGTCTGCCAGGTACCAGCGCAGCGGTTGGGCTGGGGGAGGGTTTTGACCTGGCCGCGTTGAACTCCCTTGGAATTGATCCGAAGGTGTCTGAATACTTTCGCAGCGCAGCGCGCTTTCGCGAGGGTGTGCATGTGGTCGGGCTGCGAGTCAATGGCACGCCGCTGGGGCTGGTTGACGCCCGTTTCGATTACCAGGGGCAGCTGTGCTTCACCCCCGCGTTGTTGGCAAAGGCCGGTCTGGTTACCCCGCCCAGGCTCTTGCGCGAGGGCATCACCCCTGACCAGGCCTGCCACGATTTTGTTGGGGAATACCCGACGACCACGGTGCGGCTGCGCCCCAGCAGCGACGAGGTCAGCCTGGTGGTGCCGACCCAGTCCCTGCGTGAGCCCGAGTGGGAGGTCGGGAATTTTTCCGAGGGTGGTGCGGCAGCCATCTTCAACTACGACGTATTGGGTTTCGATACCCAATCGCGCGGTGGGCCAACAAGTCGCTTCGTATCGGCCTATACCGAGGCGGGATTCAACCTGGGCAATTGGATTGTTCGCAGTCGTCAGTTTTATGTTTCCGACAACGGCAAGACGCACACCGAACAGGTCAATGCCTATGCCCAGCGTGATATCGCGGCGTTGCAGTCGACCTTCCAGGTGGGGCAGCTTTCCAGCAACAACCCGATCTTTGGCGGTGTGCAACTGACGGGCTTGCAGTTCTTTCCAGACGGCCAGCAACGCACCGGTGCTGGCGACAACAACGTCGTGGTTGAAGGGCTGGCTCAAAGCCAGTCACGGGTCGAAGTTCGTCAGTCGGGCGCATTGATCCACTCCACCCTGGTGCCGGAAGGTCCGTTCAGGCTGACCGGTTTACCGTTGCTGAACAGCACCAGCGACTTGGATGTGAGCGTGATTGACCTGCGAGGGGCAAGGCGCAGTTTCGTGGTGCCCGCCGCGTCCTTTCGGGGTGGAACTCCGATCACGCCGGGCTATTACTTTTCCCTCGGTAAGGTGCGGGACACCTCCATCGACGGGCAGGAGTCCCCTGTGGTCGCCATGGGCAGCGGTACCTGGGGGCTGGGCCAGCGCTCGTCGCTGGGTTTCGGTCTGCTGAGTACCGAGGAGTATCAGTCGGCGGGGGGCTCCCTGAGCAGTGTGTTTTTCCAGCAGATGAACGTGGGCGTGCGCCATAACCTGTCCCGTGATGCCCAAGACAAGGTGGCCGGCGCGCGTAGCACGCTGTCTTTGGGTACACCGTTATTCGCCAACCTTGATATCAACCTGAGCGCCTCGGCACAGAGCCGCGGTTACCGCGAGGTACTGGACGCCGGCCAGGCGTCGCGGGGGTACGACCTCGATGCACGTTTCAAGCGCCAGTACACGGCAGGTTTAAGCTGGGCTGACCCGGCCCTGGGTGGTTTCTCCCTCGGTTTTACCCGTAACTCGCAATTTGACGGGCGATCCAGCGACCACCTCTCTGCCTCGTGGAACAACACGTTCTACGGCGTGGGTGTAGCCCTGATCGCCGACGCTCAGGTCGGAGCGACCGAGCCTCGGCGCCTGGACCCGGTGAGGGGCGGCCGCCGCGACGAACGGCTGGACGAGGGCACGTCTATCAGGCTGCAAGTCACGATGCCCCTCGGGGCTGATCGGAGTGTGAGTTCTTACGTCAGTCGTCGAGGTGATCGGCTGGATGCCGGCACCGCCCTCAACGAGCGAGTCAACGATTATGTGAGTTACGAGGTCGGTGTTGATCGGGATGTGAAAGAACGAGAACAAAGCGTGCACGGCCGTTTGGACGTCTTACCGCTGTATACCCGCTTGAGCGTGGGCGCCAGCCGTGATCCGTCGAACACCAACTATACCGGTCAGTTGCAAGGCGGCATTGTGGCCCACGAGCACGGGGTGACCTTCTCGCCATATGCCGTGCAGGACACCTTTGGCATTGTCTCGGTGGGCGATATCGGCGTGGCCAAGGTCTCGACGCCCCAAGGGCCGGTATGGACCGATTTCACCGGCCAGGCGGTGATCCCCGGACTGCAGGCCTACAGCGAAAACCATCTGCAAGTAGTGACCCAGTCGCTGCCCAAGCGGGTCGACTTGAAGAACGGGACCAAGGTACTCGCCGCCGGTCGGGGTTCAGTCAACAGGCTCGACTTTGATGTGGTGAAAGTCCGGCGCCTGTTGCTTGAGGCCCGGGACGAACAGGGCCGGCCCTTGCCTCAAGGGGCCGCAGTGTTCGGCCAGGACAACAGCTTTGTCACCAACGTGGTGGCTGACGGCATGATTTTCCTCAGCAATATCGATGGCCCACAAACCCTGAAAGTTTCACTGCCGGATTCGCAATCCTGCCTGCTGCACGTCAACCTGGAGCAAGAGCCTGATGATGACCAACTCTACGACACTGCACCGGTGGTATGCCATGTTCGCTGAACGGATAAACGGCCCGCGTGCCGCAGGTTTGTGCCTGCTGTTGGTCGCCTTGTCGGTAAACCAGGCGCGTGCGCAAGACTGCCAGATGATCTTGAGCGAGCCACGGGTTGACTACGGCGAAATTCGGCCCTCGCAAGCGTCGTCGGGCAGCGTGACAGCGAGGCTGGATACGCAGCGTACGCTGCACCTGAGCGTGCTTTGCGCCAACCCGACGGCAATGGCGCTGCGCTTTAATGGCGTTCCCGCCGATGCCCAGGGTTTTCAGTTTGGCCGGCAAGGGCGTTTCGTCCTGAACCTGATGCAGGCTCACGTCGACGGCATACCGGTGACGTGGCAGACCGATGCAACGGCCGGCGGGCGGCTCTTGCCCGGCCGCACAGTGGTTGCCAGCGCTGCCGGTGTGCCAATGACGGGCCGTCGACTGACGGCCCAGGTAGAGATTGAGGTTCATCTGCCCGCCGATGCCCTCTCAATGCGCCGGGAGAGGCGATTGGAGGGCCGTGGTCAATTCGAACTGGTCAGTGCGGCTGTTCCGTAGAACCAATGAAGTTGGCCAGTTCGGCGGTTTGCGGGTGGGCGAAGAGTTGCTTGGGGTCGCCCACTTCATGCACCTTGCCCTGGTGCATGAACACCAGCTTGTCACCGACTTCGCGGGCAAAGCGCATTTCGTGGGTCACCATGATCAGCGTCATGCCGTCCCTGGCCAATTGGCGCACCACGCTGAGCACTTCATTGACCAGTTCCGGGTCCAGGGCCGAGGTGATTTCGTCGCATAACAGCACCTTGGGCGACATGGCCAGCGCGCGGGCAATCGCCACACGTTGCTGCTGGCCGCCAGACAGACGGTCGGGGAAGGCATCGAACTTCTCCCCCAGGCCAACGCGTTCCAGCATCTGTTTGGCCAACTGCGCTGCCTTGGCTTTGGGTACTTTTTGCACCACTTGCGGCGCGAGCATGACGTTCTCGCCTACCGTCAGATGCGGGAACAAGTTGAACTGCTGGAACACCATACCGACCTTCTGCCGCAGGCTGCGCAGGTCGGCGCGGGCGGCGTCGAGGTATTCGCCATCGACTTCGATCACGCCGTCGTTGATCGACTCCAGGCCATTGAGGGTACGCAGCAAGGTGGATTTACCCGAGCCACTGCGGCCGATGATCGCCACCACCTGGCCTTCTTCAACGGTCAGGTCAATGCCCTTGAGCACGTGGTGATCGCCGTAATATTTGTGCAGGGCAGAAATTCTAAGCAGAGGCATGCAGTCTCCTTTCCAGGTAGCGCGCACTGAGGGACAAGGGGTAGCAGAGCAGGAAGTAACCGAGGGCCACGAGGCCGTAGACCATGAAGGGTTCGAAGGTGGCGTTGGCGAGCATGCCGCCGGTCTTGGTCAGCTCGGTAAAACCGATGATGGAGGTCACGGCGGTGCCTTTGACCACCTGCACCGAAAACCCTACGGTCGGCGCCACGGCAATACGCAGGGCCTGGGGCAGGATCACGTAGCGCAGTTGTTCAAGGGGGTTGAGCGCCAGGCTGGCCGACGCCTCCCACTGCCCATGGGCAATGGACTCAACGCAGCCGCGCCAGATCTCGGCGAGGTAGGCGCTGGTAAACAGCGTCAGGGCGATGGCTGCCGCCAGCCACGGCGAGATATCCACACCGAGCAGGGCAACGCCGAAGAACACCAGAAACAGCTGCATCAGCAGCGGCGTGCCCTGGAACAGCTCGATATAGGTGCGCGCAACATTGCGTGCGAATGCCTTTTTGCTGATGCGCAGGATCAGCACCAGCAACCCGATCAGGCCCCCGCCGATGAACGCCACCAGCGACAGCAACAGCGTCCATTGCAGGCCGGTGAGCAGGTTGCGCACGATGTCCCAGAAGGAAAAATCGCTCATCGGCTGTTCCTCATCACATAACGGCGGCCGATCCAGTTGAGCAGTTGGCGAATCATCAACGCCATGCACAGGTACACCAGGGTGGTCAGGGCATAGGTTTCAAAGGCGCGGAAATTGCGCGACTGAATGAAGTTGGCGGCAAAGCTCAGCTCTTCGGTGGCGATCTGCGAACACACCGCCGAGCCGAGCATCACGATGATGATCTGGCTGCTCAAGGCCGGCCACACCTTGCCCAGTGCCGGCAGCAGCACCACATGACGGAACGCTTCGAAACGCGTCATCGCCAGCGCGGCGGCGGCTTCCAGTTGTCCTTTCGGGACAGCCTGGATGCCGGCGCGGATGATCTCGGTGGAATAGGCGCCCAGGTTGATCACCATCGCCAGCACGGCGGCTTGCCACTCCGTGATCTTCAGCCCCAGGGAGGGCAGGCCGAAAAATATGAAGAACAACTGCACCAGGAACGGCGTGTTGCGGATCAACTCGACATACACCCCGAAAAACCAGGCGAACGGCTGGACCTTCCACGCCCGCACTACGGCGCCGAGCGTGCCCAGGGCTACGCCGAGGATGGCGCCGATGGCCGTCAGCTCAAGGGTGAACAGCGCGCCGCGCAACAGCAGGTCGGTGTTGGCCAGCACCGGTACAAAGTCAAATTGATACGCCATGGATCAACTCCGGCTTAGAGGTCGGCAGGCAAGGGTTCTTTGAGCCATTGCAGCGCGTTTTTTTCCAGGCTGCCGTCGGCCTTGGCCGCGACCAGGATCTGGTTGACCTTCTCCAGCAACGCCGGCTCGTTCTTGTTCACGCCCACGTACACCGGCGAGTCCTTGAGCTTCACTTTCAGCGCCGGTACGCGCTTGGGGTTGCGCTCACTGATCGCCACCATCACCACGTTGCCGCTGGCGATCAGGTCGACCTGGCCGGCGAGATAGGCGGCGATGGTCGAGTTGTTGTCTTCAAAGCGCTTGATGGTCGCCTCTTTGGGCGCGACAGCCGTCAGCTCGATGTCCTCGATGGCGCCACGGGTTACGCTGATGGTCTTGCCCTTGAGGTCGTCGGTGCTGCTGACCGCGGCGTCGGGCGGGCCAAATACGGCGAGGTAGAACGGTGCGTAGGCCTTGGAGAAGTCGATGACTTTTTCGCGCTCGGGGTTCTTGCCCAGGCTGGAGATCACCAGGTCCACCTTGCCGGTGGTGAGGAATGGGATGCGGTTGGTGCTGTTGACCGGGGTCAACTCCAGCTTGACCTTGAGTTGGTCGGCCAGCAGCTTGGCGGTGTCGATGTCCAGGCCGCGGGGTTTCATGTCGGGGCCCACCGAACCGAATGGCGGGAAGTCCTGCGGCACAGCCACCTTGAGGGTGCCACGGGCGACGATATCGTCCAGACCGTTGGCCTGGGCGGGTGCCTGGCTCAGCATCAGGCTGGCAAACAGGGCAGTGAGCAGGGCGCTGTAGCGCTTGGTCATGGCAACTCTCCGAGAAGGGCGAAGGAATTTTCTGAGTTTGCCCAGTGCACAGCCCATGCCAGCCCCCCTGGAAGAGGCTGCAAGGCACGCTGCCGTTGAGGTGTGATGGTCTTACTGGTCTGAACAGTGGTTGCGCTTTTCGCACCCTTTTCGAGCGCCGTAAAAAGCGCGCGAGCCCCTTTGGGGCGTGGCTTGCCGACAGACGTGAATAGCTTTACAACTAGCCACTCAGTTGACTGCAACCTTGAGTTTTCCATGAATTCCATCGCCCAAGCCGTACCGGAGGCGGCCCTGCAGGCCATCCGCAAACTGATCAAGGAGCAGGGCTTCGGGCCGGGCGATGCATTACCTTCTCAACGCGATTTAGCGGTGCGTCTGGGCGTGAGCCGGGCGTCGTTGCGGGAGGCGTTATCGTCCTTGAGTGCCCTGGGGGTGGTCAGTGTGCAGCCGGGCAAGGGCGTGTTCGTGCAGGCGCCGGCGCCGCCGTCCGAACTCGCCTGGCCGTTTGCGGCGCAGGCCACGCCGCTGGATATCTTCCAGCTGCGTTACGCCCTTGAAGGGTTCGCAGCCGGTTTGGCGGCGGTCACATTGACCACCGACGAACTCGACAGCCTCCAGGACAATGTCGAAGCAATGCGCAGGGTGCTCAAAGCCGGTGACTTTGAAACCGCCGCCCGGCTGGACTTCGAGTTCCACCGGCGCATCCTGCTGGCCAGCGGCAACCAGGCGATGGTGAGTATTCTGAGCGCCAGCGCCGAGGTCTTCCTGGAAAGCCAGAAACTACCGTTCATCCGGCCGGAACGCGCCATGGAAACCTGGCAGGAACATCGCAAGATTCTGCGCGCCCTGGCCCGGCGCACCAGCGCGGCAGCGCAGAAAACCATGCAGGAACATGTACGTAATGCGGCGTTGCGCACGGGCATTGCCTTCGTCACACCTGGCTTGCCGTGAGCAGGCGATACTCAAAGTCATGCTCGGCCATAGCAACACTCAATCAGAGGCGGCTTCCTGAACGGGGGAAGGGCGGCTATGATGGGCAACGTTTTTTTTGCTTACAATCCGGAGACATCCATGAGCAACGATCTTATCAAGCACGTCACCGACGCGACCTTTGAGGAACAAGTACTCAAGGCTCAAGGCCCGGTGCTGGTTGACTACTGGGCTGAATGGTGCGGCCCTTGCAAAATGATCGCTCCGGTCCTGGACGACATTGCAACCACTTACGAAGGCAAGCTGACCATTGCCAAGCTGAACATCGATGAAAACCAGGAAACCCCGGCCAAGCACGGCGTGCGTGGTATTCCAACGCTGATGCTGTTCAAGAACGGCAACGTCGAAGCCACTAAAGTGGGCGCGCTGTCGAAGTCCCAGCTGCAAGCTTTCCTCGACGCCAACATCTAAGCGTCGCCAGAAAAAGCCCCGAAAATCTCGGGGCTTTTTCGTAGAACAGGGCTAGACGCTCCGAAATTCAGGTGTTACATTCGGCCCCGCACTGGTTTCTCCACTGCCCCCTGCAAGCCGTCGCCGACGCATTCCTTTTCGATTAGTACGCGATCCTGTCGCCTTCTCTGCGGCGCGGCCTCATTAAGCCAAAAGCTTAATTTCCCCCCTCCATAAATGATTACGTCATTCCTATATGAATCTGACTGAACTCAAGCAAAAGCCGATTACCGACCTGCTCCAACTGGCCGAAGAAATGGGCATAGAAAATATGGCCCGTTCGCGCAAGCAGGACGTGATTTTCTCCCTGCTCAAGAAGCACGCGAAAAGCGGCGAGGAAATCTCCGGTGATGGCGTGCTGGAGATTCTCCAGGACGGCTTCGGCTTCCTCCGCTCTGCAGACGCTTCCTATCTCGCCGGCCCTGACGATATCTACGTCTCGCCGAGCCAGATCCGTCGCTTCAACTTGCGCACCGGCGACACCATCGTTGGCAAGATCCGACCACCAAAGGAAGGCGAGCGTTATTTCGCCCTGCTCAAGGTCGACACGATCAACTTCGATCGTCCCGAGAACGCGAAAAACAAGATTCTCTTCGAGAACCTGACCCCGCTGTTCCCGACCGTGCGCATGAAGATGGAGGCCGGCAACGGTTCCACCGAAGACTTGACCGGTCGTGTGATCGACCTGTGCGCGCCGATCGGCAAGGGCCAGCGTGGCCTGATCGTCGCACCGCCGAAAGCCGGTAAGACGATCATGCTGCAAAACATTGCAGCGAACATCGCGCGCAACAATCCTGAAGTTCACCTGATCGTGCTGTTGATCGATGAGCGTCCGGAAGAAGTGACCGAAATGCAGCGCACCGTGCGTGGCGAAGTGGTTGCCTCGACGTTCGATGAACCGCCAACCCGCCACGTGCAGGTTGCCGAAATGGTGATCGAGAAGGCCAAGCGCCTGGTCGAACACAAGAAAGACGTGGTGATCCTGCTCGACTCCATCACCCGTCTGGCCCGTGCCTACAACACCGTGATCCCGAGTTCCGGCAAGGTGCTGACCGGTGGTGTCGATGCCCACGCCCTGGAGAAGCCAAAGCGTTTCTTCGGCGCCGCGCGAAACATCGAAGAAGGCGGCTCGCTGACCATTATCGCCACCGCGCTGGTTGAAACCGGCTCGAAGATGGACGAAGTGATCTACGAAGAGTTCAAGGGTACCGGCAACATGGAACTGCCCCTGGACCGTCGTATCGCTGAAAAGCGTGTGTTCCCGGCCATCAACATCAACCGTTCCGGTACGCGCCGCGAAGAGTTGCTGACCGCCGACGACGAACTGCAGCGCATGTGGATCCTGCGCAAGCTGCTGCACCCGATGGACGAAGTGGCCGCTATCGAGTTCCTGATCGACAAGCTGAAAACCACCAAGACCAACGACGAGTTCTTCCTGTCGATGAAACGCAAGTAATACGGCGTTTCAGGTCCGAAAAATGGCGTCCCGACGGGGCGCCATTTTTTTTTGCGTCGAGATTCATCGGTTTTTATGGCATAAGTGTCCGTTAAGTAACAAAAATTGTACCCGCGACTACGCTCACTCCTTTCGTCACAGACTGACCACAATTCTTATGACCACTCTTGCTTACCGCAGGGACATTGACGGCCTGCGTGCCATCGCTGTCCTCGCAGTCGTGTTGTTTCACTTCGGCGTTCCTGGCCTCACCGGCGGTTTCGTTGGCGTCGATGTATTCTTCGTCATTTCCGGCTTTCTGATCACCTCCATTATCTGGCGTGAGCGTCAGGCCGGGCGCTTCAGTTTCGTCGACTTCTGGGCCCGGCGCGCACGGCGCATCCTGCCGGCGCTGTTCGTCATGATTGCGGCCACACTCGTTGTGGGTTGGTTTCTGCTGGCGCCCAAGGACTACGAAGAGTTGGGGCGGTCCGCGCACTATCAGGTGACCTTTACCTCCAACCTGTTGTTCTCGCGCCAGCATGGCTACTTTGATGCGTCTTCTGACATCAAGCCCCTGCTGCACACCTGGTCACTGGCGGTAGAAGAGCAGTTCTACATTTTCTTCCCGCTGCTGCTCACGTTGCTCTCAAGTCGCCTGAAACACTGGCGCCTGGCGCTGTTCGCAGTGTTGCTGGGCTCGTTTGGCATGAGCGTCTGGGCGGTTGAGCATGAGCCGCAAAAAGCCTTCTTCCTGCTGCACCTGCGCGCCTGGGAATTACTGGCCGGGGCGATGCTGGCGGTGTTGCCCAAATATCAATGGCGCGCTTCGCCCGCCCTGGCCCAAGGGGTCAGCCTGGCCTCCATGGCACTGATCCTGATCGCCGTATTCGGTTACGACGCGAAAACCCCGTTCCCCGGCCCGGCCGCGCTCTTGCCGGTGCTGGGTGTGGTCGGGTTGATCTGGGCCAACGGGCAGCAATACACCTGGGTGGGGCGCCTGCTGAGTACGCGGGTGATGGTCGGTATCGGGCTGATTTCCTATTCCTGGTACCTGTGGCACTGGCCGGTGTTCGTGTACGCCAACTATGCCGCGGTGGATGGCTTGAGCGCCCTGGAACTGGCCGGCTTGATGCTGCTCTCGTTGGTGCTGGGCTATCTGTCCTGGCGCTTTGTGGAAACCCCGTTCCGGGAAAAACGCTTGCTGGCCTCGCGTAAGGCGATTCTTGCCTCAGCCGTGGCCGGTATTCTGGGGCTTGGTTTCACTGGCTTGGCGATCCGCGAATTCGACGGTGTGCCGTCGCGCTTGTCTGAGCACGCGTTGATTTTCGCGAAGGCGAAGAAGTGGAGCCCGGAGCTGATGGCGTGCATGGCTGACAAGGACACGCCCGATGAGCGGTTGTTCTGCCATTTCGGTCCGAAAAGTCAGTCGGTCTCGGCGCTGGTGTGGGGCGACAGTCACGCCACCGCGCTGATTCCGGCGCTCAAAGAGGGCGCTGATCGCCATGATATCAGCGTGATTGAAGCCAGCTTTGCCGGCTGTATCCCCTTGGATGGCCTTGAGAATATTGCCCGCTGTGCGCATTTCAACCATCGCGTCGAGAAGGCGATGGCCGAGAAGAAAATCAGCGATGTGGTGTTGGCGGCGCGCTGGAGCCTGTATGTGTACGGGCAAATGTCGGGTGACAAAGAACATGCGCTCAAAGACCCCAGCACCGGCGAGTACGTGCAGGCTGTGGCTGAGCAGCGCTTTGCCCAGGGGATGCGCGAGCGCATCCAGGCGCTGCGCGCCGCGGGGCACAAGGTCTGGCTGGTCAAGGAGGTGCCGCTGCAGGAAATCATCGTGCCTTACCGTCTCAGTCGCCTGGCAATGATGCACCGACCGTTTAACGGCGAAGGTCTCGACGTAGCCAAGCATACAAAGCGCCAGGCGTTCATCAGCCAGTTGTTCGACGAGCTGGCGGCCGCCGACAGCGGCGTAGCGGTGCTGGACCCGGCGCCCTTGCTGTGCGGCACCGATGGCTTGTGCCGGGTCGAACTCAACGGGCGCGCGCTGTACACCGACGATAACCACCTGTCTGAAGTGGGCGCGCGGCATATCGAGGCCTTTCTGGAGCCGCTGTTCAGTTCGTTGCAGTCGCGGGGGCTGACGGCCAATTAAGCTGCCAGCCGCCTCGAGAGCAGGTAGGATGTACGCCTATTTTACGAGTGGCATGGTTAATGAAATTCAAGGATCTTCGGGATTTCGTGCAGCAACTTGAGCAGCGCGGAGAGTTGAAACGTATCCAGATGCCGATTTCACCGGTACTGGAAATGACTGAGATTTGCGACCGTACCTTGCGTAACAAGGGCCCGGCGCTGTTGTTCGAGAACCCGACCGGCTACGACATCCCGGTGCTCGGCAACCTGTTCGGCACCCCCGAGCGCGTCGCCTTCGGCATGGGGGCGGAGTCGGTCAGCGAGCTGCGCGAGATCGGCAAGCTGCTGGCCTTCCTCAAGGAGCCCGAGCCGCCCAAAGGCTTGAAGGACGCCTGGTCGAAGCTGCCGATCTTCCGCAAGATCATTGCCATGGCGCCCAAGGTGGTCAAGGACGCGGTATGCCAGGAAGTGGTCATCGAAGGCGATGACGTCGACCTGGCCATGCTCCCCGTGCAGACCTGCTGGCCCGGCGACGTCGGCCCGCTGATCACTTGGGGCCTGACCGTCACCAAAGGTCCGAACAAGGACCGCCAGAACCTCGGCATCTACCGCCAGCAAGTGATCGGCCGCAACAAGGTGATCATGCGTTGGCTGAGCCACCGTGGCGGCGCCCTGGATTTTCGCGAATGGTGCGAAAAACACCCGGGTCAGCCATTCCCGGTGTCCGTGGCACTGGGCGCCGACCCGGCCACCATCCTGGGCGCTGTGACGCCGGTGCCGGACAGCCTGTCCGAATACGCCTTCGCCGGCCTGCTGCGCGGTAACCGCACCGAACTGGTGAAGTGCCGCGGCAACGACCTGCAAGTGCCGGCCACCGCCGAAGTCATCCTGGAAGGTGTGATTCATCCGGGCGAAATGGCCGATGAAGGGCCTTACGGCGACCACACCGGTTATTACAACGAAGTCGACAGTTTTCCGGTGTTCACCGTTGAGCGCATCACCCATCGGATCAAGCCGATCTATCACAGTACCTACACCGGCCGCCCGCCGGATGAGCCGGCCATTCTCGGCGTGGCGCTGAACGAAGTGTTCGTGCCGATCCTGCAAAAGCAATTCCCGGAAATCACCGACTTCTACCTGCCGCCGGAAGGTTGCTCGTACCGCATGGCCATCGTCACCATGAAGAAGTCGTACCCAGGCCATGCCAAGCGGGTAATGCTGGGTGTGTGGTCGTTTTTACGACAGTTCATGTACACCAAGTTCGTTATCGTCACCGACGACGATATCAATGCCCGCGACTGGAACGACGTGATCTGGGCCATTACCACGCGCATGGACCCCAAGCGCGACACGGTAATGATCGACAATACGCCGATCGATTACCTCGACTTCGCTTCGCCGGTGTCGGGCCTGGGTTCGAAAATGGGCCTGGATGCCACCCACAAATGGCCGGGTGAAACCACCCGCGAGTGGGGCCGGGTAATCGTCAAGGATGACGCCGTGACGGCTCGCGTCGATGCCATCTGGAAAGACTTGGGAATAGATTGATGCGTGTAACCCTGCAACCTTCCGGTGCGGTACTGGAGCTGAACCCTGGCGAACGCATCCTCGACGGCGCGCGCCGCCTGGGCTACGAATGCCCGCAGGCGTGTCGCAACGGCGTATGCCACGTGTGTGCGGCGCTGTTGGTGGAGGGCCGTGTGCAGCAGAGCGGCGAAGTGCGCGATCATGGTGAGTTCTACACCTGCATCGCCGAGCCGCTGGAGGATTGCATTGTGTTGTGGGATGGCGTGCTGGCGCCGGGGGAGTTGCCGTTGCGCAAATTGTCGTGCCAGTTGAGCGAATGCGTGGACGTCGGCGGCGATGTGTGGCGCGTGCGCCTGCGCGCGCCGGCTGGCAAGGCGGTGCGTTACCACGCCGGGCAATACCTGATGATCGAGCGCGAGAACGGCGAGAAGTCGGCGTTTTCCCTGGCGTCGGCACCTCACTGCGGCCGCGAGCTGGAACTGCACGTGCTGGCCCGTGAGGACAGCGCACGCAACCTGTTGGACCAGCTACGGCGCAACCGCATGGCGCGTATTGAACTGCCTTTCGGTGACACCCACCTGGCCCAGTTGCCGGACGGGCCGCTGGTGCTGATCGCCGCCGGCACCGGCATGGCCCAGATGCACAGCCTGATCGAGCATTGCCGGGCGTCCGGCTTCAAGCACCCTGTGCACCTGTATTGGGGCGTGCGTCGCCCGGAGGATTTCTACGCGATCGAGCACTGGGATCAGTGGCAGCAACTGCCCAACCTGTTCCTGCACAAAGTCGTCAGTGACCTGTGCGGTTGGGAAGGACGCTGCGGATTGCTGCACGAGGCCGTGTGCGAAGACATTGCCGACCTCAAGGCCGTGCACGTGTACGCCAGCGGATCACCGGCGATGATCTACGGCACGCTGGATGCGTTGGTCGACGCCGGTATGGATGCGCACCAGATGCGCGCTGACGTATTTGCCTACGCCCCGCGTCCCTGAAGTGATCGAAAGGTGGGAGGGGGCTTGCCCTAATGCCGCCCTCTGTAGGAGCGAGCTTGCTCGCGAAAACTCACAGGCACCGCGTTCATTCAGAAAGCACGCGTTATCGTTGACGTTTTTCGCGAGCAAGCTCGCTCCTACAGACAGGGCTTGCACCCTCCCACATTGATTTGCGCCCGTTCAGAATCTTAGTCCAGTCGTCACCATCGCTGCATTGAACCCCAGCAACACCAGTTCTGCCGCCATCGGCCCGTGATGCGTGCCCACGGACGGAATGATGACGGGCGCCACGCCATAACGGTTCAGGGGGATCTTGTCACGGTACTTGCCGCGATAACCCTGGATCGCCCCGCCCGTGACCTTCAGGTACACCGGGTATTCGGCCATGTCATAGCGCTTGCCGGCGTACGCGTAGTAGGCGCGTTGCCTGAACGAGTTGCGAAAGGTCGCCGCGCCATAGACCAGGCCCGACGCTTCGTTGCGCTCCAGTCCCAGCAGGTTTTGCTGGTTGTTGTGCTCGGGGTCGGGCGCGAAATGCCGGGTGTAGACGCTGGTCTGCGCGTACCAGAAGCCTTTGTCGTCGTTTGCCGCTGGGGTTTCAGCTGCCAGTGCAGTGGTGGCCTGGGCCAGGAACAGCAGGCCAGGCAAGCGGATTTTGTGCATGGGCGGCCCCGATAGTCGATTGGATGAGCGGCTAAGTGAGTCGTGATGTGTGCGGCATTTTGGCGGATTGCCCGCTGCTCAGGCTGAACCTGGGCTGAAAGCGTTCGGATTGCCGTCGCGGTGGCTGATGAGCGGGGAAGGGTGCTTATACCTTCGCTTATTCTTTTAAGGTATTTATTTTCTTCGATGAATATCTTTAGGCTATATGCCAACGGACTACCGACTTAATCCACAGTCACCAATCACTGACCGCTACCGCCCGCCAGCCGGATCGATCGTACGAACTCAGAGCGTTGAAGTTCTATTTATTGATTCATAGGGAGCGGTATGGGGAGCTACAGGAAACACGCGTTATACACGGCGATTTTGTCGGCCAATTTGCTGACCGTCGTGGGATTCAATCCAGTTCTGGCGGGTGAAACGTCCGTCGTCGATGCGCCCAAACTCGATACGGTCATCGTGACCGGCACCCGCGCCCAGGAGCGCACCGCCAGTGCGTCGCTGTCGCCAATCGATGTGATCTCCGGCGAAACCCTGCGCAGTACCGGCTCTGACGAGCTGGGCGCGGTGCTGGCGCGACTGATCCCATCGATCAACTTTCCACGGCCAAGCCTGGTGGATGGCGCTGAGCTGGTGCGCCCGGCGCAGTTGCGCGGCTTGTCGCCGGACCAGGTGTTGGTGCTGGTCAATGGCAAGCGCCGGCATACCAGTGCTTTCGTCAACCTCGGCGGTGCGGTCGGTCGCGGTTCGGCACCGGCGGACCTGAATGCAATCCCGCTGTCGGCGGTGGACCACATCGAAGTGCTGCGCGATGGTGCTTCGGCACGTTACGGCTCTGACGCGATCGCCGGCGTGATCAACGTGATCCTCAAGCACGACGACCAGGGCGGTTCGATCTCGACCCGGTTCGGCGGGTACAAAAAGGGTGACGGCATCCAGCGTAATGTCAGCGGCAATACGGGCCTGGCATTGGGCGAAAACGGTTTTATCAATCTGTCAGCCGAAGGTGCCGACAACGATTACACCAACCGCGCCGGCAAGGATTACCGCCCAGGCAGCATCGGTTCCACCACCTACGGCCAGCGAGTGTTCCGTCAAGGCGAGCCTGCCACCAATGAAGGCAAATTCCAGTTCAACTCGGAATATTCCTTCAATGATGCCGCCGAGTTCTACAGCTTCGGTGGCTACAGCAAGCGCCGTGGCGAGACGGCAGCGTTCTACCGCGCGAGCAACGCTTCCAACAATATCCCGGCACTCAACCCCAACGGCTACCTGCCACTGATCAAAGGCAACCTGGAAGACACCTCACTGGTGGCGGGTCTGCGCGGGCTGCTCGCCTACGATTGGCATTACGACCTGTCGGCCAACTACGGCAAGAATCAGTACGAGCTCGGCACCGAAACCATCAACACCTCTCTGGGCCTGGCTACGCCGCGCAAATTCAACAACGGCACCCTGAGCAACGAGCAGAAGCAAGTCAGCCTGGACCTGTCCCGTGAGTTTGACCTGAGCTTGCTGCCGTACCCGGTTTCCGTGGCGCTGGGTGGGGAATACCTGCACCAGGGCTATGAAATCGAAGCTGGGGAGCCCGCGTCCTACTACCAGACCGGCAGCTCGGGCCTCGGCGGCTTCCGCGATGCGGATGCCGGCACCAGTACCCGGCATAGCTGGGCGCAATACCTGGACCTGGAAACCAACTTCACCGAACAACTCAGCGCCTCGGCCGCGGTGCGCCATGAGGACTACAGCGATTTTGGCTCCAACGTCAGCGGTTCGTTGTCGGCGCGTTACGACTTCACCCCGCAAGTGGCGTTGCGCGGCAGCATTTCCAATGGCTTTCGCGCGCCGTCCCTGGCCCAGCAGAACTTCGCCTACACCTCTTCGCAGTTGATCGGCAGCACCCTTCAGGAGGCCGGCACGTTCCCGGCCAACAGCCAAGTGGCGCGCCTGCTCGGTGCCGAAGACCTCAAGGCTGAAAAGTCGCGTAACTACAGCCTTGGCCTGGTACTGGAGCCTGCCGACGACCTGACGGTGACGCTGGATGTGTATCGCATCGACATACGTGACCGTATCAGCCTGTCGTCCAACCTCACGCTCAATCCGGCGACGGTGGCCTACCTGCAAGCCAACGGCGTCGGCAATATCAATTACACCACGGCGCGCTATTTCACCAACGCCACCGACACCAGCACCGACGGTGTCGACCTGGTGGCCAACTATCGCTATCAGTTCGATAACGGCATCCGCTGGAACAGCACTGTGGGTTACAACTACAACCACACCAAAGTCACCGACGTGAAGGCCAACCCGGCCGTCCTCGACAGCCTGGGCGCCAACCTGGTGCGGGTGGACCGTCGCGAGCGCATCGGCTTGCTCGGCGACACCACACCCCAGCACAAGCTGAGCCTGGGCAACGACTTCACCTTCGGCAATTGGGCGCTGCACAGCAACCTGGTGCGCTATGGTGAGTTCACCAGCTACCAGGCGGACAAGGTCAACGACCAGACCTTCAAGGCAGCCTGGGTGCTGGATTTGTCGGCGGACTACAAGTTGAAGAACTGGACCTTCACCCTGGGCGGCGACAACGTCACCGATAAATACCCCGAGAAGGTCAATGCCTACGCCAGCAGCGGCGGCAACCTGGCCTACAGCACTTTTTCGCCGTACGGTTACAGCGGCGCGTTTTATTACGGTAAAGTCGCTTACAACTGGTAGCACACAGGAGGCGCAACGCTTTTCGCCATGACCGCCATTGAAACCGATCTTTTGCAGTTGGCTTACCCTCCGCGGCTCGATCTTGGGCCGCAACTCACTCACGAACAATTAATGAGCTCGATGCAGGCCACCATGGCCCGGCACAAGGGTGGGCCGGTCTGGCTGTTTGCCTATGGTTCGCTGATCTGGCGTCCTGAATGTTCGTCGAGCGAACGGGTGCGCGCGCGGGTTCACGGTTATCACCGTGGCCTGTACCTGTGGTCCCACGAGCACCGGGGGACGCCGGAGCTGCCGGGCCTGGTCTTCGGACTGGATCGGGGCGGTTCGTGCAGCGGGTTTGCCTACCGCTTGCCGGAAGATCAGTTGGAGGCTTCGCTGTATGCACTGTGGCAGCGCGAAATGCCTTACCCCTCCTACAAGCCGCACTGGCTCAGTTGCCGCTTGGAAGATGGCAGTCAGGTACAGGCGTTGGGATTTGTGCTGGAGCGGCATTTGCCCAGCTACGCCGGCAACTTGCCCGATATCGTACTCAATCACGTGCTGCAAAGCGCTTGCGGGCGTTACGGCACCACTCGCGATTATGTCGAGCAGACCGTGAACGCCCTGCGTAGCCACGCCATGCCAGATAAAAACCTGGAGGCGCGGCTCAAGCGTTGTGCAAAGGATTGCTCGGGTAGCTAGCGCGCCGAGCTGACGCTGTTGGTGTGCCACAGCGTCGGGATCAGGAAGGCGATCGCCAATACGCACGCGCCAATCAGCAGCACGAAACCACCGTCCCAACCGAAGTGGTCCACGGTGTAGCCCATTGCCGCGCTCGCCGCCACCGAACCACCCAGGTAGCCGAACAGGCCAGTGAAGCCCGCAGCGGTGCCGGCGGCTTTCTTCGGTGCCAGTTCCAGCGCCTGCAGGCCAATCAGCATCACCGGGCCGTAGATCAAAAAGCCGATGGAGACCAGCGCGATCATGTCGACCATCGGGTTACCCGGCGGGTTGAGCCAGTAAACCAGGGTCGCCACGGTCACCAGCGCCATGAACACGATGCCGGTCAGGCCGCGATTGCCACGGAAGATCTTGTCCGACATCCAGCCGCACAGCAGCGTGCCTGGGATACCTGCCCACTCGTAAAAGAAATACGCCCACGACGACTTGTCGACCGTGAAATGCTTGGCTTCTTTCAGGTAGGTCGGTGCCCAGTCCAGTACGCCGTAGCGCAGCAGGTAGACGAACACGTTGGCGAACGCGATGTACCACAGCATTTTGTTGCGCAGCACGTATTTGACGAAAATTTCCTTTGCGCTGAATTCGTCTTCGTGGCTGGCGTCGTAGCCTTCCGGGTAGTCGTTCTTGTACTGCTCGATCGGCGGCAGGCCAACCGATTGCGGGGTGTCGCGCATGGTGATGAAGGCAAACGCCGCCACAGCCAGCGCCACCGTGGCCGGCACGTAGAACGCCGCATGCCAGTCATTGAACCAGGCCATGCCCAGCAGGAACAGCGGACCTATCAGGCCGCCGCCGACGTTGTGCGCCACGTTCCACACCGAGACTACGCCGCCGCGTTCTTTCTGCGACCACCAGTGCACCATGGTCCGCCCACTTGGCGGCCAGCCCATGCCTTGGGCCCAACCGTTGATGAACAGCAAAATGAACATCATGGTCACGCTGGACGTCGCCCAGGGCGCGAAACCGAAAATGAACATCACCCCCGCTGACACCAGCAGGCCGAAGGGCAGGAAGTAACGCGGGTTGGAGCGGTCGGACACCAGGCCCATGAGGAACTTGGACAGGCCGTAGGCAATCGCGATGGCCGACATCGCCAGGCCCAGCTCACCGCGGGTGTAGCCGTCCTCGATCAGGTAGGGCATGGCCAGGGAGAAGTTTTTTCGTAGCAGGTAATAGCCGGCGTAACCGAAGAAAATACCGGCGAAGATCTGCCAGCGCAGACGTCGGTAGGTACTGTCTATTTTTTCTTCAGGCAGGGGCGCCTGGTGTGCGGCAGGTCGAAAGAAAGCAAACATTCAAGAGCTCCAAATTTCTTGTTTTGACTGCGGATGCGAATGTTACAGTTTCGTTACCGAAAATAGCATCGCCTCTTATCTGCAAACACAGGAAATGGGAGCAATGGCATGTTCTTTTATGAACATGTCGCTAATAGGTAAGCGTGGGTCGTTGAGGATCAAGTGTGGGAGGGGGCTTGCCCCCGATGGCGGTGTATCAGGTTAGTCATTCCTGGCTGACCCACTGCTATCGGGGGCAAGCCCCTCCCACACTGACCGCGCTCCACTTCCGTCAACGGGTTTGGACGACAACCTTACCCACAGCCTTGCGCTGCCCCAGATCATTGATCGCCTGGGCCGCCTGTTCCAGCGGGTACACCTGCGACACCAACGGCTTCAACCTGCCCTCGCCATACCAGGTGAACAGTTGCTGAAAATTGGCCGCATTGTCCTGCGGCTGACGCTGGGCGAACGAGCCCCAGAATACGCCCACCACCGCCGCGCCCTTGAGCAGCGCCAGGTTCACCGGCAATTCGGGGATGCGCCCGCTGGCAAAACCCACCACCAACAAACGGCCGTTCCAGGCGATCGAGCGGATCGCCTGGTCAAACAGATCGCCGCCCACCGGGTCGTAGATCACATCGGCGCCGTTACCATCGGTGAGGCGCTTGACCTCATCCTTGAGGCTGGCTTCGCTGTAATTGATCAACTCATCGGCGCCGGCCGCCTTGGCCACCGCGAGTTTGTCGGCGCTGCTGGCGGCGGCGATCACCCGCGCGCCCATGGCCTTGCCGATTTCCACGGCGGCCAGGCCCACACCACCGGAAGCGCCGAGCACCAGCAGGGTTTCGCCGGGTTGCAGGTTGGCTCGCTGTTTGAGCGCGTGCATCGAGGTGCCGTAGGTCATGCTGAAGGCTGCGGCGGTGTTGAAATCCATGCTGGGCGGGATCGGCAGCACGTTATAGCCCGGCACCGCCACCTGCTCGGCAAAACTGCCCCAGCCGGTCAGGGCCATCACGCGATCACCGACCTTCAGGTGGCTGACCTTTTCGCCGACCTCACTCACCACACCTGCCGCTTCGCCACCCGGCGAAAACGGGAAGGGCGGCTTGAACTGGTATTTGCCCTCGATGATCAGGGTGTCCGGGAAATTCACCCCGGCGGCGTGCACGTCCAGCAGGATTTCGTTCTTCTTGATCGCGGGGCTGGCGATTTCTTCCAGCACCAGGGTTTCGGCGGGGCCGAAGGCTTTGCACAGCACAGCTTTCATCGGACTATTCCTTTTGGCGTCGTGGCCGATAAGTGTAGGAGGGTACGCCCGTGGGTCAACGAGCATGCCCGCGCCTGATAAGCCCCCATAAGCTTGTACTCAGCCTTGCTAGCGTTATGCTACCCGGCAACCGAATTCGAGGAATGAACTGTGAAAGCGTGGATCCTGTTGATGCTGGCCCTGACCTTGCCGATGGCCGCCCAGGCCGAAGAAGCCAAAGAGGGCGAGGCGCCGAAGGTCAGCTATATCAGCCTTTCCCCGCCGTTTGTGGGCAACTACGGCCTGGATGGCACGGCAAAACTCAAGGTATTCAAGGCCGACATCGCCCTGCGCGTGACCGGCACCGAAGCCGCCGCGGCGGTTAAAGCCAACGATGCGTTGATTCGCAACCAACTGGTGGCGCTGTTTACCCAGCAGACTAATGAGGCAATGAGCACTGTTGAGGGCAAGGAGAAACTGCGCCAGGAAGCGTTGAAACAGACGCAGCAAGTAATGAACGATGAAACGGGTAAGCCGATGGTCGAGGATTTGTTGTTCAATAACTTGATTATTCAATAAGGGCAGATAAACGAAGCCTGCGACTGGTTTCTCAGTCGCAGGCAAGTATGTGTGTTAATTGAAAGGCAATGCTGCGGTTCTTTTTTTTACTTGAGTGCTGCCAGTCGGCATCGCCTGGAATAAGAACTCCAGTTCGCAGAACATGTTGCTGAGCCGGGGCGTTATCAAGCTTGAGTCCCATCTTGTCCACTGGTTCAACGCTGTTGGGTTTATAGATAATGTTGCGTGGTCAGGCGCTCGGACGGTAAATACCGTACGCTCCGGCAGTGACGAGCTTCGGAGATAGTATTGTAGGGTTCTTATTAAAACCGTCTGAGGCGTACTAAGAGAATATTCGAACTGTATGGCGCCGAGGTATCCCCATTCAGGAACCTCTGCTGAATACGCCAATTTAATCGGTGTGCTGGTTGGTGGGGGGGCAGTATCAAGGGTTGTTACGAGGATGCCGTCAATGAGTAGTTCTGTCACGGTGACTCTCCAATAGTTTTATGAGCATGTAAAGCTGCCCAGGTCGCTTTGCGTAGTCAATGTTGAAAGCGCCAGTAAACTTTGAAATTGAAGCGTTTGCTACTGTCAGAAATGACAGGTTTTTATATGTTTTTCTAATGTTCAAATGTTTTTTATAGCGACAGATTTTAACTGTCTGCGTTAAAGCCAGGACTCCCGCTGCAGGCAAGCTTGATGATCGTAGTCATCTGGTCAGTCGTCACGGCCATCACCGAAAGCCGACTGCCTTTGTGCACCAAAGGCATCTCTGCCAACGCGGCCTGCTGTTTCAGGTAGCCAAGGCCCAGTACTTTGGGAAAGGTCTGCACATGCGCAACGTCAATTGCGCTCCAAGGGTTTTTCTCCGCACTGGCCTTGGCGTCGAAATAGTGGCTGTCTGGCTCCAGTGCGGTCGGGTCGGGGTAGGCGGCCTGGATGATTTTGCCGATGCCGGCGATGCCCGGCTCCGGGCAACTGGAGTGGTAGAAGAGAAACTCATCGCCGGCCGCCATGGTGCGCAGGAAGTTACGCGCCTGGTAATTGCGCACCCCGTCCCAGCGGGCTTTGCCGAGCTTTTCCAGGTCTACGATGGACAGCTCGTCAGGTTCGGATTTCATCAGCCAATAGGCCATTTTGGGCTCCTGAAACAGGTATTGGGCAAGTTGTCGGGCAATTGCATGACAAACCGACAGTCGGTTGGCGCCAAGGTTTGCGTGTTGGTTCACGTTACCGCAGAATGCCGGGCTTCAAGCTTGGCGCAGCTGCAACGGACTACTTTGGAACGTTGTTGTCATCGTGTACGAGATGCCTGAAGGGGGGCAATCGATGCAACGTAAACCGGATTTACTATGGATATTGGTTATTTTGTTTGGTCTGGGTGTCGTGACCACCGGTTATGCCCAGAGCCTGTGGTCGAACAAGACCGATGCACCGGTTGAACTCTCGCCTGTGCAGCAGCAATTCAAGCGTTAACACGACTTTAAAGCGTCGCTGGCTCCAGCGACGTTTCTGCGACATACCAGTGCTTATCGGTGACAGTGCCCGCCAGCGGCACGTCCCAACTCGCCTGCGCCAAGCGATCGACCTGCTGACATTCATGGGCCAACCCCAACAGCGTCGGCTTGCGCCATGTGTTGCGCCTGGCGAGGTAAGCCAGGCTGCGGTCATAGAATCCGCCGCCCATGCCCAAGCGCCCACCCTCATTATCGAACCCCACCAGCGGCAGCAGCACCAGGTCGAGCGCCCACACCTTGCGTTGGCGTTGGGCGACGGCCCGAGGTTCGAGAATGCGAAAGCGGTTGGGCCGCAACTTATCCCCGGGCCGCACGCGCTGGAACACCATTTTGGTACGCGGCCACGCACTCAGTACCGGCAGGTAGGTCGCCTTGCCCCGGCGCTGGGCAGCGCGCAGCAGCAAGCGCGGATCGATTTCACCGTCCGTCGGTAGATACAGGGAAATATGTTTGGCCCGGCGAAACAGCGGGTGCTGTGCCAGTTGCCGATACAGGCCAAGGGCGGCCTCGCGCTGCTCGCGGGGCGTGAGGGCGCGGCGGGCGTTGCGCAACATGCGTCGAAGGTGCGGACGGGAAAGCGGCGCAGGTTCGGTCATGGCTTTTTGGCTCATAAAACAATGCCAGTCCGGGGACTGGCATTGAGTTTGGGAATTCAGGCTCCCCGGCAGAGCCGCTGTCGACTAAGCCCTTGAACCCGAAAGTTCAAGGTGGAAGAAGCAGTAGGCTTTAAGGCTTTCCGTCTAGCGGACATGCACACCAGCCCAACGTGCAACTTCCAGGGTAGTGCGAATCGGCTCCGGGACATCGCCGACTGGCAAACACGCCAGGGAGTGAGGCGAGTATACCTTAAACAGACTCGGCAATCAGCCCTTGGGTGCGTCCGAATCGGTGGAAAGCACCAGGTCGACGCGTTCGAGCAGGTCACGCACTTGCTCGCGGGTCGAGCCGCTGGCCTGCACGTCAGGCCGCTCCTGCTTGTGCAGCAGGTCGTGGGTAATGTTCAGTGCAGCCATCACGGCGATGCGGTCGGCGCCGATCACTTTGCCGCTGCTGCGGATTTCACGCATCTTGCCGTCCAGGTAGCGGGCAGCGCTCACCAGGTTGCTGCGCTCTTCCTGGGGGCAGATGATCGAATACTCTTTGTCGAGGATCTGCACGGTAACGCTATTGCTTGAACTCATGAGTCTTGCTCCAGGGCCTTCAGGCGCGAAATCATCGATTCGACCTTACGCCGGGCGATTTCGTTTTTTTCAATGAGGTGAGCGCGTTCCTCGCGCCAGGTCTTTTCCTGAGCTAATAGGAGTCCGTTTTGACTCTTAAGTTGCTCGACCCGATCAATTAGCAGTTCGAGTCTGGCCATCAGCGCTTGCAGGTCGGTGTCTTCCATTGGGTTCCACTGGATTTTGTCTGATGAATGGCAACTTCAGGATAAACGATCTGACGCCCTCGATAGTCTTGGTGCGTCTGCCGGTGCTAGGATACAGCGCTCCATTCTAGACATTGCGCCGTCTGGCGCCTAGCTCACCATGCCCATTCAGAACTCCCCGTACGACGCTTTTTCAAAACTGCTGAGCACCAGCGGTCATCCTTGCTCGCCTGCCGAACTGCACGGCGTGCTGTTGGGCCGCAGCTGCACCGGCGTGGGCTTCGATGCCGACAACTGGCTGGCCGATGTGGCCGAGCTGCTGGAAACCGAACCGACCGAGAACGTGCGTAACGCGCTGATCGGCCTGCAAGAGATGGTCAAGGGCGAACTGACCGGTGATGACGTCACCGTGGTCCTGCTGCTGCCGACCGACGACGCACCGCTCGCCGAGCGTGCCGCTGCCCTGGGTCAATGGTGCCAGGGTTTCCTCCACGGTTTCGGCGTGAACGCCGGCGGCCTGGAACTGAGCACCGACGCCAAGGAAGTGTTGCAGGACCTGGCGGCCATCTCCCAGGTGCAGGACGCCCTGGAAGAATCCGAAGACGGCGAGGGTGACTACATGGAGGTCATGGAATACCTGCGCGTCGCACCGTTGCTGCTGTTCACCGAGACCAGGAAGTCCGCTGAGCCGGCAGCCCCCAAGCCGTCCCTGCATTAAAAGGAAGCCCATCTGCCCATGATCCATATCCCCAAAGCGGAATACACCCGTCGCCGCAAGGCGCTCATGGCGCAGATGGAACCCAACAGCATCGCGATCCTGCCGGCCGCCGCCGTGGCGATCCGTAACCGTGATGTGGAGCATGTCTACCGCCAGGACAGCGACTTCCAATACCTGAGCGGCTTCCCTGAACCGCAGGCGGTGATCGTGCTGATGCCTGGTCGCCAGCATGGCGAGTACGTGCTGTTCTGTCGCGAGCGCAACGCCGAACGCGAATTGTGGGACGGCCTGCGCGCGGGTACTGAAGGCGCGATCCGCGATTTTGGCGCCGACGACGCGTTTCCCATCACCGATATCGATGACATCCTGCCCGGCCTGATTGAAGGCCGCGACCGGGTGTACTCGGCCATGGGCAGCAATGCCGAATTCGACCGGCATGTGATGGAGTGGATCAACGTGATCCGCTCCAAAGCGCACCTGGGCGCCCAGCCGCCAAACGAATTCGTTGCCCTGGATCACTTGCTGCACGACATGCGCCTGTATAAATCGGCGGCGGAAGTGAAGGTGATGCGCGAGGCGGCGCGGATTTCCTGCGCCGCCCATGTGCGCGCGATGCAAGCCAGCCGTGCCGGCCTGCATGAGTTCAGCCTGGAGGCCGAGCTGGATTACGAGTTTCGCAAGGGCGGCGCGAAAATGCCGGCTTATGGCTCCATTGTGGCCGCCGGGCGTAACAGCTGCATCCTGCATTACCAGCAGAATGACGCGCTGCTCAAGGACGGTGACCTGGTATTGATCGACGCCGGTTGCGAGATCGACTGCTACGCCAGTGACATCACCCGCACCTGGCCGGTCAACGGCAGGTTTTCGCCCGAGCAAAAGGCGATCTACGAGATTGTGCTGGCCTCCCAGGAAGCCGCCTTCGCGCAGATCGCGCCGAACAAGCATTGGAACCAGGCGCATGAGGCGACCGTGCAGGTCATCACGGCCGGGCTGGTCAAGCTGGGGTTGTTGCAAGGCGACGTTGACGAACTGATCGCCAGCGAAGCCTACCGCGCCTTTTACATGCACCGCGCCGGCCATTGGCTGGGCATGGATGTGCATGATGTGGGCGAGTACAAAGTGGGCGGTGAATGGCGTGTGCTGGAAGTCGGCATGGCCTTGACCGTGGAACCGGGGATCTATATTTCACCGGACAACCAGAACGTAGCGAAGAAGTGGCGTGGCATTGGCGTACGCATCGAGGACGACGTGATAGTGACCAAGCAAGGCTGTGAAATTCTGACCGGTGCGGTGCCCAAGACGGTGGCCGAGATCGAAGCGCTGATGGCGGCTGCCCGATGAGCCGGGTCAACCTGGCGATCATCGGCGGTGGCCTGGTGGGCGCCAGCCTGGCGCTGGCGTTGCAGGCCGGGGCCAAGGCGCGAGGGTGGAAAATCGCACTGATCGAACCCTTTGCGCCGGGTGACAGTTATCAGCCGAGCTACGATGCGCGTTCTTCGGCGCTGTCCTTTGGTGCCCGGCAGATCTATCAGCGCCTGGGCCTGTGGCAGGACATCTCCCGTCGCGCCGAGCCGATCAAGCAAATCCATGTGTCCGACCGTGGACGTTTCTCCACCGCGCGTCTGTCAGCCATGGAGGAGGGCGTGCCGGCCCTGGGTTACGTGGTGGAAAACGCCTGGCTGGGCCAATGCCTGTGGCAAGGCCTGGATAAGGACGTGGTCAGTTGGCGCTGCCCGGCGGAAGTCACGCGCATGGAGCCGCTGCCTGATGGCTACCGCCTGACCCTCAACGACGAAACGGTGCTGGAGTGCGACCTCGCGGTACTGGCCGACGGCGGCCGCTCGGGCCTGCGCGAACAACTGGGCATCGGCGTGAAGACGCGCCCGTATAACCAGAGCGCGCTGATCGCCAACATCACCCCGAGCGAAGCCCACAACGGCGAAGCGTTCGAGCGCTTTACCGATGAAGGGCCGATGGCCTTGCTGCCGCTGCCCGACAACCGCTGCGCGCTGGTCTGGACCCGCATGGGCATGGACGCCCAGCGTCTGGCCAATCTGGACGAGCGCAGTTTCCTGAGTGAATTGCAGGGCGTGTTCGGCTATCGCCTGGGCACCCTGAAGCAGGTAGGCGCACGGCATCTGTACCCGCTGACCCTGGTGGAAGCGCAAGAACAGGTCCGCTCGCACCTGGTAGTCCTCGGCAATGCAGCGCACAGCCTGCACCCGATCGCCGGGCAGGGCTTCAACCTGTCGTTGCGCGATGCCAACGCCCTCGCCGAAGCCTTGCTGGCCGGGCCTGCCGTGCCGGGCGACCTGGCGACACTGCAGCGCTACCGCGAGCGCCAGCGCCTGGACCAGCAACTGACCGTGGGTTTCTCCGACCAGGTCACGCGCCTGTTCGGCAGCGGGCAACCGTTGGTTGCGTTGGGGCGCAACATGGGCCTGCTCGGCCTGGATCTGCTGCCGCCGGCCAAGCGCTGGTTCGCCCGTCAGGCCATGGGCCTGGGCACGCGCTCCGATGCGTAAGTGGCTGATCCAGCGCCTGGGCAAGGCCCGGCTGCTGCGCTGGGTGATGACGCTCTATCCGCCGTACCTGGGCGCCGGGATCAGCGTGCAGCGGATGAGCGCCGACTTTCGTCACGTCAAGGTGCGCATGGGCCTGGGCTGGTATAACCGCAACTATGTGGGCACTCAGTTCGGCGGCAGCCTGTATTCGATGGTCGACCCGTTCTACATGCTGATGCTGATGGAGAACCTGGGCCGCGATTACATTGTGTGGGACAAGGCCGCCAGCATCGACTTCATCTCGCCGGGCAAAGGCCCGGTGTATGCCGAGTTTTCCATCGACGACGCCTTGCTCGATGAGGTGCGTCGACAGACCGCCGATGGCGAGAAATATTTGCCTCGCCTCAAGGTCCAGATTCATGACGGCTCCGGCACCCTGGTGGCGCGGGTCGACAAAACCCTTTACGTGCGGCGCAAGCCGCCAGCGAGACAGGCTTGACTATGGACATGCGCGCAGATGTGCTGATTGTCGGGGCCGGAATGGTCGGAAGCGCCCTGGCGCTGGCGTTGCAGGGCAGTGGCCTGCAGGTATTGCTGCTTGACGGCAGCCCGCTGAGCGTCAAGCCGTTCGAACCGGCGGCGGCGTTTGAACCGCGGGTCAGTGCACTGTCCGCCGCCAGCCAGCGCATTCTCGAGCGGCTTGGCGTGTGGGACGGCATCGTCGAGCGCCGCGCCAGCCCCTATGGCGAGATGCAAGTGTGGGACGGCAGCGGCACCGGGCAGATCCACTTTTCGGCGGCCAGCGTGCATGCCGAGGTGCTGGGGCATATTGTCGAGAACCGCGTGATCCAGGATGCCTTGCTGGACCGCCTGCATGATTGTGACCTGGGGCTGCTGGCCAACGCGCGCCTGGAGCAGATGCGCCGTTCCGGCGATGAGTGGCTGCTGACCCTGGCCGATGGGCGCAAGCTGCGCGCGCCGCTGGTGGTCGCCGCCGACGGCGCCAACTCCGCAGTGCGCCGCCTGACCGGCACCCCCACCCGTGAGTGGGACTACCTGCACAACGCCATCGTGACCAGCGTGCGCGGCAGCCAGCCGCACCAGCGCACGGCGTGGCAACGCTTCACCGACACGGGCCCGCTGGCATTCTTGCCGCTGGTGCGTGATGGGCAGGAGGATTGGTGCTCGATTGTCTGGTCGACCACGCCGGCGGAGTCCGAGCGCCTGATGGCCCTGGACGATGAGCGCTTCTGCCGTGAGCTGGAGCGGGCCTTTGAGGGGCGTCTCGGCAATGTGATCAGCGCCGACCCGCGCGTCTGCGTACCGTTGCGTCAGCGTCACGCCAAGCGCTATGTGGCCGAGGGCCTGGCGTTGATTGGCGACGCGGCCCATGTCATCCATCCATTGGCCGGGCAGGGCGTGAACCTGGGCTTTCTCGATGCTGCGGTGCTGGCCGAAGTGCTGCTGGCGGGCAGCGAACGTGGCGAACGTCTGGCGGATGTAAAGGTGTTGAGCCGCTACGAGCGTCGGCGCATGCCGCATAACCTGGCGCTGATGGCCGCGATGGAGGGCTTCGAGCGTCTGTTTCAGGCGGATCAACTGCCATTGCGCTGGTTGCGCAATGCCGGCTTGAAACTGGTCGACCAGATGCCCGAAGCCAAGGCACTGTTTGTACGCCAGGCCTTGGGCCTGACCGGCGACCTCCCGGACCTCGCCAAACTGTAAATTGAAATGCGGCCCCCTGTGGGAGGGGGCTTGCCCCCGATGGCGGCCTCTGGGCCGACCAGGATGTTGGATCAGATCGAGTACATATCCGTTTCTGCGGTAACGGCTGCTATGGGTTCCGCTTTTACAGCGGGTCACTTTTGGAAAAGAGCCCCAAAAGTAACCAAAAAGGCTCTTGCCCCACCACTCGGCACCTCGC
>NZ_KZ478005.1 GCF_002837185.1 Pseudomonas fluorescens | reverse complement strand
CAAGTTGAGGAGCTTCAAGTTGCCCGCTCAGATATTTCTCAGCGAGAACACCGTTAATATGCCCTGAGCGCAGAACGGGAGAATGCAATGACGTTGCTCAGCTTTTTTCGACCACAGTCGGCATACGTTGAGTGTGCGCAACGTTAACCGTCTCTCGCTTCAAGACAAAATCGCTGCCAACGAGGAGTGCGTTGACCGCAGTCTGTCGGTGGAAGTTCTTTTTTCCTACCTCACAGAGCTACCTTTGCCTAGGGGATGATCAGACACTCACGGCATCCTGATTGGTTGATTTTCGATAAGGTCCGATCCTATTGAACGCTCATCCAAGAGGAGTCCAACATGGCACCGCCACACCGCGAGGGGGACCCCGGCCCCAACCCGAGTGATCATCTTCCGTCGCAGCTCCTCACTATCCCCGAGCTTCAGTTTCCTTTCGCCGCGCCGACACCTCGCTCCGACCACGAACGGTTGCGCGCCCATGCACTTGCCTGGGCGCAGCGATACGGCTTGATCGGCCGCCGTGGTGCGCACCGGTTGAGCACCACGGCGCTGCTCGATCTGGGAGTGGCGCTATGCGGCAGGGCGCCCACGCATCGAGCCGAGGTCCTGGTGTGCTGGTACCTGTGGGCGCTTACGCTGGATGACCGTATCGATGATGGTCCCTGGGCGGAAAACGGAGCGTTGGAGCAATTCATCACTTCGGTACAGGCCTTGACCGAGGGCGCCGGTCAATCAGGCGAAAGCAGCCGATTCGAGGACCCGATGCTCGTGGTTCTGGTCGATGATCTCTGGCCTCGCACCCGCGGCTGGGGAGACGATCGTTGGCGGGACCGGCTTGTGCGACATCTGATTCGGCATTTGCGCGCGCAGGCCACGCTGGTGCGGGTGCGGGAGAACAACACGGCGCTCACATTGACCCAATACTTGCCATTGCGCCGGGATTCGTTCGGCGCACTGTTCTTCTTTGACCTCATCGACGGAGCCGAAACCCTCGACCCGTACGCGTCTGCCGCGCAGGCTCAAGCGTGGAACACCTTGCGCGAGCACGCTGCCGATCTCATTGCCTGGACAAACGACATTCATTCGATCGCCAAAGACGTGGTGTGCGGTGAGCGCTTCAACCTGGTGTCGATCCTTGCGGACGCCGCCGGCATGGATTGGCCCGCCGCGCTCGAATCCGCCCACCAGATGGTGAACACGGCAGTGGCGCAGTTCACTGCGGTCGCCGCCCGGTGTGCCAGTCACCCGCCAGGCGCGGCGACCGACCCGGACCGGCTGCGCCAGGTTGTCCGGGCGGCAGGTGACTGGCACCGCAGCGTCTCTCGCTATCACCTGCACGCCGCCGATTTGGAGGCACGGAACCATCGGCAGGTGGACCTTGAACTTACCCCTCCGACACTGAAATCCCGGCAGTTCGAACTCGACCCATACCCGTTGTATGAGCAATTGCGTACCCGGTTGCCGATCGCCTACGACGAACCCACCGACGTGTGGCTGGTCAGCCGGCATGTGGATGTCAAAGCGGCCCTGACCCATCCGGGCGTCAGCAACAATAACTACAATTGGCAGATCGGACCGCTGCTGGGTCACACCATTGTCACCATGGACGGGTGTGAACATGCCCAGCACCGCGCATTGCTCAGCCCTTCGTTTCGTGGCAAGGCCCTCGCCGCGCTGCAAGCATCCGTCACTTCGGTAACCACAGACCTGCTGGCGCGCATGCACGGCCGACCTCAGGTTGACCTTATCGCCGATTTCACCGCAGCGCTGCCGGTACGGGTGATGGCGCATGCGCTGGGCCTCCCGGCACAAACCTGCGAAGAAGTGGAGCGGCTGAAGCGGTGGTGTGCCATCGGCTTCGCCTACATGGGCAACTATCGACAGGACCCGGCACTGCTGACCGGTGGGCTATCCAACCGAGACAGTTTCTACGACTTTATCCAGCCACACATCGACGCTCGGCGCGCCGAACCGGCAGATGATCTGATCTCCCAGCTGTTGGCGGCGCGGATTGATGGTCAGCCGTTGTCCGAGACGTTCGTGCGGGCTTACTGCGCGATCCTGATGACGGCGGGCAGCGAAACCAGCCACGGTGCCCTGGCCAACCTGATGGTCAACCTGCTGAGCGAGCCTGGCGTCAAGGCGGCGGTGATCGCCAATCCAGAGCTGATGGATAATGCCCTGGCCGAAACCCTGCGCCGCAATCCGCCCCTACAGCTCGTACTGCGGGAGGCCCGTGAACCGCTGCAGTTGCCCTCGGGAACGATCCCCTCCGGGGCGACGCTGGCCTGTCTTATTGGTTCGGCCAACCGTGATCCGGACCAATTCAGTCACCCGGATAGCTTTGACATGTCGCGCACCGATCAGGCGACCAGTCATTTCGCCTTCGGCGCGGGGCGCCACTTCTGCCTGGGTTCCATGCTGGCCCGGATGGAAATCACGACCGGCGCCCGCATGCTGCTGCAAGCCTTCCCCAACGTACGCTGGGCACCGGGGTTCACGCCCGTTGAGCGCGGCTTCCTCAACCGCTGCCCGGATCGACTGGAGGTCTTACTGTGACCACTACCGTCGATTTCGATGAGCCCGGCTACACCAGCAGCTACCTGGCTGACCAGCACGCCGGCCAATTGGCACGATTGCGCACGCTGGAGCGTGCGTTTGACCCGTTGAGCCAAGCGGTTTTTGAGCAGTTGGATTTGCCTGACAAGCCGGCCATCCTCGATCTCGGCGCCGGTGCCGGATCGCTCGCCGCCTGGCTGAGTCAGCGATATCCCGAAGCGAGCGTCACCGCCACGGATATCGACACCCGATTCCTTGCCGATATTCCACGTATTCGGGTGCTTGCCCATAATGCAGCGATCGATGATTTCCCGGCTGCGTCCTTTGACGTGGTGCATGCCCGGGCACTTCTGTGTCACCTCGCCGAGCGTGAAGCGCTATTGAACCGAGCCATCACCTGGCTGCGCCCGGGTGGCTGGTTGGTGATAGAGGATGTGAGCCTTGAACCGAGCCTGAAAACGGCAAACCCGCTGTTTCGCAAAGTGGCCCAAGCCGGTATCACCCTCCTGGAGCGGTCCATTGGGTCCGATATGCTGTGGGCCACCCAGCTCCCGGATCGGCTGCATGATCGCGGGCTCGCCAACGTGCGGCATCGCACGCTTGAAGGCCGTATAGGCGATAACAGCCCCGCCGATACCTTTTGGGCGGCTACCACGGCACAAGCCGGGCCGGCGCTGCTCAAACTCGGGTTGCTGGAACAGCACGATCTGGATGGCATGGTCAATCTGCGTGCTGACCCTGCGTTCACCGACGCCGCTTTGACCTTCGTCAGCGCGTGGGGGCAAGTTCTCTGACCAGGAGCAGGGCGCCGCCGTTTACCAACAAGGAATACAAAATGATCAATGATGTCGTGTTAGTCGATGCGCAAGATGTACAAGTCGGGGTGTGCGACAAGCGCGATGCCCACCTGGGCGCGGGCCAGCTTCACCGTGCGTTTTCGGTGCATTTGATCGACAGTCAAGGGCGTCATCTGCTTCAGCGTCGTGCAGCAGGCAAAATGCTTTGGCCCGGTTTCTGGTCAAATGCTTGCTGCAGTCATCCGGCACCGGGTGAGTCGATCCTGGATGCGGCGTCTCGCCGTTTGCGCGAAGAATTAGACGTCCGGTCTTCCTGTCGCGCGCTCTACAGTTTTGAGTACCACGCCAGCTTTGGTTCGATCGGCGCGGAGCACGAGTTGTGTCATGTGCTGGTTGCTCAGTCTGACGCTGTGGTTTCACCTATGCCTGAGGAGGTCAGCGAAATCATGTGGCTGACCCGTGCCGAAATTTCAGCCCGGCTCGCTGAACCGCACGCGCAATTTACCCCTTGGTTTCGAATGCAGTGGCGTCGCCTGCTGTTGGAACATTCTTCGTTCGATACACCGTCACGTCACCTATGACCTGCTTGCTGCCGAACCCACTGCAATCAGCTTTAACTCGTACGCCAGGCGGCCGTATCTGCCATGATCGGGCTTCGCAACCTGACTCACCCAAGGAAATCCGCAATGGACGATGTACAGCAACTGGGCGAGATGCTTCGTCATTACGCCGAGAGCGAAGCGCATAAGAAACAGCAATTCGATCTGCGGTCGGCGCGTTGGGCGCAGAAACTGGGCGAGTTGTTCGAGCACATCGAACAGTGGCTGGAACCGGTCAAGAGCGCCGGTTTGCTGGAGGTACGCCGGGAGGCCTATGTCGCCTCCAGCCCGAGCGTGCCAGTGGAAATATCGACGTTCAAGACCGAGAAGTTGACTGTGCTGATCACGGGTAAAAGCGTGGAGTTCGTGCCGGACGTGATGGGCCCGGACGGGGATATTGGTGTAGCGGTCATGGGCTTGACGGCCGCACGGCACGGCAGCGTCTCGCTGGTACTGCCCGCAGATAAGAACGATTGGCTCTGGAAGAAGACCAATGGCCTCAAAGACCCGGATACCTTCGGCTTCGACGCCAATTTTCTGGCTGCGCAGTTGCAGAGCCTGATCCCCCGGGAGCGCGGCTGAGGGGCTCGCGGCTGCAATAAGCCGCCCGTTTTCCCACGATTGGCTATACCTACAGCTCAACCTAACGATGGGAGCTGTAATAATGAAAGTCAGGCTAATGGTCAGTACGTTGTGCTTCGCCTCGATCGCCATGGCGGGATGTTCCAGCAAAGTTACGCAACCGGACGAGTATTCGGGCTTTCTGTCGGACTACAGCCGGCTCAAGGAAGCCAAATCGCCCTCCGGTGCCTTGGTGATGCGCTGGGTCGATCCCAAACTGGACTTGAGCCGCTACAACGCGGTGTACATCGAGCCCACGCAATTCTATCCCAAGCCTGAAGCCACCTCCCGCATTCCGGACAGCACCCTGCGCGGCATCAGTGACTATTACAACCAGGCGCTCAAGCGCGAACTGGCCGGTTCACTGCCGCTGGCCAATGGCCCGGGCCCCGGGGTATTTGTGGTGCGCGCAGCGATTACGGCCGTCAGCAGTAAAACCCAGGGACTGAAGCCTTACGAGTTTATTCCCGTGGCGTTGGTCGCTGCGGCGGTCAGCACCGGCACCGGGATTCGCGACCAGGAAACCACCTTGGGCACGGAGGCGCAGTTCCTTGATGGCGCAAGCGGCCAAGTAATTGCCCAAGTGGTGCGCAAAGGCACCGGAAAGCCGTTGGCAAACGACACTCAGGTAATGAAAGCTGACGATGTTAAAAACGTTATCGATGGATGGGCGTCCGACCTGCATCAGTCCTATCTGAAGCTCAAATAGCACTGAACCTTACATGGCGCGGCGGGAGGCGTATGTGAATCGCCGCCCGCCGTGCATGGGGCCCCGGCAGGGTTACTGGAGCGGCATCAACGGCGGCAACTTCCATTGGCCGCTGGTGACTTCAGGCTTGGGCAGGTAAATACGCAAGACGGCGAAGAATGGCCCGGTTGGAGCGGGCAGCCAGTTGCTCTGTTCGGCCTTCGGTGGCTCATGATGCTGCAGAGCCAGGGTCAGGCCGCCGTCGGCGTCCAGTTTCAGGCCGGGCAGCATGCGTGAGTTGATCAGGTAACGTTTCTTGTGGTTCGGCACCAGCAACTTGGTCTTGGCGTCGTACATGGTCAGCGACCAGAACGCATCGGCTGGCGGCAGCTGATCCTTGGCAAAGTGGACGGTGTAGCTGCGGCGTGCGCCGTTGGCCGGTTTGCCTTCGCTGTCATCGAAGTAGGTGAAGTAAACGGCTTCGTCGGTGGAATTGCCGAACATACCCAGGTTGGCGCCGGCATATCGGTACAGGTAATTGTTCTGCAACCGGTCACGGCTGCCATACAGCTCGCCGCTGGAGACTTGATGGGTATCGATCTTGTCTTTCTTGAACGTGGCGAACTCCGCCTTGCCATCGGCAATCCCGTCTTCCAACGCTTTGCGCTGTTCGGCAGTCAGCTGGTTGAGCTTGAAAGGCGCGCCGGGGGCGATGCCGATCGTGGCGAAACGTGCCAGCAGGTCTTTTTCACTGTCCTGTGGCGCAGCAAAGGCCAGCATGAAGTTCAGGTAGCGGAACAATTGCGGACTGTCGCTCATGTTCGCCGTCGGCTTGGGCCACTCGATCTTCGGCACCTGCGCCGGGGCCGCTTGTTTCACGTAGCTGCTCAGCGGCTGCACTTTGTAGCCGTTCTGGATTTGCTTGACCTTGCCCAGGTCTTTTTCATCGAACAGCTGTGTGCGATACAGGGCGTAGGCGATATTGCTTTCGCTGTAGACCACACGGTCGATGTCGACCGGCTGCTGACCCTTCCAGTCGGGACCTGCGATCATGTAGTGACCGCCGTTGTTGCCGGTGCTGCGCGTGCCCAGGTAGGCGATGTTCTGGGTATAGAGGTCGAGCAACTGCACCGAGTAGTAGCGGTTGTCTTCGACCTTGGGCAGGGTCAGCACCAGAGGTTCCTTGCGCAGGTCCATCCAGACGAAGGAGTAGGGCGTGTCCGCGTTCGGGGTCGTGAACGCGGTGTCCTTGGGGGTGAAGACCTGCGCGCTATTGCCGATGCGATTGAACGGCGCCTTGAAATTGGCCCCGCCTTTGTCCACGGCCTGGGTGTAGAGCGTCTTGTACATCTCGACCACGGGGTAGCCATATAAGTAGGCTTGCCTGGCAATGGCCCGGGCTTCGGCAGGGGTGGCCGTGAAGTCGGCCCAGGCGCCGGTGCTCAGAAGTATCGAGAGGCTCGCCAACACCAGGCGCGCAGGTTGTCCAATCATGTTGTTGCGTCCTTCCAGGGTTCTTTTGACTGACGGGGAGATGCAGGCGCTGAGTTTCCTGTTTTCTTTCCCGGACGTCACGTTAAAACCTGCGAAAGGACGCTGGATGTTCAGGCCAGCATCGATTTGACTTTATCGCGCAACTGGTCGATCGAGAACGGCTTGCCAATCACCTGCATGCCTTCGGGCACATCGATGTTCTCGGCGTAGCCGCTGGCGAACAGGATGGGCAGGACAGGGCGCAGTTCGCGCACCTGGGTTGCCAGTTGCTTGCCGTCCATATCGGGCAGGCCGACGTCGGTCATCAGCAGGTCGATCACCTGGTCGGTGTTCTGCACGTGCGCCAGGGCCTCTGCGGCATCGGCAGCCTCAAGCACCGAGTACTCCAACTCCTCAAGCACATCGACGATCAGCATGCGCACGATAGCGTCGTCTTCAACAACAAGGATGGTGGAGGCGATTGCGGACATAGAAGGCTTTCCCAAAAAAAGACGAGTTTTCAACGCTGGCCATTCTGACCGGCCTGTACTTGAGTAAGCACGGGCTATCCACAAGTTCCCAGGGCGTTAAAACAATGCAGTACAAAAGACCAGGCAGAATAGCCTGTTCCGCTGTAGGAATCTGTACAAAAGCGTCCCAGAAAAATGGTCTTGACCGTCAGTTTGGGGCAAACTTCCGGTTTTCCCGCACTTGGCCAAGGCATGCCCATGACTCCCGCGTCGTCAGTTGATGAAAAGAGCTTCCGCAAACTCCTGAGCCGTAACGTGGCCCTGCCACTAAGCGTGGGTGTGCTCAGCGCGGTGTTTTTCGTTGTGCTGATCACCTATTTGCTGTCTGTGATCCAGTGGGTGGAGCACACCGACCGGGTCATCAACAACCTCAATGAGTCGTCCAAACTGACGGTGGACCTGGAAACCGGCATGCGCGGCTTCCTGATTACCGGTGACGAGCATTTCCTCGATCCCTATGAAGTGGCCAAGCCAAGGATCATTGCCGACCTGCGCAATTTGCAGGAACTGGTTGCCGACAATCCGCAGCAGGTCGACCGCCTCAAGCGCCTGGAAGCGCTGCAAGTCGAATGGAACAACTACGCGCAGTCGATGATTGAACTGCAGCGCACCAGTGGCGATTTCCGCGGTGCCGTCAAGGCCGGCCGGGGCAAGCGCCTGACCGACGAGATTCGCAAGGAATATGACGACGCGGTGGCGATGGAACAGCAGTTCCGTATTACCCGCAACGAAGAGGTCACCCGCACCACAGTGGTCAGCGTTACGCTGTACCTGGTGTTTGTACTCGGGCTAAGCGGTTTTCTCGCGTATATCGGTAGAAAGAATTTACTCTCACTTTCAAATAGTTACAGCGCAAACCTCGCGTCACAACAGAAGATCGCCAGACGCCTGGAACAGCAGGCCTGGCTGCGTAATGGCCAGACCGAACTGGCCGAACAGGTGCTTGGCCAACTGACCTTGAACCTGCTGGGCCGCAATATCCTGCAGTTTTTTGCCCAATACATGGGCTCAGCGGTTGCAGCGTTGTACGTGCGTGAAGAGCACGGCGGTCTGCGCCGGGTGGCCACGTACGGCTTTTCCCGCGAACAGTCGCAGCTGGAACAGGCGATCTACAGCGACGAAGGCATTGTCGGGCAGGCCGCCCAGCTCGATCGCCTGATTCGCCTGGACGACGTACCGGTGGACTACTTCAAGGTCAGCTCGGGGCTGGGCGAGGGCACCACCCGCAGCGTACTGGTAGTGCCGACCAGCGATGACGACCGCGTCAACGGTGTGATCGAACTGGGTTTCCTGCGCCCGCTGGAAGAGCGCGATATCGAACTGATGGAACTGATCGCCAGCAATATCGGTACGTCCATCGAAGCCGCACGTTATCGCCAGCGTTTGCAGGAAGTACTCGCCGAGACCCAGCAGCTCAATGAAGAGCTGCAAGTGCAGCAGGAAGAACTCAAGACCGCCAACGAAGAGCTGGAGGAACAGTCACGCATCCTCAAGGAGTCTCAGGCGCACCTGGAAACCCAGCAAGCGGAGCTTGAGCAGACCAACGAACAGTTGGCCGAACAGACCCAGACCCTGGCCGAACAGCGCGACGCCATGGACCGCAAGAATATAGAGCTCAACAGGGTCCAGCTGGAACTGGAAGACCGCGCCGATGAGCTGCAACGCTCCAGCAAGTACAAGTCCGAATTCCTGGCCAACATGTCCCACGAGCTGCGCACGCCGCTCAACAGCTCGCTGATCCTGGCCAAGTTGCTGGCCGAGAACCCCCAGGACAACCTCAGTGCCGAACAGGTCAAATTTGCCGAGTCGATCTATTCGGCCGGCAATGACCTGCTCAACCTGATCAACGACATCCTGGATATTTCCAAGGTTGAAGCCGGCAAGTTGGAAGTGCGTCCGGAAAATTCCAGCGTCGAGCGGCTGGTGGATGGCCTGCGCGGCATGTTCGAACCGCTGGCCAGGGATCGCAATCTGGGCTTCCAGATTGATGTGCAGGCAGGTTCACCGTCCCTGCTGTTCACCGACCGCCAGCGTCTGGAGCAGATTCTCAAGAACCTGTTGTCCAACGCCATCAAGTTCACTGAACAGGGTCAGGTCAGCCTGTCGGTGTCCCGCGCGCCGGGGGAGGGCATTGCCTTCACGGTGCGCGATTCAGGGATAGGTATCGCCCAGGATCAACAGGAAAGCATCTTCGAAGCCTTCCGCCAGGCCGATGGCACTACCAATCGCCGTTACGGCGGCACCGGCCTTGGCCTGTCCATTTCCCGTGACCTGGCGACCTTGTTGGGTGGCTACATCAGCGTGACCAGCGAACCGGGCAAGGGCAGCATTTTCACGCTGGTATTGCCGGAACAGTATGTCGAACGCGCCGAAGATGCCGCCCCGATCGAAGCCCCACGCCAAGCCGTGGCGGCCCCGGCGCCTGTGCCTTTGCCAGTCAAGGTAGCGTCGCTGCCGGTGGCCGAGGCCGAGCTGATCCCGCGCTTTGCCGATGACCGCGACAAAGCCCCATTCAGCACCAGTTCCATCCTGGTGGTGGAAGATGAACCGAATTTCGCGCGCATCCTCTTCGACCTGGCCCACGAGCTGGGCTACAACTGCCTGGTCGCCCACGGTGCCGACGAAGGCTACAGCCTGGCCGAAGAATTCATCCCCGACGCGATCCTGCTGGACATGCGCCTGCCGGATCATTCCGGGCTGACGGTGCTGCAACGTCTCAAGGAGCACGCCAATACCCGGCACATCCCGGTGCATGTGATCTCCGTGGAAGACCGCGTCGAAGCCGCCATGCACATGGGTGCCATCGGTTACGCGGTCAAACCCACCACCCGTGAAGAGCTCAAGGACGTGTTCGCGCGCCTGGAAGCCAAGCTGACGCAAAAGGTCAAGCGGGTACTGCTGGTGGAAGACGACGACCTGCAACGTGACAGCATCGCCCGCCTGATCGGTGACGACGACATCGAAATCACCGATGTCGGCTACGCCCAGGCAGCGCTGGACCTGCTACGCACCCATGTCTACGACTGCATGATCATCGACCTGAAGCTTCCGGACATGCTCGGTAACGAGTTGCTCAAGCGCATGGCCACCGAGGATATCTGCTCGTTCCCGCCGGTGATCGTGTATACCGGGCGCAACCTGACACGCGACGAAGAAGCCGAGCTGCGCAAGTATTCGCGCTCGATCATCATCAAGGGCGCGCGTTCCCCGGAGCGCCTGCTCGATGAAGTCACACTCTTTCTGCACAAAGTCGAATCCCAGCTGTCCCATGACCGCCAGAAGATGCTCAAGACCGCGCGCAGCCGGGACAAGGTGTTCGAAGGGCGCAAGATCCTGCTGGTGGACGACGATGTGCGCAATATCTTTGCCCTGACCAGTGCCCTGGAGCATAAAGGCGCCGTGGTAGTGATCGGGCGCAATGGTCGTGAAGCCATCGACAAGCTCAATGAGGTCGATGATATCGACCTGGTACTGATGGATGTGATGATGCCGGAGATGGATGGCTACGAAGCAACGGCGCTGATCCGTCAGGACCCGCGCTGGAAAAAGCTGCCGATCATTGCCGTCACCGCCAAGGCCATGAAAGATGACCAGGAGCGTTGCCTGGCGGCGGGTTCCAACGATTACCTGGCCAAACCGATTGATCTGGACCGTCTGTTCTCGTTGATCCGCGTGTGGCTACCCAAGATGGAACGCATTTAAGTGGAGCGAAGTTTCTTGGACAAAAGCAGCGACATCGAGCTGCGCCTGTTGATCGAGGCGATTTACCTCAAGTACAGCTACGACTTTCGCGACTACTCCGGTGCGTCGGTCAAGCGGCGAGTGGCCCATGCCTTGCGCCAGTTCGACTGCGCGACCATTTCCGCGCTGCAGGAGCGCGTGCTGCACGACCCGGCCGCGTTCATGCAATTGCTGCAGTTCCTGACCATCCCGGTGAGCGAGATGTTTCGCGACCCGTCGCACTTTCTGGCGATTCGCCGGGAAGTCGTGCCGTTGCTCAAGACCTACCCGTCGATCAAGATCTGGATCGCCGGCTGCAGCACCGGCGAGGAGGTGTACTCCATGGCGATCCTGCTGCGCGAAGAGGGCTTGCTCGAACGCACCATCATCTACGCCACCGACATCAACCCGGCCTCGCTGGACAAAGCCAAGCAGGGCATCTTTTCCCTGGAGAACGTGCGCGCCTACACGGCTAACTATCAGCAGGCCGGTGGCCAGCGTTCATTTGCCGACTACTACACGGCGGCTTACGATAACGCGATCTTCGACAAGACCCTGCGCGAGAACGTCACGTTCGCCGATCATAGCTTGGCGACCGACAGTGTATTCTCAGAAACTCAGTTAATTTCATGTCGCAACGTACTGATTTATTTCAATAAAAAGTTGCAAGACAGGGCGTTTGGGTTGTTTCATGAGTCGCTGTGTCATCGCGGCTTCCTGGTATTGGGCAGCAAGGAAACCCTGGATTTTTCAGCCTACAGCAAGCAATTCGAACCCTTGGTCAAACAGGAACGGATCTACCGCAAATCATGAGCGATGCCGCCAGCACCCCGATTCCAGGGATTGAAGCCATTGTCGTCGGCGCCTCAGCCGGCGGCGTGGAGGCGTTGCTGAGTATTTTTGGCGAATTGCCGGACACATTCGGCCTGCCGATCATTGCCGTGCTGCACCTGCCGGATGAACGTCGCAGCCAGTTGGCCGACGTCTTCGCGCGACGCTTGCGCATTCCGGTGAAAGAAGCGCGGGACAAGGAGTCGATCGAGGCGGGCACCCTGTATTTCGCCGGTCCCGGCTATCATTTGTCGGTGGAAGAGGATCGCAGCTTGTCGATGAGCCAGGAGGAACGCGTGCACCATTCCCGGCCGGCCATCGATTTTCTCTTCGCCTCGGCCGCCGATGCCTACGGGCCAGGCCTGCTGGCGATCCTGCTGACCGGCGCCAACCAGGACGGCGCGCGCGGGTTGGCCTATGTCAAGCAATCGGGCGGCACCACCGTTGTACAAGACCCCGCCGAGGCCCGGATTGCCGTAATGCCCCTGGCGGCGCTGGCGCTGCACACACCTGACCATATTCTTTCCTTGAGCCGGATTGGCTCATTGCTGGCTTCCCTGGAACCTTCCCCATGTTAAGTACTGTCCAGGCCAAACTGCTGATCGTCGACGATCTGCCGGAAAACCTGCTGGCCCTCGAAGCGCTGATCAAGCGCGAAGACCGCCAGGTATTCAAGGCATTGAGTGCCGACGAAGCATTGTCACTGTTGCTGGAACATGAATTCGCCATGGCGATCCTCGACGTGCAGATGCCTGGCATGAACGGTTTCGAGCTGGCCGAACTGATGCGCGGCACCGAAAAGACCAAGAACATCCCGATTGTGTTCGTCAGCGCCGCCGGCCGCGAACTCAATTACGCCTTCAAGGGCTACGAAAGCGGCGCGGTGGACTTCCTGCACAAGCCGCTGGATATTCACGCGGTGAAGAGCAAGGTCAATGTATTCGTTGACCTGTACCGCCAGAGCAAGGCGATGAAGCTGCAGGTCGAAGCCCTAGAGCGCAGCCGCCGCGAGCAGGAACTGCTGCTCACGCGCCTGCAGGCCACCCAGGCCGAGCTGGAACAGGCGGTGCGCATGCGCGATGACTTCATGTCGATCGTCGCCCACGAAGTGCGAACGCCACTGAACGGGCTGATCCTGGAAACCCAGTTGCGCAAGATGCACCTGGCCCGGGACAACGCGGCGGCGTTCACCCTGGACAAGATGCACGCGATGGTCGACCGCGATGAGCGCCAGATCAAGAGCCTGATCCGCCTGATCGAGGACATGCTCGACGTGTCGCGTATCCGCACCGGCAAGCTATCGATACGCCCGGCGCGCTTCGACCTGGCGCAACTGGTACGCAACCTGGTGCACAACTTCGAGCCGCAGGTCGCTGCCGCCGAATCGTCGATGGACCTGGTGGCTGACGGGCCGGTCGAGGGCCATTGGGATGAGTTTCGTATCGAGCAGGTCGTTACCAACCTGTTGACCAATGCCTTGCGCTACGGCGCCAAGAGCCCGGTCGAAGTGCGCGTGTATGCAGAACATGGCGAGGCCTGTGTGGAAGTGCGCGACCATGGCATCGGCATCAGCGAGGAGAACCAGAAGCGCATTTTCCAGCAATTCGAGCGGGTTTCCGTCAGCCATGCGGCGGCCGGCCTGGGACTGGGGCTATTCATTTCCGAACAGATCGTCGCGGCCCATGGCGGCACCATCGAGGTTGAAAGCCAGATAGGCGAGGGCGCGTTGTTTCGGGTCTGTCTGCCACTTCAGGCAACGGCATGAAATCAATCGTCAGCTGGACGCAACCTCTACGTGACCCCATGGTCGTAACACCAGCTACTGACTGGACATAGGCTTCCCATGAGTGAAGATGCACAAGATGTCGTACTGATCGTCGAAGACGACGAATCCATTATGTTTGTGCTGGGTGAATACCTGGCTGGCCTGGGTTATCGGGTATTGAAGGCCGTCAATGGCAAAGAAGCCTTTGAAATTCTCGCGACCAAACCGCACCTGGATTTGATGGTCACGGATTACCGCCTGCCCGGCGGCATTTCCGGCGTACAGATCGCCGAGCCGGCGCTCAAGGTGAGGCCGGAATTGAAAGTAATCTTTATCAGTGGTTACCCGCAGGAAATCCTTGATTGCAACAGCCCGATTACGCGCAACGCGCCGATTCTGGCCAAGCCGTTTGATCTGGATACGCTGCAGGAGCACATACAGCGCTTGCTGGCCTGACGTCGCAGCGCGTAGATACGCTGGGTATCTACGCCTGGATCATTTCCCGAACCTTTGCCGTCAATAAATCAAAGGTGAACGGCTTGGTAATCAACTGCATCCCCGGGTCCAGAAAACCTCCCCGCACAGCCGCGTGTTCTGCGTATCCGGTGATGAACAGCACCTTGAGGTCCGGACGGATCTGCCGTCCGATTTCCGCCAATTGCCGTCCGTTCATGCCGGGCAGCCCGACATCACTGATCAGCAGGTCGATACGCTGCTCTGACTCGATGATCGGCACCGCAGTGGTGGCGTCACCGGCTTCGACAAAGGCATAGCCCAACTCTTTCAATACGGCGCTGACGAGCACCCGTACAGCCGGGTCATCTTCAACGATCAGCACCGTTTCACCGTCATTGGCGAATGGCAGCATGGCCGGGTTTACCACGGCGTCAGCGATGACCTCTCCCACAAAGCGGGGCAGGAACAAGCTGACGGTGGTGCCTATGCCGACTTCGCTGTGCAGGGTGACGTGGCCACGGGACTGCCGGGCAAACCCATAGATCATCGACAAGCCCAGGCCGGTGCCCTGGCCGATCGGCTTGGTGGTGAAGAACGGGTCGAACACCCGGCCCATGACGCTTTCCGGAATGCCGCAACCGGTGTCACTGACACTCAACTCCACGTAATCGCCAGGGCTCAAGGTGCCATAGGCGGCGGTAAATACGCTGTCGAGGTGGCGGTTAGTGGTTTCCACGGTCAGGTTGCCACCGCCGGGCATGGCATCACGTGCGTTGATCACCAGGTTGAGCAGGGCGCTTTCCAGTTGATTGGGGTCGGCCTCGGCGGTCCACAGGCTGTCGCTGAGACGCATGTGCAGGCAGATGCTTTCATTGATACTGCGTTGCAGCAATTCGCCCATGGAGGTGACCAATTGGTTGATCTCCACGGGCTTCGGGTCCAGCGACTGCCTGCGCGAGAACGCCAGCAGGCGGTGGGTGAGGCCGGCGGCCCGGTTGGCCGAGGTGACGCCCAGGTCGATCAGGCCGTCCAGATCGTCCAGCTTGCCCCGCGCTACACGTCGTCGCAGCAATTCCAGGCTCCCGATGATCCCGGTCAGCATATTGTTGAAGTCATGGGCGATGCCGCCGGTCAACTGGCCGACGGCTTCCATTTTCTGCGACTGGCGCAAGGCTTCTTCATTGCTGCGCAATTGCGCGGTACGCTCTTCCACCTGCTGCTCAAGGGTTTCCAGGGTGCGTTGCAGGCGCAACTCACTGGCGCCCAGGTCGAGCAGGCGGTCCCGTGCTTCGTATTGCCGCCGCCGCCCGCGCAGGGCGGTACTGACCAGGCTGATCAGGGTCACAGGATGGAACGGGCGCTCAAGGAAGGTCACGTTGCCCAGCAGCCCGCTCAGGTGCGATGAGCCATTTTGCTCGCTGCCGCCGTGATGGGTCATCAGCACAATGGGCAGGTCGGACCAGGCCGGTTGCCGGTGCAGGTACTCCAGCAAAGGTTCCATGTCCACGCCACGTAAAGCTTCGGCGGCGATAATGAGCACGCCGGCACCCTCGTTCAGCGCCTCGCACAAGTCGGTGAGATTGCTGGCGACCACACCCTGGTAGCCGGCTTCATTGAGCATCATCAGCGCCAATGAACTGTCGCGCCCCAAAGGCGCAAGAATAATGGCGCGTTCAAAGACCGGGGACAGGGACGTCACACTTGCTCTTCCTTGAGCAGAGGCGAGCCGGCGCCCATATAAATCGGAATGCCGCGCAGCACGCCCTGGAAATTGTCCAGAGGTTGGCCGACGGTCAGGCCATTACTGCTGATGCGGTATTCGCGAATCGTTGATTCGTGGGTACCGGTGCGTTTCTTGATGATGGAAATGGCCCGCCGGACCTTGCCCAGCGCTTCGAAGTAACGCAGCAGGATCACGGTATCGGCCAGGTAGGTGATGTCCACGGGCGTCTGCATATCGCCGACCAGGCCATGCTGGGCGACGGTCATGAACGTCGCGGCGCCCCGTCGGTTGAGGTAGAGAAGGAGTTCGTGCATATGCAGGATCAGTGCGTTCTCTTCCGGCATCGCCGCCTGGTAGCCGTTGATACTGTCAATCACCACGGTATTGATGCCGCCTTCGTCCACGCAGCGGCGTACCCGGTGTGAGAATTCACCGGGAGACAGCTCGGCCGCGTCGACCTGTTCGATCAGCAGGTTACCGGTGGCTTGCAGCGCAGCCAGGTCGATGCCCATGTTTTTCATGCGCTCGAACAGCAGGCCCATCTCTTCGTCAAAGATGAACAGCGCGGCTTTTTCGCCACGCGCTACCGCAGCAGCGGCGAAAACCATGGAAATCAGCGATTTACCGGTGCCGGCCGGGCCAAGGATCAGGCTGCTGGAGCCGGTCTCGACGCCGCCGCCCATCAAGGCATCGAGTTCGGCGATACCGCTGCTCATGGTCTGGCGCGTGTAGCCGCCGCGATGTTCGGCCGCCACCAGGCGCGGGAACACGTGCACGCCGTCGCCCATGATTGTGAAATCATGAAAACCGCCACGGTACTTCTGGCCCCGGTACTTCACCACCCGCACTCGGCGACGTTCGGCACCGTAGCTGGGCGTCAGTTCTTCCAGGCGAATCACGCCGTGGGCCACGCTGTGCACGGTCTTGTCGAGGGATTCGGTGGTCAGGTCGTCGAGCAGCAGCACCGTGGCGTCATAGCGGACGAAGTAATGCTTGATCGCCAGGATCTGCCGGCGATAGCGCAGGGAGCTTTGCGCCAACAGGCGTATCTCGGACAGGCTGTCGACCACTACGCGAGTGGGCTTGACCCGTTCCACCACTTCGAAAATCTGCCGCGTGGCTTCGCCCAGCTCCAGATCCGAGGAGTACAGCAGGCTCTGCTGGTGCTCAGCGTTGAGCAGGCTTTCCGGCGGGGTCAATTCGAAGATGTGAATGTTGTCGTCCAGGTCCCAGCCATGAGACTTGGCACCCTGGCGCAGCTCACGTTCGGTTTCGGACAAGGTGATATACAGCGATTTTTCACCGTTTTTCGCGCCTGCCTGCAAGAAGTGCAGGGCCACGGTGGTTTTACCCGTGCCGGGCTCGCCCTCCAGGAGGAACAAATGGCTGCGCGATAGCCCCCCGGAAAGAATGTCATCCAGACCATCGATGCCGGTGGCTGCCTTTTCACTCAAAAGCGAATTTGATGTAGACAAGAAGTGCCCTCAGGTCACGTACGTTTTCAGGGCACGCCGTTGGGCGTGCCATATTCACTTGACCTTAGCGGCTTGTGGCGGTTCAACGTTTTGAATCGTTTGTAAGAAACCTGACGACTTTTACAAGTTTTCAGCGCGTGGTCACAGCCCCTGCTGCAACGCCGGGTCATCCGGATTCTGCTGCTCCAGCTGTGCAAGCAGTATTTGCACGTTCTGCAACTGGCCGCTTTCTTTCCAATAATTGACCAGCAGCACCCGCGCCTTTCGATTCGCCGGGTGGCGCTGGACGATGTCTTCCAACTGCCGCTGGGCCGCCTCAAGCTCCTCCTGGTCGTGCAATGTGGTGGCGAGGTCGTAGCGGTAATCCTGATTGTCCGGCTCCAGCTCTACCGCTTTGGACAGGCCGAGCAGGGCATAGGGGCGTTCGCCATGGTGCAGCAGCCACATGCCCAAGGCATGTTGCAGATAGGCCGATTCCGGGTGCGCCGCCAATTGCTGCGCCAGCAGCTGGCGCGATTCGTCGGTCTTGCCCTGTTTATCCAGCAGCTCGATCTGCGCCACCACCGCTTGCAGGTTGTCCGGTTGCAAGCGCATGGCCTGCTGCAGCGCATGTTGCGCGTCCGGCAGCAGGGCGCTGTGGATATACAGGCGCGCCAATTGAATCCAGCCTTCGGCTGTTTCGGGTCGGGCCTTGAGGGTTTTGGCGAATTCGTCGAGCACTTGCTGCAGCGGGCCGAAATACAGGCCCAGGGTATCCGGCGACAGGCCGAGCAGGGCGTTGGCGGCGGCAAAGCGCACTGCCTGTTCGGGATCCTCCAGCGCCGGGCCGAGTAACAACGTGCGCTGGCCGGTCGGCACCAGGCCGACAATGCTGTGGATCGCCGCTTCACGCACCACTGGCGAGTCATCAGCCAGGTCTTTATCCGCCAGTTTCAGTGCCTGGGGGCTGGGGTAGTTGGGCAGCTCGGCATGCAGCGCAGCGCGCCGCTCAGGTGACAGGTCCGGCCGCCCCAGCTGTTGATACAACACCCGCGCCGCGCCCGGCTCACCGTTGCGCGCCTGCTTCAAGGCCTTGGAATAACCGTGGGCAATCGCCGGGGGCACGGCCACGGGCGTTGCGCGGGAGAAAAACCAGGTGATCAACACAATCGACAACAGGGCGCACAGGCCGATGATGGAGTAACGGCGTGACTTTGACATGCAGGCGTCCGAAGGCAGGGTACGGGTACAAAGTCTCAAGCTTCGGCCAGTGCAGGGCGAGTGTCAAACCGGATTGGCCAAACCAGTCAGCCATGTTGGCGGCTTTGACCATTGCTGGTGCCAGCGCTGCGGAGCGACTATTTGCAGGCGATTGACCTGGTTGAAAAGTGTCCTTAAAACAAAAACACACAAGGAACTGAAGCGATGCGTGATTACCTGGCCGCCACCACCGAATTCGATTATCAGCACACCGTCGACATGACCCTGGCCGGCAACCTGCAGGCGCTCAATGCCTGTGTGGAGTGCTGTGACCGTCACGCGCTGCCTGGGCGCATCGCGCTGTTCTGGGAGGGCAAGGACGGGCGCAGCGCCACGGTCACCTTTACCGACTTGCAGGACCAGGCCGCACGCTTTGCCAATTTCCTGCTGGGGCAGGGCATCAAGCGCGGTGACAAGGTCGCCGGCTTGTTGCCGCGCACGGCTGAACTGCTGGTGGTGGTGTTTGCCACCTGGCGTATCGGCGCGGTCTATCAACCTTTGTTCACGGCGTTCGGGCCCAAGGCCATCGAGCACCGCCTGAACAGTTCCGGCGCCGCCCTGGTGGTTACCGATGCGGTGAATCGGCCCAAGCTCGCGGACGTGGAGGGCTGTCCGACCATCGTGACGGTCACCGGGGCCAAAGGCGAAGGCCTGGTGCGCGGCGATTTCAGCTTCTGGGCCGAACTGCCCCATTACTCCAATGCCTGCGAGCCCGTGCTGCTGGGGGCGGACGAGCCCTTTTTGCTGATGTTCACCTCGGGCACCACCGGGCCGTCCAAAGCCCTGTCGGTGCCGCTCAAGGCGATTGTCGCATTCCAGGCCTATACCCGCGACGCGGTGGACCTGCGCCCCGAAGACGCATTCTGGAACGTGGCCGATCCGGGCTGGGCCTACGGCATCTATTTCGGCGTGACCGGGCCACTGTCCATGGGGCATCCGATTACCTTCTACGATGGCCCGTTCACCCTGGAAAGCACCTGCCGGGTCATCAACAAATACGGCATCACCAACCTGACCGGCTCGCCCACCGCGTACCGACTGTTGATTGCCGGCGGCGAGCAGTTTGCCCGTTCGATCAAGGGCCGGTTGCGCATCGTCAGCAGCGCCGGCGAGCCCTTGAACCCCGAGGTGATTCGCTGGTTCGCCGACAACCTCGGCGTGACCATTCACGACCACTACGGGCAAACCGAGCTGGGCATGGTGCTGTGCAATCACCACGGCCTGGCGCATCCGGTACATGTCGGCTCGGCGGGGTTCGCCTCGCCGGGGCATCGCATCGTGGTACTGGATGACAACCACCAGGAATTGACTGCCGGTCAGCCCGGCATTCTTGCCATCGACCGCGAGCAATCGCCGATGTGCTGGTTCGCCGGCTATGAGGGCGTGAAAACCAAAGCCTTCGTCGGCAAGTACTACCTCAGTGGCGATACCGTGGAGCTCAACCCGGACGGCAGCATCAGTTTTGTCGGGCGCAGCGATGACGTGATTACCACGTCCGGCTACCGCGTGGGGCCGTTCGACGTGGAAAGCGCGCTGGTCGAACACCCGGCTGTGATCGAAGCTGCCGTGGTCGGCAAACCTTGCCCCGAACGCACCGAGCTGGTGAAAGCCTTCGTGGTGATCAACGAGCAATACCGCGCCACCCCGGAACTTGCCGAAGAGTTACGCCTGCATGTGCGCAAGCGCCTGGCGGCCCATGCGTATCCGCGGGAAATCGAATTCGTCAGCGACTTGCCCAAGACTCCCAGCGGCAAGCTGCAACGCTTTATTTTGCGTAACCAGGAAATCGCCAAGGCCCAGGCGGCCGTGGCGTGATTCTTTCAAAAGGAAACTGTGATGCACATTGAAAACAAGGTATTCCTGGTCAGCGGCGGCGCTTCGGGCCTCGGTGCCGCCACCGCTGACATGCTCATTGCAGCGGGTGCCAAGGTCATGCTGGTGGACCTCAACGCCGACGCCGTTGCCGCCAAGGCCCGCCAGCTTGGCGACAACGCCCGCAGCAGCGTGGCGGACATCAGCCAGGAAGCGGCTGCCGAAGCCGCAGTACAAGCGACTGTTGCCGCCTTTGGTGGTTTGCACGGGCTGGTCAACTGCGCCGGTGTGGTGCGTGGCGAGAAGATTCTCGGCAAGGACGGCCCGCACGCCCTGGCCAGTTTCGCCCAGGTGATCAACGTCAACCTGATCGGCAGCTTCAACCTGTTGCGCCTGGCCGCTGCGGCGATCGCTGAGACCGACGCGGATGCCGATGGCGAACGCGGTGTGATCATCAATACCGCCTCGGTGGCGGCGTTCGACGGGCAGATCGGCCAGGCTGCGTATGCCGCCTCCAAGGGCGCGATAGCCAGCCTCACCTTGCCGGCCGCGCGCGAACTGGCTCGTTTCGGTATTCGGGTGATGACCATCGCCCCCGGCATTTTCGAAACCCCGATGATGGCCGGCATGACCCCGCAAGTACGCGACGCCCTGGCCGCCGGCGTGCCGTTCCCGCCACGCCTGGGCAAACCCGCCGAATATGCGGCGCTGGTGCGGCATATCATTGAAAACAGCATGCTCAACGGCGAGGTGATCCGTCTTGACGGCGCCTTGCGCATGGCAGCCAAGTAAGGAGGCATCTTCATGAACGACCCTATCGTTATCGTCAGCGCCGTGCGCACGCCCATGGGCGGGTTCCAGGGCGACCTCAAGGGCCTGACCGCACCGCAACTGGGCGCCGCCGCGATTCGTGCGGCGGTCGAGCGCGCCGGTATCGCCAACGACGCCGTCGATGAGGTGTTGTTTGGCTGTGTGCTGCCCGCGGGCCTCGGCCAGGCGCCGGCACGCCAGGCGGCGTTAGGCGCCGGGCTGGACAAATCCACCCGTTGCACCACGCTCAACAAGATGTGCGGTTCGGGCATGCAAGCGACGATTCTGGCTCACGATGCCTTGCGCGCCGGCAGCGTCGACGTGGTGATCGCCGGCGGCATGGAGAGCATGTCCAACGCGCCGTACCTGCTTGACCGCGCCCGCAGCGGCTATCGCATGGGGCACGGTAAGGTCCTCGACCACATGTTCCTCGATGGCCTGGAAGACGCCTATGACAAGGGCCGCCTGATGGGCACCTTTGCCGAAGACTGCGCCGAGCACAACGGTTTTACCCGGCAAGCCCAGGACGCCTTTGCGATTGCCTCCCTCACGCGTGCGCAGGAAGCCATTACCCACGGCAGTTTTGCCGCTGAAATCGTCCCGGTACAGGTCACCGTCGGTAAAGAGCAGAAAACCGTGTTGCATGACGAACAGCCGCCCAAGGCCAAGCTGGACAAGATCGCCAGCCTGAAACCGGCGTTCCGCGAAGGCGGCACTGTGACCGCAGCCAACTCCAGCTCGATTTCCGATGGCGCGGCGGCGCTGTTGCTGATGCGCGAATCCGAGGCCAGCAAGCGCGGCCTCAAACCCCTGGCGGTGATTCATGGGCATGCGGCGTTTGCCGATGAGCCGGGGCTGTTTCCGGTAGCGCCTGTAGGGGCGATCCGTAAGTTGCTGGGCAAAACCGGCTGGAGCCTGGAGGATGTCGACCTCTTCGAGATCAACGAAGCGTTCGCGGTGGTCAGCCTGGTCACCATGAGCAAACTGGAGATTCCCCACGACAAGGTCAACGTGCACGGCGGCGCCTGTGCCCTGGGCCATCCGATCGGCGCTTCGGGCGCGCGCATCCTGGTGACCCTGCTCTCGGCCCTGCGCCAGAAAGGCCTCAAGCGCGGCGTCGCGGCGATCTGCATCGGCGGTGGTGAAGCCACGGCCATGGCCGTTGAATGCCTGTATTAAGGACTGACCATGCTGCCTAATGACGAACAACTGCAAATCAGCGATGCGGCCAGGCAATTTGCCCAGGAGCGCTTGAAACCGTTCGCCGCCGAATGGGACCGCGATCATCGCTTTCCCAAGGAGGCCATCGGTGAGATGGCCGAGCTGGGCTTTTTCGGCATGTTGGTGCCGGAACAATGGGGGGGCTGCGACACCGGTTACCTGGCCTACGCCATGGCCCTGGAAGAAATCGCTGCCGGCGATGGCGCCTGCTCGACCATCATGAGCGTGCACAACTCGGTGGGTTGCGTGCCGATCCTCAAGTTCGGCAATGACCAGCAGAGAGAACAGTTCCTCAAGCACCTGGCCAGCGGGGCGATGCTTGGCGCCTTTGCGCTGACCGAACCCCACGCCGGCTCCGACGCCAGCAGTCTTAAAACCCGCGCACGCCTCAATGGCGATCATTACGTGCTCAACGGCTGCAAACAATTCATCACCTCGGGGCAAAGCGCCGGCGTGGTGATCGTGTTTGCGGTCACCGACCCGGCGGCGGGCAAGCGCGGCATCAGTGCGTTTATCGTGCCCACCGACGCGCCGGGCTATACGGTGGCGCGGGTCGAGGACAAGCTGGGGCAACACGCCTCGGATACTTGCCAGATCCTGTTTGAAGACGTGAAAGTACCGCTCGCCAACCGACTGGGCGAGGAGGGCGAGGGCTACAGGATCGCCCTGGCCAACCTTGAAGGCGGGCGCGTGGGCATTGCCGCGCAATCGGTGGGCATGGCCCGTGCGGCCTTCGAAGCGGCGCGTGATTACGCCCGTGAGCGTGAAAGCTTCGGCAAGGCCCTGATCGAACACCAGGCCGTCGCCTTTCGCCTGGCGGACATGGCCACGCACATTGCCGTTGCCCGGCAGATGGTGCACTACGCTGCAGCCCTGCGCGACAGCGGCAAGCCGGCCCTGGTCGAGGCGTCCATGGCCAAGCTGTTCGCGTCCGAAATGGCCGAGAAAGTCTGCTCGGCCGCCTTGCAAACCCTGGGCGGTTACGGTTACCTGAACGACTTCCCGTTGGAGCGGATCTACCGCGACGTGCGGGTCTGCCAGATTTACGAAGGCACCAGCGATATCCAGCGCATGGTCATCTCACGCAATCTTTAAGGAGCCGATACATGAGTTACGAAACCATTTTGCTCGAAGTCCAGGGCCGCGTCGGGCTGATTACGCTCAATCGCCCGCAGGCGCTGAACGCCTTGAACGCGCAACTGGTCAGCGAGCTGAACCAGGCGCTGGATGGCCTGGAAGCCGACCCGCAGATCGGCTGCATCGTGCTGACCGGCTCGAAGAAAGCCTTCGCCGCCGGTGCCGACATCAAGGAAATGGCCGAGCTGACCTACCCGCAGATCTACCTGGACGACTTGTTCAGCGACAGCGATCGCGTGGCCAACCGCCGCAAGCCGATCATTGCCGCAGTCAACGGCTTTGCCCTCGGTGGCGGCTGCGAACTGGCCCTGATGTGCGACTTTATCCTGGCCGGTGACGGCGCCAGGTTCGGCCAGCCGGAGATCAACCTCGGCGTACTGCCTGGCATGGGCGGCACCCAGCGCCTTACGCGTGCGGTGGGCAAGGCCAAGGCCATGGAAATGTGCCTGACCGGGCGTTTCATCGACGCGGTGGAAGCAGAACGCTGCGGCATCGTTGCGCGCATCGTGCCCGCCGACGAGTTGCTGGACGAAGCCTTGAAAGTCGCCACCCTGATCGCCGGTAAATCCGTGCCGATCAGCATGATGGTCAAGGAAAGCGTAAACCGCGCGTTTGAAGTGAGCCTGTCCGAAGGCGTACGTTTCGAGCGCCGAGTATTCCATGCAGCGTTCGCGACCCAGGACCAGAAGGAGGGCATGGCAGCGTTCGTGGCCAAGCGCACGCCGACGTTCCAGGACAAATAACCCCGGCACTCACCACACAGCAGATCCAAATGTGGGAGGGGGCTTGCGCCCGATGACAGTGTGACAGTCAACCAAGCTATCGACTGACCCGCCGCCATCGGGGGCAAGCCCCCTCCCACAGTTTTTTCATTGTGTCAGTTAGAGCGGGTAGCTCTGCATGCTCCGCCAGGCACTGAAGTCCAAGGACAAGTAACCCAGGCACTCATCACACAGCAGATCCAAATGTGGGAGGGGGCTTGCCCCCGATGGCAGGGTGACAGTCAACCAAGCTATCGACTGACCCGCCGCCATCGGGGGCAAGCCCCCTCCCACAGTTTTACCCCGGTGTGTCAGTTAGATTTGGTAGTGCTTCAGTTCCCTGGCAATCACCATCCGCTGAATCTCGCTGGTGCCTTCGTAAATCTGCGTGATCCGCGCATCCCGGTAGTAGCGCTCCACCGGATAGTCCTCCAGGTACCCATACCCGCCATGAATCTGCATCGCCTTGGAGCAGACCTTTTCGGCCATTTCCGAGGCGAACAGCTTGGCCTGGGACGCCTCAGACAGGCACGGCTTGCCGGCGCTGCGCAAGCGCGCGGCATGCTGGATCAGCAGACGTGCCGCATTCAGTTGGGTTTGCATATCGGCCAGCAGGTTGGCCACGCTCTGGTGTTCGATGATCGCTTTGTCGAACTGCACCCGATCCCGGGCATAGGCCAGCGCCGCTTCAAAGGCGGCACGCGCGATGCCCAAGGCCTGGGCGGCGATGCCAATACGCCCTCCCTCCAGGTTGGACAGGGCAATGGCCAGGCCTTTGCCGCGCTCGCCGAGGAGGTTGGCTTCGGGCACCGCGCATTGGTTGAAGGTGACGGCGCAGGTGTCCGACGCCCGAATGCCCATCTTGTGTTCAGTACGGTCGACCACAAATCCCGGGGTGTCAGTGGGCACCAGGAACGCCGAAATGCCTTTCTTGCCCAGATCGGGATCGGTCACGGCAAACACAATGGCCAGTTGGGCGCGCTTGCCGTTGCTGACGAACTGCTTGGCACCGTTGATCACCCACTGGCCGTCGCGCAGTTCCGCGCGGGTGCGCAGGTTGTGGGCTTCGGAGCCGGCCTGGGGCTCGGTCAGGCAGAAGCAGCCGATGGCCTGGCCGCTGGCGAGAGCGGCCAGCCAGGTGTGCTTCTGTGCCTCTGTGCCGTAGTTGAGGACCGGGCCGCAACCCACTGAATTATGGATACTCATCAAGGCGCCAGTGGCACCGTCACCCGCGGAGATTTCCTCCACGGCCAGGGCATAGGCGACGTAATCCACGTACGTCCCACCCCATTCTTCCGGAACCACCATACCGAGCAGCCCCAACTCGCCCATCTTGGCCACCAGCGCGTCGTCGATCCAGCCGGCCTTTTCCCAGGCCTGGGCATGGGGCGCGATTTCACCACGGGCAAAATCACGCGCCATGTCGCGGATCATCACTTGTTCTTCTGTGTATTCAAGATCTTGCATGGCTTATTTCTCAATCTGCGCGAAGTCGCGAAAGAAGCTTGCGACATGGCTGGCGTCCAGCTCATGCACCGTTGGCGGATTCCACTGCGGTTTTTTGTCCTTGTCGATGATCAGGGCGCGGACCCCTTCGATCAGGTCGCCACGGGCGAACCACTGGCGGTCCAGGTGCAGCTCCAGGGCAAAGCACTGTTCCAGCGGCAGGTGGCGCCCACGGCGCAACATCTGCAGGGTGACAGCCATGGCCAGGGGTGAGCGGGTTTGCATCAGGTCGGCGGTGGCCAGGCCCCAGTCGTGGCTGTCGGCGACGGTGACTTGCTGCAGTTGCTCGACAATGCTTGGCACGTCCGGCAGGGCGAAGAAATGGTCGATCGCCGGGCGCAGGGCTGCCAGCGGCGGATCAGGCAATTGCTGCACGGCCAGTTGGGCGAGCACGCCTTGCAGGTCCTTGAGGGGCGAATCGTGCCATTGCAGGCTATCGAGCTTTTGCGCAAGCTCGGTCAGTCTGGCGCTGTCCAGGTACCAATCCGCCAGGCCGCAGTACAGGGCATCCGCCGCACGGATCTGCACGCCGGTGACGCCAAGGTAGATCCCCAGTTCCCCGGGGATGCGCGGCAGGAAATAGCTGCCACCCACATCCGGAAAATACCCGATGGCCACTTCCGGCATTGCCAGGCGGCTGCGTTCGGTCACCACGCGCAGGTCGGCGCCCTGCACCAGGCCCATGCCGCCGCCGAGTACAAAGCCGTCCATCAATGCCAGGACGGGTTTGGGGTACTGGTGGAGGGCCAGGTCGAGTGCGTATTCCTCAACGAAGAAGTCTTCATGCAGGGTGTCGCCACCCTTGAAGCTGTCGTACAGGGAACGGATATCGCCGCCGGCGCAGAAGGCCTTGTCGCCGGAGCCGCGCAGCACAACGGCGTAGACCAGCGGGTCAGCGGCCCAGGCCTGTAGCCGCGTTGTCATCCGCCGCACCATGTCCAGGGTGATGGCATTCAAACCGGCGGGGCGGTTGAGGGTGAGGTAACCGATATGGTTACGCACCTCACTCAGTACTTGCTGCTGCTGACTATCGGTGTGGCTTGCTTCGGGGGACACCTGAGCAGTCATCACTAACTCCCTGCTTTTATTGTTCTTTATCAAAATGTTCGGGGGCGAACCATCGCCTGATCGTACCAGCGCAAATTTGCCGCGTACAACCCGGAATCATGCAGGTCGTTGTTGCATTTATGCACGGTCGGTGATTGGGCGAGAGCCGGCGGTAAAATAGTCTGCAAGGGCCTGAGCACACTGGAGTATGGCCTTGCGCGCAGCGAGATGTTCACCAGGGTAGTTGATAAAACCGTGTCCCATGCCGGGATATTCCGTGTGCCGCACCTGCACCCCGGCGTTTTTCAACTGTCGTGCATAAGCCCGGCCCTCATCACGCAGTAAATCGCAGCCGGCGGTGACGATCAGCGCGTCGGGCAACCCCTGTAATGAAGCCTGGTGCGCGGGCGACAGCCAAGGATGGGCCAGGGACTGCCCTTCGCTCACGTACTGAGCGAGATACCAGTTGAGCATTTGAGCGGTCAGGCCAGGCCCGCTGGCGAACTCGACCCGTGAACGGTTGCGCGCCAGGCAATCGAGGACGGGGTAAAGCAGCATTTGAAAACCTATCGCAGGGCCGCGGCGTTCATGGACGATCTGGCAGATAACCGCTGCCAGGCCGCCGCCGGAACCGCCACCGGCGACGGCGATCCGGTGGCTGTCCAAGCCCAAGGCAGCGCCTTGAGTGGCAACCCATTCGGTGACGGCGTAGCAATCTTCCACGGCTGCAGGAAAGCGATGCTCCGGTGGCCGCGCGTAATCTACGGCCACCACCGCGCACCGGGCCCATTCGCACATGATCCGACAGAAGCTGTCATGGGTATCAAGATCGCCGGCAACCCAGCCTCCACCATGAAAATACAGCAGCGCCGGGGCCGGTATGGGTGTTGACTGCCGGTATATGCGTATAGGTACCGAGCGCTGCGGCCCCTCGACCGTGTGGTCCTGCACGCACATCACCACGGCATCACGGACCGCGGCGCGTACGCCCTCGGGCGTCATCACTGGCCGGTCCATGCTTGCGCCTCTATTTCGATGAGGTAGTCGGGTGCGATCAATTGATTGACGCCCAATAACATCGTGGTCGGCGGACAATCACTAAAAAATTCCTGATGAGCCTTGGCGATTTGCGGCCACCAGGCCACGTCGGTGGTGTACATGCGTGTGGCGACCACTAGGGTTCTGTCGACCCCCAGTTGCTCGAGCGCGGCTTCGATGATTTCCAGGCATCGGCGCGTCTGGCGGTATACATCACCAGGCGCATAGGGATTACCTCGCTCATCGAACGCCACCGTGCCACTGGTGACGACCAGGTTCCCCGCACGTAGCGCTCGACAATAGCCACCATTTTTCTCCCACGGTGCTGCGGAAAAACACCGCGTAATGCTGCCGCTCGCCGGTTCCAGCGCTACATGGATATGACTTAACCCACGAAATTGCAAACTGTTGGTGCGCCAAGCTGGCGGTTGGCTGCGTATCAATCGCACGTTTGGAAAACGCTGCAATAGACGGCTGAAAACGACCTTTGCTTCGAGCTTGAACAGCAGTGTGCCCATACAAAAATGCGGGCCACGGCCAAACGCCAGGTGGTCACGCTTTTGGCGATGGATATCGAAGCGGTCCGGGTCGCTGAAATGGCGAGGGTCACGGTTGGCCGCCGCTCGAATCAGGTAGACCAGGTCACCTTTGTGCATCGTCTGGCCATGCAGGGTGACATCCTCAGTCAACACGCGGTGGCTCAGCTGACCCGCCGGACAGATGCGCAGCGCTTCCTCAATGGCATTGGGTATCAGGCCAGGGTGGGTTTTGAGTTCTGCCAACGCTTCTGGGTTGGAGAGCAGGTAGAACATGATGATGCCCAACTGATCCGCGCTGGTCGTAGTCGCCGCGACCACTACAAAAGCCAGTTGAGCCAGCACATCGTCTTTGCTCATCAGGGCTTTGTCGCCTGCGGCAATCACCTGGCTAACCAGATCGTTGCCCGCAAGCGCAGACAGGCGGCGCTCATCTACAAGCAGGGAGAACTGCTCATACATTTGCTGCATCGCGTGCAAGGCTTCCCGTGGGCCGAATGCCGGATCGGTGCTACCCACCATGAACACGATGATTGCATCTGTCCAACGCCTGATCTTCAGCGCGTCTTGCGCGGCGATCCCGAAAATGTGAGCCAGGATCAGCGCCGGAATCTTATCGAACAATTCGGTCATCAATTCCGGTTGGGGGCTCAGTTGTGCCAGCAGGTCATCCACGATGCGTTCGATATCGCCCGCCAGTGCGTCAATGGCGCGTGGCGTGAACGCCTTACCCAGCACCTTGCGGCCAGCCTCGTGCACCTTCCCGTCCTGGGAATACATCCAGCGAGAAGCCTTCTCGATGAAAGGCTCTAAAGCAGCTTGCTCGTGGACGGGCACTTGAGCGTTTACAAGTGCGCGCATTCGATTGGACGAATAACGTCGGGTATCGCCCTGGGCACTGGCGACGTCGTCAAACCGGGTCATCAGCCAGGCGTTGTAATGTTGCGACCAGTAGAGCGGATGATGATGGCGTAGATAAGCAAACGCGTCGTAGGGATCACTAATGGTTCGAGGGTCGGAAAAGTCCGGTATTGACTGAAGAGCCATGTCATTGGTCCTCATAGAGTGGACGGGTGAACTGCTCGATGTAATCAGCGCGATCGATCAACGCACTGACCAGGATTTGCGGTGGTTCAAGCGCAATGGCCAACGCTTCAATCTGCTCAGGACTGACATCCAGGCCGGCTCTTTCTGGCTTGCGCATACCCCAGGGGTACAGCTTTGCAGCGAATTCGCCGATCAGATCCTCCACGGTCGCGGGTTCAGGCACTCCTAACGCCTGAACTTCCTGAATCACCAAGCTCAACGCCCTGGCATAGACCAGGCCCACTGCCTGCTCATGGGTAAACCCGGCAGATTGACGACATTGCTCAAGGATCTTCGCTTCGACACGCTGGCCGATGTTGGCTGCTGACGTGTCGACAGACCGTGGCCGCGCCAACGCATCCTTGATGACCTGATAGGCCATGATCGAGCTGTCCCCGGCAAATGTGTTGGCAATCTCACAGTCCATGCGTTGCGTGACGATCTGGTTGTAATGATGAAAGCCTTGAGACCCGCACAGCTCACGAGACAGCGCAATCACCTCCAGCCCTTGCCACGCACCTACCGCCTTGCACACGGCTGCCAACACGTGAAGCTCCTTGCGCTTGTGCTCCTGCGCCCAATCCGCCTCGAAGCGCTTGCGCACCGCCTGCTCCAGGTAGGTGAGCGCAATCGCCTTGAGTTGTACGGCATACAGGCGTTGACGAAACAGAGGCTGGCTCATCAGTGCAACCTGGCCGACCTGCGACTGGATTAGACGGTGATGAGCGAAGCGATAGCTCAAGTGGGCTGTCAGCCCGGCACTATGGCGAATACCGGCTATGAACAGCAGCCGCTCCTGCAGGAAGGTCTTCAGCGCACCAATAAAACGCTGCGATAAAGGTACGTCGCTGACGAAGACACCCTCGTCAGTGAATCGGGAGTGTCGTTGCAGCAGGGCCTCGAGGGGGAGTTTCATCCGGCAGAAGCGTATGGCCGCCACCTGGTTGGCATGAATGCCACCTTTGGGGTCGCATGCCATTATTTTCACGCCGTTGAGCAGGCAACCGTTTTCGCGTTCGCGGATAACCACTCGAAACCAATGATGACCTTGATCCTCATCGTCGACGATCAGGCGGGCGAGCACCATCACCACTTGCGCGGCGCGAAATGCATTGCCTATCCAGCACTTGCAGGCTTCGGGTGCAGGGGAATCGAGGACCAGAGAACCCTCTTCGCGGTTGTACGTTACCGTCGTGCGAATATTGCGCACGTCGGTCCCCACTGCCACTTCCGTGCAGCCGAACGCATACACCTTATCCAGGCGCACCGCTTCGTCTCGATAGCGCTCTACCTGCGCGGCTGAACCGTGGTTGAACAATGCATCGACAGCAATCATGTGATCGACTATCGAGGAGTGGAGCGCGTAGTCGAAGGCGCCCAAATAGCCCATCAATTCACACAGTGAGGAAAACTCCGCCTGTCGTGATTGCCCCAGCCACAGCTCGTTATTAATCAGACCTGTACTAAAAATCGCATGCATGCGCTTGATCGTAAGGTCCATGTACGTCATCAGAGAAGCGTGGTGACGCTGGCGCGGCTCAAATAGGGGGGAACGCAGTAATTGTTGAAATACGGTGTTCAAGGCAAGCTCTCCTGTTTCGAATAAATGTTCGAAACACCCGAGCAGGAGGACTGGCAGGAAAACTACGACAAGGGCGCTAACTCCCGATGCGATGGGCGCCGCGCGATGCTACTGGTCCAAAGCCAGACCTTCCTTGTCTTCGCTACTGGTACAGCAATGGCCCAGACATCCAGGACTGCAGACAATTTCAAGTGTTGACTTGACTTTAGTCATGATGCGATTGATCGCAAGTGGCGCAATAAGCCACTCGTCGCGCCGCTGCTGATATCAAACCACGCGACTGGCCAGGACCTCGCCGATGCTGCGGCGTCGCGCGTGGCCTTCGGCGGAGTGAATCAATTCCTCCAGCGCCGTGGGCTCGACGTCAAAGAACTGCTCCATATCGGCCAACGCCAGCTTGAGGTCGGCCGCAGTGATGGCCGGGTCGGTCATGGGCGCACTGCCGATCACCACCGGCGCCGATTCGGCAGGTGCCTTGGGATAACGCGTGCGGGTGGCATTATTGTAGGCCAGCGCGCACGTCAGCAGCGCACCGGCACCGAGCATGACCGGTGCCAGCTCCTGCCAGCCGAGGGCGATGGAGGCAGGGTCGGCCAATACCAGCGTCATGGCCAGCCCCCCCGCCGGCGGGTGCAGGCAGCGTAGCCAGCAGATCAGCACGACGGTCATGCCCGCCGCCAGGCAAGCGCTGCCGAGGGTGCGTCCCAGCACCCGTGCCACGAGCAGCGCCACCACGCCCGCGCACAGATAACTGCCCATGATCGACCATGGTTGCGCCAATGCCCCCGACGACACGGCGAACAGCAACACCGCCGACGCGCCCAGTGGGCCAAGCAGATGCAGGGCGACTTCCATGCCAAACACCTGGGCACATACCCAGACACTGAGCAGGGTGCCCAAGGCCATGCCGATAGCGGCGCGACTCCATTCAGAGGGGCGGGTATTGATGGCGGCAGGTAACCAGCGAGCGAGCATTGAAAAAGGTCCTGAAACTGGGGGCGAAAAAAAGGCCTGCCTGGTTTCCCGGGAAAGCCTTGAACGTTCCAACGTGATTGGGGGAAGGAACGCGTGCAGTGTGCCAACTGCTTTGCATCGACGCCAATGCATATTAATGAGGGTTGAATGCAAAAAACATGTAGTCAAGAGGCTTCGCCAAACGGGGTTCGAGCGGCGCCCGCGGAGGAGGGCGTGCTGACCTTGCCCAGCACGAGGCTATCGAGTTCTTCGTTGAACAAGCGTTTGTGCAGGTTCTCCTGCATGCCTGGTTCGTCAGCCAGCGGCCCCTTCAACGCCACCAGTGCGTCGCGCAACCCCATCAGCCGATCCAGTCTCGGCGCCGCTACAGCCAGCGTATCCTCTCGCACGGCATTGCCTCCTTGTTGTTAGGCAGGTTCGCTACCAGAGCTGTTCCAGAGAGCCCCTGACGCAGGTGGTAAATAATTAATGCACTTGGCAAGCGAGTCTACAGTCGGGTTCCAGACCTCGGAAGGCGAAGTGCACCGGCCCTTACGCAAAGCTCTGTAGGTGCTTTCTCGGTAATTCTGGTGAAAAACGCCCACCGTTGTATAAGTGGGCGTTATTTCTTACGCGCTCGTTGAAAACACGCTCAGGGAGAGGTGTTTTTCTCCAGATGGAGCAACACATAAGGCGTCTTATCGAACGCGCCAGTGAGCGTCGGCGTGAGCGAACGCAGGCGTGGGTCACTCAGGCCCTGGAAGTCCGCCTGGCTCATCACCAGCCAGGCCGGCGCCTGAACAGGCTGCAGTTCAGCGGGCAATTGGGTAAACAGCGGGACCTTGTCGCAATTGAAGTTGACCATGAACTTGATGGCTTTTGCATCTTTGCCCAATGCATGCAACACCAGCGGTGCCGGTTGCTGCAGGATCTGATCCTTGGCCGCCAGCGTGAACGTGCGGGTGTCGTAAAGGCTGCGCTCCAAGGGTTCGACCACTGAGATGTAAGTCGTCCAGACTGCCACCACCGCAGCGAACGCCGGACCAACCGCGCGCAGTCGCGCCTTGAACAAGGCCAGCACCGCCAGCGCCTGAAGCACCGCCAGCAGGCCGAAAATCAGCCCGAGATCGGCCAGCAGTTCCGGGTAACGCCGTCGCGCTGCGATCAGGCCGACCGCCAACAGCGCGGGTAACAGCGTCCACACTACCAGCATCAAGCCACGCAACCCGCTGAACAGACGGCCCTGGGCGACCTGGAACGGATACGCGGCAATGATTGCGGCCATCGGCAGCATCGGCAGGATATAACGCGCCTTTTTGGCCTGGGGCACCGACAAGCCAAGCATCACCAATGCACCGGCGGCCGCGCAGTACAGCACCAGCTTCAACGCAGGTTCGGCTGCTCGGCGGCCGCCGCTCATCACGGCCAGCAACACCAGAAGCGCCACCGGGTAGGCCAGGGCATAGTTGCCCAGGGAGCTGGTGAAGTAATACAGCACGCTGCCGGAGCCTTCGCTGCCATCCATGCGCCCGAGAAACTGCATGCGGATCACGTCGTGCATGAAGTCTTCGCCACCGCTGAGCTTGGCCAACAGCAGCAACAGGCCGATACACGCCGCCAGCAACGCCAGCGCCAATAGCCCGAAGCTGAACAACTGCCGCCATTGACGGTTGATCAGGTAATAGCTGCACAGCACTCCGGTAGGAATGACCAGGCCAATCGGCCCGCGAATCGCAAAACCGAGCATCAGCAGCGCAAACACCCAGTGCAGGCGCCTGGCCGCAGAGAAATGATCATGGGCATAACCCAGGTAAAACACTGCCAGCGTCACCGCCGCCAGCATCTGGTCCAGGGAGACGGCGCGGGTTTCGCTGATAAAGGTGCTGCTGAGCAGCAACATGGCGATGCTCAGCAGGCCCCAGCGCAGGGAGTAGGGCGCAGTGAGTCGATACACCAGCACCACGATGCACGCCGAGGCGACAGCGCTGGGCAGCCAGGCCGTGAGGCTGGTGACCTGGCCCGATGGCAGGGACAACAGCCAGGTCAGCAGGGTCGATGTGGCCAGGTAGTCCGCATACGGCTGGCCGTAGGTGGTGGGAAAGAAGCTCGGCCCATGGCGCAGCATCTCCTGGGCAAACACCACGAAGCGTGAGTCGAACCCGATAATCGCCTGGTGCCAGTTGCCGGCGATGAACAGCAGCAGTGCCAAGAGCCCCAAACCCAGTGACTGTAAACGGATCGTTGGGCTGAGCTGGGGCGCAAGTGCTTTGTTCACCTATCAGCCTGCCTTGGCCTGTTGCACCCAGTTTTGCTGGGGGATCGGCAAGTCGCAGGAGTCACCACGGCCGATCGGGAAATACTTGAAGCCCTTGCGGGTGAGGCGCTCGCCGTCGTACAGGTTGCGACCGTCAAAGATCACCGGGGTTTTCAGGCGCTGGTGAATCAGGTCGAAGTCCGGTGCCTTGAATTGTTGCCACTCGGTGCAGACGATCAGCGCATCGGCGCCGCCGAGGGTGGACTCCGGCGTGCCCATCAGCATCAACCGCGGGTCATCGCCATAGATACGCTGGGTTTCCTGCATGGCCTCGGGGTCGAATGCGCGTACGTTGGCGCCGGCGTCCCAGAGGGCTTCCATCAGCACGCGGCTCGGCGCGTCGCGCATGTCGTCGGTATTGGGCTTGAAGGCCAGGCCCCACAAGGCGAAGGTCTTGCCGCGCAGGTCACCCTTGAAGAACGCGTTGATGCGCTCGAACAGCTTGCCTTTCTGACGCTGGTTGATCGCTTCCACGGCTTCGAGCAGGTCGCTGGAACAGTTGGCCTGCTTGGCGCTGTGGATCAGGGCGCGCATGTCTTTGGGAAAGCAGGAGCCGCCATAGCCGCAACCGGGATAAATGAAGTGGTAGCCGATGCGTGAGTCGGCACCGATGCCCAGGCGCACGGCCTCGATGTCGGCGCCCAGGTGTTCGGCCAGCTCGGCGATCTGGTTGATGAAGCTGATCTTGGTGGCGAGCATGCAGTTGGCGGCGTACTTGGTCAGTTCAGCGCTGCGCAGGTCCATGAAGATGATGCGGTCATGGTTGCGGTTGAACGGCGCATACAGGTCGCGCATCACCTCCCGTACTTCTTCGCGCTCGCAGCCGATGATGATGCGGTCCGGGCGGCGGCAGTCGGCCACGGCCGAGCCTTCCTTGAGAAATTCCGGGTTGGAGACGATATCAAACTGCAGCTCACGGCCGGCGGCGCGCAGGTTCTTGCGCATGTGGTCGCGCAGGGTATCGCCGGTGCCCACTGGCACGGTGGACTTCTCCACCAGGATCACTGGCGCCACGCGATGGCGGGCGACCGCATCACCCACCGACAGCACGTATTTGAGATCGGCCGAACCGTCTTCATCCGACGGCGTGCCCACCGCAATGAACAACACTTCACCATGCTCGACCGCAAGTTTTTCATCGTAGGTGAAATGCAGGCGTCCGCTTTCCAGGTTTTCCTTGACCATGGCGGCCAGGCCGGGCTCGAAGATGGTCACGTGGCCCTTTTGCAGCGACTCGACTTTGCGCTGGTCAACGTCCATGCAAATAACATCGTGACCGACTTCGGCTAATACCGTGGCCTGTACCAGACCGACGTAACCACTACCAAATACGCTGATTTTCATGGGGTATTCCTGGGACTTGAGGTGCTAGCACGACGAGAGTTGATGACCAGTACGCCGAGGATGACCAAGGCCACCCCCAGGGTTTTCGAAAGCGAAAAATGTTCGTTGAAGACCGGCAGGCACGCCGCCAGCAGGTACACCAGCGCGTAGCTGATGCTCAGCAGCGAATACGCACGCCCGAGGGGCAAGTGCTTCAGTGCGCCGAGCCAGCAGAGCATCGACAGCGCATAAGCGATGATCGCCAGGATCACCACGCCCAGGGCGCTGCCGTCGATGCTGCCGGTGCTCAAAGCGTTCGGCCATTCATCCGGCAACGGCAGCCGCGTCATGCTCCAGCGCATGCCCAGTTGGGCGGCACTGACCAGGCCGACGCTGCCCAGGGCCAGGGCGAAACCGCGTGTCCGGCTCATACCTGGCGCCCCAACAGCACAACGCCGGCGATGACCAGCGCCACGCCCAGCCAGTGGCGACCATCGATGGGCTCGGCAAAGACAAAGCGCGCCATCAGCGTGACCAGCACAAAGTTCAGGCTGAGCATCGGGTAGGCAATGCCCACTTCCAGGCGCTGCAGCACCAGCAGCCACACCAGCAAGCCGAGGCCCAGGCACACCAGCGCCGACCACAACCAGGGTGAGCGTAGCTTCGGCGCCCACGCGTCGGGCATGTCACGCCAGCTTTCCACGGCAAACTTCTGCGAGACCTGGCCCATGCAGGTGAGCAGGCACGCCGTGAGCAATAGAAGCGGGGTGATCATGGCGCGACCTGCGGGAAAATCAGAATCACGATGTTGCCTTGCGCATACCGCTGGCCGTCCGGGGGCAGCAGTGCGAGCTCTTCCTTTTCGCCCTGGCTGTTGACGCGCATCACCACGCCCACGGCACCGCTGCGGCGGGTTTGCGCCATCCAGGCCTGGATTTGATTGCGGTCAATCAGACGATGAGCGGTATCAGCGTAGGCCAGCCCGTATTTCACCTCGCCAGAGGTGTTGTACAGCGTGATGTCGGGCCGTTTCAGCCGCCAGGCCAGCGCTGCGGACGCGCCCAGGTCGTTGCTCAACAGCGCAACGGAGGGCTTGAGCTCTTCGGCGTGATCGATGATGAACTGGTCCGGCGTCTTGTTATAAACCACCGAATGGGGCAGGGCGGCAGGCAACAAGACCACCAGCAAACCGCTGCCGATCAGCGGCGCGGCCCACAGTTTCAACGGGCGCGCCGCCTGCAGCAGGTTGGCCAGGATCCAGCCGAACACGCCGGTAAATACCAGCACCAGGCTGAGGGTTTCCTCACCGTGCTCGTACAGCGGCTTCTTCCATTGGAACCAGATCAGGGCCAACAGCACGAGCACACCGATCACCAGGTTCAGCCAACCGTTGATGCGCAATACGCGGCCCCGGCCCTGAGCGAGCTTGTCACTCAGGGTCGAACCCATCAGCAATGCCAAAGGCAACAGGCACGGCATGATGTAGGAGGGCAGCTTGCCCTTGGCCAGGCTGAAGAATGCCAGGGGCATCAGCAGCCACAGCAGCAGGAACGCGGTTTTCGGCAGGCGCTTGTCCGACCATGCCTGCTTGAGCGTGGACGGTAACAGGGCGACCCACGGCAACGTGAAGGCGATCAGCAACGGCAGGTAGTACCAGAACGGTTCGGCATGTTGGGCATCTTCACCGGCGAAGCGCTGGATATGCTCGTGCCAGAAGAAGAAGTGCCAGTAATCCGGCTCTTGCAGGTGCACCGCCAATGCCCAGGGCAAGCTGACCAGGATCGCAGCAGCCACCGCCACCGGCCCGAACTTGAACAACTCGACCGAACGTTTCTGCCAGAGCGCGTAGGGCAGGGCGATCAACACCGGCAGCAACCACGCCAGGAAGCCCTTGGTCATGAATCCCATGCCGCAGGCCATGCCGAGCAGGGCCCAGGCCCCCAGTCGAGCACGGCGGGTAGTGCTGTCGAAGCAGAACCACAAGGCAGCACCTGTCAGGTTGACCCAGAACGTGAATTGAGGGTCCAGGTTGGCGTAGCCGCCCAGCATCGCCACACTGACGAAACTCATGTACAGCACGCTGCTGACCAGGCTTTTTTGCGGGTCGTTCCACAACCGGCGGGACACCAGATAAACCAGCAAAATGCTCAGCCCGGTGCTCAAGGCCGAGGCAAAACGCACACCGAACAGGTTCTGCCCGAAGATCGCCTGGCCCAGCGCGATCATCCAGTAGCCGGCGGCAGGTTTTTCGAAGTAGCGAATGCCCATGAAGTGCGGCGCGGCCCACTTGCCGGTCAGCAGCATTTCCTGGCTGATCTGCGCGTAGCGGGTCTCATCGGGAATCCACAGCCCGTGGGTCGCCAGCGGTAACAGGTAGAACACCCCGAACGCCAACAGGAGCAGGGGTAATGCCCAGCGCCGGATCATGCTTGCTGCACTCCAAGCCAACCCTCGCGGCCGCTCAATGCGCCACGCACCAACTGTTGCTGGGGCAGGGTGGTCACATCCGCAGGCAACAGGTCGCCCAGGGGTTTGAAATCGATGCCGCGCGGCCCTGCCTGGGCGAGCAACTGTCGAAAATCATTGGCCATCAGAATCCCTTCTACTTCTGCGTGGATCGTATAGACGTTCAGCGTCGAGGCGCTGAACCGATCCAGGATGAAACCGTTGAAGTCTTTGGCAGCCACGACCGGCCCGACGACTTCGTCGAAGGTCGGCAGGTCCACCGGAATTTGTGGGGTGCCCGCACTGCCGTCGGCCAGGGTCGGTCGAAACAGGCTGGTGCCCCGGCAATCGCTGTTGTAGCGAAAATTGAAGGCTTGTTTGGCTTGCACCACGCGTTCATCGGCGCGCCAACCGGCGGCCGCTGAACAGTCGACGCGCTCACCGAGGATGTCGCTCAGGGTATCCACGCCGCGCCGGATCTGCTCAACCAGCTGCGCGTCACTCCAGCGCCCGGTGTTGGCCTGCCAGCCGTGGTGATCCCAGGCGTGCAGGCCGACTTCATGCCCGGCGGCCTTGGCCTGGCGCATCAGATGCCCCAGGTCACGGCCAATCGGTTTGCCTGGCCAGGCGGTGCCGGCCAGCAAAATATCCCAGCCATACAGGCCGGCGGCATTGGAACGGAGCATTTTCCACAGGAACTGCGGGCGGATCAGGCGCCACAAGTGGCGCCCCATGTTGTCCGGCCCGACGCTGAAGAAAAACGTCGCCTTGACCCCGGCTTCATCCAGGGACTCGAGCAACCGTGGCACACCTTCGCGGGTGCCACGGTAGGTGTCGACGTCGATGCGAAGGCCTGCCTGCATTACTTTTTATCCGCTATTTCAAGCATGGCTTCGCGCAGGAAGAAATCCAGCGTGTTGCCGATGGTTTCGCTCATCTCCACGGTCGGCTCCCAGTTCAGCAGGCGCTTGGCATTTTCGATGCTCGGCTTGCGATGGGCCACGTCCTGGTAACCGGTGCCGTAGAACGCCTTGCTCTCCACGTCGCGAAAGCCCGCGAACGGCGGGAAATTGTGGCGCAACGGGTGCGCCTCGAACTGACGCAGCAGCTCTTCGCCCAACTGGCGGATGCTGGCTTCGTTTTCCGGGTTACCGATGTTGATGATCTGGCCGTCGCAGACACCGTTTTCGTTATCGATGATGCGCGCCAGGGCTTCGATGCCGTCAGCGATGTCAGTGAAGCAACGCTTCTGCTCGCCGCCGTCGAACAGGCGGATCGGCGTGCCTTCCACCAGGTTCAGGATCAACTGGGTGATGGCACGGGAACTGCCGATACGCGCCGAATCCAGGCGGTCCAGGCGCGGGCCCATCCAGTTGAAGGGACGGAACAGGGTGAATTTCAGGCCTTTGTCGCCGTAGGCCCAGATCACGCGGTCGAGCAGTTGCTTGGAGACCGAGTAGATCCAGCGTTGCTTGTTGACCGGGCCCACCACCAGGTTGGAGGTGTCTTCGTCGAAGTACTGGTCCTGGCACATGCCATAGACTTCGGAGGTCGATGGGAAGATCACGCGCTTGTTGTACTTGACGCAGTAACGCACCAGCTTGAGGTTTTCTTCGAAATCCAGTTCGAATACGCGCAGCGGGTTGCGGGTGTATTCGATTGGGGTGGCGATGGCCACCAGTGGCAGCACCACGTCGCATTTCTTGATGTGGTACTCGATCCACTCGGTGTGGATGCTGATATCGCCTTCTACATAGTGGAAGTTGGGGTGGCTGCGCAGGCGCTCGATGGCGTCGGAACCGATGTCCAGGCCGTAGACTTCGTAACGGTCGTCGCGCAGCAGGCGCTCGGACAGGTGGTTACCGATAAAACCGTTCACCCCCAGGATCAACACACGGGTACGGCGTGGCTTGCGGCCCGACTCGGCGCCGCGCAGCACCGAACCGTCCACCAGGCCCAGTTCATCGGCCAGGGAAGGGCCGGCCAGGTACAAGCCGTTGTCGTTGCGCTGGCCAAACTTGACCACCAGGGAGTCTTCGCCACAGGCGATGCGCAGCGGGTTGACGCTGATCACGCGGCCAGACGCCAGGCCTTCATTGCCCTTGACCACGTCGGCCTGCCACACGATGAGCTTGTGCTCACCCACGGCGCAAAAGGCGCCAGGGTAAGGCTGGGTGACGGCTCGGACCAGGTTGAACAGTTGCTCTGCGGGCTTTTTCCAGTCGATCTTGCCATCGGCGGCGCTGCGGCGGCCGAAGCAGGTCGCCTGGCTTTCGTCCTGGGCGGTTTCGGTCAGTTTGCCCTGGGCCAGTTGCGGCAGAGCGTCGCGCAGCAGGTTGCTGGCGGCATCACGCAGTTTGGCGTGCAGGCTCAGGCCGGTGTCGCTGCGCTCGATGCTGACGGTCTGCTGGGCCAGGATCGCGCCGGCATCGGCACGCTTGACCATGCGGTGCAGGGTCACGCCGGTTTCGGTTTCACCGTTGACCAGCACCCAGTTGGCCGGGGCGCGGCCACGGTATTTGGGCAGCAGCGAACCATGCAGGTTGAACGCGCCGTGGCGGGCGGTGGCCAGCACGGGCTCGCTCAACAGGTTGCGGTAATAGAAAGAGAAGATGAAATCCGGGTTCAGCTTGGCGATGCGCTCGACCCACAGGGGGTGGTTGGCATCTTCCGGGGCGTGCACCGGGATACCGTTGCGGGCGCACAGCTGGGCGACGGAGCCGTAGAAATTGTTTTCCTTGGGGTCATCGGCATGGGTGAACACCGCAGCGATGTCGTAACCCGCAGCGAGCAAGGCTTCAATACCGGCGCAGCCAATATCGTGGTAGGCGAAGACAACGGCTTTTGAACTCATGACTGGACCTGATCGGAAGTAGAAGTAGAAGTAGAAGTATGGGAAGACACCAGGCCATCAACGACGACCACGGGAGCCGGTGCTGCCGGTTGGTTGCGCAGCACTTTCTCAATGAAGAAACGCGGGCGGGCGCGCACATCGCTGTACATGCGGCCCAGGTATTCACCCAGCAGGCCCATGCCGATGAACTGGCCACCGGTGAACACAAACAGCACGGCAAACAGCACGAACAGGCCATCGCCCGCCCAATCGGCACCGAAGGCCAGGCGCATGACGATCAGCGCAAAGGCAAACAGCACGCCCAGCGCCGCCAGGCTGAAACCGACGATGGACAGCAGGCGCAACGGCGTGGTGGTCATGCAGGTGAGCAGGTCGAACATCAGGCTGATCAGGCGCATGGCGCTGTATTTGGACTCGCCATGTTCACGCTCGGCGTGGTGCACCAGGATTTCCGTGGTGTGACGGGCAAAGCCATTGGCCAGGATCGGAATGAAGGTGCTGCGCTCGCGGCAGGCAAGCATCGCGTCGACGATGGTGCGGCGGTAGGCGCGCAGCATGCAGCCGTAGTCAGTCATGGCCACGCCGGTGGAGCGCTGCACGGCCAGGTTGATCAGGCGCGAAGGCCAGCGACGGAACGCGGAATCCTGGCGATTGTTACGCACCGTGGCGACCACGTCATAGCCCAGGGCGGCTTGTTCCACCAGGCGCGGGATTTCTTCCGGGGGGTTTTGCAGGTCGGCGTCGAGGGTAATCACCACTTCGCCGCGGCACTGTTCAAAACCGGCCATGATTGCCGCATGCTGGCCATAGTTGCGATTGAGGATCACTGCGACCACGTTGCTGCCTTCTTCGGCGGCGGCGTCTTCGAGCAACTGCGCCGAATCGTCACGGCTACCGTCATCCACCAGGATGATTTCGTATTCGTAGGCCAACTGTTTGCAGGCCGCCGTGGTGCGGCGCAGCAATTGGGGCAGGCTCTCTTGTTCGTTATAGACCGGGATAACGATCGATACGCAATGAATAGGGTAGGGTTTCAAAGATTCAAGACCTCGGCTGGAGCAACTTGGAGCGCGAAAACAGCAGCGATTATTGGGCAAAGTTATCGCCCGCAGAGTACAAAACGGCGCTAAAGATAAAGCGGAATCAACAGCTTAGTCGATTAACCCCGGATTGCTCTGAAGTGTTGCCTACAAGGTTAAGCGCAAAAATGTTCAACGAATATGAAAGGCGGATGAAAAACTCGTTTATTTGACAGGTAGACAGCTAGGGTTCAGCTATGTGGCCAAGGTGTTAAACCCTGTGATTTTCAGGCAGATAGGAACAGGCCGGCGGGTATTTGGTTCACGTGGGATGCACCCGCGACGGCCTCTGTGTAGCTATTCAACAATCTTCTCTGCATTGCCCTTCAAGTGCCGGTAAAGTAAGCCATCTCTTGCCAGGGTACTCGGATGAATAGCGTGCAGCTTTTACGCGGCCAGTTGCGGCCGGTGTTGATGGGATTGTGGGTGTGCATCGCCTGTGTCACGACCGTGCGGGCCGATGAAGGCGTGACCCTGGCGAACATTGATCAGGTCCCCGAGGGTGTCGAAGTGCGCGGCAAGCAAATCGCCGCTTACACGTGGGACGATCGCCAGGGCAGAAACCTGCTGGTCCTGGCCGAACAGGTCAGCGAACGGGACGACGATGGCACCCAGTCGGCGTTTGTCTATGCGGCCCAGTACCTGCTGGCGGGCGAGCATCCCAAGCGCGTGTGGATGCTCTACGACGACGTACGCCAGTGCCAATTCGACGCCGGGCTGCACTTTGACACGACGGCTACCCAGGTCACCGACCTGCTGGGTGACGGCAATACCCAGGCGACTGTGGGCTATTCGCGCACCTGTACCAGCGATGTCAGCCCAAATGAATTCAAGTTGATCATGCACGTCGGCAAGTCAGAGAAGTATCGCCTGCGCGGCGTTGACCGCTACGGCGCAGCCTGGTGGGACGAAGACGCCGGAGCTCTGCGCGGCATGCCGTTGCCGACCGATTGCAGCGTGGCCGCACAGCAGGCGTTGGTCAGCCAATACAAGGAACAGGGCACCGAGCTGCCGCTGCCAGGCTGCTACGCCGACGAGAAGGATTTTGCCAAGGCGCCGGACAGTTACTTGACCTTCATGCGCCGTCACTGGTTTGCACTGATGCAGAAACAGGATGCCGATTGGAGCCAATCCCAGAGTCAACCTCAGCCATCCGCCGAAGAAGAAGATGTGGCGCCCTGATTTGATGGCAAGGGCGAGACTGCGCTAGACTCGGCCCTCGCCAATTCAATAAATATTACGATTAATCAATGGATTGCTCGTGATATTTAATCCAAAGGCTGATCTACCTTGACTGAGTCCATCCGCAACCCGCTGACCCTCTACCTCACCCGCCTTGCGCCCTCCAGCCAACTGACCATGCGTTACGTGCTGCAGGATGCCGCCGACCGTCTGGGCCTTGACGACGTCAACCTGGAAGACATTGACTGGCACCTGCTGCAGCCCGAACAGGTGATTGCGCTGGTCGCCGCGTTGCGTGAAGACGGCTATGCGCCGAACACTTCGTCACTGTATGTGAATGCCGTGCGCGGGGTGATGAATGAAGCGTGGAGGATGAGCCTGATCAGCCAGGAACATCTGTTGAAGATGCGTTCGGTCAAGGCCGCGTCCGGTACACGCCTGGGGCAGGGGCGTAACCTGCGCCGTACGTTGATCCGCGAAATGATGGAGGTCTGCGCCGCTGACCCACGCCCCCAGGGCCTGCGCGACGCCGCTGTCATCGGCATCCTGTACGGCTCGGGCATGCGCAAATCGGAGTCGGTCAACCTTGACCTGGCGCAGATCGATTTTGCCCAGCGCAGCTTGCGCGTGATCGGCAAGGGCAATAAAGAACTGGTCAAGTACGCGCCGGACTGGGCATTCGCCAATCTGCAGGCCTGGCTGGAGTTTCGTCGCGGGCAACTCAAGGAAGGCGAAGAGGACGACACGTTCCTGTTCAACCGCATACGACGCGGCAGTCATATCACCCGGGAACGCATCACCAAGCACGCGATTTACTACATCGCTCGCCAGCGCGGGGACCAGGTAGGCGTGAAGATCATGCCCCATGACTTCCGCCGCTCGTTCATCACGCGGGTGATCGAGGAACATGACCTGTCGATTGCGCAAAAGCTGGCCCATCACACCAATATCCAGACCACCGCCAGCTATGACGTACGTGACGACAACGAGCGGCGGCGGGCGGTGGATCGGTTTGATCTGTAGGCGTTACGCGCTGTTCAGGCGCTCGCCAGGTGCGGCGGCAAGCGCCGCAGCGTCCACAACACCGTGAGCATGGCGGCCGCCGCGCACAGCGCGATGCCAACCAGCATCGGCGCGGGCGTATGGTCGGCAAACAGTCCCACCAGCGTCATGGCCACAGCGGCGGTGACCATCTGAATCGCGCCCAGCAGGGCCGATGCCGAACCTGCCACCGCGCCATGGTCTTCCAGGGACAACACCCCGGCGGCCGGTAATAACAGGCCGAGAAAACCGAAGCCGATAAACAGCAGCGTCATCATCAAGACCAGGTGATTGCCCCACAGCGTACTGGCCGCCAGCAGCGCCATCACGGCTGCCACGGCAATCACCGACCAGCGGATCAGCGGCGGCAGGCCAAAGCGGGCGCTCAGGCGCGCCGTCAGCTGGCTCATGGCGAAAAATGACGCCGCATTCACGGCAAAGCACAGGCTGAATTGCGTCGGTGTCAGGCCGAAGTATTCGATGTATACAAAGGGCGCGCTGCCGATAAACACAAAGAACGTGGCCAGGCCAAAGCCGCTTACCACCGACAACCCGGTGAACACCGGATCGCGGAGGAGGGCGCCGTAGCTGCCGAATGCGCTGCCCAGGGTCTTGCCCAAACGACGTTCCGCCGGATGGGTTTCCGGCAGTTGCACGATCGTCATCACCAGGCACAGCAGCGCCACCACCGCCAACGCGGCAAACACCTCGCGCCAGCTCCAGAACGAAATCACCAGGCTGCCGGCCAATGGCGCAAGGATCGGTGAAACGCTCATCACCAGCATCAACAAGGCCATCAGGCGCGCCGCTTCATGGCCGGTGTACAGGTCGCGGACAATCGCCCGTGGAATCACCATCCCCGCGCATGCCCCAAAGGCCTGCACCGCGCGAAAACCGATCAGCACTTCGATGGTGGGGGCCAACGCACAGCCGATACTGCCCACGGTAAAGATTACCAACCCCGCATAGATCGGCAACTTACGCCCAAATACATCGCTGATCGGGCCGTAGAACAGCTGGCACACCCCGATGATCATGAAGAACACGGTCAGGCTCATCTGCACGGCGGCCGGCGACGCGTTGAGACTGGCGCCAAGGGTTGGCAGCGCCGGCAGGTAGCTGTCGATGGCAAAGGGGCCGACGGCGGTGATCAAGCCCAACAGCAGGGCGAGGTGGGCGATGCTTCTAGGCATGGGCAAGTCCGGGCAAAAAACGCCCAGCTTAAGGGATTCGCGCAGATCCGCAAACTTGGGCTTCACTAACCGATACCAGTGCCGATAACGGTACTGATGACGCTCGAACGGTTGGTTTCCCAACCGGCGGTCCAGGTATGGGGATACAGATGACGATCAAACTACGCTTGATGCTGTTGATTGCGACCGGGCTGCTGACCGCCTTGATCATGAGCCTGGCCGGCTACCTGGGAAACTCCCGAATGGGCGCTGCCGTGCAGGACAATGAAGTCAGCATGACGGTGCTGCGCAACCATATGGAAGCCGACATGATGCACGACGCCCTGCGTGCCGATGTGTTGTCCGCCATGCTGGTGGGGCTGGGCAAAAGCACCAGCACGCCGGCCGAGGTCAGCGCCTCGCTCAAGGAACATGCCGAGCACTTCCGGCAGATGCTGGCGGATAATTTCCAGCTGCCGCTGGACGCCACCATCAAGGCCAGCCTGGAAAAAATCAAACCCAGCCTGGAGACTTACGTCAGCGCCGGCGAGCGCATCGTCGCGCTGGCCCTGGCCAATCCCGAGGCGGCGCGTGGGGAGCTGGAAACCTTCAACGCAGCGTTCCGCCAGCTGGAGGAGCAGATGGCCGCGCTGAGTGAAGTGATCGAAAGCCATACGCTGCACACCAGCACCGGTACCCAGCAAGCGATCAGCAACGCCAACTGGATCCTGGGCGTGGTCCTGGGCGCCAGCCTTTTGCTGCTGCTGGCACAAGGACGCTGGGTGATCCTGAGCATCATGGGCCCGTTGCGCACCGCCAGCCGCATTGCCGACAGCATCGCCCATGGCAACTTGAGCGAACCGATTGTCGAGCCGCGTAATCAGGACGAAGCCAGCACGCTGATTCGCAGCCTCGCCACCATGCAGCGCGATTTGCGCGGCATGATCGACGTGGTACGCAGCAATGCCCATGAGGTCAACGGTGTAAGCGAACGCCTGAGCCAGGGCTGTCATGAGGTGGCGGGCAGCAGCCAGCAGCAAAGCGAGGCCGCCAGCACCATGGCCGCCGCTGCGAGTGAAATGACCGCCAGCATCGAAGAAATCACCCGCCATGCCGGGCACGCGCTGGATATGGCCAACCAGGCTGAAACCCTGGCCAAGGACGGCGGCCGGATCATTCATCAAGTGGTCAGCGACATGGACGGCATCGCACGCTCGGCCCAGCAATCAGCCCAAGTGATCCGCACGCTGGACAAAGAATCCGAAGCAATCTTCAGCATTATCCAGGTGATCAAAGGCATCGCCGACCAGACCAACTTGCTGGCCCTGAACGCCGCCATCGAGGCCGCCCGCGCCGGTGAGCAGGGCCGCGGTTTTGCCGTGGTGGCCGATGAAGTGCGCAGCCTGGCAGGGCGCACCAGCGCATCCACCCAGGAAATCGCCAGCATGGTCGGGCGTATCCAGCAGAACACCCGTGAAGCGGTGACCAGCATGGAGGAGGGCGTTGCTCAAGTGGACAAGGGCATGGCCGTCACGGCCGACGTGGAACGCGCGATTCGCGAGATCCTCCAGGCCACGCTCAATACCACCGAGTTGGTCAACGATATTTCCCGCACCATCAGTGAACAGAGCCTGGCCAGTAACGAGATCGCCCATCAGGTGGAGATGATTGCAGGGATGTCGGAAAGCAACAGCCGTGTGATTGCGGGGACGGCGTCGACGACGGATGAACTGTCGAGTTTGGCAGGGAAGCTGTCGCAGTCGGTTGATCGGTTTAAGATGTAAGTTATTGATATAACTCAACTAAATAGTCATTTAGTTGAGTTATGCCTGAACCTTGGGATGAGAGAGGCGATAGTGGGCGTGGAAGCGATAGTTGGAAGCATCAGGGATAAGTGGGTCTATTTTACAGGGGTCAACGCTGAGCTGAATGTGTTTTGGCTAAAGTATCTGGCCGCATTTCTTGTTTGGGGCATCGTGACAGGGCTTATCTACTGGGGAATTCGCTCGGAGAAGAATTTCGGGGCCCTTAATATCGCGCGCAAGCATATGCTTTGCGGTGTGTTTATGGTGGTTTTTTCTGTGGCACCAGGCACGTACGTCTGGTACGCGTTTATCGATTTCAAGCACCACCAACAGCTTGAAGCCGCGAATACGGTGGCTGAGTCACTGGAAAGTTGGTCGCGTGCTTGTCAGCAGACCAATGTCCCATGCCCAGAGCCTCCCGACATTCCAAGTCTGCTTGAGCCAATCTTCGACACGATGACGCAATCAATGAGTTTCCTTGCAGGCTTGATGGGACTTTTGGGCGGCGCGCTGGGCGTTAATCTGATTACCGACGGGCTCCTGCGGCGTGAAAAGCCGGTGCCGTGCGCAAGCCCATTCAGTGGAACGCGCATTCGCAAAACGATAACGCTGGAAGTAAACGGGAAAGTGCTGCAGCACGAAACCATCGTGGACTATCCGGACAAGCGTTAACCACAAGGGGCGACGTGCACGACGGCGAATTTCTCGCCTCAGAGAAATTCGGCCTGGCCGATCCCTGTGAAAAGCAACGTCGGAGATACCCACGGGCGGTATATATGGGTACGCATAATGTATATTATGTTAAATCATGTGCTATGTCAGATAGGTTCATGAGCGTTTTAAACCACTGATTCGAAAAACCCGCTTCTGACGTCCACGCTCTCAACGGGCTCCGCACAGTTATTTGAGGTCTACGAGGTCTCTACCCAGAGCGAACGGCGCCCTTTACGTAACGGCAAACCCATGAGATCGATAAACAGGCGCGTTAATTTCTAGAGTAGATAGCCAGTAATTTCAGGCTTATGAGCTTCTTATGAACATCTGACATCGCCCTGCCCCCGAATTTCAGCGCGCACGCCGCGTTAGCCAACGGCACATTGGCGCAAGCGTAGAAACAACCGAGCATGGCGGCATCCCTGGACGCCTCCACGCTCGGCTTGAAGGTTAGAAGTCCACCGACGCCGACAGTTGCAGCGTACGCGGCGTACCCAGGCCACCGGACAATCCGCTGCCGTCGCCGCCGCTGTACGAACCGATCCAGTAGGCGCGGTTGGCCACGTTCTCGACATTGGCGCGCAAGGTCACGGGCTTGGACATGACCTTGGTGGTGTAGCGGCCGCCCACGTCAAACACGGTGTAGGACGGCAGTTCCATACGATGGTCGTCGGTGACGTAGCGGCGGCCCACGTAGTTGGTGTTGGCGGTCAGGGTCAGGCCCGGCACCGTTTCCAGGTCGTATTCGGCGCCCAGTTTGGCGATGATTTTCGGTACGCCGGTCACTTGGTTGCCTTCGTTGGACTTGACCAACGCCTTGGTCAGCTCAGCCTGGGTATAGGATGCGCCGCCCATCAGGCGCAGGCCGGGTTGTACTTCACCGAAGAAACTCCATTCCACGCCACGGTTACGCTGCTCGCCATTGGTGGCGTAGATATTGGTGACAGGGTCGGTGTAGGCGCTGGGTTTTTCAATCTGAAACACAGCCAGAGTGGTGGCGAAGGTGCCCAGGTCGAACTTGGCGCCGGCCTCATACTGCTTGGTCTGGTAAGGGCTGAGGATTTCACCCGAGTTGGCGGCGCTGGTGGGTGCCGTGCCTCCTTGGGACAACCCTTCGATGTAGTTGGCATAGAGCGAAACGTCGTCGGTGACCTTGACCAGCAACGCCGTCGCCGGCGACACCTTGCTGTCGCTGTAGCGGGACGTCTTGACCCGGGCCGGCGTCAGGCCGGCGCTTTCCACGGTCTGGTTGCGCCAGCCTACGGTCCATTGCACGCGGCCATCGAGGAACGACAGGGTGTCGAGGAACGCGAAGCTTCTCAGCTTGGCTTCGCTGCGGGAGGTGACGGCGCCGTATTTGCCCAGAGGCGGTGTCGGGCCGAAGTCGAGGTTGTCGTAGTTGGTGACCACATAGTTGGGGATCATCAAGTCCTTGTAGCTCATCTCCGTTTTGTACTGGGTGGCGGCCACAGACCAGGCGTGGCCAACCGGACCGGTGTCGAACGTGCCCTTGAGGCCGGCTTCACCGGACTTCTGCGTGCCCTGCCCGTCCGAGCGATAAGCCAGCACGTTGATGTCCCCGGTGTTGTTGATCAGCGTGTCACGGGTCATCAGGGCATTGCGGCCACCGTCGCGCTGGCCATAGGCGGCAAAGGCGGTGAGCGAGTCGTTCACGTCGACCTCGCCACGGACCAGCACGGTTTCGGTGTCGTTGATGGTGTAGGCCCAGTCCGGTGCCAGGGAGTGGTTGCCCTTCCTCGGGCTGGGCACTTTATTGACCGCCGGCGAGATGCCGATGCCGAAATAGGTGGCGCCATCCAGGCGCTCACGCTGCTTGTAAGCGTCCAGGGACAGGCGTACGCGCTCAGTGCGCCAGTCCAGGCCCAGGGCGTTGAGTTGCATTTTTTGCTGCTGGTCGTCCACGCTGGTGTCGCCATCGCGGTACACGCCGTTGTAGCGGATACCGAACTGGTTCTGCTCGCCAAAACGTCGACCCACGTCAGCGTGGGCGCCGTACAGCCCCCTGGATTCGTAACTGGTGGTGATCCGCGTCAGCGGCTCGTCGGCGGCGCGCTTGGGCACCATGTTGATGCTGCCGGCGACGCTGCCATCGGGCGGCATGCCGTTGAGCAGTGCAGACGGGCCCTTGAGAACTTCGATGCGCTCGGCCAGTTCGGTCGAGCCGCGCAGGTTCGGCGCCATGCCGGCCAGGCCGTTGAAGGTGACGTCGTTGGCGCTGGTGTTGAAACCGCGGATGAAGAAGGTTTCGAGGATGGACCGCTTGGACGGCACGTTGACCGACGGGTCAGTGGCACCAATCACCGAGCCGATGTCCTTGGCCTGGTGGTTGCGTACGAATTCATCGGTGTAGCTGATGGCGTTGAACGGTGTTTCCATGAAGTCCTTGTTGCCCAGCAGCCCGATACGCCCGCCCGTGGCGACCTGCCCACCCGCGTACGCAGGTGGCAGGTCGTCGGCGGCGAGCCGCTCGCCCACGATGGTGGTTTCCGACAGCACCAGGCGGTTCTTTTCCGCTTCGGGCCGAACCTCGGTGGCCGCCTCCGGTTCAGGCGCCGCCGACACGGCCAGCGAGCCGCCGCTCAAACCGAGCAGCAAGGCCATCTGCACGGCTGAGAACGTGCGGTTCAAGGTAAACGGGAAAGTACGCGGTGTGGCCTGGGATAAATCAGGGTGGGCGCGAGTTGGGCGGCCGTGTTCCGACATGCTGGATTCCTTTCGATGCGAAGTATTGAAGTGCATTCACTAGGATTCCGTACCAGAACCCCAAACCCTCAATCTAAATGATAAATATTCGCAAGAAAAAAAACCGCGGCCTGAATGGCAGCGGCTTTGGGTACACGAACGCGTGTCTGGATCAGCCTTTGTAGCCTTGCACCACCTCGTCCGCCATGCGGTTAAGGCAGGTCACACTGGCCGTGCACAGGTACCAGGTCTGGGCGTCGACGAAGATCACCCGGCCGTTGTTCCATGCCTTGGTCTTGCGCAACAGGGGGTTGTCCAGGCTCTTGAGGTCGAGGGCCGGGCGGTGCTCCATCACTGCCGTGCGGTCGATGACGTACAGAATGTCCGGGTCGGCCTGCTGAATGAACTCATTGGAAATCGGCTGGCCATGCAGCCCGGCCTCGATGTCGGGGCTGGCCGGTTTAACGCCCAGGGTGTCGAACACAAAACCGTAGCGTGATTTCACGCCGTAGGAGGTAAAGGCACCGTTGTTATGCAGCACGATCAAGGCCTTCTCGGGGCGACCGGCAGTGACTTGGCGGGTCTGCTCGACCTTGGCATCCATCTCAGCCACTTTCTGGCGGGCCAGTTCCGGCTTGTCGAGGATGCGCCCCAGCAGGGTCAAATGGGCCTTGGCGGTCTCGATGAAATTGCCTTTTTTGTTGGTCAGGTCCACGTCGTCGTAAACGGTTGGCGCGATCTGGCTGAGTTCCTTATAGCTCTGGGCCTGCAGTGGAGAGATCAGGATCAGGTCGGGCTTGAGCGCATGCAGGCGCTCCAGGTTGGGCTGGATGGTCGTGCCCACATCCGCGACATTCGTGTCGTCACGGTAGCGAGTGAGGAAGCTGGCGACGTAGTCCTTGGCGATGCCGGCCACCGGCGCCCCGAGTTGATCCAGGGTGTCGAGTTCGCTCATGTCGAAGGCCACTACCCGCTGGGGCAACTGAGTGACCACGGTGGTGCCCAGCGGATGCTCGATGGTGATCGGCGCGTAGGCCGCCTGCGCCGCGACCGGGGCCTTGGCCTCCGGCGCCGGTTTGTCACACCCCTGCAGCCCGGTCGCCACGGCCATCGTCAGCAGCAGCGCGCGCATTCTGTTCGTGTGATCAGTGCTCATATCAGTTCCCTTGAAGGTGATGGGTTGAAGTAGTTGCAAACGAAGCCTTGTTGGCTGTGCAGAATCTCGAAATCCAGGTCGAACAGCTCGCGCAGGTTGGCCTCGGTCACTACCTGGTCGACCGGCCCGTGACGGTGGATGGCGCCGCCCTTCATTGCCACGATATGGTCGGAATAATTGGCCGCGAAGTTGATGTCATGCACCACCAGGATCACCGTGCGGCCTTGCTCATCACACAAGCGGCGCAAGGCGCGCATGATGTGAACAGCGTGCTTCATGTCGAGGTTATTGAGCGGTTCATCCAGCAGCAGGTAATCGGTCTGCTGGGCGATGGTCATTGCCAGGAACGCCATCTGCCGCTGCCCGCCGCTGAGCTCGTCGATGTAGCAAAGGCGCAGCGGTTGCAGTGAAAGGAACTCGATGGCTTCGTCGATCACCACCCGGTCCTGGGCGGTGAGTGCGCCTCGGCTGTAGGGGAAACGCCCGAAAGCCACCAGTTCTTCGACGGTCAGGCGCAGGTTGAAATCCGGCGACTGACGCAAGGTGGCGACGCGCCTGGCATAGTCACGCACCGGTACGTCGGCGATGTTGCGCCCGCCTATCAGTACATCGCCACGGGTAGGCGTCAACAGACGGGCAATCAACATCAACAAGGTGGATTTGCCCGCTCCATTGGGGCCGATCAATGAGGTCACTTGCCCCGGTGGGAACTGCACGCTGACGTCACTCAGCACATGCTTGGCGCCATAGGCTTTGTAGACGTGTTGGAGAGAGATCATGCGGTGCCTCGGTTTCGGATCATCAGCGCGAGCAGATACACACCGCACAGCAGGTTGATGAGAATGCTCACGGAGGTGTTGTAGTTGAACCATTGCTCCACCAGGTACTGAGCGATGATGAAAATGCCAATGCCAATCGCACAGCCCAGGGGCAAGGTGACCCGGTGCCGCGTGGTGCCGGCCAGGGCGTAGGCGATGTTGGCGACGAACACGCCCATGAACGCGGTCGGCCCCACCAGGCTGGTGGACACCGCCACCAGAATGGCGATCAGCGCCAGTTGCAGGCGCACGCTGCGTGGGTAGTCGACCCCCAGGGAAATCGCCTGGTCACGTCCCAGGGCCAGGACATCGAGCACCGGCAACGTGCGCTGGGCGATGAAGCACACGGCCGCCACCAACACGCCCGAATAGATCACCTGCCCCGGTTGCGCCTTGTTGAACGAGGCATAGTTGAATCCCCGGAAAATCGAGAACTCCCCGGGGCTGATCTTCAACTGGATGAATTGGGTGAAGGTGCCCATCACCATGCTCAACACCAACCCCAGCAGCAACAGCAGGTACACGTCGTGACTGCCGTTGCGCAACAGCCAACGGTGGAGGAGCCACGAATAGCCGAGCATCAACAGCACCGATAACAGCACGTTGCCGTCACGCCCAAGCAGCAGGCTCTGGGTGCCCAGCAGCAGAATCAGCAACGCCTGGAACAACAGGTAGATCGCCTCGTAGCCCATGATCGCCGGCGTGAGGATGCGGTTGCCGGCGATGGTCTGGAATATCACCGACGAATACGCAATGCACACGCCGGCAATGCCGATTGCGGCCAGGCGGGTAAGCCGCTTGGGAATGACGTAATCGAAATCCAGGCCCGAGCCCAGCAACAGGAACCCAACGGCCAGCAACAGGACCAGCAGCCAAAGGCCATAACGGGTAGCCATGTGTCTCATATGTACTTCCGGATCAGCAGCACCAGGAACACCACACCGCCAATGCAGCCGGCAGTCAGGCCGATCGGCACTTCGAAGGGGTAGATCAGCAGGCGGCCGAGGATGTCGCAAATCAACAGCAACGAGGCACCGCACAGAGCGACGATGGGCAGCGTGCGCTCCAGGTTTTCACCGTAGTGCAGGGCCACCAGGTTGGGAATCACCAGCCCGACGAAGGGAATCGCGCCCACGGTAATCACCGTGGCGGAGACGGTGACGGCCACCAACATCAAGCCCAGCGCCGCGTTGACGGCGTAGTTCAGGCCCAGGCTGCTGGCCATGCCCTCCCCCATGCCCAGTACGGTGAAACGATGGGCATACAGGTAGGTCAGCACGACAATGGGCAGGATCAGGTAGATGATCTCGTAATTGCCCTGAACGATCTTCGAGAAATCCCCGAGCATCCAACCCTGCATGCTCTGCAGGATGTTATGGCGGTAGGCGTAGAACTCGGCGACGGCGCTCAGCACGCTGCCGTACATCAGGCCGATCACCGGCACCATCACGGTGTTCTTGAACTGGATGCGCCGGATGATCGCGACATAGATCAGGCTGGCGGCAAAGCAAAAGGCCAGGGCGAACAGCATTCTGCCGGCGGCCCCGGCGCCCGGCGCGACCGTCAGGGAAATCAGGATGCCCAGCTTGGCGGCATCCAACCCACCGCTGGTACCCGGCTCGACGAAGCGGTTACGCACGATCTGCTGCAGGATCACGCCGCACACGGCCAACCCGACCCCGGTGAGGATCAGCGCGGCCAGGCGTGGCAGCCGGCTGGCGGTGAGGGTCAGCCAGGCGTCGTCGGAAAAGCTCAGCAGCTCGACCCACGACACCTGCTTGACCCCCACCATCAGCGACAGGCCGCACAGCACGACAAACAGGACGACTAATGCTGTACGACTCAAGAAGCGTCCTCACCCGCGATCCGCCAGCCTTTTGCCGCCCTGCGCTGGGCGAGAAAGTGGGCATACAGCCCAGGTTTGGCGCTCAATTGAGCATGGGAACCGTGTTCGCTGAGCCGGCCTTGATCGAGCACCAGGATCTGGTCGGCCATGACCACGGTCGACAGCTGGTGGGCGATAACGATCAGCGTGCGTTTGCCGCGCAGCCGCGCCAGCGCTTCGGCGATGGCGGCCTGGTTCTCGGCATCAAGGGCCGCGGTGGCTTCGTCGACCAGCAGGATCGGTGCATCCTTGATCAGCGCACGGGCGATGGAGATCCGTTGGCGTTCGCCACCGGACAACCGTGCCCCGCCCTCGCCCACCGGTGTGTCCAGGCCCTGGGGCAGCCGCTCGATGATTTCCAGCACGCCGGCTTGTCGCGCCGCTTCCATCACCTCGGCATCGCCGGCCGCTGGTTTGCCGATACGGATGTTGTCGGCAATGCTGCCCTGGAACAGGTAGGCATCCTGGAAGATCTGGCTGATCTGGCCGGCCAGTTGCTCACCGGACATCTGGCGCACATCCACGCCGCCGACGATCACTTGGCCCTGGGTCACATCGAAGAAGCGTGCAATCAAGCGCACCAATGTGGTCTTGCCCGAGCCGGACGCACCCACCAGTGCGGTCATGCTGCCCGGTTCGATGCGCAGGCTGACATCGCGCAGCACGTCGGGCTGGCCCTCGGCATAGGTGAAGCTGACGTTGCACAGTTCGACGCTGCTATCGACAGGCGCCTCGGGGGCCTGTGGCTGCGGCAGTGGCTTGACTGCAAAAATCTCGCGCACCGCGCCCAACTGGCCACGGGCACCGCGCAGCACTTCGCTGTAGCCGGCCACTTCCAGCAGCGGGTCGATGAAGCGGCTGACCAGCAATAGCGTAATCATCACGGCGATGACCGAGCCTGCTTCCAGGCCGGCGCCCAGCAGGTCGCCCAGCCACAGGGTGGCAGCCACCAGCAGCGCAGCAAAACCGGCCTGCACCGCCCACGCATTGAACACCACCGACATCGCCGATACGTGGATCAGATGCCTGGCAGCCTGCTGCTGGCGACCGATGGCCTGTTCAAGGAACTGGGTACCGCCGTCCTCGCCATTGAAGGCACGCAGTACCGACTGCGCCCGGGCGAACTCGACCATGCGCTGGCTGGTCAGGGCGGCGTTGTGCTGGAAGTCGTGATCGGCTCGCTGCCCCAACCGCGCCGTCAACACGAACACGCCCAGCAGCACCGGCAGGGTCGCCAGGGCAACCAGGCCCATTGGCCAGTGCAGGCTGAACAGCGCGATGAGAATCACCAGCGGCGTGACCACACCGGTCAACAGTGGCGTGAACACGTGTGCAGGCAACTGCGCCATTTCCATCATGCCCGAGGTCGCCAGATGGCTGAGCCGCGCCGTGTTGTGCGCACTGAACCAGCCGACGGGCAACTGCGCCACATGGTCGCCAAGGCGGTGGCGCCCGCGCTGGAGCACGGCGATGCCGACGCGGATGCCGGCTTTTTCGACGCTGCGTCGCAGCGCCCAGCACGCCACCACACCGATGACCAGCGCGATCAGCCATTGCGCAGCGGCGTGGGTATCCCCCGCCAACAGGTGGGTGAGGATCGGCACCAGCATGACAATCGTCACCCCGCAGAGCAGGCCATAGACCAGGGCCATCGCCAGATAGCGGCGCAGCACCGAAGCGTCTTCGCCGAGCAGTTGAATAAAGGTTTTCAGCATGACGACACCGCCTGTTCCTTGGCTTGTTCATAACCGCCCAACGCCCACAGCCGGGCGTAGCGACCTTTGCGCGCGAGCAACTCGGTGTGGGTGCCTTGCTCGCAGAGGGCGCCGTTGTCGATCAGGATGATCTGGTCGGCATGCATCACCGTGTCGAGCCGGTGAGCGATCACCATGAGCGTGCGACCCTGGGCGAATCGCGACAGGGCTTGTTGCAGCTTGACCTCATTCTCGGCATCGGCTGCCGCCGTGGCTTCATCCAGTACCAGCACGGGTGGGTCGAGCAATACGGCGCGGGCGATGCTGACGCGCTGCAACTCACCGCCGGAAAGCTGTACATCTTCACCGATCACCGAGTCATAGCCCCGTGGCAGGTCCAGGATGCGTTCGTGGATGTTCGCAATACGCGCGGCGGCCTCGATTTCCTGCTGGCTGGCCGAGGGACGGCCCAGGGCAATGTTGTCGCGCAGGCTGGCGTGAATCAGGCGTACTTCCTGCAACACGAAACCGATACGCCGGTACAACTGGGTGCTCTCGATGTGGCGCAGGTCGACACCGCCCAGGGTGATACGCCCTTCGGTAGGGTCGAAAAAACGCAGCAGCAGGCGCGCCAGGGTCGACTTGCCGGAACCTGATGCGCCGACGATGGCGGTCACGGTGCCGGGCTTTAGGGTGAAGTTCAGGTCCTGGAGCACCGGGGCGTCGTCGTTATACTGGTAGCTCAGGTGTTCGACGCGAATTTCAGCGTTTGCCGGCGATTGTGCTGACGTGCCTGGCAGGGTTTCGAGCACGGGGGTTTGCAGCAGGGTTTGCACGCGCTGGGCGGCGGCGGTCGCGTTGTTCAGGTCGTGGGTGATATAGCTCAGCAGCAACAGCGGCGCGCAGATGCCTGGGGCGACCAGGGCGAACGGCAGGATGTCCACTGGAGCCAGCCAGCCCTGGCTCACCCCCAGCGTACCGGCCGCCAGCACCACACCGAGTACCGCCACGGGCGTGATCATGGCGTGGGCGTTGGCCATCGCACTGACCAGTGGCCGGGTGAAGTCGGTAAACGCAGCGGCAAAAGCATCCACCGCACTCCGGTAACTGCCATGGGCCTTGCCCTCGGCGCCAAATGCCTTGACCACGGGAATGCCGTTGACGAACTCGATCACGGCATTGTTGATGCGCATCATGCCGGCGCCGAACGCTTGCATGTTCGCGCCACTGGCCTTGGTGGCGCGGGTGAAAAACAGGAAAAACAGCGGGAATGGCAGCAGCGAGACAATCGCCATGCGCCAGTCCATGGCAAACAGGTAGAGGATAGCGATGATCACAGCCCCAAGCGTACGGCCGAGGGTGGTGAAAAAATGCGCCGTCAAGCTGTGCAAGGTACCGATGTCATCCTGCATCGCCTGCTTGACCTCACCCGAAGCACGACTGGTGAACCAGCCCAGCGGCACCCTGGCCAATCGACGGGTGATGGCCTGGCGCAGGTGGCCGGTGATGTGGTTGTCGGCCAGGTGCGCGACCATCTCCCCCAGCGAAATCAAGGTCATGCCCAGGAACAGGCAGGCCAGGCTGACACCCACCACTTGCCAGACCGGGCCTTGCAACTGGGCCCAACTGGCTGCGTCACCCATGGCCAGTCGCGCAATGTGGGCGATGCCAGCCAGGGGCACCATGGTCAGCATGGTCCCTAGGGCGGCCAGTACCGCAGCACATATCAGCCGCCCACGAATGGGGCGTAATACCTGGGATACCGAACCGACGGGTGTGTCTTTAACGCTCATGAGCTCTCCTTGATAACCACTGCCGGCCACCGTGTGGCGTACCTGGCGTCCTTTTGCGTTGGAGCGTTTTGCACAGTGCATACCGTGTATTTCGAACGACGCGACAAAACCCTCAATGGCGCTGCGGATTCAACTGTTCACAGTTCGGCCGTCGAGGCGAAGGGATGGCAGGCCCGCAGGCCCGCCGCGATGTATTTTTCGACAGAGGACACCGACACGTTCAATTCGGCAGCAATGTCCCGATGGCCCATGCCATGCAGCTTGCACAGCAACAGTGCTTCGCGGGCCTTGGACGGTTTGGCCTGCAGCGCGTCATCGATTTGCACCAGCGCCTCGGCGGCCAGCGCCCGCTCCTCTTCGGACGGCACCAGCGGTTCGGCTTGCTGCATCAGGGATTCCAGGTGGCGGGCTTCGCGGTGACGGCGGCGATAGAGGTCAATCACCATGCCTTTGGCGATCTGGGTCAAATGGCAGCGCGAGTCTTCGATCGAAGGCACGCAGCCCTTCTTGATGAGGTTGAGATAGATATCGTGGGCCAGATCCGCAGCATCCAACGAATTGCCCAACTTGCGCCGCAGCAGGCTGCATAACCAGCGGTGATGGTCGATGTACAACTTTTCGAATTGCCGTTTGGACGCAAACGCTCCGTTGTTCACAACACCTCTCCTGAGACGAATCCACCCGCGATCAGATTTTGACTAATGCGAATATGTATGATTATTATTTGCGATCATACGGTGTTCATAAAGCCCCTGCAACGCAACCGGATTGCACGTCCTCCGACGCCCGGGTTCCCAAGCGGTACACCAGACCGAGGATGGGTCTGTCGGCACTTGGTGCCCTCTCTACTTCTTACTGTTCAGTTTGATAAGGCGGGAAACTTCCATGATGGAACTCACTCCAGATACGTGTTCAAAACGATCTGCCAGCGATTACGAAGCGCATATCTGGCTCTTGCAGCAGCAATACCCCGAACGCATTTCCAAGCACCTGAGTGCCTGGAAACTCGACGCGAATGTAGACCCCGCAGGGCTGGAGTCGGCACTCCAGGCGGTAATCGAATCAATCCCGGAGCTCAATGCCCGCTATCAGTTCAACGATGACGGCGAAGTCGACAAGGTCCAGGCGCGCGACTGGCAAGCGTGCATCGAGCGCATTCAGGTGACCGGTGACGCCAGCCACTACCTGCTCCGCGAACAGTCCACGCCGTGGGACGCCGAGCACCAGCCGCCGTTCAAGGCGCTGATTATGCAAACCCCGGATGCGCCCATCCTGGCGCTGGTCCTTCACCCGATTCTTGAGCAGACCTGCCAGGCGAACGACCTGTACCGCAAGATCATGCACACCGCTGATACGCCACTGCCGTGGCTGCACCGCCAGGCGGACATCGGCGAAAACGCCGCACACACCGAAACACCTGACGTCGCAGCCATTATCCTCGCCGAGTTCCGCGAAGCGCTGGCGGAACCGGGCATGCTGGCGACGGATGACTTCTTCGACTTTGGCGGCCACTCACTGCTGGCCACCCGCATCATCGGCAAGCTGTCGAGCCGCCATGGCATCGAAGTCCAGTTCAACGATTTCTTCAGCGCACCCTCGGCAAGCGCCTTGGCGGCACGCGCCCGGGTCATCGCGAAAAACGCTGCACCAACGACCGCCACCGGTTTGTCGCACGATGTACAAAAAGCGCCATTTGCACTGGCCCAGGCATCCCTGGGACGCGCTTACGCCGCCTTCGAATTCGGCACGATCTTCAACCTGCCGTTTGCCATGGAGTTTCTCGACCCGGTGGACGAAGCGCTGTTCGAGCAGGCGTTCCATGACCTGCTTGAGCGCCATGCCAGCCTGCGCAGCACCTTCCACTTCGAGCGTGGCGAGGCATACCAGCAAATCGTGCCGACCTCGCAGCTAGCGCAGTTCAAGTGGTTCTGGCCCAGCCGCGAAAGCCAGGGTGCCACCCTGCAAAGCGAAGCCACCTATCAGTTCGATCTGACCCGCGAGCTGCCCCTGCGGGTGCGCTTCATCCAGGACACGCAGCATCAACGCCAAACCTTATCGCTGCTCGTCCATCACATGGCCATTGATGAATGGTCGCTCAACGTGATGATGGAAGAACTGGCCCAGGCCTACCTGGCCCGAGCGGCCGACAAAGCGCCCGTCTGGAAAAGCCCGGCACCGTCCTTCCATGAATTCGCCGTGCGCCAGCAAGCCGCCGGGATCAACCAGAAGCACCTCGACTACTGGACCGGCATGCTGCGCGATGCCACCCGTGGCCTGACGCTGCCCTCCTCCGAGGCACCGCCGGCACAGGTATCGACCAAGGCCCAGTGGTTCGAGATCAAGCCCACCCAAGGCATGACCGACCACCTGTACGCCTTCGCCCGACAGAACAACGCTTCACTGTTCGGCGTGGTCTATTCGGCAATCGTGCTCTCCCTGCACAAGCTCGGCGATTTGAAAGACCTGGTAGTGGGCACGTCGGCGTCCGGTCGCACAGATCCGGTGTATTACGACACGGTCGGCTACTTCACCACCATGGTCGCGCACCGCGTGCAATTCGATGCTCGGCAAGCCGTCGGCACCCTGATTGAAAACGTCAGTCGCTTGATCAATGACTCGATGGCCTACGCCGATGTGCCGATGGAGCAGATTCAACAGGCCCTGGGCATGACGCCGGCGGATGGACTGCTGTTCGACGTGTACATCCAGATTCACGCCAACAACGCTTTGAACGGCGCCCTGCGCACGCCGGATAACGGCGCGATCCGCTACCGCCAGATTGACCCGGACAAGAACCAGTCGATGTTCGGTATTCAATTCGAGATCATGGAAAACACGCTGGACGGCAAGCGCGTATTGCGCCTGGTGGTGACCTACCGTTCGGACCGTTACAGTGCAGATCAGATGGCTCGCATGAGCGCCACGATTGAGCTGATGTTCGCGCTGTTTGCGACACCTGGCGCCGATGGCCTCACCCTGGACCACATCCGCGTCTGACCCTTCAACAGGGCCTTGGTAACACCAAGGCCCTGTCTTTCACGCCCTAAACCTCATGCATGCCATAACGCTGGAACGACGAGCGTTTGGGCAGGCGGTAGTGCGGGCGGCCGAGCAGTTGATTGGCAATGCTCGCGTTACGAATCGCGGCAATGCCCAGGTCCGGCGAACCCACACCATGCTGGAAGATCTCGGCATTCTGCACAAAGATACGCCCCGCCCCGTCATCACAGCGACGTGCAGTGAAGTCATCCTCCACAAGGCAGTCACCGTGCTCATCGGTCTCCAGTACTGTGCCCTTGAGCCGCTCAAACCACTGCGGCCAGGCATGCCCGTAGCCCGTCGCGGCCACAATCGCGTCGGCCTCCAGGCTGCTGGTCTGGTCCAGCTCACGATGCCGATAGGCAATACGCAGCGTACCAGCGACGTCCTCTACCTTCTCGACTTCACAGTTCGACAGCAACGTCAGGCCAGGGTCACTGCCGCCGATGGAGCGCTCATAGATCAAGTCGTAGATAGCGGCAATCGTGGAAAAACTGATGCCTTTGTACAACAGGCCCTGCTTGGCCACGACCTCACGACGGCGTTCACGCGGGAGGCTGTGGAAGTACGCCATGTAGGACGGCGTAAAGCACTCCTGCCCCAGCTTGGAGTATTCCATGGGGTGGAAACCCGCTGAACGGGTGATCCAGCGGATCGAGGCGCCTGCGGCGATCCGCTCGGGGGTCAGCTCATTGAACAACGCGAGCACGCACTCGGCGGCGCTCTGCCCGGAGCCAATCACGGTGACACGCCGACATTCCAACAACTGCGCCTGGAGCTTGCCAAACTCCGCCGAATGCAGGATGGGTGCCGCGCTTTTCACCTGAGCCCATTGCGGCACTATCGGCGTAGTGCCGATGCCTACCGCCAGGTTACGACTGGAATAGCAGCGTTTGAAGCCCGACACGGACTGGCTTTCAATCAGGAACTTGCCGACTCCCGCGTCGTAAGTCACATCACAGATATCCTCGCCGAAGTGGCACGTCGGCAACTGCTGCGAAGCCCAACGGCAATAATGGTCGTACTCGCGGCGCGGCACCTGGAAGTTATCGTAGTAATAGAACGGGTACAGGCGATCGTGCTGGTGCAGGTAATTGAGGTAGCTCAGCTCGTGGGTCGGGTCGGCCATCGTCACCAGATCCGCCAGAAACGGCACCTGCAACGTGGTGCCCGGTAAGAGCAACCCTTCATGCCAACGAAATTCGGCTTTGCGATCCAGGAAAAGACTGGTCACGTCGCAATGTTTGGACAATAAAGCGGCCAACCCGAGGTTAAAGGGCCCGATGCCAACACCGGCGATATCTACAGTGGGTAAATCCGTCATCCAATCTGTCTCCCTGGGTAGTGCTATGTGGTTATGCGCAGGCGAGCAATCGCTCGACATCTTGTGCGTTACGGCAACGCAGTAATTGTCCGGGGGAAAGCGTCACCGCCAGTTCCTCCTGGAACCGCGCAGCGATGGCTTTCAAATGCTGGGGCCGCAGGCCCAGACTGATGAAGTCGACCGAGGCATTGGCGCCGTCCTGCGGTGGCCTGCCCAGCACACTCAGGTAGATCGCCAAGACCTTGCTGCATTGGCTTTCAACGACCTCCTCGGCCGGCTCCAGCAACAAGCTGCGAGCATGCGGGCGATCAGGTTTGCCGTTTTGCGACAACGGCAGCGCCTGCACCGCCAGGAATCGCGTGGGCACGTGGGATTGCGGCAAGTGCTCGCGGGCGAACTGGCGCAACGCGGCGGCGGTCAAGGGTTCGGCGTCTTCGGCGCTCACGTACAGCGCACCGATGTTGACCTCGCCCTGGCGCTGTTCGCCGTAGTCCACCACCAGCACGTGCCTGACCGCAGGATGCTTGATCAGCTCGATTTCGATGTCGGGCAACGACACGCGCACGCCGCGCACCTTTACGTAGCCATTCACGCGGCTGTCGAACATCAACGTGCCGTCACGGCGATAGCGCCCGCAGTCACCGGTACGAAATGCACGTACGGCCTGGCCGTGCTCATCGATCACGCTGATGAATTCGGTTTGTGCCAGCGCGCCGTCTTCCAGGTAGCCCAGGGCCAGGTTGACGCCTGCCGTATGAATGCGGCCGACAACGCCTGCGGGGCAATGCGCTCCGTGGGCGTCGAGCACCAGATAGCGGTTGCCCGGCAACGGTCGCCCATAGGGAATTTGCAGTGGGTCATCGGCAGTGATGTCGTGCCAGATGCTCCAGATCGTGGTCTCTGTCGGCCCCCCCAGGGAAATCAGGCGCGACGATGGCAGCAGCCCGCGCAACTCGGCGATCACGCCCGGCTTGATGTAGTCGCCGCCCTGGGCGATCAGGCGCAGGCTGGCCAAGTCATAGTCACCTCGGCACGACAGCAGCATTTCCAGGATGGCCGGCACGGAACACCACAGCGTCACACGGTGCCTGGCGATCAACTGATTCCAGCGCAGCGCATCCTTTTCCTCGCCGACGCCAGGCAGTACCAGCGTGGCGCCGGCCGTCAGGCAGCCGAGCACATCGAATACCGACATGTCGTGGTGCAGCGGGGTTACCGAGATGAACACGTCGCTGCGGCGTACGCGCCAGTGTGACAAGGTGCTGCCGATGACATTGGCCGTGGCGCGGTTGCACAGCACTACGCACTTGGGCTTGCCGGTGGTGCCCGAGGTGTAGAGGTAATACGCCGGCGCTTCGCTCATCGAGCGATCATCCAGCCTTGGCGCACTGGCTTGCGGCCCGGCCAGCAACTCGTTCGGCGTGGCGTGGGCCTGCTCGACCGTCTCGCCCGAGCTGATGATCACCAGATCGGGGCGGCAGTTTTCCAACAGATACTGCCGACGCTCGTCCGGCGCCGAGGCGTCGATAGGCACCCAGATCACGCCCGTCAGTGCACAGGCCAAGGTCAGCGTGGTGTGCTCCGGGCTGCGTGGCAGGCAGATGGCGACCACTTGGCCCGGGGCGATGCCACGGGCCTTGAACGCCGCAATGACACGCGACACATCCGCACCCAGTTCGGCGTAGCTGATCCGCCGCTCGCCGCTGATCAGGGCGATCCGTTGGTTGGCGGGGTCGAACAGGTGCCTGGCGATTTGCGCCAGGAACCCTTCGGCACGGGCCTCGGTCGTCGCGCTATTGAGGCAATAGTGAGACGTGTCGATGATCGCGCTGGCGTCCATGGCGAACTCACCGCTGGCACTGATCTGGCTGATGGCCTTTTCCAGCGCATCCAGGATGTCGTGAACCACCGCTGGGTCCAGGACTTCCCGCGCATAGTCGATATCCAGCACCAGCGCGCCCTCGGCGTTAGCCCAGAAGCGAATGTCCATGGCCACCTGAGGCGTCTGGGTCAGGCCGCCTTGCAACTGCATGGGACTGTTCGCCGCCGACACCGGCCAGGAAAAACCATTGGTAATTACCACCGGCAGCACAGGGCCAGGGCCGTGGGATTCGAACAGCAACCTGGCAAGGTCAACGCCCGAATAGGCCAGGTGTTGCAGCCCTTCCAGCACGTCCACTTGCAGCTTCGCCGCACGCTCCGTAAAGGTGCCGGGCGCCTCGCTTCGGTTGATCGCGATAAAGCTGGAACGGTTGGCAAATGCACCGCCCGTTTGCGGCGCAACGGGCACCGCCACACACAAGCCGCCTTCATCGAGCCAGTGGGACAGCACCTCCATCACCAGCGCCATCAGGGCGGAGTTCTTGAATAGCCGCTGCCGGGCGCCCAATTTGCAGAAACCGTTGAATACCGCCTTGGGCACTTGTCGGCTTTGGCGCTCATAGCGCGAGGCCCGCACTTGATCAAGCGGCACGCGCCACGGCAGGCGTGGTGCGCCCGTCACGTCGGCGAGCTTGGTCTTCCAGTAAACCGCGTCGGCCTTGCGTTGACGGGCCTGATCCTCCGGCGCAGGCGCAGCCTCGGCAGCGGGCGCATCGCCGGGCAGTCCGTCGAACAGCTCGACCAACAACGCAGCAATGGAGCGGCCGTCGAGGATCAACGCATCCAGGCGCACGAACACGGTCAACTGGTCGTCGGGCAGGTGGAAAAGCGTGACATTCCAAGGCGCACGGTCCAGCTCGAAGATGGCGTGGGCGTAAGCCTCGCGGCGCCCATCGATGTACGCCGACGCTGCTTGCGCCGACATTGACGTGAGGTCGACTTCGTCCAGATTGATGCGGGCTTCATCGCTGACATAACTTACCAGCTTGAGCGCATCCACCCGTGTGCGCAGGCTGTCATGGCGCTGCACCATCGCCGCCAGGCGACTGCGCAGCAGCGTCGGGTCCATGGCCCCGTGGTATTCACGAAACTCCTGCATGGCTACGCCGCCAAGAGGCACCTGGGTGCCACGGCCCAATAAGTACGCCTGCTGCAGCGCTGACAGTGATTTTTCGAGTGTGCGCGAAACACCGACATTGAGCGCTTGATCCAACGCGCGCGAATCGGCCGCCACTTCCTGCGTGATCGCCACAAAGCGCTCAAAGAACGTCGTCACCCACGGCAGTGGCAACGCATCAAGACGGATATCCCAATTGATCAGGATACCGCCATCGGCGCAGGCGATCTGTGCATCAAGAGCCACTTGAGGCCCTTGGGAGATGACCCAATTCATCGGGCCGAATACACGCCGCACGCGCGGCGAAAGCAAGTCGCCACCGGGCATGTCCAGCGCGGCAGTAAAGACCACCGGCGCCAGCTGTGGCGAGCCGCGATGGCGGGACAGGTCGCGCATCACATTCACGCCCGGATAGGCGCAATGCTCAAGCAGGCCGACCATTTTTTTCGCCAGTTGCGCGCACAGCGCGGCCGGCGTGGCGGCGGACTCGATGTCTACATCCAGAATCAACACATTGGCAAACTCACCCACCACGCGCTCGACATGATCCACCAGCGGTTGGCGCCAGAACGTCGGTACATTGAGACGAAAGCTACGGTCGCCGGTCTGCTCCCCGAGCACCGCCGCAAACAGCCCCATCATCAAGGTCGACAGGGTGATCCTGCGTTCCCGTGCCACGTGTTCCAATGCCTGACGCTCGACGGGGCCCAGCCAGGTATGGAGTCGGTGGCTTTGCGCTTGCTCCGGCGGGCGTTCAAGCAATGGCAAGGCGGGGGCCGGAGCAACATGCGCCAGGCGTTCACGCCACCAGGCACGGTCGCGATCCCGGGCGGCCTTGAGCGCCGGGTCGACACGCACCTTGTCGTACCAATCGAAGAAGGATGGCGTGTTCGGCAGCGTGTCATCGGGCTGCTCGTAAAGCCGGGCAAGGTCTTCCATCAGCGTGCGGAAACTGGAGGGATCGATGGCGATCATGTCGGTATCGACATGCAGGCGAAACCTGTCCTGCGCGATCAGGCTCACTGCAAACCGGGCGCCCGGCTCATGGCGCAAGTCCAGTTGCTGATGTGTCCACGCCTCCCGTTTGGCCAGCAGGTGACGGGCGGCCTGCGGTTCGGTCATGGCACGCAGGTCTTCGACTTCCAACCGAGGCGATTGGTCCATGGAAGCGATGGATTGCAGCCCTTGCGCATCCACCCGCATTCGCAGCATCGGATGCAGCAGGCTGGCCCGTTCAAGCGCTTTGCGTAACCGGTCCAGCTCAATGCACTGGCCATCGAACTCGGCATAAAGATGAGCCGAAACTCTCCCTAAAAAGGCATGTGCAGTACGCCCGATCCAACAGGCGGCTTGCATCGAAGTTAACTCTCTCATGGTCCACTCATGTGATTGACAAATCTAAATGATTAGCGTCACCTATTAGAAACGATAATGATTATATTTCAAGGTATAATTTTTTGACCACAAGCCACGGAGGCTTTCTGCACATGAGAACGGGCACCCTTAGGACGAGCGACATGGATGAGGTGCAACAGCTTGACGAAACTCGGCGTTTTTCATTCACCTCCGGCGATCGTGAGTTGGCGGTCAGCGGCATGCTGCAACGTATCGAAACGCCGGCCATTGCGGGTGAAAACGCCAGCAGCCTGTTTCAAAAAACCGTCTCGCACGCCTTTGAACAAGCGCGCAAAGCGGGCCAGGCCAACCCGATGATCGTCGGCGCCATCCCCTTCGATCCCGCTGAAGCGTCCTGCCTTTACATCCCCGAACACGCCGAGTGGCGCGCCCGCAGCGGTGCCGTGCACACCGGTGCGGCCTCGATGCCGGAACTGCTTGAACAAAAAAACATACCGGACGAGCAAGGCTTCAAGCGCACGGTCGAACACGCCATCGTCAACTTCCGCCACAGCGACGTGCGCAAGGCCGTGCTCTCGGTGCAGCGTGAATTGCTGTTTGCCCAGGATGTGGACGTGAGCGCCATGCAGAACAATCTGCGTGCCCAGAATCCCGGCGGCTACCACTTCCGCGTGCCCATGCCGGACGGCGCCACCCTGATCGGCGTCAGCCCCGAATTGCTGGTGCACAAGGACGGTCTGGATTTCGTGTCCAATCCCCTCGCCGGCTCGGCCAAGCGTATGGCTGACCCCGAAGCCGACCGGCGCAACGCCGACTGGCTGGCCACCTCGGAAAAAGACCACTACGAACACCGCCTGGTGACCGAAGACATCGCCTCCCAGCTCGACCAATTGTGCGCACGACTGGACGTGCCGCAGCGCCCTAGCCTGATCAGCACGCCTGCGCTGTGGCACCTCTCCACCCGTATCGAAGGCACCCTGGCCGATCCCGGCATTTCGGCCTTGCAGTTGGCGTGCCGCCTGCACCCAACCCCTGCCGTCTGTGGCTTCCCTACCGAGCGCGCCCGGCACCTGATCCGCTTCGTCGAGCACGTCGAGCGAGGCCTGTTCACCGGCATGGTCGGCTGGTGCGACGCCCAAGGTAACGGCGAATGGGTCGTGACCATCCGCTGCGGCACCATCAAGCGCAACAAGGTCCGCCTGTTCGCCGGCGCCGGCATCGTCGAAGCCTCAAGCCCCGACTCCGAATGGACAGAAGTCCAGACCAAGCTCGGCACCATGCTGCGCGCATGCGGCCTGGCCCACTAATTTCCCCATTTTTCAGCAGTGACCCTCATGACCCTAGAATTCACGCACTGGCCCCTCGAAAGAGCACAACGCTATCGGGAAAACGGCTACTGGATCGATCAACCCCTCACCCACCTGCTCCAGGCCCGCAGCCAGGCACAGCCCCAGGCTTGCGCGATCATTTGCGGCGAGCGTCGCTTCAGTTATAGCGAGCTGGACCAACTGTCCTCCAACCTGGCCTCACGCCTGGCCGCCAACGGGCTTGGCCACGGCGACACCGCGCTGGTGCAACTGCCCAACATCGCCGAGTTCTACATTGTGCTGTTCGCGCTGCTCAAGGCCGGCATCGTGCCGCTCAACGCGCTCTACAGCCATCGCAAACTGGAGCTCAAAAGCTACGCCAAGCAAATCACGCCAAAGCTGTTGATCGCCTCCCGTGAGCATGAAGTGTTTCGTGATGACGGCTACCTCGCCGACCTCAACGAAGTCGGCGCAAGCCCTGAAGTCACGCTGTTCCTCGGCGAACAGCACGCCCCCAACAACCTGGCTGCCTGGATCGAAAACCCGAGCGACAGGCGCGTGGATTTCTCCCCCAGCGCACCGGATGAAGTGGCCCTCTTCCAGTTGTCCGGCGGCAGCACCGGTACACCCAAGCTCATTCCACGCACCCACAATGACTACCACTACAACGCCCGCACCAGTGCCGAGGTGTGCGGCCTGACCGCACAAACACGCTTCCTGTGCGCCCTGCCGGCAGCGCATAATTTCCTGCTCAGTTCGCCGGGTGCCCTGGGCGTGTTGTACGCGGGCGGTACCGTCATCATGGCGCCGAGCCCGGAACCGCAGAGCTGCTTCGCAATAATCCAGCGCCACGAAGTCAACACCGTCGCCCTGGTGCCCAGTGCCGTCGCGTTATGGCTGCAGGCCGCGCCGCAGCACACCGAGCAACTGCAATCGCTTGAATTCCTCCAGGTCGGCGGCGCCGTGTTCGCCGACTCGCTGGCCCGCCAGGTGCCCGGGGTGCTCGGCTGCAAACTGCAGCAGGTGTTCGGCATGGCCGAGGGCCTGATCAACTACACCCGCCTGGATGACACCGACGAGCAAATCTTTACGACCCAAGGCCGCCCGATCAGCCCGGGGGACGAAATCAAAATCGTCGATGAACACGGTGTGCCCGTAGCGCACGGCGAGCCCGGCCTGCTGGCTACCCGCGGTCCCTACACCTTCTGCGGCTACTACAAGAGCCCCGAACAGAACGCCCAGGCCTTCGATAACGAGGGTTACTACTATTCCGGTGACCTGGTGCAAATGACACCCAGCGGTGACCTGCGCGTCGTCGGCCGGGTCAAGGACCAGATCAACCGGGGTGGCGAAAAAGTCGCTTCCGAAGAGATCGAAAACCTCATGGTGTTGCACCCCGACGTCACCCACGCCGGTCTGGTCGCCATGCCCGACGCCGCACTGGGGGAAAAGAGCTGCGCCTTCGTCGTCTCGTGCAATCCCAACCTCAAGCCGCCCGCCCTGCGTCGCCACCTGATGGAACTGGGTATCGCCGAATACAAACTGCCCGACCGCATCCGGCTGATCGACACCATGCCGCTCACCGCCGTGGGCAAGATCGACAAGAAACAGCTGCGCCAGCTGCTGGCGGCGCAAACCACCCGCGCCTGGCTGAAAACCCGCGTGTTGCAATTGATCGAAGACGGCGAAGAACTGGACCCCGAGGAAAACCTGATTTTCTACGGCCTCGACTCCCTGCAAGTGATGAAACTCGCCGCCGAACTCAAGGAGCGTGGAATCGCCGTCACCTTTGAAGAGCTGGCCGACTCGCCCACGCTCGCCAGTTGGTGGTCGCTGGTGGACACGCGGCAAAAAGCGGCCTGACCGGGCCGCTTCGCCCAGTCGATTTAAAAGGAATTAGAGATGACGTTATCCACGGCCGACCAAAAAAGGCTTGAACACTTCTGGCAGCACTGCGTGACCCATCAGTACTTCAACATCGGCTACCCCGAATCCGCCGATTTCGATTACTCCCAGTTGCACCGTTTCCTGCAGTTTTCGATCAACAATTGCGGGGACTGGAACGAGTACAGCAACTATGTGCTGAACTCGTTCGACTTTGAAAAGGACGTGATGACGTACTTCTCCGAGCTGTTCGACATTGCGCTCGAAGACAGCTGGGGCTACGTCACCAATGGCGGCACCGAAGGCAATATGTTCGGCTGCTACCTGGCCCGCGAACTGTTCCCTGACGGCACCCTGTATTACTCCAGGGACACCCACTACTCGGTGGCCAAGATCGTCAAGCTGCTGCGCATCAAATGCCGTGCCGTCGAATCCCTGCCCAACGGCGAGATCGACTACGACGACCTGATGCTCAAGATCGCCGCCGACCAGGAACGTCACCCGATCATCTTCGCCAATATCGGCACGACGATGCGTGGCGCGGTGGACAACATCGCGACCATCCAGCAACGACTGCAACTGGCGGGCATCGCCCGGCGTGACTACTACCTGCATGCCGACGCGGCGCTGAGCGGGATGATCCTGCCCTTCGTCGACCACCCGCAACCCTTCACGTTTGCCGACGGCATCGATTCGATCTGCGTGTCCGGGCACAAGATGATTGGTTCGCCGATCCCGTGCGGCATCGTGGTCGCCAAGCGCAAGAACGTGGCGCGCATCTGCGTAGAAGTCGACTACATCCTGGCCCATGACAAAACCATCAGCGGCTCACGCAATGGCCACACGCCGCTGATGATGTGGGCGGCACTGCGCAGCCACTCGTTCGCCGACTGGCGCCAGCGTGTCCGCCACTGTCTGGACCAGGCGCAATATGCCGTGGATCGCTTCCAGGCCGCCGGCATCGATGCATGGCGCAACGAGAACTCCATCACCGTGGTGTTTCCCTGCCCGTCCGAATGCATCGCGAAAAAGTATTGCCTGGCCATCTCCGGTGGCACCGCGCACTTGATCACCACGCCCCATCATCATGACAAATGCATGATCGATGCCTTGATTGATGAGGTCATCGCCGAGCGTGACACCGATGCCTGGCGCACGGGCGCCGCCCGTGCTCATCAAAGTGCCCATGAACAGCCCCCCGCCGCTGCCCGGCTGGCGTGCCCACGCTTCGACGTCATCTGAAACCGAACCCTTTATTAGAGACAAACACTATGTCGTCACTGAAAACACCCGAGGCATGCGAAAGCCTCACCGACATCCGCGCGGGCATCGACTTTTTCGACCGTCAGATCCTGGAGTCACTGCAACAACGTTTGGGTTACGTGAAGGCCGCCGTGCGCTTCAAGGCCAACGAACAAGCGATCCCCGCGCCGGAACGGGTGGCGGCGATGCTGCAGGACCGCCGCGCGTGGGCCGTCGACACTGGATTCGATGTGGATTTTGTGGAAAAACTCTACGTGCACATCATTTATTGGAATATCCAACAGCAAATTTCACATTGGCGAGCGCTTTATCCGCAGCGAAGTATGGAAAACGCCGGCTAAAGCATCGAAAGGCACGTGCATTCAAGTCCATGCGCCAGGCTGGACGGATCAGATTCAGGTTGAACCTCTGTCACTCAGGCGGACTCCCAAATCTAAATCCAGGAGAAACATATGAGCCAAACAGCTTTGGTCGTCGGTGCCAGCGGCATCGTCGGCAGCGCCATCACTCAGTTATTAATCGACAACAACTGGCAGGTCGCCGCGCTGTCCAGGCACCCATCGCAAGCGCAAGGCGTGATCCCCGTGGCGGCAGACCTTCAGGATCCTGCTTCGCTGGAACAGGCGCTTGCGGGTTTGAAGCCTACGCATGTGTTCATTACTACCTGGTCACGGCAAGCCACGGAGGCCGAGAACATTCGTGTCAATGCCGCCATGGTACGCAACGTGCTGGCCGCCATCCGGCCGGCCAAGAGCGTCGAGCACGTAGCGTTGGTTACTGGCCTGAAACACTACCTCGGCCCATTCGAAGCCTATGGTAACGGCAGCCTTCCGCAAACACCGTTCCGCGAGGACCAGGGCCGTCTGGACGTCGAAAACTTCTACTACGCCCAGGAAGACGAACTTTTCGCCGCTGCTGAAAAGGACGGCTTCACCTGGAGCGTTCACCGCCCGCATACCGTTACCGGGGTTGCCGTAGGCAACGCGATGAACATGGCCACTACCCTCGCCGTCTATGCCTCGATTTGCAAACACACTCATCGCCCCTTTGTGTTTCCCGGGTCACGGGTGCAGTGGGACAGCCTCACCGACATGACGGATGCCCGGCAGTTGGCCAAACAACAATTGTGGGCGGCCACTACGCCGGCTGCGGCCAATCAGGCATTCAACGTCACGAATGGCGATGTCTTTCGTTGGAAATGGATGTGGAGCCGAATCGCCAAATACTTCGACGTGCCTGCCGCCGATTATCCCGCTTCACCCTCCCCCCTTGCCAGGCAGATGGCTGACGACCAAGCCGTATGGACGCAAATGGTCGCGCAATTCGGGCTGAAAGAAGCCGATATCGGTCGGCTGATATCCCCATGGCATACCGATGCAGACCTGGGTCGACCCATCGAAGTGGTCACGGACATGTCGAAAAGCCGTGCCATGGGCTTCACCGCCTACCAGGCGAGCGATCAGGCATTTTTCGACGTGTTCGACAAACTACGCGAGACACGCTTGATACCCTAGGCCGTTCCTGAGACGCCAGGCCGTTTGTTGCCTCTCACGGCAGGCATCAATCGGCCAGAAGTGCCCAGCGTTCGTGATCGCACCAGACGCTGGCGATCTGAAGGTATTTCGCGCATGTAACGGCGCTTGTCAACGCGTCTCCTGCCGCAACCAATGCCGCGCAGGCCAATGCCAGCGATTCCAGCCGAACGCGTGAGCGAGGCCGTAACGCGTGAGACCCGCGTCGCGTCGTTACCGTTGACGTTCTTCGCGAGCAAGTTCGCGCCTACAAAGGGTTTGCGTTGGTCACCGCAGGTTCTTGTCGAGGAACGCCCGTATAACAGGAATGATCTCCTTGCCATGGGTTTCCAGCGCAAAGTGCCCGGTGTCATAAAAACGAATATCCGCCTTGGGAATATCGCGCTTCCACGCCTCGGCGCCGGCCGGCAGGAAGAATGGGTCGTTCTTTCCCCAGACCGCAAGCAGCGGTGGCTGGTACTGGCGGAAGTACGCCTGGAAGGCCGGGTACATCGCTACGTTCGAGGCGTAGTCCAGCAACAGGTCGAGCTGGATGTCGGCATTGCCCGGCCGGGAGACTTGCAGCCCTTCCAGCGTGTAGCCATCGGGTGAAACCGCGCTTTGGTCGGCCACGCCTTCCAGGTACTGCCACTTGATCGAGGCGGGGGTTGGGAAGTCGCGCAGGGCCTCACGGTTTTCTTGGGTCGGGGCGTGCCAGTAGCGTTGGATAGGCGCCCATCCTTTGCCCAGGCCTTCTTCGTACGCGTTGCCGTTTTGGGAAATGATCGCGGTCACCCGCTCCGGATGGGCGCTGGCCATGCGCCAGCCCACGGGGGCGCCATAGTCGTGGACCATCAGCGCGTATTTATCGAGTTTGAGCTGTTCGGTGAACTGGCCGATGGTCTTGGCCAGTTGGCTGAAGGTGTAGGCGTATTCGCCGCGTGGAGGGGCTTGGGTGAAGCCAAATGCCGGCAGGTCTGGCGCGATGACGTGATAGCGGTCGGCAAGCTCGGGCATGAGTTCGCGGAACATGAAGGATGAACCGGCGAAGCCGTGCAGCAGCAACACGGTCGGCGCGCTGGGGTCGCCGGCCTCGCGGTAGAACACCTTTACGTCACCGACCTGCTCATAGCGGTAATGCACTGTGTTGTCGGCGATAGCGCTGCTCATCAGCAAGGAGGCGGCGAGCCCGGCAGCGGCCATGGAGGCGTTGGACGTAGTCATGATGTGGCTTCCTGTGTAACCGTTAAAGTTGGTGTTTGAAGGTTATTCCCGGATTTGGTAACCTGTCAAACATAATTTATTGGTTACAGGCCGCCCCATGAATCCGAACAGCACTGCTTCAGGCGCACTTTTTCTGGCTGACAACCTTGCCCTCGATTTCATCAACTCCGAGTACGGGGTGGGTGATCAGCGCCATGACTGCTTCGTCGATGATCACAGCGTCATGAGTTGGCTGGCGCAAGCGGGGCTGTTGTCCGAGCACGTTGAGCTGCAGGCTCCGAGTGGGCTGCTGGCGCTCGCTCGCACGCTTCGCGCGAGTTCAAGGGCGGTGGTGAATGCCGCAATGACAGGCGTTGCCGTCGATCTTGCGGTGATCAACCAGGTGCTTGAAGCGGGGCAGCCGGTGAGCCGGCTGGAATGGGAACAGGAGAAGAAGGCATTTCGAGCTGCCACTTATCCTCGGGACAGCAGTCCGGCCAGCCTGCTTGGGCCGGTGACCGAGGCGCTGGTGGGCTTGGTCACTCACGATAAGTTTGAATACGTCCGGCAGTGCGAGGCCCACGACTGCGTGCTGCTGTTCCATGACCTGAGCAAATCACACCGCCGCCGCTGGTGCAGCATGGCGACCTGCGGCAACCGGATGAAGGTGGCGGCGTTTCGTTCCAGGAATAAACCTTGATCGTTCTCGCCGCCCGTATCCGCCGAGGGCGATGCGCGCCCCATGAATGGTCGCCCCTTTTTTATTGATGAGTGTCCGCTTCCTCAGCCGGATAAAACTCGCCCTCCTTGCCGATTTTTTTCAGGCGTTCGCGCACAGTTGCCTCAATGCTGGCGACGGCGGCTTGATCGTCAGGGTTGACCAACTGCAAGCACAGGCGTCGGATATTCTGATCGTGGGTGCCCTCGCTCATCATTTCGTGGGTGAAGGCTTGTTTGCCACGCCACAGGCACAGCTGGGTATGCGTCCCGCCGAGCCATATTTCGTTGATTGACTCAAGGTCGGTGGTAGCCAGTTTATCGGCGGTGATTGTCTTATCCATTGCGCTGTACCTTAGCCATGAGTAGATACAGGTAGACTGATCGGCAGAGTGGGTCGTTCCAAATGACCCATCGGTAAGCTTCGAACCGGCGCAGTGAAAGGCCTGGTTTGCAACGCAGGTCCGGCTAATGAATTCTGGAGGCAGCAGGGTGGATACAACTCAAACCGCAGAGGTCTGTCAGGACGTTGAAACGTCAATTTGGCGAACCGCTGATTGGCTGAATAAACCGAACCGTTGCCTAGCCTTCACTGACGGTTCCCTGGAGGTGGTTACCGACTCCCAAACCGACTTTTGGCGTGAAACGCACTACGGGTTCATACGCGATAGCGGACACTTCCTGGGATTTGCGACGTCAGGCGCCTTTACGGCCCAGGTCAGAGTCAACGCTGACTTGCGCGAGCTGTACGATCAGGCAGGAATGATGGTCAGGCTCGATGAGAAGACTTGGCTCAAGGCAGGCATAGAAATCAATGACGGAACCCCTATGATCAGCAGCGTGCTGACCCAAGGTCAGTCGGACTGGGCGCCTGGCTGCTTCCCCGGCAAGCCGGACGATTTTTGGCTTCGCATAACCGTTTCCGGGGGTGTGCTGCGCTTGCAGTATTCAACCGATGGCGTGACTTGGCCATTGCTCAGGCTTGCGCCCTTCCCAGAGGCGAAAATCTATACCGTTGGCCCCATGTGCTGCACACCGCAGCGCCAGGGTTTGAGGGTAAGGTTTTCTGAATGGTCTTTAACCCAGCCTCTCGGGCGAGATCTGCATGATTTGAGCTAGGCACATACACCTTGCGAGCCGCAGGGAGGCTTTTGCCGCAAGGCCTGTCAAGCGCAAGGTAGCGGCTCGTCAAGGCATGTAGCGCCGCGTATCAGCGGCACATGCTGCGCCGCTTTTGCGTTGACCAACCCAGTCAACCGGGGATCCTGGAAAATTTCAACTTGTCGGGAAAATGGTTCGAAGCCTGATCGGCGATAAAAATCCAACGCGGCGGGGTGATCAAATGTACAGGTATGAACCCAGAACCGTTCGATAGGCCGTGCCCAGGCGCGCTCGATAGCACGGTTCATCAGCCAACGCCCAACTGGCCCTCCAATCAACGGACTCGATAGACCAAAAAAAGCCAGCTCGCACGAGCCTGGCTGACGAAAGTCTAACTCCAGCAGCCCTTCGCCGCCGTTGTGCCCACGCAGGTGGTAGATGTCCACGTCAGGCGAATGAATAATTTCGTTCAAGCCGTCATCGGTCATGGCCAAGCGGCTGAACCACAGCCAATCTTCTCCAACATTCTTATAAATCGCACGGTAGGCGTCGGGTTGAGGATTCAACACGCGCTCGAAATCCCAAGCGGGTGTGGCTGTTTCCGGCCTCAAGCCAGGGCGCGACGTCATCGACAGCGACGTGACCACTGTAGCAAGCATGCCATCAGGTACTGAGTGGTAGCCTTCTTTCATCCTGTATCCTCAATTCTTTGTAAGCGTCCGGCGAGGTCATCTCTATCGGATTCTGAATAAATAGCACCATTGGCTGGTTCGTCCTTGCGTTAATTCGCGACGAAACCTTGGGTGACTATTTCTCACCGCTACTGGAACACGATGCCAGCGTCACCTTGACGGGCGCCGCACTAGCGCCGACTCAGCACGTTATCTATCGCGCAAACCACCTGCCTCGTCGCCTCCTCGATCGATCCCTCATTGCGGCATAAAACCCAACCGTGATCGGCAACCGCGCGTTCGAACGCATGGGTGCAGGCGGCATGTTCTTCCAGCGTGTGCAGCACCGTACTGTTCAGCCCACGCCGGCGTGCCGCTGCCCTCGCCCATGAAGTGTGCGCGTGGGTGACAACCCCGACATGCAGGTCCGGTACCTGCACGTGACGGTCGAGGTTCAGTTGCAGAATCTGCGCAAACGGAATCAGCCGGCGAAAGGCCGCGTCGGACGGATACCAGCGGTCAATCAGGATGATGCTGTCAGAAGGCTGTTCAGGCAGTACGTGCCTGGAAATCCAGCCACGGCTATCGGCTAACCGCTCACACACCGCCCACTCCAGTGCCGGGTCGGGATGTCGGACGAGCTGGTTGACCAGCCCCATGGTTTCACCCCGGTGGGGATCGCTGTTTTTTTCGCACAGCCTGACGACCTTTTTATGATCGGCCCTCAGCGCTGCCGTCACCGCTTCCAGCAGCGTGGTCTTGCCGGTGCCCTTGGGCCCGTCCAGCGAAATGAACAGCGGGCGACTCATAGCTCCCTTGCCATCCTGTTGCCAAACGCCAAGCATAGCATCGCAACTGGCTTAACCGACCATCCCTCTCTGGCTTTCCGGCAACCCGGTCTCGAACCCCAACGCCCATGCCGCAATCAGACGCTGCGGGGTCTGGCAGGTTTTGCGCTTGAGTACGAAGTTGCGGCACTTTTGCGCAAACTGTTGGCGGTCTTGCACCATGTCCAACTGCATTTGTGCCAGCTCCCGTTCGCGACAGCGCTCAACCTGTTCGATATCCAGCGTGGCTTTACGGGTGCGTGCGAGCAGGTATCGCTCATCGTTCAGCGCGCTGCCGGCTTGTTGCGCGAGCCACAGGCCGAATGCGTGCGGGCAACGGGGGCCGATGTCCTGGATCATTCCATAGTGCCGGGCCTGAAGAGCACTGATGGGCAGGCATTCTTCGGTGAGCCTGTGCGCGACTTCACTGCCGACGGCCCGTGGCAGGCTGTAGGTCCAGTATTCGGAACCGTACAGTCCCATACTTTTGTAATGAGGGTTCAGCACCACGCCTTCGCGTGCCAATACGATATCGGCGGCCAGCGCGAGCATGACGCCGCCTGCGCCCGCACTGCCGGTCAGGCCACTGATCACCAGTTGCCTGGCCGTCAGAAGCTCATGGCAGACATCGTCAATGGCTTGAATGTTGGCCCAGGCTTCCAGCCCCGGCACCTCGGCCGCCTGGATGACGTTAAGGTGAACCCCATTGGAAAAGCTGCCGCGACCGCCCTTGATCAACAACACCTGGGTGTCTCGCCCCTTGGCCCAGCGCAACGCAGCCACCAGCCGCTGGCATTGTTCAGTGCTCATGGCACCGTTGTAGAACTCAAACGTCAGTTCGCCGACGTGACCGAACTCCCGGTAGCGGATCGGTTGATAGGCCTGCCGATTGAACGTCTGGCGGGCGATGGCGCTATCAAGCACCGGAATACCGGCCAGGCCCTCGGCCAGCACATGCCGCGCCGGCCGCTTGAAGGTTTCTTCCCCTGGCTGGGCCTTGCGTTTGAGTGAGCCGATCCAGACGCTGTGATCCCCGGTCGCCACCAGCACGGCGTCGTCCTGTACCGCAAGGATTTCTCCCGGCGTCCCCTGGCGTGAATCCAGGTGCGCGTCGTACAGGTAATACTGGCCGCCCTGGAGGCTGGCCAACACACCGGGCTGGCCATCGGCGGCGTCGATACTGCGCTTGATGAAAGCTGCGCAATCGAACCAACTGAAGGTCCGGTCAGCCTGGGTCATGTTCGGCTGCAAACGCCCGATAACACTGGGTTGCGTGTAGTCGAGGGGGACCGGGACGAAGCCCTTGGCGAATTTTTCCACCACGTCGCGGATGCACACCATCGCGGCGTCACTCACCGGGCCATTGTACAACTCGGATTTGCGCACATTGGCGGGCATGTCGAACTCACAGGTCGACCAGATCGGCCCGGCATCCATTTCCTCGACCGCCTGCAGCGCCGTGACGCCCCAGCGGCCGAGCTGCCGGGTGATGGCCCAGTCCAGCGCACTGGCGCCACGGTCGCCGACAATGCCTGGATGGATGATCACCACCGGGCGCTGCGGGTGGCTCCACAGTTGCCGGGGCACACGGTCCTTCAAAAAAGGGCAGATCACCAGGTCCGCGCCTGAGTCCTCGATCTGCTGACACACGGAGGTTTCGTCCGTGAACACGACAACACTGGGATCATGACCCGCCTGGCGCAAATCCAGCCAGGCCCGCTGGGTCAAACCGTTGAATGCCGATGATAATAAAAGGATCTTCACTGATCGCATGGCTGACTCGTCCTTGAGATGCGCGACCAGAGACGCACGTTGAACCGTCCCTGGTCTTCGATGGAGGCCTGATGGTACAGAGCGGGCCTGCAAGGACACCTGATCAGGATCAATGATGAGCCCCGCTGGTAACTCTATTTTAGCTGACCTTGATAACGACCTTGCCGAATGGGCCGCGCGCCAGGTGCTCGTAGGCCTCACGCGCCTGTTCGAGGGGTAGACGTGATCGATCACCGGACGGATGTGATGGGTGTTGAGGCACTCGTTCATCCGATCGAATGACGCGCGTGGGGCAACCGCAATGCCACGCAGGGTGGTTTGGCGGAAGATCAGCGGCATCAACTTCAGGTTAGCCGTTTGCGCGGTCAGGAAGCCAATCTGCGCAATGCGGCCACCCACTCTGGTTGCCTGGACGGAGTCGTTGATACCTTCGCCACCGGCGACTTCAAGAAGCAGGTCCACGCCCTTGCCGTCGGTAAGCTTCAATACTTGCAATGTGGGAGGGGGCTTGCTCCCGTTAGCGGTGGGCCAGTCAAAGATGCATTGACTGAGACTCCCTCATCGGGAGCAAGCCCCCTCCCACAGCCAGATTACCGCCACAGCCAGCTTGGCTGTTCGAGTTGACAGCACGAGGCAAACATCCACAACCTGCACCTCTGCCCGCCCTGCCCCGAGGCCACCCGTGGATTATTTCGCCGCCCTGACCGCTTTCGTCGAAGCCGCTGAAGGCAATAACTTCTCCCGCGCAGCCGAACGCCTGGGCATCAAGGCCTCCACTGTTTCACGCTACGTGAAGGACCTTGAGCAGGACCTGGGCATCGCGCTGTTCAACCGTTCCACACGTACCCTGCACCTGACCGAAGGTGGCCAGACGTTCCTGATGCACGCCCGCAGAGTGCTCGAGGAACTGGAACACGCCAAGGCGGCGACGTCGGCGTTGAATCAACACCCGCGCGGGGTGTTGAAGCTCAACCTGCCGCCGGCCTTTGCCCGTCATCATATCCTTCCGGCCTTGAGCGACTTTCGCCTGCGCTACCCGCAGATCAGCGTCGAGCTGGTGCTGGATAACGCCCAGGTCAACCTGATTCATGCCGGTGTCGATCTCGCCATCCGCATTGGCGCGCTGGCCGATTCCACGCTCAAAGCGCGCAAACTCTGCGACGGCCACTACCGCCTGGTGGTGAGTCCGGCATTCGCCATGCAGCACCCGCCGCCCTCGACGCCCACCGATCTTGCCAGTGTGCCCGCAATACTGGGCACACAGGCCGCGAGTGATATCACCTTCGTCGCCGACAGCCGGGTAGCGTCGTTGGTGCATGGCGACTGCATCCGGATCAATGACCTGGACGCGCAATTGATCGCCGCGCGCCAGGGCTTGGGGTTCGCGCTGTTGCCGGACTGGCTGGTGGCCCGCAGCCTCAAGGCCGGCGAGTTGGTGGTGTGGCTGCCGCAATGGCGCATCCAGGGCGCCGAGCGGGCATTTGCCGTGTGGTTCGTCTACCCGCCCAAACGCATCGTGTCTTCCAAGGTCCGGTGTTTTATCGACTTTATCGTTGAGCGCCTGGGCGAGACACCGGACTGGAAATGACTCAGCTGAAGCGAATATCCAAGGCACGCAGGTAGGTTTGCAGCCCCGCGTCCTGAATCGGGATCAGGAACGCCTCGGTGTCGGCTTCGTTGAAGTGCGCATGCCAATACCCCGGCGGCGTCACGAAGGCCAGGCCAGGCGCCCAGTCGACCCGCACCGGGTTGCGAATCTGCCCGTCCGCCTCCAGCTCGGTTCCCACCAGGGAGTAGCAACCGGGCGGGCAGTCAATGATGAAATCCAGGGCGATCGACTGATGGCGGTGGGGCTTTTGCACCGAGCCGGCCGGCAGAATTCCATACATCGCCCACAGCACATGCGTCACGGTGCGGGTTTGGGGGAAATTGCGGTTGCCCAGCAGGATGCTGATGCGGCTGCGGTCCTGGGCACGCGGATCGTCGGCTGCTTCACGCAGCTTCGCGTTGGCCAGTGCCGCCGGGTACAAGGTTGGGGTAAAACGCTCGGCGCTGGCGGTCACGCCCAGGTAACGCAACAAGGGTTCGTCGTGCACATAGTAGAGACGCGCATCCTGGCTGGCGCAAAATTGCGCCTCCTGCAGGCCGGGCAGCGCGATAAAGCAGCCCGTTGACCATTCAATCACGAACTCACCCTGAACCGCACGGCCCTCTCCCGCGATCACATAGAACACCTGCGAAGTGGCGTTGGGGTGCAAGGTGAGCGTATCGCCGCGATTAAGCCGCATGAAGTTCGCGCACAAGCCCGGACCGGTCGCCGGGCCTTCACAGCCCAGGGCGTCGCTGAGGTCCAGCGGTACCACGCGCGAAGGGCCGCTGTCGTACAGCGAGGCGGGAAAGCTGTGATAGGGAATGCGCGGGATGAGATTGGCACTGATAGGGTTGGCCGCCTTGCTGTACTCGAAGTACTCGGCGTCCACTTGGTTGATAGCGCTCAGGGCGGGATCGAATTCACGGTTCATCAGGCTCACCTCAGTCCGGGGCTGGTTGCGCAGCGCGGTTGAATGCGCTGCGTGGGTGAGTGAACTATAGGCACGACGCGTCTGCCGATTAATCCCTTGATCCGCACAGCAGTTATGCCAAATGGGGCGGTGACTGTTCAGCGTTCACGGCACCTGACTTAACGCCGCGCATACGGCGCAATGTCCAGCCCCAGGCTCTCGCGCAATGTCGTCCCTTCATACGCGGTCCGGTAAACGCCCCGCTCCTGCAGTAACGGAATGACCTCCCGGGTAAATCGAGCAAATTGCTCCGGGTGCCCGATGTAGATGTTGAAACCGTCCACGGCACGGGCCTGCAGCCAGTCCGCCATTTTCTGCGCGACCGTGTCGGCCGTGCCTGTGAACGCGCCCGGACGCAGTTGGCGACCAAACTCCACCGCCTGGCGCAGCGTGAAGCCGTTCTCGCGGGCCTGATCGGCAATGCGCTGGGCGGCGGTGAAAAAGCTGCTGCGCGCAGCCTCCAGGCTCTCTTGAGGAAAGGGTGCATCGAGGTCGTACTGGCTGAAGTCATGCCAGCCGAAATGACGTCCGAACTCTTTGAGTGCCAGCTCGAAACTATGGTCGACCTGATGATAATGCTGCTCGATGTCGCGGGCGTGCGCATCGGTGTCGCCCACATACACCTCGGCCCCCGGCATGATCAGCAGTTGCTCGGGGTCACGGCCCGAGGTCAGCGCCCTGCCCTTTATATCCCGGTAGAACGCCTGGCCCTGCTCGATGCTGGCGGCATGGGTGAAGATCACATCGGCTGTCGCGGCGCCCAGGTCGCGGCCTTGCTCGGAATCCCCAGCCTGGAATATCACCGGCTGGCCCTGGGGTGAGCGCTGGATATTCAATGGGCCGACCACTGAAAAGTGTTCGCCCTGGTGATTGAGGCTGTGCAGTTTGCTCGGGTCCAGAAATTGCCCGGTGGCACGGTCGCGCACAAAGGCGTCGTCCTCGTAGGAGTTCCACAGCCCCTGCACCACCTGCACGTGTTCGGCCGCGCGGCTGTAGCGCGTGGTGTAGTCGTAATGCTCGTCACGGCTGTAATTGCCGGCAGTGCCGGCGTCGCCACTGGTCACCACGTTCCAGCCGGCGCGGCCTTTGCTGATCAAGTCCAGGGAGGCCAGGCGCCGCGCAACGTTATAGGGCGCGTTGTATGAAGTCGTCAGCGTACCGACCAGGCCGATATGCCGCGTGCTGACGGCCAGTGCCGACAACAATGTCAGCGGCTCCAGGCGGTTGAGGTAATGGGACGGCGAGCCCGGGGTGATGAATTGGCTGTCGACGATGAACATCAAGTCGAACAGCGCCGCCTCGGCCTGGCGTGCGATATCGATATACCAGTCGATGTTGACGCTGGCGTCGGCAGGCAATTGCGGATCGAGCCACAGGTTGTGGCGGCCCGGGCCACCGCTGCCCATGGTCAAGGCGCCCAGTTTGAGCTGTCGTGTGGTCATGTCAGAGCCAATCCTTGGGGTATTCAGGGCTGTGTTTGTGCGACGGCCGGCTGCAGGGCCGCGCTGAATGAGGGGTCGAACAGGCTGGCGGCCGGGAACGATTTGACCAGGCCCTGGCTGGCGAAAAAGTCCACGGTCTTCTGCGCTTCAATGGGCGCCTGGGCGTTCAGCGGCTCGACGGTGGTGCGCGCCCGGGCAAACCAGACGCGTGCAATATCAGCGTCGGCGCGGGTGCGTCTGGACCAGGCGTCGGCGTAGGCATTGGTGTTGGCCGGACTTTGGCGTGCCCAGTCGCGGGCTTTTTTCAGGCGCTGGAGAAAGTCGCTGATGGGCGCACGCTTGCTTTCGACCGCCGTGGCGTTGGCGGCGATAAAACTCTGCGCCGGGATCAACCCTTCTGCCGTCGCCAGTACGCGCGCACCTTGACGTTCCTGTTGGGTGACATAGGGTTCCCAGGTAGCGATGACGTCGACCGCACCGCCTTCCAGCGCATGGGAGGCATCCAGTGCACTGAGGTAGCGCAGCTCCAGGGCGTCCCGGGCAACACCGGCTTTATCCAATGCGCTCAGCAGCAGTTGCTGACTCCAGGAGCCTTTCCAGATGGCGGCGCGTTTGCCTGCAAGGTCCGCCAGGCTGTGGATCGGCGAATCCTGTTTCACCAGAATGGCCACGCCCGCCAGGTTTTGCCGGCTGAGGGCAATCACCTTGATCGGCGCGCCCAATGCGCCCAGGAACAACACGGGCGCGTCGCCGAGCAGGCCTATATCCAGGCTGCCGACATTGAGCGCTTCGGCCACCGGCGATCCGGCAGTGAATTGTTTCCACTCAAGGGTGTACGGCAAGTCATCCAGCACCCCTGCCGCTTCCATCGCGGCCTGGGCGTTGTAGCTCTGGTCGCCCACAACCAGCGTTTGCGCATGCGCGCCCAGGCAGATCAATGCGGTGGCCAGCGCGGCCGCCAGTGTTGTCAGGTAACGCACGTTCGTCTCCAGATGCCGTGTGAGGCACTTCAGGTCGATCCGCGCGTGCGGTCTCGGGGGTCGTTGTGGGGGCTACGATGAGGTTATAAGAATGCCTTGTAAAATATCTTTAGTGCATAACCTAATGCTGTAAAAATGCAGTTGTTGCATTTTAACCACCTATCTCGGTTGCCCCTTCCTTCCCTGCTAAACGCTCAAACGTCATAAACCCCTGCCCGTCGCCGTGGTAATCTCGCGCCACCACGAATAGACATTGATCGTCACTTGACGATGACCAAAGCCAGGAAAGACCATGCCCAAGATTTCTCACTCAGCGCTGCGCCGCAACTTCCGCGAACTGCTTGCCAAGCCAATCTGTGTCGAAACCGCCTCGGTTTTCGACCCCATGTCCGCGCGTATCGCGGCTGACCTGGGCTTTGAGGTCGGTATCCTCGGCGGCTCCGTCGCCTCCCTGCAGGTACTGGCGGCACCCGATTTTGCGTTGATTACCCTGAGTGAGTTCGTCGAGCAGGCCACCCGTATCGGCCGTGTCGCGCAGTTGCCGTTCATTGCCGACGCCGACCACGGCTACGGCAACGCCCTCAACGTGATGCGTACGGTTGAAGAATTGGAACGCGCCGGCGTTGCGGCGCTGACCATCGAAGACACCCTGTTGCCTGCGCAATTCGGGCGTAAATCCACGGATTTGATCTCCGTCGAGGAAGGCATCGGCAAGGTCAAGGCGGCCCTCGAAGCGCGTGTCGACCCAGAACTGTCGATCATTGCCCGCACCAACGCCGGCGTGTTGCCCACCGAAGACGTGATCGCCCGCACCCAGGCCTACGAAAAGGCCGGCGCCGACGGGATCTGCATGGTCGGCGTCAAAGACTTCGAGCACCTGGAAAAAATCGCCGAAAAGCTCACGGTACCGCTGATGCTGGTGACCTACGGCAACCCGCAGCTGCATGACAGCGAGCGCCTGGCCAGCCTGGGCGTGCGTATTGTGGTGGCCGGGCATGGCGCCTACTTTGCCGCGATCAAGGCCACTTACGACAGCCTGCGTGCGCAACGCCAGCTCACCCACAGCACCTCGAACCTCAGCGCCACGGAGTTGACCCACACCTACACATTGCCGGAAAGCTATGTGGCGTGGGCTGAAGAGTTCATGGATGTGAAAGAGTAAAGACCGCGCCGGTGCTGGTCCTGGCGATCAGTACCGGCGCGCGCTTTCAGTGGATCAGCATCAACCCACCCAGCCCACTGCGGCCTTTGGAATAACTTCCGACTCGTCCAGCTTGGACGCAAACATGCTCACCGCCTGCACCGCATCGCTGGTGCTGGTGCGGATCTGCAAAATCACCGATCCGGCCTGATCGGCCAGGCTCACCCCGCGCTGCGCACCTTCCTGGGTAGCGTTCATGCTGCTCACGGCATCCCGGGTTTCGGTCAGGATCATGCCGATCATCTCAGCGATTTCCGCAGTGGAGCGGCTGGTACGCCCCGCCAGTTGCCTGACCTCATCGGCCACCACCGCAAAGCCGCGTCCCTGATCACCGGCGCGTGCAGCCTCAATGGCGGCGTTGAGCGCCAACAGGTTGGTCTGGTCGGCAATCCCGCGAATGGTATTGACGATCGCGGTGATCTGTTCCGAGCGATCGCCCAACTGCCCCACCAGCCGCGCCGATGCGCCGATATTGTCGGCAATGCGGCGCATCTCGGTGGCGGTATCCTGAATGACCTGAGTGCCGTGCTCGGCAAAGCGTTCGGTTTCCGATGAAATATGATAAGCCCGCGACGCCCCGCGCGAGTCCTCCTCGAACTTCTCGACGCGCTCGGTGATATCGCTGGCGAACTTGACGATCTTGACCAACTTGCCGTCGCCGTCGTAGACCGGGTTGTAACTGGCCTCCAGCCACAGGACCCGGCCGTGTTTGCCGAGTCGCTTGAACTGACCGGTGAAAAACTCACCGTTGTTCAAACGTCGCCAGAAATCAGCGTATTCACTGCTGTTGATCAGGCTCGGCTCGCAAAACAAACGGTGATGTTTACCTTTGAGTTCCGCCAGCGAATACCCCATGACGTGTTGGAAGTTGGCATTGGCGTCCAGCACCTGGCCGCTCAAATCGAACTCGATCACCGCCATCGCCCGGTCCAGTGCGGCGAGTTTGCTGCGGGTGGCGGCTTCCTGCTCGACCTTGGCGGTGACATCCAGCGCGTACTTGACCACCTTCAGCACCTGCCCACGCTCATCCAGCAGCGGGTTATAGCTGGCCTCCAGCCAAATGGTCGCGCCGCTGCTATGCACGCGCTTGAAGGTGCCGGACACAAACTTGCCGGCGCGCAGGTCGCTCCATAATTGAGCGTAGGCCGGGCTGCCGATGAGGGCGGGGGAGCAAAAATCGCGATGGGTCTTGCCGGCCAATTGCTCGCGGCTGTAGCCCAGGGTATTCAGAAAATTATCATTGGCACGCAGCACCTTGCCGTTGAGGTCGAATTCGACGACGGCCATGGAGCGTTCGAGTGCAGCAATCAGTCCTTTGTACTCATCGACTTCGACCGTCCTGGCCGCCAGTTCTTGTTTGAGTTTCGCGTTGAACATGATGTTGCCCTCAGCCATGCGGAGAATCGGTCTCTAACACGCTATCGGCGCGGCTTTAAGCGACTTTACCCGGGATGGAGTTTTCTTTTTTGACGTCAGAAAAACTACTGGGCGCCATCGTGACCCGCAGGGCCTCAATGGTTAGACTGCCCGGCAACGTTTACGCCAACGCGAGAGGTTTTCATGGCAAACCACGATCTACAGTTCACCCCTGATCCGCATGCGGAGTCCATCTCCTCCGACGTGATCGGCTTCAACGGCATCCTGGTTTCCACCCAGATTCCGACCCACGCCGACGGCAGCCTGGAACTGGGCGATATCACACGGCAAAGCGAATGCACCCTGCAAGCGCTGAAAGTCGCCCTGGAAAAAGCCGGGAGCTCCATGGACCGGGTGATGCACCTGACCATCTACCTCACCGACATGGCTGACCGTGCCGCGTTCAACGAAGTGTACAAGCGCTTTTTCGCCAAACCCTGGCCGGTACGCGCGGCAGTAGGCGTTGCCGAACTGGCCGTCAAAGGCATGCGGGTTGAAGTCACCGCAATGGCCGCCAAGGCCTGATGCCTGAGGGGCTGCAGAAAATGTGGGAGGGGGGGCTTGCCCTCGATGCGGGAGAGTCAGTGAGTGCATCAGTGACTAACCCACCGCCATCGGGGGCAAGCCCCCTCCCACATTTTGACCGGGATCGGCGCAAGATACCGGTCGGCTCTAAGGCCGCCGCGCTTTTGATCTTGATCTCAGGCGCCCCGTCAAACCACGCTGGCCGAACGCAGGCTTGAATCCGTGGGCAACCCG
>NZ_KZ478004.1:59230-92165 GCF_002837185.1 Pseudomonas fluorescens | reverse complement strand
GCGAGGTGCCGAGTGGTGGGGCAAGAGCCTTTTTGGTTACTTTTGGGGCTCTTTTCCAAAAGTGACCCGCTGTAAAAGCGGAACCCATAGTGGCCGTGACCGCAGAAACGGATATGTACTCGGTCTGATCCAGCATCCTGGTCGGCCCGGAGGCCGCCATCGGGGGCAAGCCCCCTCCCACATTTGGACCGAGATGTATCAGAGGGATAACCGTTGGTTGACAGGCCGCCACTGGGAGCAAGCCCCTCCCACATTGGTCACACGCTGCGCTCACACCCCAGTGGTAGATGCCGGTCCGGCATTTCACAGCTACAATGCGCGCCTCGACCGTGACAAGCCTGACTAAAAAAACTATGTCCTTGCCCAAGCATCACCTGGAATTGCTCAGCCCTGCCCGCGATGTGGCCATCGCGCGCGAGGCTATCCTGCATGGCGCCGACGCCATTTATATCGGCGGGCCGAGCTTCGGCGCCCGTCACAATGCCTGTAACGAGGTGAGTGATATCGCTCAACTGGTGGAATTCGCCCGTCGTTACCACGCCCGCGTGTTCACCACCATCAACACCATCTTGCATGACAACGAGCTGGAGCCGGCTCGCAAGCTGATCCACCAGCTCTATGACGCTGGTGTGGATGCGCTGATCGTGCAAGACCTGGGCGTGATGGAGCTGGATATTCCACCCATCGAACTGCACGCCAGTACCCAGACCGATATCCGCACCCTGGGCCGGGCAAAGTTTCTCGACCAGGCCGGTTTCTCCCAACTGGTGCTGGCCCGCGAGCTGAACCTGCAAGAGATCCGCGCCATTGCCGATGAGACCGATGCAGCTATCGAGTTCTTCATTCATGGCGCCTTGTGCGTGGCGTTCTCCGGGCAGTGCAATATCTCCCACGCGCAGAACGGCCGCAGCGCCAACCGTGGCGACTGCTCCCAGGCGTGCCGCCTGCCGTATACCTTGAAAGATGATCAGGGCCGCGTGGTCGCCTTTGAAAAACACCTGCTGTCGATGAAGGATAACAACCAGAGCGCCAACCTGCGCGCGCTGGTCGAAGCCGGCGTGCGTTCGTTCAAGATCGAAGGCCGCTACAAGGACATGGGCTACGTGAAGAACATCACGGCCTACTACCGCCAGCGCCTTGACGAGATCCTCGAAGACCGCCCGGACCTGGCTCGCGCCTCCAGCGGGCGTACCGCGCATTTCTTCCTGCCCGACCCGGAAAAAACCTTCCACCGTGGCAGTACCGACTACTTTGTCAGCGACCGCAAGATCGACATCGGTGCCTTCGATACCCCGACCTTCACCGGCCTGCCGGTGGGCGTGGTGGAAAAGGCCGGCAAGCGCGACTTGCAGGTCATCACCCATGAGCCGCTGTCCAACGGCGACGGTCTCAATGTGTTGGTCAAGCGTGAAGTGGTAGGTTTCCGCGCCAACATCGCCGAACCCAAGGGCGAATTCGAGGAAGACGGCGAGAAGCGCTACCGCTACCGCGTCGAACCCAACGAAATGCCGGCCGGCCTGCATCAGTTGCGCCCCAATCACCCGTTGAACCGCAACCTGGACCACAACTGGCAACAGGCGCTGCTCAAGACCTCGGCCGAGCGCCGTATAGGCCTGTCATGGGTGGCGCGCCTGCGTGAAGCGCAGTTGGACGTCACCGCCACCAGCGAAGAAGGCATCAGCGCCAGCGTCACCCTGCCCGGCCCGTTCGGCGTGGCCAACAAGCCGGAACAGGCCCTGGACACGCTGCGCGACCTGCTGGGCCAGCTCGGCACCACCGAGTACCACGCCACCCGGATCGAGCTGGATGCGCCGCAGGCATTCTTCATCCCCAACTCGCAGCTCAAGGCGTTGCGCCGTGAAGTGATCGAGGCACTGACCGCCGCTCGCGTGGCCTTGCACCCGCGTGGCGGGCGCAAGGCCGAGACCTCGCCGCCGCCGGTGTACCCGGACGCGCACTTGTCGTTCCTGGCCAACGTCTACAACCAGAAGGCCCGCGACTTCTACCACCGTCACGGGGTGAAGCTGATCGATGCAGCCTTCGAAGCCCACGAAGAAACCGGCGAAGTACCGGTGATGATCACCAAGCACTGCCTGCGGTTCTCGTTCAACCTGTGCCCCAAACAGGCCAAGGGCGTCACGGGCGTGAAGACCAAAGTGGCGCCGATGCAGTTGATCCATGGCGACGAGGTACTGACGCTGAAGTTCGACTGCAAACCGTGCGAGATGCACGTGGTCGGCAAGATCAAGGGGCATATCCTCGGATTGCCGCAGCCGGGCAGCGCCGTCGAGCATTTCAACCCGGAAAACATCATCTTTCAGGGCACGCACTGACCCTCTGCAGAAGCGAGCTTGCTCGCGAAAAACGTAAGGACGCCGCGTGTCGACCCGATGCGCTGCGTTATCGTCAACGTTCTTCGCGAGCAAGAACTAGGCGTTCCCCTCGCTCCTAACGAGGTTACGCGGCCACCACCAGCCCCGCTGCAACCCCGCCGCCGCCAACAGAATCGCCGCCACACCCAGCCATTGCAGCCATCCCAGGCGATGGCCGAACGCGATCCAGTCGACGAAAATCGCCGCAATCGGGTAGATGAACGACAACGCGCCGGTCATGGCGGTCGGTAGCTTCTGTATCGCCCCGTACAACAACACATACATCAAACCCGTGTGCACCAGGCCCAGGGTCGCGAGCGCCGCCCAGGCATCGGTCGATGCGGGCAAACGACCCCAGGGCACCAGCGGCGCGAGCAACACGGCACCGGTGCTCACCTGGATCAACGCCATCAAATGCGGCGGCACCGCCTTGAGCCGCTTGATGATCAGCGCGGCAACCGCATACAGAAAAGCCGCGCCCAGGGCCAGTGCGATGCCTGCCAGATAGTCGCCGCCGCCCGGCTGCTCACCATGGGCCGTGACAATGGCCAGCATGCCCAGGAACGCCACGCTCAGCCACGTCATTTTGCGCAGGGTGATCGGCTCACCGAGAAACACCGCCGCCAGCATCACCAAGATGAACGGTTGCACGTTATACACCGCCGTACTGATGGCGATGGAAGCGCGCGAGTAGGATTCGAACAGCAGCAGCCAGTTGCCGACAATGGCCACGCCACTGAGTACCGCCAGCCCGAACCTGGCCCAACTGAACAGGTCCAGCCTCAGGTAACCGAGCAAGGCGCACACCAGCAACAGCGCCAGCGCGCCGATCACGCAGCGCCAGAACACCACCTCGATCACCGACACGCCGGACACCAGCACAAACCAGCCAATGGTGCCGGAGATCAGCATGGCGGCGATCATTTCCCACATTCCGCGACGGATAGCGGTATCCATAATTGATGCTCCTCAAGTGAGGCTCAATTATGGCAATCTGGCACGCAGCCGCTCCAGCGACTAAAAAAGGCCGCAGCCACGAATGACCTTTATTAATTAGGCAGATTCCATGATTGACACCATCGACCAGCAACTCATCGCCGCCTTGATGGATGACTCGCGCCTGTCCCTCAAGGCCCTGGCCGGCATCACCGGGCTGTCTTCGCCGAGTGTCGGCGAACGCTTGCGCCGCCTGGAGGAACGCGGTGTGCTGACCCACTACACCGTCGATATCGACCCCAGGCACTTCGGCTACCTGCTGCAAGCCATCGTGCGTATCCGTCCCCTGCCCGGCAAGTTGCAGGAAGTGGAACGACAGATCCAGGCGATTCCCGAATTCACCGAGTGCGACAAGGTCACCGGTGAAGACTGCTTCATCGCCCGCCTGCATGTGCGTACCATGGATCAGTTGGACACGCTGCTCGACCGGCTCAACGCCTACGCCGAGACCAACACAGCGATTGTCAAGAAAACTCCGGTGAAGCGGCGTTTGCCGCCGTTGACCGAATGACTGACAGTACACCGCACAAACCTGTGGGAGGGGGCTTGCCCCCGATAGCGCAGGGTCAGTCAGCATCTCGGAGACTGACACACTGCTATCGAGGGCAAGCCCCCTCCCACATAGTTGCGCTACAGCCGTCGATTTAAGCCTCGATGGCGTGCGCGGCAACTGAATGCAATCACATTGAACCTGCGCCCTGCAGCCGCCCTCAAAACCTGCACAAACCACGGCCCCGGTACTCGTTCGATGACATTTATTCTATGGCTGGCCGTATTGGGCGCAGTGCTGCTCACCCTCGCCCTCACCTCTTCCTACCTGCGCTGGATGCCGGTGACCACCTCGGCGGTGTGCCTGCTGTTGGGCATCGCCATTGGCCCGTTGGGCGTGGACCTGTTGCACCTGGACGTCAAGGGTTCCGCTCGCTGGATGGAGCACCTGACGGAAGTCGCGGTGCTGTTTTCGCTGTTCGTCAGCGGTCTGAAACTGCGCCTGCCGCTCAGGCATCGTACCTGGCGTATCGCTTTTGGCATGGCCGGGCCGGTGATGCTGCTGACCATCCTCGGCACCTGCCTGGCGCTGCATTACCTGTTCCAGTTGTCGTGGGGGGCGTCGCTGTTGGTGGGCGCGATGCTGGCGCCCACCGACCCGGTACTGGCCGGCCTGGTTCAGGTCAACAATGCCCAGGACTACGACCCGCTGCGGTTCGGCCTGTCCGGGGAAGCCGGTCTGAACGACGGCACCGCCTTTCCCTTTGTGATCTTCGGCCTGCTGTTCATGCAGCATGGCGGTTTCGATGGCGACTGGCTCGGCGGCTGGGTGCTGAAAAACCTGGTATGGGCGGTGCCGGCCGGGCTGTTGACGGGTTACTGGATGGGGCGTGGCATCGGTCGTGTGACCTTGCGCATGCGCCTGATCAATGCCGACAGCACCTTGTCACCCAATGACTACCTCACGCTGGCGCTGATCGCCCTGGCCTATGTGAGCGCCGAAGCCATCGGCGGCTATGGCTTCCTGTCGGTGTTCGCGGCGGGCCTGGGGCTGCGCCAGGCCGAGTTCAAATCCACCGGTTACGCCCAGACACCCGCCGAGCATCTGGCGCAGCCGGTGGTGGGCCACCTGGAGATCGAGCCTGAACAAGCCCTGCACGGTGATGTCAGCCAGTTGCAGGACACGCAGATCGCGGCCGGCGTAATGATGGGCGATATGCTCGCCTTCGGCAGCCTGGTGGAGCGCTCCATGGAGGTGTTCCTGGTGACGGTGCTGGGCATCGTGCTGGTCAGCCATTGGGACTGGCGCGCGCTGGGGCTGGCCGCGTTACTGTTTTGCGTGATTCGCCCGCTTAGCGTGTTCGCCATGCCTTGGGGCAGGCTGATGGACCGTCGCCAACGCAGTTTGGTCAGTTGGTTCGGCATTCGCGGAATCGGCAGCATCTACTACCTGTTCTATGCCCTCAACCACGGGCTGATCGGCACCAGCAGCGCCGTGGCGGTGAACCTCACCCTGTCAGTGATTGCGTTGAGCGTGATGGTGCATGGCTTGAGCACCCAGCCCATGCTGGTGTGGTACGAACGGCGCGCCGCGCAAAAAAATTGAATCCTGGGCTGCGCCAGGGGATTAAATTGCTATCCCCCGGCCCGTCGCCGGATCAGTCCTGCTTTTCTGTGTTGCCGAGGTCCGCCGCGTCATCCAGATCGTTGAGCGGCACCTCGGCATCGTCCATCAATGAGCCCGGGTCTTCATTGCCCGGATCGTTGAGTTCTTCGTCCACTTCTTTTGACATGACTCTCTCCTCTAACCGCCTTGGGTATCGATATCGGCGTCGGTTTCAGGCTTGTGCTCAGGCTCAGACTTGAAGTCTGGACTGTAGTCGTTTTCTTCGGCATCCGGGTCGCTTGCCGGCGTCGGGTCCTTGGGCGCATCGGCAGCAGTGCCGGGGCCCGGCTTGCCAGCGTCGATCGCCGGGTCGTTGCGGTTAGTGGTCTGGGGATCGTTATCTGTGGTCATGGCGCACCTCATTGCAGGCTTGTGGGGAATCTGTACCCCGTACAGCTAAGGCGCTGGGTTAACGGGGGAAGTTCCGTCCAATTGCTCATCGCAGTGGGTTGTCGACCTGGATGTAAAAAGCATAGATGCCCAACACCAGCCAGAACACCATGAACAACCACGGCGCCCGCATGGAAAACAGCAGTGACTTGCGATAGCCCTTGTGGGTTGACTCCATTTCGGAAAACAACGGCGATTCATCGTAGGCCATGCCCATCACCGGCTCACTGCGCAGCAGCTCGCTCTGCTTGTAGTGCCAGTGATCGATGATCTCGTAGGCCGCGCGGATGCCGGGCCAGGCGTTGAGTGAGCTGAGAATACCCAGGGCGGCGAGAATCACCGGCACCACCAGGGTGAACAACTTGCCCCACTCCGGGTTCAGGTTGCCCATTCCGGAGACGAAGGCAATCACCAGGAATGACTGAGCGGTGAGGTAGGCGTCGGTGCGGTTGGCCAGGATACTGGTTTCGTACTGGATCTCGCGACGATAGAAGTCGAGACGGTCCTTGGGCGAACCGAAGATCTTGGCGTTGTGCTCGCTGTGGTCGGTCAACGCCGCTTCCGGGGTGTTGGGCGAAATGATTCTGGGCACGATGGCGCTCCATACGGTTTCAAGGTTCATTAGAAGAGGCGGGCCAGGGTGAAGTTCAAGTTCGTCGCGCACCAAATCAGAGCACCCTGCGCCCCCCGTAGGAGCGAGCTTGCTCGCGAAGATCGTCAACGATGACGCGCCAATCTGGTTAAACCCATTGCTCTTGAGTTCTTCGCGAGCAAGCTCGCTCCTACAGAGGATTTACCGGTATTGACGGCCGTTACGGCACACGCCTTGCTTAATCCATTCATCCGCCGGTAAACAGGAGCATTCGTTACCCCCCGACCCAGAGCCGACTCCATAAGAAAGTAAGGACCAGGCCTGTTGGCACCCTTAGCCACAGGCTCATAAGAAAAGCGTTTTTTAGCGGCAGTGCCACCCAAGCAAGCTGCCAACCAAGCAAGGCTGGGCACTGACAAGGTACTGGAATGGCTCGATCTTTCTTCGATGAAATGAATGACGCAGACGGCGCCTGCCGTGCGCATTATCAGGATTTCTCCCGCTGGCTGGCCAATACGCCGCCGGAACTGCTGGCCCAGCGTCGCCGTGAAGCGGATTTGTTGTTCCACCGCGCCGGGATCACCTTCACCCTGTACGGCGACGAGCAGGACACCGAGCGCCTGATTCCCTTCGACATCATCCCGCGCAGCATTCCCGCCAGCGAATGGAGCGTGATCGAGCGCGGCTGTATCCAGCGGGTCACCGCGTTGAACATGTTTCTCGCCGATATCTACCACGACCAGCGCATCATCAAGGCCGGGATCATCCCGGCAGACCAGGTGCTGGGCAATGAGGGCTATCAAAAGGCAATGGTTGGCCTGGACCTGCACCGCGACATTTACTCGCACATCTCCGGCGTCGACCTGGTGCGTGACGGCGACGGCACCTACTACGTACTCGAAGACAACCTGCGCACCCCCAGCGGCGTCAGCTACATGCTCGAAGACCGCAAGATGATGATGCGCCTGTTCCCGGAAGTGTTCGCCAGGCAGCGCATCGCGCCGGTGGACCACTACCCCAACCTGCTGCTCAAGACCCTGAAAAGCGCCAGCCGCCTGGACAACCCCAACGTGGTGGTCCTCACCCCCGGGCGCTTCAACAGTGCCTTCTTCGAGCATGCCTTCCTGGCCCGGGAAATGGGCGTGGAGCTGGTGGAAGGCGCCGACCTGTTCGTGCACGAGCTCAAGGTATTCATGCGCACCACCGACGGCCCCAAGGCGGTGGACGTCATCTACCGGCGCATCGATGACGCCTTCCTCGACCCGCAGGCGTTCAACCCCGACTCGATGCTCGGCGTGCCCGGCCTGGTTGCCGCCTATTGCGCGGGCAACGTGGTACTGGCCAACGCCATCGGCACCGGCGTGGCCGACGACAAGTCGATCTACCCCTATGTACCGGCAATGATCCGCTTTTACCTGGATGAAGAACCCATTCTGCAAAACGTACCGACCTTCCAGTGCCGCAAGCCGGATGAACTGTCCCACGTGCTGGCCAACCTTGCACACCTGGTGGTCAAGGAAACCCAGGGCTCGGGCGGCTACGGCATGCTGGTGGGCCCGGCTTCCAGCGCTGCCGAGATCGAGGACTTCCGCCAGCGCATCAAGGCGCGTCCCCATGCCTATATCGCCCAGCCGACCCTGAGCCTGTCCACCTGCCCGACCTTCGTCGAAAACGGCATCGCGCCGCGGCATATCGACCTGCGCCCGTTCGTGCTTTCGGGCAGGGAAACCCGCCTGGTGCCCGGCGGCCTGACCCGTGTAGCGCTCAAGGAAGGCTCACTGATCGTCAACTCGTCGCAAGGCGGCGGAACCAAGGACACCTGGGTGGTGGAGGGCTGAGTATGTTGAGTAGAACCGCCGCAGATCTGTATTGGATGTCCCGCTATCTTGAGCGCGCCGAGAACCTGGCGCGCATGCTGGAAGTCAGTTATTCGCTGTCGTTGATGCCCCAGGCCGGGCGCAGCGATGGGCTCGATGAACTGGCGATGTCGTTGCTCTGCAGCGGCACCCTGGACAGCTACCTTGAGCGCCATCAGCAACTGGACGCCGAACGCATGCTGCACTTCTTCGCCCTGGATGAAGAAAACCCGGCCAGTATCTACAACTGCCTGCGCGCTGCCAGGGGCAATGCCCATGCAGTGCGCGGACGCATCACCGCCGACATGTGGGAAAACCTCAACGCCACCTGGCTGGAAATGCGCAGCATCGCCGCCGGCGGCCTGGCGCGGCATGGCATCAGCCATTTCTGTGACTGGGTCAAGCAACGCTCGCACCTGTTTCGCGGCGCAACCTCCGGCACCATCATGCGCAATGACGCCTATCGATTCATTCGCCTGGGCACCTTTGTCGAACGTGCGGACAACACCCTACGCCTGCTGGATGCGCGTTATGAGATGTTTGGTGAAGAGTCCGAAGAAGTCAGCGACTTGTCGGCACGCGGCTATTACCAGTGGAGTGCCCTGCTGCGGGCGCTGTCTTCGTTCGAAGCCTACACCGAGCTGTACCCGAATGCCCTGAACGCCCGTTCGGTGTCCGAGCTGCTGCTGTTGCGCAGCGACGTGCCGCGCTCGCTGCATGCGTGCATCGAGGAACTGAGCCACATCCTCGCCGACCTGCCCGGCAGTTACGGCCGCACGGCGCAGCGCCTGGCGGCCGAGTTCGAGGCACGCCTGCGGTACACCGGCATCGATGAGATTCTGGAAGATGGGCTGCACACCCGGCTGACCGACTTCATCGACACCGTGCGCGAACTGGCGCGGGCGATACAAAGCTCCTACCTGGAAGTGGTCTAAGCCCCAACACAGTGCCAATGTGGGAGGGGGCAAGCCCCCTCCCACATTTGAATGGCTGTGTATCCCTCAGGTCGTTGGTGCCCACCAACGCGGCAATAATTGCCTCACCCGCGCCTCACCAAAGCGATCATCGATCAACATCACCACGCCCCGGTCGTGTTGACTGCGGATCACCCTCCCCGCCGCCTGCACCACTTTCTGGATACCGGGATACAGATAGGTGTAGTCATAGCCCGCGCCGAAGATTGCGCCCATGCGCGCTTTCATCTGTTCATTCACCGGATTGAGCTGCGGCAGGCCCAGGGTGGCGATAAACGCGCCGATCAGGCGCGCGCCGGGCAAGTCGATGCCTTCGCCAAAGGCGCCGCCCAGTACCGCAAAACCCACGCCCTGGCTGTGCGGGGTGAACTGGTCCAGAAAGGCCTGGCGTTCAGCCTCGGCCATACCCCGCGACTGCAGCCACAGAGCAATCTGCGGGTGCCGCTCGGCCAGCAGCTGTGCGACTTGTTGCAGGTAATCGAAGCTGGAGAAAAATGCCAGGTAATTGCCCGGCTGCGTGGCGAATTGCCGGGCGATCAATTCCACAATGGGTTCCAGCGACGCCTGGCGATGCACGAACCGCGTGGAGATGCGCTCGACGATGCTCACCTGTAGTTGCTCGGCCTTGAACGGCGATTCGACGTCGACCCAGGCGGTGTCCGTCGGCAGCCCGAGCAAGTCGGCGTAGTAGTGGCGGGGGCTGAGGGTCGCGGAGAACAGCACGCTGCTGCGCGCAGCCGTCAACCTGGGCCGGATGAACTCGGCCGGCACCACGTTGCGCAGGCACAGGGTCGAGCTGCTGCGCTTGGCGCTGAAGGCGCGCTTGCTGATATCGAAGATGAAGTGTTCATTGAACAGCTCGGCCACCTTGTTAAATTGCAGCGCCTCAAAGTAAAAGGCCTGCAAGTCGCCGCTGAGGGCTTCGGGGTGGTCGTTGAAATAGTCGCCCATGGCGCTGGCACAGAGGCTCAGGGCCTGGAGCAGCTTGTCGGGTTTGGCCGCGTACGCCTGATACGGCGCAAGCTGGTCCTTGTGCAGCGCATTCCACTCACGGTTCAAGCGCTGCAAGGGCTTTTTCAGCGGCTCGGGGGCGCTGTCGCGCAGCGTCTTGAGGCTGTACTGGTCGAGGCTGGCGCTGTACATCGAACGTGCGCGCTCGACCAGGTTATGCGCCTCGTCGACGAGCACGGCGACGCGCCACTGATTGAGCTGCGCAAGCCCGAAGAGCATGGCGCCGAAGTCGAAATAGTAGTTGTAGTCGGCAACCACCACGTCGGTCCAGCGCGCCATTTCCTGGCTCAGGTAATAGGGGCAGACGTCGTGGGCCAGCGCCACCTCCCGCAGGTGACGCTGATCGAGCAGACGAACCCTGGCTGCCGCCTGGCGGGCGGCGGGCAAGCGATCGTAAAAGCCCTTGGCCAGCGGACACGAGTCGCCGTGGCAGGCTTTGTCCAGGTGCTCGCAGGCCTTGTCCCGGGCCACCAGTTCCAGCACACGCAGGGACAGTTCGGGGCTGCTGTCGTACAGCACTTGGGCGGCATCCAGCGCCAGCTTGCGGCCCGGGGTCTTGGCGGTCAGGAAAAACACCTTGTCCAACTGCTGCGGTGCCAGGGCCTTGAGCATCGGAAACAGGGTGCCGACGGTCTTGCCGATGCCGGTCGGCGCCTGGGCCATCAGGCAACGGCCGGTACTCACCGCCTTGTAGACCGATTCGGCCAGCGAACGCTGGCCGCTGCGAAACTCGGCATGGGGAAACGCCAGGCCTTGCGCGTCGCGGTTGCGCGCTTCACGGTGTTGCATCTGCTGGTGGGCCCAGTCCAGGAACAGCGCACATTGCTGGTTGAAGAAGCGCTCCAGGTCGGGCGCGGCAAAGCGCTGTTTGAGCAGGGTCTCGCCCTCGCCGACGATATCGAAATACACCAGCGCCAGCTCGATCTCATCGAGCCCCAGCTTCTGGCACATCAACCAGCCATAGACCTTGACCTGGGCCCAATGCAATTGCCGATGGTTGGCGGGCTGGTCCTTAAGGTCGCCGCGATAGGTTTTTACCTCTTCGAGGCGGTTGCTGTCCGGGTCATAGCCGTCCGCCCTGCCCCGCACCTTGAGTTGCTCGTACTCGCCCTCGAGCGCGACTTCGTTCTGGTAATGCGCGCTGCGCCGCGACGCCACCGTGCGATGGCCGACGATGCCTTCCTGGGCACTGGGCGAGGGAGTAAAGCGCAAGTCCAGGTCACCGACCTTGGCCGTGAACTCGCACAACGCCCGCACCGCGACGCTATAGCTCAAGCGGGCTCTGCCCAGCGCACATAGCAGACCGTGACCGGCATCTGGTACTCGCCGCAGAACTCCAGCCAGCGCAGTTGATTGTCCTGCAGGCGGTCGCCAGGGCCCTTGACCTCGATCATGCGGTAGGTTTTCTGCGCCGGCCAGAACTGGATCAAGTCAGGCATCCCGGTGCGGTTGGCGCGGATATCCAGCAGCAGCCGCTCGAACCAGTAACGCAGGTGTTCGGCTGGCAGGCAGGTCAGGGCTTGCTCCAGCAGCTCTTCGCTGAGCAGGTTCCAGAATACAAAGGGCGATTGAATGCCCCACTTGTCCACGTAGCGTTGGCGAATAGTGATCTTGTAGCGCTCGTCCCGCAGTTGCTCAAAGCAGGTGCTGAACAACTCGGTTCGGCGCTGATGAAAGTCCTCACTGTGCAGGTCGGCAGGCCCGCGCTGGAACGGGTGGAAAAACGCGCCGGGCAGCGGCGCGAAGATCACGTCCCAGCACAGCAGGCCGAACAGCGAATTGATCAGGCCGTTTTCCACGTAATGCACCGGCGCGCCCGGCTCGCTCAGGTGGGCCTGCACGCAATATTCCACCGACATCAGCGGTTGCGGCGGTGTCAGTGCCAGGTCCAGGCGCGTGACGGCTCGCGGCTTGGCCTTGGGCACCTTGGGCTCACCCAGCTTGCGCCGCAGGCGCGGCACTACGCGCAGCAGGTGTTGCTGCTCGGCGGCGCTTTGCGGCGCCTGTTGCGCCGCCACGGCCAATGCCAGGGCTTGTGCATAGGCCTCCTGGCGCTCCAGCACGCGGATCAACCGCGCACGCGCGCCGGGATAGGCGCAGCCACGATAGATCTGCTCGGCCACGCTCAACTCAGCGCTGCGCTCGCAGTATTGGCCGATCTGGAAGAGCAATTTGGCGCGGCGTTTTTCCAGCCAGGGGTTGTCGGTGTGCAGCGTGGCGATGTGCGCCAACACCGTTTCCAGCGCCTGGCCCGCATCAAAAGCCTGTTGACACTGGTGCAGGAACAAAAAGCCCTCCACGTCGGCGCGGCTGCGCAACCCTCGGGACTCGGCGCAGAACGCAACCTTCTCATAGGTGTAGATACCCAGGTCCGCCAGCACGAACTCCGACCAGTCCTGGTACAGGTTGCCGAAAAACATCAGGCGCAGGCGGTCGCACAACTGCATCACTGTCAGGCTGTAGAGCACATCCTGCAGGTCGGGGCACCAAAGGGCGAAGCTGCGGCTCTCATTGAACTGCGCAGCCAATGGCTCCAGCCAGTCGGTTTTGCGGCCCTTGGGTTGCTCGATCCAGGGCTTGAAGGCCGCGAGCAACTCGCTTTTTTGCAGCAAACCGAACAGTTCTTCAAAGCCCAACAGGCAGTGGTCCTCGACCCAACCGAGCGCCAGCAATGGCTGCATGGCCGCATGCGGGCAGCCGATTTCCAGGTAATTGAGCTTGCCTCCACGAAAATGCACGCCCTTGCGCATGACCATGCGCACCAATAACGCTTGCGACGCCTGCGGCAACCTGTCGAATTGCTGAATGAACTGCAATTCGTCCGGGTCGAGCAGATCGGCATAGCGCTGCTCCAACCACATCAGCACTTGGCGGAAGTTGTGCAGGTAATACAAGGGGTCTTCGAGGGGGTTGGCCATGGCACAAAGCGATCAACTACTGGTTATGCATACAGAGTGACGCTGCAAACGCTTTGTTGCAATCAGTAATAGATAAATGGCGCCTGCAACTTTTTGAAAAAAAGCGATCAGATGAGGGAGCTGATCGCGTAACATTTATGCCCCGTAGCCAGACGCTGCGGGACTTTTCAGGGTTAAAGGTAAGGGTAATGAACATGAAGAATTTGGGTCTGCCGCTGGTTGCACTCACTTTTCTGGTATTGGCCGGTTGCTCCACGCAAACGGTGGTCACGTTGCAAAACGGCACACAGTATCTGACCAAGGACACACCCAACGCCAAGACCGCCGACGGTTTCTATGAATTCACCGACATCGCCGGCAAGCGTATTCGTATCAAGGCCGATGACGTGGCAACGGTGCGCAAGGAACAATAAGCCTGGCGTCAACGCCGATCACATGTGGGAGGGGGCTTGCCCCCGATAGCGGCAGGTCAGCTACATATAAGCAGGCTGATACACCGCAATCGGGGGCAAGCCCCCTCCCACAGTTTTGACGGTGTTCCCACTCAGCCGATCATTATCCCCTCCCCTGACACACTGCTCACCCCCACCAGTGTCACCGAGTCGGCGCCGAAGCTGATCACGGTGTCCCCGCCTACCAGCTTGGCATGATCACGATAATCCGTGCTGCCCTGCACGTCCGTGAAGACCAGCTTGTCCGTTGCCTGGTAGCCCAGCACACGATCATTGCCAAAGTGCCCGCTGAACAGGAAGGTGTTATGCCCGCTGCTGTCGCGGATCGTGTCATTGCCTTTGCCGCCCTCGATAAAGTCCGCGCCCTTGCCGCCCTGGATCAGGTCGTCGCCGTGACTGCCGATGATGAACGTATTGCCCTTGTGCGCTTCGGCATTACGGTTGAGGTCTTGCACCCAGGTGGTGGCCCGCGCGGGGTCGGACAGGTTGGCGACGATCACCGTGGAGTCGCGGGTCATCTGCTCATAGAAGCCGGAGTCGAGAATGCGCGTCATGCCATCGCCGTAGCCGGTGGGCAAGTGCGACACCCAGGTCGGCAGGTTGAGGATGGAAAACGGCAGCACGTTCCACAGCGATGACGCGTAGTGGTCGTTGAAGCTGACGATATTGTCGGTGGTGGACTCATGGGGTTTGTCGTGCACGCCCAGCGACGACGGGTTGAACGATGCGCCATCCAGCGCGCGGAACACCGGGTCATTCTCGTAGCCCACGTTCAGCACCTTGTCACCGCCACTCTGGGTTGGCGAGGCGTAGGCCACGTAGTTGGCGTCCTTGTAGAAACCCGCCCATTTACTGTCGCTCAAGTCGGCCATGCTGTTGACCGCCAGCCCACCGAGGCTGTGACCGCTGACCAGCACATCCTGGCCGCTCAGGCCGTGGGCACCGGCAAACTCGGCGACGTTGTTGAGCAAGCCGCCGAAGGCTTCGCCGGCGTAGTTTTTCGCGTAGTCCTTGGGCCCGAACGCGGCGAGCAGGTCGCTGATCACATCACCGATGGCGTCACTGATCAGGTTCTCCCGCGGCCCCGAGGTGCCGCGAAAACCGATGCCGATTTCCTGCAGCATGCCGGCATCATCGTATTTGCCCAGCACTTCGACCTGGGCCGAGGCGTAGCCGGGTTTTTCGCCAAAGAATGTGCCCCGCGCGTCCACCTTGCCGGTGTAACCCAGGGCGCCCGCGCTGATCGGCGTCCAGCCGGCCGCGTGCACGGCGTCGAGGGCGGCTTTTTCCGAGTCGGGGTTCCAGGGGATCCCGCCAATCACCCCCTGGGCATCGGTGCCGCCGATCAAGGCGCTCACCAGCGTGGCCGGCAAGCCCAGGCCCAGGCCGTTGTTCTGATAACCCACGGCAAAACCGTGATCCAGGTTGTGGTAGGCATACAGCGTGATCGCCAGCGCATCGGCGAACAGCGCTTTGGAGCCCTCGGTCCCGAGGTTTTTGTAGTCAAAGATACCCATGGCACTGCCTCTCTGTTGTTGGATTTGTCGAGAAAGCCAAAACACCTTTTTATCCATCACCCGCTGTAGAAGCGAGCTTGCTCGCGAAGCTCGTCAACGATGACGCGCTCTACCTGAACAAACGCGCCGCACTTGAGTTATTCGCGAGCAAGCTCGCTCCTACCGTGGTTTTTAACGCGTCAGAACGCCCAGTCCAGGCTCAAACCGACGCCATGCACCTTCTCCTTGCTGGCCAGCAAACCGTTGTAGTCGAAGTTCACTCGCGCATCCTTGCTCAGGGCCAGGCTCACCCGTGCCCCGACCAGGGCGGCATCGCGCACCATCGGCGCGCTTTGCACCGCGAACGAAGGGCCACCGGAGGCAAACGCCAGGTGCTGCTCGGAGTCGGTGCTGCTCAGGTTGTGCTGCCAGCCCAGGGTGCCGGAGACTTCCAGTTGCTGGTGATCATTGACGTTGAAGGTTTTCAAGGCGCGCACCCCCAAGGTGCTCAGCACCAGGTCGCGGCTGTCGTCGCCACTTTTCAGCGCGGCGGCATCGCCCTTCTCTTTGAAGCTGTCCGTGTCCAGGTGCACGTAGGCCAGGTTGGCGAATGGCTCAAGCGCCAGGGGTTGCAGGTTGATGCGGTACGCCGCCTCGGTGAACACCTGGGTGCTGTGGGCATCGACCTTGGCTTTTTGCTTGCCGCTGACGTCGCCGTATTGCAGGTCGCGCTTCACATCGGCGCGGTGCCAGCTGTAGGTGGCTCCGCCGCTCAGGCGCCAGGCGCCGATTTCATGCCCGGCATAGGCGCCGAAGTGGTAGCTGTCGACCGAGGCACGGCTATGGGTGTCGCTGCCCATGTTCAGCGACGTATCGCTGTAGCCCGCCACCAGGCCGATGCGCGTTGCGTCGTCGAGGGCACCGTCCACGCCGGCCAGCATGCCGCCGATGGACGTGGTGTAGCCGGCCGTGTCGCTGCGGCTGTCGGTCTTGCCCCAGGCCCCGAGCGCCTTGACCCACACGTTGCCACGACTGTCGATAGCCTGGCTGGTCGCGCCCATTTCACCGTTGCGCAGCCGCTCGCCAACCGCTTCGCGCACGTAGCGGCTGTCATTGACCAGCGCAGTCTCCAGGGCTGGATAGACTTCGCCGCTCAGTTGCTGGAACGCGCCCTGTGCCGAGGCCGCGGTCGGGGCCAGCAGCAAGCTTTCATACACCCCATTGCCTGCGCCCAATTGCTCGGCGGCGGCGGCGACGGCGCGCTGGTTCGGCGTAGCGGCGACACTGGCGAAGCTGTTGGTGCGTGCCACATCCAGTTGCACACCGCCCGCTGCGTAGTTCAACGTGCCGCCGATGAACAGGTAGTCCGGCAGTACCGCACCGAAGCGGCCGGTGACACCGCCTGCGGCTTGCAGGATGTTGTACTGGCGGCCAATCAGGCTTTGCGCCTGGGACACGCTCAACAAGGTCGGACTGTTTTCCAGGGCCAGGGTCACGGTGCCGCCATTGAGCGTGGCAGTGCCGCCGGCGACAATCCGGTCGCTGCTGGTGGGCGACAGTTCCACCGCGTAAGTCGAGCCCGCATCAAAGGTGACATTGCCCGCCACGTTCAGCGTGCCGATGGAGTTGCCCGGCGCCACGGTGCCGCCGCTTTTTGCGCTCAGCGAGCCGATACGCCCCGAGCCACCGACCACGCCGCTCTGGCTGACAGTGACGTCGGACGTAACCGAGCCGTTGATCGCCAGCAAGCCCTGGTTGACCAGGGTCGGGCCGCTGTAGGTGTTGGCGCCGGTCAGCACCAGCGTGCCAATGCCCTGCTTGGTCAGGCCGCCATGCCCGGCGATGTCATTGCTCCACACATCCAGCCCGCAATGGATGTCGTTGCACACACGCTGGGTCGGTTTGCCGGCATCCACCACCGCGCCAATGCCCGGCAGGTCCGCGACGAACTGGCCACTGCCGTAGGCGCCGTCGATGCGAAACTCGGCCGGAATATCCTCGGCGGTAACGAACATCCCCGGACCGTTGATCGCCTTGCCCAGGTTGATCATGCCCCAGCCATACAGCGAATCGATGCCCGGCGCGCCGAGGTCGGTGGCGGTGGTCTTGAGCAGCGTGGAGATCTGGTCGCCACTCATGTACGGGAAACGCTCCATCAGCACCGCCGCACTGCCGGCCACATGAGGCGCGGCCATCGAGGTGCCGTTGAAGTTGGCGTAGTCGTTGGTGAGGTTGTCCAGGTTGGTGCCGTTGATGATCGAACTGAAAATCTTCGTACCCGGCGCCGCCACGCAGAAACTCGCCGCATAGCCACAGCGCGACGAGAAGGTGCTGATCACGTAGGGGTTGGCGCTCGCGGTGTCCGGGTTCTGTTGCAGGGCCGCCACCGACAGCCAGTTCGGCGCAATTTCCGGCACGAAATACGCCAGGCCCGAGATGGCATCGGGGTTATTGCGGTTGTAGTCGTTACCGGCGGCGAAGATGGTCAGCACACCGCTGCGGGCCGCGTCGATCGCGCCTTGATAAGCGCCCCCGGCGATCGTGCCGAGGATCGGCCGGATGTTGTTGAACTGCGCCTGGGCTTCATTGACCGTGAAGTTGGGGAACGCCGGATCGCGCCCGCCCTTGGCGTACTGATCACCGATGCCGATGCCCCAGCTGTTGTTGATGATGCGTGCGCCGCTGGCAACCAGCGCATCCCAACCGGCTTTGTACACCGCGCCATCGTTGCCCAGGATGATCCCGTCTTCCGGGCCTGGGTCACCGTTTTCAGCGCTGATGATTTGCGCGTTGAACGCCACGCCATGCATCGGCCCGCCGTCGCGGTTACCCGCCGCAATGCCGCCGACATGGGTGCCGTGGTTGCCCAGCTTGCCGTTGGAGCCCAGGGACGGCGTGCCGTCATAGCGAAACGCATCACCGGCCTTCACCGGGATATACGGGTCGGTGTACTGGCGAATGCCCTCGGTGACGATTGTCACCACTTTGTCGGGGCTGGCGAATTCCGGATGCGGGGCGTACACCGGCTGGTCGAAGATGCCCAGCTTGACGCCCTTGCCGGTGTAGCCGGCGGCATACGCGGTGTCGGCGTGCACGGCGCCCAGGCCCCAGTCGGCCTTGAATTCGTTGCTGCGCCAACTGGCGGCATCGCCCGGCTTGCCGGTTTCCACATAGGGTGCGGCCTGGGCTGTCCCCAGGCTGGCCAGGCAGCACAGCAGCGCGCCGTATGGCACGCGGCTCAACGCCTTGAGCGGGTAGCCCGGGCCTGTGTGGAGGGCGATGGTGAACCCTGACTTGCATTTTTTCACGGTGACCTTCCTTAGTTTTCTTATTGCATTTGGAAAAATCTCGACCCGGCGCCACTGTCCTCCTGTGGGAGGGGGCTTGCCCCCGATAGCGGAGTGTCAGTCGCCGGAAGTGCTGGCTGACCCACCCTCATCGGGGCAAGCCCCCTCCCACATTTGGACTGTGGTGTGCCTTTAGAACTGCCAGTTCAGGCTCAGCCCCACGCCCTGGGTTTTCTCGCGCCCGCCCAATTGGCCGTTGTAATCCAGGTTGACCCGTGTCGCCGGGCTCAGCGCCAGGCTCGCCTGCAGCCCTACCAACGCGGCGTCGCGCAGCAACGGTGCGCTGCGCACGGCAAATGACGGCCCGCCGGCGACAAACGCCAGGTGTTCCTCGGATTCCACCGCCGTCAGGCTGTGTTGCCAACCCAGCGAGCCGGACAGCTCCAGTTGCTGGTGGTCATTGAGGGCCAGGGTTTTCAGGGCACGCACGCCCAGCGTGCCGAGCACCGCATCACGTCGGTCACTGCCGCGCTCCAGGGCCGCCGCCGCGCCTTTTTCGTGGAACGAGTCACTGTCCAGGTGCACGTAGGCCAGGTTGGCGAAGGGCTCCAATGCCAGCGGTTGCAGGTGAATGCGGTACGCGGCTTCGGTGAACAGCTGCGCCGTGCGCGCCTCCAGCTTGGTCTTTTGCTTGCCGCTGACCTCGCCGTATTGCAGGTCGCGCTTCACATCGCCGCGATGCCAGCTGTAGGCACCGCCGACACTCAGGCGCCAGTCGCCCAGCTCACGCCCGGCGTAGGCGCCGAAGTGATAGCTGTCGATGGACGCCGAGGAATGCGTGCCGCCGCCCATGCTCAATGAGCTGTCGCTGTAGCCGGCGACCACACCGACGCGGGTCTGTTCGTCCAGTGCGCCATCGACCCCCGCCAGCAAGCCGCCGAGGGAGGTGGTGGAACCTGCCGCTTCACCGCGCGTGTCGGACTTGCCCCAGGCACCCAGTGCCTTGAACCACAGGTTGCTTTCACCGGCCACCGGCACATGGCGCAAGCGCTCGCCCACCGCATCGCGCAGTTGGCGGCTGTCGTTGATCAACATCGCGCCCACGGCCGGGTAGATTTCACCGGACAGTTGCTGCAGGCCCTGTTGCGCCGTGGTCACCGAGTCCGACTGCAGCAGGCTTTCGTACACCGGGTTACCCGCACCCAACTGCTCGGCGGCCGTGGCGACGGCGCGCTGGTTGCGGGTGGCGGCGACGCTGGCGAAGCTGGCGTCATTGCGCCCGACATTCAGTTGCACCCCAGTGGCGGCGTAATCCAGGGTGCCGCCGAGGAACAGATAGTTCGGCAGCACCTGGCCGAACTGGCCCTGGACACCGCCTGCCGCCTCGAGAATCGAATACTGCCGGCCGATCAGGCTTTGGGCCTGACCCTGGCTCAATAATGTCGGGCTGTTTTCCAGGGCCAGGGTAACCGTACCGCCACCCAGCACGGCCTTGCCGCCGGCGACGATGCGGTCGCTGCTGGTGGGGGTGAGTTCCACCGCATAGGTGGAGCCGGCGCCCAGATTCACATCCCCGGCTACCTGCAAGGTGCCCACCGAGTTGCCCGGCGCCACACGCCCGCCGTTGTTGACCGACAGCGCGCCGATCCGTCCGGAGCCGCCGAGGGTGCCGCTGTCGTTGACCGTCACGGCCGAGGTCAACGAGCCGTTCACCGCCAGCAGGCCGCCGTTGACGATGGTTGCGCCGCGATAGGTGCTGTCGCCGCTGAGCACCAGGCTGCCCGCGCCGGATTTGATCAGGCTGCCTTCGTACACGCGGTTCGCCGCCGCCTGATCGCGCGCACTGCCCACGGCGTAGTCGGTCTGGTCCTGCTGGCTGGCGCTGGTGCCCACGCCGTTCTGCCAGCCTTTGTCGAGCAGGGTTTGCTGCCAGGCGCTGTGCTCGGCGCGGTCTTCGGCCTGACGCTGGAGCAGCGCCTGGTCGGAGATGCCATTGCTCCACACATCGCCCTGCCCGGCTGCGAGGTTCACGTCCATCGCGCCCAGCAACTGCCCCGGCCCATGCATTGCCCGGCCCAGGTCAGGCACGCCCCAGCCGACGATGGCGTTGGGGGCCTGGGTGATTGAGCCGTCAAGTTGCGTGGCGGTGGTCAATAGTACCTGCAGCGCCTGCTCGTTGGTCATGTAGGGATAGCGCTCCATCACCAGCGCCAACGCGCCGGTGGCATGGGGCGCCGACATCGAGGTGCCGGATTTCACGCCATAACCGCCGTCCGGGATGGTGCTGTTGATCAGCGCACCCGGGGTGGAGATACACCAGTACTTGGCGATGCCGCACTGGTTGTACTTCTGGTTGTTGGCCCTATCCAGCCCCGACACCGCCAGCCAGTGACCTTCCAGTTCCGGCTGGAAATACGGCAGCGCCGAGCGCACGCTGGCATTCGCATAGCCGCTGTTGCCGGCGCTGAACACGTTGATCACGCCAGCCTTGGCCACATCCGCCGCCGCGTCCAGCCAGGTGCCGCGGTTGTAGTGCTGGGCGTAGGCCGCGTGCAGATCGCCCAGGGTCTGGTAGCTGACGTCCTTGGGCTGGCTGCCCCAGCTGTTGTTGATGGCGCGCACGCCGGAATCGACCAGGGCGCTGTACACCGTTTTGAAGTACTGAGGGTCCGGAGTCGGGCCGAACAGAAAGCTGTCGTTGGCGTTGGTGTTGCCGACATAGACCTGGGCGTTGTACGCCACGCCATGCATGCCCACGCCGTCGCGCGCCGCGCCCATGGTGCCGGTGACATGGGTGCCGTGGGAGTCGTTGTTCGGGTTGAGTGCGCCGGTGGTGCTGAAGGGCCTGCCATCGACGTAAGTGCCGCTGGCGGTGACCGGATGGAAGCGATCTTTGGACGCTTCGGGGTGATTGGCATCGAACCCCGAGTCCAGCGCACCGATTTTCACGCCCTTGCCGCTGATTCCGGCGGCATAGGCTTCATCGGCCTTCATGCGCCCCAGGCCCCAATCGCTCTGGTACTCGGCGGAACGCCAACTGGCCGGGTTACCCGGCTGGCCGGTTTCGGCGTATTGCGCCTGCGCCGCAACGGACAACAGCAGCAATGAGCCTGCGGTGAAGGGTTTGAACCGTGGTGAATCCGTGATCATCCGTACACTCCTGTTTTATTGTTATGTGTCGCCCCTACCGCGTTCTCTCCGGACCGAAGGCCTCGTCCACCTTGGCCAGGTCGGTGTCGCGCAAGTTGCCCGCGTAGTAATGCAATTTGGTCCAGGCCATCAGGTAGTCGTACCGCGCCTGGGCCAGGTCGCGGCGGGTGCTGTAGAGCTGCTGCTCGGCATTCAACGCATCGAGGTTGACCCGCTCGCCGCCGAGGATGCTTTGTTTGGTCGACACCACCAGTGCCTCGGCCGAGGTCAGGGCCTTCTGATAGGCGCGCAACTTGCTCACCCCGGACAGGCAGGCACTGAACTGGCGGCGCAGTTCGATCAGGGTTTCGCGGGTCTTGCCTTCCAGTTCGTACTCGGCCTGCTCCATGGCGCGGCTGGCCTGGCGCGTGGAGGCCGAGATAGCGCCACCGGCATACAGCGGCAGGCTGACTTCGACGCCGATGGTGTTGGTGTCGTAGCGCTGGTTGTAGGTGTTGCCGCTGTCCGATTCCTGCTTGCGTGAACTGGCGTAGGCGGTAATTTTCGGCAAATGCCCGGCGCGGTTGCGCTCCACTTCATAGCGCGCCACTTCCAGGGATTGGCGCTGCGAGGCCAGCACCGGGTTGTTGGTCAGCGCCAGTTCGTGCCAGGTGGCGTAGTTGGCCGGGCTCAGGCTGAACGCGGCGAAGCTGTGGTTCAGCGGCGCCAGGTCGTCGATATTCACGCTTTGCACGCCAATCAACGCACCCAGCTCGCGCAGGGAGGCATCCTGCTCATCCAGGGCCTGGATCTCTTCGGCGGTGGCCAGCTCATAGCGCGATTCAGCTTCCAGGATGTCCGTGCGCGTGCCCTCGCCTGCCTTGAACAAGTGTTCGTTCTGCTGGAACTGCTGCTCGAACGCTTTCTTCTTGGCGCGGGCGATGTCGATCTGGTCCTGGGCGAACAGCGCCTGGGTGTAATAGCTCAACACCCGCACCAGCAGGACCTGGCTCTTGTCACGAAAGCTCTCGTCGGCAAACAGCGCCTGGGCCACGCCCTTGCGGTAGTTGGCGTAGGCTTCGTAGTCGAACAGCGGTTGTTGCAGGCTGAAGGTGGAGCCGTAGCTGTTGTAGTTGCGGTCGTCGCGATAGCTGCCGCCACGGCCGTCGGGCAGGTGCGCTTCGGAATTGTTGCGGCCCTTGTTGTAGTTGTACGACAGCCTTGGCAACAAGCCGGCGCGGCCGATGGTGCGGTTTTCCAGGCCGGCGTCGCGCTCCTTGATCGCGCCAAGGAACACCGGGTCATTGCGCAGGGCCTGCTCATACACATCGAACGGGCCCATGGCGGCGTGCGCACTGGCACAGCTCAACAGCAAGGCGATGAACACAGGCTTCATGTTCATTCCTCGGTCAACGCAGAGCCGGCGCGATCGAGCAGCGGCTTGAACAGGTAATTGAGCAACGAGCGCTCGCCGGTGCGCACGAACATCTCGGCGGGCATGCCCGGCTTGATCACCAGGCCGTGGAGTTTTTCCAGCGCCGCTTCGCTGACGGTGGTGCGCAGCACGTAATACGGCGCACCGGTCTTTTCATCGAGCATCTGGTCGGCGGAAATCAGGCTCACCTCCCCCGGCACGCGCGGGGTGCGGCTCTGGTTGAAGGCGGTGAAGAGGATGTCCACCGGCAAGTGCGTACCGACCTTGTCCACCAGGTGCACCGGCAAATGCCCTTCCACTTCCAGGCGCGTGCCTTGGGGCACAATCTCCAGCAGGGTTTCCCCCGCGCGCACCACGGCACCGATGGTGTGTACGCCAAGGTTGACCGCGATGCCATCGGCCGGCGCGTTGATTTCGCTGTGTTGCAGGTCGAAACCGGCGGAGGTGAGTTGCTGCTCCAGGGTCAGGCTGCGCAGTTGCGCGTCGGCCAATTGGCTGCGCACTTCCTTCTGGTATTCCTCGCTGTGCTGCTGCAATTTGAGGCGCGACTCGACAATGCCCTGCTCGACGCGGCCACTCTCGCCGGCGTTTTGCGCCAGGTCCTGCTGCACCTGGGACAACTGGCGCTGGTAGTCCATCAGGCGGTTACGCGGGATGTAGCCGTTGTCGGCCAGCGGTTGCAGGTTGCTCAACTGGTCGCGCAGGGATTGCGCCTGGGCGGTCAGGTCGCTGCGGGCACGGCGCATGCCGCCCAACTGCGACATGGCACCGTCGATGCTCGCCCGAATGCCGGCCTGCTCGCGGGCAAAGGCCTCGCGGCGACTGCTGAACAGTTGGCGTTGGCCCTCCAATACCAGCGCCAGTGCCGGGTCGGGATCAGTGCTCAGCTCGGCGGGAAACGTCACGCCGGGCAGGTTGTCACGCTCACTCTGCCAGCGTGCGGCGCTGGCCCAGGCCATACGGTACTGGGCTTGCAGCGATTGCACGTCGGCCTGGTGCTGGGTCTGGTCGAGGCGAAACAGCGGCTGGCCTTGTTTCACGGCCTCGCCGTCGCGCACCAGAATCCGGCTGACCACGCCGGGACTGAGGGTTTGCACGGCCTTGCGCTTGCCCGACACCACCACCGTGCCCTGTACCGGAATGCCTTGATCAAGCGGCGCGAGGCTGGCCCAGAGGAAAAACCCGCCGGCGCCGACCACGGTCAGCAGCCAGCCCATGCGCACGAAGGTGCGCGCGTCGTGTTGTTCGTAAATCATGCAAGTATCCTTACTGCTTGACGCAAAACGTGTAGGAGCGAGCTTGCTCGCGAAAAACCCACAGGCACTGTGGGTAGCCAATCGGAGCGCGTCATCGTTGACGACTTTCGCGAGCAAGCTCGCTCCTACCGCCGGGTCTTTCCTTCGGTGCTTCGTGCTGGCCGGACAACGCGCGCAGCACTTCCTGGCTCGGTCCGAACGCTTGCAACTGGCCTTCGCTGAGCACCAGCAACTTGTCGGCCTGGGCCAAGGCGGAGGAACGGTGAGTCACCAGCACCACGCTGCTGCCCTGGGCCTTCATCTGCACGATGGCGCTGGCCAGTGCCGCTTCGCCGACGGTGTCGAGGTTGGAGTTGGGCTCATCCAGCACGATCAGCCGCGGCCCGCCGTACAAGGCGCGAGCCAGGGCTACGCGTTGCTTCTGCCCGCCGGACAGGCCGCCGCCGTTGTCGCCCAGTACGGTGTCGTAGCCTTGGGGCAGGCGCAGGATCAATTCATGCACCCCGGCTTGTTGCGCCGCCTTGACCACCCGTTCCGGGTCGGCTTCGCGAAAGCGCGCGATGTTGTCGGCGATGCTGCCGCTGAACAGTTCGATGTCCTGTGGCAGGTAGCCAATATGCGGGCCGAGGTCGTCGCGGTCCCAGCGGTGAATATCCGCGCCGTCCAGGCGCACCGTGCCGGCCAGGGTCGGCCATACGCCCACCAACACGCGGGCCAGGGTGGATTTGCCCGAGCCGGAGGCGCCGAGTACGCCCAGCACTTCGCCGGCCGCCAGGGTGAAGCTGACGTGGTGCAGGGTCGCCAGGCGTCGACCGGGCGGGCCGGCGCTGACCTGCTCGAAACTGACCTGACCCTTGGGCGCCGGCAAGGCCATCTGCTCGCCTTGCGGGGGAAACTCGCGCAGCAGTTCATCGAGGCGCTGGTAGGCCAGCTTGGCCGAACTCCATTGTTTCCATACGGCGATCAACTGGTCGATGGGGCTCAGTACCCGGCCCATCAAAATGGAGCCGGCGATCATCATCCCGGCGGTCATATCGCCCTTGATCACTAGAAACGCGCCCAAGCCCAATACCAGGGATTGCAGGCACAGCCGCAAGGATTTGCTCAGGGAAGTGATCACCGAGCCGGTGTCGCTGGCCTTGTTCTGCAAGCCGAGGAACTGCGAATGCACCGCAAACCAACGCTGGCGCAGCGCACCGAGCATGCCCATGGCCTGGATGGTTTCGGCATTGTGCAAATGGCTGGTGGCCAACTGCGTCGACTGTTGGGAAAAACCGGCGGCGTCGCCCAGCGGCTTTTTGGTCAGGTACTCGTTCAGCCACGCCAGGCCGATCAGCAGCACCGCTCCCGCCGTGGCGAGCACGCCAAGCCAGACGTTGAACAGGAAAATCACGAACAGGTAGATGGGAAACCATGGCGCATCGAAAAACGCGAACAGCGCCGGCCCCGTAATGAACTGGCGAATGTGGGTCAGGTCGCCCAGGGATTGCCCCGCATGCCCTTGCCCGCGTTGCAGGTTGCGTTCGAACGCGGCTTTGTAAACGCGCAAGTTGAAACGTCGCTCCAACTGGCTGCCGATGCGGATCACCACAAAACTGCGGATAACTTCGAGCAGGCCTATAAAGACAAAGAACCCCACGACCATCAGCGTCAACATCACCAGCGTAGTTTCATTCTGGGAGGACAGCACGCGGTCGTACACTTGCAGCATGTAGATCGATGGCACCAGCATCAACAGGTTAATCAAGGCGGTAAAACAGCCAATGCTGATCAAGATGCTCTTGTACTCACCCAGCGCCTTGAACAAAGGCGCAACGGCATGGGGCTTGGCCATATCTTTTACTCTTCCCTGAACCCAGATGACGCGCAATAGTTGCCCAACCCCCGAACACGGCGCGGTCAACTAACAAATGAAGTTATAAGCTTATAACTGGAAACTAAGGTGTGCGTCGCAACGCAACTACACCACCGGATTTAGTGCGCCCCTCATATTCGCCTTCCTTCTGGCGATTCAAGTGCGTGATCCCGCTGCCTTCGGCATTCATCAGCCAGATACCGTCCGGAGTGGGCGACCAGGTCAGGGGCTTTTCACCCAGCCATTGCGCCACACACGCCACGTCGCCGCCCAGGCGATTGGCCTGCTCTTGCAGGTCCAGCGCACAGACCTGGTCGCCCTGGTGCAACTGCCAATGCCCTGCCAACTGCGCGGTACTGGGTAAAACAAGACTGCTCGCCATTGCATGGGCTCCTGCCGACACGATCAAAAGGGTCAACCACTTGGAAAAACGCTGCATCGTTTGGCTCCATCCTGGAACGCGGCGCCGGAGCGCCGCGCTTTACATCACGCCACGATGTCGCTGGCAGCCGCCTGGCCAACGGTGGTGACGAGGAAATCCGCCACGCCGTGCCCGGAGAAGTCCACGGCCAACGTGCCCAGGTTGGTGCCTGAGGCGTAGGACAGAACCGCATCGCCGGCATGCCCGGTGAAGGCATTGACGAAGGTCACGCCCGCACCCTTGGTGATACCGGACAGGTCGATCTTGTCCGAACCCGAGGTGAAGTCGAAGATCTTGTCCGCAGCCCCTGGCTTGGAGTCGGAACTGGCACCGTACACGAATGTATCGCTGCCGGCGCCGCCCCACAGTTGGTCCGCACCGCCACCGCCGTAGATGAGGTCGTTGCCGGCCCCGCCCTTGATCAGGTTGGCGGCCTGGTTACCAATGATCAGGTCGTTGCCCGCGCCGCCGAACGCGTTCTCGACGGTGACACCTTTGGCGATGGACACGTTGCCCACCAGGCCGCCAACGTCGGAGAACGAGGTCGCATTGAGGTTGATCTTCTGGTTCTGGGTAAACCCGGAGAAGTCCAGGGTGTCGTTGCCGCCACCGTCCCATACCGAGAACACCAGCTTGTCGGCATTGGATGTGGCGCTGAGGAAATCACGCCCGGTGTTGGAGTTGAAACCGTAGGTGGTGTCACCGGCGCGGGTGTTGAGGTTGGCACCGTAGAGCTTCTGGATCGCGGCGATGTCGTCGATCAGCGGACCGGAAGCGTACGCCTCGACCCCGCCTTTGCTGAAGTTCTGGTTGGTGTTGCTCTCGCTCCAGTAACTCATGAGGCTATAGCCACGCGTGTCCTGTCCATAGGTCGCGTCGTTATAGGTCGGGTTGCCATTCCCGGCGTTGTAGTCGCCAGGGTGAGCCAGGCCCAGGGTGTGACCGATTTCGTGGGTCAGGGTCTGCCGGCCATAGTTGTTCAGGTCCGGGGTCTTGTTCGGCGTGTAGCTGTTGTTGGTCAGGTACCACGAGGTGCCGTCGTAGCCTGCGCCGGTGCCGGGCAGGTAAGCGAACGCCGCCGCGCCGTCCTGGCCACCGCTGTAGTTGCCGAAGGTCATGTGCCCGTCGCCGCCGGAAGCCTTTTCGGTAAAGGTCACGTTGGCCACATCCGACCAGGATTGCATGGCCAGTGCGGCCTGTGCTTTCTGCTGGGCGTTGAATTGGCTGAAACCTGAGATGCCATGTTTATTCATGGTGCTCTGGGTAGCCGAGGTGAGGAAGGTGTAGGTCAGATCGATCTTGCCGTTGCCATCAAAGTCCCGGTACGCGGCGCCATCGCGCAGCAGTTGGGTGGCTGCCTGGTCCACGCTGTAGGACGGTTTGCCATTGACGGTGAGGTTGCCGCCACGGTCATACAAATGGCTGAAGCTATCGATTTGCGAGTAAGCAGTGCTGGCTTGCGCGGCAGATACAATAGCCTTGTCTTTTACTTTTGACATAAACGTACTTCCTTGTTTGCAAGTGCATCAGTCTTTGTTCGATAGGAACCTCGCGGGCGAGGATAGTCCTATCACTCACCTCTTTTGAAGGCGTAAGAAAACTGACACAACTTGAAATCTTTCGTCTACAACTATTTCACTGATGAAAATGTGATGCAGGTTCAACAACAGGAAGTCGCGCGCAGCATTTATTGGGCGTGATTGCTCATTGCGCGCCCAATCTAAGTCCAGTGTTATTTAAATATTAAATAGCGCTAAAGCGCTTTAATTGAGCGTCGTACTTGAATAATGGATCCAATATATTGACACCGTGGCATAAGCAATATTAATGAGCCACTACCGGCATATAAAAGTCCGTCTGGTCTGCCCCCTGATGCCGGGACACGCACCGATTTGACGGGCATTGAAGATAATCAATGTGTCAGGTATACCTCGTATATGAGCGAACTCTCTATTAGCGTTGGACGCCGTGATCAAAAAGGAACACATGCATGGCCCCCTGTGATCTGCCCTGCCGAAAGAATGTCCGGGCCCTTCTGCTCAACCCACATGATCAAATTCTATTGATGCAGGTGACCCTGCCTGACCGGACCTTCTGGTGCACCCTGGGTGGCGGAATCAAGCCGGACGAAAGCCTTCAAGACGCCGCACAACGTGAGCTGTTCGAAGAAGCGGGATACCGCCCCGAAGAACTGTCCCAAGGGCGCCTGGTGTGGACGGGAAAACATACATTGATGCGTAATGGCACGCCGGTTCTTCTGGATGAGTCCTTTCTGCTATATCGGGCTACCCGCATCGATTTCACGACACAGCATCAGACCGACGAAGAGAAAGCCGTGGTCAAGGAGATGCGCTGGTGGAGCGTCGAGGAAATCAATCACACCGAACAGTTCATCGTGCCACCGCGCCTGGGACATTACCTGCAACGCCTGCTCACTCTAGGCCCTCCCGCTTCCCCAGAGCTGATTCAGTTAGCGGATGAGTCATGACGGTCACTTGATTTGCAACGACATCTCGCCCATGCCGTGGCGTCTCTCGCCAGCTTGGCGGCCAGCAAGACATGATCCAGGTCAAGGAACCGCCGAACGGACCTGAAAAAGTCGCCTTCCCCTTGCGAACGGATGCTATTTTGAGTGCTCGACACCAGGACTATTGAAGGTCCTGGCTCCTGCCGCGAGCTAAAGGAAGCGCTCAATGAACAAGGTGGGCACTATGAACAAAGTGACATTCCCCAACGCGTGCCAGCTGATGCGCTGGCACTTTCATCCGATGGGCTTCGAGGGGAGCATGGACGCCCCCGGCAGCATGGTGGCCCGCCTGTTTGATCGGACCAGCGGCGAGACACTGATCGCTATCGCTGGCATTCCCTGCGCCACTGTAATGAACGCCGCCGATGTGGAGCGCATCATCGAGGCGGTGGAGGATGAGCTTGAGAGTTTTGTGCCGCCTCTGTCGCTGCGGGCCTGATCGATTGCCGCAGACCGGTGAGATCCAACGGTGGGAGGCGCTGGGTCAGTCACTGCAAGGTCGAATGACAAAGCGCAATCGGGGGCAAGCCCCCTCCCACATTCAGATCGCATTGAGGCCGATCAACCGCGTTGATCGTCGAAGAATGCTTTCCTGCCGTCCACCCGCTCCGATGCCCTTGGCACATTCACCGCCTGGCCTTCGGGCTTTTCCACGTACCAATAACAGTGGCTGACCGCTCGCGTGATACCGACGTAGGCCAGGCGCAGCACTTCGTCTTTTTGTGCGTTGTCATACGCCTCGTTGTCGCCATCCTTGCCCAGGCCCGCCATACGGTAGACCTGGTTCTTGTAAGGCGAACTGGTGAGGTGCTGGCAGTCCCCCAATAGAAACACCGCGTCCGCCTGCAGGCCCTTGGCGCTGTGATAGGTCAGCTGTTTGAGCTTGCGCGCCTGAGGCGGCAAGCTCGAATCAAGATTAACTACCGCCTGAATATGCTCTTGTATCAATAACTTATCGCTGCTTTTTCGATATAGCATCAAGATCGTATCACCCTGCTGATAATGCTCGAGCAGCTGCCGCGCCAGTGCAGCGTCGTCGCGCTCCTGCACTGTCACGGGTACCAGCGGCTTGGGCTCGCCACTGGCCTTGGCCTTTTTGCCGGGAATGGCCGGCGCGCTGCGTACGATGTGCTCGGCAGCATCGATGATGTGCTGATGACTGCGGTAGTTCTCAGCCAGCATCACCCGTGTGGTACTCGGCGATGCAAACTCTTGGTTGAATTCCATGAAGTACTTGGGTGAACTGCCGCGCCAGCCGTAGATCGACTGCCAGTCGTCCCCCACGCACAGTAGCGATGAACGCTGCGCCCCGCGCCCGACATGCATGGCCGGGCCACGGCTGCGGATTTCGCGCAGGCTGGCACGGATCCACGAGACAATCTGCGGCGATACGTCCTGGAACTCATCGATCATCAGGTGCGACATCGGCCGCAGCAATGGGTCGCTGAGCAGCTTGAGGTTTTCCGGGGTATTTTCGCCAAACAACGAAAACATGCGGTTATACGTCATGATCGGCGGCGATTGATCGAGCAAGTGATCTTCCAGGGCCTTCCAGAAAATGCCCAGGGCCTCGAAGAACAAGCGGTCCGGGTCGTCTTTGGCAAAGCTCATGCGGCCCACGGCGCTGGGCACATCCAACCCGAGGTTTTCGATAAAGCCGGCGGCCATCACAAAGCTGTCCAACAGCGGCGCTGAAGCAAGCTCACCCTTGACCTTGTAATCAAACCCTGGCCCGGCCGTGGCATCGCCCGCCAGACTGCTCAACAATCTTTTTGAAGACTCATAGTTATCAAGCCATATCAAAGGCTTGCGACAGAAAGCTTGAAACAAGGTGCGCTTTACCGCCCACTCTGCGCGCACTGACAGCTTTGAATTGGGCCGGCTGATCTGAGGGCTTTCCCGCGAATCAAAGCCCAGCACCACCCACGCGTCCAGCTCGGGGATATAGCCATGGCAATGAAATTTCGCCCCATTGATATCGAACGTCTGCCGGCTCGGCTCGATACCCTTGATCGGCCAGGCGCCGGCGCGAAACCACAGATCCTCGATGACGTCGCAGAGTTCTTCATCACGCCTGGCCGCCAGTTCCGTCACCGCCATGCGCTTTTGTACATCCGGGTGATCGCACTCCAGCTCCTTGAGTTGCAGACCATGGCGCGCCAACGGCGCGATCAACTCACGAAAACGCGCGTGGCTGCCGTGCAAGCGGTGATAGCAGGCGTTCATCTGTTGGCGCTGGGCGTCGTTGATGCGCAGGTCGAACGGATTGCTGTCGGCGTCCTCGACGCCGGCGCTGAGGTTCTCGAACGCCTGCAGTCGCTCAAAGCCCGGCAGGCTGCGCACCATCGGCAGGATGCGTGAGTGAAAGGTGCGCACCACCGCCTGGGCCTCTTTTTGGCCAAGGGGTTGGCCCCACAGGCTGAGAATCTGCATGAGCTTGTGGATGAAGTCCTTGCGCGATTCGCGGGTGAACGTCACCACGGTCATCGAACTCAGCTCGAAGCCCAGGTAATGGGTGAGCAGAAGGATGCGCAGCACCAGGGAGGTCGACTTGCCTGCGCCAGCGCCTGCAATCACTGAGGTCGAGGGCGTGTCGCTGAAGATCATCTTCCACTGCGCGGCGCTCGGCTGGGCGTGAGCCGGCAGCAAACGTGCAACGTCGGCCTTGATGCGCTTTTTGATGTCGGCGGTCAGGGGCAATCGCCAGTCATCGAACAAGTTGTCATCAATGCCCGGAGCACGAGGCTCATCGGACCGAAAATCACGTATCAGCAAGACTTGCCGGCCCTCTTCCAAACCGTCCGCCTTGCCCTCGCGGTAGCCATACTCCACACCGGCTTCATGCCCGCTGCGAAAACCGTCGGCTTGACCGTGTAACCAGGAGAAACGGTGTTGAGCGCGCAAACGCGTGAGGCCGTGTCCGAACAGACGCGCGGCAAGCCGTTTCAACAGCGGCATTTCCGCCAGCGGGCGCAATTCAGGGGGCAGATCAGGCTGTGGGGGCGGCACGCGAACTCCTGCGATGAGCTGGGTTTTGACAGTGCGCCATGGTCGCCGGAATTGACGCCGAGTTCCAGCCAAATGCTTTGGTGTCATGCAGTTAGGCGATGAAGTGAAAGTTATTGCCCTTAATTAACATCGAATCAGTCGATAGGAATAAGGCAGTTTTTACGCTTTTTATCGATCATGCGCTGGTGGAATATAGGGTCATCAACAGGAGACGATCATGCTTGAACTTCGACCCTTCAACACCCTGGGCGGCGCCCACCATGGCTGGCTCGACGCCCATCATCATTTCTCGTTTGCCGAATACCATGACCCCGAGCGCATGCACTGGGGCAACCTGCGGGTGTGGAATGACGACATCATTGCGCCGGGCACCGGCTTCCCGCAGCACCCGCACCGCGACATGGAAATCATCACCTACGTACGCGAAGGCGCCATCAGTCATGCGGATAACCTTGGCAACAAGGGCCGCACCGAAGCGGGCGACGTACAGGTGATGAGCGCCGGCACCGGGATTGCCCACAGCGAGTACAACCTGGAAGCCACGCCGACCAAGATCTTCCAGATCTGGATCATTCCGAATGAGGCCGGATTGCCACCGTCCTGGGGCGCCAAGCCGTTTCCGCAGGGTGTTCGCGAAGGTTTCGTGACCCTGGCCAGCGGCAAGGTCGGAGACACGCAAAGCCTGCGCATTCGCGCCGATGCACGCTTGGTGGCGGCTAATCTGAAGGCCGGTGAAACTGCCGAGTACCGTCTGGACAGCGGGCGCCGAGCGTACCTGGTGCCGGCAACCGGGACGATTGAAGT
>NZ_KZ478004.1:0-59131 GCF_002837185.1 Pseudomonas fluorescens | reverse complement strand
CGTCTGGACAGCGGGCGCCGAGCGTACCTGGTGCCGGCAACCGGGACGATTGAAGTCAATGGCGTGCGTGCGCACGCTCGAGACGGTGTGGCGGTTGCCGATGAGCAGGTGTTGCAGGTGACGGCGATTGAAAACAGTGAGATTGTGCTGGTCGACTTAGCCTGACCTCAAGCCACGCTGGCATCTAATGTGGGAGGGGGCTTGCCCCCGATGGCGGTGGATCAGCATCGAATACATCGACTGATACAGCGCAATCGGGGGCAAGCCCCCTCTCACATTTGATCTCAGGGTGTCAGTTTGACGGGTATCGTCTGGACAGCGAGCGCCGAGCGTACCTGGTGCCGGCAACCGGGACGATTGAAGTCAATGGCGTGCGTGCGCACGCTCGAGACGGTGTGGCGGTTGCCGATGAGCAGGTGTTGCAGGTGACGGCGATTGAAAACAGTGAGATTGTGCTGGTCGACTTAGCCTGACCTCAAGCCACGCTGGCATCTAATGTGAGAGGGGGCTTGCCCCCGATGGCGGTGGATCAGCATCGAATACATCGACTGACACAGCGCAATCGGGAGCAAGCCCCCTCTCACATTTCAATCTCTGGGGTGTCAGTTACTCCGAGATGGCTCCGTCTACCAGCACTTGGGCCTCTTGCACCAGCTGCTTGAGGTGATCTTCGCCGATAAAGCTCTCGGCGTAGATCTTGTAGATGTCCTCGGTGCCCGATGGACGTGCGGCGAACCAGCCGTTTTCGGTCATGACTTTCAAGCCGCCGATGGCCTGGTTGTTGCCTGGCGCATGGCTGAGGACCTGCTGGATGCTCTCCCCGGCCAATTGCGTGGACGTGACCTGCTGCGGCGACAGTTTGCCCAGCAAGGCCTTTTGCGCTGGCGTGGCCTTGGCATCGACGCGGATGGCAAACGGCTCACCGAGAGCGTCGGTCAGGCCGCGATAGAGCTGGCTTGGGTCCTGGCCCTTGCGCGAGGTCATTTCCGCGGCGAGCAGGGCCGGGATCAGGCCGTCCTTGTCGGTGCTCCAGACGGTACCGTCCTTGCGCAGGAACGAGGCCCCGGCGCTTTCTTCGCCACCGAACCCCAGCGAACCCTCAAACAAGCCATCGGCAAACCACTTGAAGCCCACCGGCACTTCGTACAAACGACGGCCGATACGCGCGGCCACTCGATCGATCAGGCCGCTGCTGACCACGGTTTTGCCCACGGCCGCATCGGCGCGCCACTCGGGGCGATTCTGGAACAGGTAGTCGATGGACACCGCCAGGTAGTTATTCGGCGCCAACAACCCGCCGGACGGGGTCACGATGCCGTGACGGTCATGGTCAGGGTCGCAGGCAAACGCCACATCGAAGCGCTCCTTGAGACCGATCAGGCCTTGCATGGCGTAGCTGGAAGACGGGTCCATGCGGATCTGGCCGTCCCAGTCGACACTCATGAAGCGGAAGGTCGCGTCGACTTCGGTGTTCACCACGTCCAGGTTCAGCCGGTAGTGTTCGGCAATCGCCGACCAGTAACGCACCCCTGCTCCGCCCAGCGGATCGACGCCCAGGCGCAAACCGGCGCTGCGGATGGCATCCATGTCGATCACGTTGACCAGGTCGGCCACGTAGCTGTTGAGGTAATCATGGCGGTGGGTGGTATCGGCCTTGAGCGCCTGGGCGTGAGTGATGCGCTTGACCCCGGCGAGCTTGTTGGCCAGCAGTTCGTTGGCCTTGGCTTCGATCCACTTGGTGACATGGGTGTCGGCCGGGCCACCGTTAGGCGGGTTGTACTTGTAGCCACCACTTTGCGGCGGGTTGTGGGACGGCGTGATCACGATACCGTCGGCCAGGCCGCTGGTGCGGCCACGGTTGTAGCAGATGATGGCGTGGGAAATCGCCGGCGTCGGCGTGTATTCGTCGCCTTCGGCGAGCATGACGTGCACGCCGTTCGCGGCGAGCACTTCCAACGCACTGGCGCCGGCCGGCGTCGACAGTGCGTGGGTGTCCAGGCCGACAAACAGCGGGCCGTCGATGCCCTGGGCCTCGCGGTACAGGCAGATAGCCTGACTGATCGCAAGCACATGCCATTCGTTGAAGCTCAGCTCGAACGAACTGCCACGATGACCGGAGGTACCGAACGCCACGCGTTGGGTGGAGATCGCTGCATCAGGCTGGCCGGTGTAGTAGGCCGTGACCAGTCGCGGGATATCCACCAGCAACTGGGCTGGTGCCGGCTTGCCCGCAAAAGGACTGATAGTCATGCATAAACCTCGGAAAAATGAGTATTCGGAAAAATGACAGTTTACGGGGACTTGGACTACTGCGCGACGGTATCGATCCCACAACTGATGTAGAAATTTCACACCTGTCAGACCTGTGCCTGCTGCAGCGCCCCGGCCAACGTGTCCAGGGCGATGTCCAGGTTCGGATGACCGCTGAATGCATGACTCAGGCGCATATGCTGGTGATGCAGGCCGCAGAGGCTGAACAGCTCACCGGGGGCGATCACCACCTGTTGCGTCACCATGCGCTGGAACACCTGATGCATATCCACCGCCGCCGTCGACTGCAACCAGAAACTGGCGCCGGCGCCCGGCATTCGGTAGCTCACCCGGCCCTCCAGACGCACATCCAGACGATGACTCATGGCCTGCGCTTGTTCGCCTAGCCGTTGGCGTAACGTCTGCAAGTGCTGGTCAAACCGCCCGCTTTCGTACAAGCGGGCAATGGCCCGCTGGCGGATCGACGACACACGGAATGCGCGCAACAAAAACTGGCGCTGCAATTGGCTGCTCAGTTGCCGCGACAGTACAAAACCAAACGGTGCTTCCGGACCGAGGATCTTTTCGAGTGACGAAAACACCATCAATCGCTCGGGGCTGACCAGATCGCGCAGGGCCGTTGGGGACGGTACGAAGCTCAGTTCGCCGAAGGTGTCATTCTCCAGCAGCCAGCAACCGTAGCGATCCAGCAGGTGCGCCACCTGTAACCGCTCCTGCAGCGACAACACGCTGCCTGACGGCATGCTCACCCCCGACGACAGCAGCACCAGATGCACCGGCTCGTGACGCAGCAGGTGTTCAAAGGCAGTCAAATCGAAGTGGCCATCGGCCTGCCAAGGCAATTCGATGACCCGTACGCCCGCGCCCTGCAACAGGCGCAAGACCCGATAATCGCAGGGTGACTCGACAACCACTACCGTGTCCTTGAGGCTCAGGGCGTCAATCAGGATCTCCAGGACACCGCGCAAGTCGGCTCCGATATACACCTCATCCGCCTGCCAGCAACGCGTGGGCGACGAGGTATACCTTGCCGCCAGCGCCGCGCGCAGCTCCCAGACGCCAGAGGGTTGCCAGCGAGTTTGCAGGTGGTGCGGGTAACGGCGGATCAGTTGGCGCTCCAGCGTCAGCAATGCGCCATCCAGTGAGCCCAGCAGCGTCGGTTCATCGCCGCTGAGCACCACCATGGCTGGCCGCCGCGTTGCCGCATACAGGCGCTCAAGCAAATCGGCATCGGTCGTCATTTGTGCGTTGGCGGCCACCGGCCAGGCAAAGTAGCCTGACTTGGCCACGGAGTAGATCCGCCCCTCTTTCTCCAATATCGAGTAAGCGTACTGAATCGTCGAGATCGACACTTTCAACCGGGTCGACAGTTGCCGCAGAGAAGGCAACTTTACCGGTGTTTCAAGGCTGACTTCGTTGATCAGGTTGATCATGTAGCGGTACACCGCCTGATAGGCAAAATCAGCTTGCCGCTCTCCTCGCAGCTTCATGAGCGTCCACCCGGGCTTGCACGTACCGGCACGCTTAACGTCCCGACAACTGCGCAATCTGCGCCTGCACCCGCGCTCCGCGGCGTTTGCGTGCCTGGGCGCTACGGCCCGCCTGTAGCGGCCGCTTGCGGTACAAGTGCTGCAGAAGAGGCAATGGCAAGCCACTGGTGTCAATCAGCCATTGCTGCAGCATGTCCGCAGCGGGCTTGCCCTGCAACGCCTTATGCAATTCGGGAAGCCCCACCAGCATGCCGGGGTGGCATTGACGCAGGTAACCCTCCAGGCGCTCGCCGTGATGAATGAAGGGGGAGAACAACAGGCAAGTCAGTTGGCCCTGGTCCAGGCCAAAGAATTCCCTGGCGTAGGTCGTCGACAACACGCGCCCATCGTGACTGCTCATCTCGTCGATCAGGCTCTGCGGGATTTGTCGGCGGCCCATCGCATCCCTTGCCTGATGCACAAATGCTTCAACGCCCTCCTCGTACGACAACTCCCGCAGGCACTGGGCCTGCAGCCCATGCAGGTGTGCCATGAGCAGCGGGTTGGGATAGTCAGGATGGCTGAAGTGAAAGTCGAACGGGTCCGACTTGTGGGCCAGGAACTCGATAAGCAGCGGTGCCGAGGCGATATCGACCTCGTCGAGCAGATCGGCCACCCCGATATGGGCCAAATGGCGATGCCCGCCACGGCCAGGGCTGTCGACCTCCACGAATTGCTCGCCATAGAGGTCGCGGTAGCAACCGGTGCTCCACTCCTGCATGCGCGCGAACAGAATATTGAGCGACGCGGGCCTACGCGGCGGGACAGTGACGCCCGCGCCCAGTGCCGCGCGCTTGAGCCAGGCCAGGTATTGGCTTTGCTTGCGCGGCGAGTCACCACTGACCACGGCGTGCACGCCGCCGTTCCACGTGCTGACGCGCTGGTAGAAATCCCCCAGGGCCAGGTAAGTATCGTTGCACAGCGTCGCGCGGACATCCCCGGACGTCAGGTGCCCGATCATCAGCATATTGCGCTGGCTGACCTCACGGCCAACGCTGGATGCGGGCCGCTGATGATGGAAAGGTTGCACCTCCTGGTTTTCCACCATCAACAGCTCCACGCGAGGATCATCGTGGAAAAACAGTGCGCTGTAGCCCTCATTCAGACCGTCAAGCGTTGCCTGTGTCATCCCGGCATGCCGCAGCGTCGCTACCCGCAGGTGAAAAGTCTTGGGCGCACGGCCAGCGATGCTCAACTGCGCCGCCCGCAGCAGCGCCAGGGTGTAACTGCTGACCTCGCCGCCGCCGTGGGCGATCAACACTTTGTAGTTAGCCACTTGTTCCATGCCGCCTGCTGCCACCACTATTCGCTGGATCAACAATTGGAGTGCAGTCCTTTCGGCGCGCGTGAAGTGCCCCATCAAACGTTGCAGAACTTGCTGGTAAACATAGTTCATGGCTTGTTCGTGAATTGCGCTCATCGTTCTACTACCTGAGTTGAAATATCAGTTTCAAAGCAACTTTTTAATGTCGTTGCTTGACCCATTACATCTGTAGGCTTGTGTTCCCCTGGAGCGCACAAAGATGATTAAACACTAGCACCTGGCAACAAAATCACCGGGCAGGCACCTGAGCCGTGTACAACCAAACCTGCGCGCAGACGCGAAAGTCCAAGGCCCTGTGTGGCCAGGTCGCACATCCTAGGAATATTCCGACAACTTCCTACAGCGATTTAACTAATAAACTAGCGAAACTTCTGACAAATATTAAATCACCCACTTAATCCTGCTTCTGGCAACAAGGTCGGATGTTCTGAGTGCTTTTCGGCAGCCAGGGTATCGCTTGGTTAGTTCGCTGATGCGGGACAGTAATGTGCAATAGCTAATCATTGCTCAATCCTTGAGATGATGGTGAAGCCACAATTATCGGCGCTCAAACAATGATTAATAGATACAGAACAACGCAGGAAAGCAGTTCAGATGATCCGCGGTGTGAACTTCAGTAACGCCCACACGACAGCGCCGCGCTGGATTTCAGGGCGGCGTAAGGGCCAAAGGTATTGTTTACGGGGGCGCAACGCCCTCGGAGCGGCTCAACCCTGGCGCGGGTTAAGCCCTGACAAATGGCGCATCTGCCGTATCCGCGCAGACGCTTGAGCATTCATTTGCGAATACTCCTACAGCTCAAACAGCTTCAACCTGCAACGCAACCCGTTCACGGCACGGGCATTCGTCCATGTAGCGATGGGCTTCGACGAACTGGCTGAACGGAAACACCGTGGTTTTCAGCGGTACCAGTACCCGGTCGGCAGTCAGTTGATTGATATCACGCAAGGCACGTTGCAACGCCACCTGGTCCTGAATGATGCCCAGCTCCGGCTTACCAGTGAAGTTGCCGATGCAATGCACAAAAAACTGAATATTCTTCTGGAACGCCGCACAGGCGGGGAATGGCGTCTGGTTACCGCCTTGCAGGCCATACAACACCAGGCTGCCGCGTGGCGCCAGCACATCGCCGAGCAACGACATCTGTGGCCCGCCGAGGCCATCGAACACCACATCGACGCCACGATCACCAGTGATTTTGTTGATTTGCATGAGCAGGTCCTGCTCTTCGGTGACGATTACTTTTTCCGCCCCAAGGGACAGCAGGTACTCGCGCTCGTCGCTGTCTTTGGTCGCGGCAATCACGCGTACACCCAAGGCTTTGCCCAACTGCACAAACGAAGGCCCGGCGCAGTGACTGGCATCGGTCACCAGGGCGAACTGCCCGGGTTTGACCCGTGCCAGGTCCATATAAGCAAAATAGGCAATCAACAGCGGCGTGTAATGCACGCTGGCTTCAATGGGGCTCAAGACATCCGGGTAACGGGTCAGGGCCGACCGCGGCAGGACGATCTGCTCGCCATACACCGGGTAATCGTTAGGGCTTTCGGCGGGGAAACTGGCGACCTTGTCGCCCACCGCCAAGTCGTCCACGCCGTCGCCCAACGCGACCACCACACCCGCCATTTCATGACCAAGGCCCGACGGCAGACGTGCATGGGACGACGCCAGGTTCTGGCGCCACAGAATGTCGTACCAGCTGATACCAATCGCGTCGACACGCACCTGCACTTCGCCCGGTGCGGGCTGCGCGGCTGCATGCTCTTCGCATTTGAGCACCTCGGCCGGACCAAACTTGTGAAAACGAATCGTGCGGGACATCGCAAACCTCGTCAAAGTAACCTCTAATGCCATGAACTCTATCTGGGCTTTACGGGTAAGACCACAGGTCGCTATTAATAGTCGACATGTCTGTCATTGATTCCGCATGTGAGGAATAGACCTCAGCTAACGTAGGAAAACTCAATTATCCGGTGCAGAGTACCAGCCTTTACCCGTAAGATTCATGCCGGTCATGCTTCAGAGTGGAACCCTGGAGGTTCTTGATATGGCCACTCTCGTCAAGTTCGCTGACTCTTCCAGGACACAAGATGAACCGTAACGACCTGCGTCGTGTCGACCTTAACCTCTTGATCGTATTCGAAACCTTGATGCATGAGCGCAGTGTGACCCGTGCCGCCGAGAAACTGTTTCTCGGCCAGCCGGCCATCAGTGCGGCCTTGTCACGCCTGCGCGGGCTGTTTGACGACCCACTGTTCGTACGCACCGGGCGCAGCATGGAGCCGACGGCCCGCGCCGTGGAAATCTTCGCCCTGCTCTCCCCGGCGCTGGACTCGATCTCCACCGCCGTCAGCCGCGCCGCCGAGTTCGACCCGGCCACCAGCACCGCAGTCTTCCGCATCGGCCTGTCCGACGACGTGGAATTCGCCCTGCTGCCACAACTGCTCAAGCGCCTGCGCGCCGAAGCGCCCGGCATCGTGCTGGTGGTGCGTCGCGTCAACTACATCCTGATGCCCGGCCTGCTCGCTTCAGGTGAGATTTCCATCGGCGTCAGCTATACCGCCGAGCTGCCGGCCAACGCCAAGCGCAAGGTACTGCGCCGCAGCCTGCCGAAACTGCTGCGCGCCGACAGCGTACCCGGCTCATTGAGCCTGGACGACTTCTGCGCAAGGCCGCATGCCCTGGTGTCGTTCGCCGGCGACCTGAGCGGGTTTATCGATGAAGAACTGGAAAAACTCGGGCGCAAACGCCACGTGGTGCTGGCCGTCCCCCAGTTCAACGGGCTGGGGACGTTACTGGCAGGCACCGATATCCTCGCCACCGTGCCCGATTACGCCGCCGACGCCCTCACCTCGGCGGGTGGCCTGCGCGCCGAAGACCCGCCGCTGCCGGTGCGCTCGTTCGAGCTGCATATGGCCTGGCGCGGGTCGCAGGATAATGATCCGGGGGAACGGTGGTTGAGGTCGCGGATTCAGATGTTTTTTGGCGATCCTGAAAGTCTTTAGGTTTCGTTTGGCAGGCTGTTCGGCTGATCATTTCTGGCTTTCAACCCCCCATGGAGCTCCATTCACTTCCAGTGGATTGCTACATTGGGGGCATATCTGAGGGCATGCTTTGGATGGTTTGAAGAGGATGCCCCCAGCCTGAGGCCAATGAGTTTCTTGCGGTTGAGGCCGCGCAGCAAGACCCGGTCTTGCAAAAGGGCAAACGCCTCCAGGACTACCTGGGAAAACTCCGCGCGGCCGAAGGTGATCACATGGACACTGGCATGAATCAGAGGCCCAGCTTGGGGTGATTGAGTCGCTCACAAATGCGCAGGGCGTCGTCATGGTTGTCGCTCCATTGCAGCAGATGCGAGTTGATCAAGATGCACGTATTGCGCTGTTGCGCGATAGACAAGGCTTCGGCCACTCAGCACACCACACGCTCATCGCCTTTCGGGTATGAATGCGCGAAGTCTCCTGCCGTTTTAAATCGCCGATTCTCCGTTCCGCCTCTGCGCCATGGCGCAGGTTGAGCACCCCCTGAGTGCCCGCTACCTCAAGGTCGTAGCGCCCCTTGACGGTGCTCAAAGGCTCGACAGTTGCGCAGTTACGTCCATCCCAGATTGAAAGGTAGATGGGCGTCATTAACGACCGCCTTGGTGATCTCGCACCTATCCAAAAAGCTGAAGGTGCCCGCAGAGCTGTAGAAGCAGGTGCCCTGTGCGCAAAGCTTTGGCGTCATGGTTCGCCCATGCGGCCATGCGGCCATCGAATATTGGCGACACCGTCGGGCATCCACTTCGCACTTCGCCAACACCGACAGCAAATTTCTTGCCACTAACTGTAGTGATCGCTATAGAATACAATCAATATGTAGCGCTCGCTATTTAATTAGCCTTCAGTGATGTGTTGGACGGTAATCATCCCCAGCCGACCGACCGAAAAGAATGGAATAGGCAACGTGCTAGACCTGGCCGCGCACAACATCGCGCATTGGACCGAGATTATTCGCTCGCTCGGCGTCCGCGGAATTGCGCTGTATGCCGCGAGATTTGTGGTGCGCACGGGTTGCCTTCGTACCAAAGCAATCAACCAAGCCCTTCTTCAACCCTCTTCAAACTAGGAGTAACACCATGAGCCACCCAACTTATGTCGAAGACTACAACGCCATCGTCACGGTACTGAACCACTATAACGAAGGTGGCAAGCAAGCCAAAAGCAGCCTTATGAAACCTGCCTTCAGCGAGCAGGCCACTATCTTTGGCGTGGATGGCGAAGGTCAACTGACCGGTGGCCCGATCCAGGGGCTGTTCGACATCATCGACAGCGCCTTCCGCCCTTCACCGGAAGCCAAAGGCGCCATCGTCAACGTCGATATCGTCGGCACCGCCGCCAGCGCACGTATCGATACCAATGACATCTCCGGCTTCTGCTTCACCGATTTCTTCAACCTGCTGAAGGTTGATGGCAAGTGGACCGTCATCAGCAAGATCTACCACACCCACGTTGCTCCTTAACCCACCGCTTGAACCGCGCCCCATTGGCGCCAAAACCATGCAATGGAGTTTGACCATGAGCAAAAACATCAAAGCAGTACCCACCCAGGACTACAACGCCGTTGTCGCCGTGGCCCAGCAATACGCAGACGGCCTGCGTGCCGGCAGCCCGGAAGTGCTGGAGCAGGCCTTCCACAAGGAAGCGGTGATGTACGGCTTCACCAACGGCAAACTGTTGGGCGGCCCGATCAGCAACCTGTTCGACTTCGTCCGCACCCATGGCAAAGCCCCGGATATCAGCACACGCCTGGACGTGCTGGCGATCACCCCAACCACCGCCGTGGTACGTGTGGACATGGAAAAGGACGCGATTGGCGCCGACTACAACGATTACCTGACGCTGATCAAAATCGACGGCACCTGGAAAGTGATCGCCAAGGTTTATCACCAGTTCGAAGGCTGATCCGAGCGGCTTGAACGCAATGATGTTTCTCAAGGTGATGAATCATGGCAAAAGTTGAATACAGCGCCGTTGTAGACGGCGGCGCCGAGCGCGTTTGGGATGTACTCAAGCGCTTCGGGAAAATCAGCCAATGGCATCCGGCGATCCCACAGAGCGTCATAGAAGACGGTCAGCCGGACGGTCTGGTCGGCTGCATCCGCCGGCTGACGTTGCAGGATGGCGCCATTCTGCGCGAGCAGTTGTTGTCGGTAGACGCGGTGAATCTGCAGTTCTCCTACCGTTTCGTTGAAGCGCCACTGCCTGTCGACAACTACGTGTTGACCGTGCGCCTGATCCCGTTGACTGGCAAAGACGAAGCCGTGATTGTGTGGTCTGCGACCTTCGATACGCGCGAGCCTGACCCAGAGGGGCAATGGACCTCGACCATCGAGTCGCTCATTGTCGGCGGGCATGAAAGTCTCCAGGTTTACCTGAACCAAACCGCCACAGCATAAATGTGCCCTACCCCGCTCCAGCAATGGATGCGGGGTTCAATTTTTCAGGAGTTAGGATGCACGACCACATTGCCGAAGTGCCGCTTGAAAAAGCCTATCGGCTGATCAACCACGGCCCCACCGTGCTGGTATCTGCTCAACACGAGGAGACTCGAAATGTGATGGCCGCGGCATGGGCCTGTGCATTGGATTTCTCACCGCCCAAAGTCACTGTGGTACTGGACAAGATCGCCAAGACCCGCGAACTGGTAGAGCGTAGCGGCCTCTTTGTGATTCAGGTTCCAACCGTGGCACAACTGCAATTGACCCGCGATGTCGGCAGCGTCAGCCTGCAGGAAGATCCACAGAAGCTGGCTCATAGCGGCGTCGAGCTGTTCAGTATCAGCGGCCATGACGCGCCATTCGTGGCCGGCTGCTCGGCCTGGCTTGTGTGCAAACTATTGCCCGAACCGCACAATCAGTCGACCTACGACCTGTTTATCGGTGAGGTCGTCGCTGCCTGGGCCGACACACGGGTATTCAGCGACGGCCATTGGCACTTTGAGCGTGCGCACCCGGATTTTCGTAGCCTGCACTACATCGCAGGCGGGCACTTTTATGCGATCGGCGAAGCGCTAACCCCATCAGTGATCTAGTGCAGTTTCAACCGAGGCTCGGTGCCTGGCCCCAGGCGGTTACCCAGCATCAGTAATGCGCAGGGTACCGGGCCGTAGAGCGCGACTTGGGGCATGCGGTAGGAGACAGGACGGATCCTGTAACGCCCAGGCACACGGCGTTGCGCCGGTGCCTGGGCTGGGTGATTTCAACGCCTATGACTTACCAATCCTGACGGGTCGGCGAAATGATCAGGTCGTTGACGGTGACGTTTTCGGGCTGATTTAGTGCGTACACCACTGCGCGACCGATATCGTCCGGCGAGATTGCGATTTTATTCAGCTCTTGAGCCGCTTTACGGCCTGCCGGGTCGGTGACTTTATCGGCCCAACCGGTGTTGATCACACCCGGACTGACCGTGTTGACACGGATGCCGTGCTGCACGCCCAACTCTTTGCGCATCGACTCAGTCATGGCCTGCACGAAGAACTTGGTGGCGCTGTAGATTCCCGCAGCAGGCCCGACCTGGTGACCGGCAACCGAATCCATATTCAGGATCTGGCCCGACTTCTGTTTCAACATGAACGGCAACACCGCTGCGATACCATGCAGGTAGCCTTTGATGTTCACGTTGATCATCTTTTCCCAATCATCGGTGGCCAGGTCGACCCAGTTGGAAAACAGCATCAAGCCTGCGTTGTTGATCAGGATATCCACCGAACCGAAAGAGTCCTGAGCAAATTGCGCGAGCGCTTTCATGTCCTCAGGATTGGTAACGTCGCTGACGCGACCTACTGCTTCACCGCCCTTGCTTTTCAGCTCGCTGACGATGGCGTCCAGGCCTTGCTGGTCCAGGGCCGCCGCGACAATTCGAACGCCTTTCTCGGACAAGGCACGTGCCGATGCAGCACCCAGGCCGGACGATGCGCCAGTAATGATCGCGGTTTTACTCTGCAGATAGTTCATGGGCGTTCCTCTCGTTGGTAACTGCCCGTCTGTGAGGGCAGTTTTTGGGGTTATCGCGGATATATGGGGATCAGTAGTTGCCGACGGGCCAGTCGGTGTAGCCCTTCGCGCCGCCGCCGTAATACGACTCGCGCGGTGCGATGGTCAGTTCGGCCCCACGACGCAAGCGCTCAACCAGGTCTGGGTTGGAGATAAACAGGCGGCCAAACGCCACGGCGTCGATCTTGCCTTGGGCGCGGCGCTCAATAGCCATCTCCAGGTCGTAGTTGTTGTTGCCGATGAAGGGCCCGTTGAACTGCGCGCTCAGTGCGTCCATGTCCACGCCTTCCGGCACGTCACGCGAGGTGGCGGTCGCGCCTTCAACGAAGTGCAGGTACGCCAGGTCAAATGCATTCAGTTGCTGGATCAGGTAGCCATACATCGCCATCACGTTGCTGTCAGGCGGCGTGTTGCCGGCGTCAGGCGTCACCGGCGACAAGCGGATGCCAACGCGGTCGTTGCCCCAGATCTTGACGATTGCTTGGGTCACTTCCAGGGTAAGGCGCGCACGATTTTCGATAGAGCCGCCGTACTGGTCGGTGCGATGGTTGGTCGAATCGCGAAGGAACTGGTCCAGCAGGTAGCTGTTGGCCGAGTGAACCTCTACACCATCAAAACCAGCACGTTTGGCATTCTCGGCAGCACGTTTGTACTGCTCGATGATCCCCGGGATCTCATCGGTTTCAAGCGCTCGTGGCATCGACACCGGGACGAAGCCTTTGGTGGTGTAGGTGTCACCTTCAGCCTTGATGGCAGAAGGTGCGACCGGAGCGGCACCGTCAGGTTGCAGCTCGACACTGGAGAAGCGTCCCACATGCCACAGCTGGCTGACGATCTTGCCGCCGGCGGCATGCACGGCGTTCGTGACTTTCTTCCAGCCCGCAACCTGCTCCTCGCTCCAGATGCCGGGGGTGGACGCGTAACCGCGACCTTGCGCGGAAATATTGGTGGCCTCGGCGACGATCAAGCCCGCCGTGGCGCGTTGTGCGTAATACTCGGCGTGCAGCTCGTTGGGGATGCCATCTTCGGCGTAGCGGCTACGGGTTACAGGTGCCATCAAAATACGGTTGGCGAGTTTCATCGCGCCCAGGTTGATGGGGGTGAATAAATCAGTACGGCGAGCGTTATCTGTCATGATGACCTCATTTAAATAGACCGGTCGTCTAGTAAGTTGAAAAAAAAATAGCTACGACAACAGTCGCTTTGCTAATGCCAGGGAGGTTTCAAAGGCTGCATCGCGCTTGCCAATCTTCATCATCAGGGAGGCACCGAGCCAAACCTGGTAGAGCGATTGCGCAAGCGACGCGCTTGGTACTGCGGACGTGATCGATCCATCGACAAGCCCCTGCTCGATACAACGCTCAAGCTTCGCGTGGATGGCCTGAGTACCTTGGTCGAGCACCCGGCGCATGCCCTCCGAGAGATCACACACCTCGGCGCCCAATTTAACGACCAGGCACTTGTCGGTCGGCAAATCAGAGCACTGGGTTTGCGCCCAATACTGGAAGTAACTCAGCAACCTTTGCGCGGCGGGTGCAGAGCCCATCAACAGCGTGTCGACCGTTGCGAGGTAGTCGGAAAAATACTGTTCAAGCAATGCCTGACCAAATTCTTCCTTGGATTTGAAGTAGTGGTAGAACGAACCTTTAGGCACGCTTGCAGCCGCTACCACCTCGGCTAACCCTACGCTGGTGTAGCCTTTGTGCGTCATCAACGTCCTGGCGACGTCCAGGATGTGTTGGCGAGTTTCAGAATGATGCTTCTTCATAATGCAGCCACTCTAATTAACAATAGACCGGTCGTCTAGTAAATTTTAGAATAGCTTCACCTTCTACGACCAACGGCGAACGAAGACAAATGACAGGGTCAAGCTCATGAACACCCCTCCCCCCCACGTCAACGTTCAATACCGAGCGCCTTGCGCAATTCAACCTCAATTGCCTGGTGATCTTTGCTGCGCTTTATCAGGAAAAAAGTGTCACCAGGGCATCTGAGCGCTTGAACATCGGACAGCCCGCGGTCAGCAACAGCCTCTCCAAGCTCAGGCTGATTTTTCAGGACCCACTGTTTTTTCGCCGAAACGCAGAGAGGGTGCCCACCGCAGTCGCTGATGACATTGCAAAGCATGTGATACCGCTATTGAGCGGTATGGGTCATGTGCTTGAGCGATACAACGTACCGGCCCTTGGCCACGCGTCACGGTCAACCTGAAAGCTCAAAATGACGCTGTGCAACCGAAAATCTCATTTTGTGTATCATTGGAGCAGAACTTTCCTCCAGGCATGCTCGTCTGGCGATACGCCCCAAGGTGCTGCACTCAATGACCAACTCCACCCCAATCGCTGTTCCACGCGCAAAAGGACGCCCGCGCGCGTTCGATCGCGACCAGGCTCTGCTGCAGGCGCTGGCAGTGTTTTGGAAGCGTGGCTACGAGCCCGCCTCGGTGGCGGAATTGTGTTCAGCCATGAGCATCAGCCCTCCCAGCCTGTATGCGGCGTTCGGCAACAAGGCCAAGTTGTTTCTGGAAGCGGTTACCTATTACGAAGCGACGTTCTGGGATGCCACGTGGGAGCGCATGGACACCGAGCCGGACATCGTGCGCGCCATCAGCGACTTCTTCCACACTTCAGCCTCGATCCTGACCGAACCCGAGGCCCCCTGTGGCTGCATGGTCGTGCTCGCGGCAGTCAATGTCTCCGACGATGCCGGTGAAGTCACCGCCACCCTCAAGGCTTTACGCCAAGAGGGCCGTGACTACTTACAGCAGCGCCTGGATCGCGCGGTGGAACAAGGTCAGCTCAAACCGCAAACCGACACCCGGCTGCTCGCCGCGGCCCTCAATACCTTGCTCGAAGGCATGTCCCTGCAAGCGCATGACGCTGCGAGCCGAGAGGATCTGCAAGGCATCGGCGCAACAGCCGTCGCGATGCTGACCCCTTCACTCGTTGACAGTGCGTGAATGCTAACGCCCCCCGCGAAGCAACTAAAACAATATATTTGAATACGTTAAAACAATTATATTTGTTAATGGCTCTTCGGTTTTAGCCTATTTCGCCGCTCGCATTGCACAGAAGTGGCCAGAGGCAGACGCTGCCAGCGCGCTTGACAATTTATGTAGTGATCAATATAGAATAAAGACCTGCATGCATCGTCAATGACGTTTGCAGGTTCGCTTGAGCGGGCCATTTATAGAACATCGCCTGATCTGGAGTGACTATGAACTCAGTTTTTATCGTCGGTGGTTCGGGTAAAGTCGCCCGCAGTCTCGCCCAACAACTGGCCAAACGAGGTCATCAGCCACGCTCGCTGTTTCGCCATGCGCAACAAGCCGAAGAGCTCAAAGCACTGGGCGCCACCCCCGTCGCCGGTAACTTGCTTGAACTCGATGCGCAAGCGCTGGCCAAGCTCATGACGGGCAGCGACACAGTCGTATTCGCGGCCGGTGCAGGCGGCAAAGGCGGCGCACAAATGACCGATGCTATTGATGGTCACGGGTTGGAACTGTCTGTCGCCGCGGCTCAACGGGCGGGTATCCGGCGCTTTATCCTGGTCTCCGCGTTTCCGGAGGCATCACGTGGCAAAACGGTTTCCGAGACCTTCGAAAACTACATGGCCGTGAAGAAACGCGCCGACGTGCACCTGGCCGCAACCGACCTTGACTGGGTCATCCTGCGCCCGGGCACGCTGCTGGACTCGGCGGGCACTGGCACTGTCCACGCCGGCCTGGCCATCCCCTATGGTGACGTGCCGCGTGAAGACGTAGCGGCAGTTTTGTTGCAGATCATTGAAAAGCCGGGAGTGAATCGCGTCATTATCGAACTGACCCAAGGCGCCACGCCGGTCGCTGAGGCTATCGAGCATTTTGTCCGGCATTGCCCTCAGGCATGAATGAGCTGAAGACAGTAACGCTGCTATTGGTTGGCGCAAGCGGATGGGGTGGTCGCCCTGTATTGGCGTTGGCACTGTCAGATCCGCGCATCGGCGTGGTCTACACGCCGACGCGCAAAGTGTTGGCGGTGCATCCGAAACTCATCGCCGTGGTGACGTCGAGCAGCGTGACGAAGCCGGACACTAGGCCAACAAGCGTCGACTCATTTCAAGCGCCGCGTCAAACGGCTCGCGTGTTCTATTGACCTTGACCAGCAACGAGGCGCCCAACCACATCTGGTAGAGCGCTTGCGCCAGTGTTGCCGAGTCGACGGACGCGTCAATTGAGCCATCCGCTTTACCCTGCTCAGCACAACGAACCATCCGCTCAATGATCAGGGCAGTCCCTTTTTCAAGCACACCGCGCATGTTTTCGGACAGGTCACACACTTCCGCACCCAATTTGACCACCAGGCATTTTTGATCCGTGTGATCAAACGCCTGCGTCTCGGCCCAATAGCTTAGATAGCTCAGCAGACGTTCAGCACCGGAGCCCTCGCTGGCCAATTGCACATCGACCCGCCCGAGGTACTCTTCAAAGTACTCTTCGAGCAGCGCTTGTCCGAACTCGTCCTTGGAACGAAAGTAGTGATAGAACGAGCCTTTAGGTACGCCCGCGGCCGCGAGCAACTCGGTGAGGCCGACGGCGGTGTAGCCTCTTTGGGTCATAAGCGACCTCGCAACATCGATGATGTGCTGGCGCATGTCATGGGCGGGTTTCTTCATAATGCGGCGCATGCTAGCAAAAAAATGATCCAGCGTCAGGCGCCCGTCAGAACGCCTGCCCTTTGTTCACCTGTATAGGAAGCCATTTTGCGCAGCGCTTCAGCAACAAAAATATAAATATATTTCGAAGCAAAACATAATTATTATTTGAGCATGATCAAAGAACTGAAAACACTTATCGCGGTGGCGAGAGAAGGCACGTTTGCGGCTGCCGGCAGCACGATCGGCCTCACCCAAGCCGCCGTCAGTGCCCAGATGCAACGCCTTGAGGCGGAGCTAGGGGTACAGCTGTTCGACCGTAAGGGACGCTCGGCTCAGCTCAATCGAATGGGTCACCAGGTTTTGGCGCAGGGTCAGGAACTGGTACGCCAATTTAAAGATCTGGGCTCGACATCGGTGGGTCTTCCCGCGAGCGTTTTGGTCACCCTGGGAGCGATTGCCTCGGTTCAGCGCTCCTTCCTGCCAGAAGCCCTGGCTGAATTTCATCAACGCTCTGCGCAATGCAGGACGCGAGTGCTCCCCGGCTTGTCGATGGAGTTGGTGAACCAAGTCGATTCAGGCGAAATCGATATGGCCGCGATCATTCGCCCGCCCTTCTCGCTTCACAGTGACCTGCGCTGGACAACCTTGGCGCGAGAACCTTACCGGCTGATCGTCCCCGCCGATATGCCGGGAGACGATTGGGCGGAATTGGTATCGAGCCAACCCTTTATCCGCTATGACCGTTCATCTTTTGGCGGGCGCCAGGTTGATAGGTTCTTGCGTCAAACCCATTTTTCATTGCATGAAGTCTGCGAACTCGATGAGCTGGATGCGATCATCAAACTGGTTGCGAATGGCGTCGGTATGGCCCTGGTACCGGAAACGGCCACTCCTGAGGAGTGGCCTGCTGAAGTGCGCGCGATCGACCTGAAACAACGTACATTCCATCGCGACATCGGGCTGGTTCATCGTGCACGCCGCAGCCTTACCGAGCCAGTAAAATTACTGGCTCAGCTGATTATTGAACAGGCCGTGAAGAAGCATTAGACGCCAGACATCGTTGGAATATTGGAGCACATGCCCAACGGAGTAAACAGCAATCAAGGCGCTGCATGCGTTTGGAAAATCTTGCTAACAACCGTCCACTTGCCTTCTACTTTCAGCAGATGGAAGAAGTCGGTAAAAGAGAGGCCGGACATGCCGTTGGCGTCAATGCGAGCACTCGCGGCATTACCGACGATTTCAATACGCGTAATAGCAGCTTGCGCATCCGGAGATGGGCGAAACCCCTTATCAACGCCCTCGAACAGAATTGGAATCGCACCGCCTTCCAGCTTGCCACCGGTGCCGACGCTGTACATTGTCGCCTGTTCATTGAAAGCGGGTTTCATGATACTGCTCTTGGCCTGCTTGCAACCCTCAATATATGTATTAAGCACCTTGGTGATAGCCTGATAGTCTTCTACATAAGTAGCTTTGCTGACTGTTTGACTACTGATTACTGGCGGATTGCTCGGTGAGTTGTCTGCGTGAGCCAGCGCGCCAACGCTCGAAATCAAGCCCACAAAAAACAACTGCTTAAAAGATATGATTTTCATTTTAGTCGCTCTTCACAAGGAGTGTAATTATTGAAATATGCTCAACCACAAAAACCCGGCAGACGCTCATGGAATCTGCTGTGCGCAGGCAGCCGCGCAATGAGATGACCCTGTGTTTGCACTAACGCAGCCCGCAGTTTCAACGTGACTTGCGGGCGCTTTGTTTTTGAAGTTACTTGCTCAGGCGGGTCTTGAGTTCCTGAGAAGCCTGCGCAATTGCGCTGCGCGGCGTCGGCAGATGGCTGAACGCGTTCGACAGACCGAAATCGTGAATCATGCCGTTGTAGCGAACCGTCTTCACAGGTACACCCGCAGCGTCGAGCTTGCGGCCGTAAGTTTCAGCTTCATCACGCAGGACATCGAATTCTGCAGTCTGGATCAGCGTCGGCGGCAAGCCTTTCAATTGCTCGCTCGTGGCCTGCAGCGGTGAAGCGTAAATCTGCTTACGTGCCTCGGCGTCGCGTGTGTAATTGTCCCAGAACCACACCATCATGTTCTTCGTCAGGAAATAGCCGTTGGCAAACTCCTTGTACGACGGCGTCTCGAAGTTGGCATCTGTCACTGGGCACAGCAACACTTGCGAACGCAGTGCGGGTGCACCCTTCTTGTTGGCCATCAACGCAACCACGGCGGCAATGTTCCCACCTGCGCTGTTGCCAGCTACGGCCAGGCGCGTGCCGTCTACATTGATCTCTTTGCCATGTTCGGCCACCCATTTTGTCGCGGCATAGGCTTGCTCGGTGGCGACGCCGTATGCCGCCTCTGGCGAGAGGCTGTAGTTGACGAAGACCGCCACCGCACCCGAGCCTGCCACCAGGTCACGCACCAGTCGTTCGTGGGTCGGGAAGTCGCCCAACACCCAGCCGCCGCCGTGGAAATACATGAACGCGGGCAGGGTCTTCTGTTGGCTACCGACGGGACGCACGATGGTCAACGTCAGATCGCTGCCGTTGACGCGTATCGTCTTCTCGCTGACATCAGCTGCCGGCAAGGCCACTTGGGGGGCAGCCTGGGCACCTGCCAGCGCGGCACGGGCATCGACCGGCGTCATGGAGTCGAGCGTCTGGCCACCTTCAAGCGATTGCAACAGTTTCGCCGTGTTGTGCTCAACCCCCGGGTAGCCGGTGGCAGAAGCAGCACCCGGCGCAAGGGACACGACGGTAAGGGCGAGAGCAGAGGTAAGGGTTTTCATGACGTTTCCATTTGTATGTCTGAGTACTGGGCAGCCTCAACTACCGCAGACTCAAGGACGACAGAGGCTCAAGGCGCGACATGGGTGTGATAAATCTTGCTGACGACCGTCCACTTGCCATCGACTTTCAACAGATGAAAAAAGTCGGTAAAGGAAATGCCTGCCCCGTCGCCTTTACCGTTGATGTCATCGGTGGGAAGTGGAAATCGCTCATCCTGTTCCACCTGATGTCCGGAACAAAGCGCTTCAACGAGTTGCGCCGGCTAATTCCCGATGTGACGCAGCGGATGCTCACCTTGCAACTCAGAGAGCTGGAGACTGACCGGGTTATCCATCGCGAAATCTATCGTGAGGTCCCGCCCAAGGTGGAATATTCGCTCACAGAATTAGGCAACACGCTTGCTCCGTTGGTCCGTGCGATGCGCGAATGGGGCGCGGGCATGAGGAGGCAATCCTGACTTTCAGACGCGCTGAAATCGATGCCAATCCACTTGAATAACTCGCCTAGCTTCAGACTTAAAGGCATAAACACGCACAACGTTTAGTGATTGACCAGCCATGGAAAGAGCCTTTAACGCGGTTAACGTGGAAGGCTCTTGTGTGTCACTGATTAAACGTTCTGCTCGACCCCTACAGACCCTTTTCGCTCCAGGGGCGCTTTCTCCCACTTGGCGATGACCAGAGGTGCAATTGCGTTACCCTGCACGTTCAAGGTAGTGGTGCCGCTGTCGATGATCCGGAAGATCCCGGCAATCAACGCGACCCCTTCCAGCGGCAGTCCGGCAGACGCCAAGGTGGCCGACAGGATGATGATGGCAAACCCAGGCACACCCGCAGCGCCCTTGGACGTCAGCACCATCGTGACCACCAGCAGAATTTGCTGAGTCAACGACAGATCGATGCCATAGAGTTGGGCAATGAAGATCGTCGCCACACCGAGGAAGATCGAAGCACCGTCCAAGTTGAACGCATAACCCACCGGCACCACGAAACTGACGATGCGTCGAGGCACGCCATAGGCTTCCAGCTTGGTCATCAACTGTGGCATGACGGCCGCAGAGGCAGCACTGGAGAAGGCCAGAATCAGCTCATTGCGCAAGTACTTGATCAACTTGAAGACGTTTTCACCGATCAAGTAGCAAATGCCGCCGAGTATCACCAGGGCAAAGGTAATCAGCGCCAGATACACCACGCCGATCAACTTGAGCAACGGCAGCAACGAGGCAAATCCGAAGGTCGCCACCGTGGCGCCGATCATGCCGAATACACCGATCGGTGCGTAGGCCATGACAAACGACACCACCTTGAACATGGCGTCGGAGAAGCCCTGCACCACCGCAACAACCGGTGCACTCTTCTCGTTAGGCAAGGTGTTCAACGCCATGCCCAGCAACACGGCAAAGAACAGCACCGACAGCAACTTCGCTTCCGACATCGCGACAATCACGTTATCGGGCACGATGTTTTGCAGAATGATCAGCGCACCTTTCGACGGCTCCATGTGCACGGCTGCAGCGTTGTGCGCAATGCCGGCGATTTCAGTGCCCCTACCCGGCTCGAACAGGTTGGCGAAGCACAAGCCAAGCACGATGGCGAGGCTGGTGATTGCAAAGAAGTAGATCAATGACTTTGCGCCCATACGCCCAAACGATTTGTTATCACCGCCCCCGGCAATGCCGAGGATCATGCAGCAGAAAACAATCGGCACGACCACCATCGTCATCATCTTGATGAAGATATCACCGAGCGGTTTGAGGATTTCGCTACTGACCCACACCTGATTTTCCGGGTGGGTATTGAAATACCAACCCACGAGCACGCCAAGCAACAGCCCGGCAACGATTTGCCAAACTAAGGGGATACGTTTCATGTCTAGCCTTTTTGTTGGAATGAAAGGACTGCGTAAGCGCAGTAGCTAGATTCATGAGCTTCCAGCTCATTTAAATTTCCTGGGCGCACGCTTTAACGTGCGCCAGGTTTTTTTATTATTTAGCGAACAGCTGGCTCATATCCTTGAACGCCTTGAACTCCAGCGCATTGCCGCACGGGTCGAACAGAAACATGGTGGCTTGCTCGCCGACCTGACCTTTAAAACGAATGTAGGGTTCGATTACAAACTTGGTACCGAAGGATTTCAGACGCTCGGCCAGCGCTTCCCACTGAGCCCATTCCAGAATGATGCCGAAGTGCGGAACCGGTACGTCGTGGCCGTCGACCGGATTGCTGTGCACGCTTTCCTGAGAGGCAGTCTTCGGGTGTTCATGGATGACCAACTGGTGGCCGTAGAAATCGAAATCGACCCACTGCTCGCTAGAGCGGCCTTCGGCAAGGCCGAATACCTCACCGTAAAAGGTGCGCGTAGCGGCCAGGTCATACACAGGGATTGCGAGGTGGAAAGGAGAAAGACTCATCAGGACTCCGATAACAATTTTTATTGGTTTGTGGTGGCGGACACCGTGATCGCTGCCCGACGGCTTTTTGAAGGTGGATTTATGCTAAAGCCGAACCAACTTAAAAAAAATCAATATAAATTTTTCAAAAGCACAATTTTATTTTGTTAATCGGCAATCTCTTTTTATTGCTCCCAGCCCGCCTGAATCGCATGGGAAATTTGATCGACAAACACCCCTTTCTTCGCCGCAACCCTAGGCGCCTGGCATTACGCCCCAACCTCCGATGGACACGCGGATCGCCCCCCCCCTGGCAACCGCGTATTGCAACATCGCGCAGAGCATGAGCATCTCGCGAGCCAATTTCTGGATAGATGCAGAGAGGCAAACCCGAGAAGTCCGCTATAGCCCGCACACCGGGTTCCTGCCCACTCCGGGCCGAGGCCTGGATTACTGAGCGCTGCTCACGGATTCATTCTGAAAACGCCAGTTATCAGCTGCAACCTAGTGCCATAGGCTCCCACACTGAGCACCGGCTTCAGCCACACCTACTGCGAATGGAGACGTTGATGAACACTAGAACCCCCACCGCAACGGGAGCTGGAATAGAACTCTCCCGACGACAAGTGCTGATAGGTACCGCAGGTACTGCAGTCACGGCCGTATTAGCAAAGGTCGATGATGCCCAAGCGACTGCCAACACGAAATCAGCAGCGCAGAGCCCGCCTGGCAGTCATGTGACGTTTACCCTCAACGGGCGGCGAGTTGCCGTGGATGTCGATAACCGCAGCACGCTTCTGGACGTCCTTCGAGAAAGGCTGCATTTAACCGGCACCAAGAAGGGCTGTGACCACGGCCAATGCGGTGCCTGTACGGTAATCGTAGAAGGGCGACGAATAAACTCATGCCTCACGCTTGCGGTCATGCACGAAGGGGACAGCATTACCACCATTGAAGGGCTCGGTACGCCGGACAACCTGCACCCTCTGCAAGCGGCATTCATCAAGCACGACGGCTACCAATGCGGTTACTGCACGCCTGGGCAGATTTGCTCAGCAGTCGCGATGCTTGAAGAAATAAAGGCTGGAATACCCAGCCACGTCAGCGGCGATTTGATCGCCAGGAGCACCGTCACAGCCGCCGAAATCCGCGAGCGCATGAGTGGCAATATCTGCCGTTGCGGGGCGTACTCCAACATCGTCGATGCCATTCACGAGATAGCCGGAGGTGAGGCATGAAATCCTTTACTTACGAACGGGCCACCTCTTTGCCGCATGCGGTTAACGCCGCGGCCAATAACCCGGGTGCCCGATTCATCGCCGGCGGCACCAATTTGCTCGACTTGATGAAACTGGAAATAGAAATCCCCCAGCACCTGATCGATGTAAACGGCCTGGCGCTCGATGAAATCACCCCGACCGAGGACGGCGGACTAAGGATCGGCGCCATGGTGCGTAACACTGACTTGGCTGCTGCGCCTCAGGTGCGTCGAGACTACGCCGTACTATCCAAGGCGCTGCTAGCGGGAGCGTCAGGACAATTGCGCAACAAAGCCACAACGGCAGGCAATCTATTGCAACGCACCCGGTGCGCCTACTTTTACGATACCCATCAGCCTTGCAATAAGCGGCGTCCGGGTGCCGGCTGCTCTGCAATCGGTGGCGCCAGTCGGCAACAAGCGATCGTCGGGGTCAGCGATGCCTGCATTGCCAGCCATCCCAGTGACATGGCTGTGGCGATGCGAGCATTGGGCGCAAGGGTCGAAACACTCAACTCGGACGGCCAGGTCAGAACAATTGATCTCGCCGACCTTTACAGCGCACCGGGGACCACCCCACATATCGAGAACATCCTGAACAACGGCGAACTGATTACTGCCGTGACGCTGCCTAAACCTTTAGGGGGCGAGCATATCTACTACAAGGTTCGTGACCGCGCCTCCTACGCGTTCGCGCTGGTTTCTGTCGCGGCGATCGTACTGCCAGACCGGACGGGGCAACTCGCCCTGGGGGGCGTGGCGTACAAGCCTTGGCGAAGTGAAGAGGCCGAAGCTTATCTGCCTGACGGCGCGAAAGCCGTAGCCAGGCAGTTGCTGGCTGGCGCCAATCCTACTGCGCAGAACGCCTTCAAGATCAAACTGGCGGAACGGACAATTGGCCTTGCGCTTTCCACCGCATCTTCCTAAGCGACATCACCGACATTGCACGGCTGCGGTCGACTGATCAGGAGTAAGCCTCATGAAGTTTGATACGCCTGCGAGCACCAATCCCATCGATCAAATGAAGGTGATTGGTCAACCCAAAGATCGAGTTGAAGGCAAACTGAAAACAACCGGCACGGCGACCTATGCTTACGAACAACAGGCCGCTGTCAGTCCCACCGCCTACGGCTATGTCGTCGGTTCAGCAATCGGCAAAGGCCGAATTTCCTCAATTGATTCGAGCGAAGCACGCCAAGCCAGCGGCGTGATTACAATCGTCACCTATGAGAATGCGGGTCAACTGGACAGGGGCGAATTTTACGTTGATCGCGCACTTGCCGGCCCAAAGATCGATCACTATCACCAGGCCGTAGCAATCGTGGTCGCGCACACGTTTGAACAAGCCAGGGCCGCTTCGGCTTTGCTTCGGGTCTACTACGTAAGAGAGCCTGGCGCCTACGACTTGGCAGCGCAGCGAGCGTCAGCCACGACACCCGCGCCGGGTGCCTTTGGCCCTCCTCCACACACCGCAACCGGGGATTTCGAAGGCGCGTTCAAGCAGGCAGCGGTCACCCTCGACGGCCATTACACAACCCCGGATCATGCCCACGCGATGATGGAACCCCACGCCACCATCGCTCAGTGGCAGGGAAACAAACTGACGCTATGGACATCCATTCAGCAGATGAACTGGGGTGTCAGAGACCTGGCTAAAACGCTTGGCATCTCCAAAGACAACATTCACCTGATCTCGCCCTACATCGGCGGCGGCTTTGGTGGAAAAGGCACCATCCTGTGCGACGCCGTATTGGCGTCTCTTGCCGCTAGAGCGGCCGGGCGCCCGGTGAAAGTAGCACTCCCCCGCCCGCTTATGTTTAACAATCTGACCCATAGACCCGCGACGATTCAAAGAATCCGGCTCGGTGCAAATCCGGACGGCACACTCACTGCCGTCGGCCACGAGAGCTGGTCTGGCAATCTGCGCGGTGGTCGCACTGAAGCGGCCACCGCATCGACCCGTACGTTGTATGCGGGCGCAAACCGCATGACACGTTTGTATCTCGCCGAACTCGACCTTGCTGAAGGTAGCGCCATGCGCGCGCCCGGTGAAGCTCCAGGCATGATGGCACTGGAAATTGCCATGGACGAAATGGCTGAGAAACTGGCGATGGATCCTGTGAAGTTTCGCGTCATCAACGACACTCAGGTAGACCCGGAGCAGCCTGATCGCCGGTTCTCTCAGCGCCAGTTAGTCGAATGCCTGAATACGGGAGCCGATCATTTTGGCTGGGCTCGGCGTAGTACCCAACCGGCTAAAGAACTGCATGACGGTTGGTGGATCGGGTTGGGGATGGCGTCCGCGATTCGAGGCGCACCCACGACGAAGTCTGCTGCTCGCGTACGGCTTGATCGCAAGGGCATGGTCACCGTCGAAACCGACATGACTGATATTGGCACTGGCTCTTACACCATCATTGCTCAAACGGCTGCGGAAATGATGGGCGTGGACATGGACAAGGTAAACGTCTACCTGGGCGACTCAAGATTTCCGGAATCATCGGGTTCAGGCGGCCAATGGGGCGCAGCCTCCTCCACGGCGGGCGTCTATGCTGCTTGTGTGAAACTCAGAGAAGCCGTCGCAACCACATTGGGCCTCGATCCGACAAAAACCGAATTTATCGATGGCCACGTCCGTGAAGGGTCGAACAACCTACCATTGGCGCAAGCGACAATAGACGGCGACTTGCAGGCCGAAGACGTCATGGAGTTTGGCGACTTGGCCAAGCAGTATGCCCAACAAACCTTTGGCGCTCACTTCGTAGAGGTTGGTGTAAACGCGGCCACAGGAGAAATTCGCATTCGCCGCCAGCTGGCAGTGTGCGCAGCAGGCAGAATACTCAACCCCAAAACGGCACGCAGCCAGATCATCGGGGGAATGACTATGGGCGCAGGTGCAGCGCTGATGGAAGAAATGATTGTAGATCATCGTTTGGGCTATTTTGTTAATCACGATCTGGCTGGCTACGAAGTGCCGGTGCATGCCGACATCCCCCATCAGGAGGTAATTTTCCTGGATGAAGTTGACGCCTATGCGACTCCGCTGAAGGCCAAGGGTGTCGGCGAACTCGGTATTTCTGGAGCGGCAGCGGCGATTGCCAACGCTGTTTATAACGCCACTGGCATTAGGGTTCGTGATTACCCCATTACGCTCGACAAGTTGATAGACCACTTGCCCGCTGTGGGCTGACCTTACCGCTTTTTGCTTCGGAGTCATCAATGCAACTGAGCCGCACGAACCTGGCAGACATTGTTTATTTCCTCGCCATCGCTCGGCATCAAAGCTTCAGAAAGGCAGGTCTGGACGTGGGCATCAGCGCGTCTGCACTGAGCCATGCCATGAAAGGGCTGGAGACACGGCTTGGTGTTCGACTGCTCAATCGCACCACCCGAAGCGTGACACTCACGGCGGCGGGCGAGGAGCTGCAAAGCCTCATCAGCACTCCCGTAAATGATATCGGGCAGGCGCTGGAGACCCTGAACCGGCTACGCGATGAGCCCGCCGGGCGTATCCGCCTGAACGTGTTGAGCGATGGCGCAAAACTGCTGCTCGGCCCCGTTCTTCCGGTTTTCATTGATCGCTATCCGGACATCGAGGTTGACCTCACCGTGACTAACCGAATGGTCGACGTTATCGGCGATGGCCATGATGCAGGGATTCGATTCGGCGGGACGGTGCCCGAAGACATGATCGCTCAACGACTCTCTCCCGATGTGGCATGGGCCGTCGTTGGCGCGCCTGACTACCTTGAGCGATTCGGTACCCCACTACATCCGGAAGAGCTGTACCAACATCGTTGTTTACGCGTGCGCCTGGGGAATGCACGAATCTACCACTGGCAATTCTCGAATAAGGACCAACAGCTGGAGATAGACGCGCCGGGCGCCATCACTATCGATGAGACCCGTGTCGGTGTAGCGATGGCAATGCGCGGCGCCGGCTTGATGTATGTGCCTGCGAAAGTCGTCGAACGACAGATCGCGCAAGGCTCCCTGCGGCGAGTCCTTGAGGACTGGACTCACCATGACCCAGGATTTCACATCTATTACTCAAGCTTCAGACAGGTTCCCGTAGGCATTCGCCTACTGATTGACCTTATCCGCGAGCTCGAACCCATGGGGCCACTCCCCTAGCGATTTCAGCTCGCCTGGCGCTTGGTGAAGACATCGCTAAATACCGGCACGGCTGAGAAGGCGTTAGGCCAGCCAGCATAGAACGCTAGATGCGAAAGCAACTCGGAAGCTTCGGTCTGCGTCAGGCCATTGTCCATGGCACGATTGAGGTGGTAACCGATCTGCGCAACCTGACCGTTTGCGACTAACGTCGTAACAGTAATCAGACTACGGTCTCTGGGCGCAAGGCCCGGCCGCAGCCAGAGATCGTTGAATAACGCACTGGTGGTGAATTTCACTAACCCTGGCGAAACCGGGCCAACAGATTTGTCGACAGCTGCAACGCGTGTGTCTTCGGCAGCCTGATCGATAGGCAATAGCTCAGGCGACACCGGCGCCAGTTGGTCAGAGGCTATGCCATGTTTGCTGAACACCTCTTTGGCAATCGACGCTGCTCCAGCGGCGTTACCCCAACCCGAATAAAACGCGAGATGGTTGATAGTTTCGGACAACTCCAAGGGCGTCACCCCGTTCTTCAACGCCAGATCCAGGTATGCCGCCAGCTCAGTTGTCTGACCTCGCGCAACCAGGACGGCGACCGTTGCCAGGCTGCGGTCACGGGGAGACAACTCTGGGCGCTTCCAGACCTCACCGAGCAGTAATGTGTCAGCGTTGTGAGCCATTACCGGTGATGCGGCGTGTATATCGGCTGAATTTGACATGTGCGAAATTTCCTCAGTCCGCGCCCCCTCGGGGGTGGCGCATGCAGACAAGCACAGCGCTAAGCCTGCTGCTGCAAATGTTCGAATAATCATAATGAAGCGCCGTACTGGGCTTCGGTAACTGGCTCAAGCCACTCGACATTTTTGCCGTCAAGCGTCTCTTGAATCGCTATGTGAGTCACGCCGGTCGTGCTCGTTGCGCCGTGCCAATGCTTGACGCCAGGCGGCGTCCATATCACGTCTCCAGGCTTGATGACCTGTTTATCAGCGCCCTCTTGTCGAACCCATCCAGTACCCACAGTGACCACCAGCATTTGTCCCAACGGGTGGGTATGCCACATCGATCGCGCACCCGGTTGAAAGGTCACATACCCTGCCGAGACTTTCGACGGTGCCCGTGGGGCGAAGAGAGGGTCAATTCGTGCAGGCCCCACGAAATGAGTTGGCGGCCCGATGACGGATGCCTGCTCACCATTTCTCACGATCGTCATGGCGTGCCCGGAACGGGCATCAGCAGCGCAGGCGTTAAATGCGATGGTGGCCAACAGGGCGACTCCTGGCCTGGCTGCTCTCGGGCGCATCGGTAGCTCCTTGCTCAATGAATAGGGTTGCGACCAACCTAATGGATGTCTCCAGGTTCAACTACCGGCTGTTTGGTTTATGCACCGATGAGCAGCCCTCAACAATTGGCCGGTGCGGGCTCAGCGCTGGGGGCATGCGCAAACGTCGTGCTGGCGCGAGCGAAGGTGTGAGACCTTCCGCTCTAGCGGGGTCGCCCAGGGACCACTTCCATACTCCCTCCATTGTCCTGAGGGCGATGGCCGATGCACTCAAGCGTTCCCGGCCCTCGTGTTATCTGCGTGGTTTTTTCTGAAAACTGAGAACAACGCGAGTATTCAGGCCGTCCGCGTCAACGACCTTTGCGATCAAGCCCGCGCCTACGCAGGGACAGCGTCCAGAGTGGCTGCCTTCTGCCGCAACAAGTCGATAAACAACCCCAATTCCCGACTCACCGGGTCGCCCTTGCGCATCAGCAAGCCAAACGGTGCCAGCCTCACATCCAACGCAACCGGCAGTGCCACCACCAGTCCCATCTTCAGGTAGTCACGCAGGGCGCTTTCCGACAACACCATCACCGCATCAGTCAGTTGGATCAGTTGCTGCATCGAATACACCGAGCTGCATTCGATGATATCGGCAGGGCTGGGCAATGCCAGGTCCTGCAGCGCCTGGTCAAAGCTGATACGCGCCGGGCTGGTTTGCGGTTGCAGAATCCACGGCCAGGCATGTACCAGTTCCGCCAGCGATAGCTGATCGCGTTGGGCCAGCGGGTGGCCGGCGTGTACCACTACCAGCAGGCGCTCATTGCCCAAGGGTTCAAAGCTGTAGTGTTGGTTGTCGGTGGCGGCGTTGCGGCGTGAGATCGCCAGATCGATACGGCCCTGTTCGAGCAACTGAATCACCTGGTCGCTGGTGTCACCCATGATGCGGATACGCAGTTGCGGATTGAGCGACTTGATCTGCGCAATGCTGTCCATCACCAGATCCGGCGCGGCGCCCATGATGGTACCGATGGACAGGTAGCCATAACCGCCCTGCTTACGCGCCGTTAAATCTTCGGCACAGCGGTCCAGACCACTCAGCGCCGACTCGGCGAAGTTGATCAGTTGCTGACCGAGCGCCGTAGGACGCATCCCTCGCGGCAAACGCTCGAACAGATCGCAGCCGAACATGTCCTCGATCTCGTGCAGCATACGCGTGGCGGCGGGCTGCGACATGTTCAGGGCCTGGGACGCGCGGTGCAGGTTCTGGCTGGAGCTCAGCGCCACCAGCATATGCAAATGCTTGTAGCGCAGGCGGTTGAACAGGCTGGGAGAGATCGCGGGACTACGCATTTTTTTCCTTTTAATCGATACCCTGAGGTTATCACCTTTAAGCGAGATTCGATTTGTAGCGCATTGCTCGGCCGCCGTACAGTCCGGCCCATAAGAACAACACGACGGACTCCCTTATGAAAACCCTGCCTGCGCCCCTGCTCGCCAAGATATCCTGGCGGCTGCTGCCCTTTCTGCTGCTGATGTACATCATGGCGTTTCTCGACCGCGCCAACGTCGGGTTTGCCAAACAGGCCTTCCAGGCTGATACCGGGTTGAGCGATGCCGCCTTCGCCTTTGGCGCCGGTGTGTTCTTCGTCGGCTACGCCCTGCTGGAAGTGCCGAGCAACCTGATCCTGCACCGCGTCGGCGCCCGCCTGTGGATGTGCCGCATCATGGTCAGTTGGGGCCTGATCTCGGCGGCGATGGTGTTCGCCCATAACGAAACCAGCTTCTATGTGTTGCGCTTCCTGCTAGGCGTGGCCGAAGCCGGCTTCTTTCCCGGCGTGATCCTCTACCTCACCTATTGGTTCCCCCAAGCCGTGCGTGGCAAGGCCATGGGCTTCTTCTACTTCGGCGCCCCACTGGCATTCATCTTCGGCAGCCCGTTGTCCGGTTTGCTGTTGGAGATGGACGGGTTCGGTGGGATTCACGGCTGGCAATGGCTGTTCGCCGTCGAAGGTTTGATGGCCACCGCTGTCGGCATCTGGGCCTATTGGTATCTGGACAACCGCCCGGCCGACGCCAAGTGGCTGAGCGTGGACGAGCGCCAGCAAATCCAAAGCTTGCTCGACCGCGAAGACCAACACAAAACCTCCCATGGCCGCAGCCTGCTGACCGTGTTGTGCCAACCTTCGGTGCTGTACCTGTGCCTGGTGTACCTGCTGATCCAGGCCAGCGTATATGGCGTGGTGTTTTACCTGCCTACTCAGGTGGGCGGCCTGCTCGGCACCAAGGTCGGCTTGATGGTTGGGTTGGTCTCGGCAATTCCCTGGGTCTGCGCACTGTTCGCCGCCTGGTGGATCCCCGGTTATTCCGACCGCACCGGCGAGCGCCGCCGCACCGCCTGCCTGACCCTATTGATGGCGGCCGCCGGCATCGCCTGCTCGGTGACCTTCGCCAACCCGCTGCTGGGCATGCTCGCGCTGTGCTTTGCGGCCTCGGGCTTTATCGCGGTGCAGCCGGTGTTCTGGACCTTTCCTTCCAGCTACCTGGCCGGCAGCGCCGCCGCCGCCGGCATTGCCCTGATCAATTCCTTCGGTGCGCTCGGCGGCTTCATTGCCCCGGTGATCAAGCACTGGGCCGAAGGCGCCTTCCATTCCCCGGCGGCCGGTTTGTACCTGCTGTCCGCTACCACAGTACTGGCCGCATTGCTGGTGCTGGGCATCCATTCACCCGGCCGCAGCGCGTCGAACACGCCGGCCACTGTTTAACGCCAGGAGTCACACCATGGGTCATCTCACCATCAAACACGTACGCGCCTTCGTAGTGCGAGGCGGCGGCGCCGATTACCACGACCAGGGCGACGGCCACTGGATCGACGATCACATCTGCACGCCCATGAGCAAATATCCCGAGTACCGCCAGAGCCGTCGTAGCTTCGGGATCAACGTGCTCGGCACCCTGGTGGTGGAGATCGAAGCCAGCGACGGCACCGTCGGTTTCGCCGTGACCACCGGGGGTGAACCCGCGGCGTATATCGTCGAAAAACATCTGGCGCGCTTTATCGAAGGCGCGCGCATCACCGATATCGAAAAGATCTGGGACCAAATGTACCAGTCCACCCTTTTCTACGGCCGCAAGGGTCTGGTGATCAACACCATTTCCGGTGTCGACCTGGCCCTGTGGGACCTGCTCGGTAAGATCCGCCAGGAGCCCGTTCACCAACTGCTCGGCGGCGCGGTACGCGATGAGTTGCAGTTCTACGCCACCGGCGCGCGCCCCGACCTGGCGCAGAAAATGGGCTTTATCGGCGGCAAGATGCCCTTGCACCACGGGCCCAGCGAGGCTGAGGAAGGCCTGCGCAAGAACCTCGAAGCACTGGCGACCATGCGTGAACGGGTCGGCCCTGATTTCTGGTTGATGCTCGATTGCTGGATGAGCCTGGATGTGAACTACGCCACCAAACTGGCCATCGGCGCCCACGAACACGGGCTCAAGTGGATCGAAGAAGCCCTATCCCCGGACGATTACTGGGGCTACGCCGCCCTGCGCAACAACGTGCCAAAAGGCATGCTGGTGACCACTGGCGAGCATGAAGCCACGCGCTGGGGTTTCCGCATGCTTCTGGAAATGGGCTGCTGCGACATTATCCAGCCCGATGTCGGCTGGTGCGGCGGCCTCACCGAACTGGTGAAAATCTCCGCCCTGGCCGATGCCCATAACGCAATGGTCGTGCCCCACGGCTCGTCGGTGTACAGCTACCACTTTGTTGCCACCCGCCATAACAGCCCGTTCGCCGAATTTCTGATGATGGCGCCCAAGGCCGATGAAGTGGTGCCGATGTTCCATCCGCAACTGCTTGGCGAGCCAGTGCCAGTCAATGGCCGCATGCGCCTGTCGGTGCTCGACAAGCCCGGTTTCGGCGTAGACCTGAACCCGGATTGCCAATTGCACCGTCCGTACAACCGCTAAGGAGCGCCGTCATGAACATGCCCCGCAATGGCTTCAAGGCCGCCCTGGCCAAGGACGCCACCCAATACGGCATCTGGGCCGGTTTTGCCACCGGCTACGCCGCCGAGATCGTCGCAGGCCTGGGTTACGACTGGATGCTGATCGACGGCGAACACGCGCCCAATACCGTGCCCAGCGTGCTCAGCCAATTGCAGACCGTGGCTCCGTACGCCACCGCGCCGGTGGTGCGCGCGGTCAACGGTGACGCCAGCCTGATCAAGCAACTGCTCGACGTCGGTGCCCAGACCCTGATGATCCCCATGGTGGAAACCGCCGAACAGGCTCAGGCCCTGGTGCGTGCCATGCGTTATCCGCCCCACGGCATTCGTGGTGTCGGCGGCGGCCTGACCCGCGCCACCCGTTGGGATGGCGTGGCGGACTACCTCAACACCGCCCATGAAGCGTTGTGCCTGGTCGTGCAGGTGGAGTCGCGCCTGGGCGTGGAAAACGTCGCGGCGATTGCCGCCGTGGAAGGCGTGGACGCGGTGTTTATCGGCCCCGCCGACCTGTCCATCGGCCTCGGGCACGCCGGCAACCCCGGCCACCCCGAGGTGCAGGAACGTATCAGGCACGCAGTGGATGCGACCCTCGCCGCCGGCAAGGTCAGCGGCATCCTGGCGCCCAATGAAGAAGACGCCCGCCGCTATCAGGCCTGGGGTTGCCGCTTTATCGCGGTGGCCATTGATATCAGCCTGCTACGCCAGAGCGCCCTGGCCACCCTCGCCCGCTATCGCCCGGCTGCCGACACCCAAGCGCCTTCGCGCACTTACTGAGGAACCTGCCCATGTCATCCGTTCCCGTTTACCAGAACTTCATCAACGGCCGCTTTACCGCAAGCGATAGCCACATCGATGTGCTCAACCCAGCTACCGGCGCCTTGCTGTCCAAGGTGCCGGCGTCCATCGCCGCCGATGTCGACCGAGCCCTCGCCGCTGCCCGCAGTGCGCAAAAAGACTGGGCCCGCAAACCCGCGATCGAACGCGCCGGGCACCTGCGCCGCATCGCCGCGAAGCTGCGGGAAAACGTCGCCCACCTCGCGCGTACCATTACCCTGGAGCAAGGCAAGATCACGGGCCTGGCCGAGGTCGAAGTGAACTTCACCGCCGATTACCTCGACTACATGGCCGAATGGGCGCGACGCCTCGAAGGCGAGATCATCACCAGCGACCGGCCCAACGAAAATATCTTCCTGTTCCGCAAACCGTTGGGCGTGGTGGCCGGCATCCTGCCGTGGAATTTCCCGTTTTTTTTGATCGCGCGCAAAATGGCGCCGGCGCTGCTCACCGGCAACACCATCGTGATCAAGCCCAGCGAAGAAACCCCGAACAACTGCTTTGAATTCGCCAAACTGGTGGCCGAGACCGACCTGCCCGCCGGCGTGTTCAACGTGGTGTGCGGCGATGGCAATGTCGGTGGTGCACTGACTGCCCACAAGGGCGTGGACATGATCAGTTTCACCGGCAGCGTCGCCACCGGCACGCGGATCATGGCCGCCGCCGCACCGAACATCACCAAACTCAACCTGGAGCTGGGCGGCAAGGCGCCGGCCATCGTGCTCGCGGATGCCGACCTGGAGCTGGCGGTCAAAGCCATCCGCGATTCGCGCATCATCAACACCGGCCAAGTGTGCAACTGCGCCGAACGGGTGTATGTGGAACGCAAGGTCGCGGATCAGTTTATCGAGCGCATCAGCGCGGCGATGTCGGCGACCCGCTATGGCGATCCGATTGCCCAGGCCGATGTGGAAATGGGCCCGTTGATCAATCGCCAGGGCCTCGACAGCGTCGACCGCAAAGTTCGCACCGCACTGAGCCAGGGCGCCAACTTGGTCAGCGGCGGGCAGATTGCCGACCTCGGCGCGGGCTTTCACTTCCAGCCAACGGTCTTGGCCGGGTGCCGCGCCGATATGGAGATCATGCGCGAAGAGATCTTCGGCCCGGTGTTGCCGATCCAGATTGTCGACGACCTTGACGAAGCCATCGCCCTGGCCAATGACTGCGACTACGGCCTGACCTCGTCGATCTACACCCGCGACCTGGGCAAGGCCATGCACGCAGTACGCGAGATCGACTTTGGCGAAACCTACGTCAACCGCGAGAACTTCGAGGCCATGCAAGGCTTCCATGCCGGCGTGCGCAAATCCGGGATTGGCGGCGCCGACGGCAAACACGGCCTGTACGAGTACACCCACACGCATGTGGTGTACCTGCAGGGCTGAGTGGGTTAAACCGGGCCACGCACGCTAGCGTGCAGGCCCTTGCGAATTTGCTTTTGATAAGGACTGCGCCATGCCCCTGACGCTCTATAGCGGCCCGATCATCGACAGCCACTTGCACCTGTTTGATCCGCGCCGCCACCAGGGCATCCCCTGGCCTGAGCCGGGCAACCGGTTGTACGCTGCGCACCTGCCGGCGGACTACTGGGCCCTGGCCGGCCCACACAATGTGGTGGGCGCGATTGCCGTGGAAGCCAGCCCGTGGCGCGACGATAACCGCTGGCTGCTCGACACACTGCGCAGTGAGCCACGCATGCTGGGTTTTATCGGCAACCTGGACCCGCTGCACGCCGACTTCGCCGACGACCTCGAGGCGTTGGCGGAAGAACCGCTGTTCCTCGGCCTGCGCTACGGCAACCTGTGGGACCGCGACCTGCTGCAAGACCAGACTCGCCCCGGCTTTATCGACGGCCTGCGCCAATTGGCCGCCTGCGGCCGTGGCCTGGACAGTGCCAATCCGAACCCGCGCTTGATCAAGGCGCTGTTGCACCTGAGCGATGCTTTGCCACAGCTGCGCATCATCGTTGATCACCTGCCCAACGCCCAAGTGCCGGCGGGTGAAGAAGCCGCCTACCACGCCGACCTGCTGCGCCTCGCCGAGCGCCCGAAGGTGTTCGCCAAACTGGCGGAAATCCCCCAGCTCGGGCCGCACGGTTTGATCACCGACACGGCGTTCTACCACGACCGCCTGGCCGTACTGTGGGAGGCCTTTGGCGAAGAGCGTTGCTTCTTCGGCAGCGACTGGCCCAACAGCGATCACCTGGCGAACTTCGCCACCACCCTGGGGCTCGTCAAACAATGCATGGCCGACAAACCCGAGGCGGTGCAAGCGAAGTTTTTCCTGCATAACGCGGTGCGCATCTATACACCGACGCCGCCCCATGGAGACCAGTGATGCAGACCCGTGCCTTTCGCATGAACCTCAACCCCGGCCAGGCCGCCGAGTATCGCCGGCGCCATGACCAGATCTGGCCGGAACTGGCCCAGGCCCTGCTGGACGCGGGCGTGGTGGATTACCGGATTTTCCTCGATGAGCCGGCCAACGCGTTGTTCGCGATGCTCACCCACGAGGACTTGCATGGCCTGGATGAACTGCCTGGCACCGACTTGATGCAACGCTGGTGGACCTACATGCACGACATCATGCCCAGCCACCCGGACGCCTCGCCAATCAGTGTCGACCTGCTGCCCATGTTCCAACTGACGCGCACCTGATCCAACCGAGCCACAACAACAATAAAAAGGATTCAACGACGTGGAAATCATTCTCCTTGGTGTGATTCTGCACTTTATCGGCGGCTTCGCTTCCGGCAGTTTCTACATCCCCTACAAGAAGGTCCGCGGCTGGGCCTGGGAAAGCTACTGGATCACCGGCGGGCTGGTGTCCTGGCTGATCGTGCCACTGATCGCCGCCCAACTGACGGTGCCCGGCTGGGTGGAAATCCTGCGCACGGCCGACAGCGGCACCCTGCTCTGGACTTATATGTTCGGCGTGTTGTGGGGCATCGGCGGGCTGACCTTCGGCCTGACTATGCGCTACCTGGGCTTGTCCCTGGGCATGTCGTTGATCATGGGCCTCACCTCGGCCCTTGGCGCTCTGATGCCGGCCCTGTACCGCGACCTGTTCACCCAGGAAACCGAAGGCACCCTGACCTCGATGCTGGCCTCTCAGGGCGGGCATTGGGTGTTGTGGGGTGTGGCGGTGTCGTTGATCGGTATCGCGGTGTGCGGCAAAGCCGGGCTGATCAAGGAACGGGAAGTGCCCCAGGCGGTGAAGTTCGCCAGTGTCAGCGAGTTCTCCCTGGGCAAGGGCCTGCTGGTGGCGGTGATTTCCGGCGTGCTCAGTGCGTGTTTCAGCTACGGCATTTCCGCTGGTCGGCCCCTGGCCGCCGCCGCAGTGGAACATGGCGCCAATAGCCTGTTCCAGAACAACGTGACCTTCATGGTGATTATGTGGGGCGGCCTGACCACCAATGGTATCTGGTGCCTGTGGCTGAACTGGCGCAACCGTACTTTCCATAACTACACCGACCGCAGCACACCGTTGCTCGGCAACTACCTGTTGGTGGCCATTGCCGGCACCCTGTGGTTCCTGCAGTTTTTCTTCTACGGCATGGGCGAAAGCCGCCTGCAGAACGACGCCAGTTCCTGGGTGCTGCACATGTCGTTCATCATCATCGTGTCCAATGGCTGGGGCCTGTATTTGCGCGAATGGCACGGCACCAGCGCGGCCAACAAAGGCGTACTGATGGCCGGCATCGCGGTGATCCTCGGCGCTATCGCCATGGTCGGTTACGGCAATTACCTCGGCTGATGCCGCTTATTTTTGAAGGAGTGTTTTTATGTTGCTTGCAGACAAAACCGTGATCATCACCGGCGCCTCCCGTGGCATCGGCCGCGCCGCCGCCCGTGAATGTGCGCGCCAGGGTGCCCGCGTGGTTATCGGCAATAGCGGTAGTAGCCAAGGCACCGAGGCGGCGTATTCGTTGATCGAAGAGATCAAGGCCTTTGGCGGCCAGGCCATTGAAGTGGGGGGCGATGCGGCTGATCCGGACACCGGCGACAAGCTGGTGGCCGCCGCAGTCAAGGCGTTCGGCAGCGTCGACGTGTTCGTCAACAACGCCGGCATCTGCCCGTTCCATTCGTTCCTCGACATGCCCCGCGAGGTCTACCTGAAAACCGTCAACACCAACCTCAACGGCGCCTACTTCGCCGTACAGGCGGCGGCCAACCAGATGAAAAACCAGGGCCGTGGCGGCGCGATCATCGCCGTCAGCTCCATCAGTGCCCTAGTGGGCGGCGGCATGCAAACCCACTACACGCCGACCAAGGCCGGGCTGCATTCGTTGATGCAGTCCTGCGCGATTGCCCTGGGGCCCTACGGCATTCGCTGTAACTCGGTGCTGCCGGGGACCATTGCCACCGATATCAACAAGGACGACCTGGCCGACGAGGAAAAACTCGCCTACATGACCTCGCGCACGCCGTTGGGTCGCCTCGGCGAACCCGATGACGTGGCCGGGCCGATCGTCTTCCTCGCCTCGGACATGGCGCGTTATGTGACCGGCGCTTCGTTGCTGGTGGATGGCGGGTTGTTCGTAAACCTGCAGTAACCATCGCTTCCCAGACATCACACTTCCAATGTGTGGGCTTGCCCGCGATTACGGTCGACCAGTCAGCGGATGCATTGATTGGCTGCGCCGCAAAAGTAGAAAGCTGATCGAATGGTGACAAAAACTGACCGCCTTGCGCTGTAGATTCCACTCGGTGACAACCCCAGTCGTATGCCGGAGTTTGGAGACGCATCATGAAACGCATTCAGTACAGCAGATATGGCGGGCCAGAGATCATGCAGGTCCAGGACTTTGAGCTCCCTCACCCAGGCGAAGGTGAGGTCGGTGTCAGCGTCAAGTTTTCAGCGATCAATCCAATTGACTGGAAGCTGCGGACTGGGCAAATGAAGATCGTTACCGGTAGGAAATTCCCCCGCGCGATGGGAATGGATTTCTCTGGCAGGGTTATATCGATCGGCGCCGGCGTCACGCGATTCAAGGTCGGGGACGCGGTGTTTGGACTCGCCCGATTTAAGGAAAGCGGAGCGTTTGGTCATGCCGTTATCACAAAAGAGGCCTTTTTAGCCCATAAGCCGGATGACGTGCCGTTCGAGCACGCCGCCTGCCTGGGCACCCCAGGTGTAACTGCCTGGAACGGGCTGATAGACAAGGCCAAGCTGCAAGCCGGCCAGCATGTCTTCGTCAATGGATGCGCCGGAGCCGTAGGCGAAGCAGCTGTACAAATAGCTCGGATGCAGGGGGCCGTCGTCTCGGGCAGTTGCAGCGACAGGGATATGCAGCAAGCAAAGTCGTTGGGTATGCACACTGTTTATGATTATCGGAACCTGCACCTATCGAATATTGCTAACAGATTCGACGTGGTTTACGACACTGCGGCAACGCTGTCGATATCTGAAGGCGTTGCGACGCTAAACCCGGGCGGCGTATTTCTTGATCTAAACCCCGGCCCAGGTAAATTTGTCCGCGCTTTTTTTGATCGCAGACTCAAAATGGTCATAGGCTCACCGCGCGCCGAGATATTGGATAAGCTTGCCAAGGCTGCCAGTGAGAGGCACTACAACGTCCGAGTTGCCCAAACCGTTTCGATGGCCGAGGCGATTCGACTTATCACTGAGCTTGAGAAAGGCCGTAAGCTCGGCGGTAAAGGTGTCATCGCGATGGAGTAGACATGGCCAGGAGTCACCGTTTGTTTGAGCTGATGCAAGTGCTGCGCCGACATCGTAGAACGGTGTCGGGTCAGACACTTGCGCTGGAATTGGGCGTTTCATTGCGCACAATACGTCGCGATGTGGTGACGTTGCAGGGGATGGGCGCCGACATCGAGGGTGAGCCTGGCTTAGGTTATATTTTGAAACCTGGTTTTCTGTTACCCCCGCTTGCATTTACAGAAGAAGAAATCCAGGCGCTTGTAGTAGGTGCCCAGTGGGTCAATCGTCAGACAGACGAAAAATTTGCCCTCGCGGTAAAGAATGCGTTGGCCAAAATCAATGCCGTGTTGCCTCTGGATATGCGTCACACCTTTGACGACGAAACGTTCTATGTGGGCGCCGACTCCAACCTTTCCACTTCAATCGACCTGAGTGAAGTCCGATTCGCATTGCGTGATCAGCGCAAACTGCTTATCACCTTGTCGATATCCCACGCACCGGCAGATAAACAAATTATCTGGCCGATCATGCTGGGCTTCATAGACGCAAAGCGCTTCCTGTCGGCGTGGTGTGAAGCGGACAACCGGTTCCGCGTGATCGCCATGGATGACATCGCACAACTGGAAGTGCTTGCCGAGCGCTATAGTCGTAACCGACGTCAGCTTATCAAGGAATGGCGAGCTCATGAGGTCTTGCCTTGTAACGGCTCTGGCAAGGAGTGCTGATCGGAGGAACAAACGAGGTCGGATGATGCGCCTCAGGCGAAAATCACCAGGCGCGCGTTGCGCGAACCTTCGACGTAGACACTGCGGTTTTGATTTTTTCTGCGAAGGCATCGTAGATCGCATCCTGAACGTAGATACGGTTGATACAGACGCAGGTCTGGCCGTTTTTGGCAGACTTGGACGAGCGTGCCTTCCTCTGCGGCCTCTAGGTCGGCATCATCGAAAATTCTGAGCGGGCGTTCCCGCCTGGCTCGAGGGCTTCGTGAACAGCACGCACGCAGGTGTCAACACGCTGGAAATCGGCGTGGCGTCGGGCAAAACCGGAACGGGATTTCTGAGCCCTGGTTTTGTGTTTGATAGCGTGCAGTGGGTGCAGCCATGAAGAGCAACAGTCGATCCGCTCACGCTGCCTGCCCAAGCCGGACGAAATGATCGCTGGCGAGTGGCAGCCTGTTTTAGGAAAAATCGCCCCTATTTTACGGTGCTGCCAATCGGCATCGCTGCGCTCTCCACCATTAAAAATCTCACTGATAGTTTATATCAACGAAACACAATTGAACGCCTACCAACTAGTAGGTATCATTGTTTTAAGTTAATCCCGCACACACAGTGAGACTCACCATGCAAGACTGGAAGCAAACCCGCAAAGACATCAACGCTCGCCTGATGGAACTCAATGCACTCACCCCTGAAACCATGAAAGGCATGGCAGCGCTCGGTAGCGCCGGGGCTAAGACCAATCATCTGGATGCCAAAACCCGAGAACTGATTTCTCTGGCAGTTGCAGTGACTACCCGCTGTGACGGCTGCATTGCCTTCCATGCCGCCGAAGCCAAGAAAGTCGGTGTGACCAGCGAAGAAGTCGCTGAAGCACTGGGTGTGGCGATCAACATGAACGCCGGTGCCGCGCTGGTCTACAGCACACACGTGCTGGACGCGTTCGACAAATCATAAGCCTGCGTTCAATCCCTTACGACATTGAGATGACTCATGAATAAGCTGTTTGCTCCTTACGATTTAGCTGGCCTGGCATTAGCCAACCGTGTGGTGATGGCGCCGATGACCCGCACGCGCACTCCGGAAAACATTCCCAACGGTTTGACCGTGCTTTATTACGCACAGCGTGCTTCGGCCGGTTTGATCATCACCGAAGGCCTGCCGGTGTCGGAAGAAGCCCGTGGCTATCTGTATACCCCGGGCCTCTACACCGACGAGCAAACCGCAGGCTGGCGCAAGGTCACGGATGCCGTGCACGCTGAAGGCGGCAAGATCTTCGCCCAACTGTGGCACGTAGGCCGTCTGTCACACGTGTCGCTGCAACCGGGTAACGCGGCGCCCGTTTCGTCGGGCACCGTTCCCGCCACCACGACCATGGTCTACGCCTGGGTCGAACCTGGCAAAGAAGGCCCGGTGCTGCCAAGTGCACCGCGCGCCCTCACAACCGATGAAGTCCAGCGCGTTATCCAGGATTTTGTCGCATCTGCGCGCAGGGCGATGGATGCAGGCTTCGATGGCGTCGAGGTGATGGCGGCCAACGCGTTTCTGTTCGATCAGTTCCTGAGCAGCAAACTGAACACGCGGACTGACCAATACGGTGGCTCCATCGCCAATCGCCAGCGCCTGCTGCTGGAGACCGTTGATGCCCTGGCCGCCGAAATCGGCGCAGAAAAAGTCGGTGTACGGGTTTCGCCTTTCGGTCGAATCTACGATATGGAGGCCTTTGACGGCGAGGCTGAGACATGGATGAGCGTGGCATCGGCATTGAATGAGCGCGATCTGGCGTACGTGCACCTTAACTATCAGACGACCATTTCTGCAGCTGGCACACCTGAAGGCTTCGGCGCGGCATTCCGCGAGGCCTACCGTGGCACCCTGATCGGCGCTGGCGGCTTTACCCAGGACCTCGCCGACCAGGAGTTGAAAAAAGGCGAACTCGACCTGATCGCCTTCGGCACTGCCTTCATCTCCAACCCGGACCTGGTGACACGCATGAAAAACGGCTGGCCGCTGGCGAAACCGGATCCCTCCACGTTCTACGGCGTCATCGGCGCCAAAGGTTATACGGATTATCCGGAATACGCGCAAACCCAGGCTTGATCTCACTTCCAGCCCAAGGAACACACCATGCCACTCGTGATTATCAAAGGTATTGAAGGCGTTTTTACCGATGAACAGAAGGCCGAGGTCATTCGCAAAGTGACCGACGCCATGGTCTCGGTGGAGGGCGAAAACATGCGCGCCCTCACCTGGGTCATCTTCGAAGAGGTCAAAAGCGGAGACTGGGGTATTGCTGGAAAGCCCATCACGGCTAACGAAGTCTTGAAGCTGCAAGCCGGTCAATAAGCGGTTGAGCTTTAAGCGACACAACTCCCCGCCGCTGAGCACTGCCATGCTCAACGGCGGGGAGTTTTTCCGTTCTAAAAGAACAGCACATGATCATTGCCGGTTTCGGTCGCTTCGGCCAGGTTGCGGGGCGTCTATTGATCTCGTGCGGGTTTGAGGCCATCGTGCTCGATAACGATCCCGACCCTATCGAAACGTTGCGCAAATTCGGGGCCAAGGTGTTTTACGGGGACGCAACACGCCTCGATTTATTGCACGCCGTCGGAGCCGACCAGGCCCTGGTGCTGATAAACACCGTTTACGACAACCTGACGCCGACTCGGTTGGCCCAGAAGCATTTCCCCTTCTTGAAACTGGTGGTGCGCGACCCCGACATGGGACACCCTCGCCCTCAAGGACCTCCCAGCAACACAGCGACGCAGGAAGCATCGAGTGAGCCCCTGCAGCGGCACGGAAAATCAGGCGCGCACGGCCATGACACCGGCGTCCACGTCCCAGATGGCACCGGTCACCCATGAAGTTTTGTCCGACAGCAGGAACAGGATCGTGTTGGCCACATCTTCCGGCACTCCGACGCGTCCCAGCGGGTGGAAGGCGTTAAGCGATGTCATTGCTTGCGGGATCGCGTGCTTGTCCATGAACCCCTCGTAAATTGAGGTGTGCACAATGCCAGGGGAAACCGCATTGACACGGATACCCGAATGCGCCAATTCAATCGCCAAGTTACGTGTCAGCGCATGCAAACCGGCTTTGGCCATTGAGTAGGCAGAGGCTGGCGAGCCGGCCAGCGCTGCCTGAGCTCCGATGGAACCGATATTGACAATCGAACCTTCACGCTTGGCGGCGAGCATGTTCTTGACCACGGCCTGGGTGATGAAAAACGTCGAACGATTGAGGGACATGTACATGTCATACTCGGCCGCATCATGCTCGGTGAACGGCTTGGGAATGAAGATCCCGGCAGAGTTGACCATCAGGCTGATATCGCTGTGGTTGGCGTTGATGTCTTGTAGAACGCTGTGCATGCCCTCTTCGGTCATCAGGTTGGCCACGATCACCGACACGTTACCCAGTGAACTCAGTTCGTTACGCACCGCATCGGCCTTGTCTTGCTTGCTGCCGGTGAGCACGACACTGCCGCCCGCCTTCAGTATCATACGGGCCGTTTCTAGGCCCATGCCGCTGGTACCGCCGACGACCAACAGTTTTTTGCCTTTAAAATAATCGTTCATTACAGACTCCGAATTTCCAGGTTCGTCAGTGTTGCACCAGCGCAATCAATTGCCGCAGGTGCACGCCAGTTGGTTATTTGTTCGAAACGGTTGTATCAGCCTCCACGCACTTCCAACGTCGGCACCATACGAATAGCTTTCGAGAAGTTGGCGTAGTTCACCGAGGTTTTCAGCACGACCTTATGCAGCTCTTCAACGCGCTCACGGGACGCATCGGTGTGCAGGCGAACCACCACGCTGACTTCGTCGTAGCCGGGGTTGACGCTTTCGTCGATGCCCAGGAAACCGCGCAGATCGAGGGCGCCGTCGGTTTCAATTTCCAGGCTGTGAATTTTGATGCCCAACATTGCGGCATTGGCGGCATAACCGACCGACATGCACGCGTTCAACGCAGCCATCAGCAGTTCTTGCGGATTGGGTGCGCTGTTCTGACCCAGCAGTTCGTTTGGCTCGTCGGCGGCAATTTCGAAATCTCGTGAATAGTTTTCGCCGGCCAGGCTGTAGCGATTGACCTTCGCGACGGAACGGGTCTGGCCCTTCCATTGGGTTTTGACATTGAAACTGGCATGACGCTTGGTCGCATCCTCGGCAACGCCTTGGGCAAACTGCTGGAGTGCGGCAACATCGATACCGTTCAAGTTCGTGCTCATGTGTACATTCCTCTTCGGACTGGCCGGGCATTTTGCTCGGAATACAACAAGCCTACCAACTAGTAGGGATTCAATCAACAGCCACAACTAATCCTTATACCAACGCTGATTTATTAACCAAAAAAAACCTCGAATAGACGAGGTTTTTCAACGCATTAACTTGTCAGTGGGGTTTAGGCAGTGTGCACATTGCCTCGAGAATAAAATCAAATCCGGACGCTTGCTCGTACTGGTCGCTCATCGCCCACGCCACGAAGCTGCCGCCCTCCAGCGTATTCAGAACCAGCCTGGCGACCTTGTTGACGTCCAACTGCGCCTTGAGCTCCCCGTTCGACTGCCCCAGCGCGATATTGGCCTGAAGCCACTCAAGATGTATCTCGAAAAAGTGTCGTGTCAGCTGCTGCAGGCTGTCCGGCAGGGCCATCAGTTCGGCAGCCAGCGCGCCGCACAACGGCAACAAGCCGTTTGCGCTGCTCTGTGCAAACATCAGGACAAACGCGTTCAGGCGTGCAATGACATCCGAGTTCTCGTCATTGATCTGCTCCAACTGTTTCCTGAACCGGAACAGGTAGCTCTCGACGATGGCAATCGCAAGGCCTTCCTTGGTTGGGAAATGATGATGAATACTCGCCTTCTTGATACCAATTTGGGCAGCAAGGTCAGCGTAGCTGAAGGCTGCGTAGCCCTTGGTACGCAGCAGGATTTCAGCGCTGCTCAGAAGGTCGGAACGTGTACTCATGATGCCGCATCCAGATTTTATCAATCGGCCATCATAAATCAGTCATCCGTGAGTTGACAGTGTGCGAGCCTCATGCAGAACGCATACTAAGCAAGGTGATCGTCATCCAGACTCCTTCATCGCTAAACACTCACTCCTTGATTGGGCAACAGATTCAGAATCCCGCCGGCAAACCCGCAGCGATTCAGGGGCACGCCAGCACGTTTCTATCGCCTGACTTCGACCTTGTAAAACAAATTCTCAACCATAAGTCGGCGCCGATCAGAGGTAACCGCATCTTGAATCTGGCTCATCAATCGCACGTAATACTTGCACTCTTTTTGTGTGCCCAAATCGGACACCGGCTTGGCCGCCTGAGTAAAGCTTTCATACGTACGCGTGGTATTGGTCATCAGTTCTGTAATTCCTGGCAACGCCATCGCATCCTCCTGACGCGCTGGCGGCCATGCGGGTTCGAATGAAAGATTGTTTTCACTCAGTTTCACAGTGAGGAACATCTCAGCCTTACCGGTGACTTCATTCACCCAACACGGAGGAAGGTCACCGCCCCGCCCCTTGTTCAGGCGGTTTTGCAAGAACTGAACCTGGCCTCGTAAGTCTTTATTGGACTTCTGCAATTCAATTGGACTCACACCGTTTTTTTTCTCCGCCTGTGCAAGGGCAACGGCGTGTTTGATCGTTTCTTGGAACTGGTCATTCGTCTGGTCGGCATTTATCCCGAATGCAGCTGCTAGCATTTCGGACTGAGCCTTGAGCGCCGCGACGCGTTTCACCACATCCGTAGGCTGTACGCCGCTTTCATCAGCAGAATCGACAACCAGCTTTTTTAGCTGCTCAAACGACATCATCGTTTCTAAAATGAGCTGCTTGGCGTCGGCGCCTTTTTTCTGCCCAGCAACCTCCATCAAGGCTTTTTCAATTGCCGTGAGTGCAGTCAGTTCCTGGTTTTTTTGCGTCATGAGTACCTTCAAGCGATCCAGCTCTGCTGTTGTTCTCGATGCGTCCACCAGCTTGCTGATGATCTCATCGGGCTTACGCACGCCTAACGCAGTCATACGCGCTTTCAGTGCCTCGGCCGCCTTGTTGATCGCACTCTCACGTACATCGAGATCCTGGAAAGCCAACACCTTTTCATTCAATGCATGATTTTTATGGGTTAACTTAAAAATCTGGTACCCCATCAGCAGCAGCAATATGAAGCAGACGATGATAAAGATCTCGGTCAGCGAGAGCTGAAACACTTGATCATTCTTTCCGCTCATCAGGCGGATCTCACTTCAGCCAGGCCCTCTGGCTCAACAGGGTGATTGGATGTGCGCGGCTCTGCCGCAGTGAGATCATCAATCTTGTTAATCAGCGCATCCAACTGGCCGTGCGCGGTTTCGACTGAACGATTGCTCTCCTCCATCCGATTCGCAGCCACCTGGTATTTCTCGTTACTTTCAACCAGAGCCCGAACCAGCGGCGCTAAACTCTGCTCAAGATTATCCGCCAAAATCTCCCGGTTGTTCTGGCTGACTTCGCGCACACCTTTCAGAGCATCGGCGATGTCCCTGCCCAGGCGCTCTACAGTATCGGCGCTTTCAATGCGGATATTCAAAGCATCCAGCTTATCTGCAATGCGTTCTACCGATTGCTGACGAGCCTTGATTTCGTTGAGGTACTCTTCTTGCTGGTCGTCCAGCGAGTCCAAGTACTCTTTCTGTACGCGTTCAACACTGTCCATCACCTCTTTACTCTGTAGTTTCATCGCATCCACCAGGCGCTCCTGGCTCGTCACGATGACACCGACGGCTACCAGGTTCTCCTCAAGTGTTTGAGTCTTGGCATTCAAGCTGCGAATAGCGGTGGTGACTTGGCGCGTAGCGGTTTTAACGTCATCGGCCAAGGCGGCAACGCCCTCATTCACACTGTCTGTTGTGCCTGCCAATGTTTCGATTGAACCACCCAACTTGCGGGTGAACAGGTCATCAGGAAAGATCATTTGCTCCACGCGATCACGCGCCAACGTGCCGAAATCCATGGCATTGTCTTCCATCTTCCGTAGCGTAATAGCGCTCTTTTGGGTCAGCTCATTGATCGTGCTCAACAAGTTGGCGCTGGATTGTCGGGTGTTTTCAAGTATCAGCGCAAAGGCGTCATTGCTCTGCTGCGTAGCATTGGCAAAGTAAGCGTCGGTGGCGGTGATGTTGTGCTCATACAACGCTTTCACCTGCTCCTTCACGCTCTGCACGGCTTCGCGAGAGGCGACGTCAACCTTGTCCCGGAAGACTTCGAGCTGTTGAAAGGTGTTGTCAAAGGAGATAGTCAGGTTTTCGGCTGCATGAATCGCACGTTCTTCGACGCTTCTGACCGCATCATTAGCGTCGATACGAAACCCGGTATGAATAATCCGCGCCAGCATACCCAGTGCTGTGCTGACCATCGCGGCACCGAACCGCGTGGCCATACCATTTAGGTTGTCACCCATGCTCTCAATGTCCAGCAAGCAGATAATGATGCTGGCGACGGTGAACAGGAAACCCAGGTAGTAAACCGAGTCGGCAAACTTAGCCAGGGTGAGTTGCTTGTCCCATTTTTCTCGAACGACATAGCCGATGACCCAGTACGCGACCATCACCGTCAGAGGAAAGACCAAACCTAGCCAAAGAGGGTCATTTAACTTCAGGCTGGCTACGGACAAACTGATTTTCAGCAGCACCGCGAGCGCAAAGTAGGTGCTGACGCGCTTGATCAATTTATTGATGCTCACTCATAGCCCCTCGACCCGGGAAAAACCTTCCACAGATACGCCGTTATCTTGAAAGTATTGCTCCCAGAACATGGAGAGCTTGGTGTTCTGTAGGGCTTTCTGATCGGCTGCCAGCAGGTTGATTGCTACACTGCTACCCTGCAGGCCCGGTGCCGCTGCATTTTGTCCATAAGCGGTCTTACGAAAGTCCGCATACGGCGGCAGGTTGGCCTTATACATGCTGAACTCCGGCATGTTCGCCAGCATGTCGGAGTAAATCACCAGCCTCCGCTCACCCGACACATGCGCGCGTTCAAACCCATTGATGCCAACCAGCTGCAGCATTTGGAAAATGGGGGAGTTCTTGCTGCGTTCTTCTAGCGAGATGTTGTGCACGATGTCGTCGAACGGCTTTACGAATTTTTGATTAAAGTCGCGATCAACAAATTTTTTGTTGCTCGTCTGCTGGTTCCTATCCTTCCACTGACCGGGATTACAGCGCTCGAATAACGGTTTTTCGTTGTTTTTGAAGTCTTCACCGAGAAGAAATACCGAGAGCAGATAACCTTCGGGGAGCTCCTCAGTGACCATCGTTTTAAGCCGTTGGCCTAAAGCGATTTTCTGGGTAAATGGGAACGGTGAGGTGTTATCAATGAGCACCACGTATTGCCCTTTGGGACCCGTCGATGGACATAGCGTCTCCTTATCGAAGGTTTCACGTGTGGCATTGATATAGAACATCACGCCAGCCGCAGCTACGGCGATACCACCAACCAATAAGCCGACAGCTTTACCGGAAAGCCCTTTTTTTTTGGCATAAATTGCCATTATGCTCTCCCTGAAATAAGTTGCTGCAACGGTTGCACCTGATCGTATTTCTGATTAAACGACGATTGAATTCGCGCCCTGATCGTTTCCAGGCTGGCGATCATTTCGTTCATCAAGCGTTCTTGCTCAGCGAGTTTGAGCTCATCCTTCTCGGTGCCGAAGTCAGGTATGGTGACCTCGACAAATGTCACGGGCTCGTCGAAATAGGCCGGAGGGGGATTGTCGCGAGGCCGGGCCATTTCGTTCTCAATCCGGTACTTGCGGACCAGGTTAGTGAGCGTTTCATCGGCCAGTACCATCCGCTCATCCACGACCTTCTTGATGATCGTTTTCTGGTTCATGCTCCGCTTGAAGTTCTGAATGGCCGCCGCTGCACGATCAACGTTCTGATCGATCAGGAGAAGGGATTCGAGCTTGCGCTGCTCCAGCAGATCTCGCAGCGCCTCAATAGCAAAGACATAGCGGCGTTGAGCGTCTTCGTAAGCCAGGTAAACCTTCGCGTACCCTGGATAACGATCAGTCCAGGTGTAGCCCTTATAGACTGCTGCCACTCCAAAAATGAGCGTCAGCGCAAATAGGCCGCATGAGCTGATGTCCTGAAATGGAAGGATTGAATTGTGTAAATAAGCAAGAATCAAATCGACAGCTGATTGCGATTCATCTTCAAGTTGAGGCAGTACAAAACGGAAATAGGCTGTTCCTAAGCCAACGGTGACCATGCTGAGAACTGCCGCACCGAACGCAAAATAGCCTGCGAACATCCGGGACGGTTTGACGTGGTTTTTATAGGCGCCGGCCCGGCCCAGAAAGAAGCATACGAACACGTTGAACGCCGATAGCATTAATGCGGTGACAAACCCGCCCACATATCCGCTGGCCATGCCCTCAGAAAACAAAAAGGCGTTTCCAAAGCCTTCGGCTACCGTCATCGCAAACAGCAAGCCGCCGTTCTTCCATTTGGCATCCCCATCAGCAGCATCAGCAGTCCTGCACTGCAACTTGTTTTTCTCACGGAAAGTCTCGAGCGCATGGGCCTTGCCTTCGGCTGCTTGCTGAAGCTCCGCCAGCTCGCCATCCATTTTGGAAATGTCCTGATCGGCGTTTCGCTCAAACTCCTCGCCAAGTGCGATAGTGCGTTTGATGTCGCGGGTCACATCAATGGCGCCCAAGCGGTTATCGGCGCTTTTTAGGGATCGCTCACCATACTTGAGTATTTGTTCACGCATTCCGCCCAGCTTGCCCCGAATGCTGTGCTCGACATCTGAAAGCTGCGTCGCAGTACTAGAAGGCACTCCGGCAGCTCCGCGAAGCCGCGCCAGCTCAACGACGCGCAGCTCTTTCTGGATTTTCTCAGGATCAATTTTCGGCAATACATCGCTATCAGGCTCATCCTTGCGACCGAATAGTCGGACAATGAAATCCAGGAGCTTTCGTATGAAACTCATTTATAGAACCGCAAAAGGTTAGACGTGGGGTATGCAGAGATAGATGAGCGCTAGGCTGGCGCCGAATTAGGCGCACAGAAATAGGCAGCGTGTCGCGGCCATCCCTGCGCCGGCATCGAGTGATGGCGAAATAATGCCAATGCGCACAGATAAGGGCAACAGGTCAGTACAGAATTGTATTGTTTTGGACAAATGGTCAGTGCCGCGATTGGCGCGTTGGGGTGCCCCGCCCATGCGTGGCTACCCAACGATGCCGAAAGACAACTATGTCGCAAAGTCGTGTTTGAGAGGTTCACTTGCGATCCAAGATTTGTGACTTCGGATCAGAACGGCGACCGCTACTCGCGTGACCTTGGTTTAGCCGAGCGACGTTCTGATCAATGCGCCCTTGGATCGTGCGCAATGTTTCTTGAGTGTTTACCTCTGGGTACAGATCCTCGGCAATGCGTGCAAACCGGCTCGCCACATCAAAAATGCCGTCAATCATTCTGCCGGCAACCTCCGGGGGGACCTCGGCTTCCTCGGCAAGCCGAAGCATGTGCGTACGGGAAATCGACAGGACTTCCCCCATCACATCCATCTGGTGATACCCACCCGGTCCCTCGCAGAAGGTCACATCGTAAGCCGGCGACAGTCTCCGCTGACCGTCTTGCAAAGTTCTTGGGATGATCGTCTCGGTTGTGGAACGCAACGTTGAAGACTGCACGTTCAAAGGCGACCGTCATCTCTCGCACGTCGTTGGTACACATTTGTGTTGCGCGCAGGAAGTTGACGTAGTCCAACACGCCCGGCGAGCGGGAATCGGCCCCGGTAAAGGCCGCAAGGCTTTACATGGGTCTGCGCAAGCCATCCTGGCGGTCAAATCGCTTACTGGCAAATGCCGCCAACCCATCGGGCAGACTGAAGTACTGCGTTTGGGGGGGGTTCGATACCGCACATGCGCAGGCACTCGGCGTAGACCATTTCAATGGTGTGTGCCCAGCCAATCGTCAGTGCCTGAAATTATAGAATTGACACGCGCTTCTATTCAGCTGCATAGCCCCCCTGATTTTGGGGCTTATGGATTATTTTCCGTGATTAGCCACAATTATTGGATTTATGTACCTTGAAACGGTAGCGCGGCCTTCCTGCCATCGGCAACCGAATGCTGTAGATGTTGCCCGCCTCCGGATAGTCCGCGTGCTCGTTCGCAGACATCCCAACTTCGGCGGTGGTAATGAACAACGCTCGCATATCACAGGCGTGTCAGGTTGCCCTGTGGGCCCAAAGCGTTGATCCAGCCGCCACTGATGTCCACGAACAGCAGACACGCAGAGGTTTCATCCCAGACCGGGCTTTCGCCCAAATCGGCCTGACAGGCGAAAAAAAGACGTGGCGCTTCCCGAGCAGGCATATTCAACACTCCTTGATTTCGTTCCAACGTTGGGCAACCTGCTCGGCACTGGCGGCTTTGACTCGGGCCAGATCGACGGGATAGTCGACACCCGGGTTTTCGACAAACCGCGTCGCCGTAAACTGGCCGTTGCTGGCGCGCAAGACATAGCCCGTATCATTGCACTGCTGCGATGCCAGAAAGACCACACCCGGCGCTACCCATTCGGGCTTGAGGTTTTCCGGTTCTTCGGTCACGCCCCACATACGCGTCTTGGCAACCGGCGATACCGCGTTGACCAGGATGCCCACTGGCGCGCCTTCCATGCTCAACGCATTCATGATGCCCAGTTGGGCCATCTTTGCGGCGGCGTACGCCACCAGGCCCGGTTGCGCATAATGCTGATACATCGCACGGTCGGAGGACGTCAGCACGACCCGCGCAGCAGTAGAGTGTTTCAGATATTTCCAGGCAAATTTACATAACCATACGGGCGTATAAATATTGATATCCACCGCGCGACCAATAAACGTTGCGTCAGCCTCTTCAATGGGTTGATAACCGACCCAACCGGCATTGTGAATCAAGATATCGAGTTGCCCAAATGCCTCGATCGCCTTGTCCACCAATTGCTGGCAACCCTGTTCGGTGGACAGGTCGCCGTGATGCCCCACCACGCGCAACCCTTTGTCTTTAAGGGTTTGTGCCGCATCCATGGCAATCGAGCCATCGCCCCCCGCGCCCAGCTTGTCTGCGCCGATATCACTGATCACAACGTTGGCGCCCAACGCGGCTAACGATTGCGCATAACTAAAGCCGAGGCCTCGACCCGCACCCGTTACAATTGCAGTTCTTCCTGTAAAGTTCATTGGCTATTTCCTCTGGAGTGCCTTCATCCTAACAATGTCTATCGGACCTGTTTAATACTAAGGGCGGCCAAAGTTGATACCTGATTAATATCAAGTTAATGTCGGGTCCCTGTAAGCCTGCTGATCAGTTCAATGAAGGAACAGAAGAAATGATCGAAACCCGCCTGCTGCGCCAGTTCATCGCCGTGGCTGAAGAGTTGCATTTCCACAAGGCTGCCATCCGCCTGCACATGGCCCAGCCGCCTTTGAGCCAGGCGATCAATCGGCTGGAAGATAAATTGGGGTTCAGGTTGTTCAACCGGAATAAACGCGGGGTCAACCTGACCCCCGCCGGGGGTGCGTTCCTGAAGGCTGCCTATAGCACGCTCAAGGAGCTGGAGCTGGGCATCGAACGTGCCCGTCAAGTGTCCGAAGGGATTGCGGGAAAACTGACGGTGACCGCAGTATCGATCGCCGGATACGAGTCGCTGCTCAATACCTTGCGCCAGTTCCGCGAGACCTTCCCCAAGGTCCAATTGGTCATCAGGGAGATGCCCTCCGCCAGTCAGGCCAAGGCCATCCTGTGCGAAGAAGCGGATATCGCCTTCATGCGCCAGCTGCCGATTTCGGCGCAAAACTTCCAATCACGTCTAGTGCTGAATGAAGAGATCGTGCTGGCGCTGCCCGTCCATCACCCCAAGGCTGAGGAGGGCCGGATCGACTTGCGGGATTTCGCCGGGGAAGACTTCGTATTCACCCCCGAAGCCTTGGGGCCCGGCTATCACAGTCAGCTTATCGCCTTGTGCGAAGCTGCCGGTTTTTATCCCAAGGTGGTGCAGGAAGCCGCACAGATCCATACCTTGATCGGCTTGGTGGCCTGTGGTTTTGGCGTCGCGCTGGTGCCTGAATCAATTGCCAACTCAATCATGCGCGACAAGGTCCTGTTTCGCCGGATCTCTGCGTTGACCGCCGCCCCCAACCCGTCGATCGGCTTATATATGAGCTGGAACACCCTCAACCAAACACCGCTGATGGACAGCTTTATCTCCCTCCTCGACTTCAACGCAGACTCCCGGGTTGAAAGGACGCTGGCCGTCCAGGTCAGCTGAAGCGTGACGTGACTTATCGTTGCAAAACGCTCTAAAGTGCGGCAATCCGGCAGGCAGGCAACGCTTGAGCGAATGCCTGCTGGCCAATCCCCCGGGGCGCGCTGGCGATGTCGCGGCAACAAAACCGATAAGAGAACCTGGCGAATGAACAATGGCCACTACGACAGGCGGGCAACGACTGCGCAGGACGCGGGCGCGTGCGACGCGCTGCCGCATATTCTGCTGATCGACGATGCCCCTGAAGATATCCGTGCCACGCTCATTCTGCTCAAGACCCAGCCCTGGCGCGTTTCGGTGGCCAGCGATGCCCATCAGGGCTATCAACGGGCACTCGCCCTGGGCCCGGACCTGATCGTGCTGGATGTTCACATGCCACACATGGACGGTTTCAGCCTGTGCAGGCTGTTACGCGAGGCGCCGGCCACCCGGCATACGCCGATCCTGTTCCTGTCATCGGCAAATACCTCACTGGAACGCCTCGAAGGGCTGGCCGTGGGCGCGGTGGACTACATCCCCAAATCCTATGCGCCCGAGGAAGTCCTGGCGCGCATCAGGATTCATCTGCAATTGACCTGGCGAGCGCCGCCGCCCCTTCAGGCCAGCCTGACCGAGCCAGCACCGCAAGGCGATGAAATCGTGTTGAGGGCGGCCATGCGAGTGATTGAACACCAACTGGACGACATACCTTCCCTGCCCTGCCTTGCGCAAAAAGTCGGCACCCATGAAAAACGCCTCTCCGCGATTTTCCGTGAGCATTTGGGGCTGACCGTGTTCGCCTACATTCGCGATGCAAGGCTGCGTCGTGGCCAGGCACTGCTCTGCGAAAGCGCCATGAGTGTGCAGGACGTGGCCGAACTGGTGGGCTTTCGCAATGCGTGCAACTTCGCCACCGCATTCCGCCAGCGAATCGGCATGACGCCCAGTCAGTTTCGCCAGCACGCCCTGGGCAACGAGCACGCCTGATGCGGCTTCTACAGTTCCTGTTGCTGACGCTGGCATTGTTATCCGCAGGCCTGCTGCGCGCCGCCCCCGTGGATATCTGCCAGGCCGAGCACCTGGACCTGATGCCCATGCTGCACATTTTCGAGGACACCCAGGCCAGCTTGAGCGTGCAAGACGTTGCTCGACTGCCCGAAGCGCGTTTCGCCGCCACACGCCCAGGCTGGCCGACCCAAGGCTATAGCCGCTCCGCATTCTGGTTGCGCGTGCAGTTCACCAACGCGAGCGATGTGGCGTGTTCGCGCCTGCTGGTGGTCGGGGCGCCGCGCCTGGAAGACATCCGCGTCTACCGGCGCGCCGATGGACAGTGGAGCGATGCACACGCCGGTAGCGCCCACCCCCTGACCGAATGGCCCCAGCCCCCCGCGCGTCAGCCTGCGTTCCCGATCTCGCTGGCCGCGCGGGAAAACGTCACTGTGCTCATCCGCGTGACGAGCCATTTCCAAATGCTGCTGGAGCCGCAACTGTGGTCCGAACCGGCACTGCTGCGCAGTCAGCAACAGACCTACCTGAGCGACGGACTCACCCTTGGCATTGTCCTGCTGGTCGTCCCGTTCGGCCTGATCGTCGGCTGGATCCTGCGCTCCCGATTGCTGAGCGTGAACGCGGGCGCGGTGCTCAGCTACATTCTGCTGACCTGCATCCTCAATGGCTACCTGGTCTACTGGCCCGCCGCGCTGGGCTGGACGCGCGAGTGGCTGACCTGCGCCAGCGTGGTCTCGTTCATCCTGTTCCTGGCCTATATGCGTGTGCTGTTGCAGGTATCGCACCTGCCCAAAGCCATTGGCTGGAGCTATTGGGTGCCCCTGTCGGGCTGCCTTCTGGGCCGGCTCTGGTGGCTGAACGTCGATCCGGTCCAGGGCGCACAACTCATCCAATGGTCACTGATGAGCTTTTATGCCGTGTTGCTCGCCACGTTAGTCATGGCCTGGCGCAGACGCCTGCGTTACAGCTCGATGGCCTGGCTGGTGCCGGGGCTCTTGCTGGGCCAATTGCTGATGCGGATTTTTTTCCCTCAGGAACAGCTGCCCTGGCAGTCGCCGCACAGCAAATACAGCTTATCGTCCACGCTGGCAGGCGTGGCGTTGCTGGTGTGCACCTTGATCATGGAAGTCGCGCGCAGCCGCGACCGTGAAAAGCACGCGCTGTCCAGCCTCGAACACCAACGCCAGGCCGAGCACGAACGCCTGGAAAGCACCGTCGCGCTGCGCACCGCGCAGTTGCGCGAATCGCTGGCGGCGCGCAGCGCCCTGATGGCGCGGATCAGCCACGACCTGCGCTCGCCGCTGGTGCGCATCATCGACTATGCGCGCCTGCTGCACGCCGGGCCGAACCGCGATTACCAAGCCACGATCGAACGCAATGCCCGCCAGCAACTGGAACTGATCGATGAAATGCTCGAATTTTCCCGTGGCGAACTGGAGCACATGCAACTGAGCCTCGCGCCGGGTTACCTGTACGGCTTCCTCAAGGAGATCGCCGATGAGGCCGGCTTTCTGGCCGCGCGCCAGGGCAACACTTTCGAAGCGGTGCTGGCAGATGACCTGCCGCCACTGGTCGAGGCCGACTTCACACGTCTTCGGCAAATCCTCATGAACCTGCTGGCGAACGCGGCAAAGTTCACCCGCGACGGCCAGATCCGTTTCGAAGTGAGCGCTCAGCCGGGCGCGACTGCCGAGCGCGTGGAGCTGTACTTCAGCGTGATCGACACCGGTATCGGCATCGATCCACACGAATTCGAACACCTGCTGCAACCGTTCCGCCGTGGCCGCAATGCGCAGCACCATGAGGGCAGCGGGCTGGGCTTGTCGATTGTCACGCAGTTGCTGGCGCGCATGGACAGCCGGCTCGAACCGCACGCCAGTGAACGGGGCGGCAGCCACTTCAGTTTTCGCCTGCGACTCAACTGCGCCGGGGAGCAGGATCTGGAACTGGGCATCGTCGACAACAACGCCGCGCCGCTCGACGGCCGGGGCAAGCATGTTCTGCTGGTAGATGACGTAGAGCAGAACAGCGAATGGCTGTATGACCTGCTGGCTGGCTACGGTTTTGACGTGAGCATGGCGGCGGACGGCGAAGCTGCCTTGGCCTGCCTGGCCGCACAACCGGTCGACCTGCTGATCAGCGACCAGATGATGCCCGGCATGGATGGCTGGGAACTGCTGCGGCAGGTGCGCGATCACTGGGGCCCTCTTCCCGTGATGCTGTATTCGGCGGTCCCGCCCCGCAGGCCGCAGGATTATCCGGATGCCCTGGCGTTCGACGCGGTACTGCTCAAGCCCGCCGACAGCCGGGAATTGCTGGCCTGGGTCAAGACGCTGGCCTGCCCGGACACGGTGCGTCGCGAGATGGCCAGGGAGGTTTAGCATGCCGGGTCCAGGTTATCGGCTGCTCTGGGTTGGCTGCCTTGCGGCACTGCCCTGGGCGCCGGCAAATGCCGGGGCTGAGGCACCCGGCCCGCTCACGCTGGATGAATCAACCGTCACCGCCAGGCGCCGTGAAGAGGCGGTGCAAGACGTGCCGATCCCGATCAGCGTGCTCTACGGTGATCAATTGGACGAGGCCGGCCTGCACCGGTTCCAGGACATCCAACAGCGGGTACCCGGCCTGGTGGTGTCCGGTCATGACGCCCGCTTCGCCGGGTTCGGACTGCGCGGCTTGGGCGCCACCACCTACAACGATGGCCTGGAAGGCAGCGTCGGCACCTACGTCGATGGCGTTTACCAGGCGCGCCAGGGCATGGCCTTCACCGAGTTGATGGACATCGAGCGCATCGAAGTCCTGCGCGGGCCGCAAGGCACCTTGTTCGGCAAAAACACCAGCGCCGGCGCGCTGAGCATCATCACGCGCCCGCCAACCTTTGAACCCGAAGCCAACCTCGAGGCCAGCCAGGGCGAGCGCGGTTTGCGGGAATATCGCGGCGTTATTTCCGGGCCGCTGCAGGGTGACGTACTGGCCGGGCGACTCAACGTTTTCAACCGTTCGGTCGATGGCGCCGTGCGCAACCTGCAGGATGGCACCCGCCTCGGCGACGCCGACAGCCAGGGCCTGCGCGGGCAATTGCTGTGGACGCCAGGCCCGGATTTCAGCGCGCGCCTGATCGCCGACCATGCCGAGCAAAACGAGGCCGGCAATGTACTGCTGGCCAATCATTACAGCGCCCAGACGCGCCAGCGCGCCAAGTTCCTTGGCTATTCGCTGGCAGAGCCTTCCCCTTACCGGCGCGAGACACGCATCGACGCACCGGGCCGACCGCGGACTCTGCAGAACGGCGTGTCATTGGAATTGAACCGGGACTTCGACCAGGCCATGCGTTTTACCAGCATCACCGCCTACCGCGACTGGGACTACCGCGCTACCCGCGACGGCGACAGCACGGCGCTGTCGGTGGCCGCGTCCGCAACCGCGCTGGATCACCGGCAGTTCAGCCAGGAATGGCGTCTGTCGGGCACCGCAGGCCCGTCCATCGACTATGTCGCCGGGCTCTATTACCTGCGTCAGCAGCTCCACCGCAGGATCGACGTCGAATTCGGCAAGGACGCCGCACCATGGTTCGTCGGCGACCAACTGGCGTCGTTGAAAAAAAACTATGGCATTGCCTTCACCGCGCCAGACCAGGTGCCGGCCATGCTGCTGGAGGGCGCCCGGCAACGGTACGATGGCGAGCAGAAAAGCGAAAGCCGCGCCCTTTTCGGCCAGGTTTCCTGGCGTCCGATTGATCCGCTGGAACTCACCGGCGGCCTGCGCTACAGCCAGGAGCGCAAGGACGGCTGGATCGCGCGCGACGTCAGTAACCTCGCTCCGCTGAATGGATTACCACAGGCTTTCCAGGCGGGCGGGCAATTGCTGCGTGGGATCGCACTCGGCGGTGGTTATTACCGTGACGACTCGATTGAAGAGAACAGCCTGTCCAGCCTGCTCAGCGCCAGTTACCGCTTCAACGATGCCGTGATGGGCTACGTCAGTGGGTCGCGGGGCTACAAGGCCGGCGGAATCAACTTCGACGTGGTCGGCCCGTTTACCGCCCCCACGTTCGCACCGGAACGCGCCACGGCCCTGGAACTGGGCGTGAAGACGCGCTTCTGGGAGGACCGCGCCATGCTCGACCTTGCCGTCTACCAGACCGACGTCGACCACTACCAGGCGCTCACCTACAGCCCGCCGACCTCGCTGTTCGCGCCACCGCTGCGCGACAACCTGATCAACGTCGGCAAAGTCCGCCTGCGCGGCATCGAACTGGATTCGGCCTGGCAACTCACCGCCCCACTCACCGCACGCCTGGGCCTGGCCTGGAACGATGCGCGCTACCGCAGCTTCCCCAACGCCCCGTGCCCACCGGCCTCGGGCCAATGGACTTGCGACCTCAGCGGCGATCGTCTCTACAACGCGCCGCAATGGAGCTTCAGCGCCGGCCTGGCCCACGTCCACTCGCTGGCGTATGGATTGCAAGCCTACAGCGGAATCGACTACAGCTTCAGGACCGGTTACTACGGCACCCTCGAAGGTGGCGAAGGCAGCTATCAACCCAGCTACGGCCTCACCAACCTGCGCCTTGGGTTACGCAGCCAGGACCGTGCCTGGGAAGTGGAAGGCTGGGTGCGCAACGTCTTCGACCGCCAGTACATTAGCGCCGTGTACTCATTGCTCGGCGCCGGTGACTACGGCGTCATGACGGGCAGCGAACGAACCGTGGGCACCACCGTCAGGCTTCGCTACTGACCCATAGGTATCTACACAACGCTGTAGCGCCCAACGCTAACCACGATGCGCAGCGAGCCGCTCTTGATCTTGATCTGCTTTTGATCTTGATCTCAGGCGCCCCGTTAAACCACGCTGGCCGCAATTCGATATTGATGTGGGGGGTAAACCGGCAGGACGCCGGTTTAGCCGCCCCGCGCCATGGATGGCGCGTGGCGGCGGCCCCCCACATCAATGTCGGATTGCGGGCACACCGAGCCTGAGCGAGGTGCCGAGTGGTGGGGCAAGAGCCTTTTTGGT
>NZ_KZ478003.1 GCF_002837185.1 Pseudomonas fluorescens | reverse complement strand
TTTTGGTTACTTTTGGGGCTCTTTTCCAAAAGTGACCCGCTGTAAAAGCGGAACCCATAGCAGCCGTTACCGCAGAAACGGATATGTACTCGGTCTGATCCAGCATCCTGGTCGACCCTGAGACCGCCATCGGGGGGCAAGCCCCCTCCCACATTAGGGCGGTGTACATCCATGGATGGTCATACTCAGGGCTTATGCTTGAAACCCGGCACGCAAATTCCGCCCACTAACCTTTCGATCTGTTCCAAGTGCGGGCACAATGCGTGTCCTTTTTTGGCAGGCACCGCCGCAGGCTCTCAAAAATGATCAAAACGCCGTACTACCTCATCGATAAACAGAAGCTTCTGGTCAACATGCAGAAGATTGCCTACGTGCGCGAGCAGTCCGGCGCCAAGGCTCTGCTGGCACTCAAGTGCTTTGCCACCTGGTCGGTGTTCGACCTGATGCAGCAATACATGGACGGCACCACCTCGTCGTCGCTGTACGAGTTGAAGCTCGGCCGCCAGAAGTTCGAAGGTGAGGCGCATGCCTACAGCGTGGCCTGGGCCGATGATGAAATCGAAGAGATGCTGGACAACTGCGACAAGATCATCTTCAACTCCATCAGCCAGCTGCAGCGCTTTGCCGAGCGCAGCGAAGGCAAGACCCGTGGCCTGCGGGTCAACCCGCAAGTGAGCAGCTCCGATTACCTGCTGGCCGACCCGGCGCGTCCGTTCAGCCGCCTGGGCGAATGGGACCCGGTGAAGATCGAAGGGGTGATCGAGCAGATCTCCGGCTTCATGTTCCACAACAACTGTGAAAACGGCGATTTCAGTCTGTTCGACAAGATGCTCGGCACCATCGAAGAACGCTTCGGCGCGCTGCTGCACAAGGTCCAGTGGGTCAGCCTCGGCGGCGGCATCCATTTCACCGGTGAAGGCTATGCGTTGGACGCGTTTTGCGCACGCTTGAAAGCATTCTCCGAGAAGTACGGCGTGCAGGTGTACCTGGAACCGGGGGAAGCGGCGATCACCAACAGTGCGTCGCTCGAAGTCACCGTGCTCGACACCCTCTACAACGGCAAGAACCTCGCCGTGGTCGACAGTTCCATCGAAGCCCACCTGCTGGACCTGCTGATCTATCGCCTCAACGCCAAGCTGGCGCCAAGCGAGGGCGAACACACCGTAATGGTGTGCGGCAAATCCTGCCTGGCCGGGGACATCTTCGGCGAGTACCAATTTGATCGTCCGCTGGCCATCGGCGATCGGCTGTCGTTCATCGACACCGCAGGCTACACCATGGTCAAGAAAAACTGGTTCAACGGCCTGAAAATGCCGTCCATCGTAGTGAAACAACTCGACGGTACAGTCGAAGTGGTTCGTGAATTTGGTTACGACGACTACCTGTCCAGCCTTTCGTAAGCTGGCGGATAAAGGAGAGATAAAGCAATTGAAAAAGAACGTTCTTATCATTGGTGCAGGAGGTGTCGCCAAGGTGGTGGCCCACAAGTGCGCGCAGCACAACGACGAACTTGGTCGTATTGCTATCGCGTCGCGCAACATCTCCAAATGCCAGGCCATCATCGACAGCGTCAAGGCCAAGGGTAGCCTCAAGGTTCCCGCCGACATCCAGGCCTTCGCGCTGAACGCCCTGGACGTGGAAGCGACCAAGGCCCTGATCCGCGAGACCGACTCGCAGATCGTCATCAACGTGGGTTCCGCGTTCCTCAACATGTCGGTGCTGCGCGCCTGCATCGACACGGGCGTGGCGTACCTCGACACCGCCATCCACGAAGAGCCGGGCAAGGTCTGCGAGACCCCGCCGTGGTACGGCAACTACGAATGGAACCACCTGGAAGAGTGCAAACAGAAGAACATCACCGCCATCCTTGGCGTGGGCTTCGACCCGGGTGTCGTCAACGCATACGCCGCGCTGGCGCAGCAACAGCATTTCGACCGCATTGATTCGATCGATATTCTCGACGTCAATGCCGGCTCCCATGGCAAATACTTCGCCACCAATTTCGACCCGGAAATCAACTTCCGCGAGTTCACCGGACAGGTGTGGAGCTGGCAGAACAGCCAGTGGACCAGCAACACCATGTTCGAAGTCAAACGCACCGACGACCTGCCGGTCGTCGGCTCGCAGAACCTCTACCTCACCGGCCACGATGAAGTGCACTCGCTGTCGAAAAACCTCGACGTGCCCAACGTGCGCTTCTGGATGAGCTTCGGCGAACACTACATCAATGTGTTCACCGTGCTGAAAAACCTCGGCCTGCTCTCCGAGAAACCGGTCAAGACCGCCGAAGGCCTGGAAGTGGTACCGTTGAAAGTGGTCAAGGCCGTCCTGCCCGACCCTTCTTCGCTCGCCCCCGGCTACACCGGCAAGACCTGCATCGGTGACCTGGTCAAAGGCACCAAGGATGGCCAGCCGCGCGAGATGTTCATCTACAACGTGGCCGACCACGAAGAAGCCTTTGCCGAGACCGACAGCCAGGGCATCTCCTACACCGCCGGCGTGCCACCGGTCGCCGCCGCGCTGCTGGTAGCGCGTGGTGAGTGGGATGTGAAACACATGGCCAACGTCGAGGAACTGCCGGCCGAACCGTTCCTGAAAGCGCTGGACGTGATGGGCTTGCCGACCCGTATCAAGGACGCGCACGGTGATCGGACCTGGAATGCGCCTGCCTGACGGGTGATCGCTGGCCGAACAAAGAAATGCGCCCTCAGGGGCGCATTTTTTGTTGGGGCGCGGATACCCAATAAAGCAACGCGATCGCTGTGGGAGGGGGCTTGCCCCCGATAGCGGTACGTCAGATTCAGGTAAGCAGGCTGACCCACCGCTATCGAGGGCAAGCCCTCTCCCACATTGGATCCGGGCCTACCTGCAGGCACCCCGTGTGCTTTTACAGGTAAACTCCCCTCCTTTCCCTCTTCTGCACGGAGTTCGCCTTGCGTCTGTTCCACACCTCCGACTGGCACCTTGGGCAAAACCTGCACGGCCAGGAACGCGACTTCGAACACGCCTGTTTCCTTGAATGGCTGCTGGACCAGTTGAAGGTCCATCGCCCGGATGCGCTGTTGATCGCCGGCGATATTTTCGACACGGTCAACCCGCCGCTCAAGGCACAGGAGCGCCTGTATGACTTCATCATCAGCGCCCACGAACAAAATCCGACACTGACGATTGTGATGATTGCCGGCAACCATGATTCCGGTTCGCGCATCGAACTGCCCGCACCGTTGATGCGCCGCCTGCGCACCCACGCCCTGGGCCGGGTGTTGTGGCTCGATGATGGCCAGTTGGATGCCGAACGCCTGTTGATCCCGTTGCCGGATGCCAAAGGCAAGATCGCCGCCTGGTGCCTGGCGCTGCCGTTCCTGCGCCCGGCGGAAGTCACGGGCGCGCAGTTGGGCGATGATTACCTGCAGGGCATCGGCCAGGTGCATGAATGGCTGATCGCCGCCGCCAATGCCAAACGCAAAAAAGGCCAGGCGCTGATTGCCATCAGCCATGCGCACATGGCCGGTGGGTCGGTGTCGGAAGACTCCGAGCGCAGCCTGATCATCGGCAATGCCGAGGCGCTGCCGGCCAAACTATTCGATAGAAGTGTCGGCTATGTCGCCCTCGGCCATTTGCACAAGCCGCAGAAGGTGAATGGCGAAGAGCGCATCCGCTACAGCGGCTCGCCGATTCCGCTGTCTTTTTCCGAAATCGGCTACAAGCACCAGGTGCTCGACGTGACGTTCCAGGGCGAAAGACTGGTCAGCGTCGAACCGCTGCCGATTCCGCGTTCGGTCAACCTGCAACGCCTGGAAGCCGCGCCTCTGGCAGAGATCCTCAAACAGCTGGCCGACTTGCCCGATGTGGATTTGCTGGCCGAAACCCAACGGCACCCGTGGCTTGAAGTCCGGGTACGCCTTGACGAACCCCAGCCGGACCTGCGCCAGCAGATCGAAACCGCCCTGCAAGGCAAGGCCGTGCGCCTGGTGCGCATCGCCGCCGAATACGCAGGCATTGGCCCGCGCGAAGACGGTGACGAAGAGCGTCTGGTCGAACTCGACCAACTCACCCCTCAGCAATTGTTCAGCCGCGCCTGGCAGGACAGCTATGGCAGCGAAGTGGATGAACAGACCTTGAAGGACTTCGCCGTGCTGCTCCAGGAAGTGCAACAGGAGGCTGAACAGCCATGAAGATCCTCGCCATCCGCCTGAAAAACCTGGCGTCCCTGGCCGGGCCGTTCGAAATCGACTTCACCGCCGAGCCGCTGGCCAGTGCCGGTCTGTTTGCGATCACCGGGCCGACCGGCGCCGGCAAGAGCACCTTGCTCGATGCGCTGTGCCTGGCGCTGTTTGGCGCGGTGCCGCGCCTGGGTGATACCGGCCAGGCCAAGATGCCGGATGCCGACAGCGACATTTCCATCGGCGACCCGCGCACCCTGCTCAGGCGGGGCACCGGCGGCGGCTATGCCGAGGTGGATTTCGTCGGCGTCAGCGGCCGCCGCTACCGTGCACGCTGGGAAGCCAATCGCGCGCGCGACAAGGCCAGCGGCAAGTTGCAGAACAGCCGCCAGAGCCTGATCGACCTGGACAGCGAACAGCTGCTGGCCAGTCAGAAAACCGAATACAAGACCCAGCTGGAACTGGCCCTGGGCCTGAACTTCGAACAATTCACCCGCGCGGTGCTGCTGGCGCAAAGCGAGTTCAGCGCCTTTCTCAAGGCCAACGACAACGAGCGCAGCGAACTGCTGGAAAAACTTACCGACACCGCGCTGTATACCCAACTGGGTCGCCGTGCGTTCGATAAGGCCAAGGATGCCAGGGACGTTCACAAACAGTTGCAGGACCAGGCCAGCGGCGTGGTGCCTCTGTCTGGCGAAGCGCGCGCCGAGCTGGATCAACAGCTGGGCCAGGCACAACAGCAACTCAAAACCCAGCAGGCCCAACTCAAGCAGTTGGAGTTGCAGCACACCTGGCTCAAGGAGTTGCGCGAGTGGCAGGAGCGCCAGCAAAGCGCCGCCGAGCAGCTGCAGCAAGCCCAACAATTGTGGGACAGCCAAGGCCAGCAGCGCCAGGACCTGACGCGCCTGGACCAGCTCGCGCCGCAGCGCCATCACTTCGTGCGGCGCGCTGAACTCGACGCATTGCTGGCCCCGCTCGCCGCGCAGATTCAACAGCACCTTGAGCAACAAACCGCGCTGCACAGTCGCCAGGAACAGGCACAACAACAGCAGGCCGCCGCTCAATCGGCCCTGACCCAAGCCCAGCAGAACCAGGCACACGCCGCGCCCTTGCTGCGCCAGGCCTTCGAAGAACAGACCACCCTCACCCACTTGACCAAAGACCTGGCCAAGCGCACCGAGGACAAACAGCAGCATGAAAGCGCCTGCCGCGAAGGCCAAGCCTTGCTCAAGGGCCTGCAGGACAAGCAGGCCCAGGTCGCCGAGCGTCTGCAAAGCCTGGCCACCGAACTGGAGCGCAGCGCCACCCTCGCGCCATTGAGCGATGCCTGGACGGCCTACCGCGACCGCCTGCAACAACTGATGATAATCGGCAATCGCCTGAAACAGGGCGAGGCCGAACTGCCGCAACTTGAACAGCGCGTCAACGCCGCCGTCGAGCAATTTACCCAGCAACGCGAAGCCCTGGACCTGCTGTACCAGGAGGCCGGCGCCGAACCGCACGCGGTGGCCGAACAGATTCAATTGCTCGCCAGCCTCCTGCAGGACAATCGCAAGCAACAACGCGCCTTCGAAGACCTCGCCCGCTTGTGGGGCAGTCAGCAGCAGCTCGACACACAGGCCGGCGCCCTGGCGCAAAAACTCACCGACGCGGCGCAGCAACGCGAGCAACTGAACCAGACCGGCCTGCAAACCAAAGCCGAACTGACGGTGGCCGAGCAAACCCTGACGGTGACCAAACAACTGCTGGAGCGCCAGCGCCTGGCCCGCAGTGCCAGCGTCGAGGAACTGCGCGAACAGTTGCAGGATGACCAGCCCTGCCCGGTGTGCGGCAGCCACGAACATCCATATCACCAGCCCGAAGCGCTGTTGCAGAGCCTGGGTCGCCACGATGAAAGCGAAGAGGCCGCAGCGCAGCAAGCCGTCGAGCGCCTCAAGGAAACACTCACCGAGCTACGCGGCGAAGTGGGTGGGCTGATCGCTCAACAAAAGGAATTTTTGGCACAACAGGAACAGCTGGCGCTGCAGCAGCAGGCGTTGGCGCCGAGCCTTGAAGCGCACCCACTGTACGCGACGCTGTTGCATCAGGACGCCGTCAAACGCACCGACTGGCTGGCCCAGCAACTGGCCCAACTGACGCAAAGCATCGCCCAGGACGAACAGCGCCAGGGCGCCCTGCTCAACCTGCAACAAAACGCCGGCCGTTTGCAGCAGCAGTTGCAGACCGCCCAGGACGCCAGCCAGCAGGCCCGCCAAGTGTTGCTCGACCAGCAGCGCGCCCTGGCCAGTGACCGCGAGCGCCTCGATACGGAGCTCGCCAGCTTCGCCAGCCTGTTGCCCGCCGCAACCCTGGAAGGCTTGCGCAGTGAGCCGGCGGCGACCTTCCTGCAGCTTGACCAGCAGGTCAGCCAGCGTCTCGAACAACTGGCCCATCAGCGCGATGAACTGGCGGAACAGCAAGCGCGCCAGCAGGCCATTGAAAAACAACAGACCCATCAGCAGCATCGCCAGCAGCAGTTGGAAGCACTGAATCTGCAGGTCGCGCAGCTCTGCACCCAGCAACACGACGCCGAGGCCAAACTCAGCGCCCTGCTCGGCGAGCACAAGAGTGCCGAACAGTGGCAACAGCAGCTGGACCAGGCCGTCACCCAGGCGCGGCAAAGCGAAGCCGACGCCAGCCAGGAGTTGCACGCGGTGCACACGGCGCTGGTGCAACTGGTCGCCGATCTCAAGGCCCTGCTTGAACGTCAGCAAGCGCTCGAGACGGAGCAACAGGCCCTGGACACGCGTATCAATGCGTGGCGCGCCGCGCACCCCGAGCTCGATGATGAAGGCCTGGCCCGTCTGCTGGCCTTCGACGAGGCCCAGGTCACAGACCTGCGCCAGCAGCTGCACACCCGCGAAAAAGCCGTCGAGCAGGCCAAGGTTTTGCTGCAGGAGCGCGAACAGCGCCTCGCCGAGCATCAGGCCTTGCACACCGGCAACCTGGACGCCGAACAGCTGGACACCAGCCTCGCCGCGCTCAACCAGCAACTGGCCGAGGGCGAGAAACACTGCGCCGAACTGCGCGCCCGCCAGGCCGAAGACCAGCGACGCCAGGACGCCAACCACGCCCTGGCCGAACAGATCGCCAAGGCCTATGACCAATGGCAGCGTTGGGCCCGCCTGAATGCGCTGATCGGCTCGGCCACCGGCGACACGTTCCGCAAAATCGCCCAGGCCTACAACCTCGACCTGCTGGTGCACCATGCCAACGTGCAATTGCGCCAACTGGTGCGCCGCTACCGCCTTAAACGCGGCGGCAGCATGCTTGGCCTGCTGGTGATGGACACCGAGATGGGCGACGAGCTGCGCTCGGTGCACTCGCTGTCAGGCGGCGAAACCTTCCTCGTCTCCCTGGCGCTCGCCCTCGGCCTGGCCTCGATGGCTTCCAGTACCTTGAAGATCGAGTCGCTGTTTATCGACGAAGGTTTCGGCAGCCTCGACCCCGAATCCCTGCAACTGGCCATGGATGCCCTGGACGGTTTGCAGGCCCAGGGGCGCAAAGTGGCGGTGATCTCCCACGTGCAGGAAATGCACGAACGCATCCCGGTGCAGATCCAGGTCAAGCGCCAGGGCAACGGCTTGAGCACCCTGGAGGTCAAGTGAGCGAGGCGCTGCTGTATTCGTTCCGGCGCTGCCCCTATGCCATGCGCGCGCGGTTGGCGCTGCGCTATTCAGGCGTACCGGTCGAGATCATCGAGGTGAGCCTCAAGGCCAAACCGGCGCAAATGCTGGCGTTGTCGCCCAAGGGCACCGTGCCGGTGTTGAGCCTTGACGGCCGGGTGATCGAGGAAAGCCTGGAGATCATGCAATGGGCGCTGGCGCAGCACGATCCCGATGATTGGCTGCTGCAAGGCGACCCTGCGGTGCTGGCGTTGATTGCCGAGAATGACCAGGTGTTCAAACATCACTTGAATCGATACAAGTACGCCGAGCGCTACCCCGAACAACCAATGGAACATTATCGGGCCGAGGGTGAGGTGTTCCTGCAGAAGCTGGAGGACTTGCTGGCGGACCGTGAGTACTTGCTCGCCGGGCACCTGAGCCTGGCGGACGCGGCGGTGGTGCCGTTCGTGCGACAGTTCGCTCATGTGGATCGTGAATGGTTTGCGGGGGCGCCGTATCGGCGGCTTCAGGCGTGGCTGCAGCGGATTCTGGAGTCACCGCTGTTTATGGCGGTGATGGCAAAACCCTGAAACCAACATCAATCAACCTGTGGGAGGGGGCTTGCCCCCGATTGCGGTCTATCAGTCATCGGTGCGTTGTCTGACAGATTGCTATCGGGGGCAAGCCCCCTCCCACAGGTTGATCTGTGTCAGCCCTGGGTCTTGTGATCCAGTGCGGCATAGAAGTTGGCGCTTTGTTGCAGGTACTTCTGGGTATAGGCAGTGGTGCCGGATTTTTTGCTGGTGACGTCCACGCTGGCTGCCGCAGGCAGGGCTACGGTCGCGGAAACAGCGGAAGCGGCGATGATCGAGAAAAGATTGAAGTTCATAGCGGTAACCCTCGTGTGCGTTCGTTTTGGTGGCCGGGGAGGCCTTGGAACCCAACTTACGCCCGAGGGTTGAACCTTAGAAATGCTTTGAAACAGTAGCCGTCATCAATAAAATTAATAGTAAAGCTCAGGCCCCGCGTTTTGGGGCCTGTGGCTTATTGACGCACCAGGAACTTGAGGTCACTCGGCGCATCGATCGGCAATTTCTGCACGGTTTTACCCAGCAGGCCGGTCTTGGGGTCGCGCTCGACCACCACGATTTCATTGCTTTTCTGGTTGGCGATCAGCAGGAACTTGCCGCTCGGGTCCAGGCTGAACTCGCGCGGGTGGTCGCCTTCGACCGAGCGACGCTGGATTTCCTTGAGGTGCGCGGTGGCCGGGTCGATGCTGAAGACGACAAGTTGATTGGCCGTGCCACGGTTGCTGACGTAGAGAAACTTGCCATCGCTGGAGGCGTGCAGCGCAGCGCCGGCTTTATCGGACACCGGTTGGCCGGCGGCGAAATCCACCAACTGGGTTTGCGCAAGCTTGCCATCGTTGTAGTCGAAGACCGCCACCTGGGCGCTCATCTCGGTGGTCAGCCAGGCATGCTTGCCATCGGCGCTGAACAGCAAGTGGCGCGGGCCGCTGCCCGGTGGCAGTTGCACGGCGGCCGGCTCGGCCGGGGTCAGCGGCAGCTCGTGGTTGGCCTTGGGGTCGTAGCGGTAGGCAAACACTTTGTCCGCACCCAGGTCCTGCACGAATACATACTTGCCGTCCGGCGACGACACCACCGAATGCACGTGGTTGGAAGCCTGGCGTTCAGGGTTCACACCGCTGGCCGGGTGCCCGCTCAACTGCACCGGCGCCGACAGCTTGCCGCGGGTGTCCAGCGGCAAAATCGCCAGGCTTCCGCCCGGGTCTTCCACCACCGAATAGTTGGCGACAAACAGATAACGCCCGTCGGCGGCCACACTGGAGTGGGTCGGCTCATTGCCCAGGCTCTGCACCTGATTGATCAGGGTAAGCTGATGGTTCTGCGGATCGATGCGGTAGCTGCTGACGCGACCGACCACATCGTCCTGACCCGGACCGTTTTCGTTGACCACAAACAGCTGCGTCTGGTCCTTGGAAAGCGTCAGCCAGGACGGGTTGGCGGTTTTCGCCGCCAGCACCGGCTTGCCGCTGAACTGCCCGGTACGGCTGTCGAATTGCAGGCGATAGATCCCTTCGCTGCTGCCGGCGGTATAGCTGCCGACCAACAGTGCATGGGTATCGGCCGGTGCGGCCTGCACCGACATCGCGCCAACACTGCCGGCCATCAGCAGGGGCCAGAATTTACGCATCATCATCCGCTTCGTCCTCGTCGTTATTGTTGCCGGTGACACCACTCATGCAAACCAGGCGATGCTCGCCCGAGTCACCGGTAAGGGTCCAGCTTTGCAAGGTTTGATCAAACACCGCCGCATTGACTTGCTCCAGACTGAAGCTCCAGCGTTTCTCAGCGCGGCCATCCATGCAGGTGATCAGCAGCAGTTGGTCATCCAGGCTGAAATCAAAGGTATGCAACCCATCAATTTCGACCATCTGGCAATCTTTAAACGCATCGAGCAAAGTAGCGGTGTCGGCAGTCATGACATCAATCATCAAGGGGAAAGACCTCATGATAGGGCAAATTGCTGCATCAACCTAAGCCCCTGACCAGCATGGGGTAACCGTCTACCCCTTCTTCACCGAGAGATCAGCGTTAAGTAGTCGAGCATCACTGTGATGTTTGATCGACAAACGTGGAGTCTCTCTTAATGCAACCGTCCCCCTCCAACGCACCACCCACTGACAGCGCCAGCATGGCCGGCGCCGTCAGCGTTGTGTTTGCAGACAGGCCGAACCTTGAAAGCGTTGTACTGAAAACACTGGCCGCAACTATTGACGAAAAATATCCGGGCCTGGCGCTGAATCTATCCCGTACGCAACTGGCCATGCCCGCTGCCGACGGCAGTTATACGTTCGAGCGGCTCACGACAAAAGCCCTCGACTATTTGGCAACGGGAGCACCGATAGACTTCAGCGACGTTGGCTCACACGCATTTTTCCTCACCGAGAACGTCCCCCACCCCGTCAAGACACCCGCGGGCGAGACGCCGGACATCAAACAAATCGAGAAACTGATTCACGAATTGGCCTGGTCGCTGCCGATCGGGCTACAGGACGCAATGACCGATTACTGGAACCCGATCAGCGAACAACCCAGTCGTTGGAGCTTGCTCAGCGATGCCCTCACGCAAGCGCTGCAAATCAGCACTCTGAGACAACCGGGGCTGACCGATTTCGAGCGCGAGTCTGTGCAACAAATCATCGACCTTCCTGACAATGGTCAGCGCGTTACAAAATACGTAGAAGAAAGAACACGGGTCTACGAGCTGGAAACCTACTTGAGCAGCAGCACCGGCAACGCGGTTCTATTTTCCCCTGAGCTGCTGCTCAGGCGCACCGTCGGGACACGTACCACCGTGCTGTTATGCCATCCCGGAGGGAAAATCGAACCCTTTGCCTCGATGGATGCGTTCAACCAGCACTGGAGCGCCCGGATCAACGACCACTACCTCGTCGACTCAATACGCTGTAAGCGTTACGAATTTCAGAACCATGTGTTCGGGCATCAGGCAGAACTCATCCTGAATCAGCAGTTGAACAACGTCCAAGCCGTGCGCCTGCCCTGTAACCTTGGCCAGACCACTGCGCAAGCGCTTTACCATGAACTCAGCAACCCAGCGTCTTGTTTTACCAGCACAACCCACGTCAATTCGCAGTATCAGCGTTTCCTGAACCCGCAATTACCGCAGTGGCTGCACGGCACCTCCGAGGCTCAGAAAAAAGACTACTGCCGTTATAGTTTCGGGGTAAGCAGCAGCAAATTGCTCAATAAGGGCCGTACCTTTCTCAGCGATATCCTGGATCTTCAGGCCTTTACCGTTGATGCGTTGACAAGGGCCCTGAGTGCAGAACAACAACGCGCACAACCGGGCGCCGAGCAAGCTCCGTCACCCGATGCCTATGCCCCCGACAAAGTGCTGCTCACCTTTACCCACAATGCCACCACCTCCGGCACAACGCAGTCGGTGGCGGGCACGCCAATGAGCCTGACCGAACTGGCCATAACCAATCTGAAGGAATGCCCTCGTGCGCCCTTCACGCTGACACATCGTGACGGTCTGGCCTTACCCGACTGGTTGACGGCGGACTTCATCACCCGCACCGATGGTTTGATCAAAACGATCAACATCGGCAAGACTTACCCCGAATACCTCAAATCGCGCCTGTTGAGCCCCGCCCCGGAAGTGACCGAGCGCAAGCGCCTGTTCGCCGAGCAGTTGCGCTACCAACTACCGTTGGTGGCGCTTGAGCTGCACCTGAAAAATGAGGGCGGTATCAGCGCCTTGGGCGTCCGCTACGTCGCCACGCTATTGCTGGAAGATCAGGGCGAACGCTTTGTAGACAACCAGTCGATCGTCATGCGTAAGTTGGCGCTGTTGCGCCAAGCGGGAGCAGCACCGGACGTGGTCAACGCCATGTTCATCATTGAAGCGTGGGACGTTACGAAAGGCCCGCATGTGCTTTACCGCCCGCTATACGCTGAGTCCTTACGCGAATTTGCGACCCGTGAAGCCCTGTTGGAGGCGATCGCACAACCCACAGACCTGCAACAGAGCGTGCTGGCGTGGCTACCCATCGAAGCACGTGCAATCTATGACAAGGGTGGTTTCCAAACGCCGCACATTCCGCCGGGTGGCCTGGATGACGAGCCTGTCCCGGATGATCCTCCCACCCCCGCACAATTGGCGGTGCCTGCAGGTAACGAGCGGCTGCCCTATTTATATTATGAACAGTTGCTGCCTTACTTTTACGACTGCAACGTCAAGGCCTTGGTCGATGAGGCCGATGGCAACTCAGCGCCCCAGCCAAGCCAGCGCTGGACCGCACTGCTGGAAACCGGCGGTACGCTGTTCAATGCGTTGTTACTGCCGCAGCGGCGAGACCCTGTCTTGCTCACACCTTGGCTGTGCGAGCTGGCAAACCAATTGCGGCCTTATTTGCCCAATCTCGACAGCCAAGACCCCGTTGCACGAGAGACAGCGACCGCCGAGATGATAGTCAACCTGGCCATATTACTCGTCGAAAGGTCCCCAAATGGCACCCCTCACGCGCCTCTGGAAACCACATTGAAGAACCGCGTAATGCGCCCCCTCGCACCTCGCCTGGCACCGGAACACTGGCCACGCAGCCAAGGCGCACCGCTGACCGAGCACAGCGAAGGCTACTATCTTGGCCCCAACAAAAAACTCAATTCTGCCTTAGAGTTTTCATACACCCACGTCAAAAACAAACTGTCGAGGTATGCGTGGTGGAACGTCATGAGGTTAAACGCGGATCGTCCTGACACACTACCCGAACCTATACGTTACGGCCCGCGTCGAGGGCTGTATGTGATAGAAGGCGTCTGGCATGCATTTATCGACCCCTTTCTCTACAGGGTCAACCTGCTGGAGGGCGAGCGGGTGATGATAGTCGACGACAGGGACACGACTCGCCCAGGGCCCCATCTCAAACGGGACGGACAAAACCAGTGGTCGCCAGACCTGCGTTTGCGCCTGAGCGGCGGCACGGTTCTTACACGTATAACCACCGAACGTCGGCGCAGTACCCGGCAAAACACTAGCTTATCGAACAACTCAGAAAGCATCTGACATACCTGAAAGCCAAGGCGCAGCGCGGTGCACGCTACGCCTCATTGCTGGCGGCAGCCGATAGTCCACAGGCTGTGGCGGACGAACAACGTGGCATGCTCGGCAAAAGCCGCTTACCCTCCTGCCCCGCCAGCTTTACACCTTTGATCAGCAACCGCCCCAGCGCTGGCAACAGCCACAAAACCCCAGCGCGCAGCCTGAGGTACCCGGCTACCCCTCCTTCTCCACGAGATCGGCGTTAACTCGTCATCAATCGCATGATGTTCGATCAACCAATCGTGGAGACACCTATATGTTGCTACCACCCACCGACGAGCCACAGACCACCGACGTGACGCTCACGCAATCCCCCAACATGGCAGCTACCGTCGATGCACTTTTCGCCGGCCGCCCCAGTCTTGAGTCCGTGATCCAGCACATATTGGCGACAACCATTACGCAAAAATATCCCGGCGTGGCATTGGACCTTCCTCGCACCCAGTTAGCCATCCCCCAGGCCGATGGAAGCTATACCTACGAATGCCTCACGACAAAAGCGCTGGACTATCTGGCAACAGGGGCCGCCTTGGACTTTCGTGCGGTAGGCTCGTACGCCTTTTTCCTCACTGAGCAGGCACCCACGCCCATCACCACCCCCGCCGGTGACGCGCTTGACATGATGCAGATCGAGGCACTGATTCGCGAACTGACCTGGTCGCTGCCGATCGGCTTGCAACAGGCATTGACCGCCTATTGGAACCCGTCCGGCGAGCAACCCAGCCGCTGGAGTTTACTCACTGACAGCCTTGTGCAAGCGCTGCAGATTTCAGTTCTGACCCAGCCAGGCTTGAGTGATATTGAACGCGAGACGGTACAACAGATCATTGACTTCCCTGAGAGCTATCCTCGCTGGTCGAACAACTACAAAAGCAACACCCTTGCCTACGAGTTGGAAACCTACCTGAACAGCGCCAGCGGCAACTCGGTTCTATTTGCTCCCGAGTTGCTGCTGGAGCGTACCGTCGATACGCGCACGGTCGTTCTGTTATGTCATCCAGGTGGAAAAATCGAGACATTTGCTTCGATGGATGCTTTCAACCAGCATTGGGGCAGCGCCCTCACCGCTCAATACCGCGTCAACTCGCTGAGCTGCAAGCGTTACGAAATTTATGGCGATGCGTTCGGGCATCAAGCCGAACTGGTCCTGAATCAACAATTGCTGGACATTGAAGCGGTGCAACTGCCCTGCGACTTCGGGAAGGCCAAGTTGCAAGCGCTTTACCATGAGCTCAGCGACCCTGCGCTCTACTTTGCCAAGACGACCCAAGTCCAGGCACAGTTTCAAAATGCTCTGCGCCAGCATCTGCCGGATTGGCTCCAAAACGCCTCGCCCATGCCTAAGAAAAACTATTCCCGCTACAGCCTGGGGTTGGCTAACAGCAAGTTGCTAAGCAAAGGCCATACTTTTCTCAGCGGCATCACGGACATCAACGCCTTCACCGCCGCCGCCTTGGCAACGGCGCTCGACGCCGAGCAGCAAAGCATGCCTGCGAGCGACGAAGAGGCTGCGCTACCCCAGACATATGCACCCGACAAAGTGCTTGTCACCGTGACGCTTGTTGCTGACGCCGAAGGCACGTCCCAGAGCGTCTCCACCCAGTCGATGAGCCTGACGGAACTGGTCATCACCTGCCTGAAGGGCCGCCCCGCTGGCACCATCACGCTGGCACACCAAGATGGGCTGGCCCTGCCCGACTGGTTGACGGCGGACTTCATCACCCGCACCGGCGGGCTGATTGAGAGACTGGATATCGGCAAGGCTTATTCCGACTACCTGGAAACACAGTTATTGGATTACACCCCAGAGGTTTTCGAGCGCCGGCGCAAGCTCGTCGCCCAGTTATGTTATCAATTACCGCTGCAGGCGCTGGAGTTACATCTGAAACAACCGAGCAGCGTCAGCGCACTGGGCGCCGAATACCTTGCCACGCTGTTGCAGCACCCCATCAACGAACCCTCCATCGCAAGCGAAGGCTTCGCCGACACCCCGTCGGTGATCATCCAACCGTTGGCCCTGTTGCGCGCGCCTGCAGCTGAGCCTGACGTAGTCAGCGCTATGTTCCTCATCGAAGCGCAGGACCGGACCCAAGGTCCCCACCTGCTGTACCGCCCTTTTTATACACAATCCTTCTGTGAGTTCGCCACACGCGACGCGCTGTTGAATGCCATCTCACAGCCAGGAGACCTGCAAGACAGTGTGCTGGCCTGGTTGCCCGATGAGGCACGGACTGTCTACGAAAACGGTGGCTTCCTGGCGCCCCATCACCTGGATGTTTCTCAGGATGACCCGCTTGTACCCGTTTCACCTCCACCTGCTGCACAACTGGCCGATCAACGCGAGGTAGAGCGCTCGCTGACAGCCATGGGCTTCTCGAACGCACAGTCCTTCCTCTACTACTACCTCGTAGAAGCGCTGATCGATGTGGGGGGCGACAGTGCGTCGCTGAATAAAAAAAGACGCTGGACAGCCTTACTGGAAATGGGCGGCGGCCCCTTCAATACGTTATTGCTGGCGCAACACCGAGCACCTGTTTTGCTGACTACTTGGCTTGGCACGTTGGTGAATCAATTGACGCCTGATCTGCCTGCACTCAACAGCAATGAACCCGTCGCACGAGAAGTGGCCATAGCCGATCTGACACTCAACCTGGCTATCCTGCTCGCCGAAAGCATGCCGGTTGCGACGACCTCCGAGCCCGTGGATTGCCTGCTCAAAGACCGCGCATTACGCCTGCCCGCACCTCGCCAATCCCCGCAGGGCCAGCAGCTCCACAGCAACGTGATACTCACGGAAAACGTGATTGGCTACTACGAAGGAGCCAACAAAAAGCTCGATTCAGCACTGGAATTTGAATACACCTATTTCCGAAACAGAATGCCATATGGGCATTGGGCGAACATAACCAGCTTTTTCGGCGTTGCCTATTTCAAAGAGCTACCTGCAGCATCGCCGGATGGTCCGTACCGCGGGCTATACCTGATCGACAATGCCTGGCACCTGATTATCCATGGGATTCGTTTCAAGGTCGTCATGCTGGACGACGAACGTATGGCGATCGTTCGCGATAATACAAGTACGCGTGGACCTCGCGTGAAAGTGGACGAACAAGGCAATTGGTCGTTCGATATGAGGCTGCGCGTGAAAGGCGGTAGCGTGCTCAAGCGACTGACCAGCGAACGCACTCGCAGGGCCCAGATTTCGCCCACCGTGACCGACGCATAGCCTTCAGAACAAGGCAAGACGCCGCCATCGACAAGTAGAAAGTAAAAACGCCCGACGAGCCAGGTCGGGCGTTTTTTCCACATGGCCTATGGGCAACCGGGCTCAGTGCGCAAACAACGAATTGCCCTTCTGCCCCGCCAGCTTCTCGGGTTTGATCAGGAACCGCGCCAGTGCCGGCAGCAGCCACAACGCGCCGAACATGTTCCACAGCAGCATGAACGTCAGCATCAGGCCCATGTCAGCCTGGAACTTGATCGCCGAGAAGATCCAGGTGCACACGCCGATGGCCAGGCACAGGCCGGTGAACAGCACGGCTTTACCGGTGGACTTGAGCGTCTGGTAATACGCCTCTTGCAGCGGCAGGCCAGCGCGCAGGAAGCTTTCCAGGCGGCTGTAGATGTAGATGCCGTAATCCACGCCGATGCCGACGCCCAGGGCCACCACCGGCAAGGTCGCGACCTTCACGCCAATGCCCATGAACGCCATCAGCGCGTTGCCCAGCACCGAGGTCAGTACCAGCGGCAGCACGATGCACAGGGTCGCCGCCCAGGAGCGGAAGGTGATCATGCACATGGTCGCCACGCACAGGTACACCAGGATCAGGATGATCAGCTCCGATTCCTTGATTACCTCGTTGGTGGCAGCTTCGATCCCGGCGTTACCGGCGGCGAGGATGAATTCCAGGCCATCCTTGTTGTTCTCCCTGGCGAAGTCCTGCACCGCATGCACCGCGCGGTCAAGGGTTTCGGCCTTGTGGTCGTTGAGGAACACCAGCACCGGCGCCAGCGAGCAATTGTTGTTGTAGAGGCCATCGGCACGGGCGATGGAGTTGTTCAGCACGTCCGGGTTGCGCGACAGGGTTTCCCACTTCAGGTTGCCCTCGTTCATGCCCTTGATCATCTGCTTGGACACGGTCACCAGCGAGATCGCCGACTGCACGCCCTCGGTGTTCTGCATCTTCCACATCAACTGGTCGATGGGCGCCATCGCTTCATAGCGCGAGCAGCCTTCGGCGCGGGTCTTGACCATCACCACCAACACGTCGGAGCTGGTGGAGTAGTTGCTGATGATGAAGTTGTTGTCTTTGTTGTAACGCGAATCCGGGCGCAGTTCCGGCGCGCCCTGGTCGAGGTCGCCGATCTTCAGGTTCTGGCTGTACCACAGGCCGCCGCCAAACGCGACCAGGGCCAGCAGCACCGACACCGGGGCGACGGTGGGGCTGGCGAATTTGGCCAGCAGGCGCCAGAACGGATGTTCGCGATTCGCGTCTTTCTTGCTCTTGGCGACAGCGCGCTTGCTGATGCCGACGTAGGAAATCGCCACCGGCAGCAGGATCAGGTTGGTGAACACGATCACCGCCACGCCAATGGAGGCGCCGATGGCCAGTTCGCGGATCACGCCGATGTCGATGATCAGCAGCGTGATAAAGCCCACTGCGTCGGCGAGAATCGCGATCATCCCCGGCAGGAACAGTTGCCGGAAGGTGCGCCGCGCGGCGGTGAGCGCGTTGTCCGCCTCGCTGGATTGCAGGGCGATGCCGTTGATCTTCTGCACGCCATGGGAAATGCCGATGGCGAAGATCAGGAATGGCACCAGCATCGAGTACGGGTCCAGTCCGAAACCGAAGAAGTGCATCAGCCCCAGTTGCCAGACCACCGCCACCAAGGTCGTGCTCAACACCGCAATGGTGCTGCGCAGGCAGTGGGTGAACCACAGCAGCAGAACCAGGGTGATGACGAACGCGACGCCGAAGAACAGCACCACCATGACCAGACCGTCGATCAGGTCGCCAACCTTTTTGGCAAAGCCGACAATATGGATCTTGACGTTGGGGTTCTGGGCTTCGAACTTGTCGCGGATCTTGTCTTCGAGTTCATGGGAAAACTTGCGATAGTCCAGGGCCAGCAACTTGCCCTGGTCCTGCGGGTCCGGATAGGACTCCAGCAGCGGGATATCGACGATGCTCGATTTGAAATCGTTGGCGACCAAACGCCCGACCTGGCCGGACTTGAGCACGTTGTTGCGCAGTTGATCGAGGCTTTGCGGCGAGCCGTTGTAGCTCTGCGGGATCACTTCACCGCCGGCGAAGCCTTCTTCGGTCACTTCGGTCCAGCGTACGCTGGGGCTCCAGAGCGATTTGAGGCCCGAGCGGTCGACGCCGGAGATGTAGAACACCTCGTCGTTGATCTGCCGGAGGGTTTCCATGTACTCCTTGGTGAAGATGTCGCCGTCCTTGGCCTCCACCGAAATGCGCACCGTGTTGCCCAGGTTGGCCAGGTCATTGCGGTGCTCCATCATCTTTTCGATGAAGGGGTGCTTGAGGGGGATCATCTTTTCAAAGCTGGTGGACGGGCGAATCAACGTCGCCTGCCAGAACAGGAAGACACTCACCAGCAGGCAGATCACGATCACTGCCGGGCGGTTGTTGAAGATCAGGCGCTCAAGAAAGGTCGCTTTATCGTTGTGATGACTGCTCATATTTCCCGCCTTCTTCTTATTTTGGCTCTTTATTCAGGAGCGGTTCGGCGCCGGTGGCCGTGGCGACGCGAACGCCGCCCTGCCCAACCAGAATCAAGTTGCCATTACCTGCCGCCGTCACCGCTGACAGCGAAATCCGGTCCGGGCGGTTGAATACGCTGAAGGTCTGGCCATTGTCGTGGCTGACCACCACGCTGCCACCATTGCCCACCACGACGATGGAACCGTCATCGAGCACGGTCGCCCCCGACAGCCCGAATTCGAGGGCACCCCGGGCGGCATTCAACTCGACCGGCTCCCAGGTGCCGCCAAAGTCGGTGGAACGGTAAAGGTTGCCGCGCAGGCCGTAGGCCAGCAGGGTGCGCGGCTGAGCGGTGCCGATCACGCCAAACAACGAGCCCTCGTAGGGACCTTCGAGTTTTTCCCAGGTCTGGCCGTCATCGCTGGAGCGGAACATGCTGCCCTGCTCGCCGACGATGAACAGGCCGGCGTCCTTGATCGAGGCGATGGCGTTGAGGTGGAACTGGTCTTCGTTGTCGAGACGGTCGCTGACGTCTTGCCAGGTCTTGCCGCCATCGGAGGTCTCGATCAGCGCACCATAGGCGCCTACGGCCAGGCCGTGATTGGCATCGTTGAACCACACGTCGAGCAACGGCGCTTCGCGCTTGAGGTCCTGGTATTGCTGGGTCCAGCTGGCGCCGCCGTCGCTGCTGGCAAGGATCTGCGCATCATGGCCAACCGCCCAGCCGCGCTCGGCATCGACGAAGAACACCGCCGTGAGCAGTTGCCGGGTAGGGACTTTGGCTTGAACCCAGGTGCTGCCCTGGTCATCGGAATAGAGGATATGCCCGCGATCACCGACCGCCACCAGGCGCTTGCCGGCGTGGACCACATCGATCATCAGGCCTTTGGCGGCCTTGGGGGATTCAATCGCAAACGCCGCCGCGGCGGGGGTATCGCTGGCGGCCTGGGCAATACCCGGTAATGCGACGGCTCCAAACAGCGAGAGCGCTGTGGCCAGCAACGCAACCTTGCGTGCGGCGCGTGGGCGGCAAACATCCCAACCCATGACAGGCTCACTCATAGACCTTTCTCCCATTTATTATTGTTAGGTCGTGTCGCCTGGCGCAGGGCTCTGAAACCTGCAATCTAGAGCGCCTGGGACAAGCACGAGCCATCCTATCGGGCTTTCGAATCGTCTGACAATCGGCGCTACGTTATCTTTTGTTAACTGACGGCATTTGGCCACAAGCTGAATATCGCTGCATCAGCTGAAATGATGATTCGCCTGCGCCTGGTGATCGCCACCCCCTAATGAATTTTTATTCTATCTATTGAATATTGAGAATATTTATTCCATTAATAGGCCTCCCGAAAACAATAATCCAAAGGACCACGGCGATGCGTGAACTCGGAATCGGCTTGATCGGCACAGGCTTCATGGGGCGCGCCCACGCGCTGGCGTTCAACAACGTCCGGGCGGTCTTCGAATTGCCGGTCACGCTTGCACTGGCGGCGCTGGCCGATGCCGACAGCGAACGCGCACAGCGTTGCGCCAGCGCCTGGGGGTTTGCCCAGGCCCATGCCGACTGGCAGGCCCTGATCGACGACCCCAGGGTCGATGTAGTAGCCATCACCACGCCCAACCACCTGCACTACCCCATGGCCATGGCCGCGATCGCGGCGGGCAAGGCGGTGTATTGCGAGAAGCCGCTGGCGGTCAGCCTGCAACAGGCCGATGCGATGCGTCGAGCGGCCAGCGCGGCCGGAGTGGTGACGCGCGTCGGCTACAACTACCAGCACAACCCGATGATCGTGCTGGCGCGACAGATGATTGCCAGCGGCGAACTGGGCGAGATCATCAGTTTCCAGGGTGAGTTCAGCGAAGACTTCATGGCCGACCCGGCCTCGCCCTGGTCGTGGCGCTGTGAGGTGGAACACGCGGGCGGCGCACTGGCGGACCTCGGCAGCCATTTACTGTCGATGGCCCGTTATCTGGTCGGCGAAGTGGTCAGCGTGTGCGCCGATACCCACACCGTCCACGCGCAACGGCCGGCCTCCCAAGGCAGCAGCGAATTGAAATCCATCGCCGTGGATGACCAGGTGCACGCCCTGCTGCGTTTTGCCAACGGCGCGCGCGGCACGGTGAGCAGCAGTTGGCTCAAGCACGGCTACAAAAACCACTTGAGTTTCGAAATCAGCGGCACCCTCGGCACCCTCGCGTTCGACCAGGAACGCTTGAACGAACTGCGCCTGTGCCGCGTCGGCCAGGACGGTTTCCAGCGTTTGCTCGCCGGCCCTGCCCTGCCCGGCTATGCCGCGTTCAGCCCGGCAGCGGGGCATCAGTTGGGTTACAACGAGCTCAAGACGTTGGAGGTACAGGAGCTGATCATGGCGCTGGCGGGGCAACGTGGCGATGGCACTGATTTTGAGGCGGCGTGGGCGGTGGAGCGGTTGGCGACGGCGATTCGCATTGCGGCCCGTGAGGCGCGCTGGGTAACAGTGGGCACGGTTTGAACATGTGGGAGGGGGCTTGCCCCCGATTGCGGTGGGTCAGTGACTGAATCATTGGCTGACACTCTGCAATCGGGGGCAAGCCCCCTCCCACATTTGGTCCGCGTCACCTTCGCTATCAGCGCAGGGCTCGGCGTAGTACTTTGCCCACCGTGGTTTTGGGCAATTCCGTGGTGCGAAACTCCACATAGCGCGGCACTTTGTACCCGGTCAGGTATTCCCGGCAATGAGCGAGGATCTGCTCCTGGGTCAGGCTCGGGTCCTTGCGGACCACGATGATCTTGACCCTCTCGCCGGTCACGCCATCTTCCACGCCAATCGCCGCCACTTCCGCCACCCCTGGGTGCATCGCCACCACGTCTTCGATTTCGTTGGGGTACACGTTGAAGCCAGAGACCAGGATCATGTCCTTCTTGCGGTCCACCAGGCGAATGTAACCGCGTTCATCCATCACCCCGATATCACCGGTGGACAACCAGCCCTCGGCGTCCAGCACTTCGGCGGTTTCCTTCGGACGCTTCCAGTAGCCCTGCATCACTTGCGGACCGCGCACCTGCAATTCGCCCGGCTCGCCGACTTCGGCCAGTTCACCGTCTTCACGCATAAAGCGCACCCAGGTCGACGGCAAGGGCACGCCGATACTGCCGGTGAATGCCATCTCGCGCATACGATGAATGTCGATAGGGCTGATGCTCACCACCGGTGAGCACTCGGTCAGCCCGTAGCCCTCGACGATCGGTACGCCGGTGACGTCCTTCCAGCGCTTGGCCACCGCCGTGTGCGTGGCCATGCCGCCGGCAATCACCAGGCGCAGGTCGGAAAAGTCCCGCGCACAAAATTCCTTGTTCTCCAGCAGGCCGTTGAACAGCGTGTTGACCCCGGCGATCCCGTTGAAGCGCTCCTTGCGCAGGATCATCTGCACCCGCTTCACGTCCCGTGGGTTGGCGATCAGGATATTGCGCCCGCCCAGGCACATGAACATCAGGCAGTTCACCGTCAGGGAAAAGATGTGGTACAGCGGCAACAAGGTGACGTTGGTTTCCTGCTTGTCCTGGTCCAGTTGGTCGCCGACCCAGGCCTTGGCCTGCAACAGGTTGGCGATGATATTGCGATGGCTGAGCATCACGCCCTTGGCATCGCCGGTGGTGCCGCCGGTGTATTGCACAAAGGCCAGCTCATCGCGGTCCAGGCTGACCGGCAGGTACGTCAGCCCCCGCCCCTGCTTGAGCACTTGGTTGAAACGCACGGAACCATGCAACCTGAAAGCCGGCACCTGTTTTTGCACGCTGCGCAGGATGAAGTTCATCGCCGCGCCCTTGAAGGTGCCGAGCAAGTCGCCGATGGCCGCCACCACCACGCGCTTGACGCTGCTGCCGGACACGACTTTTTCCAGGGTGTGGGCGAAGTTTTCGAAGATCACCACGGTCTCGGCGCCGCTGTCCTTGAGCAGGTGCTTGAGTTCATGGGCGGTGTACAACGGATTGACGTTGACCACCACCGCGCCCGCCAGAATCGTGCCCAGCAGGCAGATCGGGTACTGCAGGCAATTGGGCATCATCAGTGCGACACGGTCGCCCCGTTTCACCCCCTGGCCCTGCAGCCAGGCGGCGAAGGCGTGGCCCTGGATGTTCCAATCGGCGTAGGTCATTGGCGTGCCGATGCTGACATAGGCCACGCGCTCGCGGAATTTTTCCAGGTGCTCCAGGAACACTTCGCGCAATGAGGGGTAATCCTCGATGGCGGCATCGATGTCCGCCGGCACGCCGGGCAGGTAGGCGTTCAACCAGATGCGTTCGGTCTGTTCCAGGCTGATGGCGTTCATGGCAGTGTCCTTATTGTTGTTGTGGATGAGGCTACTTTTCGACGATGGCGGTAATACCCAACCCGCCCGCCGCACAGATCGAGATCAACCCACGACCGCCACCGCGCTCATGGATGGCCTTGGCCAGCGCCGCCAGTTGCCGCCCGCCGGTGGCGGCAAACGGATGGCCGCAGCCCAGCGAGCCGCCGTTGACGTTCATTTTGCTGCGGTCGATAGTGCCCAGCGGCGTGTCCAGGCCCAGCCGCTCGCGGCAGTAGTCCGGGTCTTCCCAGGCCTTGAGCGTGCACAGCACCTGGGCGGCGAAGGCTTCGTGGATCTCGAAAAAATCAAAGTCGGCAAAGCCCAGGCCTTCGCGCTTGAGCAGGCGCGGTACGGCGTAGGCCGGCGCCATCAACAGGCCTTCGGTGCCGTCGACGAAATTCACCGCCGCGGTTTCGCCGGTGCGCAGGTAGGCCAGCACCGGCCAGCCATTGGCGGCGGCCCAGGCTTCACTGGCCAGCAATACCACCGAAGCGCCATCGGTCAGGGGCGTCGAGTTGCCGGCGGTGAGCGTACCGCTCTGGCGGTCGAAGGCCGGCGCCAGGCCGGCGAGCTTTTCCAGGCTGATGTCGGCGCGCAGGTTGTTGTCCCGTGCAAGGCCCCGATGGGGGCTGATCAGATCGTCGAAGAAACCGCGCTGATAGGCCGCGTCCAGGCGTTGGTGACTGGTGAGGGTCAATTCATCCTGGGCCAGGCGTTTGATCTGCCAGCGCCTGGCCATTTCTTCGCAGTGCTCGCCCATCGACAGGCCGGTGCGTGGCTCGCCATTACGCGGCAGCAGCGGCTTGAACAACATCGACGGACGCACCTTCAACAGGGTCTTGAGTTTATCGCCCAGGCCCTTGGCCCGATTGGCCGCGAGCAAGGTGTGGCGCAGGGATTCGTTGATGCCGATGGGCGCGTCGGAGGTGGTATCGGTGCCCCCCGCGATGCCCACTTCGATCTGGCCGAGGGCGATTTTATTGGCCACCAGCAACGCGGCCTCAAGGCCCGTGCCGCAGGCTTGCTGCACATCGTAGGCAGGCGTCTGCGCGGACAATGTGGTCGACAGCAGCGACTCCCGGGCCAGGTTGAAATCGCGCGAATGCTTGATCACCGCACCGGCGGCAAACTCACCCAGGCGCTGGCCGTGCAGGTTGTAGCGGTCCACCAGGCCTTGCAGTGCGGCCACCAGCAAGTCCTGATTGGTCTCATGGGCATAGACGGTGTTGGAACGGGCAAACGGCAGGCGGTTACCGCCGATGATCGCCACGCGTCGGCTCGGGGGCGGATTGAAGCTGTATTCACTCATGCAAGGCACTCACTCCAGGCGGTTGATCCCACATAAACAACCCGCGCATATGCGGTTGGTCACCGGCCACAGTGCGCACTTCGAACTCGCGCAGCGGACCGGTCACAGGGTGACTCCACAGGGCGACCTGGCCGGGCAGAAAGATCGGCAACTTGAAATCGCAATGGGCCTCGGCACGGGCCAGGCCACCCGGTGGCTGCTGTGCGGCCAGTGCCCGGCCCAGGGTCCACATGCCGTGGGCGATGGCGCGGCGAAAGCCGAAAATCTTCGCGCCCATTACCGACGTATGGATCGGATTGAAGTCGCCCGAGACCTGGGCAAAGCGGCGCCCCAGATCGGCGGGCAAGACCCAGCGCTGGGTGCGCAGCAAGCCCTCTTCCTGTAACGGCAAGGCGTCCACCCACAACTCCCCGATGGGATTTTTCACCTCGCGGCGCAGGTACAGGCTGTCGCTTTCCCACACCAGGGTTTCTTCAGCGTAGGCGCGGGTGGCGATGCTCAGCGCCTGCCCCTTGGGATGGGCAACCCAGCGTTCGCAATACACCTCCAGGCGCAGCGCCTGACCTTCATGCAAGCGTTGATGCTGGCGAATGCGATTGGCCAGGTGCACCATGCCGCTGGCCGGGTACGGAAAGCTGGGGCGGGTCAGCAGCATCAAATGCAGCGCAAACGCCAGCACATGGGGATAGGACAGCGGCACGCCCTGCTCGCGGCGAAAGCCACAGGCGCGGCCATAGGCGGCAATGGCGGCGCCCGACAGTTCCACCGCCGGGCGTACCAGGCGTTCCCTGGGCAATGGCGGCACGGCGTCGGGCTTGGGCTTGCGCAAGCCGCGCACCCCGTCGAGCAACAGTCGGGTGCGCGAGGGCGGCGGGTCGATAATCTGCGTCACATAGTCCATGGCTCAGGCTCCCAGCAGGCTTTGGCCGCACACCCGCACTACCTGGCCATTGATTCCGCCCGAGGCGGGATGGGCCAGCCAGGCGATGGTCTCGGCCACGTCGATCGGTTGCCCGCCCTGGGACAGGGAATTCATGCGCCGCCCGGCCTCGCGGATCATCAGCGGGATTTTCGCGGTCATCTGCGTTTCGATAAACCCTGGCGCCACGGCATTCACCGTCACCTGCCGCGCCGCCGCCAGCGGTGCCAGGCCCTGCACCAGGCCGATCACCCCGGCCTTGGAGGTGGCGTAGTTGCTTTGGCCGAGGTTGCCGGCAATCCCGGAAATCGACGACACACAAACGATGCGCCCGCCGGGGTTCAGGCCCTGGTTATCCAGCAGCGCCTGGCTGAGCTGCAACGGCGCTTCAAGGTTGACCGCCAGCACACTGCGCCAGGCAACGTCGCTCATCTTGGCGATGGTCTTGTCGCGGGTAATCCCGGCGTTGTGAACCACCACATCGAAGGCGCCGTATTGGCCGACATGCGCCTGCAATAACGCGACGGCGTCCGGCGCGGTGATGTCCAGGGGCAGCGCCGAGCCGTTCACGCTGTCGGCGGCCTGTTGCAGCGCCAGCTGGGCCTGGGGCACGTCGACACACACCACATGGGCACCGTCGCGCGCCAACACTTGGGCAATGGCCAGGCCAATGCCCCGCGAGGCACCGGTCACCAGGGCGCGCCGGCCGGCGAACGGCCTATCCCAATTAACACTCGGCGCGTCGTCCAGCGGTTGTTCCAGGCGTACCACTTGCCCTGACACATAGGCCGAACGACGCGACAGAAAGAAGCGCAGGCTGCTGTCCAACGCGTCTTCGGCGCCGGGCGCCACGTAGATCAATTGCACGGTAATTGCCCGGCGCAGCTCCTTGGCCAGCGAGCGCACCAAACCTTCGAGCGCGCGCTGGGCGACGGCCTGGGGCAAGTCCCGGCAGTGTTCGGGGGCAGTGCCGAGCACCACCACGCGGGCGTGTTGGCCCAGGCGCCTGGCATTGGCGTGAAAGAACCGGTAGAGCTCATCCAGGTGCTGCAGGTCGGTCACACCGCAGGCATCGAAAACCGCGCCTTGCACCTTCACCGTGGACGGCGCCCTGAGGGTCGCGGGTGTGGCGGCGACGGTATCGGTGCTAGTGAAGATGCGCTGCACCTGCTCCGCCAGTCGCCCTGCCCCGGCGACGATCACCGGGTTGGCCAGACCCTGCTGGCCGCTGCGGTGGCGTTGCAGGGGCAAGGGTTGCGGCAAGCCGACGGCCTGGGCCAGGCGACGGCCCCAGGGAGAGTTGACGAAAGAAAGGTAGCTGTCACTCATAGATAGATCCATTCACAACACAATCCTGCCTTGGAAACCCGGTCACCTGTGGAAGGGAGCTTGCCCCGGATAGCGGTGTGTCTGCCCACCCAGATGCACCTTGTAGCCGCCATCGGGGGCAAGCCCCCTCCCACATTGGGACCGCGTTTGGGTTAATTGACCGAAGCATTTTCACTCTGGCTGGCACGTCGCTTGGCGGCGGGCTCCAATGCTTGCTTGCGCTGCTGCAGGGCCTCCAGCAAACCGAAGTCCTGCGGGAAATCGTCGACCTGGATAGCGTGGTCGGCGTATTCCACGTAGCGTGCGAGCAACGCGTCTTCGTCGTCGCTGATCAGGTCCTGCGCCCGTGCCTTGACGCGCCAGCCGGTAAACGCCGTGGTCGAGATCGGCATTGGCTCGAGCAGGCCTTGCTTGATAGCGGGCTTGAGCCGTGCCTCGATCAGCTCAACCTGGGGCAACAGGCGCAATCCCAGCTCGCCGTAGGCCAGCTTGTCGATTTCCGGGCGGGGGATGTAGGAATTGGCCAGCAGCCGATCGCGGGTTTCACCGGGCGTCTGCACCACATCGGCGACCTGGGCCAGCAGGCGATCCGACGGTTTATGCAAGGGAATGCCGAACGGAAAACTTAAACCCCGCAGCACCGCGGCAGCGAGTTTCGAGGGGTAATTGTCGAGCACTTCAGCCAAGGCTTCATGGGCGCGCAGCAGTGCATCCTGGGCCGCCCAATGCACCAGCGGCAGGTCCGCCTGGGGCCGACCGTCATCCTCGAAGCGCTTGAGCACGCAGGACAGGATGTATAACTGCGAAAGAATATCGCCCAGGCGCCCGGTGATACTTTCCTTGCGCTTGAGGGCACCGCCCAGCACGCCCATGGAAATGTCCGAGACCAGCGCCAGCACCACCGACAGACGATTGGCCTGACGATAGTAGGACGCCAGCGCAGGGTAGGTCTTGGCCGGGGCAGACAGCAACCGGCCACCGGTCAGCGCATGCACCGCCGCACGCACGGTGTTGGCCAGGACAAAACTCACATGGCCGAACATCGCGCTGTCGAACGCCTCCAGTGCCTTGCGCCGATCCGGGTGGCGCGCCGCTTCCATCTCGCGGAACACATAGGGATGGCAGCGGATCAGGCCCTGGCCGTAGATGATCAGGCAGCGGGTCATGATGTTGGCGCCTTCCACGGTGATGGCGATCGGGCTTTGCTGATAGGCACGGGCCAGGAAGTTGTTGGGCCCCATGCAGATGCCCTTGCCGGCGACGATGTCCATGCCATCGTTGACGATCATGCGTGCACGCTCGGTGACGTGGTATTTGGCAATGGCCGAGATCACCGAAGGTTTCTCACCGGCATCCAGGGACGCCACCGACACCTTGCGCACCGCGTCACAGGCATACAGGTGCCCGGCCATGCGCGCCAAGGGCGCCTGCACCCCTTCGAACTTGCCGATGGGCAGGCCGAACTGCTTACGCATCGCCGCGTAGGCGGTGGTGCCACGCACCGCGACTTTGCCCAGGCCGACATTGGCCGACGGCAGCGAAATCGCCCTGCCCGCCGCCAGGCATTCCATCAGCATGCGCCAGCCGTTGCCGACTTGTTCGCGGCCGCCGATCACCCACTCCAGCGGAATGAACACGTCCTTGCCGGTGGTCGGTCCGTTCTGGAATACCGCGTTCAACGGCCAATGGCGACGACCGCTGTTCACACCCGGATGGGAGGTGGGAATCAACGCGCAGGTAATGCCCAGAGAACCGGCGGCACCGAGCAGGCCGTCCGGGTCTTCGGCACGGAACGCCAGGCCCAGCACCGTGGCAATCGGGCCGAGGGTGATGTAGCGCTTGTCCCAGGTCACCTTGAACCCCAGCACTTGCTCACCTTCGTGCAGGCCTTTGCACACGATGCCCACATCGGGAATTGCCCCGGCGTCGGAGCCGGCATACGGGCTGGTCAGCGCAAAGCACGGGATGTCCTCGCCCCGCGCCAGACGCGGCAGGTAGTAGTTGCGCTGGGCGTCGGTGCCGTAATGCAGCAACAGTTCGGCGGGGCCCAGGGAGTTGGGCACCATCACCGAAATGGCCGCCGCCGAGCAGCGGGTCGACAATTTCATCACCACCTGGGAGTGCGCATAGTGGGAGAAGCCCTTGCCGCCGTACTGCTTGGGAATGATCATGCCGAGAAAGCCCGCGTCCTTGGTGTACTGCCAGCCCTCGGGGGACATGTCCTGCCACACCTGCGTGGTTTCCCAGTCATTGGCGATGTCGCACAGGGTTTCTACTTCGTTGTCGAGGAACGCCTGCTCTTCGGCACTCAGGCTGGCCGGCGCGGCTTGCAGCAGGCGCTGCCAGTCAGGCTTGCCGCTGAACAGCTCGGCGTCCCACCACACCGTGCCGGACTCGATGGCCGCACGTTCGGTATCGGACATCGCCGGCATGATCGTACGAAACAGCACCAGGGCCTTGCTGGTCAACAGCACACGGCGCAGGGGTTTGATCGCCAGCACCACAGCCGGGAGCAGCACCAGCACCGCCGCGACGGTGACGCCGAATGCGGCCACCACGTTGAACAGATAACCGGCCGCCAACCAGACCAGGCCAGCACCCAGCCAGTGGGGGGCGCAGGCTTGTCGATACGCCAGGGCAATCGCTGCGGCGAAACCCACCAATAACCAGATAACCATGGGGATACCTCTACTTGATTCAGGGTGCGGCACCTGCGGCCGCTCGGATTGAGCGACGGCTTAGCGCCACACTACAAACTCGCAAAGACAAATTCAAATTTTGTTTTGAAATTTTTATTTAATTCTTTGGCGAAAAAATAACGGGCCGAGCGGGTCAGCCTGTCAAGTCATTAACGGGTTGCATCGGCACGCCTGCGCGACCTGTCAGCACAGGTCGCGCGCCATCAACGGTTCAGAACGCGTAAGTCGCTGAAAGGCTGACCACTTCACCCTTGGCGTCGGCTTTACCGTCAAGGGTTGCGCCACCCAGGCGATCCTGGTTGTGCGTCCTGAGCTTGGCCTTCTCGACGAATTGCCGCGAGTACGCGCCGTCGATGCTCAAACCGGGAACCGCGCGGATGTTGTAGCCAAAGCCCAGGGAGGCGAACACCCGATCCCCGTCTGGGATACGCGGGTCACGCGTAGAGTTGCGGGTCGGCGTCTGGTCGGTGGCGACACCGGCGCGGAACGTGAAGTCGTCGGTAAATTTGTAGTCGCCACCCAGTGACACCATCCAGGCGTCCTTGTAGTTATAGGGAATCGACACGAGCTGCGTGCCCTCGGACTTCAATGTCAGTGCCTTGAACGACGACCATTGAGTCCAGGTGACGCTGGCGCCCAGCGTGAGGCGATCATTGAACTGGTGGACCCAGTCGACGGAGGCGTTGGCGGGAACGTCCAATTGGGTGGAAGCCTTGGCGCCGTTGACGTTAAGGTCCAACCCCGGATAAGCCAGCGCCGGCAAGCCGCCTTCGATAAGTGACTTGTTCGCCTCGTCGGCATACAGGCTGTACTTGCCTTCGAGTTTATTTTTGATTTTCGCGTGGTAATTCAGGCCCAGGGTATCGAATTCGGTAGGCTTCCAGACCACCCCGGCAAACCAGCCGACCGAGGTGTTGTCCACCTTGACCCGCATCAGCGAGGAGCCGACGCCGGAAGGGAACGGGATACCGATTTCCGGCGACAAGGCTGCGGCGGAATACAAGTCCAGATTCTGGCTTACAAAGCCTTTGGTGTGCTGGACGATGGCGCCGGCACCTACCGAAAACTGGTCATTGACCTTGAACGACAGCGAGCCTGTGACACCTACCGTTTCAATGCGCGTATCAACGGCAAAGTCGCGACCGATCCAGTCTTCATCCCAGGTGGTGCGCGCACCCATCGGCACCACCTGACTCAGCCCGAACGCAAAACGGTCGTTGATCGGTACCACCATGAAGCCGGTTGGCAACCAGGCGGTAAAGCCCCCTTGCCCACCATCGCCGGTGCGCGGCGTGGAACTCAAATCCGTAGGGTCGACCGCCGCAGGCGCGTTGCCTGCATAGTCCGTGGCCGTGCCTTTGTATTTAACGTTGATGCGCGCGTAATCGACGGTAAATTGAGAAATTGTATGATCGATGAAAGCCATGCCGGCCGGGTTATTGTAGGCCGCGGAAGGATCATTCTGGAACAGTGAGCCACCCCCGAAGGCACGTCCCCATCCGGGAGCGCCGAAGGTCGGCGTGGTGAACCCACCGGCATGTGCGGGTCCCGTTGCCGTGATCAGGCCGCCGAGAATTGCCAGGCTCAACAACGTACGTGTCTGATGCTTCTTATTATTCATGCTCCACTCCTTATTGTTCTTATCCTCCGAGATCGGTTGTCCCGACCTGGCCTCCCGCAGCCAGTGCCCCTTGCGAGACACTGGCGTGTTTTAACGTGTGATCATCACGTCAAACGCTCACGGCATTTATGGGGTAACGGTAAAGGCCGGGCTTGGTGTAGCGGTCAGAGCAGTAATTTTGCAGGAGCCGACGGTTTGTGTGCTTGGCACCTTCAGCTGGTTGGTGGAGTTGTTGAAGCCGACATTGATGGTCACAGGCGAAGCGGAGCAATTGTTGAGAATCTGGAAATTCACGCCCGACACCGTACCGTTGAAGGCATCAGGGCCACCGCTTGCCACATTCAATGTCCACGGCAGGCCCAACAACTTGGGTACGCCACACAGCGAGTTGGAACCGTTGACCGTTGCGCCGGTGATCGAAGCGCTCGAGCCATCAGCCGCGACGGAACCAGTGAAGGCGATGTTGCAAGTCACTGGGAAGTTCAACGACGCGGGCGAAGTTACGGTGATCGAACCCGATGTAGAGAACGCCGTGCCGGCAGGCGCGATAGTGGCAGCGTTGGCCATCGACACTGCACCAAGGCTCAGGGCGAACGAAGTTGCACAAACGAGGGTTTTCAAGCTTTTCATTATTTTGCCTCACATATAATGGCGAGTTATTTCGCCTGGGATAATGGCCATGAACACGAAGTCACGATGAAACTGCAGAACTTCGCACCCCTGCCAAATTCAATTAAGTCCGACAAACTTATTCAACCACTTTGAAACCAGGCGGCATCTTGATCGACACCGTTTTAATCGTGCAGTCATCACCAATCGGTACATTGGCAGCCTCCAACTTGCCGGTGGCGTTATCCCACGTACCTACTGCGGTAGAAGGACCGCACTTGCCGCCCAGGCCGAAGGCATGCACATCCACGCTGATCTTCGACATCGCGCCGCTTTTTGTATCCTTCGCAATCAAGAGCCATGGCAAATTAATAGCTTCGACCCGACTGCACTTGAGCCCGCCGTCGAATGTCACCTTGTCGATATTGACCGACGTCCCATCGGCCGCCACCTTGCCCGCGACCTTGATGGTGCAGTCGGCACTGATCAACGCGCCCTTGGAAAAACTGATTGGGCCCTGGGCGGTAAATGCACTACCGGCTGGTTCGATACGGGCGGCCTGTGCCTGGTGACAGGCGATCAGGCCCAGCGCGGCCAAAACGACATTAACGGTGAACTTGATAGTGACACGAATTACTTGCATGTTTACGCCCTTCCCTTGAATTTATTTTCGTTGGGTAAACAACCGTCTTGCAAATAAGCTAACAAATAATCGACGTAGAAATCCTTATCGAAACACACTCGAAAAAGCGTTTTCTATTTCAAATTAAAACGGCTTGGCGTCGCCACTGTACTTAGCCAGATACTTCACGCGCTGTGACGGCTGAAGATTGGCCAGGGTTATATCGCCGGCATAATGATTCAATACACGATGGTCCATCCGTCGGCGCCACAAGTAAGGCACATACGCCCAGACAATCATACTGGCGTAGCCGTAAGGAAGTTGCGGTGATTCATCAAAGTGGCGCAGCGACTGATAACTACGGGTTGGATTGGCATGGTGATCGGAATGCCGTTGTAACTGGAACAAAAAGATATTCGTCACAATCCGGTTGCTGTTCCAGGAGTGACGCGGCGAACACCGTTCATAACGACCGTTGGGCAACTTCTGCCGTTTGAGGCCGTAGTGCTCGACGTAATTGACCACTTCTAACAGTGAGAAACCGTAGATGCCCTGGATAATCAAAAACGGGATCACTGCCGCCCCCAGCCAGGCAATCATTGCGCCCCAGAGCAGCACGCTGTACATCCAGGCGCTGAGCACGGCGTTCTTCCAGTGCCAGGCCGGCAGCCCGAGTTTGCGCAGGCGTTCACGCTCCAGGTTCCATGCCGAGCGTGCGCTGAACCACACCGAACGCGGCAGGAAAGCCCAGAAGCTTTCACCCAGGCGCGAGCTGGCCGGATCTTCCGGTGTGGCGACGCGCACGTGGTGGCCCCGGTTGTGTTCGGTGTAGAAGTGGCCGTAGAAGGTCGGCGCCAGGGTTACCTTGGCCAGGAACACTTCCAGAGGCTTGGGCTTGTGGCCCAGCTCATGGGCGGTGTTGATCGCAATACCGGTGGCAGCCCCGGTGGACATCGCCATGCCCAGATACGTGAACCCACTGACTTGACCGTGCAACTCGGTGCGCGCGGTCATGAAGGCGGCGGTTTTTGCCAGCCAGTTGGAAGGATCCAGCGTGGCGGTTGCCTGCACAAGCCCGCCGCGAATGATCCAGTCAATGCCGCCGGCGGCGAGCCAACCGGTGATGACCACCGAGGCGATCACAAACAGCACGCCGGTGTAGACGATCCAACGGTAATAGCGTTGGGATTCGAGATGGCTGACGGCAGACTCGGGCGGGTTGCTGACATCCTCACCCAGCAGGCCGTCGATCAAGGGGATCAAGCCGAAGATGACCAGTACACCGACCCACCACAGTTGCTGGATACCGGTGCCGATCGCCAAGGCACCCGAGAGCAAGGGGGTCGCCAGCGGCATGATGCCCAGCCACCACAGGTACCGCTTGCCGTCGGCCCACACGCCTGGAACAGTCAGAGCGGGGTTCATGGCAACCTCCGAGTGCATCCGAAGGCAGAAAAGGCAGTGACGCAGCGCTGAGCGCTGCGAGAAATCGACCATGCGATAAAAGGCGTTCTTTTCATTATTTTATTCGCTCTTAGGCATTTCAAAAACTGTTTCAAATTGGACATTGAAATAATTTTTTTAAATAAATAGCGCGGAATCGTTAGGTCGTCAACTAGTTTATCCAGGCCTTTTTTCCGTGACCGAGCAGTCTCTTTTTCAGACCGTTGGCCAGGTGTCTAGGGCAAGCGTTGACGCGCTGGAACCGCGAACGAAATGGCACGATTATTTGCTCGCCACGGCGAACGGAGGATGCAACACAGTGGCGGCCTGTACAGGTCGAACCCGCCTGGCGACCTGCTCGACCAACGCCACCACGCGCTCGGTGGCGGTAATTGGCAGCATGTGCCCACGGTCTTCCACGACCTGCAGCTTCAGCCCAGACACCTTGCTGGCCAGGCCCTGGCCATGTTTTTGAAAGTCGAGCACTTTGTCACGCGTGCCGTAGATAAGGCCGATGGGCAGCGTCAGCTGCGGGTAGCGCGTGACCATGTCCGGCAAGTGATCATTGACCCGGTTGATCTCGGTGGACGCTGCGTAGAAGTTGTCGGGCCGCATCCCCAGCAGGCCACCGCCGCGCGTGGCGAAGTCCGGCGGGGCGGCATCGGGGGCGAACACGCCCTTGACCACCGCCCCCTGGGTCAACAGGCCGACGGGCATCGTCAAGGTGCGCGACATCCAGCGACACAGCCAGGCAGGGCGCACCGCCAATGACAGGAAGACCAACGGCAGCATGCGCTGGGGATGGGTCAAGGGCGCCACCAGGATCAAGCCCGATACTGCGTGGGGATGATCAAGGGCCAAGGCCAGGGCAATCGCCCCCCCCAGGGAATGCCCAAGCACCAGCGGCTTATCCAGGTCGAGGGTCTTGATGAAGGCGGCAATCTGGCGAGCCTGGGCCGGCAGATCCGCCGCCGTGCCACGCTGCCGAGTGGAGTAGCCCGAGCCTGGCCGGTCCACGCTGATAACGCGAAAATGCTCACGTAACTGACCGGATAACGCGTAGGTCAGGTTACGGCTGCTGCCCATCAGCCCGTGGACCATCACCAGCGCCGGGCCTTCGCCTTCTTCTACATAGTGAAAGCGCTCGCCATCCACCTCGACAAAGCGCCCATTGATCGGAACAGCCGTTTCGATGCGCCGTGTCATCCAGGCACTGAACACCCACAACACAGCGCTCGCGCCTATCACCACACCCGCAGCGACAACCCACTCGACAGCCATAGCTCGGTCCTCTGCTTCCCTGCTGCTGACGACCTGACCGGGATTGATCGAGGCCTCAACTTTCGCGCTTACCTTGGCCCCAACCTCTATGCGCGTCTGTCGGACAAGTCGCATGTATCGAACAAGACCCTGGCGCAGGCGAAATTTTCAGGTAGATTATTTAAAATCTTTTTTAAAATAATTAATTCAATTTTTCTTTGCAATGGTGTTCTATCTAAAACACACAACAAAAAAACGGGAGCACATCCGATGCCCAGAAAGGACAACCTATGAATGCCCACAGTGACAACGTCGACATCGCGATCATCGGCTCAGGCTTCGCCGGCCTGTGCATGGCGATCAAACTCAAGGGAGCCGGGTTCACCGATTTCTTTGTCGCCGAGCAGGCCGACAGCCTGGGCGGCACGTGGCGTGACAACCACTACCCCGGCTGTGCCTGTGATGTGCAGTCCCACGTGTATTCGTTTTCCTTCGCACCCAACCCGGACTGGACGCGCCAATTTGCTCCCCAGGCGGAGATTCGCGCTTACCTGGAGCACTGCGCGCAGCGTTTCGAGCTGGCGCCGTACCTGCGCTTCGGCATGGGCTTGCAGCGGGCGGTGTTCGATGATCAGCAACAGCGCTGGCGACTGACGTTCAGCGATGGCCGCCAGGTCAGCGCGCGCGTGCTGGTGTCGGGCATGGGCGGGCTGTCGCGCCCGGCACTGCCGGACATCCCCGGGCTGGACAGTTTCAAGGGCAAGCGTTTCCATTCGCAGCTGTGGGACCATGACTACAGCCTGAAGGGCAAGCGCGTGGCGGTGATCGGTACCGGCGCCAGCGCCATTCAGTTCGTGCCGCAGATTGCGCCGCACGTCGCGCACCTGGACCTGTTCCAGCGCACACCGCCCTGGATCATGCCCAAACCCGACCGACCTGTCTCAGGTGTCGAACGCTGGCTGTTCAAGCATCTGCCGTTTACCCAGAGGCTGGTGCGCGGCGCCTTTTATTGGGCGCTCGAAGGCCGCGTGGTGGGCTTTGCCCTGCACCCGCGTTTGATGAAGATGGTGCAGAAAATCGCCCTGCGCCACCTGCGCAAACAGGTGGCCCGCCCTTCCCTGCGCAAAGTCCTGACACCGGACTACACCATTGGCTGCAAGCGTGTGTTGATCTCCAACGACTACTACCCGGCGTTGTCACGCAGTAACGTCGCGGTGGTGACCGATAACGTGCTGCGCATCGAAGCCGATGGCGTGATCACCGCCGACGGCATCAAGCACCCCGCCGATTGCCTGATCTTCGGCACCGGGTTCCAGGCCGCCGATCCTCTGCCCCGTGACTGCATCATCGGGCGCAACGGCGTCGACCTGATGGACACCTGGCATGACGGCGCCCACGCCTACAAAGGCACCACGGTGCCGGGCTATCCCAACCTGTTCCTGATCGTCGGGCCTAACACCGGCCTGGGGCACAACTCGATGATCCTGATGATCGAGGCCCAGGTCACGTACATCCTTGACGCGTTGCAACAGATGCAGCGACAGCGCATCACCATGGTGGAGGTCAACCCCGCCGTGGAGCAGGCCTACAACGAGCACTTGCAAGGCAAGCTCAAGCGCACCATCTGGAACACCGGCGGGTGCCGCAGCTGGTACCTCGACCCGCGCACGGGCAGGAACACCACGCTGTGGCCCGCCTCGACGTGGCGCTTCAAGCAGATCACCCGGCATTTTGCGCTCAAGGACTACCTGGTCAGCCGGGCGCCGGTTGCATCGGTGCCGCGTCCGGAGCCAACCCCTCATTGCGCCACAGAAGGCAGCCTGTCATGAAGTCATTCAACGGCCGCGTGGCGGCGATCACGGGAGCGGCCTCTGGCATGGGCCGCGCATTGGCCCTGGCCCTGGCACGGGAAGGTTGCCACCTGGCCCTGGCCGACAAGAACAGCCAGGGGCTGGAGCGCACCCTGGACTTGATCAGGGCTTCGACCCTGTCACCGGTGACCGTCACCCTCCAGGTACTGGATGTAGCAGACCGCCAAGCCATGCTGGAGTGGGCGGCGCGTTGTGCGGCCGAGCACGGCCAGGTCAACCTGGTCTTCAACAATGCCGGCGTGGCGCTGTCGAGCACCGTGGAAGGCGTGGACTATGCCGACCTGGAGTGGATCGTCGGCATCAATTTCTGGGGAGTGGTGCATGGCACCAAGGCGTTCCTGCCTTACCTGAAGGCCAGTGGCGACGGGCATATCGTCAACACCTCGAGCGTGTTCGGCCTGTTCGCCCAGCCTGGCATGAGCGGCTACAACGCCAGCAAGTTCGCGGTACGCGGCTTTACCGAAGCGCTGCGCCAGGAGCTGGACCTGCAACGCTGCGGCGTCTCCGCCACCTGCGTGCATCCCGGCGGTATTCGCACTGATATCTGCCGCAGCAGCCGTATCGACGCGAACATGACCGGCTTTCTGATCCACAGCGAACAACAGGCGCGCACCGATTTCGAAAAGCTGTTTATCACCGACGCCGATCAGGCCGCCAAGGTGATCCTGCAAGGTGTGCGCAAAAACAGGCGCCGCGTTCTGATCGGCCGCGATGCCTATTTCCTCGACCTGCTCGCCCGTTGCCTGCCGGCGGCTTATCAAGCGCTGGTGGTGTTTGCCAGCAAGCGCATGGCCCCCAAGCCACGCACGCCCGAGTTTGAAACCAACGACGAGCCTCGCCTCTGAACAGGAGTACGCCCCATGTTGCCGATTCGCCGTGATATCCGCTTCGCCCTGCCCGCCGGGCGCATCACCAACTGGCATGAGCAAGGCCCGTTCGTAACGCACTTTTTCAATGCCCTGTCGCTGCTGTTTCCCCAGGGCGAGCTGTTTTTCATGGACAGCGTGCGCCATTACCGCACCCGCATCGACGATCCGGATCTGAAGAAGGAAATCCAGGGCTTCATCGGCCAGGAGGCCATGCACAGCCGCGAACACGTGGCCTACAACGAGCTGCTGCAAGCAGCGGGCCTGCCTGCGCACCGCCTCGACCGGCGCCTGAAATTCTTCCTGGACCTGCAGAAGAAACACCTGCCACCGTCATTCAATCTGGCGGTGACCATCGCCCTTGAGCACTACACCGCGATGCTCGCGGAGATCCTGCTGAGCGACCCGTCGCGCTTTGGCGATTCACTCAAAGGCTACCGGCAGATGTGGTATTGGCACGCCCTGGAAGAAACCGAACATAAGGCAGTGGCCTACGATGTGTGGAACACGGTGATCAAGCCTGGGCCCGGGCGCTACCTGTTGCGCACCGGCACCATGCTGTTTACCACGGTGCTTTTTTGGCTGGTGGTGTTCGACTTCCACGTGCGCCTGCTGATTGCCGACCGCAAGTCGGGTGGGCATCTGAAGGGGTTCTGGCGCATGCTCAAGTTTCTGTACGGCCCCAAGGGCGTGTTTCCACGCATGCTGCGGCCCTGGCTGCATTATTTCAAACCCGGATTTCATCCCTGGGATCATGACAATCGCGCCCGGCTGCAGGGGATAGATGGGCTGGTCGAGGAGATTGAACAGACCAATCGAGCCTACGAGGCCGCCTAGGCGGCCTAGGCGGCCTAGGCGGCCTGAAAATGTGGGAGCCCACCCGCTTCCACACTCACACCGGGGCCGCCTTGCCCGCTTGATCAAGCCAACGCGGCCCGCTCACGCACAAACTGCGGCATCTCATCCCCCGGCAACGCCCTGCTGAAATACCATCCCTGAATAAACAACTCGGCGCCCGTATTCAGGAACGCCAATTGCTCGGCGGTCTCGACCCCTTCCACCACCACGCCCAGGTTCAATGCCTCGCAGAAACGCAGCATGCCCGTCAGCACCTGCGCGCCCTTGGGATCGTGCTGGGCGACCACGAAGCTGCGATCGATCTTGATGAAATCGACCGGAAACTGGTGCAGGTAGCTCAACGCCGAAAATCCGGTGCCAAAATCATCGATATACACCTTGGCCCCCAACGCCTGCAGTTTGCCAATGGTCTGACGGGTGGCCTGGATATCGCTGACCAGCGCATCTTCAGTGATCTCCACCGACACCCAGCCGTGGGCCTGGGCGAGGATCTCCACCAGGCGATCACCATAGGCCGCGTCCTTGAGCGTGAAGCTGGACACATTAATGGTGATGGGCAATTCAAACCCGGCCTTCTTCCACTTTTGATGTTGGCGCACGGCCTGGGACGCCACCCACACGTCCACGTCCGGCATCAACCGCGCCTGCGCCAGCCATTGCAGGAACTCCCAGGGCGAATGCACCGTGCCATGAGCGTCCCGGGCCCGCATCAAGGCTTCGCAGCCGGTGCACAGGCCGGTGCGGGTGGAGACTTGTGGCTGAAATTCAAGATAGAAATCGTAATCGCTGATCTGCTGGATGCGGCTCAACTCAACCGCCTGGCGGGCCAGGGTGCGATGGGACGCCAGGATCGGGTCGAACTCCAGCAACCGGCCTTTCTCCTCAAGGCCGCGAAAGGTCATGTCCAGTGACTTGAGGTACACCGTGCCGCCCTCACTGGCCTGGCGATGAATCGCCCGTACATAAGGCGCATACACCAGCGTGCCCAGGCCCAGCAGCACCACCTGCAGCACCACGGCAGCGATATCGCCATGGGTGCTGAGGTAAGCATTGAGCAACACCGGCGCGGTAAACGGCACGCTGGCCACTGCGGGTGACACCCAGCCCAGTTGCACCACTGCCAACGCCGCCATCCCATTCAACGCCGGCACCAGCAGAAACGGGATGAACAACCGCGGGTTGAGGATGATCGGCAAACCGAACAACAGCACTTCGCTGACATTGAATAACGAGAGCGGCAAGCTGGCCATCGCCAGCAACCGCATGGACCGGCTCCTGGAAAACAGCAGGATTGCCAGGAGCAGGCACAATGCGCTGCCCGACCCGCCGATAAACGCGAAGCTGCCCAACAGGCCACTGTTGAGCAGGTAGCGGACCGGCTCGCCCGCAGCCAGCGCCGCACCGTTGAGCGTCACGGCCTGATCCAGCACATCGAACAGCGGCTGCAGGGCGTACACGCCGTGAATGCCAAAAAACCACAACAGCGAGTTCATCAAGGTCACGAACAACCCGCTGCCGTAGGGCGCCTGTAACGCATTGAGCACCTGCGGCCCCTGCAGCTGCGCCACGTAGGGGATCTGCAGCAGCAACGACAGCACCACCACCAGTGCCAACGCGCTGATCACGCCGGGCAACACCATGTTGATCGTGCCTTTGAGGTTGTGTCCGATCAGGTCTTCATGGACCAGGCGTGTCCAACGAAAACGGTGCAGCCAGGCAACGGCAGGCACATTGATCAGCGGCGAAGCGATGGCAATGAACAGCAGAAAGGTGGCTGAAGCCCGAGGGTAGTCACGCAAGAGAAACGTGGCCACCACCACATGGGTCAGGCACAAAAAAGCGATCGGCAGCTGTGGCAAGCGGTGCTGAATGGCTAACATATAACCGATGGAGGCTGCGACGAGCAGCGGGATGACCGAGCTGATGCGGTCATGCAGACCCGCCAGGAAGCTGACGGTCTGAGGGCTGAACCCGAGCATCCTGGCGCACTCGGACAGGATAAGGAAACCGGCGGAGACCAGCAGGCAGGGCAGGATCCACAACAAGCCCTCCCGAATCGCACGCAACGACTCGATACTGGCCAGGGCCGCCAAGCGCTGGGTCAGGAATAGTTTGAACAGCGTTTGCGCCATGAGCCGCCCTCTGCCCGTATTCACGGGTTCTGGAGATCAGCGCCGGAATACGCGTCAACGCTACACGCCCTGATGCTCGGAGCGAAAGCTTTTTGCCATCGCCACTGGCGCTTTCGGCGAAAAACTCGGAGACATCGGAAAATACCCACATAAAAAATCGAACTTTCTGATGTATTCCGCTCCCTAATCCTGCCTGAGTCGGTATCATCCCCGCCTTTCCGAGTGTTGAAGGATGTAAAACCTGGATAACACCGGGTGTCTACTCAGGGAATATGGCCTGGATGAAAGCAGGCACAAAGGAGAGAGCTTTACCATGCACGATAAGCAGTCCAGCACCATGCGTCCCCTGTTCGTCACCATCCTGTTGTGGTTGTGCAGTGTGGTGCTGTTATTTGTTATCAAGAATGTCATCGAACTGTTTACCGGGCCCGTCGCGGAAACCTGGATAGACCTGGCGTTGGTGCTCGTCGCCTACCTGATGTTCTTTTTATTGGCACCGGTGCAACGCTGGATCCAGCGCAGGTCGCGTAAGCGCGCTCGGCGTCACGTCGGTGGGCACGCGCCCGACGTCGACACCCATCCCTCTCACTGAGGGGCCTGGCGTTGTCAGCACCTGGCGATAACTACCAACGCGCATTGGACCGATTCCTGCGCGAACACCCGGATGTGGCCACCGAGCTGGACAGCCTCAACCCCCTGGCGGCCCAGGCCAGGGGGGAAAGCGTGGCGCAGTATCGTACCGAGCGTCTATACGAAGCATTCGAAGCGCAGGCCGAGCGCGAAGGCCTGTTCGCCTGGGAGCTGACCCTCAAGCTGACGACAGAGTCCAGCGAAGCCTTCGAAACCCAGCGCCTTGAGGTGCACAAGGAAGTCGCACAGATGGCCGGCATGAATTGGGCCGACTACTGCCAACTGCATGACTTGAGCGGCTGACCCTGCGGCCAGCCGTACCAGCGAGACCGCTTGCAACCGATGGCCTCGCGCAATTCGGCCACCGTCAGGGTCCGCCGTTGCGGGTCCGCCGCCAACGCCGTACGGAGGGCCGGCCAGCAGCGCCGGGGCAACTGCCAGGGCCGTGGCAGTCTGTGGCCCGGAGGGTGATTGTCACGGCGACGCCCCTGGGCCAGCTCATACAGAACACACGCCACGCCATACAGGTCGGCCGCGGGCGTCAACGTGCCACCGGCGAGTAATTCAGGCGCAGCATAGGCGCGAGTCCAGGCATTCAAGCGGCTGCGACTCACACTCGGCAAATCCGCCGTGGTCAGCGCAATGGACTGCCCCAGGCCGAAATCGAACAAGCGCACGCCCTCTTCTCCCACCATGACATTGGCCGGTTTGATATCGCCATGCAGCACGTTATGTTGATGGGCGTAAGCCAGCGCATCCAGCAGTTGCAGGGCAATCGGTTGCAGCTCGGCCCAGGGCAGTCCGTCGGGACATTCCAGCAGCAACCGGTCAAGCGTCATGCCATGCAGCAGTTCCATGGTGAAAAAAGCGATCTGGCTGCAGGTATCCACCTCGAACGAATACACCCTCACTACATGTTCATGTCGCAGACGACGAGACAACGCAAACTCGCTGTGCAGCAACACATGGGCATCCGGGCACGCCGATAAAGACTCGTCCAACAGCTTGAGCGCCACACCAGAACAAGGTTCACCGAACTGCTCCTGCAACAGGTCGCGTGCGCGGTACACCACGCCCATTCCGCCCCGGCCCAATACCTGCTCAAGGTGGTAGCGCCCGACGAGCAACACCGGAGTCGATCCTGTCTTCATGACTGCACCACCACTGCGGTCAGGTCGTCGCGCGCCGGGGTGTGCAGCGCGCTGGCAAACAATCTGTCCACCACCTGTCGCGGCCCGCCCGCACTCAACGCCAGACCCAGGTCGGCATGGCTGAGTGCCTGGTAGAGACCATCGCTGCACAGTAAAAATACATCGCCAGGGCGGGTACTGAGTTCCAGCACCTCGAGCCGCAAGGTAGAGTGCCCGCCAACTGCACGGGTCAAGGCTCTGGCATCAGGGTGAGCGCCAGCTTGCGTCGCACTCAACTGACGCTCGTCCATAAGACGCTGCAACAGCGAATGATCCCGGGAGAGCTGGTACAGGTTCTGCTCGCGCCACAGATAACAGCGGCTGTCCCCCGCCCACACACACGCCGCACGCCCGTGCTCCAGCAATAGCGTCACCACCGTGCTGCCTATCACGCCACTGCCGGGTGCCCCTGGCGCCTGCCGCGCATTCGCCAGCCGCTGGTTGACACCCTGCAAGCTCTGCCGGACCGCATTGACCCGATGATCGAGACTGCCCCGTGCGGGCAACGAAGCCAGGCTGCTGATCACCCACTGGCTGGCGACATCGCCATGCCGGTGCCCGCCCATGCCGTCCGCCACGGCCCAACAGCCCAGTTGCGGGCAATCGAGCAAGGCATCCTCATTACGCGGCCGTGACTGCCCGCGCTGTGTACGCCCGGCACTGCGCCATGTGGGGCGCAGCGAGTTCACAGTTGCTCCGGCAGGCGAAAGGTGCGCCATGTGTCCATTTCAAATGGGCTGGGTGTTCGCTGGCTCGCCAGCAGGTAATGGGCGCGCAGCCCGGCCAGGTCGGCCTTGACCATTTGCGCGTTGCCACCACTGGCAGGCTCTCGGTGCAGCAGGTCGAAAAACCGGAACAACGACCAGGCGCCGGTGTTCTTCTCGATACCCAGCGGGCGCAGTTCGGCGCCTCTGTCCAGCACGAGGCTGGCACGACCGTTGTCCGCTTCGATGGGCCAGCGGAACGCCATGGGGATGATCGGGCCGTGCCGGTATTCCAGCTGCTGTTCACCCAATCGCAAAGTCGCCCGGTTGACCGACTGATCCAGGCTGTAGGGCGCCAGGGTAAAACGCACGGCCAGCTCGCCCTGCTCTTCGGTGAAAAAGCCACGTCGGATAACCTGGGCTTTCGTCAGTTGATCCAGCAGCGAGCGCGAGATGGGTAAACCCTGCCCGTCCATTCCGCGTAACCGGTAGCGCGTGCCATCCGCGCTGACAAAAGAGCGCAGGTAAGCCTCGTAAAAACGCGCCAGGACACCTTGGGGTTTGAAAAACTCACGAAAATCCTCAAGGGCCACATCACTCGAGGCGTGGGCAGCGAACGGATACCGTTGGCGAATCGTCCTGGCGTAAAGACCCTGCACCTCGCTCTGATAGTGCTGATTGACGTGGGCATAGGCCTGGTCCAGCACATGGCGCCAGGTTTCTTCAGCAATCCCTTCGAACCAGCCGGCCAGCGGAAGCGGCAGACGGGTGGCCGTTTCACGCAGGTCGCCCAGCACGTCCTGCTGGCCGTCCATGCGCCGTTTTGCCCGTAAGAAAGCCGCCTGCTCAGGCGAACCCTCACGGTTCAGCGCCGCCAGTTGCAGGTGCAATTGGTCGAGCAGGCCCAACCCCCGGGTCAGCTCGGCGCCGGGGTTCTGCTGCTCGTCCAGCAATTGATGCAGCGGTTCAAAACGCCGCTGCAAGGCCCGGCGAGCCGAGTCGCCCAGGCTCGCCTGCCCCTGCGCCAACGCGGCCTTGGCGATAGTGCCCAACGCACCTGACGGCTGGGCCACCGTGGCCGGCAGCTCAAGGCCAGGCAGCAAGCGGGTGTTCTCGCGAAGCTGCTGCAATAACAGCAGTACCGGCGATTGCGCCGAGGTCAGCCCCGCGAGCCGTTCGGCATCCTCGCGAAGACTGTCGGTTGGCAACAGCCTGACACGCCCCAAGGCGTCGCTCCAGGCCTGGGCGTATTCGCTGAAGTAGCGCTGTTGCAGTTGGGTCATCAAGCGCTGCAAATCCTGGCCGCTCAAGTCAGTGCCTTCCCCCAGTACCCAGTTATCCTGGGCGATGGCGTTCACCAGCCTGGGGCCCTGGGTCTCGAAGTACTGCACGTACCTTCTGGTGTAGAAACCGGGAACAGATGGCTCGATGGCGGCAAATACCTTGCCCTCGGCCAGGCGCAACGGCTCCAGGTCGCGCGATTGTTCGCGCAGCACCCGATACACCACATCGGCCAATGACTCTCCCCGCAGCGCGGCACGCGCCTGAGCCACCAGGTCGTCATTGAGGGGGGCTGAGAACGGCTGTTGGAGCAGTCGCGCCCAATGCTCATTCAGGCGCGTCTGTACCGGCATATCACCGGCAAACCGCAGCGACCAATAACTCGCCACATGCTGCGCCAGCCACGCGGCATCACGCCGTTCACGCAGATTGAGCATCAGGTACGCACGCAAGTTGTCGAGCAGGCGTTCTCTATCGCCGAGGCTGGCGCGTACCTGCTCTTCGAGCAGGGCAGCGGTTCGGCCCAGCAGTCGCTGCTGTAACGCTTGCTCATAGGCGCGCGACACCCGTGGACGGCTGACCTCGCCCTGATACAGGCCGGCACGCTCAATCAGCGGAGTGTCGGCTGCAGGCGCAAACACCTGGGTTGCCGCCCAGCGCGCGTCCAGCAGCGCCAGGGTCGTCAAGGTTTCATCGCTACCCGGCGCAACGGGCGCACTGAGTGCAGCGATGTGAGCCAAACGGTGTTGGTTGATCGCGTAACTGTGCATCCACAGCCCTGCGGCACACGCCAGAACCAGCGCAGCGGCGATTCCCAGCCCCCCGTTGCGCCGCCAGATGCGCTGTCGCTCGCGGCTCTGCAATGTGGCGAGATCCGCCTCGGCAAAGATCACCCGGCTGAACAGCCCCTGCACGAAATGGCTGCGCCTGTCACTGGCACAGGTCAGGTAGAACCCGCGTAAACCGTTGCTGCGCTGGTAGCGATGGGCACAGAACACCCCCTCGATGAACAGGCACAAACGCTCGCCCATTCGCGCCGCCTGCTGGGGAAGCTCAAGCATCTGCCTGCGACGCTCGACATCGCGTTCCTGGTGTAATCGCTCGATCAATTCATTGTGCAGACGTTGCAGTAACTGCTCGAACGCCTGGCGAACCTGGGTAATGTCATTGCCCGCCTTGTCAGCCTCCAGCGGCTGGCCCAGCACCGCATCGACATCGTCCGCCGAGGGTGAGTCGAAGTACTCGATGAACCCCGACAGTCGATCAGCCTGGGTCAACACCAGGTAGACGGGTACCTCCACATGCAGCATCTGCTGGATCTCCTGCAGGCGCGAACGCACATGGCGGGCCGATTGCTCCAGGTCGTGCTCGTTACCGCTCAGAAGCCTGTCTGCCGAGAGTGTCACCACCACGCCGTTGAGCGGACGCACTCGGTGCCGCCACCTCAGCCTGTTCAACAGTGTGGTCCAGCCGGCGACGTCCACCGAACGGTCGGGTTGAACCAGATAGCGCCCTGGCGTGTCGATGAGCACAGCTTCGTCGGCAAAGTACCATTCACACTGTGTGCTGCTGCCCGTCGACCCTGTGTCCATCTGATCGCGCGGTGACTGCAAGCCGGCTGCTTCCAACAGCTGGGTCTTGCCACTGCGCGATTCTCCGATCAGCAGGTACCAGGGCAAATCATGGCGCCAACGCGCATTGCGCTCTCCATAGCGAGGGGACGTGTTCAACCGGTGCAACGCTTGCTTGAAACGGCCATGGACGTACTTGCGCTCGTCCTCCACCGCCGCCAGCGAAGGTTGGCTCGTTGGCGAATCCGGCCGTTCGCGTCCGGCAGCACGGCGCCCATCCGCCAGGACCATCGCCAATCCCCACAGCAGAAACAAAACGCTGATGGTGACCAGGCGGGCAGTCGCGCCCTGCCAGAACCGGTGGTCGTCCACGGCCAGCAGCGGTCCGACACACCACACCAGCACAGCGCAGGAAAGCACCAGTATCAGGCTCCAAACCCATACTCTGCCCAGCACGGCGCCCACGCCCTTGAAGAATGCGTTCATTCATTGCTCCCTGCGTTTTTTACAAGGGCGTCCGGGTAGGCTCCGACGCCGAAAGTTGAAGATTCTGCAGTGCGCTGGTCCTGTCTCGCTCCAACACCCAGGAGAACCCTGCGTACATCGCGAGCAAACAACACAGCGTGAAGGCAACAAACCAGCGCGCAGGGATGACGCATAGGCGCTTGCCGCGCGCACGCCCCTGCCCGGGCGGCAAAACCGGCGCCGACGACGGATTGCCGCGCACCTGCCGGATCTGTCGATAAAGGCCATCGCGAACGGCCTCGAGGTGCAGCATCCCCCGCTCCATCACTCGAAACTTCCCTTCGAACCCCAGGGACAGGCACAGGTACCCCAGCTCAAGCATCGCCACGTGTTTTACCGGATCACGCGCCAGGCGTTCGAGCAACTGGAAGACCTTCTCGCCGCCAAACGTCTCGTGGTGAAAGCGGCTCAACAGGCTCATCTTCGACCAGTCGCTTCGAGCGCCCCACGCCGTGGTGACGACTGCTTCGTCGATCAGGCTGCACAACACGTAGCGCGCAGACATGACCTGAGTGTTCTCAACGCCTCCCTGCAAGGCACGGGTTTCGAATTGAGTCACCGCTGATGACAACCGATCGTTGATCGTGACGAGGTTTTCACGACCTGAGCAGCCCTTGAGCCGGACCACTTGCGACAATACGTCCCAAGCCGCGACCACCAGCGGGTTGAGCATTGTCGCGAAGCTGTGTGCGTCCAACGCCTGGCTCGCGTAGATCATCCGATCCTGCAACTGTTCGTAGCGTGGCGGCGAGGGGAACTGCGTAAGCGCTCCTTGTGCGGGCCCATGGCCGTCGCGATCGAGCAGAACGGTTTTTTCATCCTGCGAATATTCACTGTCCATAGCGTTCAATTCCTGATGGCCCAGAAGGCCAACTCAAGCCCGGAGAATTCGCCCCCCACGTGGAACGCGAACCCACCCGACTGCTGCAACTGCGCGATGTCGCGGGCACTCATGTCCAGAATGAAATAAGTCTTGCCGGCGTGAAACGGGATCTGGCGCGGCGCTACGGGCAGTGGCTTGACCTTGATACCCGCCAGGTGCAGGTTGACCAGCTCGCGTATGCGCTCAACGGGGCCGACTTTCAGATGCGCTGGCAGGCGTTGGCGTAATTGCTCCGAATCAGACTGCGCCGTGGCCGCCAGGATGAACGTCGCAGTGCCCAGCAATTTCAAGTCGCTTACCGGGCAAACCAATACGCCGTACTGTCGCTGTTGCAACGTCAACTCGATAGAGTGTTGTTCCAGCACGACCGACAGCACGCCCCGCACCGCTTCCATCAGCCCGCGGAAGCTTGCCCCCTGGTCGGCGTGCCGGTAATGCACGTCCAGCTCAGCGCGCCTGCTATCGCTGGCGAACGTTGATAACTCGCCGAGCAGCGCCAACAGTGCACCGAACACCGCTTCAGGGCGCACCCGGGCCTGGCTCAAGCAGTGGCGCAGTGCAAGCTCGGTACGATTGATGACCTGCAGCATCAGAAAATCGCCCACCTGCGTGCCGGCGGCGGTGCTCTCCCCCCTGATCCGCGCGGCGATGGCATCCCCCCGCGATGCAAGCAAGCCGATCACCTCCTTGAGACAAGAGGCTACATACCCGCGGTCATGCATAAAAATGAACGTAGGGACGAACTCCGCGTCCAGGCGCACGCCCCCCGCGTCGGTAGACTCCAGTACCTGTGCGACCTTGAGTGTGACGTAACCCTGCTCCCTCTGCGGCTCACCCAACAGGAGGCGCAGATCAGGTCGCGCGCAGTGAATCCGACAACGAGAGCCGGTCCCGGCATTCGAGTCGCCTACCTCCACTTCACAGCTGAGGTAGCGCGCCAGGACATCGCCCTGCTCCGGTTGCCGGGCTTCAATCTGATTGTCGGTCGCCAGTAACAGCGCAAGGTAAACGGCCTGTTCCCCGGTATTGGCGGGCACCTGTAATACCAGGGGTTCCATGGCGGTACCGTGGTCGAACAGGGTGCCGTCCGGCAACACACCGCTGGCTTGAGTGACCACCAGCTTGCCCAGGTTGAGGTACTGCACATCGAATTCCAGTGTGAGGAAGCCCCAGGCATCAGGGCCCAGCAACCGCGTCTGGTTGAGCTGTTGCTGGTAATGCCGGTCGTTGTGCTGCAAGTGCTGTGGCCGCAACAGCATGCCTTCCTGCCATATGACTTTATGTACGTGCATATCACTGCACCTCCTTGTCGGAACGCGGGTCGGCAAGCCGGATTCCGTCCTGGTCCAGCACCAGCTCGGCACGGTTCAAGCGCCGGGCGGTGAGCGGAACGAGCAGCCGCCATTGAACGTGTGGCAAGTCTCGATAGGCCGCCAGGACGCCCACAAAATGACTGTTTGGTTCGACCCTCAACTTGAGTGCCAGTCGATCGCCCGGGCGCAGTTCAACTTCCTCACTGCTCACCCAGTCCTTTGGCAAACTCTGCTCGGCGTTGTCATACAGGCTGAAGAAGTCGGCGTTCTCAAAGGCAACGCCATGGCGCAGTTCAATCAACTGCAGCACGATCGGCGAGGGTCGACCCTGAAGATCCGGGTTGACGTGCTCGTTGGCGGTCAGTACCAGATCCAGTTTGGTCAACGTCGAGAACGGCGATAGGGCGCTGCAGCCAGCCAACAGTCCGAGCATGAGCAACAGCGATATGAGGGTGGCTCGATGCATGAATATCATCCTGGATAATCGTTGTGCAGGGTTGAGATCAGGCGCACCTGTTCCTCATAGGCCCTGACGAAGTCGCTGCCCAGCGGTCGCTCGTCGGACTGCTCATCCGCCACCAGGCGCCGGTAGTGACGCAGGTATGCCCGCCAGCGCGCGCCGTCGGAAAACCATCGGGGGGCTGCTTCCTGAAATTCGGCACACGCCAGTAAATGGCCTGGGGCGAAAGCGGCTCGAGCGTTACGCAGCGTACTGCGGCAGGCGCTCAGCAACGCGACCTGATGCACCTGAAGCGCCCAGTGAGCCTGGGCGATCGCCTGTTCGCCAGACAGCGGGGCCACCTGCGCCATGTCCAATATCGCGGTTAAGGCCGCGTCGGTATCGACACAGTTGTGCAAGGGGTTGTGGGCGGTGCGCAACGCGTCGACAGGCAGCGTTGCCAGTTCGCCTTGCAATTGTTCACAGGTGCGCAGGCTGCTTTGCAGTCGTTCTACCTCCAGCCGAAACAAGCGCGCCACCTTGATCGCCAGCGCCTCTCGGGCAGCACTGTCAAGCCTGTCCAGGTCGAGCCCCAGCGCCGCAGCGAACGCGATCCAGAAGACCTCGTCGGACGAGGCTGCCATCGCGACAGATTCAGCCACGGGCATCTCCCTGAGGGGATCAACCCTGCGCGGCATCGCCACATGCTCGCGGTCGGCGGCATACCGATCAGCCCATGCCCCGAGTTCGCCGACGCCTGCACTCAACGCCGCCAGCTCATCCGAGACGCTATGCCGCTGGTGCTCAAGGTCCAGCGCCTGCAACGGGTCCAGCGCCAGGAAAGCGTCATCGGGAATCGGTATACCCGTGCTGATCGGCAGTTCATCAAAGGGTTGAGCGGGTTCAATCAACCGCGCGCGTATCGACAACGTCCCCAGCTCGAATACATCGCCCTCCTCGATCAGTCGCGCCTGCCCCTTGCGCAGTCGCTCACCACTGCTTGGCATGCCGATACCGTTGCTGCTGATATCGGTGAGAAAGTAACGTCCTTCCCGGCAACCCACCAGGGCATGGTGGCTTGAGAGCAAGCGGCTGGGATCGTGGATTACCCAGTCACAGCCGGAGCCACGGCCAATCACGCCGCCGACGCCGTCAAACACCTTGCGCACCGTGGACGCAGGACTGGCGCCTGCGGCCTCACATACTTCAAACACGAGTTGCATGGTCAGGCTCCCTCCTCTGCTCAGCGGCCACGGATCACTGCCTGAGGCTCACCCAAAGGCCGGTATTGGGCGTCATCGAATACATAGTTGGCGTTACAACCGCCAAGCAGACACAGCACAAGCACGATGAGGTGCCGGGGACGATCAAGCATCAGGTTTCTCCTCGGTGAAAGGCATGCCGACGCCTATCGATGGCGGCGGCGATGATCTCGGCAATCTTCAGATACACCGTTCAACGCTCCCCACGGGCATCGCCGCAGGCAATGTTCAAGCGCGCCAGCCGGTACAGCAGCGTGCGCCGTGCAACACCCAGTTCACGGGCGGTACGGGTTCGGTTGCCACGATTCTTGTGCAGGCAATCGAGCAGGAACACCCGCTCTACCCGTTCCATACGCTGGCGCAGCGTTACATCATCAACGGCGGTAGCGGCCGGTGCCTGGGGCAGCGACAGGTGCACCGGCAGAATCACGTCGTCGTCACACAACAGCACCGCTCGCTCCACCAGGCATTTGAGTTCACGCACGTTGCCGGGAAAGGGATGACTCGACAGTTGATCAAGGGCGATATTCGACCATTGCACAGGTGTCCTCCCCAGGCTTGCGCACGCCTTGACGGCGAAATGGCGTGCCAGTTGCAGCACATCTCCGTCCCGCTCACGCAAGGCGGGCAAGTGGATGGGGAACTGGGCAAGCCGGTAATAAAGGTCTTCGCGAAAGCGGCCTTCGGCGACCATGGCTGCCAGGTCGCGGTGAGTGGCCGCGATGATACGCACATCAACTTTGTGCGCTGCACTGGCGCCCAATGGACGAACCTCGCCTTCCTGCAATACCCGCAATAGCTTCGCTTGCAGGGACAGCGGCATGTCGCCGATTTCATCCAGCAGTAGAGTGCCGCCATGCGCGGCGTCGAACAGCCCGGCATAGTTGCGCTCGGCACCGGTGAACGCGCCTTTTCGGTAGCCGAACAGCTCACTCTCCAACAAGCCTTCCGGGAACGCCGCGCAGTTCTGCACCACAAACGCCTTGGCCGCACGCGGCCCTGCCAGGTGGATGGCCCGAGCCACCACTTCTTTGCCGGTGCCGGTTTCTCCCCGCAGCAGGACGGTATAAGGGGTATGCAGCACCTTGCCGATCAATTGGCAGGTCTGGGCCATCGCTGTGCTGCTGCCAATCAGGCCATAAGTACCGGCCAGCGACTGTTCGTGTCCTTGCGGTGCAACAGCCGGCACCCACCGCAGGCTGCGCAACAGAGCCAATTGGTGCAAGGCGAAGCTGCCGAACTGGCCCAGCGAGCACGCGTATCCTCGTAACGGCGCCGGGCGTTGAGCGGCGCATAGGAGCACGCCCGTGACTGCATTGAGGCGGTTGAACAGCGGCACACTCAACATGGCGCGCCAAGGTGACGCGAGCACCGGCAAAAAAGCCATGTCGTAGGGACTGTTTTGCCCATCTTCCACATCGACGGCAACGCCCTGGTTCACGGTGTCGCGCAGCAAAGGCACCTGCAGCAGATCGATAGCTGCAGCCGCAACCTCCAACGAGGGTGTCGTGCTCAGGTGCTGGGCGATCAGATCAAGCCGACCAGTTCCTTCATCGAGCCGGTACAACTGGCTCAGTTCACAGTGGCTCATGTGTGCCGCAGCCGAAACGCACACGCCGGGCAATGAAGCGACGTCGGTGTCCAGGCCTATTCGCGTGAAACAGTCGAGCATGGCGCGGGCATGGGCAAGCGGGTCAGGCAGTTGCTCAAGGCTTTTTCCGGTCATTGGCTGAACTCACAGACGGGCTGGCCGTTGCCATCCAATCGGGCATGCACCGAGACAACCGGTGCGTCCGCGGCCATGGCGTCGAGCAGACCATCCACCATCTGCGGTAATAAATGCCGCTCGATCCACTGGTCGATGAACCGCGCACCGCTGTCGCCGTCAGCGCAACGCTCGGCCATGTGCGCCACCAATCCAGGCGTCCAGGTGAACGCCAGTTGACGTTGGTGCAGCCGCTGGCCAAGGCTCGCCAGTTTGAGTGCGGCGACCTCGTGCAGCACCTTTTCCCCAATCGGGTAATACGGTACGACACGCATGCGGGCGAGCAATGCGGGCTTGAAGTGGGCACGCAGTACTGGATAGATCGCGTCTTGCAGCACTTGGGGATCAGGTCGTTGACCGTCTGCGCAAAGCGCGTCGATACAGTCGCTTGCCAAGTTGGAAGTCATCAGCAGCACGGTGTTGCGAAAGTCGATTTCCCGCCCTTCGCCATCATTGGCACGGCCTTTGTCGAACACCTGGTAAAACAGGTTCAATACCTGCGGGTCCGCTTTTTCCACCTCGTCGAGCAGCACCACCGAATAGGGACGCTGGCGTACGGCTTCCGTTAATACCCCGCCTTCGCCATAACCGACATAACCCGGCGGCGCGCCGATCAATCGGGAAAGCGCGTGCTTCTCCTGATATTCCGACATATTGATCGTGGTAACGAACTGCTCACCGCCGTACAAGAGATCGGCCAGCGCCAGTGCCGTTTCGGTCTTGCCGACACCGCTTGGCCCCACCAGTAGAAACACCCCGACAGGCGCATCGACCTTGTCAAGCCCAGCGGCGACCGCGCGCATGGCGCGATCCAGGGCCTGCACCGCGTGTTCCTGCCCAAGCACGCGCGCGCGCAGAGCCTCGGCAAACCCCAGGACTTTTTCGTTTTGTTCCAGGGCCAACTGCTCGGTGGGAATACCGGTCCACGCGCTGATGACTTGCGCTACGCCACGCGGGCATACCTCAGGTTTAGCCGACGGCTGCTCACCCCGCTCAAGCCAGCGCCGCTCAAGTGCCAGGCGCTCGTGCTCAAGGGTTTCCAGGCGCAGCGTCAACGCCTGCAAGGCCTGTGCGTCCACCGGCAAACCGAGCTCGGCGTCTCGACCCAGCGCCCGCGCCTGCCGCTGACCCTCGATCAGTTCGGTGCGTAGCGCCTGCAATGCCTGCGGCGGCATGGCCTGACGCGTGCGAACACTGGCACAGGCGGTATCCAGCACGTCCACTGCCTTGTCCGGCAGTTGTCGGCCTGCAAGATAGCGTGCACTCATGCGAGCGGCCGCCACCACCGCATCATCACGCACGTACACGCCATGACTCGCTTCATAGGCAGGCACCAGTCCCCGCAGAATCGACACCGCCTGCTCGACACCGGGTTGCGCGACCAGTACCGGCTGGAACCGCCGCGCCAGGGCCGGGTCCTTTTCGATGTACTGCTTGTATTCCGACCAGGTCGTGGCGGCAATCGTACGCAGCGCGCCGCGAGCCAGCGCCGGCTTGAGCAGGTTGGCCGCGTCCAGGCCTCCCGGCTGGCCGCCAGCGCCAACCAGGGTATGGGCTTCGTCGATAAACAGGATCACCGGCTCCGGCGATGCGTTCACTTCATCGATTACCCCTTTGAGACGCCGCTCGAACTCGCCTTTGAGGCCGGCCCCCGCTTGCAGCAGGCCCATATCGAGGGTCAGCACGCGAACCGCTTTAAGGGCCTCGGGCACTTGCAACGCGACGATCTGCAACGCAAGTCCTTCGACGATCGCGGTTTTCCCTACCCCGGCCTCCCCCACAAGAATCGGGTTGTTCTTGCGCCGGCGCAGCAGAATATCGATCAACTGGCGTATTTCACGCTCACGACACAGCACGGGGTCTATCCGGCCCTCACGGGCCTGCCGGGTGAGGTCCTGGGTAAAGCGTTGCAACAGCGACTCGTTGGCAATCGGCTGGTTCTCGCTGGGCTGGCTCTTCAGGAAATCCCGCAGCCTGCCCGTGTCAAGGCGGCTGAGCACGGCGTAATACCCGCTGCCCGCGTGTTCCAGCGGGTGCTGTAAAAGTGCCAGCAACAGGGCGCCGTGATCGACGAAACGTTGACCCAACTCCACGTGCGCAATGATCAACGCTTGTTGTAACCACAGCACCAGGGCCTGGGCGAACACCGGATTGCGTGTAGCGCTCTGCTCACTCCTGGGCTGCAAGGCTGACTGCAGTTCGCCCACGGGAATGCCGGCATCGGACAATGCCTTGACCATCAGCCCGGCGGGATGCTCGAGCAGGGCCAGGAGCAGATCCTCCACTAACACTTCATGGCCGCCTCTTGTCATGCAGCGCTCGGCAGAACGCGTGAGGTCACAGCGGGTCTGGTCCGTCAGCGTGCGGATCAGTTGTTGCAGGTCCACATTAATCATGCTCATCAATCCTTAATGAAAATGCCCGTCGAGTGTGATCGCACCCTCGGCTCGCTCATGGTCCAGCCACGTGGTCCAACCCAGGCGGCACACATTGTTTGCGCCGATGTGCAGCGCCCGGATTTCGCCGGCCGCCAGCACCAGGCGCAGGTCAAATTGCAGCGCATCCGGCGCGGTTAAACGCACCAGCGAACACGCCGGGGCATACGCCGTTCCCGTGGGGAGAAAATCGTGAAAACGCTGCCAACCCAACGCCGTGATATGCACCCTGAACTTGCCGCTGCGGTCAGCGATCCGGCGCCCCAACACCAGGTCCTGGCCAAGCTCACAGTTGGCGCGGCCCAAGTCATTGCACTGCGACTGCGCAACGTCCACCGTGCGTGCGACCCATTGCTCGATGAACACCGAGGCATGTTTGAAGTAATACCGCAGGACGGTCTCGATCAACGTCGCCGAGTGCGTTCGCAGGCTCAGCAGCCCGAGGTAAGGCAACAAGCGCTTGCAATCGAGACGCGAGGCCCCTCGTATCGCGTGACTGCCGAGGCCGATCAGCGCAAACATCTGCTGTGAAAACCCATCACGGGCGCCCTGTTGGAAACAGGCCGGGTAACGGTATTTCCGCCAGATCGGTAACATCAGGCGGTGCAGTCGGTGGTGGAACACATCGAGGAAATCGCGCGTGGGATTGCCACCCGCTCGTTCCGCCAATGCCTGCTCAGCATAAAACGCGGGCAATGGTGAACCCGCGCCGAACAACCCCAGCACATTGATGCGCAGGCGCGCACGCAAGGTCCCGTGGTCGATGAAAAACGCCACGTGATCGATATCGTGTCCTGCAAACCCCAGGCCTGGATTGGCCTGGAATTCCAGCAGGTCGTACAGCGCATCCTCATCCAGCCGTGGATGGGCTTCGCGTAAGCGTGCGACCACCTGCACCACCGCCTGGAACAGCGTGTATTCGCGGATGACACGGCACAGCCGAGTCAAAGCAGGGGTTGCTGCCCCATCTGGAACGGCCATAGATACACGTCTCCTTGTGTGCTGATCACTCGCAACTCGTGATAGGAATTGAGGCTGGCGTACAGCGCAAAGAACTGATTGAGGACCGAAGCAAACACAAACAGATCGCCTTGGCCGGCAAACCCCAGGGGGTCCACCGTCAGGTCCACGCGCAATCCGCGAATCGGTAGGCCACGGTGCAAGCGGTCAACCGCTTCATGCTGGATGGAGCGCAGCGCGCCCAACTTTTTCCGGCTGATGTTCAGCGCCTGTCGATCGTGATAGCGCGGCAGATCGTAGGTTTCGAGAATCACCCTCAGCGCGTTGATATCGGTCAACGACAGATAGTTGAGCGACATGTTGCTGATCAGCTTCCAGAGGTAATCCTGGTCCAGCGGCGGCGCAAAACTCGCGGTTGGCGCGGTGATATTGCAAAACGTCAACGACTCGGGGGTGTGCTCGCCGGGCTGGTTGATGTCACCGGCCCGTAACTGTCGCGGCAGGCCTGCGTTGGTGCACGTCAGCTCGATCGACAGGGTTTCCGGGCCCTGCTCGCGACGACCGTCAAACCCTATCCAGGTAGCCAGCCCGTCATGCTGTACCGAAGGCCGTTGACGGATGCTGAAGCTGGGAGACGCCCCCGCAGTCTGCAGGTCGCCGTCATGCTCGAAGGACTCAAAGGGCACATACGTCTGATACCCCACGCCACCGGGCCGCCATCCTGTAACACGGTCAACCGAAAACACACCGGCATTTCCAGGGGAGTATTCCCCGGGCAACAGGAGGTATTCGTCCTGTTTTCCGTCCAGCCGAATGGGTATCGCATCGTGATTGAACAGGTTGACGATAGGCGTGCAGTACAGCTTCACGTTGTCCAGGGTGGGGCGTGCAAGCGCACGGCCCTGGCCGCACAGCTCGAAGCGCAACAGCATGCCGTGTGCCTGTTTGAGGATTTCCTGGGGAAACCGATGGAGGGCAGCCAACCCTTCGATATCGACAAACAGGTACTTCTCGGGAAACGTGAAATATTCCTGCAGGTGGCGATAACCACAAAAGGTGTTTTGCGGGTAGGGAATCAGTGCGTGTTCCTGTGCAAAACCCACCGGCCGGACCTGGCTGGCGCTGAGCCGCAGCGTGGCCGGCTGATCGTCGACCCCGTTGACCGGCGAACCACTCTGGTCCAATAGCTGCACCTGAATGCTGTCCAGATGGCGCAACAGGCCAAGGTACAGGCCTTGGCTGATATAGCGGTCTCCGGCCAGGTGCAGGCGCAACGAATCGAATGCCAACGCACTGAAATTACCCTCTGCGCTCATGGTCAGGCGCAGGTCCAACCAGTCCACTGCACCCTGGCAGGTGTAATCCAGGCTACGCAGTTGCAACGGCATGACATCGGTGGCATAGCAGGTTTTGAAACGGCAACGTTCGCCCTTGATGGGCAGGCTTTCCACGGCGGTATCCCGTGCCACTCGAACACTGGGGCCGGCGCACTTCAACGGGTCAAATTGCAGGATGCTCAAAGCAGGCATCGGCCGCATGTAGTTGGGCCATAACAGATGCATCAACGAATGCGTCAGCTCAGGCAGCTCGTCATCCAGCTTCTGACGCAGGCGCGCGGTCAGAAACGCAAAGCCCTCCAGCAAGCGCTCCACATCCGGGTCCTGACCGGCCTCGGCGAGAAACGGTGCCAGGGCCGGGTTGCGCTCGGAAAAGCGCCGCCCGAGTTGCCGCAGGGCACTGAGTTCGCTTTGAAAATAACGGTTAAAGGCCATCTGCGCAGACCTCCACTTGCCCTGCATCCGCCAGGCGCGCATGGAACACGACAGATTGGGTGCCACCGTCAATAAGCAGTCCGGCATCAATGGCAAAGGCCAATACCAACGTTTCGTGCACGCGGGGGAGCACCCTGACGCGTACATTCACCAGCCGTGGTTCGTAGGCCTGGATAAAGCGCTCGATCAGCAGCCGCGACTGGGTCAGGGATTCGTGCAGGCTGAGCCGCATATCATTGAGATCAGGCAAGCCGTAATCCGGCAGCGTCTGGACGCTGCCTGCACGGGTGCTGAGCATTTTCGTCAAATGCGCGGCGACGGACGTCACGCGGCACACGCTGGCGGACGCGTCGGGCTCAAGGCGCTCGAAGAGGCTTCTGTGGTGGCGCATTCCCTGGCCTCGACTCATTCTTTATCGAGCTTGCCGACAAGGGACAAGGTGAAGTCTGCCCCCATGTACTTGAAATGCGGCCGTACGCTCAAACTGACGCGGTACCAGCCCGGGTCACCCTCGACATCGCTGACGACAATGCGCGCTGCACGCAGTGGACGCCGCCCGCGCACTTCTGCACTGGGATTCTCCTGATCCGCTACGTATTGGCGAATCCACTTGTTGAGTTCCAACTCCAGGTCGGTCCGTTCCTTCCACGAGCCCAATTGTTCACGTTGCAGAACCTTGAGGTAGTGGGCCAGGCGATTGACCACCATCATGTAAGGCAACTGGGTACCCAGCCGGTAGTTCAGTTCGGCTGCCTTGCCCTCTTCGCTGATGCCGAACGTCTTGGGTTTCTGCACGGAGCTGGCGGAAAAGAAGGCTGCATTGTCACTGCCCTTGCGCATGGTCAGGGCGATGAACCCTTCTTGCGCCAACTCATATTCGCGCCGGTCTGAAACCAGTACCTCGGTAGGAATCTTGGTTTCAATCTCACCCATGCTCTGGAAGTGATGCAACGGCAGGTCCTCGACCGCTCCCCCACTCTGGGGCCCGATGATGTTGGGGCACCAGCGAAAGCGCGCGAAGCTGTCGGTCAGGCGCGTAGCGAAGGCGTACGCCGTATTGCCCCACAGGTAGTGTTCGTGGCTGTTGACCACAGTTTCCCGGTAGGCAAAGGTTTTGACCGGGCATTCAAGGGGGTCGTACGGCGTGCGCAGCAAAAAGCGCGGTACCGTGAGGCCGATGTAGCGAGCATCTTCGCTCTGGCGAAAGCTCTGCCACTTGGCAAACTGAGGGCCTTCGAAATGATCCCTGAGGTCCTTGAGGTCAGGTAGGCCGGTAAAGCTTTCCAGACCGAAGAAACCTGGCCCTGCGGCCGCGATGAACGGGGCGTGAGCCATACCGGCAACACCCGCCACGTATTGCATGAGTTTTACATCAGGCGCGCTGGGCGAGAGGAAGTAGTTGGCGATGATCGCCCCTACCGGCTGCCCGCCAAACTGACCGTATTCGGCACTGTAGATGTGCTTGTAGAGCCCCGACTGGGTAACTTCCGGGGAATCTTCGAAATCGTCCAACAGGTCCTGCCGCGAGACATTCAGCAGTTCTATCTTGATGTTCTCACGGAAGTTGGTGCGCTCGACCAGCAGTTGCAGCCCTCGCCAGGCCGACTCCAGTGCCTGGAACTCCGGGTGGTGCAGAATCTCATCCATTTGCCGGCTGAGTTTGGCATCAATCTCGGCGATCATCCGATCGACCAGACGTTTCTTGACCGGTTCTTCGCGGTTGTGGGGCTTGACCAGTTCTTCGATAAACGCCGACACACCGCGCTTGGCAATGCTATACGCCTCGTCATCGGCACTCAGCAACGTATGGGCAATGATGTTGTCGAGAATGCTGCACGCGTCGGCGGCGTTTGGCAGGGGCTGCGGGTCATGCTGGGTAGTCGTCATGGTGTCAGTGTCCTTTTACTGAATAGGTTCGGCATCAGCGTTGCTCAGCCCCAGCTCGGCCAGTACCCGAACACGGGAGTCGTCATCGGCCAGTGCCTGCTCAATGGCTTTGCGAAAGCTCGGGGTGTTGCCCAGCGGCCCCTTGAGCGCCACCAATGCCTCTCGCAGCACCATCAGCTTTTGCAGCTGCGGTATCTGCTCGACCAGGTTGGCGGGGTTGAAATCCTTCATCGAGTTGATCCGGACCTGGATCGCCAGGTCTTCGACGTCAGCGTCTTCCTGGAGGCGATTGGGCACGCTCAATGTCAAGTTCAGGGCCTGTTTGGCCAACACCTCGTCGAAGCTGTTCCTGTCGATTCCGATAGGCTTGCGGTCCTCAAGCTTGCGCGGGTCCTCGCGTTGTGAAAAATCCCCCAGCGCCAGCAGTTTCAACGGCAGCTCGACTTCCTCCTGCGCACCACCAACCGCGGGTTTGAAGGTGATATTGATACGTTCCTTGGGTGCTACCGAACCGTCTTTGGCCATGGTGTTTCTCCTTATGATGATTTTTTATTCGAGTACCGCTTCCAGATCGAAATGGCACAACCGGCGGTGCGTGGCGTCCTTGCTTTCGCGCACGGCGTGGCTTTGTGGCAACAGGTCATAGCAGCGGTACAGCAGCCGACCGACGTGCAAGGCCAGTTCCGGCTCCCAGCGGTCCAGGCCCGCGCGCTGTAATTCGAGGTCCAGCTGTTCCAGTTGAATCCTGCCCAAGTCAGGCTTGCCCGCCCGCACGCATAACCTGGCCAGCGCCAGCCGCCAATGAAAGCGCGCGCGTTCACTGCACGCGCTCTTCAAACCTTGCGTGAGCACGCTCACTGCAGTCTTGAGCCCCTCCTTGCGCAAGCTTGGCATGGCCGCCTGCAAGGCGGCTTCCCAGGGTTCGCTGCCGACATCGGCGACAGCACTGAAAGACTCGGGTTTGTGCAGGTGGCGAATCACATGGAGCGTGATCCACTCACAGGTCGCCGGGGCCGCAAACGGGGTACCGTCGTCAAAGCGCAATTCAGGCAGGTTCGGCAAACGTTGCAATAACAGCGCGAAACTCATTTCCAGCTCAGTCATCGCCTGGCTCGCATGCAAGGCTTCAAGGCATTCCCAGACCATGCGCAGGCCATCGAACCAGAACAATGCGCCCGCCAGGCTGGCCTCGAGTTCGAGCAACAGCTCGGCGTGATGGCCATGACTGAGACGATCCTGGTAACGGTTAAGCTTGTCGGGAGCCAGCGGGCGCAACGCCGTCACCCCCTCACTGTTGGCATCGGGATAGTTGACGAGGCTCAGCCAGGCCAAGGTGCGTCCCAGACGCAAGGCGCGCAGGTCGGTGGCATTCTGGCGCAACCACCAGGTACATAACGTGCGGGCCTGTTCCTGTAAGGCGCGCAGCGCTTTGTGGGCATCCTTCTCGTTGTTGATGGGCGATTCAGGCTTGAGCAGTTGCGTGCCCGCCTGCTTGACCTGGGCAATGACGCCCGCGATGCCCGCCGGCTCCACACCGCCTTGGGTGGCACGCGCCAGACGCTCCGACAGTTGTCGTCGGCTCGGCAACAACAACGGCGCGTCGCTACCCAGGTGCTCGTTCAACAGTTCGTCAAGGCGTACGAGGTGTTCATGCAGTGCCCGGAACAAGGGCAACTGGTCGACGAGAGACAGGTTATGCGAGAAGAGCGAGTCGAGGCGCGTCACCAGCCAGCCCAACGCGGCAACGCGGGTACATGGCTTGGCGGGATACACCGGTGCCCAGTGATGCTCACAGAGATAAACCAGCAAACCAAGACCGGCCAGCAACCCAGGAAATGAATCACGCTGGTGCAGCGCCCAGGTCAGCCATACAGCGGCGCGAAGATCCTTGGATTGCTCACGCAGCATGCGCTCACTGATGTCGCAGACCTGTTGCCAATTCGGCAGGCTCCCACCATGTATCGATTGTGTTTTGGCGACCTCGGTTTCCATGGTTTCAAACTCACTCGAAAACCGCACGTCGTTGCCAGCGAAATTCCCTGACGAACAGGGGGTTCGTGCAAGTTCCTGATAATAAGCATAAAGCTTTTCTGAATGAACCATTTTTGGCCGCACACAACTAAGAAGGCTGAATAGGCAAACCAGATACCATGAAACACGTATCTGAGTGCCGCTAACCCCGCGTTCAACACGCTACGAAGTGAACAAACCTTAGCCACCTTAAAAACAACCAGCAAGCTGCAGAGCAGGACTTAAGGAATTTCCTACAACCCTCTAAAATCGTGGCCTGCGCAAGGATTTGCGCACTTAATCAACTGAAAAATCCTTCAATTATCCGCCACCTTCGCTTAATCGCTCACTCACTACCACGAGCAATTAACTGCGCACTTATGCGCAACTTCAATTACTGAAAAACCGCCAAAAACCCACAACGCATTGAGCTATTAAATTTTTCCAACCAGATCGCCCTGACTTCATTGACCCACGCACTTTCCGGCACGCTTTTTGTTATAGGCATTTAACCGCCCGGCAACTTTGCTGTTCGGGGGTACCTACTCAATCAGACAAGGAAACCCGTCATGCCAACACCCGCGTACCTCTCCATCACCGGTGTCAAACAAGGTTTGATCACCGCAGGTACATTTACCCAGGACTCGGTAGGAAACATTTATCAGGAAGGCCATGAAGATCAGATCCTGGTGCAGGCGTTTGCGCATCAGGTGATCATTCCCCGGGATCCGCAATCGGGGCAGCCTACCGGCCAGCGTGCACACAAACCGCTGATGATCAGCAAAGTCTTCGACAAGTCCTCGCCCCTGCTATTCAGTGCACTGACTTCGGGAGAAGAAGTGTCGTGCCGGCTGGAATGGTTTCGTACCTCTTCGGCAGGCACCCAGGAGCACTACTTCACCGTCGAACTGGAAGGCGCGACGATTGTGGACATCCAGTCGCGCATGCCCAATTGCCAGGACCCGGACAACGCCCATTTCACCCACCTGGAGGACGTGTATTTCAGCTATCGCAAGATCGTCTGGACCCATGAAGTAGCCGGCACGTCCGGCTCTGATGACTGGCGCAATCCTGTGGCCAGCTAACCGCGGCGCAGGCGGGAACGGTCCAGGGAAGGCACCGTTCCTGCTGGGACTACACCATGGCCAGCGGGTGCTTGCGCTTGGGCGCGCCAAACACGCGATCAATGGCGTCCAGGTCATGCTCGTCCAATACCAGCTTCGCAGCCGCAGCGTTTTGCCGTATGTGTTCGGGCGTCACTGCCTTGGGGATGGCAATGACGCCCTCCTGACGCAAGACCCAGGCGAGGGCGACTTGCGCAGCGGTCGCCTCATGGCGATGGGCGATCTGCTTGAGCGTCGGGCTCGCCAACAGTGCACCGCCCTGGGCGACAGGACAGTAAGCCATCAGGGGCAAATGGTGCTGTTGCCACCACGGCAGCAGGTCGAATTCAATACCACGCTCTTCAATGTTGTAGAGCACCTGATTGGTTGCGCACACAGGGGATGCCAGTTCCTGCAGGTCTGCTACATCAAAATTGGAAACCCCCCAACGGCCGATCTTGCCTGCTTCGCGCAAACGCTCGAACGCTTCGACGGTTTCTTCAAGAGGGTACTGGCCGCGCCAGTGCAGCAGGTACAGATCGATGTAGTCGGTGCCCAGGCGCTGAAGGCTCGCTTCGCACGCGCGGGGCACACCCGTGCGGCTGGCATTGTGCGGGTACACCTTGCTCACCAGGAATACCTGGTCGCGCCTGCCCTGGATGGCCTCGCCGACCACCTTTTCCGCACCGCCTTCGCCATACATTTCAGCGGTGTCGATCAGGGTCAGGCCCTCGTCGATACCCAGTTGCAATGCGCCCACTTCGGCGCGGCGCCGGTTCGGGTCTTCGCCCATGCGCCAGGTTCCCTGGCCGATGACAGGGACGGGAACGCCGGCCAGATCGATAGTACGCATGACAACCTCCTGATGAGTTCGCGAATTAACAGTGTGGCATTGACCGGACAAAAGGGTTCAATCGCAGTATGGTTGGCCTTTGATCAATCGCCAGGAATCACCCGCAATGCTGTTTGTTGTCATGCTCGGAGGCAAGCACCCCAGGGCCCGGATCGAAGTACACGATGTGGCGTTTGCCGTCGCGGATACGCTGCAAGCCACCTACCCGCAATTGCGCGACGCCTGGTTTGGCAGCCCCAAGGGCCTGCACATCGATTCGTGGATGGCGGTCGATGGTGTCGATGGCTGGAAGGTCCAATTCAGCCAATTGGCGCCGCACGGCGAGGCGCCTCACTTGTATTTCATCAACCTGGGCGGCTATGAGGCCAACAGCTTTGGCGAGGCCCATCACTACCTGTTGCTGGTCGCGCGCGACAAACGCGAAGCGATGAGCAAGGGCAAGCAGCACCTGTTGCGCCACTGGTCCCAGGCCCACACCGACGCGGTCATGGATATCGACGATTGTCTGCCCATCGACCTGGTGGACGGCCGCTATATCCATCTGGTCAAGGGCCCGCACGCCCCCATCGTCCAGCAGAACGACTACATCGTTTTGGCCTGAAACCCGCGCGCCAGGCCATTCCTCAGCCGGTCAGGCACGCCGGTGGAACTTTGCCGGGAAATAACCGCCTGAATCCGGTAGGCTCACCGTTTTTCACTTAAGGAGTTATTTTCCATGGCCAAAGCCACCGCCCGCCACATCCTCGTTTCCACTGAAGAAAAGTGCAACGAACTCAAGACCCAGATCGAAGGCGGCGCTGATTTCGCCGAAGTCGCCAAAGCCAACTCCAGCTGCCCGTCCAGCCGTCAAGGCGGTGACCTGGGTTCGTTCGGCCCAGGCCAGATGGTCAAGGAATTCGACAGCGTCGTCTTCAGCGCCCCGGTCAACACCGTACAAGGCCCGGTAAAAACCCAGTTCGGTTATCACCTGCTGGAAGTCACCAGCCGCCAGGACTGATCGGTCCGTGCTGATGCTGTAAACAACGGCCCGCCATTTGGTGGGCCGTTGTGCATGTGATGACTGACGGCGCTTAAGTCGTTAACGTACCGCTCTCTATTTATGTTCATCCGCGCTCAAGGCTGATAATGCGATTGGCTTTTCCAAAACTGTTGGGCATCACCCTGGTCCTGTTCCTGACAGGCACCGCCGTGATAGCAGCGCCACAAGCCTCCCTCACGGTGTACGGCGAGCCGGCCAAATACCCCGACGGCTTCAGCCATTTCGACTATGCCAACCCGGATGCGCCCAAAGGCGGCAGCCTGCGCCGCTCCGCCCTGGAGATCGGGCGCTTTGACCATGTCTTGCCGTATATCGACAAAGGCATCGGCGTGTCCCAGGTGGATGGCTGGCTGTATGCGCCGCTGGCCCAGCGCTCCCTGGACGAGCCTTATACGGTCTACGGCCTGGTTGCCGAAAAAATGGAGCGCGCCGACGACGGTCTGTCGCTGCGTTTCTACCTCAACCCCAAGGCGCGTTTTGCCGATGGCAAACCGATTACCGCCGAAGACGTGCGTTACAGCTTCGATTTATTGATGACCCAAGGCAGCCTGCGTTTTCGCACGCTGTTTGCCGACGTCAAGCATGTCGAAGTCGAAGGCGAGCGCCAGGTGCGTTTCGACTTTGCCAGCAATGAAAACCGCACCCTGCCCCTGGATATCGCCACCCTGCCAGTGTTTCCCGAACATTGGTGGAAGACCCGCGACTTCGCCAATGGCGGCGGCTATGAAGCCCCTCTGGGCAGTGGCCCGTATAAAGTGAGCAAGATCGACTCCGGCAGCACCATCACCTTTACCCGCGATCCCGATTGGTGGGGCAAGGATTTGCCCGTCAGCCGTGGCCTCTACAACTTCGATCACCTGAGCCTGGAGTATTTCGGCGACACCGAAGTGGCGCGCCAGGTGCTGCGCGGCGGCGCCTACGATTTCAACCGGGAGTTTTCCGCCACCGGCTACTCCATCGGCTATAACGGCCCGGCCCTTGACGATGGCCGCCTGCAGCGCGCGCATTTGGCCAAGGAGATGCCGCAGCCGGCTCAGGGCTATGTGTTCAATGTGCAAAAGCCGATGTTCAAGGACCGTCGCGTGCGCCAGGCCCTGGCCATGCTATGGGATTTCGAATGGGCCAACCGGCAGATGATGCGCAACCTGTACATCCGTCAGCAGAGCTATTTCTCCAATAGCCCGCTTGCCGCCACCCAGTTACCGAGCCAGGAAGAACTGGCGATCCTTGAACCCTTGCGCGGGCAGATTCCCGATGAAGTGTTTACCCAGGTGTTCAAGGCGCCTGTCACCGATGGCAGCGGCGTGATCCGCGATAAGCAGTTGCAGGCCCTGGCCCTGCTGGAGCAAGCGGGCTGGAAGCCTGACGGCGACAGACTGGTCAATGCCGAGGGCGAGCCGCTGGCATTCACCTTCCTCAATGCCCAGGCGGGTGTGGAACGTCTGCTGCTGCCGTACAAGCGCAACCTGGCGCAAATCGGTATCACCTTGAATATCCGCCGCATCGACTCCTCCCAATACGTCAACCGCTTGATGGCACGGGATTACGACATGATTGTCACCGGCTTTCCGGTCACGGCATCGCCGGGCATGGAGCTGTACAATTTCTTCGGTTCCGCCGCCGCGTTCGATCCGGGCGCCAATAACTATATGGTGCTGCAGGATCCGGCCGTCGACAGCCTGGTCAAGGGCCTGGTCAAGGCCGATACCCAGGCGCAGATGCTCACCTACGCCCACGCGCTGGATCGGGTGCTGCAATGGAACTACCTGTGGATTCCCAATTACTACCCACCCGGCACCTCCGCGGCGTGGTGGAATCGCTTCGGCCGCCCGGCCATCGAGGCGAAAAACGATGAAGCCCTGGAAACCTGGTGGGAAGTCAGCCCGACGCCGCTGACAGACGAGCAGATGCGCGCCAAGCTGGAACAACGTGGAGCTAAGCGCTGATGTTTGCCTATATCGTGCGGCGCCTGCTGTTGATCATCCCGACCCTGGTGATCATCCTGCTGGTCAATTTCGTGATCGTGCAGGCCGCGCCGGGCGGGCCGGTCGAACAAGCCATTGCCCACCTGCAAGGCATCGGCGGGGGCGGTGTCGCAGGCGCTGCCGGCGAAGGCATCAGCGGCTCGCGGGCCAGCCGCGGCCTGGACCCGAAACTGATCAAGGACATCGAAAAGCAATACGGTTTCGACAAGCCTGCGCCGGAACGCCTGTGGCTGATGCTCAAGAGCTACGCCCGACTGGACTTCGGCAACAGCTTCTTTCGCGGCGCGACGGTGATCGACCTGATCCTGGAAAAGATGCCGGTCACCATTTCCCTCGGCCTGTGGGCCACCTTGATTACTTACCTGGTGTCGATCCCCCTGGGGATACGCAAGGCGGTGCGCCATGGCAGCAGCTTTGATGTATGGAGCAGCACCGCCATCGTGATCGGCTATGCGATGCCGGCGTTCCTGTTCGCGATGTTCCTGATCGTAATATTTGCCGGCGGCACTTCGCTGAACTGGTTCCCGGTGCGCGGATTGGTGTCGGAGAATTTCGAAGCACTGAGCACCGTGGGCAAGATCGCCGACTACTTCTGGCACCTGGTATTGCCGGTCACGGCGCTGGTGATCGGCGGGTTCGCCACCCTGACCATCCTCACCAAGAACTCGTTCCTCAACGAAATCACCCGACAGTACGTGGTGACCGCGCGCGCCAAGGGTTTGAGCGAGCGTCGCGTGCTCTACGGCCATGTGTTTCGCAACGCGATGCTGCTGGTGATTTCCGGGATTCCCCAGGCGTTCATCAGCGTGTTCTTCGCGGGCTCGCTGCTGATCGAGGTGATCTTCTCTCTCGATGGCCTGGGCCGCATGAGCTATGAGGCTGCGGTGTCGCGGGATTACCCGGTGGTGTTTGGTTCGCTGTTTATCTTTACCCTGTTCGGCCTCTTGATCAAACTCATCGGTGACCTCTGCTACACCCTGGTGGACCCGCGTATCGACTTTGCCGCGAGGAACGCCTGATGCTCAAGCTGTCTCCCGTGGCACGTCGGCGTTTTGAGCGATTCAAGAAGAACCGTCGTGGCTGGTGGTCCCTATGGCTCTTCATCGGCCTGTTCATTCTGACACTGGGCGGCGAACTGATCGCCAATGACAAGCCCCTGGTGCTCAGTTTCAAGAACGAGCTGTATTTCCCGGTATTCAAACGCTACACCGAGCAGCAGTTCGGCGGGCAACTGCCATTCCAGGCCGACTACCGCAGTGACTACGTGCAAAAGCTGATAAGGCAGGACGGCGGCTGGATGCTGTTTCCCCCCATCCCCTTCAGCGACGACACACCCAACTATGAATTGACCCGCCCTGCCCCCAGCCCGCCGTCGACGGTGAACTGGCTGGGCACCGATGACCAGTCGCGGGATGTGCTGGCGCGGGTGATTTTCGGCGCGCGGGTGTCGATCCTGTTTGCCCTGGCGTTGACCGCGATCAGCGCGGCCATCGGCATCGCTGCTGGCGCATTGCAGGGTTACTACGGCGGCTGGGTGGACTTGCTCGGCCAACGCATCCTGGAGGTATGGTCGGGCCTGCCGGTGCTGTACCTGCTGATTATTCTGTCGGGGTTCGTCGAGCCGAATTTCTGGTGGCTGCTGGGGATCATGGCGCTGTTCTCCTGGCTGGCCCTGGTGGATGTGGTGCGTGCCGAGTTCCTGCGCGGGCGCAACCTGGAGTACGTCAAGGCCGCACGCGCCCTGGGACTGGGCGACGGCAAGATCATCGCCCGGCATATCCTGCCCAATGCCATGACCGCGACCTTGAGCTATTTACCGTTCATCCTGACCGGGGCGATTTCGACCTTGAGCGCCCTGGACTTCCTCGGCTTCGGCATGCCGGCCGGCAGTGCTTCGCTGGGTGAGTTGATCGCCCAGGGCAAGCAGAACCTGCAAGCGCCGTGGCTGGGCCTGACGGCATTTTTCACCCTGGCGCTGATCCTGTCGCTGCTGGTGTTTATCGGCGAGGCGTTGCGTGATGCCTTCGACCCTCGCTCATGAGTGACCGCGTATGAACCTGATTGAAATCCGTGACCTGTGCGTGGCGTTCGGCGGCCAGACCGTGGTGCACAATGTGAGCCTGGACGTACGCCCAGGCGAATGCCTGGCGCTGGTTGGCGAGTCGGGCTCGGGCAAATCCGTGACCGCCCATTCGATCCTGCAATTGCTGCCCGACGCCGGCGCGCACAGCACAGGCTCGGTGAAGTACCGCGGCCAGGAGTTGATGGGCGCGTCACCTGCGGCCCTGCAAAAGCTGCGCGGCAACCGCATTGCCATGATCTTTCAGGAGCCGATGACCTCTCTGAACCCGCTGCATACGGTCCAAAAGCAGATCGGCGAGACCCTGCTGCTGCACAAGGGCCTGGGCGGCAAGGCGGCGCAGGCGCGCATCCTCGAACTGCTCGACCTGGTGGGCATCCAGAAGCCCAGGGAGCGGCTCAAGGCCTATCCCCATCAACTCTCCGGTGGCCAGCGCCAGCGGGTGATGATCGCCATGGCCCTGGCCTGCGAGCCGGAGCTGCTGATTGCCGACGAACCCACCACCGCGCTGGACGTGACCGTGCAGCGCAAGATCCTGCTGTTGCTCAAGTCCCTGCAGCAACGCCTGGGCATGTCACTGCTGCTGATCAGCCATGACCTCAACCTGGTGCGCAGCATTGCCCAGCGGGTGTGCGTGATGCGCGCCGGAGAGATCGTCGAGCAGGCCGATTGCCAGACGCTGTTCACGGCGCCCCAGCACCCTTACAGCCGCCTGCTGCTGGACGCCGAACCGTCCAGCGATGCGCTGTGCAGCGACGAGCGCGAGACGGTCTTGCAGGTCGATGACCTGACCGTGCAGTTTCGCCTCGGCGGCGGGCTTTTTCGGCCCAAGACCTACCTGCGCGCGGTGGACGGCATCAGCCTGAGCGTGCAACGGGGCAAGACCCTGGGGATTGTCGGCGAGTCCGGCTCGGGCAAGTCCACCCTCGGCCAGGCGATTTTGCGCTTGCTGGACTCCAGCGGCAGCATCCGCTTCCAGGGCCAGTCCCTCGACCCGCTCACTCATCAGCAGATGCGGCCGTGGCGCAAGCAGATGCAGGTCGTGTTCCAGGACCCCTATGGCAGCCTCAGCCCACGCATGTCAGTGCAGCAGATCATCAGCGAGGGCCTGCAAGTGCACGCCCCGTGCAGCCTCGACGCGCGCGAAGCGCAAGTGATCCAGGTCCTCAAGGATGTGGGCCTGGACCCCGCCAGCCGCCATCGCTACCCCCATGAGTTTTCCGGCGGCCAGCGGCAACGTATCGCCATTGCGCGTGCGCTGGTGCTCAAGCCGGCGCTGATGCTGCTGGATGAACCCACCTCGGCGCTGGACCGTACGGTGCAAAAACAAGTGGTGGCGCTGCTGCGCGAACTGCAGGAGAAATACGGCCTGACGTACCTGTTCATCAGCCATGACCTGACGGTGGTGCGTGCGATGGCCCACGATATGATCGTGGTCAAGGACGGCAAGGTAGTGGAACGTGGCGCCAGTCATGACGTATTTGAGTCGCCGCAACACCCCTACACCCGGGAGCTTCTGGCAGCGGCGCACATTCCCCTGTAGGAGCGAGCTTGCTCGCGAAGAAATTGAATACTCCAAGTTCCTCCAGAAGCGCCGCGTTATCGTTGATAACCTTCGCGAGCAAGCTCGCGCCTACAGGATTTTGTACCCATGAGTACCAGCCTCAAGGATTACCAACAGGTTCGTGGCCTGGCCATCCAGTCGCTGTTCGAGATCATCGAGCAGTCCAGCGAAGGCACGGTGATTGTCGATCGCGACGCGAATATCGTCTGGATGAACGAACGCTACGCCAGGCGTTTCGGCCTGCAAAGCGCCGAGCAGGCCATCGGCCAACCCTGCGAGCAGGTGATCTCCAATAGCCTGCTGCGCCAGGTGGTGCGCAATGACCGGCCGATCCTGCTGGATATCCAGGACACGCCCAAGGGCCCGCTGGTGGTGATGCGCCTGCCGATCCACGACGAAGCGGGCGCGGTGATCGGTGCGATCGGGTTTGCGTTGTTCGATGAGCTGCGCAACCTGTCGCCGCTGATCGAACGCTACCTGAGCATGCAGCAGGAGCTGGCGTCCACCCGTTCGCTGTTGCGCTCGCGGCAAAGCAAATACAACTTCGCGCACTTTATCGGCACCAGCGCCGCCAGCCTTGAAGTCAAGCGCCGCGCGCGGCGCAGTGCGAGCGCCGAATCGCCGGTGCTGCTGCTCGGTGAAACCGGCACCGGCAAGGAACTGCTTGCCCAGGCCATCCATGGCGCGTCGCCACGCGCCCACAAGGCGTTCGTCAGCATCAACAGCGCGGCGATTCCCCATGACCTGCTCGAGGCTGAGTTTTTCGGCACCGCACCGGGTGCGTTTACCGGCGCCGACCGCAAGGGCCGGCCGGGAAAATTCCAGATCGCCCAGGGTGGCACGCTGTTTCTGGATGAGATCGGTGACATGCCGCTGCCCCTGCAAAGCAAGTTATTGCGGGTGCTGCAGGAAAAGGAATTCGAACCGGTGGGTTCCAACGAGATGCTGCACAGCGATGTGCGGGTGATTGCCGCCACCTCCATGGACCTGGAAGCGGCGATCAAGCGTGGCGAGTTCCGCGCAGACCTGTATTACCGCCTCAATGTCCTGCCGATCCAGGTGCCGCCGTTGCGTGAACGGCTGGAGGATATTCCCGCGCTGAGCGAAGCGATTCTGGAAGAACTGCGCAGCCGGCATGAGTTGAGCCCCGAAGCGCTGACACTGTTGGCCCACCATGCCTGGCCGGGCAATATCCGCGAGCTGCGCAATGTGCTTGAGCGGGCGGCGTTGTTGAGTGATGACCTGCTGTTGAACGCCGCACAGATCCGTGCGGCGATTGGTACGTTCAGCCCGGTGGCAAGCGGTGCGGTGGCCACAGTCGAGGGTGAGACGTTTGCGGCGGCGCGGGCGCGGTTTGATCGGCAGTTGATCGATGAGGCTTTGCAGGCGTGCGCGGGGAATGTGGTGGAGGCCGCCAAGCGGTTGGGGCTGGGGCGGTCGACGCTGTACAAGAAAATGATCGCCCTTGGGCTAACTCAGTCTCCCTAAAGAGACAGCGCTCTCAATATAAAGACAACCCAATGTGGGAGGGGGCTTGCCCCCGATAGCAGTGTGTCAGGTTAAGCATATACACCTGATATACCGCCATCGGGGGCAAGCCCCCTCCCACATTGGAGCTGTGTTTGTCTCACTATTGAGATAGCCTCCAAAAAAATCAACGCAAAATCCTATAAATAACCTTTTATTTCAAGAACTTAAATACTTGGCACACATCTCGCTATACCTCCCCAAAGCCCCACCCCACAACAATAACAATCCGATGGAGACACACCATGAGTGTGATCATTGCCCTGGCAGCGCTGGCGCTGCTGATGCTGGCTGCCTACCGTGGCTACAGCGTCATCCTGTTTGCCCCAATCGCTGCCCTTGGCGCTGTGCTGCTCACTGACCCGTCCGCTGTCGCTCCGGCCTTTACCGGGGTGTTCATGGAAAAGATGGTCGGCTTTATCAAGCTGTATTTCCCGGTGTTCCTGCTCGGCGCGGTGTTCGGCAAGCTGATCGAGCTGTCAGGCTTTTCGCGCTCGATTGTCGCCGCCGCCATTCGTGTGCTCGGTACGCGCCAGGCGATGCTGGTGATCGTACTGGTCTGCGCCCTGCTCACCTACGGCGGTGTGTCGCTGTTTGTGGTGGTATTTGCGGTGTACCCGTTTGCGGCGGAGATGTTCCGCCAGAGCAATATCCCCAAGCGCCTGATCCCGGCCACCATCGCCCTTGGCGCGTTCTCGTTCACCATGGACGCCCTGCCCGGCACGCCGCAGATCCAGAACATCATCCCCAGCACCTTCTTCAACACCACGGCCTGGGCCGCACCGTGGCTGGGGCTGATCGGTACGATCTTCGTATTCTGCGCCGGCATGCTGTACCTGGCGCGCCAACGCAACAAGGCCCAGCGCGCGGGCGAAGGCTATGGCACCGAGCTGCGCAACGAACCGGAAACCGCCGAGAACCTGACCCTGCCCAACCCCTGGATCGCGCTGTCGCCGCTGATTCTGGTGGGGGTGATGAACCTGCTGTTCACCCACTGGATCCCGCAGTGGTACGGCAAGACCCACAGCCTCAGCCTGCCCGGCATGAGCGCTCCGGTGACCACTGAAATTGCCAAACTCACTGCGATCTGGGCGGTGCAGGCGGCGTTGCTGGTGGGGATTATCGTGGTGCTGGTGTGCGGCTTCTCGGCGATCAAGAGCAAGCTGGCCGAAGGCAGTAAAAGTGCGGTCAGCGGCGCGTTGCTGGCAGCGATGAACACTGCCTCGGAATACGGTTTCGGTGCAGTGATCGCCTCGTTGCCGGGCTTTCTGGTGCTGGCGGACTGGCTCAAGGGCATCCCCAACCCGCTGGTCAACGAAGCCATTACCGTGACCCTGCTGGCGGGGATTACCGGCTCCGCGTCCGGCGGCATGAGCATCGCCCTGGCAGCCATGTCCGAGAGCTTTATTTCAGCGGCCCATGCGGCCAATATCCCCCTTGAAGTGCTGCACCGGGTCGCGGCCATGGCCAGCGGCGGCATGGACACCCTGCCGCACAACGGCGCGGTCATCACGCTGTTGGCGGTGACCGGGCTGACTCACCGCGAAGCCTACAAGGACATTTTCGGCATCACGATCATCAAGACCCTCGCGGTGTTCGTGGTGATCGGTACTTTCTACGCCACCGGCATTGTGTGAGGTTTTCATGACGAGATTGAACGGCAAGACGGCTCTGGTCACCGGCTCCACCAGCGGCATCGGCCTGGGCATTGCCCTGAGCCTGGCCAAGGCCGGCGCCAACCTGATTCTCAACGGCTTCGGCGACGCCAGCGCGGTGATCGCCCAGGTGCAGGCATTGGGCGGCAAGGTCGGGCATCACCCGGCGGACGTCAGCGACCCGGCACAGATCGCCGAGATGCTCGCCTACGCCGAGCACGAGTTCGGCGGCGTCGACATTCTGGTCAATAACGCCGGCATCCAGCACGTGGCGGCAGTGGAAGACTTTCCGGTGGAGCGTTGGGACTCGATCATCGCCATCAACCTGTCATCGGTGTTCCACAGCACCCGCTTGAGCCTGCCGGGCATGAAGGCCAGGGGCTGGGGACGCATCGTCAATATCGCCTCGGTGCATGGCCAGGTCGGTTCGGTGGGCAAGGCAGCCTATGTGGCGGCCAAGCACGGGGTAATCGGCCTGACCAAAGTCGTGGGCCTGGAAACCGCTACCAGCAACGTGACGTGCAATGCCATTTGCCCAGGCTGGGTACTGACGCCGCTGGTGCAGAAGCAGATTGATGATCGTGTGGCCAGCGGGGTGGAGCCGCAGCAGGCGCAGCAGGATCTGCTCGCGGAAAAACAGCCGTCGCTGGAGTTTGTGACGCCGTCACAGTTGGGTGAGTTGGTGCTGTTCTTATGCAGCGAGGCCGGCGCCCAGGTGCGTGGTGCGGCGTGGAACATCGATGGCGGCTGGCTGGCCCAATAACCCCAGGCAGTGGAGATCAAATGTAGGAGGGGGCTTGCCCCCGATGGCAGTGGATCAGTATCACATGTGCCAGCTGAACCACCGCCATCGGGGGCAAGCCCCCTCCCACACTGGAACTCTATTGTTTGGAACACCAGTAAAAGAACAAGAGATCTCGCTATGTCCGACATCCTCTGGCAACCCTCCCCCGAACGCATCGCCAACACGCGCATGGACCAGTTCCGACGTTTTATCAATGCTCGCCACGATGTGCAGCTCAACGACTACCCCGCCCTGCACCAATGGAGCATCGACCAACGCGCGGACTTCTGGCAGGCCATCGTGGCGTTCTTCGACGTGCACTTTCGCAGCCCGCCCAGCGCCACGCTGGTCGAAGGCAATGAAATGCCCAGCGCCCAATGGTTTCCCGGCGCGACATTGAACTTCGCGGAGCACTTGCTGCGCCGCCGCGACTCTCACCCTGCCGTGGTTGCCATCAGCGAAGACGGCCAGCGCGAACAACTGACCTACGCCGAGCTGGCCGCCCACGTGGCGGGCCTGCAAAAAAGCTTGCGCGCGGCCGGGGTCGGCCTCGGTGACCGGGTGGCCGCGTGCATGCCCAACACCTGGCAAACCCTGGTCGGCATGCTCGCCACCACCAGTCTCGGCGCAATCTGGTCGTGTTCCTCGCCGGATTTCGGCACTCAGGGCGTCATCGACCGGTTCGGTCAGATCGAACCCAAGGTGCTGATCACCTGCGCCGGTTATCGCTATGCCGGCAAGACCCTCGACCAGAGCGCCAAGCTCAATGAAATCCTCGCGCGGCTGCCGTCCCTGGAGCAACTGATCATCGTGCCTTACGCCCGCCCGCAGGCGCAGGTCGGCGACTACCTCACCCAAGCCCGGGTCACGCTGTGGGACGACGTCTACCAGGCCGGCGGCGAGCCTGAATTTGTCGCGGTGCCGTTCGATCACCCGCTGTATATCCTCTATTCCAGCGGCACCACCGGCGTGCCCAAGTGCATCATTCACGGCACCGGCGGCGTGCTGCTCACCCATCTCAAGGAACATGGCCTGCATGCCGACCTGTCTCGCGAGGACTGCCTGTTCTACTACACCACCTGCGGCTGGATGATGTGGAACTGGCTGGTGTCGGTGCTGGCGATTGGCGCCACGGCAGTGCTGTATGACGGCTCGCCGTTCCATCCCGGCCCCGAGCGTTTGATCGACCTGATCGATGCGGAAAACATCAGTGTGTTCGGCACCAGCCCCAAGTTCCTCGTCACCCTGGAAAAAGCCGGGCTGCAGCCACGCCTGAGCCACCACCTGAGCAGCCTCAAGGGCCTGATTTCCACCGGTTCGCCGTTGTCGCCCCAGAGTTACGACTATGTGTACCGCGAGATCAAGGGCGAGCTGTGCCTGTCGTCCATGTCCGGCGGCACCGATATCGTCTCCTGCTTCGTGATCGGCAACCCGGTGCTGCCGGTGCGCCGTGGCGAAATGCAGTGCAAGAGCCTGGGGATGGCCATCGAAGTATGGGACGACCAGGGCCAACCGCTGGTCGGTGAGAAAGGCGAACTGGTGTGCACCCGGCATTTTCCGGCCATGCCCATCGGGCTGTGGAACGATCCACACCAGCAGAAACTGCGCGCTTCGTATTTCAGCCAGTTCCCCGGCGTATGGGCCCAGGGCGACTATGCCGAGCAGCGTCCCAACGCCAGCCTGCTGATCCACGGCCGCTCCGACGCGGTGCTCAACCCTGGCGGCGTGCGCATCGGTACCGCCGAGATCTATCGCCAGGTGGAAAAAGTCCCCCAGGTGCTGGAAAGCCTCGCCATCGGCCAGCGCTGGCAGGACGATGTGCGCGTGGTGCTGTTTGTGCGCCTTGACGACGGTGTGCAACTGGATGAAGCGCTGGAGCAGCAGATTCGCCAGGTGATCCGCGCCAATACCACCCCGCGCCACGTACCGGCGAAGATCCTCGCGGTCACGGATATCCCACGCACCATCAGCGGCAAGATCGTCGAATTGGCAGTGCGCAACGTCGTGCACGGTGAACCGGTGAAAAACACCGATGCGTTGGCCAATCCGCAGGCGCTCGAGCAATTTCGCGACCGCCCTGAGCTGGCGTGACAGATGAAAGGTTTCAGCGCTGATACGGCGTTTTGAAGAAAAACCGGCAATGCATGCTATTTTTCGAGGTAGCCACCCGTGGTTGTCTCTTGGGATAATGGGTGTTGTCTTTTTTTCAGAGCGTGAAGCGCAAGGCTTGTTTATGAATGGAACATCCACCGGTAGCGAGGCCGCTGCACTGATCGAGCGGCTGGACTGGGCGCAAAGCCCCCTCGGTGAGGCCAATGACTGGCCGCAAAGTCTGCGCACCGCCGTGGATATCGTGGTGCATTCGCCCATGCCGATGCTGCTGCTCTGGGGCGAGCAGCTCATCCAGCTCTACAACGATGGCTTCGCCCTGCTGGCCGGCAACAAGCACCCCGATGCCCTGGGCCAGCCGGTACACACGACCTGGCCGGAACTGCAGAGCTTTGCTGCGCCGATCTATGACGCGGTGCTCAGCGGCCAGGTGCGAACCTTCAGCGAGCAGTGTTTTGTGCTGCAGCGCAACCATCGCGACACTGAGATCTGGCTCGACCTGACCTACAGCCCGGTGCGCGATGAAAGCGGCCGCGTGGCCGGCATCCTGGTCACCGCCATCGAAACCAACGAGCGGCGCAGCAAAGCCCTCGAATTGCAGCAGCGCTCCGAAGACAGCCTCAAGGCCCAGCACAGTACCGAGCAGCGTCTGCAGCTGGCACTGGCGGCGACCGACGCAGTAGGCACCTGGGACTGGGACATCGGCGAAGACCGCTTTATCGCCGACGCGCATTTCGCTTACTTGCATAGCGTCGACCCGAATGACGCCGGCCTCTTGCCCATCAGCGCCTACCTGCTCGGCGTGCACCCCGAAGACCGAGGCTCGGTCACGCGCAGCATCAAGCACTGCATCACCTACGGTACCGAATACGCCGAGGAATACCGCCTGCAGCAAGCCGACGGCCAGGTGCGCTGGGTGTTTGCCCGTGGCCGTTGCTACAAGGACCCGCAGGGACGGCCGGCGCGGTTCCTTGGCGCCGCGCTGGACCTCACCGAGCGCAAGCACACCGAGCAGGCGCTGCGTCAAAGCCAGACCGAGCTGCAACTGATCATCAACGCCATGCCGGTGTTGATCGGCTATGTCGACCACGAGCAGCGCTTTCGCCTGAACAACAGCGCCTACCTCGACTGGTACGGCAAGACGCCACAGGAGCTGTACGGCAAGACCATCCGCGAAGTCATCGGCGACGAGGTGTACGCCGGGCGCGCAGACAAGATCGCCGCCGCGCTCAACGGCAAGGCGTGCAGCTTCATGACCGTCTCGCCCCATCGCGACGGGCGAGCGCGCCATGCCTTGATGAAGTACCTGCCGCGCTTCAGCAACGACGGCTCGGTGAACGGTTTCTACATCTTTGTGATCGATGAGACCGAACGCAAGCTCACCGAAGAAGCCCTGCGCCATCTCAACGAGAATCTCGAAGAACGCGTGGCCCAGCGCACCCAGGCACTGGCCGAGGCCAACCAGCGCCTGCAGAACGAGATGTTCGAGCGCGAGCGGGCCGAAGATGCCTTGCGCCACGCGCAGAAAATGGAAGCGGTGGGTCAGCTCACGGGCGGTATCGCCCACGACTTCAACAATATGCTCACCGGTATCATCGGCAGCCTCGACCTGATGCAACGCTACATTGCCGACGGCCGCAGTGAGGACATCGGCCGCTTTGCCGATGCCGCCGTGACGTCCGCCCACCGCGCCGCCGCCCTTACCCACCGACTGCTGGCATTCTCACGGCGCCAATCGCTGGACCGGCGACCCACAGATCCCAACCAACTGGTGGCGTCCCTGGAAGACCTCTTCCGCCGCACCAAGGGCGCGCATATCACCCTCAACGTGCAGCTTGGCAAAGACATCTGGCCGGTGAACACCGACGCCAGCCAACTGGAAAACGCCCTGCTCAACCTGGTGATCAATGCTCGCGACGCCATGCCCGACGGCGGCGAACTGCTGATCGAAACCGCCAACAGCTATCTGGACGGCACCGATATCACCACCCTGGAGCCGGTCAAGGCCGGCGACTACGTGATGCTCGGCGTGCGCGACAACGGCAGCGGGATGGCGCCGAAGATCCTGGCCAAGGCCTTCGACCCGTTCTTTACCACCAAACCCATCGGCCAAGGCACCGGACTGGGCTTGTCGATGATCTACGGCTTCGCCCAGCAGTCCGGTGGCCATGTGACTATCCAGAGCGAGCCGGGCCAGGGCACGTGCGTGCGCCTGTACTTGCCGCGCCTGCACGGCACCGCGCTGGAAAGCAGCCTGCCCGCCAGCCTGAGCGAAGCCCCGGTGGCCCTGGCCGGAGAAGCCGTGGTGGTGGTCGAGGACGACCCGGCGGTGCGCATGCTGGTGGTCAATCTGCTCGACGAACTGGGCTATACCGCTCACCAGGCGGCGGATGCGCGTGCCGCGCTGCCGCTGCTGGAATCGGACTTGCGCGTGGATTTGCTGGTGACCGACGTCGGCCTGCCGGGCATGAACGGCAGGCAACTGGCGGAAATCGCCCGCCAGCATCGCCCGGGCCTGCGCGTGCTGTTCATGACCGGTTATGCCGAGAAAGCCGCTGAACGCCAGGGCTTCCTGGAGGACGGCATGGACATGGTCGCCAAGCCATTTTCCATCGACCTGTTGGCCACTAAAATCCGCAGCATGATCGGCGTCGATGCCTGAGTTCAGGCATAATCGCGCGCCGTCGCACACCTGGTAGACATCAATGAAAGCCCAAGCCCGCCATATCCTGGTGAAAACCAGCGAAGAAGCCGAACAACTCAAGCAGCGCATTGCCAAGGGCGAAGCCTTTGACGTGCTCGCCAAGAAGTACTCCACCTGCCCGTCGGGCAAGCGTGGCGGCGATCTGGGTGAGGTGCGGCCCGGGCAGATGGTGGGGGCCATCGATGCGGTGATCTTCAAGAAGCCGGTGAAGGTGGTGCATGGGCCGATCAAGAGCAAGTTTGGGTATCACCTGGTGCAGGTGTTTTACCGGGACTGAGGGGGTTGGCTTTACACCGCCATCGGGGGCAAGCCCCCTCCCACAGGGGAACGCATTCCAAATGTGGGAGGGGGCTTGCCCCCGATCCGCCACAGGCGGCCATTCACCTCGGTATCAACGCCCCCGGCACCTGAATCACCCGACTCGCCAGCCGATGCCCCGCCAACGCTGCCTCTTGCGGCGACTCACCCTTGAGCCGCCCGGCCAGATACGCCGCACTGAACGAATCCCCCGCCGCCGTGGTGTCCACCACCTTCTCCACCGTTACCGCCGGCACCGCATAGCGCTCCCCCGCGCAACGCATCAAACACGCATCCGCGCCCCGCTTGAGCACCACCTGCGCAATCGCTGGATAGGCCGCAAATACCTGTTCGCTGTCCTCATAACCAAACAACGCGCGCTCGTCATCCTCGGTCAGCAAGGCGATGTCCACTTCAGCCAACACCTTGCGATAAGCCTCACGAGCCGTGTCCACGTCGGCCCATAAGCGTGGCCGGTAGTTGTTATCGAACACCACCTTGCCGCCCCGGCGGCGGGTCTCTACCAGGGTGTCCAGCAAGCGCTCGCGCCCAACCGCACCCAGCACCGCCAGGGTGATGCCGCTGAAATACACCACGTCATACTCCGGCAACGCCGCCAGGATCGGTTCGGCCGCAGGCGTGGTGAAGCAATCGCGTACGGCCGCTTCGTTGCGCCAGTAGAGAAACTTACGCTCGCCATTGGCATCGGTCTGGATGCAATACAAACCCGGCAGGCGTCCGGGCAGGCGCTGGACCATGCCCAGGCCGATGCCCTCGGCTTGCCACTGTGCGCACATTGAATCGCTGAAACTGTCATCGCCCAGGGCAGTGACGTAGTCGACGCTGCCGATATCACCCAGTTCGCGGCGCAGGTACACCGCGGTGTTCAGGGTGTCACCGCCGAAGCTCTGGTGCAGGCTGCCGTCGGCGCGGTGTTGCAGTTCGATCATGCATTCGCCGATAAGGGCGATGCGCGGTTTAGTGGTCATGGCTGCTGTCTCGGTGGGGCTGATGGCCTCATCGGGGGCAAGCCCCCCACAGGGGAACGCATTCCAAATGTGGGAGGGGGCTTGCCCCCGATAGGCGCGACGCGGTCTAGAAACACGTACGCAGGGACTCGATCACCCGCAACTGCTCATCCACCAGGCAACCCACCTGCCACTTGTCGAAGGTCAGGCATGGGTGGGACGTACCAAACGAAATGATGTCGCCAATGCGCAGGTCAACCCCCGGCGCCACGGTCATGAACGCATGCTGGTCCATCACGGCGGTCACCTGGCACGCGCTCACATCATCGCCCTCGGCCGGCACGATCCCGGCCTTGTAGCGCTTGAGCGGTACCGGCAGACCGGCGTCGTAGGCCACGTCGCGCTTGCCCAGGGCGATCACCGCAAAGCCCGGTTCCGGCAACGATTGCACATGGGCCCAGACTTCCAGCGCCGGGCGCAAGCCTTCGTCGAGGTCGCTGCGACGCTCAAGCACACAGCATTGCGCTTGCTTGTAGATACCATGGTCGTGGGCCACGTAGCTGCCTGGGCGCAGCACGCTGAGGAAGCGCCCGGCGGCATTCTGTTGCTCGAAGGATTCGGCGATCAGGTCATACCAGGCCGAACCCGAGGCTGTGACGATGGGTTTGGGCAGGTCAAAAAAGCCGTTGTCCTGCAGGTCCACTGCCAGTCGCACGAGGCTGGCGGCGAATTCACGGATGCCGCTGATGGCGTGCTCGCCGTGGATCACCCCTTCGTAGCCTTCGATACCGGTCAGGGCCAGCGCAGGTTGAGCCTTGATCGCCTTGGCCAATTCGCGCACTTGCTGCTCGCTGCGGCAGCCGCAGCGACCACCGACTACACCGTACTCGATCATCACGTTCAGGCGCAGGCCACGGGCGGCGAAGAACAGGCCCAGGTCAGCGACGTTGTCCGGGTGATCGACCATGCAATGAAAGTCAAAATCCTGATCGGCCAGCAGGTCGGCAATCAACGCCATGTTCGGCGCCCCCACCAACTGGTTGGCCATCAGCACGCGACGCACGCCACCGGCGTAGGCCGCGCGGGTCTGCACGGCGTTGGCCAGGGTGATGCCCCACGCACCCGCAGCGACCTGACGCTGGAACAGCGCCGGCATCATGCTGGTCTTGCCGTGGGGCGCCAACTGCGCGCCGCTGGCACTGACGAATGCCTGCATCCAGCGGATGTTGTGTTCCAGTGCCTCGCGGTGCAGCACCAGGGCCGGCAGGCTCACGTCGCGGACCAGATGGGCGCCAATGGCGGCGGCGCCTTTTTCAACGGCATTGAAGGCAGACATGGGAAATTCCTATTCGGTGATGCGCCGGGCCAGGTTGTTGGCGCTGTCGATCAGCACCCGGCGATAGTCATGGTAGTTTTTGCTCGCATCAGCCCGGGGGGCAACGATGCACAGCGTTGCAATGCTGGTGCCCTGCGCGTCGCGCACCGGGGCGGCAAAGCAGTGGGTAAAGGTGTCGGCCACGCTGTCGAAGGAGAAGAACCCGTCGAGGGTGGCCTGGCGGATCTGTGCCAGGAAGGTCTCCAGGGGCAGGCGCAGGCCATCGGGCAGGATGAAATCGTCGGGGTCGATCAGGTCGATGATCTGCTGGTCGCTCAAATGCCCCAGCAACAGGCGCCCGGAAGCGGTCCAGGGGATCGGCGCGTTTTCACCGATATCCGACGAAATACGGAAATGCCGCTGGCCTTCGCGCATCAGCGCTACCGTGTACTTGCGCCCGTTGAGCAGGCACATCTGCGCGGTTTCGTGGGTCTTGCTGACGATCTCCTGCAAGGCGTGGTCGGCCTCGCGCGTCAGGTCGAAGTGGCGCAGGTGCGCCTGGCCGAGGAAGTACAGCTGGCGCCCGAGGTAGACGTGACCGTCCTTGCCCACGGTTTCCAGGATGCGGCGCTCGAGCAGCGAGGCGACCAGTTCATAGACCGTGGACTTGGGGCTGCCGATGCCGCTGGCGATATCATTCGGGCGCAGCGGCTGGCCGATTTCCTTGAGAAAATCGAGAATATCGAACGCACGGTCCAGGCCTTTGGCGCGGCGTTTGATGGTGTCTTCGGTCATGGCGGTTCCGGTCCGGTCGAAGTTGATGTGTGCGACAAAGTTCTCCTGTGGGAGGGGGCTTGCCCCCGACTGCAGTGTGTCAGTCCTTACAGCTGTTACTGATACACCGCTATCGGGGGCAAGCCCCCTCCCACATTGGAGCAGCTGTGGTGTAGAGAATGGGGCCAATTTAGCCCTTTTTCTTGTAGGCCACGCAATCGATCTCGACCTTGCAATCGACCATCATGTTCGCCTGCACGCACGCCCGCGCCGGGGCGTGTTCGGCCGTGAAGTATTCGCCGAACACCTTGTTGAAACTCCAGAAGTCCCGTGGGTCTTCCAGCCACACGCCGACACGCACCACGTCTTTCAATTCGTAGCCGGCCTCTTCAAGGATCGCCACCACGTTGCGCATGGTTTGGCGAGTTTGCTCGATGATGCCGCCAGTGATGATTTCGCCGTCCACCGCAGGCACCTGGCCTGAGACGTACAACCAGCCGTCCGCTTCCACTGCGCGGGCGAAGGGACGTGGCTGGCCGCCGCCGGCAGTACTACCGGCACCGTAACGAGTAATGCTCATAAAATAGCTCCTTGATTAAAAACGAATGTTCTTGAGAAATTCCGCCAGGCGCGGCGACTGCGGGCGTTCGAAAATATCCTTGGCGCTGCCCTGCTCTTCAATGCGCCCCTGGTTCATGAAAACGATCTTGTCCGACACTTCGTAGGCAAAGCGCATTTCGTGGGTGACCAGCAACATGGTCATGCCCTCCTCCGCCAGCCCCTTGATCACGCTGAGCACTTCGCCTACCAGTTCCGGGTCGAGGGCCGAGGTCACTTCGTCGAACAGCATCAGGCTGGGGTTCATGGCAATCGCCCGTGCAATCGCCACGCGCTGTTGCTGGCCGCCGGACAACTGACCGGGAAAGTGATTGCGACGCTCCAGAAGTCCCACGCGGTCGAGCCATTTTTCCGCAAGCGACACGGCCTCGTCCTTAGGCATTTTCTTAACTTTCAACAACCCCAGGGTCACGTTCTGCAAGGCGGTCAAATGCGGGAACAGGTTGAATTGCTGGAACGCCATGCCGGTCATTGCGCGGTGTTGGGCGATCACGCGCTCGGGATGACGCACGCGCTTGCCGGCCACGTCGCTGTAACCGATGGACTCGCCGTCCAGGGTAATCTGCCCGCCCTGGAATTCTTCCAGCAGGTTGACGCAACGCAACAGCGTGGTCTTGCCCGAGCCGCTGGAGCCGATCAGGGTCACCACGTTGCCGCGCTGCAGGCTCAGGTCGACACCCTTGAGCACTTCCACTGCCCCGTATTGCTTGCGCAGGCCACGAATATTCAGCAGCGGTTCGGTTGTTTGACGTTGATTCATGGCAAGGCCACCCGCTTTTCTATGTAGCGCCCGAATAATTCAATGGCGTAGTTGATGACAAAGAACATGAAGCCTGCGAACAGGTAGAACTCCAGGGTCATGAAGGTGCGTGCGATGACTTGCTGGGTGCTCAGCAGCAACTCAGCCACGCCGATGACCGAGAGCAGGGTCGAGGCCTTGACGATTTCCGTGGAGGAATTGACCCACGTCGGCAGGATCTGCCGCAGCGCCTGGGGCAACAGCACGTAGCCCAGGGACTGGTAGAACGTCAGGCCAATCGCCTTGCCTGCTTCCAGTTGCCCACGGGGAATGGCCTGCAGCGCACCGCGCACGATTTCCGCGACGTGGGAGCCACAAAACAGCGTGAGCCCGACCGCGCCGGCCTGGAACGCGCTGATCTGCCAGCCGAGCGCCGGCAGCATGTAGAAACACGCCAACACCAGTACAAACACCGGCGTGCCGCGAATCAGGTCGACATACAGACGCAATGGCGCACGCATCCAGAACGTGCCGTAAGTGAGCACCATCCCGGCGCAGATACCGATCAGGGTGCCGAAAAATATTGCCAGCGCCGAGCAATAGATACTGGTCTGAAACCCTGCCCACAGCGTCTCCCGGGCGATCCACAATTCATGCAGCCAACTGGGGGATTCGTACATGGAAACCCTCCTTAACGACGAATCGCCAGACGCTGTTCCAGGTAACGGAGCAGCATGGCAATGAGGTAACAGGCGGCCACGTAGAGCGCGGTCGTGACCAGCCAGGTTTCAATCACCCGGTAGCTTTCGACGTTGATCTTGCGGGCGTAATAGGTCAGCTCCGGCACCGCAATCGCAGCGGCCAGGGACGTGTCCTTGAACAGCGAGATAAAGTTGTTCGACAGCGCCGGCAGCACGTTGCGCAGCATCACCGGCACGGTGATATAGGCGCGGATACGCCACTCACCCAGGCCAATCGCCAAGCCGGCTTCGCGCAGGCCCTTGGGAATGTTCAGCAGCCCGGCACGGAACACCTCGGTCAGATAGGCCCCGGCATACAGCGACAGGGTAATGATGAACGAAGGAATTTTATCCAGGCGAATGCCCAGCGACGGCAAGGCGAAATAGATCAACAGGATCAACACCAGGATCGGCGTGTTGCGCACCACCGTCACGTACACCGAAGCAAAGATACGCAACGCGCGGTGCCTGGACAGCATGGCAAACGCCATCAGCAGGCCGATCACGCAGCCGATGGCGATCGACAGCAAGGCCAACTGCAGGCCCAGGCCGAGGCCCGCCAGCAAGGTGTCGAAATCACGCCATACGGCGGCAAAGTTCAACTGATAGTTCATGGTCGACAGTACCTGAGTGGGGCGCCGTCAAGCGCGCCCCGATTGTTGCGGATCACTTGAATTCCACAGGAAAACCAATCGCCGGCTCCGGCAGGTCAACGCCGAACCATTGCTTGAACGAGGCCTTGTAGGTGGGGAATTCGACCCCGGTCATGGCTTCATGCAGCGCGGTATTGACGAAGTTCAGCCAGTCCTGGTCGCCACGCTTGACCGCGCACGCATAGGTCTGCGGGCTCCAGGCGTAGGTCGGGCTGCGGTAGCGGCCAGGGTTTTGCACCATCAGGTATTTGACCGAGGACTGGTCGGTGGCGGCGGCATCGGCGCGACCGGAGTTCACGGCCTGGTACATCAGGTCGACGCTGTCGTACTGGTCGACCTTGGCCTTGGGCAGCGCCTGATGCACCAATTGCTCGGCATACACGTTCTGCAGCACGGCCACGGTGACGTCATCGCCCGCGGCCTGCAGGTCCTCGATTTGCTTGTACTGGCTGGTGTTGGGCAGCAGCAGGCCGACGCCTTCGCGGTAATACGGCAGGGTGAAGGCCACTTGCTGCGCACGGCTGGCGGTGACGGTGATGAACTGGCAACTCATGTCGACCTTGTCGGTCAGCAGATTGGGAATCCGCGCGTCGGACGACTGCACCACGAACTCGACCTTGCTCGGGTCATTGAACAACCCCTTGGCCACGATGCGGCCAATGTCGATATCGAACCCCTGCAACTTGCCATCCGCTCCCTGGAAGTGCCACGGCGCATTGGTACTGCCTGTACCCACGATCAGATGCCCGCGCTTGAGCACGTCGTCGAGCTTGCTGTCCGCCGCCTGCGCGAGGCTGACAACGCACGCCGATGCGGCGAAGAGAAAAACACACGCTTTGAACACGGAAGGTCGGTGATGCATGACAAGCACTCCAGGAGATGTGTATTCCGCTGTACCGGAACTTGGTATGTAACAACGGAATAGACAGCAGAAAGTGTGCCACAGGGACTGAAGGAAAAATATGCCGGAGAGAAAATCCTTAAGGATCAGCAAGATAGTTATTGAGGAGCACGGCGGCGTTGCGCCATCACCCCAGCGCTCTGCTACTCAATGCCCCACAACGGTGTTACTGCGCACCAACCTTGTACGGTTGGGCTAACCTGTAGAGCGAACAAGCCCCTGCACGGAGGGACCCCGGATGAAATTGAAGCTTGGCCTGTTAATGCTGTGTTACCTGATGGCCGGCAACGCCCTGGCCAGCAACGACCGCCGCGACTGCAAGGAACAACTGCGCAAACTCAAGGAGGCCTTCGACACCAACTACACCAGCCAGAATCACCATGCCTACCGTGAGGCCAAGGCATCTCGTGACAATGAGGAATACCGCAAGTGCGCCAGCCAGGCGCGCAAGGCCCGGGAACGCCTGGAGCGTCAGCCGGACCTGTGAAGGTTGACAGTAGACACCGATGCACTACCGGCCTAGCGTTGGCAAAAACGCTGGCCGAGAGGGAAGTCAAATGGGTATCGCAAAGGACGCTATTGCAACCAACGAGCAGTATCAGTTGATCGTCAGATCCGCTCCAATCGTATTCATCCTGTTTGTTTCAGAGACCTGCCCTGGATGCGGCCCCGCCGCCGAGCGCTTTGAAGCGGTTGCACGGCGTTACAAGACGGTGAAATGCCTGGTGGTCGATATCGCAAAAACCCCCACATTGCCGGGGGTGAGAGCGACACCCACCCTTGTCCCCCACGTCAATGGCAAGGTCGAGGAGTTCATCGAAGGGTTTGGCCCCCAGGCAACCCAGGAGCAAACCCTTGAAGGCATATTCAGGCGCTATGCCCTGAAAGAGGCTCAAGGCATACCTGCGTCACCCGGCGCTCACGCACCGCAGCCACCGTCAACCGCCAACCTTCATGTTCCAGGTGATCACCTACCACAGGCAGGCGATCAAGCAGGCTCATGACCAGCCCGGCCAGGGTCTGGTAATCCTCGGTAGCGGCCGCCTTGAAGCCGGTGCGTCGGCGGACCTGATCGAGGTTCAACGCGCCATCGGCACGATACCCCGCGCCGTCCTCGACGATATCCGGCCCTTCGATCTCGCTGGCGTCCGGCAGCTCACCCGCGATGGATTCGAGGATATCGGTCATGCTCAACACGCCCATGAAGTCACCGAACTCGTTGATCACAAAGGCGATATGCGTGGATTCCTGGCGCATTTGCTCCAGTGCATTGAGGATCGAAAAGCGCTCCAGCAGGTTGATCGCACGACGCGCCAAATGCTCCAGATTCGGCTCGTTGCCGGCCAGGTATTCCTTGAGCAATTCCTTTTTGTGCACGAAGCCCAGGGGCTCATCGACCGCACCGTTACGGATCAACGGCAGCCGCGAGTAGGAGGAGTGCATCAGTTTCAGGCGAATGCTCTCGGGATCGTCCGCCAGATCGATACAGTCGACCTTGGCCCGTGGCGTCATCAATGTGCGGATCGGTCGTTCAGCCAGTTGCAGCACACCGCTGATCATCACGCGCTCGCGTCGATCGAACAACGGGCCCTGCGCAGCATCCGGCTCGCCCAGCAGGTCAGCCACCTCCTCACCGACCTCTTCCACCGCCAGGGTGCGACCGCCAAGCAGGCGCATCACCGCGTGGGCGGTCCGTTCACGCACCGGTAATACGCCTTGCGCCGACTTCTTGCGCCGCGAGCGAGCGATCTGGTTGAACACTTCAATCAGGATCGAGAAGCCGATCGCCGCGTACAGGTAGCCTTTGGGAATATGAAAGCCCAGGCCTTCGGCAGTCAGCGCGAAGCCGATCATCATCAAAAAGCCCAGGCACAGCATGATCACCGTCGGGTGGGCGTTGACGAAACGGGTCAGCGGCTTGCTCGCCACGATCATCAGGCCGATGGACACGATCACCGCGATCATCATCACCGCCAGCTCATCGACCATGCCCACGGCGGTAATCACCGCATCCAGGGAGAACACCGCGTCGAGCACGACGATCTGCGCCACGATCGGCCAGAACATCGCATAGGTCACGTTGCCCTTGTGCTGGGCGACATGCCCTTCCAGGCGTTCATGCAGTTCCATGGTGGCCTTGAACAACAGGAACACACCGCCAAACAGCATGATCAGGTCACGCCCGGAGAAACTCTTGTCGAACACCTCGAACAGCGGCTGGGTCAGCGTCACCAGCCAGGAAATACTCGCCAGCAGGCCCAGGCGCATCAGCAGGGCCAGGGACAAACCGATCAACCGCGCGCGGTCGCGCTGTTCAGGCGGCAACTTGTCCGCGAGGATCGCGATAAACACCAGGTTGTCGATGCCCAGTACCAGTTCCAGCACAATCAAGGTCGCAAGGCCGAGCCAGGCCGTTGGATCCGCTAACCATTCCATCTAGGGGTTCTCTGTATTCAAGGGGTTCAGAATGCCGGACACGGCAAAACGCGGTCATTGGACCGGGACAAGGTTAGTCGACGAAATACGGGGTGTATGAGCGGGAACAACGACAGCGGGTGTCTTGGGGAAAGACGACTGGGGGGCTCCGAGAGGCTGTTCATGCAAGTCCTGAAATAACGAAAGGGCTTGAATCCTACAGCCCAAATACAAATTTCCCACAGGGCAAAACTATTACAAAACCTGTCCCCTGACTTATATAAAACCAATGTGGGAGGGGGCTTGCCCCCGATGGCTGTGTGCCAGTCAACATATAAGCCGGCTGGCACACCGCTATCGGGGGCAAGCCCCCTCCCACATTGGTCCCCATTCCAGATTGGTCTCCAGTCCACATCTGGAAGGGTGTTGAGTCAGGCTTTTCGGGTGGCGTCGTCCAATGCCAGGATGGTATGTGCATTGGTCACCGTCGTCGCCAGGGTATTGATCACCCCCGAGCGCAACGCGCCCAAGGTCGCCGCCGCCTTGGTGTTCTCACTGGCAATCGCCACCACGTCCGGGATGCGAAACAGCTCCTGCACCGTCAACCCGATCACCCGCCCCTGGATGGCGTTGACCGCCGGCTGGCCGTGAATATCGATAAAGTCATAGCCCATCATGTCGCCCACCGTGCCGGACAAGCGGGCCTGGGCGATTTCCTGCGGCGAAAACCAGCCCATGCGCACCATGTTGCTGTTCTCGCTCATGTCGCCGATGCCGATCAAGGCAATGTCGGCGCGGCGCGCACGGTCCAGGGTCGAGCGCACCGTGTCGTTATTGATCAAGACGCCGCGCAGTTCCGGGTTGGCCACCAGCGCCGGGGCGTACAGGCTCTCACTTTCACCCCCAAAGCGCAGGGCCAGGCGCCGGCAGATGTGGTCGGGGTTCATGTACTCGCCAGCCTTGAGCGAACCGCCGATGGCGCAGACAAAGGTGCAGTTGCGCGTCACCGGCAGAAACACGTTATCGGCCACTGCGCCGACATTACGCCCCATGCCCACGGCGACGATCATGCCGTCGCCCAGGGTTTTGTTCAGGTAATTGGCGACCAGGCTGGCGACGGCCGAGCGCTGGGTGTCGGCGTCGCTGTGGTCGACGGCGATCAAGGCACGGTCGAGCTTGAAGCGCTCCACCAGCGCCCGCTCCAGCTCGTTGTTCATCGCCGGGTGCTGCAACACGCGCACCTCGACAATGCCCTCATCCCGCGCGCGCTTGAGCAAACGGCTGACCTTGGCCCGCGACAGGTCGAAGCGCTTGGCGATGGCCTCCTGAGTGACGTTCTCAAGGTAATAGAGCATCGCCACTTCGGTCATCTGATCGATATCACTGGCCATGCGCTGGGTACTGTCACTCATGGGGACGGGCTTCCGTTTCGGCGTCAAAGGCGCATTCTCCCGGCTCTTGCCCCGCGCCGTCCACTATTGATGCCCATCGCGCTCGATCGCATTGATGCGCTCGACCTTGGCCCCCGAACGCGCGGCCTCGAACTCCGACGCCAGGAACGCGGTGACGATGCTTTTGGCCAGTTCCGCGCCGATTACCCGCGCACCGATGGACAGGATCTGCGCATCGTTGCTCTTGCGTGCGCGCTCCGCCGAGTAAGTGTCGTGAGCCTGGGCCGCCCGGATCCCGAGCACTTTGTTGGCCGAAATCGCCATGCCGATCCCGGTGCCGCAGACCAGCACGCCGAGGCGCTGCTGCCCGGCGGTGATGGCGCTGGCCACGGCCAGGGCGATGTCCGGGTAAAGCACGGGCGCAGTGGAATGCGTGCCGAAATCGGTCAGCGGGTATCCCAGCGCCTCGATATGGCGCTTCAACAGCTCCTTGAGCTCAAAACCCGCTTCATCGCATCCGATAGCCACCGGGAAAGGTGTGTTCATGGCGTCTGGCTCCGCTGCCGTTACTGCTGTTACGACTGATCATTTGATCATTCAGTGAAATTTTATTCAGACATTTCTCGTGCATAAGCCTGATTCTGTCAAGCGAGTTTTTACTGGCCTCCCAGTCAAAGCCCCATAAAGCGCGAATAAAAGCACTCGAGATGAGAATCATCACTTTTAAGTGAAAGGGATTGACTGATCAGAATTTCATTTGATACACATATGATCACAGCGAAACATGACTGTGCGACCTAATAAGAATTCACAGCACGAGGACACGCCGATGGCCACGCCATTACTGCTCCAGGCTGAACACGTCGCCAAGGCTTACGCCGGGGTACCTGCCCTGCGTGACGGGCGCCTCTCCTTGCGGGCCGGCAGCGTACACGCCCTGTGTGGCGGCAATGGCGCAGGCAAATCGACATTTCTGAGCATCCTGATGGGCATCACCCCGCGCGATGCCGGCAGCATTCTGCTCAACGGCGCAGCGGTGCAGTTCAACCGCCCGAGCGAGGCCCTGGCGGCGGGGATCGCGATGATCACCCAGGAGCTGGAACCCATTCCCTACATGACCGTCGCCGAAAATATCTGGCTGGGCCGCGAACCGCGCCGCGCTGGATGCATCGTCGATAGCAAAACCCTCAACCGGCGTACCCGCGAGCTGCTCGAAGGCCTGGAATTCGACGTCGACCCCACCAGCCCCATGCACCGCTTGAGCGTGGCGCAGATCCAACTGGTGGAGATCGCCAAGGCGTTCAGCCATGACTGCCAGGTGATGATCATGGACGAACCCACCTCGGCCATCGGCGAGCGTGAGGCAGACACCCTGTTCAAGGCCATTCGCCGCCTCACCGCGCGTGGCGCGGGCATCGTGTACGTGTCGCACCGCCTGAGTGAACTGGCGCAGATCGCCGATGACTACAGCATCTTTCGCGATGGCGCCTTTGTGGAAAGCGGGCGCATGGCCGATATCGACCGCAACCACCTGGTGCGCGGCATCGTCGGCCAGGAGCTGACGCGCATCGACCACAAGGTCGGCCGTGAATGCACCGCCACCACCTGCCTGCAAGTCGACAACCTGAGCCGCAGCGGCGAGTTCCACGACATCAGCCTGCAACTGCGCCAGGGCGAAATCCTCGGCATCTACGGCCTGATGGGGTCGGGGCGCAGTGAGTTCCTCAACTGCATCTATGGGCTGACCACGCCGCACTCGGGCAGCGTCACCCTGCACGGCAAGCCCCTGCCCATCGGGCTGCCCAAAGCGACCATCAACGCCGGCATGTCGTTGGTCACCGAAGACCGCAAGGACAGTGGCCTGGTACTCACTGGCAGCATTGTTTCCAACATTGCGCTGGCGGCCTACAAGCGCTTGTCGAACTGGTCACTGATCAACGCGCGCAAGGAAACCCAATTGGCTGAGGACATGGTCAAGCGCCTGCAGATCAAGACCACTTCCCTGGACCTGCCGGTGGCGTCCATGAGCGGCGGCAACCAGCAGAAAGTCGTGCTCGCCAAATGCATGTCCACGCAACCGGTGTGCCTGCTCTGCGATGAACCCACGCGGGGCATCGACGAAGGCGCCAAGCAAGAGATCTACCACCTGCTCGATCAGTTCGTGCGCGCCGGGGGCGCTGCCATTGTGGTGTCATCGGAAGCCCCGGAACTGCTGCACCTGAGCGATCGCATCGCCGTCTTCAAGGGCGGCCGCCTGGTCACTGTCAGCAGCGACACCGCCCTTTCCCAGGAAGCCTTGTTGAGTCTTGCCTCATGAATGCCAAAACGATCGTTGCGCCCGTTACCGCCGCGCCGCGCAGCCGACTGCGCCTGTCCCTCGACCGCTTCGGCCTGCCGCTGGTGTTTATCCTGCTGTGCGTGGCGATGGCGTTTTCCAGTGAATACTTCATGACCTGGCGCAACTGGATGGACATCCTGCGCCAGACCTCCATCAATGGCATCCTGGCCGTGGGCATGACCTATGTGATCCTGACCAAGGGTATCGACCTCTCGGTGGGCTCGATCCTCGCGTTTGCCGGGTTGTGCAGCGCGATGGTCGCGACCCAGGGCTATGGCCTGCTGGCGGCGGTCAGCGCGGGAATGTTCGCCGGCGCGATGCTCGGCGTGGTCAACGGCTTCATGGTCGCCAACCTGTCGATCCCGCCGTTCGTGGCCACCCTGGGCATGCTCAGCATCGCGCGCGGCATGACCTTCATTCTCAATGACGGCAGCCCCATCACCGACCTGCCCGACGCCTACCTGGCGCTGGGCATCGGCAAGATCGGCCCGATAGGCGTGCCGATCATCATCTTCGCGGTGGTCGCGCTGATCTTCTGGATGGTGCTGCGCTACACCACCTACGGCCGCTATGTGTACGCGGTGGGTGGCAATGAAAAGAGCGCACGCACCTCCGGTATCGGCGTGCGCAAGGTGATGTTCTCGGTGTACGTGGTCTCCGGCCTGCTCGCGGGATTGGCCGGCGTGGTGCTGTCGGCGCGTACCACCTCCGCCCTGCCCCAGGCCGGGGTTTCCTATGAGCTGGACGCGATTGCCGCCGTGGTGATCGGCGGCACCAGTTTGTCGGGCGGCACCGGCAGCATCGTCGGCACGCTGTTTGGCGCGCTGTTGATCGGCGTGATCAACAACGGCCTGAACCTGCTCGGCGTGTCCTCCTATTACCAGCAGGTCGCCAAGGGCCTGATCATCGTGTTCGCAGTGCTGATTGACGTGTGGCGCAAGAAAAAACGCTGAAGAACGACCAATAACAATAACTGGAGTTCGACTTATGAAACTGGGTATCACTTTGGCCGCTGCGGCGACCCTCACCCTGCTGGCCAGCAGTATCGCCCTGGCCGCCGATGGCAAGACCTACAAGATCGGCGCCGCCGTCTACGGCCTCAAGGGCCAGTTCATGCAGAACTGGGTCCGCGAGCTCAAGGAGCATCCTGCGGTCAAGGACGGCACCGTGCAATTGACCGTGTTCGACGGCAACTACGACGCACTGACCCAGAACAACCAGATTGAAAACATGGTGACCCAGCGCTACGACGCCATCCTGTTCGTGCCCATCGATACCAAGGCCGGCGTCGGCACGGTCAAGGCGGCCATGAGCAACGACGTGGTGGTCATCGCCTCCAACACGAAAGTTGCCGACGCCAACGTGCCGTATGTGGGTAACGACGATGTGGAGGGTGGCCGCCTGCAGGCCCAGGCCATGGTCGACAAGCTCAACGGCAAGGGCAATGTGGTGATCATCCAGGGGCCCATCGGCCAATCGGCACAGATCGACCGTGAAAAAGGCGAACTGGAAGTGCTGGGCAAACACCCGGACATCAAGATCATCGAGAAGAAAACCGCCAACTGGGACCGCGCCCAGGCACTGGCCCTGACTGAGGATTGGCTGAACGCTCATCCCAAGGGCATCAATGGCGTGATCGCACAGAACGACGACATGGCCCTCGGCGCGGTGCAGGCTCTGAAGTCCCATGGCCTCACGTCCAAGGACGTGCCCGTGACCTCCATCGACGGCATGCCGGATGCGATCCAGGCGGCGAAAAAAGATGAAGTCACCACCTTCCTCCAGGACGCCCAGGCCCAGTCTCAGGGCGCGTTGGACGTGGCGTTGCGCGCATTGGCCGGCAAGGACTACACGCCGCAGTCGGTGATCTGGGAGCGCTATGCCAAGGACGTGAAATGGGGGGATGGCAGTGACAAGAACTACATCCTGCCGTGGGTGCCGGTGACCCATGCGAATGCCGATGCGCTGTACAAGCAGGTCAGCGGCGCCAAGTAGTCACTGACTTGAAATAGGGTCAACGGTGGGAGGGGGCTTGCTCCCGAAAGCGGTGTAACAGTGATAGATCAGGTGACTGACACACTGCCATCGGGGGCAAGCCCCCTCCCACACTGGATCTGCATCGCTTTGAAAAGAGGAGTCACTCATGTCTGGTTTCTGGAACCAAGCCTTCGACCTCAGCGGCCGTTGCGCCGTGATCACTGGTGGCGCCGCCGGTATCGGCCTGGCCTGCGCCACCCTGCTGGCGGAGCGCGGCGCCCGGGTGGCCTTGCTCGACCGCGATCCGGCAGTGGTTGACGTTGCCGCCCGTCTCGGCGACGGGCACCTGGGCATTGCCGTCGACCTCGGTCGGGTCGACCGCATACAACCTACCATCGACCACGTATTCGAACACTTTCAACGTCTGGATTACCTGGTCAACAGTGCCGGCGTGGTGTTGCTGGACAAGGCCATCGAGGTCAGCGAAAGCGCCTGGGACACCACCCTGGATATCAACCTCAAGGCCAGCTTCTTCGTCGCCCAGGCCTGCGCCCGTCACATGCTGGCCCAGAGCAGCGGGCGTATCGTCAACCTCGCCTCCCAGGCCGCCGTCATCGGCCTGGACCGCCACGTTGCGTACTGCGCGAGCAAGGCGGCCATTGTCGGCATGACCAAGGTGCTCGCCATGGAGTGGGCACCGCAGATCAACGTCAATGCCATCTCCCCCACCATCGTCGAAACCGCGCTGGGCAAGAAAGCCTGGGCCGGCGAGGTCGGTGAGCGGGCCAAACGGCAAATCCCGGCAGGCCGCTTTGCCCAGCCCGAGGAAATCGCCGGACTGGCGCTGTACCTGCTCAGCGATGCCGCACAGATGATCACCGGCGCGAACATGGTGATCGACGGCGGCTACAGCATTCAATAATTCATCTTGATGTCGTGAGGTTATGTCATGTCCACCGTTACCGAACGCAGCCCCGAACACCATGCCCCGGTCATTCCGAAAACCATGCAGGCCGTGGTGTGCCATGGCCCGGAAGACTATCGCCTGGAAACCGTCGACGTTCCCACACCGGGGCCGGATGAAATTCTCACCAAGGTCGAGCTGTGCGGCATCTGCATGGGCGACATCAAGACCTATCGCGGCGCGCCGTCGTTCTGGGGCGATGCCGAGCAACCGCGCTACGTGAAACCGCCGATGATTCCCGGGCATGAGTTCGTGTGCCGCGTAGTTGCCCTGGGCCCCGGCGCGGAAAAACGCGGCGTGGCGGTCGGTGACCGGGTGATTTCCGAGCAGATCGTGCCGTGCTGGGGCTGCCGGTTCTGTAACCACGGACAATACTGGATGTGCCAGAAGCACGACCTCTATGGTTTCCAGAACAATGTGCAGGGTGCCATGGCCCAGTACATGATCTTCACCAAGGAAGGCATCATCCATAAAGTGCCGGAATCCATCGCACCGGATGAAGCGATCCTAATCGAACCCCTGGCGTGCTCGCTGCACGCGGCAGAACGCGCCGATGTCGACCACGACGACATTGTGGTAGTCGCCGGCGCCGGCACCCTGGGCCTGGGCATCATCGGCGCGGTGCGGTTGCGCAACCCGAAAAAGCTCATCGTGCTGGACATGAAGCCCGAGCGCGCCGCCCTGGCCTTGCGCATGGGCGCCGACGAAGTGTGGAACCCGGGCGAGGTCGACGTGCTGGCGAACATCCGCGAGATCACCGATGGCTACGGCTGCGACATCTATATCGAAGCCACCGGGCACCACAAGGCGGTGAACCAGGGCCTGGCGATGCTGCGCAAATTGGGGCGTTTCGTTGAGTTCAGTGTGTTCAATGATGAAGCCACGGTGGACTGGTCGATCATCGGCGACCGCAAGGAACTCGACATTCTCGGCTCGCACCTGGGGCCGTACATGTACCCGCGCGCCATCGACTTTATCGGCAACCGCAAGATCGACATGCGCGATGTGGTGACCCATACATTTGCCCTGGCTGACTTCAAGGAAGCGTTTGCGGTGATGGAGCGCGGTGATAAATCGCTCAAAGTGGTACTGCAACCTTAAATTCGCGAGGGGCTTGCCCTGATTGTAGGAGCGAGCTTGCTCGCGAAAAACTCACAGGCACCGCGTTCATTCAGGAAGCACGCGTTATCGTTGACGTTTTTCGCGAGCAAGCTCGCTCCTACCAAAAAGCCTTGAATGAGTGGCCATTGGGGCTTGCCCCCTCCCACATTAGATGTGTGGTGAACCAATAAAAAAACAGGAACCCGCGTTATGAATCGAGTCATCAACGATCCGGACCAAGTGGTCGAAGACATGCTGCGCGGCATCCTGGTCGCGCACCCCGAGCTGCGTCAGTACGAAACCAACCCACGGGTCATCGTCAAGGCCAAGCCCTCGGCGCAGGGCCGGGTCGGGATCGTCACCGGCGGCGGCTCAGGCCATGAACCGGCCTTCCTCGGTTACGTCGGCCCGGGGCTGGTGGATGCGGTGGCGGTCGGCGAGATTTTTTCCTCGCCCACCGCCAAGAGTTTTTTCGACGCCTTGCGCGCCGCCGACCATGGCGCGGGCGTGGCCTGCCTGTACGGCAACTATGCGGGCGACAACATGAATGTGAAGCTGGCGATGAAAATGGCCGCCAGCAAAGACATGCGTGTCCGCACCGTGGTCGCCAATGACGACGTCGCCTCCGCCTCCCGGGCAGACATCGCCAAGCGGCGCGGCGTGGCCGGGGAAATCTTCATGTGGAAGATCGGCGGCGCCGCGGCGGCCCGGCATTACGACCTGGACGGGGTGATTCGCGTCGCGCAGAAAGCCGTCGACAACTGCCGCTCGATTGGCATCGGCCTCACGCCGTGCACCATCGCCGCCGTGGGCAAGCCGAACTTCCAGATCCCCGACGGCCAGATGGAGCTGGGTATCGGCCACCATGGCGAACCGGGCATCGAAGTGATTCCCATCGAGTCCGCTCAAGCCATGGCCGAACGCATGCTCGCCCCCATCCTCGAAGATCGCGATTTCAGCCAGGATGACAGCGTGGTGGTGCTGGTCTCAGGCCTCGGCGCCACGCCGGTGATGGAGCTGTACGTGTTCTACGCCGAGGTGCAAAGCCAGCTCGAAGCCAAGGGCTTGAAGATTCACCGTTGCTATGTCGGCAACTACTTCACCTCCCTGGAAATGATGGGTGTGACCCTGACCCTGCTCGGCCTGGATGCCGAGTTGACAACACTGATCGACCAACCCTGCCGTTCCATCGGCATGACCCAGGCGGAGTGAACCATGAGCGAGCATTTTTCCACCCACGACGGCGGCGCCCTCGTCGCCGACCTGGTCAGCGTGATCGTGGCCAACCGTGAATACCTCAGCGAAATCGACGGCGCGATTGGCGACGGCGATCACGGCATCAACATGGCCAAAGGCTTCGCCCACTGCGGGCGGGCGCTCGAAGGTCGCCAACTGACCCTGGCCGAAGCCCTGGATGAATTGACCCTGAGCCTGATGGAAGGCATTGGCGGTTCGATGGGGCCGTTGTATGGCAGCCTGTTTATCGGCATGGCCGATGAGGTACGCGCCAGTGAAGACATCGACGCCGCCACCTTCGCCCGCCTGCTGCGCGGTGGCCTGACCTCGTTGCAGGACATCACTGAGGCAGGAGTGGGTGACAAGTGTCTGATGGACACGCTGATTCCGGCGGTGGAGGCCTTCGCGCGGGCGCATGCTGATGGAGCTTCGTTCAGCCATGCACTGCAAGCAATGAAAAGCGCTGCTTCGCAGGGGCGCGACTCGACCAGGGACCTGGTAGCGAAGATCGGCCGGGCCAGCCGTCTGGGTGAGCGTTCGCTGGGGGTCCTGGATGCGGGGGCCGTGTCGTGCTGCCTGATACTCACGCGACTGGCGGACTCCATCCAGGCCCGACTGAGCTGACCGGCAATGCGGGAGGGGCTCGCCTCTCCCGCAGGCCTGTCGGCTTGCCCGTCAGCGCATCGCCTCCTCCAGGCTGCTGATGAACACGGCACTGTCGATAATGCCGTCGTGGTCAGTCTCGATCATCACCGAACGCTCGATGCGCCCCTGGCCGATCACGCTCGCCATCTGCTGCTCGATCAGTGCCTTGAAGCGCCCTGCCCGGCTCATGGACGCCCACCAGCAACTGACTGGCGCCTTGATCGGCTTGAAGTCGGCCGCGACCATCCGTTCGCTCAACGCGCGGTCGACGTCCCAGGCAATCTGCGCTTCGTTGCCGTGCAGCAGTTGCTCCTTGATGGCCGTAAAGGTTTCGCCCAATGCCTGCTCAGCCCAGCTCACGAACCCTTGCCATTGACCCATTTCATCCTCGGCATCGCGCTGGCATTGCTCCCAGGCACGCTGTATCGCCTCGGCGAACTCAGGGAACATCACGCCCAATAACGCGGCGCGGCGCTCGTTGGCCGAAACCTCACGATCTTCCCCCACGTCCACCGCATCCCAGTAGGGCGTGACCCACTGCGGCGGCGCGGCGTCGATCCATCCCACACACTCCACCTCACGCCCCGCCTGCTCCAGGCCGTGCGCCACTTCCATCGCCAGGTTGCCGCCCAACGACCAACCTGCCAGGCGGAACGCCCCCTGGGGCTGGGCCATGAGCAATTGTGCGGTGTAATCCTCGACCATCACTTGCCACTGCGGCACTGCCGCGCCCTCCTCGGCCAATGCTCGGCACATCACCCCCAATACCGGGCGCTGCTCGCGCAGGGCCAGGGCAATCGCGGTGTAGCAATGCACCGAGCCAAAGCTTGGGTGGAACAGGAACAACGGCGTGCCTTCGGTCTGCTGGTTGAGCCTGACGATCAACGACGCTCGGTTATCGCCCTGCAAGCAGCGGACCTGCCCCGCCACGGTCGGATTGAGCATCAGCTGGCTGACCGACAAGTTCACGCCGCTGACCTTGCGGATGCGCTCCTTGAGCATCAGTACCCGCAACGAATGGCCACCCAGTTCGAAGAAATTGTCGTGCAGCCCCACGCGTTCCACGTCGAGCACCTCGCTCCAGATCGCCGCGACCTGCTGCTCGATTTCGCTGCGGGGTGCCTGGTACTGCCCGGTGCCGTGGGCCTGCGGCTTGGGCAATGCCTTGCGATCCAGCTTGCCGTTCGGACTCAGCGGCATCTGCTCCACTACCACCCACTGCGCCGGCACCATATAGTCCGGCAACTGTGCGGCCAGGTGCGCAACCAGCGCGGCTTTCCAATCGTCCTGCGGCTGTTGCAGCACCAGGTAGCCCACCAGGTGGGTGCCGTCGACCGCGAGCACTGCCGCTTCACGGATGCTGCTGTGTTCCAGCAGGCGCGCTTCGATCTCACCCAGTTCGATGCGCAGCCCGCGCAGTTTGACCTGGTGGTCGATGCGCCCGGCGTATTCAATCACGCCATCGTCGCGATAACGTGCCAGGTCGCCGGTGCGATACAAGCGCGCGCCGCTGCCGAACGGATCGGTGACAAAGCGCTCGGCGGTCAGCGCGGGGCGACGGTGATAACCCCGCGCCAGCCCGATCCCGCCCAGATACAACTCACCCAACACGCCGACCGGCGCCGGTTCCAGGTTGGCGTCCAGCACATAGCACGAAAGGTTGGCGATCGGCCGGCCAATCGGCACGGCGTCGCGGCCTTCTTCGACGCAGGTCCAGTGGGTCACGTCGATAGCCGCTTCGGTCGGGCCATACAAGTTGTACAACCCGGCGCCGGGCAGCTTGGCGAAGACCTGCTGCTGGGCGTCGGCGGGCAGCGCTTCGCCGCTGCAGACAATGCGTTGCAGGCTCTGGCACGAGGCCACATCTGCGTCTTGCAGGAAGGCTTGCAGCATGGACGGCACAAAATGCAGCGTGGTGATGCGTTGCGCGTTGATCAGGCTGACCAGCCGCGCCGGGTCACGATGGTCGCCCGGTGCGGCCACCACCAAGCGTGCGCCAGTCATCAATGGCCAGAAGAACTCCCACACCGACACGTCAAAGCTGAACGGCGTTTTCTGCAGCACGCTGTCACGGGCCTCGAGGCCATACGCCTGCTGCATCCAGCACAGCCGGTTGGTCAGCGCACGATGGCGGTTGCCGGCGCCCTTGGGCTGGCCGGTGGAGCCGGAGGTGTAGATCACATAGGCGAGGTTTTCGCCCTGCACGGCGACGTTCGGGTTGTGGGCGCTGAAGGCGTCCGGCGAGGCGTCGCCGCTTTGCAGCACCAGGCATTGCACGCCGGCTGGCACCGGCAGTTGCGCCTGCAGGTGGGCCTGGGTCAACAACAATTGCACAGCACTGTCCTGCAGCATGTAGGCCAGTCGCTCACGCGGGTATTCCGGGTCCAGCGGCACATAGGCACCGCCCGCCTTGAGCACCGCCAACAAGCCCACGACCATTTCGATCGAGCGCTCCAGCGCCAGCCCCACCAGTACGTCCGGGCCGACGCCGGCAGCGATCAGGCGATGGGCCAGGCGGTTGGCCCGGGCGTTCAATTCGGCGTAGCTCAAGGTGTGCCCGGCAAACATCAGCGCCGGGGCCTGCGGCGTGCGCTGCACCTGCGCCTCGATCAACTGATGCACCGCTTGATCCAGCGGATATTCCACGGCAGTGGCGTTCCATGTCTGCACCAGCGTCGCGCGCTCGGCGGCGGCCAGGCTTGGCAATGCGCCGAGGCATTGGGCAGCATCGTCTGCCAATGCCATGAGTAAGTGCTGGAAGTGCTCGGCCAGGCGCTGGATGTGCGCTGCGCTGAAGGCCTCGCGGTCGTAGTTGAACTCCACGCCCAGGCTGTCGCCTATCGCCAGCAGGACCGTCAATGGGTAGTGGGTCTGCTCCAGGCTTTGCACCGCGCCAAAGCGCAGCCCCGACGGCGCGCCCTGCTCCAGGGCCTCGGACACCGGGTAGTTTTCGAAGACCAGGATACTGTCGAACAGTGCTTCGCCGCCCAGCCCGGCCCAGCGCTGGATCTCGAACAACGGCGTGTGTTCCTGCTCACGCAAGCTCAGGTTCTGCTGCTGGACCTGCTGCAGCCACTGACTGACCGACATCTGTGCATCTGGGGTCGCCACCACCGGCAAGGTGTTGATGAACAGGCCGACCTGCTGTTCAATCCCGCGCAATTGCGCCGGACGCCCTGCCACCGTGGCGCCGAACGCCACGGTGGCGTGCCCGGTATGGTGCTGCAGCAGCAACAGCCAGGCGCTTTGCACCAAGGTGTTGAGGGTGACTTTGTTGCGCTGGGCGAACGCTTTGAGGCGCTCGGTCTGCGGCGCGTCAAGACTCAGGCGATGCTCACCGTTAACCGCCAGGGCCGTGTCGTCCTGGACCTGTGCGCCACGCGCCAGGCGCGTGGGTTCCTGCAAGTTGATCAGCTGGTCTTTCCAGAACGCCTGGCTGAGTGCCTTGTCCTGGGCGTGCAGCCACGCGATGTAATCGCGATAACGCCCGGTCGGCGCCGGCAACGGTTCGCCTGCATAGTGTTGCAGGACTTCGCCAAACAACTGCGAACCACTCCAGCCGTCCATCAGGATATGGTGATTGGTGTAGATCACGTGATGGCTCGACGCACCGGTGCGCACCACGGTCAGGCTCAACAGCGGCGCCTGTTCCAGCACAAAGCCCTGGGCTCGTGTCGATTCGGCCAGGCTGTCGAGGCGTTGGATGGCATCGCTGCGGGCCTGCCAATCCAGCTCGACAAACGGCAGGCGCACCTGCTTGTAGACCACCTGCAAGGGCTGCTCCAGCTCGGCCTGCCAGACAAAACCGCTGCGCAGGCTCTCGTGACGCTCGACCGCCGCCTGCCACGCCTGGTGGAAGCGCGGTACATCCAGGCCGTGCACGTCAATGCGCATCTGGTTGATGTAGTCACCCGAGCCTTCGCCATACAGCGACTGGAACAGCATGCCCTGCTGCATGGGCGACAGCGGATACAGGTCTTCGACCTCGGCGGCGTCCAGCGCCAGGTCATCAAGCTGCTGCTGGGTCAGGTTCGCCAGGGGGAAGTCGGAGGGCGTCACGCCCCGGTTGGCCGGTTCACAGCAATGGTCGATCAGCGCCTTGAGTTCCTCGGCGTACTCATCGGCCAGTTGCTGGACAGTCGCTTGCGCGAACATCGCCTGGCTGAAACTCCAATTGAGCTTCAGCTCGCCGCCATACACCTGGCCGTTGATTTCCAGCCAGTTACCCAAGGGCGCGTCCGGGCTTTGCTCGGCACCGCTGGCGTCGCCGGAAGGCGCAAACAGCCCTGGCTGCTCGGCGCTGTCGAAGCTGGCGTCGAACTGCCCCAGGTAGTTGAACGTGATGCGCGGGCGTGGCAACGCGGCCAATGCCTGTTGGGCCTCGGCATCGCCCAGGTAACGCAATGCGCCAAAGCCCAGGCCTTTGTCGGGGACGGCGCGCAGTTGTTCCTTGATCTGTTTGAGGGAGCCGGCCAGGGTGACGGCCGGCAGCAATTTCAACGGGTAAAGGCTGGTGAACCAACCGACGGTGCGGGTCAGGTCGATCTCGTCGAACAGGTCTTCGCGGCCGTGGCCTTCGAGCCTGATCAACATCGCCTCGTCACCGGTCCAGCGCGTGATCACACGGGCCAGGGCGGTCAGCAACAGGTCGTTGATCTGGGTGCGATAGGCGCTCGGCGCGTCCTGCAGCAAGCGACGGGTGTAGACCGGGTCCAGATGCGTACTCACACTCAGCGCCAGGTGGTTGCTCAGGCTGGCCTGCGGGTCGGCGCCGGGCAAACCGGATGGACTGTCGTGCAGTTGCGCCTGCCACCAGGCCAGTTCGTGTTGCAGGGCCTCACTGCGTGCATACGTCTGCAGGCGTTCAGCCCAGGCGCGGGTGGCGCTGGTCTTGGCCGGCAGTTGCACGGCGGCGCCCTGGGCCAGTTGCTGGTAGGTGCTCTGCAGGTCTTCGAGCAGGATGCGCCAGGACACGCCGTCGACCACCAGGTGATGGATGACCAGCAACAAGCGCTGCGACCCGTCGGCCAGTTGCGCCAGCACTGCGCGCAACAAGGGCCCCGCATTCAGGTCGAGGCTGCGCTGGGCTTCTTCGCCCAGGGCTTCAAGTTCCTCGACCGTATTCAAGGTGGTCTGCCACAGCACCTGGTCGGCCTGGTGCAGGTGCGGCCCACGGTAGGCCGCGCTCCAACCCGCCGCCCCCTGCACAAATGTGCTGCGCAAGGCATCGTGGTGCACGATCAGCGCTTCAAGTGCGGCCACCAGCAACGGCACCTGCAAGGGCTCGTGCGGTTGCAACACCACCGATTGGTTCCAGTGGTGACGCTGGGGGATGTCATCGGCAAAGAACGCCTGTTGCACCGGCAACAGCAGCAGCTCGCCGCTCAGTGCCGACTGATCCAGCAGCACTGCGCCCTCGCCTTCCCGGGCGACGGCCGCCAGGCTCTGCACGGTCTGGTGCTGGAACAAGTCCTTGGGCGAAAACCGCACGCCGACCTGACGCGCGCGGCTGACCACCTGGATCGACATGATCGAGTCGCCGCCCAGCTCAAAGAAGTTGTCATGCAAGCCCACTTGCGGCAGGCGCAGCACGTCGGACCAGATCGCGGCGATCTTGCGCTCCAGTTCGCTGTGCGGCGCCACATACACCTGCTGCATCAGGCTCACATCCGGCAACGGCAGGCCCTTGCGGTCGAGCTTGCCGTTGGGGGTCAGCGGCATGCGTTCGAGGAACATCAGGTGCGTGGGCACCATGTAGTCCGGCAAACGGGTTTTCAGGGCGCGGCGCAGGGTTTCGCGGCCGTTGGCCTGGGCGACGGCATCGTCGAGCAGGGCCGGGTCAAGCGGCACCACGTAGGCCACCAACTGCTTGCCGGTCGGGCCTTCCTGGGCCACCACCACGGTTTCGCCGACGCTGTCCTGTTCACGCAGGCGCGCTTCGATTTCGCCCAGCTCGATACGGAATCCACGGATCTTGACCTGATGGTCGACGCGCCCCAGGTAATCCACCACGCCGTCCGGACGCCCACGGGTCAGATCGCCGCTGCGATACACGCGGCTGCCAGGCTTGCCGAACGGGTCCGGCACAAAGCGTTCGGCGGTCAACGCCGGACGCTCCAGGT
>NZ_KZ478002.1 GCF_002837185.1 Pseudomonas fluorescens | reverse complement strand
TTTTGGTTACTTTTGGGGCTCTTTTCCAAAAGTGACCCGCTGTAAAAGCGGAACCCATAGTGGCCGTGACCGCAGAAACGGATATGTACTCAATCTGATCCAGCATCCTGGTCGGCCCGGAAGCCGCCATCGGGGGCAAGCCCCCTCCCACATTGGGCCGAGGCGTGTCAGTTGGGTAGCTGTCGACTGAGAGGCCGCCATCGGGGGCAAGCCCCCTCCCACATTGAGCCGAGGCGTGTCAGTTGGATAGCTGTCGACTGGCAGGCCGCCATCGGGGGCAAGCCCCCTCCCACATTTGGAGTTGTGGGGTATCAGTAAGATAGTCATAGGCGGACGGGCCCAACGGGGGAGCAAGCTCGGCGTCACGCCAACGTTGTGTAGATACCTATGCCCCGATAGCCGAAACACACCGCATCGGACAAAACGCCAAACGGTTACCGCCGGCCTTTTTCGACAGGTACATCGCCTGATCCGCCTTGCTGATCAGCCCATCGACCTGCGCCCCATGCTCCGGGTAAAACGCCACGCCGATACTCGCGGCAATCTCCACCGTCTGCGTGCCAATCAGAATCGGCGCGTTGGCGGCCTGCAACATTCGCTGGAGCAAAGGCTCGCTGTCTTCCGCTGCCTGCAAACCCACCAGTCCCGCCACAAACTCATCGCCACCGAGCCGCGCCAATGTGTCGCCTTCGCGCAACGTCGCGTTGATCCGCGCCGCGACAATCTGCAACACCCGATCGCCCCAATCATGGCCGTAACTGTCGTTAAGCGCCTTGAACCCATCAAGGTCAATAAACGCGATCGCCACTTTCTGCTGCTCAATGCGCGCCTTGCCCAGTGCCTGGCGCATCCGCTCGGCCAACAGCAACCGATTGGGCAACTGGGTGAGCGCGTCATACCGGGCATCACGTTCCAGCAACTGCAGGCGCTGCTTCATCTGCGTCATGTCGCTGAACAGCGCCACGTAGTGCTGAACATTCCCGTGACGGTCATGCACCGCGCTGACGCTGATTCGCGAAGTCATCTGCCGTCCATCCCTGTGGCTGCTCTGGATCTCACCGGACCAGTGCCCGTGGAAATCCAGTGCGTTCTTCATCGGCGCATAAAACGTCGCCAGCCGACGCACCATGCGATGTGAATTCAACGCTCGCCCCAGCACCTCGTCCCGCCCGTAGCCGGTGAGCCGGCTGAAGGCCTCGTTCACGGCGATGACGCGGCCGAACGGGTCGACCAGGATGATCCCGTCGCGGGCATGGCTGAACACGGTGGCGGCCAGCTCCGGGCACAGGGTACTGAGGCGACGGTCGAGTGCGGCCTCGTCACGGGTGGCCGGACAGGCTGTGGAGTCGAAGCCTCGCATGGCCAGGTGAGTGACAAGCACAGAGAGCGACTTATGCAGTCGGGTCAGTGCCTTCGTAGCGAGCGCGCAGTTAAGGCAGTGGCTACGGATGAAGGTGCGCAGGTTCATGGCGGGACGCGGTGCTCGTTGCTGCGGTGGAGTTGAGTGCAGCGATTATCAAGGCGCAGGCCCGCCAGGGTCTTTGCTCGACCGGACGGGAGCTTTGCGGGAGAGGATGGATGGAAAAAATTTTCTTGCGCTTTATGTGGTCGACCCTATTACACCTGCGACCTAACGTCGCAGCAGACAGCGCTTGGAAAATCACGCGCAAGCCGTAGAATCCCGCGCTCGTTTGCAGGCGACCGCCTGTTTCGCCGTTCGATTTTCCAGAGGTCTTTATGTCTGCGCGTTTGCTGGCCATGGCGCTGGCGCCCTTGCTGGGGCTGTTCATTGTTGCGCTGGGCAACGGCTTTCTTTCCTCCCTGACCACCCTTCGACTCGACGCGGCCGGCGCATCGGCCACGATGATCGGGATCGTGTCATCGGCCTACTTCATCGGCCTGACGCTCGGCGCCGTCTTCAATGACCGGCTGATTCTGCGCATCGGCCATATCCGCGCCTACGGCAGCTTTGCCTCGTTGATCGCGGTGACCATCCTGCTGCAGGGCTTGTTCTACGACAGCTGGGGCTGGTTCGCGCTGCGCCTGGTCAACGGCTGGGCCACGGTCGGGGTCTTTCTGGTGATCGAAAGCTGGCTGCTGCTGGCCGGCGATGCCAAGATTCGCGGGCGCTTGCTCGCGCTGTACATGATTGTGCTGTATGGCGCCGGCGTGCTGGGCCAGGCGGCGCTGGGCAGAATCGCCGGCCTGAGCGACAGCGCGCCGTTCATGGTGGCCGGCATGCTCGCTTCGTTGTCGGTATTGCCAATTGTGATCCTGCCACGGGTCTCGCCCCTGCTGGATCAGGTTGAGCCGCTCAAACCACGGCAACTGCTGGGCGTGACGCCGACCGGGCTGGTCGGGTGTTTCGGCTCGGGGGTCAGCATCGCGGCGGTTTACACCTTGCTGCCGCTGTACCTGCAACGCGCCGGCCTGAACGTGGGCGAAGTCGGCAGCATGATGGCCTGGACGATCCTCGGCGCCATGCTCCTGCAATACCCGGTCGGACGCTGGTCCGATCACAAGGATCGCTTGCAGGTGCTGACCATTCTGGCGGTGGCATGCAGCGTATTGTCACTGCTGATCGTACTGCTGCCCTTGTCGTCGATGCTGCTGGCGGTGCTGCTGTTCCTGCTCGGCGGCGCGGTGTTCGCGCTGTACCCGGTCGCCGTCAGCCATGCCGCCGACCGCGCCCCCGCCGACGCGTTGGTGCCGATGATCCAGGGGCTGTTGCTGATCAACTCGCTGGGCTCGGCCATCAGCCCGATGATGATTTCGCCGGTGATGAATTCGTTCGGCGCCAACGGCCTGTTCTGGGTATTTGCGCTGGTGAACCTGTGCATGGTCACCTTCTTCCTGTGGCGACGCGGCAAACGCCCCGTGCCGGCCAATCCCGCGCCGTTTGCGGCAGCGGCGACGTTCTCGCCGACGGGCGCCGAGCTGCGAGTCACCGAGGACTTGCGCCAGGCGGTGCAGGAGCACCCACCCATGGTCGATGCGTTGAGCGGAGAGCCCGCTCAGTCTCAGCCGTAAAAGTCACCCAGTTGTCCCGGCCTGCGAGGCTGGGACAATACCGGTGAGTTCAAACACGCCAGCAATAACAGTATTTGCCATCAATCACATTGATAGCTCCCTAACTAAAACTGCACACTAGGGGGCTGTCCCCGGCGCTTATATCATTCCGAATGATAGTTACCTTTGCTTCATTCGATTCGTGACATACCGCCTCCCCGCGCATGATCCGCCCATCTCAAATACATTGGCGGATGCACCTCATGGAACAGTCACTCAAACATTTGCGCTTGCCCCTGGCGATATTGGCCGTGGTGGTGATGAGCGCGTGCGGCAAGACCCCGGAACAAGCGGCCGCCATGCCTGCTGCCAAAGTCAGCGTGGCCAAGGTGCTGGAACAGCCGGTCAACGAGTGGGATGAATTCACCGGGCGCCTGGAAGCTCCGGAAACCGTACAGATTCGTCCGCGGGTTTCTGGCCAGATTGACCAAGTCGCTTTCACCGAAGGCGCTTTGGTCAAGAAAGGCGACCTGCTGTTCCAGATCGATCCGCGCCCGTTCCAGGCCGAAGTGCGCCGCCTTGAAGCTCAGCTTGCGCAGACCAAGGCCGCGGCCACCCGCAGTGAAAACGAAGCACAACGCGGCGAACGCCTGCGCCAGAGCAATGCGATCTCCGCCGAACTCGCCGACTCGCGCGCCACTGCGGCCCAGGAAGCCCGCGCCGCGATGGCCGGGATCCAGGCGCAGTTGGACCTGGCCAAGTTGAACCTGAGCTTTACCCGCGTCACCTCGCCCATCAGCGGCCGCGTCAGCCGTGCCGAGATCACCGCCGGTAACCTGGTCACCGCCGACACCACCGCGCTGACCAGTGTGGTCTCCACCGACAAGGTCTACGCCTACTTCGATGCCGATGAGCGTGTGTTCCTCAAGTACACCGAGCTGGCCCGCCAAGGCCGTCGCGGCGCGACCACGCCGGTATACCTGGGCCTGTCGAATGAAACCGGCAACCCGCACCTGGGCCAGATGAACTTCGTCGACAACCAGGTCAACCCGGCCACCGGCACCATCCGCGGACGTGCAGTGTTCGATAACAGCAAGGGCGAATACACCCCTGGCCTGTATGCGCGCCTGAAGCTGGTGGGCAGCGGCACCTACTCCGCCGTGCTGATCAACGACGAAGCCGTGGGCACCGACCTGGGCAAGAAGTTCGTACTGGTGATGGAAGGCGACAAGCCGGCCTATCGCGCCGTGGAACTGGGCCCGAAGATCGAAGGCTTGCGCATCGTGCGCAGCGGCTTGAACAAGGACGACACCATTATCGTCAAGGGCCTGCAGCGCGTGCGCCCGGGCTCACCGGTGGCGCCGGAAACCATTCCGATGGCCAGCCAGGAAACCCTCGCCGCCCTGGCCCAACAACGACAAGCGCTTGAAGCCAGCAACCTGGAGCAAGTGGCGCCGGACAAAACCGCGCCCAAGCTTGCCAGCAGCGCGACTCCACGCGGTTAAGGGATACGACTCAAGATGAATTTTTCCAAGTTCTTCATTTCGCGGCCGATCTTCGCAGCGGTGCTGTCGCTGTTGATCCTGATCGCAGGCGCAATCTCGCTGTTCCAGCTGCCGATCAGTGAATACCCGGAAGTGGTGCCGCCGACCGTCGTGGTACGCGCCAACTTCCCGGGTGCGAACCCCAAAGTCATCGGCGAAACCGTGGCGGCTCCGCTGGAGCAAGCCATTACAGGCGTCGAGAACATGCTGTACATGTCCTCGCAGTCGACCGCCGACGGCAAGCTGACCCTGACCATCACCTTCGCCCTGGGCACCGACCTGGACAATGCGCAGGTGCAGGTGCAAAACCGGGTGACGCGCACTCAACCAAAACTGCCTGAGGAAGTGACACGCATCGGCATCACCGTGGACAAGGCCTCCCCCGACCTGACCATGGTGGTGCACTTGACCTCCCCGGATCAGCGTTACGACATGCTGTACCTGTCCAACTACGCCATCCTCAATATCAAGGACGAGCTGGCCCGCCTGGGCGGCGTCGGCGACGTGCAGCTGTTCGGCATGGGCGACTATTCCCTGCGCGTGTGGCTCGACCCGAACAAGACCGCCTCACGCAACCTGACCGCGACCGATGTGGTCACGGCGATTCGCGAGCAGAACCGTCAGGTGGCCGCCGGTGCCCTGGGCGCCCAGCCTGCGCCGAGTGATACCAGCTTCCAGCTGTCGGTTAACACCCAAGGCCGCCTGGTCACCGAGGAAGAGTTCGAGAACATTGTGATTCGCGCCGGTGCCAACGGTGAAATCACACGGCTCAAGGACATCGCCCGGGTCGAGTTGGGCTCCAGCCAATATGCGCTGCGCTCGCTGATCGATAACCAGCCGGCCGTGGCGATTCCGATTTTCCAGCGTCCCGGCTCCAACGCCATCGACATCTCCAACGATGTACGCGCAAAAATGGCCGAGCTGAAAAAGAGCTTCCCGGCGGGCATGGATTACCGCATCGCCTATGACCCGACCATCTTTGTGCGCGGCTCCATCGAAGCGGTGGTGCATACCCTGTTCGAAGCACTGATTCTGGTGGTGCTGGTGGTGATCCTGTTCCTGCAGACCTGGCGCGCTTCGATCATTCCCCTGGTGGCGGTCCCGGTCTCCTTGATCGGTACGTTTGCGGTGATGCACCTGTTCGGCTTCTCGCTCAACGCGCTGTCCTTGTTCGGCCTGGTACTGGCCATCGGCATCGTGGTGGACGACGCCATCGTGGTGGTGGAGAACGTCGAGCGTAATATCGAGCTGGGCCTGGAGCCGTTCCCGGCCACTGAAAAGGCCATGAGCGAAGTGACCGGCCCGATCATCGCCACGGCGCTGGTGCTGTGCGCGGTGTTCATCCCGGCCGCCTTCATCAGCGGCTTGACCGGACAGTTCTACAAACAGTTCGCCTTGACCATTGCCATCTCGACGGTGATCTCGGCGTTCAACTCGCTGACGCTGTCCCCTGCCCTGGCTGCCGTGCTGCTGCGTGCCCACGACGCGCCGAAGGACCGTTTCTCCAGGTTCCTCGACAAGGTCTTCGGCGGCTGGTTGTTCCGTCCGTTCAACCGCTTCTTCGAAAAGGCCAGCCATGGCTACGTGGGGACCGTACGCCGGGTGATTCGCGGCAGCGGCATTGCCCTGTTCGTGTACGCCGGCCTGATGGTGCTGACGTTCTTCGGGTTTGCCCATACCCCGACCGGTTTCGTACCGGCCCAGGACAAGCAATACCTGGTGGCCTTCGCCCAACTGCCCGACGCCGCGAGCCTGGATCGCACCGAAAGCGTGATGAAGCGCATGTCGGAGATCGCCCTGAAACAACCTGGCGTGGAAGCCGCGATTGCCTTCCCCGGCCTGTCGATCAACGGCTTCACCAACAGCCCGAACAGCGGCATCGTGTTCGTGACCTTGAAGCCTTTCGACGAACGTAAGGACGCGAGCATGTCTGCCGGTGCGATTGCCGGTGCACTGAACGGTCAATACGCCAATATCGAAGAAGCCTACATGGCGATCTTCCCGCCGCCACCGGTACAAGGCCTGGGCACCATCGGCGGGTTCCGCCTGCAGATCGAAGACCGTGGCAACCTCGGCTATGACGAGCTGTACAAAGAAGTGCAGAACGTCATCGCCAAGAGCCACAACGTGCCTGAGCTGTTCGGCCTGTTCACCAGCTACACGGTGAACGTGCCGCAAGTCGACGCGGCCATCGACCGTGAAAAGGCCAAGACCCATGGCGTGGCGATCAGCGACATCTTCGACACCCTGCAGGTCTACCTGGGCTCGTTGTATGCCAACGACTTCAACCGCTTCGGACGGACCTATCAGGTCAACGTGCAGGCCGAGCAGCAGTTCCGCCAGGACGCCGACCAGATCGGCCAGTTGAAAGTGCGCAACAACAAAGGCGAGATGATCCCGCTGGCAACCTTCATCAAGGTCAGCGACACCTCAGGTCCCGATCGCGTGATGCACTACAACGGCTTTATCACCGCTGAAATCAACGGCAACGCCGCACCGGGCTACAGCTCCGGCCAGGCCCAGATAGCCATTGAAAAGCTGTTGAAAGATGAACTGCCCAACGGCATGACCTATGAGTGGACCGACCTGACCTATCAGCAAATCCTCTCGGGCAATACCGCGCTGTTCGTGTTCCCGCTCTGCGTGCTGCTGGCGTTCCTGGTACTGGCCGCCCAATACGAAAGCTGGAGCCTGCCGCTGGCGGTGATCCTGATCGTACCGATGACGCTGCTGTCAGCCATCACCGGGGTGATTCTCTCGGGCAGCGACAACAACATCTTTACCCAGATCGGCCTGATCGTACTGGTGGGCCTGGCCTGCAAGAACGCGATCCTGATCGTCGAGTTTGCCAAGGATAAACAGCAGGAAGGCCTCGACCCACTGGCCGCGGTACTGGAAGCCTGCCGCCTGCGTCTGCGGCCGATCCTGATGACCTCGTTCGCGTTCATCATGGGTGTGGTGCCGCTGGTGCTGTCCAGCGGTGCCGGTGCCGAGATGCGGCATGCCATGGGCGTGGCGGTGTTCTCCGGGATGATCGGGGTGACCTTCTTCGGTCTGTTGCTGACGCCAGTGTTCTACGTACTGATCCGGCGCTATGTGGAGCGCCAGGAAGCGCGCAAAGCGGCCAAGGCCCTGAAGCTGGAGACACAGCAATGAGTGTGAAAATATTCCTGCCGAGCCTGCTGGTACTGGCGCTCGCCGCCTGTGCCGTAGGCCCGGACTACAAGACCCAACAGCTGGAGGCGGCCAATATCACGGCCGCCGCCGACAGCAAAAGCTACGACCACGCCAAATACGAAGGTATCTGGTGGCAGCAGTTCGAAGACCCGACACTTAACCAGCTGGTGACCCAGTCATTGAGCGGCAACCGTGATTTGCGCGTAGCGTTGGCCCGCCTGCGGGCGGCACGTGCGATTCGTGATGACGCGGCCAACGACATCATGCCGGTGGTCACCTCCCGCGCCAGCAGTGACGTGGGCAAAGGCCAGATTCCGGGCCAGACCACCAGGCGTGTCAACAGCGAGCGCTACGACCTGGGCCTGGACATGGCCTGGGAGGTCGACCTGTTCGGGCGCATCCGCCGTAACCTGGAAGCCAGCGACGCCGACCAACAAGTGGCCGAAGCCGACCTGTACCAACTGCAAGTCACCATGATTGCCGAACTGGTGGACGCCTACGGCCAACTGCGCGGTGCACAGCTGCGTGAGCGCATCGCCCTGGACAACCTGAAGAACCAGCAGGATTCGCGCAGCATCACCGTGAGCCTGCGCGATGCCGGTGTGGGTGATCAGCTTGACGTGGAACGTGCCGATGCGCGCCTGGCGGCGGTAGAAGCCAGCGTGCCGCAACTGCAGGCCGAGCAAGTGCGCGAGCGTAACCGCATCGCCACCCTCCTCGGCCAGCGCCCGGACAAACTGAGTGTGGACCTGAGCCCCAAAAACCTGCCGGCGATTGCCAAGGCATTGCCGATTGGCGATCCGGGGCAACTGCTGCAACGCCGCCCGGACATCCTCAGCGCCGAACGCAAACTGGCCGCCGCCACCGCGCGGATCGGCGTGGCCAAGGCCGACCTGTTCCCACGGGTCAGCCTCAGTGGCTTCCTCGGCTTTACCGCCGGGCGCGGCTCGCAGATCGGTTCGGCCGCAGCGAATGCCTGGTCCCTGGGCCCAAGCATTACCTGGGCCGCGTTCGACCTGGGCAGCGTGCGCGCACGCTTGCGCGGTGCGAATGCCGAGGCCGATGGCGCCTTGGCAACCTATGAACAGCAAGTGCTGCTGGCACTGGAGGAATCCGAAAACGCCTTCAGCGACTACGGCAAGCGCCAGCAACGCCTGGTCTCGCTGATCCGCCAAAGCGAATCCAGCCGCGCCGCCGCCGACCTCGCAGCGATCCGCTACCGCGAAGGCACCGTCGACTTCCTGGTACTGCTCGACGCCCAGCGCGAACGCCTGGCCGCCGAAGACGCCCAGGCCCAGGCCGAAGTGGACCTGTATCGCGGGATAGTCGCGATCTACAAGGCGCTGGGGGGTGGCTGGCAGCCGGATACGGTGGTCGCTACCGCCAAGTGATGTAAAGAGCTCCTTTGGTTGGTCGCATCCAGCCAATTTTTAGCCCTGCGATCCATTCGGTCGCGGGGCTTTTTTTTGACGTCTCCGAAGCGCCATCATCATGGCATCAAGCAACTTGTCTATGGCAAACTATCAGCCGCACTTAAAAATTGATGCACCCTTTATTAAAAATTAGCGCTGAACAACGGAAGGTTTATGGCGATTTTTGCGAATGAAGCAGCAATGCAAAAATGGATGGCAGAGCAGTTGGAGGGGGCGGACGGCTTCGGGGAACTGTTGGAATCGAGTGACGTACCAGATCCCAACTCTGTCGAAGAAGGATACATAACTAAGAGCTATAAATTCTGCTTGGACGCCCTGAATTTCAACATCGTGATCTCTGCCAATGAAAACATATCGCTTGACCCAGGCGACATACTGAAACCCGATTTTCTTCTCTACTCTTCTGAAAATGAAGCAGTCGTGGTGGTGGAGCTAAAAAACCAGTCCGGACCCACGCGACAAGCGGGCACAGAATTGGGTGCTTACACCGCTGAGCTAAAACAGTATCTCCCTTTTATCGCAGGATCTGATGTTATCAGTATTGTGGTCTCGCCTGACTGGCCGGTATTGCTCAGGCACTATGTTTTCAACGAAATCGTATGGGGCAACAAACGGGTTGTATGCCTAAGACCCATACAAAAAGACGATCAGATCAAATTAGAGCTGGTCCCCCCTGAAGAACTTGTTGAGGGCAATCTTAACGTCTTGTTGAGCGATGAGCACCTGGGTGGCTTTAACGTCTCTCTTTATGATATGGAACTTTATTCCGGAGGGCCGAGAGAGCGCATTTCAGCATACATCGAGCAGATGCAGACAGCGACTAAGTATATCGCCGCCAAGGGACGAGCCCAGAGTAACAATGGCTTTGCTTTTTTGTGGAAAAATGAACGGACAGAAACGTTAGCTCCGTATTTCATCACTGTGGTCAACGTCGCGCCTTTTAAAATGCTTGAGCGCTTTGTTCGCGCGCTTCCTATCGAAGACGATTGCCTGCTGGACAGGATCATTAAAAATGTCGCGATTGATTACTTTCCTGAGGGGCATGGAGCATCCATTGGCGAACAATACGAAGATTCATTGAAGTTTCTTGGCACATTTTGCTCTGCACAACCCGAAGGGTTTCACAGTTGGCCAGCCCTCAAAGAGTTCATGACAAATTTTTCGACCTTGATCTCATTTGAGGCGTGGGGCATATTTGAGAAGGCGCTATATGAGGAGCTTGAAAAAGAATACGCAAATGGCAACACCGCGTTAAGATCAAACGATCCCGCATTAGGAATGAGCGTTTTAAATACTGTTATAGACAGCAATTATGAATACATAGACATTCGATACCTTCACACCACCTCTGTGGACGAGGACGAGGACGAGGATGACTATTGAGTAACCCATCCGTTAAAAAGGCCTTGGCGCTGAGTACTCAGCCGCACCTAAGTTTAAAATCAGCCTACGGTAATGCCCCGGATTCGACCCGCTCCATTTACGAAACGCCTTATAAAACGAACTCGCATCGGCAAACCCCAACCGCTCGGCAATCTGGGCAAAGCTGATCTGCGGCTCTGCCAGCCATACAATCGCCAGTTCCTTGCGCACGCTGTCCTTGAGGCCCTGGTAGGTCTGCCCTTCTTCCGCCAGGCGCCGGCGCAGGGTGGACGCGGAAATACATAGCGTGCCGGCAAGGCCCTCCGTTTCCGGCCAGGTATCGGGAGGCATCTGCCGAAGGTCGTGCTTGATGCGCGTGGCGAGGCTTTCGGGATCGCGGTATTTGACCAGGATGTTAGCCGGCGCATGGGCGAGAAAACGTTGGAGCTCCTGCGGGCTGCGCTTGATCGGCAGGTCCAGGCACTCGGCGGAAAAGATCATGCGGGTACGGGGTCGATCAAAGCGCAGGTTATCGGAAAACATCACCTGGTAGTCGTCACAGAAGTCCGGCTGTGCGCAACGCAGCTCAATGGCCAGTATCGGGATGCGACGCCCCGCCAGCCAGCACGCAACGCCGTGGACGATCATCCAATAAGTGAAATACGTGAACGCACGCTTGGGCTCATCGGGTTCGAGCAGGACGATTTCCGCCAGGCTCTGTTGGCGAACCAACTGGGCCGGCATGTGCTCCAGCATCAGCGACAGAAACCCCAGGCCGGTTTCAAGGCCCGCCGCCAGGCTCGGTTGCGCCATGGCGGCGCGACACAGAAACGCCAGGCTACCGGATTTGAGTGTGCGCGGGTCCATGCCAAAAAACTCGTCATCCCTGCGCCGCGCCAGCAAACGCCAAAGGCGCGCATAGGCCGTGGCCGGGACACGAGCATTGGGCTGCTCAAGCAACGCAGGATCAATCCCGACTTTGCTCAATGCCTCGACAGTGGCCGCACCAGGCGCACAGCTTTGCAGCAAGGCTTCGCGCACGAGGTGGATGGAGATGGTGTCTTTTTCCGACATGGGATGTTGAGTTATCCGACTTCAAACCAGGTGGCCTGCATCATAAGGGCGGTTGCGCGTCGCCACCACCGTTCAGCCCAGGTTCAGCAAAGGTCAATATTTCTTGTTTAGCAATGAGTATCATTATGTTACAACTTAGCTTCCTATCTAGTTACGCCGTGGTGCCCGATGCTCGTTCCTTTTTTAATCATGCTGCGCGAAGGCATTGAGGCGGCGTTGATCGTTGGCATCATCGCCAGTTACCTGCAACAGACCGGGCGCGGCCAGTGGATGCCCGCCGTGTGGATCGGTGTATTTCTCGCCGCTGCGCTGGCCTTGCTGGTGGGCGGTGGGCTGGAACTGGTCAGCGCCGAATTTCCGCAGAAACAGCAGGAATTGTTCGAGGGCATCGTCGGACTGGTCGCGGTGGGCATCCTCAGTTCCATGGTGTTCTGGATGCGCAAGGTGGCGCGCTCCATCAAACATTCGCTGCATGAGTCCCTTGACCATGCCTTGGCCGGTTCCAGGCATCAAGTGTTTGCGCTGATCGCCATGGTGTTTTTCGCCGTGGCCCGCGAAGGCCTGGAAACGGTGTTCTTTCTGCTCGCCGTGTTCCAGCAGAGCGAAGGCCCCGGCGCGCCGATGGGCGCCCTGCTCGGCCTGATCCTCGCGATTGTCGTGGGCTTTCTGATCTATTCCGGCAGCATGCGCCTGAACCTCGGCGCGTTTTTCCGCTGGACCGGCCTGTTCATTCTCGTGGTGGCGGCCGGCATTCTCGCCAACTCGGTGCAGGCCCTGCATGAAGCGGGCGTGTGGAATCACCTGCAAACCGTGCTGTTCGATTTCAGCGCCGCGCTGCCGATGGACAGCCCGCTGGGCTCAGTGCTGGCCGGTATGTTCGGGTATCAGGAAGCACCGACGGTCAGCACGCTCGGTGCCTATCTGATTTACCTGGTGGTGGCCCTGGTGATGTTCTTCCTGCCCTCGCCTTCCGCCAAGTCAGTTACCCACCCTTCTTCCGTCTCCAGCCAGTAAGGACCGCCCCTTGTCCAACCCAACCCCTCAACCGGCTGCGCCATCCCGCGCGCTGCGCTGGGCCCTGGCCGGCTCGGTGGTCGTGATGATCGCCGCCGGTGGCCTGTTTTATTACGCCTCGCAGCTGGCCGCCGGCAAGCGCCAGGCCAACCACAATGAAATCGCGGTGACCATCCACGGCCATGCCTGCGAGCCCAACGCACTGACGGTGCCGGCCGGGCGTGCGAGCTTTCGCATCATCAACCGCTCCGATCGCGCGGTGGAATGGGAAATCCTCGACGGCGTGCTGGTCGTCGAAGAGCGGGAAAATATTGCCCCAGGCTTGAGCCAGGTGATCAACGCCAACCTGCTGCCCGGCGACTACGCCATCACCTGCGGCCTGCTGAGTAACCCACGCGGTACCTTGCATGTGACGCCCACCGCTGAGTCCGACGCCCAGGCCAGGGCCAAGCCGTCGATGGTGGCATTTATCGGGCCGCTGTCGGAGTTTCGCGTGTACCTGAGCAGCCAGGGCAGTGCGCTGGTCAAGGCTGTGACGGCGTTGCAGCAGGCAATCGATGCCGGCGACCTCACCCAGGCCCAGGCTTTGTACGTACCGGCCCGCGAAGCCTACCAACGCCTGGCGCCGGCCTCGCAACGCCTGGCCGAGCTGGACAACGCGATCAACGCCCGCGCCGACTACTTCGAAAAGCGTGAGCAGGACCCGGCCTTCAGCGGCTTCCACCGCCTGGAATACAGCCTGTTCCAGCAGCGCAGCCTCGATGGCCTGGCGCCCATTGCGCAGCGTTTGGTCAACGACGTCACCACGCTCAAGCAACAGCTGCTCGCACAATCCCTGCCGCCGGAGCAACTGGTGAGCATTGTGGTGCGCAACCTCAACAGCCTGGCAGATGTGCGTGCCGCCAGCGGTGAAGAGGAACGCTACAGCCATATCGACCTCAACGGTTTCGCCGCCAACCTGCAGGTGGCGCACAAAGTGGTCGACCTGATGCGCCCACTGTTGACCCAGTCGGCGGCGGATCTGCTGCCGACCATCGACAGCGCACTGGCGCAATTGGACGCCGAACTTGCCGGTTTCAAAGTCGGCAGCCGCTACAGCACGTACGACAGCGTCACGGCCGATCAGCGCAAGCAGATCGCCGACAAGGCCAAGGCACTGGCCGCCGCACTCGATGGAATCGACCCCGCCCTCGGCCTTTCCGGCCTGCAGTGAGACGAACGCAGACATGAGTGATCCACAACAATTCAACCTTCAGCGTCGCCGAGTCCTGTTGGGCATGGCCGCCACCGGCGCAGCCATCGCCGGCAGCACCTTGACCTGCCCGGCCATGGCTGCGGCCGCCGAACAAGTCACCACCGCGCCGCGCAGCGACAAGACCCAGGACCACCACGCATTCTTTGGCCAGCATCAGAGCGGTATCGTCACCCCGCGCCCGGCCTGCGGCATGGTGGTGGCCTTCGATGTGCTGGCCAGCGACCGGGAAGACCTGGAACGTCTGTTCCGTACCTTGAACGAGCGCATCGCGTTCCTGATGAGCGGCGGCACCGTGCCGCAGGTCGACCCCAAACTGCCGCCCACCGACTCCGGCATCCTCGGCCCGGTGGTAACGCCGGATAACCTGACCATCACGGTTTCGGTCGGCGAGTCGTTGTTCGATGAGCGCTTCGGCCTCGGTGCAGCCAAACCCAAGCGCCTGACTCGCATGGTCGGCTTTCCCAACGATGCGCTGGAACCGGCACAGTGCCACGGCGACCTGAGCCTGCAGTTCAGCTCCAATACGCCAGACACCAATATCCACGCCCTGCGCGACATTGTGAAAAACCTGCCGGACCTGTTGCTGGTGCGCTGGAAACAGGAAGGCAGCGTACCGCCCCAGGCGCCGGCCAAAGCCGGTGAACCGGCGCAAAGTGCGCGCAATTTCCTGGGTTTTCGTGATGGTTCGGCCAACCCGGACTCCAACGACGCCAAGGCCATGGACCGCATCGTCTGGGTCCAGCCCGGCAGTGACGAACCCGCCTGGGCCGCCCATGGCAGCTACCAGGCGGTGCGCATCATCCGCAACTTCGTCGAGCGCTGGGACCGTACCCCGCTGCAGGAACAGGAAAGCATCATTGGCCGGGTCAAACCCACCGGCGCGCCGATGGGGGGCGCCAAGGAATCCCAGGTGCCCGATTACAGCAAGGACCCGGAAGGCAAGGTGACCAAGCTCGATGCCCACATCCGCCTGGCCAATCCGCGCACGCCAGAGACCCAGGCCAACCTGATCCTGCGCCGGCCGTTCAACTATTCCAACGGCGTGAATAAAAACGGTCAGCTGGACATGGGGCTGCTGTTCATCTGCTACCAGGCTGACCTGGAGAAAGGCTTTATCAGCGTGCAAACCCGGCTCAACGGTGAGCCTCTGGAGGAATACCTCAAGCCGGTCGGCGGCGGCTATTTCTTTACCCTGCCGGGCGTCACGGGCGCTGAGGATTTCATCGGGCGCACGCTGCTCGCGGCAACGCCCCTTCAAACTACTGCCAAAACCTGAAACAAACTCAGAGCGGATACCGTCCCATGAAAAAGTCGACCCTCGCGTTGTCGTTGCTGATCACCCTTTCGCCACTGGCCGCCTTCGCCGCCACGGCGCCACTGGACCTGGTAGGGCCGGTGTCCGACTACAAGATCTACGTCACCGAAGAGATCGGTGAACTGGTCACCCAGACCCAGGCCTTCACCGCCGCCGTGAAACAAGGCGACCTGACCACCGCCAGGAAACTCTATGCGCCGACCCGGGTGCACTACGAGTCCATCGAGCCGATCGCCGAGCTGTTCAGCGACCTCGACGCCTCCATCGACTCACGTGTCGACGACCACGAAAAAGGCGTGAAGGCCGACGACTTCACCGGCTTTCACCGCATCGAATACAGCCTGTTTTCCGAGAACACCACCCAGGGCCTCGACGCGCTCACCGACAAACTCAACAGCGACGTGCTGGACCTGAAAACCCGCGTGGACGGCCTGACCTTCCCACCGGAAAAAGTCGTCGGCGGTGCGGCAGCGCTGCTTGAAGAAGTGGCCGCCACCAAGATTTCCGGCGAAGAAGACCGCTACAGCCACACCGACCTGTATGACTTCCAGGGCAATATCGACGGTGCGAAGAAGATCGTCGACCTGTTCCGTGGCCAGATCGCCAAGCAAGACAAGGCATTCCTGGCCAAGGTCGACAAGAACTTTGCCACCGTGGACAAAATCCTCGCCAAGTACAAGACCCCGGACGGCGGGTTCGAGACCTACGACAAGGTCAAGGACAACGACCGCAAAGCCCTGGTGGGCCCGGTCAACACCCTGGCCGAAGACCTGTCGATGCTGCGTGGCAAGTTGGGCCTGAACTGATTGGGCCTGAGCCAAGCCGACCGCGCAAAAAAACACCCAGTCCCCGTCGGGAGCCTGGGTGTTTTTTTATGGGCCGGGTGAGTTACAGAATCCGGTACAGCAACCGCTCGATACGCACCCTGCTCACCCGCCGCAGGAACTTGCCCACCGCCGCCGGGTAATCCACCAGCGTCTGCAATTGCTGGTAACCGGCAATGCGCGTGGCGTGCTGGAAAATATGCGCCAACTCCTGCGCTCGCGGCGCCAGCCATTCGCCCTTGGGGTCGTCGATCAGCAAGGCGTTTTCCAGGTCGAGCCGGAAAGCCCTCGGGTTGAGGTTGTTGCCGGTCAGCAAGGTGTAGCGCTCGTCGACCCACATGCCCTTGAGGTGGTAGCTGTGGTCACCGTCGCGCCACAGGTGCAGGTTCAACTGGCCGCTGTCGATCATCGGCTGGTGGCGCTTGGCAAAGCGACGCAGGCTGATCTCATACAGATAAGGCAGCGCTGCGATCACCTTGAAAGGTTCGCTGGGCGGAATGTAGAAGTCGTTGGCGGTCTTGTCGCCGACGATGATGTCGATCTTCACGCCGCGCGCCAGGGCCCGGTTGATCTCCCGAGTCACCGGCAGCGGCAGGTTGAAATACGGCGTGCAGATCGTCAGTTGCTGCTGGGCGCTGGCGATCAGTTCCAGGATCACCCGGCTGAGCGGGTTGTTCTTGCCGACACCGAGCAGCGGGCTGACCTGCAAGTGCCCGTTGGGCAACTGCCCGGCACTGGTGTCATACGTCGCATGCTTGAGCCGGCTGCGCAGGTCACCGATATCGTTGCGCAGGCTGCGGGTGGTGGGCGGGTTGGGCAGGTCGAGGCGGTGCACCGCCTTGGACGCCACCAGGCCATGCTCCACCAGATGTTGCATGGAATCGGCCAGCGGCTGGCTGTGGATCAGGTGATAGCGGTCGAAGCGGTACTTGTCGAACTTGTGCAGGTACACGTTGTTCAAGCTGGCGCCGCTGTACAACACCGTGTCATCGATCACAAAGCCCTTGAGGTGCAATACGCCGAACAATTCGCGGGTTTGCACCGGCACGCCGTACACCGGCACTTCACTGGCATGGCTCTGGGTCATGGCCTGGTACCAGGCGCTGTTGCCCGGCTGCTTGCCGGCGCCAATCAGCCCACGCTGGGCGCGCAACCAGTCGACCATCACCACGATGTCCAGCTCCGGCCGTGCCGCCTTCGCGGCGTGCAGTGCGTCGTAGATCTCCTGCCCCGCTTCATCCTGCTGCAAGTACAACGCAACGATGTAAATGCGCCGGGTGGCCTGCGCAATGTTCTCCAGCAGGCAACGCCGATAGGCATCGGCGCCGGACAGCACCTCGATGGCATCGATGGACACCGGGAAACCGCGCAGTTTAGGCAACAGGGAGCGTTTGAAGAACGACGGCATAAGGCTCGCAGAGGGTCGAATCCGAAGAGGCCCAAAGCTTACACCATGAGGATGCTCAGGTCTCGTCAGCGCGAACCGAAAAAGCCCCTTGACCAAGAAGAACGATCGTTCTACTGTTCCAGCCATGAACGATATGACCTCTAACGAAACACGCGATATCATTCTCGACGTTGCCGAGAAGCTGATTTATCGCCATGGCATCGCGGCCACCGGTGTGGACTTGCTGGTGAAAACTGCCGGTGTCTCGAGAAAAAGCATCTATCGCTATTTCGCCAACAAGGATGAGCTGGTGATTGCCGCCCTGCAGCGCCGCGACGAACGCTGGATGCACTGGCTGCGCACGCAAGTGGAGCGCAGCGACGACAGTGGCGAGCGCCTGCTGGCGCTGTTCAGCGCGCTGAAAAGCTGGTTCGGCTCGGCGGATTTCCGCGGCTGCGCCTTTATCAATACCAGTGGCGAGACCGGCAATGCGCAAGACCCGGTACGCCTGCTGGCCAAGACCCACAAACAAAAACTGTTCGAGTACGCACTCGAGCTGTGTCACGCACATGGCACCCCCGACCCGGAGCGGCAGGCCGCGCAACTGCTGATCCTGATCGATGGCGCCATTACCGTTGCCCTGGTGATGGGCGATTCAACGGCCGCCGATAATGCGCAGGATATGGCGCGAACGTTATTGGCACTTTGAACCGCACGCTTTTGGCAACTTTCGATCCGCTCTACTGTTTTCAGGAGTTGCTCTATGTCCACTGACGCAGAAGTACGCCCGCCATTGCCGCCCTTTACCCGCGAATCGGCCATCGAAAAAGTGCGCCTGGCCGAAGACGGCTGGAATTCCCGCGACCCGCACCGGGTTTCACTGGCGTATACGCTGGACACCCAATGGCGCAACCGCGCCGAATTCGCCCACAACCGCGAAGAAGCCAAGGCTTTTCTCACGCGCAAATGGGCCAGGGAACTGGACTATCGACTGATCAAGGAGTTATGGGCGTTTACCGACAATCGCATTGCCGTGCGCTATGCCTACGAATGGCACGATGACTCCGGCCACTGGTTTCGCTCATACGGTAACGAGAATTGGGAGTTCGATGAGAACGGCCTGATGGCCAACCGTTTTGCGTGCATCAACGACCTGCCGATCAAGGAAAGCGAGCGCAAGTTCCACTGGCCGTTGGGGCGGCGTCCGGATGATCATCCGGGTTTGTCCGAGCTGGGCCTGTAACCTGTGGGAGGGGGCTTGCCCCCGATGAGGACCGGTCAGTGAGTCCATCAGTGACTGATACACCGCCATCGGGGGCAAGCCCCCTCCCACATTTGGATCTCGGAACGTCAGCTATATCTGCCTAGTCCTGATTGCCTAGTCCTGATCCAGCCCGACGCGATACAGCACGCCATCATCTTCATCCGTCAGCACATACAGATACCCATCCGGCCCCTGCCGCACATCGCGAATGCGTGCTTTCAAATCACCCAGCAAACGCTCCTCATGGACAACCTTGTCACCGTCGAACTGCAACCGGATCAGCTCCTGGCTGGCCAATGCGCCGATAAACAGGTTGTGCTGCCAGGCCTTGAAGCGGTCGGCGTCGTAGAACGCCATGCCACTGATCCCCGGTGATTTCTCCCACACATGGTGCGGCGCCACGGTGCCTTCGACGGTCTTGCCCTTGGCCTCGGGAATCGGCGTCAGGGAGTAGTTGATGCCATGCGTGGCCAACGGCCAACCGTAGTTCTTGCCGCGCTCGATGATGTTGATTTCATCCCCGCCACGTGGCCCGTGTTCGTTTTCCCAGATCGTCCCGCTCCACGGATTCAGCGCCAGGCCCTGCGGGTTGCGCTGGCCGTAGGACCAGATTTCGGGGCGTACCCCGGGTTGGCCGACAAACGGGTTGTCGTCGGGCACGCGACCGTCCGGGTAGATGCGCACGACCTTGCCTTGCAGCTTGTCCAGGTCCTGTGCGGTGGGCCGGTCGTTGTTTTCGCCCAGGGTCACGAACAGGTAGCCGTCACGGTCAAACGCCAGGCGCGAGCCAAAGTGATTGCCGGTGGACAGCTTGGGCTCCTGGCGCAGGATCACCGTAAAGTCCTTCAAGCCACTCAAGTCATCGGCCAGGCGCCCTCGCCCTACGGCGGTCCCGGCCTGGCCATCCTTACCGCCCCCTTCGGCGTAGGACAGGTAGACCAGACGGTCTTGCTTGAAGTCGGGCGACAGCACCACGTCAAGCAAACCGCCCTGCCCCTTGGCCCACACCTGCGGCACGCCCGTCAACGGCGCGGAAAGCTTGCCGTCCTGGCTGACAAAACGCAGCTGGCCGGGAAGCTCGGTCACCAGGAAGCCTTGCCTGTCCGGCAGGAAAGCGACCGCCCAGGGATGATGCAGGCCCTTGGCGACCGGCGTCGCTGTGATGCTGCCTTGCTCACTGGGAAACTGTCGGACCTCGGCGGCATGGACTGCGGCCAATGGCAGCAGCGTAGTTGCGCACAGGGCGGCTAGCAGGGTTTTGCGTAGAAACATAAGACGGATCCTTACCGGCGATTGCCGTTGGCATCATAGGTGGGCGCTTGGGTCTCGGTGGTCGGGCGACTGGGCGCGGTGTCGCGCTTGGGATAGCTATTGCCGATCCCGCCGTTTTGCACCGTAGGCCGAGGGTTGCTCGGGGCGGTCTGGATACCGCGAACGGCCGGCGCATTGGGCTGGGTGCCCTGCATGCTGTTGGGGTTGGCCCGATGAATGGGGCTGTTGTTGGAATCGTATTGGCCCGGCAAGTTTTGCGCCAGCGCTACGGGGGCCAGGATGAGCCCCAATGCCAGCACTGCCAGATAACGCATACAACTGTTCATGACTCTGCCTCTCTCTGTCGAGTAGTGCTATGTCGAGTAGTGCTCGTGCTTTCGATAACACGCTACCCCAGGGGTTCGGCTGGGGACATCAAATTGTTTCTCATCACGTGTAACAGGATCTGTCCGAGCATCCAGCCGCCGAAACTTTTGCCCGGGCCCATGAGTCACCAGAACACAGGCTTATTCTTTGAAGGAGAGGTATCTATGCCCCGGGCAATCTGGAAAGGCGCCATCAGCTTCGGTCTGGTTCACATCCCGGTCTCGCTGGTGTCGGCGACAGCCTCCCAAGGCGTTGATTTCGACTGGCTGGATAAACGCAGCATGGACCCGGTGGGCTACAAGCGCATCAACAAGGCGACCGGGAAAGAGATCAACAAAGAGAATATCGTCAAGGGCGTGGCGTATGAGAAGGGCCGCTACGTGGTGCTCAGCGAAGAAGAAATCCGCTCGGCCCACCCGAAGTCGACCCAGACCATCGAAATCATCGCCTTTGTCGCCAGCGACCAGATTCCCCTGCAGAACATCGACACGCCCTACTTCCTGGCGCCAGATAAACGCGGCGGCAAGGTGTACGCGCTGCTGCGCGAAACCTTGAAAAAAACCGGCAAAGTTGCCCTGGCCAATGTGGTGTTGCACACCAAGCAACACCTGGCTGCACTGATGCCGCTCGAATCGGCCCTGGTGCTGGTGATGCTGCGCTGGCCCGCCGAAGTGCGCAGCCTGGATGAACTGGAATTGGGCAGCGACGTGACCAAGCCGACCCTGGCCAAGGGTGAGCTGGACATGGCCAAGCGTCTGGTGCAAGACATGAGCGCAGACTGGCAACCCGAGGAATACCGCGACAGCTTCCAGGAAAAGATCATGGCGCTGGTGGAGAAGAAGGCCAAGGCCGGCAAGATCGAGGACGTCGAATCGAGCGAAGGCAGCGAAGAGCGCAAATCCGCCGATGTGATCGACTTGACCGAATTGCTCAAGCGCAGCCTGGCGGGTAAACCTGCGGCGAAAAAACCAGCGGCAAAAAAATCCAATAAAAAGGCCTCTTGAGCCTGCCATAGGCTGGAGAACGACATGGCAAAGCCCCTGAGCGAGTACAACCGCAAACGCGACTTCGAGATCACCGCCGAGCCGGCCGGCAAGTCAGCGGCCGGCAAGCGCAACGCTTCGGCCCTGAGTTTTGTGATTCAGAAGCATGCTGCGCGCAACCTGCACTACGACTTTCGCCTGGAGCTGGACGGCGTGCTGTTGAGCTGGGCCGTGCCCAAGGGCCCGAGCCTGGACCCGAGCCAGAAACGCCTGGCGGTGCACGTCGAGGACCATCCCCTGAGTTATGGCGGCTTCGAAGGCAGTATTCCTGCCGGGCAATATGGCGCCGGGGATGTCATCGTGTGGGACCGCGGCATCTGGCAACCCCATGACGATCCGCACAAGGCCTACGCCGCCGGCAAACTGAAATTCAGCCTCGTCGGCGAAAAACTCGCAGGGGACTGGACGTTGGTGCGCACGCGGCTCAAAGGCAGCGGTGACAAGGAGCAATGGCTGCTGATCAAGGAAAAGGATCAACAGGCGCGCCCCTCGGCGCAATACGATGTCGTCGAGGCCGAACCCGCCAGCGTGCTCAGCAACGCGGTGGTGGGTAAGGCCAAGGGCAAGGCCAAAACTGCAGCGGCACCCAAGACAGCCCCCAAGGCGAGCACGCGCAAGCGAGCAACCGCCGTCCCCGAAGCATTCTCCCCACAGCTGGCAACCCTGGTCGACCGGGCACCCGAAGGTGACTGGCATTACGAGATCAAATTCGACGGTTACCGCATCCTCGCGCGCATTCGCGACGGTGAAGTCCGCCTGTTCACCCGCAACGGCCACGACTGGACCGAGCGCCTGCCGCGCCAGGCCAAAGCCTTGCAAGCGCTCAAGCTCAAGGACAGCTGGCTGGATGGCGAAGTGGTCAGCCTCAACAGCGACGGCTTGCCGGATTTCCACGCCTTGCAGAATGCCTTCGATATCGGCCGCAGCCTCGACATCGTTTACTACCTGTTCGATGCGCCGTTTCTTGACGGTCGCGATCAGCGCCAAGAGCCGGTAGAAAGCCGTCGCGCGGCACTTAAATCCGCCCTGTCTGCCAGCAAGAGCAAGCTGCTGCGCTTCTCTGAAGCCTTTGCCGCCGACCACCGCGACATTTTCGAAAGCGCCTGCGACCTGGCCCTGGAGGGTGTCATCGGCAAGCGTGCCGGCAGCCCTTATGTGTCCAGCCGCAGTGCCGACTGGATCAAGCTCAAATGCCGTTTGCGCCAGGAATTCGTGATTGTCGGCTATACCCGCCCCCAAGGCTCGCGCACCGGGTTTGGCGCGCTGCTCCTGGCGGTCAACGACGACGCCGGGCTGGTGTATGCGGGGCGTGTGGGCACCGGTTTCGACCAGGCGTCGCTCAACGCCATCTATGCCAAGCTCACCGCGCTTGAGCGCACGGACTCGCCGCTGCAAAAGCCGTTGACCAGTGCCCAGGCGCGCGGCGTGCACTGGGTCGAGCCGAGTCTGGTGGGTGAGGTGCAGTTTGCCGAGTGGACCCGAGAAGGCGTGGTGCGCCAGGCTGCATTTGTGGGCATGCGCACCGACAAGCCGGCTGCGCAGATCATTCATGAACAGCCGCGTACGGCCAAATCGGTGAAGGCGCCAAAGACGAAAAAACCCGGGAAGGCGGTGAAAACCGTGAAAGCCATGAAAATCACCCACCCTGATCGTGTCATCGACACGCAGAGCGGCACGCAAAAGCAGGAATTGGCGCAGTTCTACGCCGATATCAGTGCATCCATCCTGCCCTTTCTGCGCAACCGGCCTGTCTCGCTGCTCAGGGCGCCAGAGGGCATCGAAGGCGAACAGTTCTTCCAGAAGCATTCCGAACGCATGACCATCCCGCACATCAAGCAGTTGGACCCGACACTTGACCCCGGCCACGCCCGCCTGATGGAAATAGACAGCGCCGATGCCCTGATCGGCGCGGTGCAAATGGGCACGGTTGAACTGCACACCTGGGGCGCGACCACGGACAAGATCGAAACCCCCGACCTGTTCGTCCTTGACCTGGATCCGGACCCCGCCCTGCCCTGGAAGTCCATGCTGGAAGCTGCGCAGTTGACGCTGTCGGTACTGGATGAAATAGGTTTGCAGGCCTTCGTCAAAACCAGCGGTGGCAAAGGCTTTCACCTGATCGTACCGCTGGCGCGACGGGATAACTGGGACACCGTCAAAGCCTTCGCCAAAGCCATCGCCCAATTCATGACCCAACAACTGCCGGAGCGCTTTACCGCCACCAGCGGCCCGAAGAACCGCGTAGGCAAAATCTTCATCGATTATCTGCGCAACGCCCGCGGCGCCAGCACCGTAGCGGCTTACTCCGTGCGGGCACGGCCAGGCCTGCCGGTGTCGGTGCCCATCAGTCGGGATGAACTGAGTAGCTTGCGCGGCGCCCAGCAATGGACGGTGGCCAATCTGCACGAACGGTTGCGGGATTTGAAGGCCGACCCTTGGGCCGGCTATGCCAATCGTCAGAAGATCAGCAAGCAGATGTGGGACAAGCTAGGCGCGAAGCCACCGAAGTGATTCGCGCCCGCGCAGCTCAGATAAGGATGAAGATCAGTGCCAACCCGGCGAAGATTGCCCATTTTTCCAGGTAATAGCGCGTGCGATTGCGCTTTTTGAGTTCCTTGCCACGCAACCTGATTTTATACAATCGGGTAAAGGCGCGGTTGAGGGCGCCGGTCTTGTCGCCCTCGTCATTGGGCGACCCCGCAGCGGCCATCACATTGCGGCTGAACCAACGGTTGAATGCGGCTGCCCAGCGGTATTTCATCGGTCGTTCGATGTCGCAGAACAGAATGATGCGGTTATGCGATGTGGTGTTCTGCGCATAATGAATGTAGGTCTCGTCAAACATCACCGGCTCGCCGTCGCGCCAGTAATAGCTTTCGCCGTCCACATTGATATAGCAGCCCGGATCGTTCGGCGTGTCCAGCCCCAGGTGATAACGATAGGAACCGGCGTAAGGGTCACGGTGACGCACGAGCCTGGAGCCCGGCGGCAGCTCGGCGAACATCGCGGCCTTGATCGAGCCGATGCTTTGCACCAGTTCGGTGGTGCGCGGGCACAGCTTCATCGCTGAAGGGTGACTGTCGCCATACCATTTCAGATAGAAGCGCTTCCAGCCGGACTTGAAGAACGAGTTGAACCCCACATCGTTGTACTGCTGCGAACGTTTGATTTCTCCGGCCCGCATCAGGTTCTGGCCTTCCTGGCGGATCTCTTCCCAGTGCTCCTGCAACGGGCTCAGGTCCGGAAAGTCGCTGGGCGACAGAAAGGGGCGGCTGGGTTGCCTGGAAAACAGGTACAGGAAGCAGTTGATCGGCGCCAGGAACGTCGAATGGTCGCTAAGTTGGCGGCCCAGCTTGTGTCGCACCCGGCCACGCAGATGTACATACGCGATGGAGGCAACGTAGAGAGCAACAATGATGAGTTTCAAGGGATTCGTCACACGTCTGGGAGAAAACAGGCTGCTCCTGCGTGCCCACAACGGCCGAGGATGGATAGCAGCACCTGAAATCACAATTCACATACAGGTGACACGACCGGCTGGAGGACCATGCGATGTGTGACCATTGGCGGTTATTTAGCCATACTTTGTAACCAAAGGTTAACTAAGAATTGTGAAAAGCTGTCTACTGAGTGTGCTGGGGGGATGAGCAGGCGGGCCTCAAGACCCGCCCACTGGAGGGCAGTGCCATGGCTTACAGTTGATCGTCCTTACGCTCACGGCGGGAAAAACTGCTGTCTTCCAATGCCGAGAAAGGCACGACGTCGCGTCGAGTCAGCACCAGGTGGCGGACCAGCGCGACCATCAGGCCCAGCAGCAGACCGCCCACCAGGCTCAATGCAATGACCAGGGCTTTTTTCGGTTTGATCGGTGACAGTGGCTCTTGGGCGCGGCGGTCGATCGTCACCAGCTTCAGGTTGCTCATGTCGATGTTCAAACCACGCAGCCTGGCGACTTCGGCGCGCAGTGGCTCTACGTCCTGCAGGAAAATGTCTTCATTGCCACGTTTGCGCAGCACTTCAACTTCCCGGTTGGCGTCCAATAACCGCAGTTCCTTGCCGATTTCAGCAATACGCGGGTTGGTGAAGTCATCGCTGGTGCGCTTTTGCAGCGCGACGCGCTCAGCCTCCAGCGCCTCGGTACCCATGAAGTACAGCGGAATCTTCTGATTGTTGACCTCAGTGCGCATCACCTGGCTTGAGCCGGTTCGCGTGGAGTCGGCCATCGAGGATGGCGTGGTCGGTGTCCTGATCCCCATGGACTGGGCGATGCCGATTGCTTCAGCCAATTCGGCCAGGCGGTTGGTCCGCTCCATTTTCATCTGCAAGCGCAGGGCGCTGAGCTCATCCTCCAATTGGGCGCGCTTGAGCCGGTCGGCTTCGAGCAGCTTGGCGATCTTAGATTCCTTGTCGGTGTCGTAGTTGGCACGGGCCGCGCCGATCTTGCCCTTGAGCTCATTGAGGCGGTTGTTCACGATCACTTTGAGGTCGGCCCCCACCTGCTGACGCTCTGCGGCAATGGCGTAGTCGACAAACCCGTTGAGAATCTTCACCCCGTCGACATCGGTCGGGTACTGCAATTCCAGGCGGATATAGTTACTCAGCGAGTCGGATTTTTTCGGGTCCGGCAGGATCAGATTGACCGAATTGCGATTGAAGTCTTCAAAACTCTGCTCCAGGGTCTGCCCTGGCTTCTTGAACGCCTTGAACAATTCTTCATGGTCCTTGAAGAAGCCCAGACGCGCCTCGTACGAGTCCAACTGCGCGCCCACTTTGAGCAACGCATCAGCGGGCGGCAACTTATACACTTCCGAGCGGTTCAGCGCGTCCAACTCATTGATTGCCGCAGGTCGCAGCACACTGCTGACCTCGTACGTCTTGGGCGCGAGAAAGGCATATCCCGCACCCAGAATCCCCGCCAGAACCGTACACCCCACGATCAGCTTCTTTTGCCGCCATATGGCATTAAACAATTCAAACAGATCCATTTCATCAGACGCTACAGCAGGCGTAAGCGAGGAACTTCGATTCAAAATAAGAACACCTTAAATTAATACTAAAAGGCCATCACTTAGCGGAAGCCCTAGCGGCTTCAAGTCAGGGACAACGCCCTGAACACGGCCGACCAATGGCAGTCTGACCACTTAGGCTGATGAAAAATCCCACTGCTTTAAGGATTATTTCTGCTTCATGTCGACGTGTAGTCACAAACATATTTCGATGTGGGACTAATCACGCTACAAGCGTAGTCAATACAACATGAAAAAGCTGTCAAATGGCTGTCCCATAAAGAAAAAAATCCCGTTATCTGCAGTGCTGTTACATTGCCAGTACCACTGCCCGCCTCCCCACCCCAGCACAAGGAAATTGCATGCCATCCCCTTCAGCCACGGACTATCGCGCCCTGCAAGGTGCCTGGGAGCAAATCGCCCTGGAAGACAATGGCGTGCTCAACCCTCCCGACGCGCACAGCGCGCCAGGTGCCATTACCACTATCAGCGCGGATACATTCGAAGTCGTCACCGTCGAGGGGGAAATCTTGCTGTCAGGCCGTTTTGTACTGGACGCCGACACCACGCCCAAGAGCATTACCTGGGTGGACGCCATCGGCGCGGACGCCGGCAAGTCGCTACCGGCCAGCTACCGCCTCGAGGGCGATCATTTTGTGTTCATCGCCGCCGATGAAGGCATGCCCCGGCCCACTGTATTCAGCACAGGCCCGGGGCAGACCATGCGCACCTTCGTGCGTCGGGCATGAACGGCCTGCTTATCCGGTTTGATCACAGCATTTTCACAAGGCCTTCACTTTCCGACCTCTAAGGTGAAGCCTACCTACTCCAGTGAATCCCTTGGCCCGCCTCTGCTTGCGGGCTTTTTTTTGCGCCTGCAATTGCCAGGCAACAGCGAACTAATGACCCGGCGTGCAGGTCACTACCCCAACGCGTGTCCAGCCCCGGACTGCGCTCTGGAAGATAGCATCGTGGCCCATCACTCAGACCTGCGCACTGCCTTGTCCCTGGACAGCCTGAATTTCTTTCTCGCGGATGTGCGCGACGGCCTGGGTCCGTACCTGGCGATTTACTTGCTGGCGGTACACCAATGGGATCCGGCCAGTATCGGCGTGGTCATGACCCTTGCCGGGGTCGCCGCGTTGCTCACCCAGGGCCCGGCGGGTGCGTTGATCGACCGTACCCGCAGCAAACGCGCGGTGATTGCGATTGCTGCGCTGCTGGTCACGCTCAGCTGCCTGATGCTGCCTTTCGTCAGTTCATTCGGCTGGGTGGCGCTGACCCAGGCCGCCAGCGCCATCGCCGCCTCGGTGTTCGCCCCGGCGATTTCCGCGATTTCCCTGGGCATCACCGGGCCGCGTGCGTTTACCCGGCGTACCGGGCGCAACGAAACCTTCAATCACGCCGGCAACGCCGCAGCGGCATTGCTGGCCGGCGGCCTGGCGTATCTGTTCGGGCCGGTAGTGGTGTTCTACCTCATGGCGTTTATGGCCGTCGCCAGTGTCATCGCCGTCAGTTGCGTCCCGGCCAAGGCCATCGACCACGAAGTGGCCCGTGGCTTCGACCCGGCTCATCACACTGACCATGAGCAGCCCTCGGGGCTGAGCGTGCTGCTCGCCAACCGCCCGTTGCTGCTGTTCGCCATTTGCTGCGCGCTGTTTCACTTGGCCAATGCTGCGATGTTGCCGTTGGTCAGTCAGAAGCTGTCGCAGATCAACCTGCAGATGGCCACGCCGTTGACCTCGGCCTGCATCGTCGCTGCGCAGTTGGTGATGGTGCCAACGGCGATGCTGGTGGGGATCAAGGCCGACGTGTGGGGACGCAAGCCGCTGCTACTGGCCGGGTTCATGATTCTGCCGTTGCGCGGCGTGCTCTACACCTTCTCCAACGACCCCTATTGGCTGGTTGCCGTGCAGATGCTCGATGGCATCGGCGCAGGCATTTTCGGCGCGTTGTTCCCGGTGATCGTCAAGGACCTGACCCAAGGCACCGGCCGCTTCAACGTCAGCCTTGGCGCACTGTCGACTGTATTCGGCCTGGGCGCGGCACTGAGCAGCAGCCTGGCCGGCTTCGTGGTGCAAATGGCCGGCTACAACGCCGCCTTCCTGACCCTGGCCGGGGTGGCCGCCGCCGCATTGCTGCTGCTGTGGCTGGCCATGCCGGAGACATTGGCCAAACCAACCTTCGCTGGCCATACAACTGTTGCCTGACATATGCGAAAAGGCGCGCCAAATTCCAACACACATCCCGAATTTTCCGCTCAGCGACCGGGTTTCGCGCCTTGATGTCGCTGTTGACGCATGCCTGAAGGCACCTGCCGTCACGCTCGCAACCCATTGATAGGTAAAGTAATTGATCTCCACAGCTAACATCACCATGCGGTATGAAACGCATAATGGTGATTACTGGTGATCAGTGTTTACTGGGCCAAGTCGTCATGAGTAAGCAACAATAACGCACCGAAATGCACCCGTTGGTTCCAAGACTGGTCCCAACGGGTAAATTCAAGCTCATGCCGAAACTGCATACCCCCCTCCTCCGGCGTCCTGCCAACCGATCTCCCAACTCCATAATTTGCCTGCTACGCTGTCCACTCCAAGGAGGAACAACGATGCCAAATTCTGACCTGATCCCTTCCCTATTATCCAAACTCTACGAGAACCAACTCGCCCTCGAAGCCTCAATCATGGAACTGTCCAACTGGGTGGAGCAGCGCGGCTCCGCTGAAGTGGCAGACAATGTGCGCGGCGCCCTTTTCACGATCGGCGACAATGAAGAATTCATCAAAATGTCTCTGGCCGTCCTTATGACGCAGGACTGAGCTCTACTTGCATGCCACCGTCCAGAGCTGGTCCAGTTTGGTGGTATAGCTCTGGCTCATCATCTCTCGACGCATCCCCCAGTCGGGGTTGGTCGGCACGCTGGCAGACCGAAGCGTACCTCTGCCCCACCGCTCATTGATCTGATCCAGCACAGTCATTACACGGGTTGCCTCGGCCGCCTGCGATATCGCGAACAGATCGTCCGTGTATTCTCCTGGCTGATACAGGTTGAGCAGCATTACCTCGGCCTTGCTGTATTTGAAGCCCGGTCGGAAGATCCTGTCGAGCGCATCGACAGCGGCTTTCGTGAGCAGGCGCACGTCATCGGTAGGGTACGGCATATCGACCACCACGCCGTTGGCATACTTCGCCTCCTCGGGATTGAACATCCCGGTGCGAATGCAGACGCGGACCTTCTTGCAGAGAGAGTTCTGGGCGCGCAGCTTTTCGGATGCCCTCATCATGTAGGTGGCCACCGCTTCCTTGATGGGGGGTAGCTCGGTCAGGCGTCTTCCGAACATTCGGCTGCAGCATATTTCTTGCTTGGGTGGGTCGGGCTCGTCCAGTTCCAGACACGATGTGCCGGCCAGCTCCCGCGCCGTCTTTTCGATCACTACGCTGAATTTCTTGCGGAGCGTCCGAGGATCGGCCTTGGCCAAGTCCATTGCCGACTTGATCCCCATTGCGTCCAGGTGCAGTTTCATTTTCCGCCCGACGCCCCACACTTCCGCGACGTCGGTATTGCGCAACACCCAATCGCGCTTGACCGGGTCGGTGATATTCACCACCCCGCCGGTCTGCGCCTGTAAGCGCTTTGCGGTGTGGTTGGCCAGCTTGGCCAGGGTCTTGGTGTTTGCAATGCCGACGCCGACGGGGATACCGGTGCCGCGCAGCACCTTTGTTCTGATCTGGCGCCCCAGGGCATCGAGCCCCGATATACCCGTGAGGTCGGCGAACGCTTCATCAATGCTGTAAATCTCAACCGCGGGCACCAAGGTCTCGATCAGCGTCATCACGCGCTCGCTCATATCGCCGTAAAGCGCATAATTCGACGAGAAAGGCACGATGCCGTGCTGCTTCAGCTTGTGCTTGATTTGGAAGTACGGCTCGCCCATTTTGATAAATGGCTTGGCGTCATAACTCCTGGCGATCACGCAGCCATCGTTGTTGCTCAGCACGACGATTGGGGTTTTGGCCAGGTCGGGCCGGAATACCCGCTCGCAACTTGCATAGAAGCTGTTGCAATCGATAAGGGCAAAGACCGGCGGGTTAGACATGACTGCGCACGGTGCTGGTGATCACGCCCCAGATCGATAGCTCGTCACCTTCGAGGATGTAGCGCGCTGGGTACTTAGGGTTTTCTGACAGCAGGATAACCTCGGCCCCACGCTTGCACAGGCGCTTGCACATCGGGTCGTTATTGAGCAGGGCCACGACTATATGCCCGTGAGCTGGCTCAATAGAGCGGTCCACAACAGCCAGGTCGCCCTCGAAAATGCCAGCGCCTTGCATGCTTTCGCCGGTAATGGCGATCAAGTAAACGTGAGGCGCGCGGATATTTAGGACCTCATCCAATGAGATGTGCTGCTCGATATGGTCGGCTGCTGGTGATGGAAACCCAGCTGGCACCCGAAACGAGCAGAAAGGCAGCTTCGTGCCGCCTTCGGATATAGGGCCTAAAATGGTGAAGCTCATGATGCAGCCTTTACACGAACTGTATGAATGTACAGTTAACTTTGCAGAAGGCTTGTGGTCAATTTTTCTGTAGGGGATTTCGACAGACGGAGCGGCGCCTATGTGCGGAAGGCTTTCACAATACAGCGGGATTCATGACTTCGTTGCGGCGCTAAGCATGCCCCATGCTCTGGCGAACTCCTTGGGCGACGAGCCGATAGAGCGATACAACGTGGCGCCGACGACCGCAGTTGCGCTGCTACATCTGCAAGACGACTTGCTCCACGCCGACCCGGTGCGCTGGGGGTGGCGACCGCATTGGGCCAAGGACCGCGCCGCGCCGATCAACGCGCGTGTGGAAAAGGTCGCCCACGGCCCATTCTTTCGGGCGATCTGGCCGCACCGAGCAATCACGCCTATCGACAACTGGTTTGAGTGGGTGGATGAAGGAGGCCCCAAGAAGCAGCCCTACTTGATCCGCCGGCGGGATGGTGGACCGATATTCTGTGCTGCCATCGGCCAACTGCCGGATGCCGATGAAGGCCCAGGCGAGCATGACGGTTTTGTGATCATCACCGCGGACAGCGCCGGGGGCATGGTGGACATTCACGACCGACGGCCCATAGTGCTGACGGCTGACCTCGCTTGGGAGTGGCTGAATCCTGCCACGCCTAAAGAGCGCGCCGAACAGATGGTGTTGCACCAGGGCGAGCCGACTGAGGTGTTTGAGTGGTTCAAGGTTGACACAGCCGTTGGTAACGTCAGAAACAAAGGCAGCGAACTGATAGTGCCTATCGCCTAGCTTTAGGAGAAATACCAAATCACAGATATGACGGCGACCACCCAGCCAAGGGTGAGCAGAAATGAAAGACCTGCGAGCCGCTTATCCATGATGCCCTGTCGAAACCCCCGATGATCGCGATACTAACGTGCCGTGAAAGAGTAGTTCAGCGCGATCAGCGCGCAATAGCCCTGACATATGCCTGGCACGCACGCAAAGCAATTATGGCGTTGTCTCCGTCATCGGTGATGGCGACAATTCGTTGCGCATGCGCTGGGTCAAGTTGGGCTCGACGGGCTGCATGAACCACGCAGGCGGCGCCGGGGGTGGCAGGCACGTCGCAGCGACTGGCTGTGTCCGTGGCGTCGAGGAGGACTGACAGCCGGACATCAGCAGTGGCAAGGCGATCGCGCAGAGCAGCTTGGTTACGTTGGGCATCGGTCAATTCCTTGGTGTGTTGTTGGTCCTGCATTGCGATCCGCTGCTCGGTGACCAGGCGCTTGTCCTGCTCGGCCTTCTGCAGCCGCCTGGCCTCGTTGGTGATGGCGTCGAGCTGCCCCTGGTGCGCAGAGCTCTGCGCGGATAGCTGTTCAGACAGCTGCTTGCCCAGGCGCCAGTCCTGAATCTGCCAGGCGCCGCCGGCGGCACTGGCCATCAGCACCAAAATCAGCACGACCAGGCCGACCAGCTTCTGCACCGGCGTCATGCAAGCACCTTCAGCGCTTTGTCGTACAGCGCCTGGCGGTCGGCCTGTCCGGTGGGCCCACCATTGATGCGCTTGGTGATCTTCTCGAACTGCCGCTGATCCGCCAGCGTGTTCAGTCCTTTGGTCGACCAGAACCAAGCCGCTGACATGGCGGCGTGCTGCGGCATCTCCAGCAGCTCAGGCTTGTTGATCAGGTCCAGGCCCAGGGCTTCGCCGCACGCGGCATAATTCGCGCGCCCGGTGACCTGGATCAGGCCACGCCCGCGGTACTTGGAACCGTCCCCCTTCACGGTGTTGCCCAGATCGGCCCGACCTTCGTACCCGGCCTGTTGCTTCGTTGGCCCCCAAATCTCACGCACATATCGCAACTGCCCCGACTCATGCCCGACCTGGGCGATGAATGCCGCCATGCGCAGCTGGGTCACGATCGCGTGCCGGCGCATGGCCGTATTCAGCACAGGAACAAAAACGCCGGCATCGCGGCCGGCGTTCGGGAGTATCTGCAGCAACTGCTGCTCGGTGATAGGCATGGCTTTCTCCAGGCGAAAAAAAACCGCACAAGGCGGGCGGTGGTCTGCTTCAGCGTTTACGCGGGAACGGCTGGCCACTCAATCGTTTGAGGGTAATCCGCTTGGTCGGGAACCCGGCTGAGCGCCACGCGGTATTTCTTCCACCCCTTCAGGGCGGCCATGCCTGCATCGGTGGCTTCGTCGACATCAACCGCATCCTGGAGAGGCACGATCGCGTAGTCGGCGGCGGAGCGTAAACGGGCGATTTCTTCTTGGGCAACTTCCAGAGGATCAGCTGACGTCGGGGGCAGTTCGGGCATCTCCTGAACGGGCAAGGCCTCGACGGCCACATGAAGGGTGATGCTGTGCACCAGGTCGGCAGGCTCGCCGTCCTTGGCAATGCTGACCGCCAGCACCCCGTCGTGGTAGCTGATCGCGACCGAGCAGGCCGCATCGATCTGGTTCACGACGTAGCCCCAACCTTCAGGAGCCGGCACCATCCCAAGCGTGCCGTAGACCAGGTACTGTCCTGGACCTGGGTGTTCCGTGGTGATGGTGTTGACCCCCAGGGAAGTGATGTCGATGACAGCGCCGGTAGCGCCGAGGATGTTTACTGCTGCGCGAGTTTTCATTTAGATCGCCTTCAGTGTGCCGTCAGCGGCGCGAGTGGTGTTTGCGGTGCTGTAGAACTTCGCCCAGCCAGACCAGCCGGCAGAACCTGTCAGCCTGCGCATGCCCGCTTCTGTAGCCGCATAGTCAATTGCCAACTGCCCACCGTAATTGTAGGTGCCGTCGAAGTTCGCCGAAAATTGCTGTAACACCCCAAAGCCCGAACCAAAATCAGGCCGCCCAGCAGTGGTAGACGAGTAACGATAGGTGCCAGTTTTGGATACCTGGCTGCCACTGATGTCGGTGCAAAGGACCAGGCCCATGTTGTAGTCGGCGCCGTCGCCAAATGCGCCGACGCCAATTACGTTGCCTGGGTTAACGCCGATGGTGGCAATGGCAGCGTTGCCCAAACCCAGAGCGGTGCGGGCAGCAGCTGGAGTTGAGCTCCCGGTACCGCCCTTCGCGACCGGCACAATGTTCTCAACAGATACTGACCCCAGACCCGCGAGAGTCGCCCCCCACTGCTGCACCAACAGGTTGACGGCGTCAGCGAGCGCTTTGGGATAGCCGTTCACCGGAACAATCCCATAACCAGCGCCTGCTGAAGTGGGACCCCGGTACGCGGGCGAGATCGACACCGACGTGTCGTTCGCCGGATTGATGATTTGGTATATACCGTTGTCCGGCCCGACAAACATATCGCCAGATCGGCAATTTGAAAACTTCGTACCTGCACCTGTTACAACGGTACTTCCATTAGTAACGGTGACCGTTCCTTCTGAAAACCAAGATGGCATGTTTACCTCCAGTCTAAATTTATGTGCATCACTACTTGAATCAGGGAATCAAGCCTGCATTTTTGCGAAAACTGCCGGTATGTAAAACGTGTTCTGAGGCGTTGCGCCTGCTGTAAGAGCCCACAACCTATTACCGGTAAAATCCCACCAGCAATATATGGAGGCGGCGCGCCGTGAACTTCCGGCGACGTCCATACCGAAGTTATTTATTAGCATGTATTCGTCGCTGGAGAAAACAAAGGGCACGCTGAAATAAACGATAGTTAATCCTTGAGAGTCCCGCCCCGATGTAACGTAGTTCCAAGATGGCAACGAACGGCTAAATACCGCGCTGGGTGTGCCTGTGTCGAAGATCAGCGACTCATTCTGATCGTAGAGCCGACCGCCCCACAGAGCTGTAGGGCTAGCAACGTATGCGGCGGCAAAGTAACTTCCTCGGGGCTGGGCGGTTCTCACGTCATACGCTCGAACGTAGAACCCCGTCCAATTGCCGGGCGATCCAAGGATAAGAACCCTACAAAGCCCAGCAACGATTCCGACATTGTCAGGTTTAACAAACACCAGCGGCGGTTCTTGAGTAGTTATGACCCTCTCGAAATTCGTCGCAGACCCTAGGCCAGATTCTTGCGTAGGGACAAAGCGACCTTTAGACAAAATTGAAAGACGTGCGTACTCGGAATCGAGAATAACCACATCATCATTATTCTTAAACTCAAATCCCCAACTCATTATTTGAACCTCGAAACAATAAGCCTTTGAGTGCCAGTTCCGAACTGTCCTTCGAAAGCTGTTCTATGCCCCCTCCACACCCTGATCTGATCCGTTAGTATTTCTGGCTCATATTGAACCAAGATGTGTTGGTCGGTTGTGTATGGGCCAATCGGTACGACGACAGCGGTGCAGTTTTGTGGATTAACCCCTGGTACAGAGAACGTCTGTGATGCACCTGTGCCAGTTGCTGCACCGGAGAACGTAACGAGCGTTGAGAAAACAGTGCGCAGAGTGAAAGAAGCGGGGCCAATTTGCTGGACCCCGTTCTCGTCCCACGTAGCCAAGCCGTATTCAGCCATCAGGAAAGTCTCCCGAACTTGCCGCGGCGTTTCTCGTTCGCATCGAACACCGAGATACCGCTGTTATCGAGCAAGCTAGCGCCATCCGTGCCCTCACCACGAAGATTGAGCGTGCCTGCCGGAATGTTGATTTCCAGCAATGGACGCCCTTTCGAATCCACCGTCGGCGAACGAAGCACCATGCCCAGGATGATTTCCTGAATGATCGCCTTGCTGATGATCGCGGTATTGAACACGGCCTGGCCGTTCTCGATAACAAACATCGGAATGACCTTTCCATCGATCTCGTTCACGACCGCCATCCGTTGAGCCATGATCAGAAACTCTGATTGCTCACCATTCGATCCGAATGCCATGCCCGTAGTGACCCTGCGCCCATCCACGATTGTCTGGGCCTTCAAGGTGACCTGAGAGGACACCCTTCCGTCCAGGCCAACCAGAGTCTGGCTCACCTGCTGAACCGAGGCGTTTGTCTGCCCGAGACTCGACTGGACCGTATCAGTCCGTTTGGACAGAACATCTATCGCAGTGGCCCTGACCAGCTCCTCCTGCTGGATAAGCCCCTTCGCGCTATCAACCCCAGCTTGCAAGGTGTTGATACGCTCAGCAGTTGCTAATTCGCGGGATGCTTCTACACGAATTTGCTGGGCAATACTCGCGACGGACTCATACGTTTTCAAAGCCCCCGCCAGTTCCCCGGCCCCGTCATCGCCGCGCACGGAAGCGCGCAACGCCTCGTTGCTCGAAGCCTGGGAAGTGATCTTTCCGTCGAGGTTTGTGACTTTGGTGTTGAGGCCCGTGATCGCCTGGGCATTACCGGTCGCCTTCTGCTCGACAACAGACAGATCGCTCTTGATCTGGTTGATCTGCGCTGCTGAAACCTCGCGGTTGCTGGCCACTACTTGCTCCAGAACGGTCAGCGACGACTTGTTGTCGCCGACCTGAGCGCTGAGGGTGAGCAGCTGCTGGGCCGCCGCTTCATTCTCGCTGGCTCGCGTTTTGCGCTCGACGGCGAGATCTGCCGTGGATGTCCACCCTTTGATTGCGTCGGCCAGATCGCCCGCGCCATCGTCACCTCGAGCGGCAGAACGCAACGCCTCCACAGAGGTGGCGGTGGCCAACACCCTGCCGTCGATTTCTTCGATGGTGGTTTCGATGATCTTGACCTGAGACACCAGTGCATCAGTGGTCTCAAGAATGGTTCCGATATCGATCCAATACGCAGCGTCCGGCGGTGCTGCCCCAACCGGGACAGGGCCTTTTGCTTGGTACAGATGCTGATCGAGCCGGACAATATCGCCCTTCAGATAAGGCTTCGCAGGGTCGTAGGCGAGCGCGTCGTTCACCTGCTTGATCAGGTCCTCCAGTTCCTGCTTGGCTTCCTCGAGGCGTTCATTTACAGAGCCTGGCCCGTCACCGGTGATCAGCTCTATCTCTTCGCGCAGGCTCTGGTACAGGGCACCCTTGCCGATTTTGTCGGCGTAGTACGCCTCATAGTCGCTCTGCTTGGTGCTGGCCTGTCCATTGACTGCACCTGGTACCGGCCAGAACGGGCCGATGTTGCCGGTCCGATCCACCAGGCGCGCCCAGAAGAACAGGGTCGCACCAGGCAACAGCGAGTGCATCTCGTGCTTCGCCTGCGGATAACTGAAGTCGCTCAGCTTGATCGCGGTGGTCAGGTCGGCCGACTGGCTGTACCAGATCTCCGTCCGCTGGGTGTCCTCTGCACCTGGTGGAAAGCCCCATTGAATGCCGATGCCATAAACCAGGCTGGTGGTGGTCAGGAAAGACACCGCCGGCGGCAAACCGGTTTTGCCTTCCAGGTTGGTCAGGATGGAGTTTTTCCAAACCGACGAAATGTCGAAGGCACTCACCGCGCGCACCCGGGCCAGGTAGGCACCCGAATAGATTCCGGTGACATCGACGCTCGTCGAGCCGGTGCGCTGCACCTTGATCCAGTTTCCGCTGTCCTTGCGCCACTCCACGTCATAAGCGACGGCGCCGGTGACGGCCGGCCACGTGATGTTCATGGTGGTGATCGCGACGCCCTGATTGACCGAGTAGCTCGACGTCAACGTGACGCTGGCCGGTGCCGGTACCACCGTGATCGGAATCACGCTGATCGGGCGCTCTTCCAGACGCGCGCCAGTGTCAATGTGAGCAAACTTGCTCGGGTCGTACTGAACTGCCGATATCTCAAACACGCCTGGCTCTGGCCGGGCCACGCTCACCACGCGGTAGAGCGGAATGGCCAAGTCGTCAGCATCCAGCGCCCACACCAGCTCGCGCTCAGGCGGCACGGAATAGGCGACCGTCACAGTGACCTGCCTGCCGCTGACCAACTGCACGGTGCGCCCTTCACACTTGCCGTCAGGCAGATTGAGGATCAACCGGTCGCCGGGCTTGGCCTGAGTGTCGCGGTCCAAAGTGATGACCTTGCCATTCACTGCCGAGATGCGTCCGCCCACAGGCCGACCGGCTAGGAGCTCGTCAGCGATCGGGATCACGTAGCCAGGCAGCGGAATGCGCCCGTCCAAGCCTACCTTGAAGGTGACGGCCCGATCCTTGGAGTTGGTGAGCAACGCCCACTTGCCGCGGCGCTGGGCCTCGGATTCGCGGGTACAGCCGATGGCACTGATCTCCAGCGGGTTGTCGCCGTAGCGCCGCTGCAGCTTCTGGTCGGTCACCGCCGTGACGTCAGTGTCGTAGTTGTTCAGCGGATTGTCGTAGCTGATCAGGGCTCGGGTGTAGCGGGTGCGTTCCGACGCGCTGGAGTAGGTGAATTTGCCGTCGATGACGTTCGCACGGGTATAGGCGAAGTCGAAGTCGGTGGCGCGCGGCATATCTGCCAGCGTGAATACCTGGCCCTGGGCCCAGTAGGTCATGCCGCGGTAGATGGTCGAGATGTCCTGAAGCAGCGACCAGGCGTCGGCCTTGCTCTGCAGGTTCAGGTTGCAGATGAAGCGCGGCTCCTGCCCCCCTTTACCGTCCGGCACCAGCTGGTCGCAGTACTGCGAGATGCGGTACAGCTCCCACTTGTCCACCATCCACGGCTTGATGCGACGGCCCAGGCCGAAGCGGTCGCTCAGGGTGATCCCATACGTAGCCCAGACGGGGTTGTTGGTGTAGGCCTCTTTAAGCGTTCCGTCCCAAATTCCGCTGTACGTACGCGACACTGGATCATAATTGCTGGGCACCTGCCACTTGCGAGCCTTGCAGCTCACGGTCACGGCGGGAATGCTACGGAACTGCTCGGCAGAAAACTCAATGTACAACAGCGCGGTGTTCGGGTATCGAATCTTGGCGTCGATCACCTCGGTGAAGCCGGCGATCTGCATAGTGTCGGATATTTTGTTGTTGTTCTGGTTTACGGTCAGGCGTGTGATTTTAATCAGCCAGCCAGTGGTCGCCTTTGGTAGATCAATTCGGCGTGTGCGCTCATAAAGACTGGCTTTCTTCCCGTCGACAGCCTCGCTAAGCACCTGCTGATAGGCGCCGCCATCGGTGGCCAGCTCAACCTTGTATTCGATCCGGTAGCCATTAATGTTGCCGCCGGCATCAACGGATTGAATTGCTGGCCAAGAAAAGCGCACACGCACAGCGGAAAGCTGAGTGTTACTGATAGCTCGAACCCACGGAGTTCCACTGCGCAGCTCGGTACTGATCGTGGTTTCGCTCTCAACCGACGGTATACCCTGGATGTAGGTCTGGTCCACCGCCCCGGTGCGCCACTCCCATTTCACATTCGGGAAGTTCATGTTGCCCTGGGGATCCTGGAGAGGCGTGTTGTCGAGGTAGATATCGCGCGCAGTCGGCGTACCCTCGAACTCGCCCTCTCCAATGGCGATGAGCATCTTGGCAATGGCGACAGAGCGAAGACTGTCCGGAGCTTCCGTCGGCGTTTTTGGCTTGTCTTCGCCGCCCTTGGCGCCGTGGATGTCAATCTTGCGTGCTGCGCCCATGCTTTTCTCCAGGCAATAAAAAACCGCCTCATGGGCGGCTGCGTTGCTGCGGGAATTAGCTACATCTGATCTTCGGCGTAGATAGAGGCGCTGATAATCGCGCCGCCCCAGCGGCGCTCGCCGATGCAGAGCGGAACCGGGTTACCCGATGCCGTGGTGTTCTTGGCGCTGCCGAAGGCGTAGCCGGGGGTGTTCTCGGGCGCGGCGCTGGTCTTCAGGCCGCCGGCCTGTGGGCTGAGCATTTGGATTACGCCTCCCAGAGCCATTGAGCCGCCCATCATTACCAAGGCAGAACCGAAAGGCGCACCGGCACCGAACGTGCCGCCGGTGATGACAAGACCGACAACAATCAGTACGGCGCCGATGATGGTTTGCAGCGCCCCGCCGCGCTTACTGCCGGTGATGACCGGGGCAATTCGAATATCTCCGCCGCCAGCAAACCCCAACTCCTTTTCTGCCAGGTTCGTCTTCCCTCGGAATACGGCAAACTCAATCCCTCTAGACTTGGCGTTCGACAGGTAACGTTCGAATCCGGGGATCTGCACACAAAGCGCCTTGATCGCCTCCGCTGGTGACCTCACAGCCATGCGGAAGGACCGGCCAAACTGCCGAAGTTGGCCGTAAAGCATGATCGTGGTCATTGGCTGATAGTTAATAGCGAGTGCTGCCATTGAGTTTTCTCCGGACAATAAAAAAGCCCGCCGAAGCGAGCCTTTGATGAAGTGTTGCGGCCTATAGGCAGCTTTGCAGCGCCGCTAATCGCTTATTCGCAATCCAGTTGCCGACCACCACGTAATACTTCGCTTCGGACCCCGAGCTTTTGGGCTGGATGTCAACGAAGTACTGCGACCCCTCAGTGAACACCGTGTATCCGGTGTCACGCCCGGGCTGAAGGGTTGCGCCAGGTGTGCCGCCGAAGATCGACTGGTTCTGCCATTCGTACTGCACACACTTAGCTAGTGCAGCATCGGTCTTCTTCGATGCAAGAACCTTGTATGGGCCTTCGTTGCGAGCTTCATTCATCGTTGGCGCCATGCACCCCGCCAGCATCGCCACCGCTGCCGCCGCTATCAAAATCCGCATGTCGTTCACTCTTTGGTTTGGCGGGACTGTAGCACTGCGAGGTTGACGCAGAAAGCTCAGAAAAATGCTTGGTAGTTACGGAAGAGCTCGCAGGACGTGCCCTATGTCATGGTCGCCATAATTCACAACCCAGCTATCCTGTAATGCAGCCAGCGTCCCTAGTCTCTTTCCTTCAGGGCAAAAAAGAACACCATCCCTAACCTCATACGGTCGCTCTCCAAAGCGTATCTCTTTTCCCTTACCATCGACCAAAAGGCCGATTACCGTCGTAGATACGCGGTCCTTATAAATTCCCCACTGACCTTTTTCATATGACTTCGGCATTATCCTCTCCATTGTCTGCCCGAAACTGAGGCTGACTATAATTCCCTATCCCTAGCTAACTATCAAGGACACCCTGTCCAAGCATCCAGCGTGGATGGAATGCCAGTACCGTATCGAGGCATGGATCGCGTAGCATTTCGCCACTACCTAGCAAGAAAAGGATCTGAAATTTCAATGGAAGAAGCAACAAAAGAACTTTTGCCGACGCTGCAACTACTGCTGCCTGGCTTCTTGGCCACAATTATATTCTATTGGTTTGCAGATGTGCCTAAGCCATCTCAATTTGAGCGAATTTTGCAGGCTCTTGTATGCACCCCAATCATTAACTTACTCGTGGGCACGATTGGATGGATTTTGATTTTTATCGGCCAGTTCGTTTCAGTTGGGGTTTGGAAAGAATCTAATATTATTTATTACTCAATTTGCACATCACTGGTTTTCGGTACTCTTCTGGCTTTTGCGTGTAACAAAGATATATTTTTCTCATTAGCCAGAAAGCTAAAAATCACTCCTAAGGCGTCTCACAGTAGCCACATTCACGTTTTTAGAAAATACGGTGAGGTCGCCGCTGTTCTTCAGCTTAATGATGGCCGACGAATCATGGGCTACATAGCCGCTCATCCATCAACTGACCCAGAGAGCTTCTATCTATTAGATGAGCCGCACTGGATAAATGGCTCAAACATATTTAAATGCGAGGGTACCGCCTCTTTCATGATCAACGCAGACAAAGTCAATTGGGTAGAATTCACACAAGGAGAATCAAATGGCTAATGATGAAAATAAAGACTTGCAACAGCAGTTTCTCGACGGCGAAGTTTTTGTTGGAAACGAGCATTTAATGCCGACCAACGTCCGTCAGCCAATGCCAACTACCGCTCCCACTCCGCCACCGCCACCGCCTGCTGATGGCAACAAGAAGAACTGAGGGACTCTCCAGTCCTACACCTGCAAGCCCAAGGACTGGGACAGCGCCAATATCGGCGCGACTATGACCTGGAGGTCAAATGAGTGATAATAAAGGCGGCATCAGCATGCTAACTCTCGATCAGCGACTGGCTGCACTTGAGAGCGCTGTAAGTACCACCGCTACCGCACACACCAACGCTATAGCAAGCATTATTACCGCGATATGCAATTTGCCTGAAACAGACGTTAGTCAATTGGAAAAAGATCTTACTGAGCTGAAGTCATTGCCCACTCAGGGCGTTGAGCCAACTCTCTATGGAAATCTGATCGACCTGTTCATTTCAAGGATTGAGCACGCCCGGAAATAAATCCCAGTAAACGCTGATTTGGACCTACCGAAATCACTGCGCGCCAACGGAACGCGGCATTGTCGAGGATTACAGGCTCGGCAATGCTCCTTTTCTCAGCTGTAGTCACCTCAATTGAATGCTTCATAGGCATATCCTGCGGCTCTGCCGCGTCATGTTGGTTATTTTGCATCTTTGTGCCTGAGGATCAGGCGTGTCCGGTCATGCCAGGGACCGCCATAGACGATGATCTCCGACGGCCTTCCGTAAAGGTGGTGCAGCAGGAACGGCCCGGGGCCGAAAGCGCCCGAATCTTCACCAGGCAATGCCGGATCTGTGCCGAGGTAAATCCCAGCGTGGTTCGGGTGAACTGTCCGGCCCACATGCATAACGATCAGATCGCCGCGCTGCGGCCGGTCGACTCGCACAAAGCCGGCCGCGTCGTAATGTTGCTCGTACAGGCTCGCGTTCTCCGCACTCTCCCACCAGCCGTCGGTGCGCTGGAAGGCTTCGAACTCCAAACCCCATTCGCGGGCGTACCAGTCAGCGCAGACCTGCCAGCAATCCCATGCTCCATGCACGAACGGACGATTGAGCAGCGGCGTAATGCGCGTGGGCGTGATCGTGCGCATGTCGCCCTCTGGCCAGGACAGAATATGCCAGGGCAAGGCCGTGGCCTCGCACATGGCAAGGTCATGCGGTGACGGCCTGCTGGTGGCGTCCGGGTGCGAGTGAACGATGCCGATCACATCACCCATGTCCTCCGCTGCGGCGTAGTCCTCGGGATCGAGCCGGAACTCTTCGTTCGGCTCCGTGGCGATGTTCCGGCAGGGGAAATACTTCTGCGCCCGGCCGACGGCCAGCAGCAGGCCGCAGCATTCGCGCGGATATTCGGCTGCCGCATGCGCCTGGACCGCCGCAATGATGTGCTTGCGCATGGTCAGCTCCGGGCTATCAGGGAAACGGCGGGGAATCCACCGAAGGAGAGTTCGTTGTTCTCGCCGAAGCGCAACTTGCAGGACGACAGGCAGCCCTTGCACTGATCCAGTGCTGGATCATCCGTGGGATTGTCCTCGTCGTCGAACATGGCCGCGCCGGTGTAGCCGCAGTCCGGCCCCCGGTAACCGTTGGTCATGGCCCAGTGGCAGAACGTCGTCATCTGCCGGCCAGGCAGCCCGTGGTTGTCGATCTCGCCCGGGGAAGACAGTTCCCAGACCACAGCCTCGCCGTCCTCGCTGGTTTTTTGGTCGATGTACCAAATTTCCAGCGCCTCCTGCGTCGGGTCAGCAGTTGGGTTGCCATCGGGGAAGTTGGCCGCATCCAGGTACTGGGCCAGGGTCTCGCGAACCGTCAGCTTGAACTTCAGCATGTCCTCGAAGGCCAGGCACAATGCCGTGACACGCCCGTTGACGTTGCCGGCGGCGAACGTTGGCCGAGAGGCGGTGCCGTCGCTGCTCGAGGAAATCCCCTCAATCTGCACGGGCCACGCTGCGTACTCCTGGCCCTGCCAGATAATCGACTTGGCGGGCAGTTCGACTTCTGAGTGCTCGTAGGCGAGCAGTTCCTCCGCGGTATGCGGAATGGCGTGGCCATGGAAGCGCAGGTAATCGGCGCCGTATTCAGTCCCGTCGATTTCAAACAGGCGAATCTCGCCGCCGGGCTCCAGTTTCTGGATGTCCGTGATCAGTGCCATGGGCGGTTATCTCAGGGGTGAAAGGTTTGCTGGAAGGTGGCGGTGATGGCGTAGACCTGGCCCCCGCGGTGAATCGGCTTGTAGCCATTGCACTTGTAGAGGCCAAGCTCGCCAAGGGGTGGCTCCCACAGGAAGCCCTTCGCCCCTTTGTGCCGGTCGATGAAGGCCATGATTTCCTTGATTCGCGGTTTCAGACCGGTAAAGGTCACCGGCCAGGACTGCGATCGATTGTTCAGGCCATCCTCGACCGACTGCTCGTAGCCATCACCGAACTGTTTGGAGCGAGCGCGCTGGGTGATATCGCCCTCCGCGCCCTTCTCCGTTGCCCAGGTGAATCGTTCGATTGCCATCAGCGCCCCTTGATTGCTTTGTTGATGACGCCGCCCTGGCGCATGTCCTTCGAGCGCAGCTCTTGATACTTCTGCTCTACGAAGTTCGCCAGTTCTTTGCCGAACAGGTCGTAACCAGGTGCGTCAGCGGTGGAGGAAGCGTTGCCGTCACCGTGGATATGCACCTCAACGTTGATCTGCGTGCCACCGGATCCACCACCTCCACCCATTGCCATGACGCCAAGCTTCCCGCTCGACGTGCGAGTCAGCGGCATAATCGCCTCCGCCCCCGCCTCGCCCATGACGCCTGTTTTGCCTCCGGCCATGCCGAATGCCGTGGGCTTGCTTACGACCGAGTTGGTGAACGCACCGCCGTCGGCGAACATCTGGACGCCGCTCGCCCATGCACCACCTTTGGCCTGGGTGACTCCAGACCAGCCCGCCAGCACTTCAGGGCTGTAGCCTGCAGCGGTTGAGCCAGCCGATGCTGGTGTCGCGCCTCCTCCGAAATACGCGCCTGCCGCCGAAACGCCAAGCCCCACGAGAGAACCGAGCAGTCCCGATGCCGCTTGCCGGGTGGCGATGCGCGCCATATCGGCCAGGATCGATTTGGCGAAGTCCGAGAACGACGCCTTGCCGGTCATGGCAAAGTTGACGATGGAATCCTCCATGGAGCTGAAAGCGTTGCCGAAAAGGCTCTTCGTCTGTCCTGCAATGTCCTTTGCCGAGTCCAAGTAGTTTTCCCAGGCAGCCGTAGCGCCCTTGGTCCAATCGCCCTGGGCACTTTCCACGTCCGCGTAGTTCTGCCTGATCTGGTCGGTGGCTTTCTTGTTCGCGTCAGCGAGCGCCTGCGACTTGCGGGTGAATTCCTCATCCGACATTTTTCGCGACGGGTCGGATCGCTGGTTTTCCAGTTCCAGCGACTGCTGAGCAAACCGGTCTTGCTGACTGTTCAGTTGCCCGTTCAATGCGTTCTGACGATCACCCTGGCCCACGCCCAATACTGCGCGCTGCCCAGCAAGCTCCAGCGCGCGCTGTTGCTGACCCAGTGCCTGCACGTAGGAACTAATCGAGCGCTCCTGCTTGGCGAGCCTCCCGGTCTCGTTGGTAGCTAGTACTTCAAGCTGGCTATCCGCATCCTTCTGCGCCTTGACCATACCCGCGCGCGCATCGGCGATCTTCTGATCCAGCTGGATGCTTTGCGTGGCCGATGTTGTCTTCTTGGCCTTGGATGCTTCCAGGGCAGTGATCTCGGCCTCGTAGGCTGCTGTCACCTGATCAAGCTCGTTGCCGATCAGGGCCTGGCGACGAAGCAGGTAGTCTTCCTCGGATAGCAGACCGGCTTTCTGCGCGGCCTCCAACTCCTTCTGGTAGTTCTTGTAGGTATCGGTGATCGCCGCCAAGTCGTTTTTAGCGTTGTTGAAGGTGGTCAGGTCGACCTGGGTGCCAGCGGCTTTCGGATCCTTGAACTTGTCGTTGATGTTGGAGATATTTTTATCGATCACCGCCTGGGCTAGGCGCGGATCGTTCGGCGCTACCTTGCGGATGTCTTCGAGCTGCTGCTTATAATCCTTCAGGGCTTCGGCGCGTTTCTGTTCATTGGTCAGCGACGACTTGGTGAGCGCGTCCACCTTCTGCATCGAAGTGATCGCGGACTGTTGAGCCTTGGCACGCTCACCCTCTTGCTTGGCAATGTCGGCTTCAGCGTCGCGCTGGTCTTCCAGCATGTTCAGTTGGTTAGTGTAGTAATCAACCATCACCTGCTTGTTTTGGAACAGACCAACATCACCAGACTGAGCGCTCGCCAGGTCGCGCCGGGCCTGCTCGATATCGGCGCCGATATCCGGTCGGCCGATATTTTTGAGGCTGTCGGCAGCCCGCGCGACGGCGTTGTAGCCTTTCTCCCAGAAACTCAGGTTCTCCAGGATATTCGGCGTGCGCTCGTTGATCGCGTCGGCATATTGCTCGGTCGCCAGCTTTACGGCGCCGGCGTGGTCGCCCTGCTCTTCCAGCGCGGCAATTTGCGAGTAAACCGAGGCAGTAAGGTAGTGATACTGCTCGTTGAGCGCAGCGGATGCCTTGACCGGGTCATCGGCCAGCTTCACGAACTCGGCAACCGTCTCGCTTACTGCCTTACCCGTGGCTTCCTGCATCGATACGGCGGCCTGGGTGATGCCTTCGAAGCTCTCGCCGGCGATCTTTCCATTGTCTGCAAGCATGGCCAAAACTGCAGCAGCTTGGCCTGTGGAACCCACGGTCGCGCTCACCTGCCGCGCCATGTCGCCCAGTTGACCAGAGCTCACGCCGGCGTAGTTACCGGTCAGAATCAGCGATTTGTTGTAGCGGTCCTGTTCCTCGCTTCCCTTGTAGTAGGCAACGGCCAGGCCACCAACCGCGGCGGTGGCCAGTGCCAACGGCGCCAGGATAGCCAGCAATCCGGCAGCACCCGCACCAGCACCCGCTCCCAATTGAGCCACGGCGCGAACGCCGCTACCCCAGTCACCCGACGACAGCGCGTTACCCAACTGCACGACGTTTTCCTGGGCTTGGCGGGTACCGAGGCGCAGCTTGTCGAAGCCGGTGGTGGTCTTTTCGAGCTTTCCGTAATCCTTGTCGATCTTGGCCAGGGCGCTGTTGTACTGGTCCTGGCTGATTCGGCCCTCGTCGAGATGCTTACCCAGTTGCTCGACCTGCGTGTCCAGCTTAGCCAGCGCGGCACGGGCAGGGTCAATAGCCCCCAGCAGGCTGTTGAGGGCCTTCTGCTCGTCCATAGCGGACTTGGCCAAGGCCACTTGCTGCTTATCGAGCTGAGCCGAGATCTTTGCCGCCTCAGCCTCGCCATAGGCGCCGGTCTTTGTCAGCTTGGCGAGTGCATCACGCTGCTTTGCCAGGTCCTGGGTGGTTTTGGCGCTGGTGGACAGCGACTTCTCCAGCGCCTGCATTTCGTTCATCAGCGAAACGGCGGACTGCTCGGCCCGGCCGCCGGCCTTCGCCATCTCATCCAGGCTCGTTTTAGCCTGGATTGCATCGGCCGAGTCGATCTTGACGCCGAGTTCTGCAATGTTCATCGACTCACCTTGAATAAGTGCCCTTGGTTACGGGCTGTTTTCCCTTTCCTCCGCCATGACGCGCAGGGCTTCGCCTTCCAGCACCTGAAGGTCAGGGAAGATTTCAGCGAGTTTCTTTTTCTTGATACCGAGGAAACCGGCCACGTCGCGGATGCAGCTGTAGTCGAGACCGATTGCTCCGCCGGCGCCTGCTCGCCACTGGGTGGACATGCGGTTGAAAAGGAGGAAGGCTGGCCAGTTGCATGGCCAGACCTCTACTTCCTCAACCAGATCACCTGGGGAGAGTCCGAACATGCCGATAATCGCGTCGGGCACACTCGGCGAATACATGGCGCGGGCGGCGTCGATCAGTTTCCCAATCGGGCCTGGCTGTATGCGCCCTCATGAGCCTTCACGACAGCCTCGGCGGCGCCCTGGCAGGACTTCACGAATGCGACGATATTGTCGTCGTTGTATTCGTCGTCGAAGCCCCAGCCGACCACCAGGTCTTTAATCTGCTGGGCTTGCTGCTCGGTATCCACAGCAACAATTTCCGACCAGGACGGTTTATCGCCCAGTGCGGCCTGTGCCTTCTTACGCTTTTCGTTCCATTCGTCGAACAGAGCGGCAAGCTCGGCGCGATCCCGGTACTTGAAGGTGAACTCGACCTTTTCGGGCGTGCTGCCGACGATCGGGATCAACACCGGCGCGGTGAACGTGGCGTTCTGCGCGATACGGATCTTGGCCATGAGTTACACCACAACAGTCAGGTAGCGGGTAGGCTCGCCCTGCAGTGCCAAGTTGACAGTGCGGGTCAGCAAGTTGCTGCGGGATACCGTCGGCTGGTTTGAGAACGAAGTGAAAGCGCCGTAGAACAGAGTGTCGTTGCCTGGCAGGTTAAGGCGCGCCGCCTGAATTGCCTGGCTGGCATCTGCAGCGCGCAGAATGGCGTTGAACGCCTGGCCCGGGTCATCAGCAATGGTCAGAGCCAAGCTGGCCGCCGCTTTATCGGTAGGCATCTGGCGGCCCTGCTTGTCCTCCAGAAACACTACATCCAGATAGTTCTGGGTACCACCAGTGAAATCCATATTGGTTATTTGTGGAATTTGCACCCAAGTCAGCACCTTCTTTAGCGAGCCGATGCCGGAGCCTGCTGGGTAAACCTGCAGGTCGGTGGTATCAATGCCTTCGAGTGTGATTGCGGTAGCGGTCGCAGCCTTGACGCGCACAACTCGATTACCCAGGCGCGTCCAGCCGGAAGTGACGATCACAATGTCGCCAGCCGACAGCGTGCCACCCGTTACAGTGGCCACGGCTTCGGCCGTGTTGCTCAGCGCCGAAAACGGGACGTCCGGGCCATAAGTGGCGCCGTGCTGAAAGGTGCCGCCGTCCGGAATTTTGTAGCCCATGGGTATTTCCCCTTTGCAGATATGAAAAAACCCGCTCGATGGCGGGTTCGTGGTTTTGCCCAATGGTCGGGATCAGTCGGTGTCTGCTCGGTACGAGAACGAAACCGGCACGGTGTATGTGGAGTCGCTGGTGATTCCAGGTCCTGGATCAACAGGCGACATGGTCACCACGGTAAGTTGGCCCTTCGTGTCCCGGGCGTACAACAGGAACAGGCCTGTCAGTTCGGCCGCTATCGGGTTCGTCATGGTCTTGCCTGTGCCGGCCGGCGCGATGATGCTCACCTGGAACACTCCGGTGAACAGCCGGTGATCGCCGCAGAGCGTGTTGCTCGCAGTATCACCCGGGATCGTGAAAGCCCGCAGATACGTCTCGCCCTCCGCCGGCGTGTAGGCCGTGTTCTCGAAAACGATCTTGAGCCTCTCCGACCTGGCAGCGTTCCAGGCGATCAGCTTTGCCTCGTAGATCGAAGCGATGATTGCGTGACTCATACCTGGTTGTTCCTGATGGCCTCCAGCACGATCTGCTGGAAGCGAGCCACGGTTACCCGGACCATGCCGCCGGGGGCCTGGGTGGAATGGCCGAACTCCAGCGGGATCGCGTAGGGCAAGTTGTTGATGAGGTAGGCCATCTGGCCGGCGGTGAAGTCGCTCATTGCTGCGACCAGCGCGGCAGTGGTTTCTGCGCCGCTCGGGTCTACCTCGTCAAAGGTGACGTTCTCGACCACGCCGAGCGAGATGTGCCAATTCGCACGGAACCGGCCCCCGACGTAGCCTTCCGGCGCGACGATATCCATGCCGTCGTTGAGCTTGCGGCCCTTCTTGAGCCTGCCGCCCTTGGTAAGGTTGGCTGGATCGCTGCGCAGCGCGCTGTTGTAGTCGTCGACGGCCTTGTTGTACTGGGTGGCCACTGCGTTCTGCGCCCAGATCTCCGGATTGCCCACGGGAGACATCCGAATCAGGCTACTGCCGACCTCGATGATGATCTCGCGCACGCTGGCGTCGATGGCTTCGCCGGTCTGGGCCGCAAACTCGGCGAGGCTCAGTGCGAAGCTGCCGGATTGGATAGCCATGTCACCTCCTCATCTGAGCTGTCCACGTCGCATCTGCCGGATCGGCGGACACATTCATAACCCGCAGCCCGTTGACGATATCGCCAATGGCCGGGGCAGCCAGTACCGCCGTCGGAACGCCGGCCTCCGACACGAAAAGCTCGTTTTGCAGCACCAGCAGCTTCTTGTCGGTCGTCTGGATGAGGGAGCCGTCGATTTCCTTGGACAGGTAGCTGCCGAGGACACCGCGCCCGGAGTACGTCACGATGGTCTCCGGCGTTTCGCCGCCTAGGTCGGGGTCATACTCGCCCGCAACCTTGCGCACGCCTGTCACCGTCTTTACCGCGTCAGCCAGCCCATCAGGATCATCGAACGACTCGGCCAATTCAGCCTGGATATCTTCGCGCATGCCCATGATCAGATCCTTTTCAGCATCATCACGCCGGAGCGCTTAATCCAAGGCGCCAGCAGCGCCAGGGCGAAGTTGACGCCCGCCGACTGATCGGTAGTGCCTGCCACGTAGGTTTTGCTCACCGATGTACCGGACTGAGCCGAGACCGTCTTGCTCTGCACTTCTTTCTGCGTTGCTGTGTACAGCTTGCCCGCCGCCGCCTCTTTGGCGACCTGGGCACCGGCTGTTTTGATCTCGGCCGGAACCGGATCGGGAACAGCCCGCTTAATCTTGGCCGTGAGCCAGGCGTTTGCCATGGTCACAGCACGGACCGGATCACCGGTGCCAGCCCAACCAGAACCCAGCGAGGCGTCAACATCGGCAACGGTGATGAAGTCGGTCATATGCTTGTCCTTATTCCGCCGGCACTAGGGCCTGCAGGTCTTCTTTCTTGGCGGACGGGTCGAAGGCAATGCCCTTCTCGGTTAGCCATTCTTTCAGCTCGGGGACCTTCATTTTCAGCGGGTCGGTTTCTTTGCTCTCTGGCTCCTTGTCGTCGGAAACCTTGATGCCGGCGGCCTGGTAAGCATCGGAGATATCCGGTGCATCGCCATCAACGACTACCTCCGTCGCGGAACCGATGACGCCGAAAAACTCGCTCAGCAGGCGGTAGCACACGCCGCGCTCTTTGCCCGGCTTGTCCGTGTAGATCACTTTCATAAGTCACCTCAAAAGCATCCCGGCGCCATGTGGGCGCCAGGCTGTGTGGGCCGAGTTACGGCGTGGTGGTACCGCTGATCACAGCGGCGAACGGAACCTGCTTGCGGCTGAACACCCGCTGCCAGTTGGCAGCAGCGGCGTATTGGGTCGCGGTCGGGCTGAGGTTCTGAGCCTCGGAGCCCTTCCAGCTGAAGCCGGCAGGCTGGAGGATGTAAGTCTTCCGCTCCCACAGCACTTCGGCACCGCCGCCGTTACCGCCGCCGGGCTTACGCTCCAGTTCTACCGGAACCTTCGGCGTGCCTTCGCCGTAACCGAAAGCGCCCTGGCCGAAGAACACGGACAGGTACTTGCCAGCGCCGTACACCAGGGCGTCGTCCATGAAGACTGGTTTGCCGAGGTAGGTTGCCAGGATGATCTTGCCGTCGGAGTCACGCAGGTACTCGATGAGATCCTGCTTGACCATCTGGTTCATCACCACGGAGTGCACGCCGATCGCGCCGAACTGGTCAGCGGCATCGCCCGCGGTGAATGCAGCATCCTGGAAGGCGTTCGCGCTGATGGTCGCGCCCGCGTCGATGACCATGTCACCGCCGTTGTTGGCGATGTTCGACGCGATGATGCCGCGAGCCGCGCCCAAGGTGTAACGCTGCCACTGGCGGGTCCAGTAGGTGCCGAAGCGGTTGCGAATCTGCTGCTGTGGCTCGCTGTTTGCCAGCTCAGCAGTGAGGTCAGTCACGCCGTAGCCTTTGTTGAGGTACAAGACGCGGGCACGCATGCTGTCCTGGGTGACTTTGCCAACTTCGCCCTGGTCGTTCGGGTCGTCGTTGCTGATGTTCGGCGCTTCATCGGCGTTGAGATCCTGCCAGTAGCTGATCTCGGCGGTGCCCTGGCTGCCGGAGGCGATCGCGTCCAGCACAGGGGAGCGAGTCACGATGCCCGACTCGTATACAGCGGTCTTTTCCGGGCTGTTAACCGGCGCCAGGGAGGCGTAGTAGTCGCCGACGAAGATATCGGTCAGTTGGGTAGTTGCCATGGATTAGGTTCCTTTGGTGGCCTGGATTTTCTTGAAGAGCTCAGGGTTGTCACGGGCGATCGCGGCACGCTCGGTTTCCGTGTACTCACCCCACTTTTTCGTGGCCTTGCCACCGTTGTCGCCGGTCTGCCCGGCACCCTGAGCCCTTGGCCACAGGTGTGTTGCTGTTTCGCGCAGCGATTCCGCCCATTCGAGCGGCGACAGAGGGGTCTTCCCGTCCTTCCCGTAAACGACCTCGCCGTCACGGTCGGTGGCAATCGCCTCGCCGTCCTCACTGAGTTTGAAAGTGCCCCGGGCGCGCAGGATAATGTCCTCGGCGGCCTCGGGGAGCGCGCCGGCCTTTATGGCGGCGGCGCGGATTGAATCAGCAAGCACCTTGTCGCTGTACTTGGCGGCGAATTGTTCGGCCTTGTCGGCTCGGGCCTTCTCGGCTGCCAACTTGGTGTCGTAGTCGGTGCGCAGGCGCTCGGTACGGCGGGTGATGACCTCGTCCAGCTTGCCCTCGGCAATCAGCTTGGTCTCTTCATCCTGGCCAACCTTGGTCAGCAGCCCCTTCACTGCTGCAATGTCCAGGCCTTCGAACTGGGACTTGAAGCCGTCCAGCTCGGTTTTGGTGGTCCGGAGCGAGCCAAGCAGCTCGGTGTTTTTGTTCTTGAGGCCCAGGGTGGCCGCTTCCACCGCTTCGGCGATCGCGGATTTAACTGCTGGGTCTTCAAGATCAATCTGGTTTTCTACTGCCACTTGGTGCACCCCTTGGGTTTGATCGGCCCGCTTTGCGGGCATAAAAAAACCGCCCATTGGGCGGCTTGAGGTTAATTAATCACTCTTGAAACTTACGTCTCTGGATCACCGTATTCAAGGTGAAGTCCTGCGTCATATCTTGCTCGCGCCTCGCCATTCCTAGATGCCGCTCGCTCTGTTTCTTCAGTCTTCCTAGTATTTATAACGTAGCTCTTAGCTACCGATGAAAACTCTGGAGAGACCTCAACTGTTACATCCTTGCTAACCAGCCTAATTAGGATTTTTAGCTCTTGCTCAAAGAAATCCTCAAGCCGATCAAAGAACACCTTGTTCAACTTAAAATAGCCGTTACCTGGATGAATTTCACTTCGACGCATTTGATTTATGGGGTTTGCAACCCATTGCTCAATAAACTGAAGTAGGTCGTGCTTATTCAAAGCAAGGATATCAAGATATTCTCCCCTCTGAAGTTTTGTCGTTGCGCCACCTTTTGGGATTCGACTAAACGTCAACAGGTCGATCTTAGAACCATCTTTTTTGGATATCAGCTCAGCACCCAGAACACTCTCAGGAACAATCCCCTCTGAGACAACCCTAAGTAGCCATTCATCAGGCGTAAATTGATTGATTATTTTTACTCTTGGAAGTTCTTTTTGTTGCTGTCTATGAGACTGCCACAATGCAAAGGCAACTGCGGAGAAGGCACCTATAGCGGATGCCCAGTCTCCCAAACTCCCCCAGACCGGGACAAATGTGATTGTGGATTCAGGATTAAAATAGATACCTATAGTTAGGCCAAGAAGTCCGCAAACTATCCCTAACAAAATCCCTGCAACTGCTATCGCTACCCATTTGATTTCCATAAGGCCTCCATTCCGAAAAGCCACTTATACCAAATGGCCACCTTTTCAAGCTATGAAATTATCAATTGCAGTCCTCTCATTACCAAATAATCGGCAAACTGCGTCCTGCTCGGCGCGTATGGCGGCGGTCGCATACGCAGGCCTGGCGTATCTCGATTCAATCGAGTCCGCCGCCCGTTCGGCTCGGTACAGTGAGTCGGCTCTTCGATCTGGAGGCCCTGCTCGGAAGCGTATAGCTCGACCGCCAGCCTTACCTGCCCCCACTCAAGCTCAAAGGGCACGAATGTCTCCGACAGCGTCTGGTATTCGATCTTGCAGTCACGCCGGGGCCAGGCCATTGCCTGATCTGGATTGGCCTTTCGTCCCTTCCACTGGCGGCCATTGATATCAGCGGCGGCCCGCAGCAACAGCTCGAGCTGGCCAGCCTCAGCGTCAGGTATCCGGAACCCGTAGTAGTCGCGGTAAAAGGTCAGCTTCTCCAGTGGCACGAAGCTATTCGCGTCTGGCCTGCCCTTCCCGTCCTCAACGATGATCTGCATCGACTATCTCAACCTGGTGGAGCGCCAAGTGTAACGCCGGCTCGGGTGAACATGTCAGGCTCTGCGTCCTTCAGCTGCGCCAAGGTCAGCGGCTTGAACGATTTGTCGAGCTGCAGCTTGGCAAACTTCTCCGGCGTCAGCCCTCCATCGCGGAACAACTTGCCCCGGACCGGCCCGAGGGCATGATCCTGGAAGCTAGCCGGCTGCGTTGCCAGCCACTGGTAATAATTCAGGCCTGCGTCGACCTGGGCCCCGCCGTTATCTCCCACCGAGGCGCGTGTGGCGTCCTTGGCGAACATCTCCGAAAGCCTGGTGGTGGGCACCGTGGTTGACCGGCAGTTGATGTGCGCCGGCGGTAGCGGGCCTTTGCCCAGGTCGAATCGCATGCCATCCAGGCCCTTGCACTGCTGCGAGGTCTTGCGGTCGAGCGTCGACACCCAGCGATAGCCCAGCACCACATCGCTGTTGGCCTTCAGCGTTTCCATTCGTGCCGTGGTGGCCACATGCTGGATTGCTGTCTGCACCGCAGCGGCAGCGTTGCGGTTGCTCACCGCCAGGACGCCGTCCGTGAAGTTCTGCGCCGCGGTGCCGCGAATCGCCTGAATGATCTGGGCGTTGGTCTGGCCCTGGCCGAAGCCGAGCCGTATGGTGTTTGTGACGCGCATCGTCTCGGTGCGAGTCCAGCCGCTGACGAAGCTCTTCAGCAGCTTGCCACCGTCGATGCCCTTCACCTGCAGCGGATAGGAGAATACCGCCGCGCGGATCACTGTGTTGGTAGGCACCACTGCGTCGATGGAGAGCGCATTGCTCAGGCTGTTCGCCTCAAAGGTCGACTCATACAGCGCGATATCGACCAGATCGGCCTGCACTAGGTCGCCGTAGGCCTTGTATATGCCCAGCAGTTTGCCGTCCACGCGGGCCAGGAACTGCTCAAGGCGGTCCCGGCTATAGGTGGTCAGTTCCTTGCGGGTCAACTGCTCCCGTACCAACGTGTCGATCTGGCGCAAGTACTTTTCGAACTTCTTGACCTCGCCAGCCTTAAGCCGCTCCAGCATTACCGAGTGGCGCGTCGTCTGCTCTAGCAGCTGGCTGTCCGCCTGCATCAGGTTTGTCGTTGGCATCGTCTTTGTCCAAGTTGATGCCGGCCGACTCGCGCTCATCGCTGATCAGTTCGGCTTCTTCTTCGTATGGGCGCTCCGGCAGCTTGCCGGTGGTGAGGTACTGCCAGTAGGTGTCGGCGCTGATCGTGCCGGCCATCACGCCCTTGAGCAGCTCGGCGAGAACCTGGGCGTCGACCACTGGGGTCACGAACTCAGGATTCACCTTGAACGTGACCTGCTTGGGGTCGTAGCCCTTCCACTCGGCGGCGTACCGCAAGCCTTGCTCCACTGCCTCGGCCACGGTGATGACAATGCTGTGTAGCGTGGCGTGCTGATCGTTCTGGCGTGTTTTGCGTGCCTCTCCTGACTCGGTACCGGCCACGTCCATGACCTTGGCACCGGCTTCGAGCGCGGCGTTCTTCTGGTCATCCATGGCCTTGCGCACAGCTTCAATGCCCGCGCCCTGGAATTCCAAGTAGCCACATTCGCCATTCGGGCCTAAGTCCCACGCAGCAGATGGGCCGGTGACGCTCAACTCTACCGCCTCATCCAGCCCTGAGACCCACGGCTGCGGGTGACTGGTCTGGTGCAGCGAAGTGAAATAGTCAGCACTTAGCTGATAGGACTTCAGCGCCGCGCGCGCCATTGTTAACAGCGGCACCTCGTCGACTTCCGGTGAGTTGTCGGTCGAACCGCAGTAGATCACCGGCAGGTATGGCAGGCCTTTGACCAAACGGTTGTCGGTACCGGTGGTGCCCAGCGGCTTCTCGTCCTCGACCAGCTCCCCGCCTTCATTCCGCACCGCGGTGTAGCAAACGTCGCCGTCCATGAAGAACTCACGAAATACCGTGTCGCAGTCATGGCTATAACGATCACCGCCCTTCCTGCGGAACTCGCGAAACACCGAAAGTACCAGGTCCTGCCGACCGCCTTGATCAGCAGTGTCCCAGTTGATCGCGTTGCGAGTGGCATACGTAGAGAAGTACGGCTCGCCGCTCTCGTCGATGTTCACCACCAGCGGTACCCGGCCGTGGGAGATAGCCTGGCGCACCATGCGGAAGAACAGCTGTTTCAGGCCGAAGCCGTCGGCAGTGGCGTTGTCCTCCAGCCCTTTCAAGCCAAACGGTAGTTCGATCTCAGGGATCAGCCGGGAAACCAGGCCCATCATCGACCGCAGCGAGTCGCGCACCCAGTGTTCGTACTGGGCACGGTTCGTGTAGTTCTCGTAGAGGTACTTGTTGCCCGCACCGTCGAGCTTTTCAGCCTCAACCATGCCGCTTGGCTTGGGCAGGTTGCGCTCATTGCGCTTGACGGCACACTCACCCTCGAGCGCGTCGTCCATCATCTCCCACTCGGCGATATGCGCGTCGTAGTCGGGGTTTGTCGATTGCACTGGCATCAGGCCAAGCCTCCAATTCGGCGTGTTCCGCCTGTGCGTTTGCGCCTGCCCATCGAGACGGCGAAGTAGCGGAAGGCGTCCGCGCCGTGCGATGACCAGTCGTGAAGTGGTTTGTCTTTCCAGCAGCCGCGCTTGTCGTCCCACTCCTTTCGGTAGTTCTCCAGGCAGGAAATACCCAGTTCGCACTTGGACTCATCGAAGGCACAGGCCGGAAGGATCTCCCGCACCTGCTCAATGCCCTCGTCGATGCCGAGCTTTGGAACAACGCTGAACTTGAGGCTGTATTTTTGCCCGTCGATCTCGTAGCCCTCCCTGGCCAGCTCGCGCCGGGTCTTGCCGTCGCTGCCAAATTCACGGTTATCGATGTCGTGGGGCCCCCAGTGATCGCCATACGTGTATTTGCGATCCTTGAGCATCTTCATGTAGTGCCGCAGGCCTTCGCCGCTGTTCTCATAGAAGTCGATGACGTGGTATTCCTCGCCGACGATCCGGACGAACCAGATGGCCGTGGAGTCGCCGACACCGATATCCCATATCGTATGCACCGGCAGATGACTGTTGTCTGGTAGCGGGCCGATCCTCTGCGCGCCATACAGCTTGGTGAACTGCTTGGCGTAATAGGCGCCTTCGACCGACTGCTGAAAGGCTTCGGCGGGGATCGACGGGTATTCCCGCTTCATGTCGTCGCCGAGCGTCTTCTCCTTGGCCGCATACCAGGCGCGTTGGCCGTCGTTGGTGACGATCCCGTGCTTGGCGTGCAGTTCGTTGAAGTAGTCGGTCAGGCGCTGGGGCAGTACTACGTCGGTCGAATCAAGGCTGTAGGCCTTGTTGTTCCACCAGCTGAAGAAAAAGAACTTCCAGTCGAGCAGGCCCAGTGGCACACCAGCCAGTTGCTGGCGCTCTGCTGACTGACTGTAATCAAAGAAATACCCGGCCCTGCCCTCTGCCGTCGACTCGATGGTGACAAAACACTCAGCAGCGACAGCCTCGAAAGCACCGGTGACGATCTCCCGCGCCTTGTGCGGGAACTTGGCGCAGATCTTCCCGAACTCGGATACGTGCAGATACCGTAGAGTCCCGCCCCGGAAGGACGTGGACACGTAGAGCGATCCGCCCTTGCTGAACACAAGCTCACCAGCAGCATCGTTAGAAGCAGGGTTGGCAGCGCGTATTTCAGCAGGCAAGTTGTCGTAGGCATATTTGACCTTCTCCCGGAACAGGCGCTTCGCGTCGTTCAGGGTGTGAGCGATCAGGGCGCACTTGGCCGACTCGAACAGAGCGGCGTCCAGTTGGATGATGCAGCACTCGGTCGTGAAGCCGAGCTGCCGGGCTTTCAGGATGATGTTGCGGGTGTGCATCCCATCGAAGTATTCAATCTGCTCGTCCGTCATCCGGAAGCGGACTTTCTTGCCCTGCTTGTCGGTGATGAAGTAGAGATTGTTCAACCGCCAACGCTTATCCCGGAGCAGCTTCATGTGCTCGGGCTTCATGTCAGGCGTCCTTCGATAGTTCGTCCATCATCTTCGAGAGTTCGTCGGCTTCGTCCGTCTTCTCCTTCTCGTCCAGGCTGTATGCCTGACGCTCCAGAACCTGCAGGTTCTTCATTGCAGAGGAAAGCTGGAACAGTGTTTTGGAATTGCTGGGCAGAGAGACGGCGGCGAGCATTGAGGCGCGGCGCATACCATTGTTGTCTTCGGAGGTCTCGGCCTCGATGTCCTCTTCGATCTCTTCGCGGCGCCGGATGGTCGACAGCAGATCATCCATCAACAGGTTCGCAAGGTTTGTGGCCTTGCGAATGTCTCGCCTGTGGCTGCGAACCACCCGGGCTCCTTCCTCGGCGGCCTCTTCGATGATCTCAGCATCAAGTTCGCAGTTCGCGCCTTGGTCGTTGCGAACCTCTCCGCGAACCAGCTTGCTGCGAACCTCTTTACGCACCTGGTCAGAAAGGTCTCTCGCCCATCCTTGAACCTTGGCTTTCTTCCGGATTGCCGTGTCGCTCACGCCTTGGCGCTCAGCGATAGTCCTGATGGAAAGCGAACCAGCCCGGTAGGCGCGCTCGATCGCCTCCCAGTCGGGTTGCTTGGTTGTCATATCGTCTCTCTGATGCTTGAAATAGTGGCGCGTTGCCGGTATTGATGAGGATCAACCAAAGGAGAGCCACTGTGACTCAAACTTTTATCGATCTGAACACTTACAACAATCGTGTCAAAAGCGCTGAAGATAGACGAGCTATGGCGGTAGCAGCTGCCCTATCAGTCATCCACGCAAAGGCCTCTAACACCCCTGCCGACTGTAATATTTTGACGGACGAAATGAACAATCTCAGCGACTACGCCGATCAGATTCAGGAAGCGCTGAAAGTTAAGTGATGCACCAGTGCCGTATTAACCTGCGGCACGCCTAACCTTCCCCTCCATCCAGCAGCACATCAATCAGCTTCTGCTCGCCCAGGCGCATCGCACCGAGGCATTGCAGGTCGTCGCACTTAGGGCCGAGGCCGAACACCGTCACCTCTCCCTTGGCGCCGATTAGGGTCGAGGCGCCTGCAGTGCACTCTGGATGCTCACCTGCATCCAGGTCATCGGCGATCTTGCGCAGGTCTTGGCGGCGTCGCGCCAGTCCTCCCACTTGAACTCCAGCAATTTAACGGTCATTCAGGCCACCATGAATTTGTTGATCTACAAGCTGCGCGCCAGCATGATCTAACGTTCCGATCCGTAAAACGTGACCAGACTGCCTGGCACTACACCAGTCAAAGGATACTGACCTAATGAAGTCAATGCTCACCGCTGCAGCGCTAATATCTGCGACGACTCTTATGGCAGCCTGTCAGAGTGGGCCATACGCCCCGCCGGAGCCAAAAACTGAAGTACCGACTGCAAAAATGAGCGTTGGCAACTTCATTTCACCGAAAGCGTGTACGAGTGGCACAAATACTCTGAATGGCAAATTGATTGGAGCCAGCCTATGTATCCGATCGCAGAAATATGAAGTCTTCGGCGGTCCAGATATCACCCTGAGTTTCAATCGTGAGCTCGTTACGGTGCTTACCCCTGAGGAAGCGGTCAAAGGGTTCAGAGCTACAAAATACGGCGTCACTGCGTCATTCAAGTGCGAAGAAATCACGAAAAAAGACACCGATGATGGGCGTTCTTATCATTGCTCCTACGATGCAAGCAATCTTCCTTTGATTAGGGCTGATATCACATTTCCGTAGCCAAGCATGACACCCAACCTCGCGCCACGATTTGGCGCATTCGAAAACGTGGCGCGGATCAGCCGGATATAATCCGCCGACTTTGATTTTTTTCGAGACGTCGATCCCATGCACGGACGCTTGTATCTCTCCGCCTTACTTCTCGCTGGCACAGCAGTTGCTGCGGAGCCATCCCGCTACAGCTACGACGAAGCCCCAACTGACGGCTACATGTATGCCGTTAGGTATCAGCAGGCCAAACTGGCTTGTGAATCGCTGCCTGATGACCTTGAAGCTGACTATGCGAAAGCGATGCGCCTTACCAAAGAAGCCAGCCCCGAATTTGAGCAAACTTACGCCAAAGGCTCGACGGCTAATATTCGGTGGCGCAAACCAGCAACTCCCGAAGATCAGCAGCAGGAGTGCGAGCAAAGCCAACATGCACTGCGTGTGACGGTGAACCTTGCCAGACAGTGGTTTCCAGGGGGCTGGTAGGCCCTGCCATTACTTGCTCCGGCGCTCGATGCCGCCCGGCGCCTTATCACAGTGCAGACAGTGCTCGCAGTTCAGCGTCCGGCAAAGCCAGACCTTCACCCGCTGCCAGTACGTGACCATGAAGATGTGACGTGCACCGGCTAGGGCCAGGGCGACATGCAGCGTCAGGCCAGCAGTCGTCGGTCCAAAGAAGATGTTCTGGCTGCGCACCGACACAACGAAACCGGTGATGGCGATCGTGGTGTAGATCAGCTTGCCAAGAATGCCGTCCCTCACCTTACCGCTCAGTACGCACCAGGTGGCCCACAGCGCGATGAGGCCGCAGGCGATGGAGTTGATCAGTTCAAGATTCATGGTGGATTGCCTCCCCCGAACCGCTGGCGGATAAGCGCCCAGAGGTCAGCGGCTTTGATGGCTCGGTTGATTGCTGCCAGGAGCGAGCCGCCGAACGTGCCCAGCAAGAAACCGATGCCGGCGACGATCTTGGGCTCGGTGACATTCAGGTAGGCGCTGACCATGCTCGTCAGGTACAGAGAGCAGGCCACCCCAGTGACCAAGAACACCATCCAAGCGCGCCAGTCGGACAAGTCGTCCTTATGCCACCAGCTCGCAACGACAGCCCCAATGAGACCCGCAATCAACAATTCGAACCTGTCGATCTTGTCGAGCAGGCGCTGTAGATACTCCATGCGCTCGACTCCGTGGGGCATGTTTGGGAATTGAATCGGCTCACACAGCACTCCTAGCTCGGAGCAATGGGTGTGGTGGAGCCGAAAACGAAAAGGCCCCGATCATGTCGAGGCCCTGAATAGGTGCGCGGTCTTTCCCGCAGTCATCCAAAGACCATTCCAGCGTCCACGCCCAAATGCATCGATCTCGCTAATCTGGTCTCGCGCCACCTCGGAAGCACAGTGAGATCAGGATGCACGGGCTGCCGGTTTTTCCCCCAGCGCCGCACTACTGGCTCATCAGCGTCCAGGCCTAACAGAAGGAAGCCTCGGGAACGACGGAGCTTGATCCTTCCCCCACAAAAAAACCCGACATGATAGTCGGGCTTCAAAGGACTCGTTTCATTCAGCAGCTAAAAAGCCGCATGGTTATTGATGCATAGATAACAAGAATTAAATGCCACCTGGAGAATCCAGGATCTGCCTGACTTTACGAGCGAGGTCGTGAGGCAGATACGGCTTCGATATCACTTCAAATTCCGATCCACCTGCATCCGTGCGCTCGATGGAGTTTTCTGCATAACCGGTAGTAAGCAATACCTTGGTCTTCGGCATGCGTCTCCTGACCTCTCTCGCCAGCATTACCCCATTCATACCACCAGGCATGATTAAATCTGTGAAAAGAAGATCGTACTTTTCGCCGGCTTCGTATCGCTTTAACGCCTCACGCGCATTCAGCGATATTTCAGTAGTGTACCCGTAATCCTCAAGCACCATCTTAACTAGCTCAGCAACGTCTGGACGATCTTCTACGATCAGGACCTTTTCAGTACCATCCTCATAGTCAGACTTCTGCCTATTCTCCTCGGGCGTAACGGAAGCCGTATCAACAGGGAAGTACAAGCGAAGGGTTGTGCCAATACCTTCTTCTGAATAGATCCGAGCTACCCCACCGGACTGCTTGGCAAAACCATAAACCATAGACAATCCCAATCCAGATCCTTTGCCCTCATCTTTGGTGGTAAAAAATGGATCCATCACCCTATCGCGAATCGTTGAAGGCATACCAATGCCGTTGTCCGTTACCGATATGCTTACATAAGAGCCTGGGAAAAGTCCTTCGTAGGATGTGGCCAAGTCTCGAATACTGACGTTTCTTGTTTCAACGAATACTTTCGGATTATTACGACCTATCAATGCATCGCGCGCATTGATAAAGATATTCAGGAGCGCCATTTCCGCTTGAGTAGGATCGATTCGGCAATTTTGTAACGAATCGTCTAGATCAAGTTCAATCCTGACGCCACTACCAAATGTCCGCTCAATCAGCGGCTCGACGAGTCCAACCAGGGTGTTTAAATTCAAAACCCGACCTTGCAGCTTTTGCTTTCGCGAAAAAGCCAATAGCTGCTTCGTCAGTGTACTGGCCTTCTCGACTGCAGATTTTGCGTGGAAAGCGCTCTTTTTGATCCGCTCTAGGTTTGCTTCAGGCTTTTCGACAGCACTACCAATTAGATCGACATAGCCGCCTATGACCTGGAGGAGATTGTTGAAGTCATGCGCGATCCCGCCGGTGAGCTGGCCAAGCGCTTCCATTTTCTGAGCTTGTCTCAGCCCTTCCTCTGCATCGCGTCGTCGGCTCACGTCCAACTGCGAGGCAAAGAAATAAATCAAATCGCCCTTTTCGTTATAAATAGGAGATATGAACAACGCGTTCCAAAAGCTGCTGCCATCTTTTCTGTAATTCAGAATCTCAGTGGAGAACTCTTGCTTCGCTTTTATGGCGTTCCTGATCGAGGTTACGACGTCCCTATCGGTATCCACCCCTTGGAGAAAACGACAATTTTTGCCAAAAATCTCGTCGTGCTCGTAACCCGTCATCTCCAAAAAAGCTTGATTGGCGAAAATTATCGGGTTGTTTGGCGAATTGGGGTCCGTGACGATCATCGGCATGCGAGTCGTTTCAACAGCAGCGAAAAAAATATCTTTAGGGTGGTCAGATATATCGGCAGAGACATTATCGTCTACCCGAAGGTCTTTATGCGGCACACATGCCTCCAGCCAAAATAGAAGTCGTATGAGTTACTGATTCTACTCAAATTTCTTTCGGCTGGAAAAAAACCCGGCGAGTGGCCGGGTTCAGAGTTTCGTGTGCGTTTCGCGTTACTTGTGCACTATGGGAAAAGTACTCTCAAAACCCCGTCATGTCAACATCATTATGCCGCCTCTTGATCTTTTTCCGCGTGAATCACCTGCCACACTGGCTGTTGTGCCTGAATATCCACTTCCTTGATCACTTCTTTCAGGGATTCCCACAGGTCAAGCCAGTCGCGCGTCCAGTTCTTTGGGTCAATGGTAACGCCGAAGAAGGTGTTCATCTCGGCAGCGACCCGCGCCGGCCCCCACTCGGCAGATCCGGCCACCTCCCCCTTGTACGATTGCAGGGCCAGGGTAACCAGGTACTGCGCCTTCACGCGCTTGGCGGATGTCAGGTCTGGCAGCGCAGCCTTTGCGGTGATCAGCAGCACCGCATTCAGCAGGTGCCGCATGTTCATCGCTGGGTGATAGAGATAGTGCCCGAACTGCTGCACCTGGAACGGCAGAGTGTCTATGGCGCGCAAAACCTTACCTATGGTCGCCAGGTGAGCGGCGCGGGCGGTGGAGCGACCAACCGGTGTCCCGCGCGTCTCGCTGATGCTGATCTTCTGCCGCACAACCTGGATGCGCTCTTCCTTGTCATCTCCAAGCGCAGCAAAGACTGCCTCGGCGCGGCGCATGCGCTGGCCTTTCTTGATCGGTGCGGATTGCGCTTTGTCGATTGCCACAGCGCTGATCGACGCGTTCGATTCATGTTGTGCTTCGGTCCACACCTGTCTTGCATTGATCAGCTTCATGCGGCTTCCCCTTTTTTCAGTTCTCTGGTCATTGCTCGATACTTGGCCTTGATGGCCTTGATCTCTTCCACGGTGTACTTGCAGGGCGCATGCTGCCCTTCCAGCCAGGCCACCTTCTCGGCGCCGATGCGAACCACCAGGCGAATGCGGTACTCCACGGCGTTGCCGGACAGGTTGCGGTTGCACTTCACGCACTGCCGGTGGATGTTCAGCGGCTCGAAGCGCAGCTCCGGGCAGGCGCCGACGGAACGGTAATGTCCGGCGTCCCAGCGGCTGCCGGTCATGAGGTCGTTGTCGTTGGGCGCCGAGTCGCAACTGATGCACGGCAAGTACGCGTCGCGAAGGCGCACGTACGCATTCACTGCGGCCTGGGCCTCACGCAGGTGATCCGCCCTACTCTTCAGCTTCTCCTTACGGACTTTGATCTCGCGGCGGTTAACCTGGGCCAGCGACTTGCGCGCCTTCGCCTGATTCACGTCCTTGATGGCCAAGCCGCATTTCGGGCTGCATACGGCTTGGCCCAGGCGCTGCGGCGGGAAGCTGATGCCGCATGCGGGGTTCTTGCACTTCTTCGGTTTGGGTTGCTTGGCGATCATGCAGCCTCCTTGCTGAGCAGATCATTGAAAACCACACCCTGGCCTGTGAAATAGGAGGCGATGCGATCGGTGTAAGCGACGCCCTGGGCGCGGTTGAACAGGCTGGTCACCGGGAAGCCATCAGGGCCAAACAAATGGCACTCGCCCATCATGGCCAGCTTCGTTTCGTATGGCAGATGACGCATGACCCGGTACCACTCGGCCTGGAACCCAGCGTCCTCGTTCAGCAGGATCTGCACGCCGAAGTGCAGCTTGCAGTAACGGCGGGCGTCGGCCGCATCGCCGATCTGGCTCATCTCGGCGATGCGCTTGTACATGCCGAACCACAGCCGGTTCTGGTCGAGCGTACGGTCCTTGCCTGGGCGCAGGGAGACCACTACAAACTTCTTGTCCCGGTACATGGTGGTCAGGCATGTGATGGCCTCAGTGAGCTTGGCCTGGCAGTTGACGCTGATCTTGTCGGTCATTGCGCCGCCCTCTTCTCTTCCAACTCTCGGGCCTGCTTGATAAGGAACGCCCGGCGATCTGCCAGCTCATTGGCCGCTTCAATGCGCATCTCGTCTTTTTTCTCGGCGCTGGCGGTGCGCATCTTCAGCATCGATGACTTCACCAACTCAAGCTTCTGGCGAAGCGCCGGCGCTGGCCGAGTAACGGTGCCAGTAAGCAAACCCGCAATCGCGCGGCCATCTTCCGTGACGGGCTCGATACTCAGGTCCGCCAGGTGCTTCTGGGCGTGCTCGCGAGGAATGCGCTTCAGCTCCATGGCCTTGGTGACAGCCTGGATTCGGCGGTTGGCGTCAAAGCCGACCGAAACGTGCCAGTTGACGGCCTTCGCATCCTCGCGGGCCTGGCTCACGAAACGCTGGTAGGCGTCGATGAACGCCATGCGCGCGCCAATTTTGTCGCCGCCATCCAGGATGGGTTTCGCGGCAGCCAGTGCCAGTTGGATCTCGTCGGTCAGCACCACGGTTTCATATTCGTCATTGGTGGTCATTGCAATTGCCCAGGCCTCGTCCTTCCCAGGGCGGCCGTCGGAGGTCTGGACACGCTGCAGGATGTCGGCCATAGCCAGCTTGCCCTTCACTTCGAAGCGGCAGGACTTCAATGCGGCTTTGACAACGGGTACCTGGTAGGCGCAGAGGTCTTCGGCCATCATCGCGGCAGTGCCTGGGTTCATTTCCTGACCCATGGCCTCGGCGGTTGCGCAGATGGCGGCGGCCAGCCCCGCAACTTGCTGATCGTTCATTTCAGAGGTATTCATTGCGTTCACCTGATTGGCGTTTGGCCAAAACCATATGGGCGGCCTGCTCCGCTGCGGAGTGGTTTGCCTCAGTCCGTTCCATCTGGCGGGCTGTCGTGCCGTTGATGCGCTGCCCGGTCACCCACTGGGTGTGGTAGCTCTCGGCGTTGGCCAGCAGTTCGTTGAGGCTGTGGCACTTGCGCAAGACGGCGGCATCGCTGGTTTTCAGGAAGTGCGCCGCGACGTGGTGGGCAACATCGGCGCCGAGGCGGTCGACGAGCAATGCCATCTGCTTGCCAGACTTGGCGTTCCAAACCGGCCAGGCGTTGTAGCGTTTGCGGTAGGCCATGGCGTAGTTGGCCCAGACTTTGAAAGTCTTGCAGGTCTGATCCTTCGGCCCTGGCATGTCGGCGGGGATCTCAACTCGTGGTTGCTGCGGAACAAATGGCACGACCTGCCCCGTCACGACCTTGGCGGTAGCCTGGGGCGTAATTGGTTCAATGATCGGTTCTATGACTGGTTCAAGAGAGTTACTGATTCTGGGTGCAGCTGCTGCACTACCCCCTGGTGCAGGAGATTCACTAGGGGGTGAACCTGCTGCACCACCCTGGTGAATCTGCTGCACTACCCCTGGTGCAGGAGGTGCACCACCATCGAGAGTGAGAAAGTACACGTTCGACGAATTCCCCTTCGGCCCACCCTTTCGAATTTCTTTACGCAACAGTCCTGCGTCACACAAAGCAGTGATGTGGTTCATGACAGAACGCTTGCTGATTTCACATTGATCGGCGATGTGCTGATAGGAAGGCCAGCACTCGCCAACGTCGCTGGCGTTATCGGCCAGCTTGATCAGCACCAACTTCCGCAATGGGTTACCGACGCGAAGTTTCATCGCGGCCACCATGAGAGTCATGCTCATGCCGCACCTCCCGCTAAGGTGCGAAAATCAATCGTCTGCACGCCTTTCCAGCTATTGCAGGACATGCAAAGGGTTTGAAGATTGCCCAAAGAGGCCTCTCCGCCCTGGCTTTCAGGAACCACATGATCAGCCCTCAAACGCATCAGCACCGAGCAGCCGCAGCGCAGACAAGCCTGACCGTCACGGGCGAATACTTGAGCACGAAGGCCAAACGGGATTGGTTTCTTATTCGTCCTGCGTCGGGGTGGAAGGACCGGCGGTTGGTGAGCTGTGACGTGGCCCATACGGTCCGGGTTCCACTCACAGCCTTTTTCGGTGAGTCGTAATGCTTCAAAGCGAAGCTCAATCAAACCCGCCTCTTCCAGGGCCTTCAGCATGCGATAAGCAGTGTCCGGCTTGTCAGTGAGCAGCGGCAGCTCCTCGATGATCTTGGCCTTGCTCAGCGCGAAGAAGATCCCGTCATCGGTCTTGATTGGCTTGGTCCAGCTCGGGCAGCCGTAGACGAAGGCGAACAGCAGGGCCTGCTGAGAATTCAGTCCCCACTCCAGCGCCTTCACCTGGTTAATCGTGACGGTGTATTGCATGTCAGGCCGCCAGGTAAACTGTATGCGAGCTATTGCGCGCCACGTTTTCAGATTGCGAAAAACGTGGCGCGAGATTGTTGGGGCTATTGATCGATTGGTTGGCTTGGTGCATGATTCGCTCCAGTTGTTTACCGCTGTAGAAAAAGCCACCCTCGTCCGGTGGCTTTTTTGTGTCTTAAATTCAGGCTGCTTTCACCGACTGCTTGAACACTTCCAGGCTGACGATCACTTCCTCGGCCTCCTTGAGCAGTTCGGATTTCTCGCGAGTGCAAACCCGGCCATCGGTCTGGGCGTCGAACGCAAGGCGTGTCACGTCGGCCAGATCGGCGTGCAAGCGCAGTAATGCGGAGTTGAGGTTGATACCCTCGGGCTTGTCCTTCGGCACCAGGTCGAAGCCGAAAGCCTCGGCCCAAGCCTTCAGCGGGCGGAAGTCCTGGGTGAACTTCATAATCCGGTGCAGCTCCTGGACGTTCAGCTTGTGGCTGTCGTAGTCCGGGTTCGCTTTTTGAGAAAGCAGCGTCTTCGAAGAGAAGCTGGCGCCGTCCGCAATCCGCCCTGCCCCGTGGTCGTCAACCACGTCATAGATCGCCTTCATCAAGTCCTGCATGTAACACCTCGAAATTCTTTACGTGGCGCCCTGCAGGTGCAGAGGCGATCATTTGCTCAATGGAACGGTGGACAGGGAGGTCAGGCGGCTGACTTGGATGAAACTCCCGCAGGCGGAAATGCCTCATCAAGAACGCACCTGGCACCCAAGGCGTTCAATGCAGACACGATCAGTCGCGCCTCGCTGAGTCCCGGACAGCGAAGGCCGGACTCGTAATTAGCAAGGCGTGATTGATTCCACCCAAGCGACCGCCGAAGGGCAGCCTGGGTAATCCCGGCTTTCTCTCGAATGTTTCGGACGTGGTTCATGGAAATCGCTCCTATAGCTCTTGGCTCAAGGATAAACACGCATCGTGTTAATGGCAAACACAATAAGTGAAAGCCGGGTATTTCAATACGTGATTGAATCCCGCGCATGACCGAATTAGCTGAGCGCATTAAACGCGCACGTAAAAATGCTGGAAAATCACAGGCTCAACTGGCTGAGGCTTGCGGCTGGTCGCAATCCCGAGTGGGAAACTACGAGGCCGGGACGCGAGAGCCGTCTTTTGCAGATATAGAACTGATGGCTAAGGCGCTACGCGTCGAGAAGTCCGAGCTTCTGTTAGATACGAAAAATGAGCCGCCAGGCGCACCAGATCATTCAGCTGATCAGGCTGCTCGCCCTTCCACTGCTGAAATCGTGAGTCTGATGCTGGCAAAGCACGGCAAAAATCTTACTGATGACGCACGCAGGATGATCGCGGACGCCGTCAACGAGACCGCGCGGGAGCTTGGCTCGAGCAACGTCATAACCGTCGACTTCTCCCGCCCAGGCCAGGTTGGTGACGAAGTATGGATTGCCCACTACGACGTGCGCGCAGCGATGGGCGGCGGACAGATCCCGCACGAATACCCTGAAATGCTCCAGGACATCAGGGTCAGCCCCAAGCATCTGCGCGACCTAGGCCTCACCTTCAAAGAACACTTCCATCTGAAGATGATCACTGGGTGGGGCCAGTCGATGTCGCCAACGATCAAAGACCGCGACCCGCTGCTCGTCGACATAACGATCCGGGAGTTCACGGGCGACGGGATCTACCTCTTCTCCCACGACGACATGCTTTACGTGAAGCGGTTGCAGAAGAAAGGCAAGGACCGCTTCAAGATGATCTCGGACAACAAGCACCATGACGCCGAGGATATCCGAGTGGATGACACCCACATCCTGGCCCGGGTGCTTTATGTATGGAACGGACAACCGGTGTGACCCTATGTCACTGACTAAGCCAAACCAAGATCTTAAGCGCGACCTACAAGGCGTCGCATCCGACCTCAAGTGGTCAGCCGTAGAGCTGATGAGAATTGCGGAGCGGCTGAGCCTTGCAGGCAATGAGGCAGACGCCCAGGGCGCGCTGAGGATGTGCACCATTTTCCATGCTGGCGAGGACAAGCTGGTGGGATATGCGGATCAGGTGAAGGCGGGAAGGATTTTGCGGGGGAACTAAGGCTAGGCGGCGCGGCGAAAGCTTCAAAAAATTACTTATTTCGGACTTTAACCCCGCCTCCATCATGTTCAAAAGGCGCCATTCACCACCGAATAGTGCTTGCACACCCTGCAATGCAAGCACTATGCTTGCTTAAATAACTAAGCAGGCGGTTTTTGATCATGTCGACTGGAAAAGCTGAAGGCGGGAAAGCGCGGGCAAAATCTCTGACCCCCGAACAACGAAGCGACATCGCAAGAAAGGGCGCGCTAGCTCGATCAGAACTAGCAAAGCTCCCAAAGGCAACCCATGGATCTTCTGATCATCCGCTGAAATTAGGTTCGCTAGAGATACCTTGCTACGTTCTGGATGATGGCAGACGAGTGCTATCTCTTGGCGGCATGGTAAAGGCACTGGGGATGTCTATAGGCAGTGCTGGTAAAGGCGATGGCGACCGTCTTTACAATTTCGCGACAGGCAAGGCAATCTCACCCTTTATCTCCTCAGAGCTATTGGACAGAATGAAGTCGCCGGTGCGCTTCCAGGCTCCTACTGGTGGGGCTGCTGCATCGGGATATGAAGCGACAATTCTCCCGGATCTGTGCGATGCGATTCTCGAGGCGAGAAAAAGCGGGATGCTTCTTCACCAGCAAGCTCACATTGCCCATCAGTGCGAAGTGCTAGTCCGCGGACTGGCCAGGATTGGCATCATCGCACTTGTTGACGAAGCTACGGGATATCAGAAGGACAGAGCAAAAGACGCGCTCGCGAAAATTCTTGAGGCATACGTAGCTAAAGAGCTACAGCCTTGGGTTCGAACTTTTGATGCTGAATATTATGAACAGATGTTCAGATTAAGAGGTCTGCCTTACCCGCCAGAAAATCCTAACTTTAGACCTCAGTACTTCGGGAAGCTTACTAATGACGTCGTATATCGACGGCTGGCTCCTGGGGTGCTTACTGCGCTAAAGCAGGAGAGCGCTAAGGCCTTAAAGAAGGGAAAGCTGCATCAGCATTTGACTGCCGGGATAGGCAGGCAGGGACTGATGAAACACCTCGGTACTGTTGATGCTGCTATGAGGCTTTCGGATGACTGGCCTGATTTCATGGTGAAGCTAAATAAACTTGCACCACGTTACGACGAAACTCTTCCTCTTGATCTGGAAGATGTCGACCTCTAAAGCGTTTGTGGCGCATCTAATCCAGCCGCCCGGCCCAGCTCCGGGCTTCTTGTATCTGTCCTACCCCGGTCCACCCATACATTGCGCAGTACTGCAAAGCAATGCTCCGGCATGCTTCACAAGCATTCTCCACTCATCACTCGTGATCATGTCGGATCGCTCCATGGCGTCAGCTCGCCTCAGCAATTCGAAATACTTCACCTCTGCGTCCATTCGACCTCCAGCCAGTACAGAAAGCTCACGCCAGGCTGTCAGATTCAGTCTCCGTTGCGCCTCTTTCATGGGAGCCTCTATCACAATAATGGGGTGACTTCAGCATAGTCTCGCTGACGAGCATCAAGGCTGGCTTTAGACCAAGGGTGGCTGTACGCCACGAATGGTAAAGTGCGGGTTCAATACTGGAGGGATCCAATGGAACGAAAATTCAGGAATCCGGCAAACGGTCACACTGAAAGTGTTGGCGGGATGTCGTGGCTCGCGGTTATTTTTTTCGGGGCTTTCTACCTTGCCTATAAAGAGCTGTGGGGCCACTTTTTTATCTGGCTGTTGTTGGTTGGAGGCGTCACGGTTCTGACTGGCGGCCCTGGGCTGCTCGTCGTTTCCCCCGTGGTCAGTCTCGGATATGCGATTTGCATCAACGGAATTCTGACGAACTCATATCTTCGTAAGGGCTGGGTTGAAGCGTCAGGGGATTCCGCTGGCGCGCAGACTAGCGACCTCCGCAACTGCCCGTTCTGCGCCGAGACCATCAAAAAGTCTGCCGTAAAGTGCAAGCATTGCGGGAGAGACATTGAGCCAGCGCGTGCCCCAAGACTGAAAACCGGATGGGTTGCAGCAACCGCCTGCCGTGACGAAGAAGAACAGCGACGAACAATCGAAGCCATCGCCAGCACCGGGCTCCCGGTTGTTCCTATGATTGGCTTAGCCGTGGGTGCCGGCCCATTTGAAACAAAGGAAGAAGCCAACCAAGCCCTCATCACGATGCGCGACGGCCCCAAGGTTTCCAGCGAGATCGTATACAGGGATTCGGTGAGTGGCAAATATCCGCACTTTACTGATCAGGCTCTAAAGTCCGCTTTTCAAGGCTGGACGGTTCGCATAAAAGCCCATCCGGGGGACTTAAGCCGGGTTGAAGGCGTGCTTGGAGACCTGGCAGTATCCGTTCTGGCGGTAGATGGGAACACAGTCATCACCGGTCCCTTCGAAAGCGAACAATCCGCTAAAACTGTTGCGGTTGAGCTTTACGACAATTATGAGATTCATTGCCAAATGTATTGGGTGCCCCGCCAGACCTAACCGAAAACAGTACCCATCAAGCCCGCCACTGAGCGGGCTTTTTCTTGCCCATCAGAACGGCGCCGCCTCTTCTTCCCGCTCAAACTCCGGCTCCCCCTTCCCCGCCGTCTCCACTTCCTGCTTCTCCCAACGCACCTTCACGCTGCCGTCGTCATTGAGAGTCAACTCAAGCTCGTCCGTATCGGCGATCACACTCAGCACCTCTTCCCACTCACGATCCCCATCCGTGTCCAGGCGATGGATCGTCACCCAGCGCTGCGCCTGCGCCACCGGGTGGTTGATCATCGATGAGACGCGCAGCCCCAGTCGGTCCATGCCGCTCATTTCTTGCCGTGCTGCCGGTGCCGCCTGCTTCTTCGCCATGAAATCCCCTCCCGGCAATTACTGTATATCCGTACAGGATAGGCAGAATCATATCTCACGCCTCCCGAAAACGTAACCGAGAACTGGCGTGTTAATTCGCAAAATAAATCACATTACGTGTTGACGAAATAAACACGATGCGTGATAGTTCACCCATCGCAGCGACACACAGCCCCTGCGAAGGGACTCCCAGCCCGCTGCTCTTTAGTCGCACAGCTTCACCCTTGCCGGATCACCACCGGCCCAGATTCAAAGGCAGCGATGAACCGGCCTAAACGGTTCAGAGGGTTGGCAACTGACCCGGGCGTGCAGCGTAAAGCGCCAAAAACAGTTATCCAGCGGGAGAACAAGCCGAAAGGCCCGCGGCTGGAAGAACAATTGATTCAAGCCGGTGACCGACGCCAGTAGCGGGTCACGGCGGAAGTTTTCACTGATGCACCCAACTGCAGTTCGGTCGGGTGCATTGGGAAAACAACCGAAGGCACAGCAGTATGCAAATCAATCAGCAGAAAACGGTGCAGGTCGACGTGACTGAACTGCACCTCTACATCAAAGTCCGCGACGGGTTTGCCGCTGGCCTGAAAGACGCCCAGGGCGAGGAAGTCGGCAGCTATGAAGGCTACGTGCCGGACTTCTTCCCCGGTCAGCATTACGGCGACTACCTGATCCTGAATATCGACCTGGAGACAGGCCAGATCACGAATTGGAAGAAGCCGGCCGCAGCCGAAATAGCAGAGATGATCGAAGCTGCCGAATAAGATTAAAAACCCAGCGACACGGCATCATGTCTACGAGTTGTCACACTCCCCGCGACTCCGCTCAGAACTGCACTGAATGAAGTTAGCGCCGAAAGATTTCCCATCCATAGGAAGAAATCCTGCAACAGCTTATCTCAGCTCCTATGTAGAAAGGACTGCCAATCCCCTACTTGAGCAACGAAAACAGATGCAGCTTTAGGATGAGAGTGCGGATCAGCAACGCCACTCACCCACTCTTGAAGCCTAATGGTGCTGAGCTCACTTTCACCGAAATAGGTTCCCGATGGCATGTCGTATACACCTCCACCATCAGCGCGAATTTTCCTATATAGGCCCCGCGCTTCCAACTGATCGTGCAGTTCGGTGTAGTCATCTCCATTCGCGTTAAACAGTTCAACACGCACCAAATACAACGCCATAACGATATTCCTTATCTCGATCGTGGAAGTGGAAGCTTATGAGTTTCCCTCGAATTTGGAAAGTGAGGAAACAGGGAGCCTGCCCCTTCCAAAACAGGCATTCCCCTTCCGCGCCTTTACCCGTCAGCACTCCTCCCCCGCGCCCATCGGCAACCAGCGGGAGGCATGAGTGTTGACGAATACAGGTGAACAACCCGCCACCTTGGAGGCGACCATGAACGCAGCATTGAATATTTGCCAGAAGCGTTACGACGCTCAGTTGCCTCCAGAGGTCAGCGAGAGCGACGAGGTGACGGACTGGCTCGAGCATTCGGCGGAGCGCCTGGTGTGCGGCGTCGACATCAAGTGGAAGCGCCGCTACGGCCAGCTGCAGGTGGTGACGTTCGACCGGTTCTGCACTGTCCTGCAAGGCCATCTGAACCAGCGCCAGTTCGACGGCCTGGACCAGCGCGATTCGTTTGCCCGCCTGCTGCTATCGGCAATGCTCGGCAGCCAGAGCGATGCCAGGGCTCACGCAGCCGACCTGCTGGGTCAGCAACGGCCTATTGAGTCGGTCGAGAAGATTGCCGTGGCGCTGTTGAGGCCCTACGCCGAAGACGCTGTGGCAGCGGAACGGGAAGAGCGCGAAGACGATGTGGATGCCGATCTATGAGCCCGCACATCCTGATCGATGAAGCGCTGGAGGCACTGGAGCATCCCAGCAGCGAACCCGGCGCCCAAGCCGTCGTGGTGCGGATGATCACCAACATGCTCACCGGCGATGCAATCACCGTCGACGAATTCAACCACTACTGCCAGCGCCTGCTGAAAATCACCAGGCACCGCAAGGAGGCTGCATGAGCACTGCACCGGTTAAATCACTGATCGACGAGCAGCTCGATGAAGTTGAGCGCCGCATCGCCATTTTGGGCTTCGGCCTTCCCTTCAACGAGCTGATAGGTCGCAAGCGTGAGGACCTGGTGCGGGATCTGCCGCAGCGCCTAGCGCCAACCATGAAAGGTGGTCGGATTGCGGTGAGGATTCGACCTTGAATTCCCGCCAGCGGACCAGGCGCATGCTCATCTGGCGCGGCGCCTTCCCTGTCATCGCCCTCTTTACGTTCCTGATGCTGCTCAGCGCCCTCGCTGATCGAATCACTCAATAAACAACACCTCACAGCGCCCCGCAAGGATGGCGCGGGAGTATCGCCATGCTCGCAGCAATTGCAGATCGCATCCGTTCCAAGTCCTACGAACTTCCCCTGTCCCGCGATTACGTCCGCCACTGGGGCCTGAAAGAGGCCATCCGGGAGCTGGTACAGAACGCCCTGGATAGTGAGTCGCCTTTCGAATACGCCTTCGCTGACGGCCAGCTGTTCATCACCAGCCGCTTTGCAAGGCTGGAGGCCAGCACCCTGGTGCTGGGCAGCACGTCCAAGTCTGACCGCACTGATGCCATCGGCAGCTTCGGCGAGGGGTACAAAATCGCCCTGCTGGTGCTGACCCGGAACGGTTACGACGTGAAGGTTTGGAACGGCAACAAGCAGTGGGTGCCTGAGTTCCGGCACAGCGACCAGTTCGACGCCGAAGTGTTGTGCATCAATGAGACACCGGCGCACCGGCAGAATCAGGGTGTTGAATTCGTCGTCTCCGGCCTCACCGATGACCACGAGGCGGAAATCCGCAGCATGTGTCTGCGCATGCAGCCACCAATGAGCGACGTGATCGGCACCAAATACGGCCACATCCTGCCCTCCAGGCCCGGAAAGCTCTATGTCGGCACGCTATTTGTTTGCGACACAGACCTGACCTACGGCTACGACATCCTCCCTGAACACCTGCAGCTTGAGCGTGATCGCCAGACGGTCAGCGGTTGGGACTTGAAACAGGTATCTAAAAACGCCTGGATCGACACCGGGCGCCTGGATGAAGTGGCGGAGAAGATCGAGGCGGGCATCCCGGACGTTGAATACGTCGAGTACGGCAGTACCGAGCTTGTACGGGAGGCCTGCTACAGGTTGTTCCAGCAGAAGCACCCAGGCGCCATTGCTGTTCAATCCCAGGAAGAGCTGAACAGCCTGGTCAAACAGGGCATGACCAATACCGTGGTCGTGCGCGGCGCTTATTACTCGCAAGTCGCCAACTCGACCTCATACAAGCAGCAGATCTCCCACGTCGTCGCCATCCAGACGCCCAAAGCGGCCTTGGAAGAATGGTATCGCGACAACAAAAAATACATGAGCAGGCTGCCGGCAACTTCCTTCAAAGAGCTGGTAAAGCGCGCTGATTGCTGGAGGAACAAGTGATGTCCGAACAAAACATGCATATCTGGAACAAGGTCGATAAGACCGACACCAGGTTCACCAAGAAAGCCAAGGTCAACGGCCAGGACATAACCAGCTTGAGCGGTACCGCGATGGCCATGAAGGCCACCGAGTTGTTTGGTCCGGTCGGCATCGGTTGGGGCTGGAGGATTGTCGAAGAGCGCTTCGATGAGGGTCATGAAATCTTCATCGGAGAAGGCGACAAGCGCGCATGCATAGGTCGCGAGATTGGTCACACAGTCAAAATTGCCCTCTGGTTCATGCAGGACGGCCAGCGCGGCGAGATCGAGCAATACGGCTGCACTCGGTACCAGTACAAAACTACCTACGGCATGACAACTGACGGCGAAGCGCCAAAAAAATCGCTTACCGACGCCATCAAGAAATCGCTTTCGATGCTCGGGTTCAGCGCCGACGTGTTCCTCGGGCTGTTCGATGACGAAGCGTACGTTACTCAACTCAAAGAAGAGGAAGCGATCGCAAACGCCGACGACAAGGACGCTGAAATCCTTCGGCAGAAGCAGGAGCGCGTGGACTGGCTCGCCTCAGCGGTTGAAACCATCGGCAAGGCCGTCAGTACGTACGAACTGAAAACTTTGAATGTGAAATACATCCGCGAAGCCACTCGCCGCAATGAGCCCGCGTTCATTGCCCGCATCACTCGCGCATTCGAAGAGCGCAAAGCAAGCCTTGAGAAAGGCACGGAGGCAGCAGCATGACCCAGCTCTACGCACTCACCGGAAAACTCGCCGAACTTCAGGCCATGGCCGACACCGATGATGAAGGCCTGAAAGAGGCTTTGCAGCACGCCATGGACGAGGTGCAAGGCGATTTCAACATCAAGGCTGACAACATCGTCATGTTGCGCCGCAATATCGAAAGCGACGTGACAGCCATCGAAAACGAAATCGAGCGCTTGGCCGAGCTCAAGCGAATCAAGTCCAACAGCGTGTCGCAGATCAGCGACTACCTGCGCCGCAACATGGAAGCAGCAAACATCAAGTCGATCAAGCGTCCGCTCTTCACCATCACTCTAGCGATGGGTAGTGAACGCGTGATTGTCGACAATGAAGACGCGGTGCCGGACGAGTTAACCACTGTGAAGTCGAGTATTTCCCCGGACAAAAAGGCCATTGCCGCCAAGCTCAAGGAGATCCGCGAACATAACGAGACGGTCCGTAAGCGCATGGCCGCCGGCGAAGATGCCGAACACGAGCTGCTCGAAGAGCCGAAATGGGCGCACCTGGAACGCGGCGACAGTTCAATCAGAATTAAGTGAGGCAGCCATGATCAGCAATCATCTCACCCTGGTCGAGCAGCAACGCCAGCACGCCGATTCTATATCGGAGCGCACCGCGCAGTTCCTGGCCGCCGGCGGGACGATCTACCAAGGCAATAGCCCGTCGATCAACCCGCCACCGCCTAAGCGCTCCACCAAGATCGATCCAGAAACCATCCTCAAGCGCCGCAAGCCGCCAATTACAAGGGTCGAGCGTAGCGCGCTGCGCAAACTCGCGGAGGCATTATGAGCAAGCGCAAGCCACATAACCTGCAGGTCCGCCTCGCCCGGTCGTGCCGCTCGCTGCTGGCATCCAATCACGTCGCGGTGGTCAACATAGACCCCAGCGGCCGCCAGGGCATGATCAACTACAAATCGCTCAAGCGCATCGCACCGGGGAAGATTGGCCAGGCTGTTTGCGGTATTCCCCACCGGTGGACGATATACCTCAGCGCGCTTTGCATCGACGCCCGCGGCGACCGCTACAGCAAATCCGTGGAGGTGGCGCCCGATGGCAACTACCTCTCGGACCACCTAGAAGACGTGATCGAGCATTGCTACAAGAAGCTGCGCGACGAGGCCAATCAAAGCCAGATGGTGGCTTCAGGTTGGATCGCTATCCCCGACACCCTGTCGCTGGACGAGGAACACGCCGCGCGCATCTTCGACGCCGTCGACGCCTGGCACCAAGTGAAGGTCGACTCATGCGCCGCATAACCCGCACCCAGCAACGCAAACGACAAACCTGGCTCGCACTGTTGGCCAGCGGAATAGAAGAGGAAGGCTATGGCCAAGTCAGTGCAGGAGCGATCGGCAAAAACTGCCAGGAAGCGCGTGACACTTGCCGAAGAGGAATTGAGGCTCCGGGTTCGCACCGGCACCCGTCAGGCCCTCACCGACCTGATGGAGTGGTCAGGCATTACTGAGCAGGGCGAGGCGATGACGCTGATGATTCATCGCTTGCACGAACTGGGCTCAAAGTCCAAAGCGATACTTGAACCGCCGCGCCACGAATTCGAGATAACCGAAAACGTGGCGCGGGAATTCCGAAATAAAAGCCTACTCGCCATCCAGAAAGATCCGGGCGACGAGATCATCGAGCCAAGTTAATTACTCTTCTTCATCGAAGACATTTACCGAAAGCTCAACAGAGAGATCGTCTTCGCCAACGCCGGCTGCGGCCAAAACCTCCGGTGGAGTAGCCTCGTTGAAAACAGCGATGTAGTTATATATGAGCCCGTCGTCGCTTTCGTTGGTATCGATAGTCACATAGTTATCGACATCTTCTTCAGAGATTCCCAGAGCCTTTGCGACGGCAGAGTTACCTGCTTCACCTTCGTGTCCGTGTCCCATATCCAGCTCCTATATCCAGCCCAATGCCGGTCACCCGTAATACCCCAACCCAACCCAAATTGCCACCACCGGCCACGGAGGACGGCGCCTACCTGAGGTAAAAGCAATGCCCATTCGCCACATTGTCATCCACAAGATCGACAAGAAGCCCGACGGCAGCCCGGCCGTTCTGTTCCTGGGCACATCTGAGCAGGTCGAAAGCCAAGCCCGCGACGATTTGATGAGCCAGCTCAACGAAAGCTACAACGCCACAGCCGGCAAGGGCTGGGGGTTCTTCCACCAGGATTCAGGCGCTCACCCATTCAGCGGCTGGCTCGGCAAGTACCTGGCCGGCGTTACCGACTTCCTGGACTTCACCACCACCTCCGTCGAGCACCTGACCAGGCTGATGGAAGAGTCGAACCTCACCACCGGTGGGCACGCCCTCTTCTGCCACTACCAGCAAGGCATGACCGATTACCTGATGGTCGCCCTGGTGCAGGAAACCGAAGCGGTAACCATGACCGAGGAGCTGGCCCTGATGACAGTTAAGCGCCTGGATCTGGACCACATCCGCCTGGCCGCGCGCATAAACATCAGCGAATGGCAGAACAACAAGCAGTCGAAGCAGTACATCTCGTACCTAAAGGGTAAGCAGGGCCGCAAACTCAACGACTATTTCCGCGATTTCATCGGCTGCCAGGAAGGGATCGACGCACCGGGCGAAACCCGCACGCTGCTCAAGGCGTTCAGCGACTTCGTTGAAAGCGAGGACATGGTCGAAGATGCGGCCCGCGAGAAAACGCACACCCTGGTCAGCTACTCCATGGCTCAGGCTAAGCTGGGCGAACCGATCACCCTGAACGAGGTGTCGGGCCTGATCGACGAAGACCGCCCGAAGAACTTCTACGACTTCATCAAGGCGAAGGACTACGGACTTTCCGAGACTCTGCCACCGGACAAGAAGACGCTCAACAAATTCCGGCGCTTCACCGGGCGCGCTGAGGGTATGTCGATCAGCTTCGAGGCGCACCTGCTCGGCGACAAGATCAAGTTTGACGAAGAAGGAGGCACGCTTACGCTCCGGGGCCTGCCTACTCAACTCACCGAGCAGCTCAAGCGCGCATCAGCCTGATATCGATCGCCGCGGCGCTTACCTGGAAGAACTTTCGAAGCTACCTGGCAGAAACGGGGATCCACCGCGGCCCTTCTTTTTCTTTCGAGTTTTCCCTTTCTTGGCACCTAGAGCTTTTTTCATCGCAGCCTTCGCAGCTTCGTCTGAAGTCAGCTCTATGCCATCGGCAGCAGCTTGTGACTTTGCTGAATCGAGAACATTGATAAATCGTTGGGTTCGTTTATCGAATGCCATTTTCACTCCTGATCCGGCTCCATGCCGGTCACCCGTAATACCCCATAACACTAGACAGCGCCAGCCGCCAGCGCCCCGTAAACCACTTGATGGTTGTTATTGGACTGAGAATTGGCAGGACGATAGCAACTCAAAACAGGCCTATTCCTGCCCATAGCTTCTTACGGGGAGTAAACCACTTGCGGAAGGCTTCAAACCTGTTGATAGCCATTGCCGCCTTTTTTGTAGACCAAAACAGCGCTATTGAAATCTTCCTATACCATAAATTTAATTCGTCGCGATAAACACTTTAATTAATCACTAACCTCTTGAAACTCCGCCCAAGCCCTTTGAGCCATGCTACTGTGCAATTCGATCAAACCATAGGTATTAGACATCCAGCCAGCTGGCTTTCGACCTAAGCCCGTACCTATTGCCTCAGACAGCTCAGCCAGCAACAACGAAACATATGTCATAGAACTTAGAATCTTACTATAGGCCATCACAAGTTCGTAAGAACCCAAATCGTGAGCAGGCACCCCCTTTAGCATATGTAAACTTACTTTGAAACGCTCGCCAAAATAATTATTTATAAATATATCGTAAGCCTCTAGCGAAGGCTTTTTACTCGACACATTTCCAATTTTTGTAAGAGCATCTACTGCCCCTTCCACTACAGCATAGAATGACTTAGTTCTTTCAACCCTTTCCTTATGGCTCATCTCTATCTGATTCGCAATTTGCTTTCGCCCTATAGATAGAGCCCCCCAAATTGCCGCTACTGAGCCCACTGCTTGCACCCAGCTGGCAACCTCAGAACTAGTTGGCTTGAATAAGGCAATCATGAAGATAAATGACCCGATCAAGACCACATTTTGAACAGACATCCAAGGCTTCAGCAGTTCCTTCCCGCAATCATTCAACATCCCCTGACTCCAACCTTGATATGTATCCGGCAAATATACCCGGTGAGGATCCCCTATGTCCGCACAACAGAAGAAACACCCCTTCGATTTCAAAACCCAATACGGACTCGGCTTCAACCCTCAGGACAATGAGATCGTTGTCGACTGGTTCTGTGGTGGTGGCGGGGCCGGTACCGGGCTGGAAATGGGCTTGGGCCGTACGGTGGACGTGGCGAAAAACCATAGCCCGCAAGCGATCAGCATGCACACCGTCAATCATCCAGGCGCCAAGCACTTCACGACCGACGTTTTCGAAGGTGACCCGGACACCGAATGCGGCGGCCGCGCGGTCGGCTGGTTCCATATGTCCCCGGACTGCACGCATCACAGCCAGGCCGCCGGCGGGCAGCCGCGCAAACGTGAGATTCGAAACTTGTCGTGGGTCGGCCTCAAGTGGGCAGGCATGAAACGGCCCCGGGTGATCAGCCTGGAGAACGTGAAGCAAATTTTGCAGTGGGGCAGATTGATCGCCAAGCGCGATAAGGCCACTGGCCGGGTAGTGAAACTCGGCGGGGAGATTGCAGCACCTGGTGAGGTTGTGCCGGTGGGCCAGCAATTCCTGATTCCTGACCCGAAGCAGCGCGGCCGCACCTGGCGCCGCTTCGTGGCCCTGTTGGAAGGCATGGGCTATGTCGTTGAGTGGAAGGTCATCAGGGCGTGCGACTTCGGCGCGCCAACCAGCCGGGAGCGACTATTTATGATCGCCCGGTGCGATGGGCGTCCGGTGGTTTGGCCTGAGCCAACCCACGCAAAGAACCCGGTCAAAGGCCAGCAGAAGTGGAAAACGGCCGCTGACTGCATCGACCTCAGCGACCTGGGCAAAAGCATTTTCGGCCGCAAGAAGGACTTGGCCGACGCTACCCTGCGCCGCGTTGCTAAAGGCATGAAGAAATTCGTCATCGATAACCCGGCGCCGTTCATCGTGCCGATAGCGAACTGGTCAGGGCAAACAGTGCAGTCGGCAGATGAGCCGCTGCGCACCATCACCTCCTACCCGAAGGGCGGTGCCTTCTCGGTGGTCAGCCCAATTATCGCGCCGGCCACGCACCAGGGCAGCGACCGAATCAACGACCCGCTCGATCCGTTGCCGACGGTGACCTGCGCAAACCGCGGCGAGCTGACGCTGATCAGCCCGTTGATGATTGGGGCCGGCGGCCCCGAGTATTCCGGTAAGCCGGTGAGCGTCGACCAGCCGACCGGTACGGTCACGACCCAGAACCACCGCGCGATCGCAGCGGCACACCTGGTGAAGTTCCGCTTCAATGACGCGGGCAAGGCGCTGGATGAACCACTGCCGACAATCACCAGCGGCGGCAACTATCAGCGCCCGGCCGGGGCCGCGCACGCCATGGGCATATCCACGGTGTTCATGGCCCAGATGAATGGCGGCTTCAACGCCACCGACGCCAAGAGCATCGAAGACCCGATGACCACGGTGACCAACACCGGCAGCCAGCAACAGTTGGTGGCGGCGAACCTGGTGCACTTGCGCGGCAACTGCGATGCCCGGGACGTGAATGACCCACTGCACACCGTCAGCGCCGGCGGCCAGCACCACGGGTTGGTCAGCGCATTCATGGAGCGGGCATTCGGCGCGAGCGTGGGCCAGGGCCTGGATGATCCGGCGCCGACGATCACGGCGGGCGGCGGTGGCAAGAGCTCGCTGGTTTCACTTACGCTCTCGCCTGAGCATGAGGCCGGCGCCCTTCGTGTAGCGGCATTCCTGATCAGCTACTACGGTACCGAGAACATCAGCGCTTGCGACTCGCCTGCGCCGACGATCACCACCAAGGACCGCCTGGCCATGGTCACCGTGATGGTGAAGGGCACACCCTACGTGATCGTCGACATCTGCCTACGGATGCTGAAGCCGTCCGAGCTGTACAAAGCCCAAGGCTTCCCGGCCGATTACATCATCAGCCACGGCGCCGACGGCAAGCCGTTCACTAAGACCCAGCAGGTGCACATGTGCGGCAACAGCGTCAGCCCGCCGCCGATGGCAGCGCTGGCAAGAGCCAACGATCCATGGCGCACCGAGCAACGCGAAGTTCGCGCCGCATGACAACGTAGCTACAGCCGCTTTGTCACCGGTCGAGACAGAACCGCTGTCTCTTTGCAACAAGCTCGCGTTCAAATAGAACCGATGTAAGGAATTTATTGCTGCACTCACGGTAGATTCTCGTCTAAGCTACTTTGATCAAATGTCGAGATGAATATTATGTTATTAGCTAAAAGCTGTAATAAACCTTACAACCTTGCAAATGGCACCTTGAGACTTGGAACTCTAAATGAGTACAGAGAGACAGAAATACAGCAAATTGCAGACAAAGAAGAAGGATTATTAACGCACAGGCTATTACTTGAAGGCCGAGTCAAAGTCCCAGTTAAGTGGTATAACACTTTTTGCGGCGGTGGGATGCAGTTAGGGCCTGAACTGCCGTTGAGTTTTCCTGGCAGAACCAAAGTACGCTTTGAGCGCGTGCACCTTGAGAGCCACGATAACGAATTTGCAATTCTAACCGACTCATCAATACTAATTCAGAGGGAAGCTCCAAGCTGCTTTATTTATTGCATGTCCGAAGTAAAGCATCGGAGGGAATGTTTGGATATTTTCCCTCAATACGACGACTATTGGTACATAAATGCAGCTAGCGCGCCAGACTTTGCGAAATTAATGGGTGAAATATTATTTGAGAAAATAATTCATGAGCATACTAACGGTCGATACGTATTGCCTAGCACAACTCCATTAAATAAACTTCAACTCAGAATTCAAACCGGGAAGGTAAAATATATGGAAAGAACAATCCATATTGACAGCGCTAACGAATTTTTAATCGACGAATTAGTTGGACGTATATTTGAGAGTTCATTCACCAAGCCTCCTATTCCATTTGAAAAAGAGAAGGAATTTCGTTTTCACTTTACATTTTCTGTAGATGGCCATATTGTAACCCCTATAGTAAAAAGTTTAATTATCGATTCAAAAAAGCTACAAAGATATTTACTACAGTAAGAGCTCATCAGTATAAGTTATACAAAACCATAACAGGCTGTTTATCCACTAGTCAGTCTAAATCGCGAACTGCTTAAACAAAAGCTTAGCCCATCATGGAGTACATCCGTACTCCTCCCGCAAAAACTGTAACCCCCCTCCCCCTTCAAAGTCACCCGCTATAGCGGCAAGGACGACTCATGTCTCAACTAAAGGAACGGCCGATCCTGTTCTCGGCGCCGATGGTGCGCGCCATCCTGGAAGGCCGGAAGACGGTCACGCGTCGGCCGGTCAAAGGCTTCCAGATCCCGGTCGAAGACTCCTCCGTTGCTGCCGGCGAGCGTCATCGCTGGATGGCAATTGCTCAGCGCGACCCGCGATACGGTTTCGGCGTGTTCGGAGCGACCGAAGCGGAGTGCGCCAAAGAGCTGGAAGAGTTCGCACCTTGCCCCTACGGCCGACGTGGCGAGCTGTTGTGGGTGCGCGAAGCTTGGCAAGCTGACTCTCAGGTGGATTCTATCGCTCCGCGAGAGCTGAGCAATGGCGAACCTATCCGGTACCCGGCAGATTGGGACTTCCGGCAAACCGGTTGCGCGATGATCAAGCCAGGGAAAATTCGACCTTCAATTCATATGCCTCGCTGGGTCAGCCGCATCCTGCTGGAGATCACCGAAGTGCGCGTCGAGCGGTTGCAGGACATCAGCCGCGCCGATATCAGGGCGGAAGGCCTGCTGTGTCCGCCGGAACTCGCAAGCGATGACGTATCACCGAATTACCGCGACTGGTACCCGGCGGCATGGCGGGAGTTGTGGGAGTCCACTGGCGGCGACTGGGAAACCAACCCGTGGGTCTGGGTGGTCGACTTCAAGCGGGTGTAGCGCAAATTGAGGAAGATCAGCGCTTTGCTCGTTGGGAGAGACCGACGGCCATCAAGGCGATACCGGGTATCCAAAAGCCAGCGTTAGATGTCCCCAAGCCCACTGCAAGCAGTGACACACCGACAGCAAACATATGCGCTCCTCCCTGAAAGATGACCCATTTCATATCCGCTCATTTAAGCATAAATCGGCCATCAAAACGGCTAAGGACGAAGTCATGCCTGAGGAAAGTGAATCAAGCCTGCGCCAGCGCATCACTGCGTACATGAGCGGCGCCGGCAGCTCCCGCGACAACTGGTTCTGCACCTGGTGGTTCCGCTTCCACATTGAGCCGTTCACCACCAAGCAGATCCGCCGGGAACTGGAGCTGATGAAGCGCGAAGGCCTGGTCGAGTCGGACCACAGCCAGAGCAACAATACCAAGTGGCGGCTCACCAAATACAACCCTGATGGGGTGACACCATGATCGCCACCCTCTGGTTCGCCTACGACTTCATCTACAAGGGGCCAAGGCCATGACGCAGCCAATGCAGGAACAGTTTGAGCAGGCGTTCAGCGATGACAATGGCAAGCTGCCGGTATCGTTCATCAAGCTGCAGCGCCTGGGCGATAGCTACAGCGTGCCGCGAGTTGCCCGTGCCTGGTACTGGTTCAAACGCTCGCGCGAAACCCTGGTGGTGGACCTGCCAACGGTTGGCCCTTCGCCGGAACCGCCAGAAGACGCCATCGACGACAGCTTCCTTGACGCACATCACGCCAAGATCCGCATGCGCAATGGCTGCTTCATGGCCATTAAAGCTGCCGGTATCACAATCGCGGGGGAGTCGAATTAATGAGCATAGTTCGGGAAAACTTGATGACCCGTCCCGGCTACACGCCGTACTGCGGCAACGGTCATTGCAGCATGCCGCGCACCAATTGGACGGGCGAACAGTTCAAGTGCCCTAATTGCAACTGGGTGTCGCAGTTCCCGGCGGACTTCATCGCTGAGTACAAAGCAAAGTGGCACGCAGCGGTGAAGTCGTGAAGCGGTTCTTCCGGCGTAAAGCCGAGGCTTGGCTGATCCTGCTGGCAGCCAAGATCCTGATAGACCGCAACGTCCAGCGCGCAGCAGTGGTATCCCGCCGCGACAACAACGACATGTGGAGCATGGCCGAAAAGCTCGAAGCCATCGCCCAGCGCATCAGCAAGAACTACCCCTAACCCCAATCCCCCTACATGCCTGCCGGTGAGCGGCGGGCGCACGCCTGGAAAATAATTATGACCATCACCGCCCCGGTCATCCGGTACCACGGCGCCAAGTTCCGGCTTGCGCCGTGGGTACTGCAACACTTCCCACCACACACCTGCTACGTCGAGTCGTTCGGCGGCGCCGCAGGCGTACTGATGCAAAAGCCTCGATCGTATGCCGAGGTATACAACGACCTCGACGGCGACATCGTGAACCTTTTCCGGGTGCTGCAGGATCAGGATTCGCGATCGGGCCTTGTCGAGCGTCTTGTGTTCACACCCTACTCCCGCGAAGAGTTCGAACTGTCCTGGGAGCCGAGCGCCGAGCCGATCGAGCGCGCAAGAAGGACCATCATCAGGGCGCAAATGGGGTTCGGCTCCGCCGGCGCCACTAAGGGTGTCACCGGTTTTCGTATCGACACCAAGCGTCAGTACGGCACCGCACAATCGCTTTGGGCAACCTACCCCGAGCAGCTCGCTGAGGTTGGCCAGAGGCTGAGCGGAGTGCTGATCGAGAACAGGCCAGCGGTCGAGGTCATCAAGGCGCACGACGGGCCGCAAACCCTGCAATACGTCGACCCTCCCTACTTGCATGACACCAGGTACAAAGGCGCTTCCAGCGGTCGCTACTACAAGCACGAGATGGACGACACCGCGCACCGTGAGCTGCTCGGTGTTCTGCTCGAGCTAGAAGGAATGGTTGTGCTTTCCGGCTATCCCAGCGACTTGTACTCCGACTTGCTGCCCGGCTGGGCCAAATACAGCACATCCGCCCGCATCAGCGCCGGGCGCGGTACCGCCAGCCGAACGGAATGCATCTGGTTGAACCCGGCCTGTGTCGATCGCGTAAGTCAGATTGGCCTGGATCTCTGCGAAAGAGCTTAACCCTAACCCACCTTCTGCCGCCCAGCGCGGCAAGGACACCCCATGTTCGCTATGAAACTCACCCTGATACTGCTGGGCGCTTTGCTGTACCTGGTAGGAACCTTCGGCTGGTTCTTTTGGGCCGGGCCTTACCTGCTCGACACCGGCTCCACCGAGGCACTGCTCTACGCCTTCTCCGGCATTTGCGCCTGGCTGCTGATTACCTTTGGCCTGGCAATCCACATCATCAAGACAGCGCGGCCCACTGTGGGCGGCGGGAGGTAGGTATGGCAGCAGCAGAACAGCTAAACGACGGCATCACTGGCGACAAGGTGCCCGAGGCACAAATGGCCGAGATCCTGGGCACCACCCTCGCCGCCCTGCGCTCCAAGCGTGCCAGAAAGCAGATACCTGAAGGTGTCTGGAACACTCATTGCGGCAGGATCATCTACAGCATCAGGAGATATTACGAATGGCTCGAAAGCCAATGGGTTTGCCCGCAGGAATGGACCTCCACCACGGATCGATCCGCATCCGCTTTATGTGGAACGGCTGCCGGCGGAGTGAAACGCTCCCCTATCCCCCGACACAGAAAGGAATCAAGTCTGCCGCACAGGTTGTTGATCAAGTAAGAGGCTTGATAAAGCTGGGGCTGCTCGACGACGACAAATACGCCGAGCTTTTCCCGAGTTCCAGCAACCTCGCCGGCGGGAAGATCAACTTCGGCGAATACGCGCAGCTCTGGCTGGACAGCCGTGAGGTGGTGGTCGGCACGAAGGCGAACTACAAGGGAGCACTGAACAGGTACTGGATGCCGGGGCTGGCCCTGGTGCGGATCGACCTGATCACTACCACCCTGCTCCGCCGGATAATGGCCGCCAGCGAGTGGAAGTCGCCGGGCGTTAAGCGCAATGCCATCTCGAAGCTGTCAACCATCCTGAATTCAGCCGTATCTGAAGAACTGATCCCGAAGAACCCAGCGGCAATCCTTGAGCTGCCTAAGCGCAGCAAAAAGGAAATTGATCCCTTCACGCTGGAAGAAGCAAACCAGATCATCGCGAAGATGTATCAGCACAATCACTGGCCCAGCACGATCTATGCGGCGTTTTTTGAGTTTGTGTTTTTTACAGGAATGCGTCTGTCCGAAGCCCTGGCTATGCGCTGGGATGCGGTAGACGAAGAGAAGAGGACGGCCCACGTGTGTCGTGGGATCGCCTTGGGGGAAGTGGTGGAACGTACCAAAACTGGCGGAGATCGCTTCGTTTTGTTGAATGACCGCGCCATGCACGCTCTGCAATTTGCCAGGGAGTACGCAGAACGTCGGAAAAAAGGCAAAGGCAAGGTGCTGGAAACGCCTTTCATTTTTCCGCCCTCAAAGAACGCGGAGTACGTGAAACAGACATCTGACCTACACAAACAGTGGGTTCCGACGCTAAAAGCGCTGAATATCCGTCGTCGGCCGCCATACAACTGTCGTCACACCTATGCGACAATATGCATTATGTCTGGCATGAACCCCGCCTTCATTTCCCAGCAGCTCGGCCATAGTGTGCAGATGCTGCTCTCGACTTATGCGCGTTGGATCAACTCAAGCTCGGACTGGAGCGAAATGGAAAAGCTCCAGATTGGTCCCAAATTGGTCCCAGCTCAAATAAGCGCACCCTAAGCTATTGATAGGTAAAGTAATTGATCTCCACAGCTAACATCACTATGCAGTTCGGCGCCAAGCCGCTCTTCGAGAACGTCTCGGTCAAGTTCGGCGCCGGCAACCGCTATGGTTTGATCGGTGCCAACGGTTGCGGCAAGTCGACCTTCATGAAAATCCTCGGCGGCGACCTCGAGCCGTCCGGCGGCCAGGTCATGCTGGAGCCGAACGTGCGCCTGGGCAAGCTGCGCCAGGACCAGTTCGCCTACGAACAATTCACCGTGCTCGACACCGTGATCATGGGCCACGAGGAGCTGTGGAGGGTCAAGGCCGAGCGTGACCGCATCTACTCGCTGCCGGAAATGAGTGAAGAAGACGGCATGGCCGTGGCCGAGCTGGAAACCGAGTTCGCCGAGATGGACGGTTACACCGCCGAATCCCGCGCCGGTGAGCTGCTGCTGGGCCTGGGTATTCCGCTGGAACAGCATTTCGGCCCGATGAGCGAAGTGTCACCCGGCTGGAAGCTGCGCGTATTGCTGGCCCAGGCGCTGTTCTCCGATCCGGAAGTGCTGTTGCTCGACGAACCGACCAACCACCTGGACATCAACACCATTCGCTGGCTGGAAAACATCCTCACCCAGCGCTCCAGCCTGATGATCATCATCTCTCACGACCGTCACTTCCTGAACAGCGTGTGCACCCACATGGCTGACCTGGACTACGGCGAGCTGCGCCTGTTCCCGGGCAACTACGACGAGTACATGACCGTGGCGACCCAGTCCCGCGAGCAACTGCTGTCGGACAACGCCAAGAAAAAGGCGCAGATCTCCGAGCTGCAATCCTTCGTCAGCCGCTTTTCGGCCAACGCCTCGAAAGCCAAGCAGGCCACTTCCCGTGCCAAGGCGATCGACAAGATTCAACTGGCCGAGGTCAAGCCGTCGAGCCGCGTGAGCCCGTTCATCCGTTTCGAACAGAACAAAAAGCTGCACCGTCAGGCGGTCATGGTCGAGAAGATGGCCAAAGGTTTTGACGGCAAGCCGTTGTTCAAAGACTTCAGCTTCCAGGTTGAAGCCGGCGAGCGCGTGGCGATCATCGGCCCGAACGGTATCGGCAAGACCACCCTGCTGCGCACCCTGGTCAACGAACTGACCCCGGACGCCGGCAGCATCAAGTGGACCGACGCTGCGGAACTGGGTTACTACGCCCAGGACCATGCCCATGACTTCGAAGACGACGTCACCCTGTTCGACTGGATGGGCCAGTGGACCCAGGGCGAGCAGATGATTCGTGGCACATTGGGCCGCATGCTGTTCTCCAACGACGAAATCCAGAAGTCGGTAAAAGTCATCTCCGGTGGTGAACAAGGCCGCATGCTGTTTGGCAAGCTGATCCTGCAAAAGCCGAACGTGCTGATCATGGACGAACCGACCAACCACTTGGACATGGAATCCATCGAAGCGCTGAACCTGGCGCTGGAGAACTACCCGGGCACGCTGATCTTCGTCAGCCACGACCGTGAGTTCGTATCGTCCCTGGCCACCCGCATCATCGAGCTGAGCGCCAGCGGCGTGATCGACTTCAGCGGCACCTATGACGACTACCTGCGCAGCCAGGGTGTGGTGTTCTAAGAGCAGCACTCAGCTGCAAGCTGCAAGCTGCAAGCTGCAAGAAAAAGCCCTGTCCCTGTGACAGGGCTTTTTTGCATGCACACTACTGCTCGCGAAAAACCTCAGAGCACCGCGCAGAATCGGGCAACCCGCGTTATCGTTGACGTTCTTCGCGAGCAAGCTCGCTCCTACAGTCATGCGGGATATGCCATGATGCTTCTACCGCCCGCCAGCGATTGACTATTCATGCCTGCCGCCCCCTCCTCCCTGTCGATCACGCTGCAGATCGTCTCCATCGTCTTCTACACCTTTATCGCGTTTATCTGCATCGGCCTGCCGATTGCGGTGATTCCAGGCTATGTGCACGAGCATCTGGGCTACAGTGCGGTCGTTGCCGGCGTCACCATCGGTTCGCAGTACCTGGCCACCTTGCTCAGTCGGCCAATGGCCGGGCGCATGTCGGACAACGTCGGCACCAAGCGTGCGATTGTGCTGGGCCTGGCCGGTATTCTGATCAGTGGGGTACTGACGTTTATCGCCGTACTGCTTGAGCACGTGCCGGCGCTGAGCCTGGCTATCCTGATCGTCGGTCGGCTGTTGCTGGGCGTGGCCCAGGGCCTGATTGGCGTAGGCACCATCAGCTGGTGCATGGGCGCGGTCGGCACCGAGCATACGGCCCGCTCGATCTCCTGGAACGGCATCGCCTCCTACGGCGCTATCGCCATTGGCGCGCCGCTGGGGGTGGTGATGGTGGCTGATTACGGCTTCGCCAGCCTGGGCCTGGCACTGGCAGGATTGGCCGCGTTGGGCCTGGTGCTGATCCGCAATAAGCCTTCGGTACCGGTGGTGCGCGGCGAGCGCCTGCCGTTCTGGGCGGTGTTCGGCCGTATCGCACCGTTTGGCGCCAGCCTGTGCCTGGCCTCGATTGGCTATGGCACGCTGACCACCTTTATCACCCTGTATTACCTGAATCGCGGCTGGACCGGCGCGGCGTACTGCCTGACGGTGTTCGGCGCATGTTTCATTCTGTCGCGCCTGGTGTTTATTTCCGCCATCACCCGCGTGGGTGGTTTTACCGCCGCCATCGCCTGCATGCTCATCGAAACCCTGGGCCTCACGCTGCTGTGGTTGGCGCCGTCGACCGGCGTGGCGTTGATTGGCGCGGGGTTGACCGGCGTCGGTCTGTCACTGGTCTACCCGGCGCTTGGCGTGGAAGCCATCAAGCGTGTGCCGGACAGCAGCCGGGGCGCGGGGCTCAGTGCGTATGCGGTGTTTTTCGACCTGGCCCTGGCGATTGCCGGGCCGTTGATGGGCGCCGTGGCACTGAACCTCGGCTACGGCTGGATCTTCTTCTGCGCGGCGCTGCTGTCAGTGACCGCGCTGGCACTGACCGTGCAGCTCAAGCGTCGCGCTTACTGATCAGCGGTCTGTAGCCCGGCGCGCGTCGCCTCGCCGAGTGTGTGACTGAAAAAGCGCCCGGCTTCGGAGACCAGGTCGCGGTGGATGCCCTCACGGTCGACGCCATCGGCATCGGTACAGATGGCCGGCATCGTCGCCAATTGATCGCTGTCACACGGCGCCATGAACACGAAGTGCCCTGCCCCGGCCAGCAGTTTGAAGTCCGGCGGCTCCGGCAGTTTACGCGCCAGGGCGGCGGCGTTCTTGTCCACGGCCACCAATTGGTCACCATCGCCGCTGTAGAGCAGCACCGGCACGTGCACGTCGGCCAGGGTATGACGACCGAACATCAGGCTCAGCGGCGCCATCAGCATCAGCGCATGGATGCGCGGATCGGCCTGGGGCTGCAAGTCGTCGCGGTCGACCACCAACTCGCCTTTGGTGGTGCAGGCGTCACGGTCCTCCGGGCGCTGCTGGCAATAGCGGCGCAAGCGCTCGAAATCCGGTTTGGCACCTGCCAGGATCAACGCGGTTTCGCCGCCGGCCGAATAGCCGATCACGCCCACCTGGTCGATATCAACGAAGGGCGACAGCATCGGGTCGTTCAACGCCGCTGTGATCGCCTGGGAAATCTGGATCGGCCGACCATACAAATTGCTCACGGTGCCCAGGCGGCTGTGGTCCTTGTAGTTGTCACCGGGGTGCAGCACCGCCACCACCACAAAGCCCTTGCGCGCCAGCGAGGTGGCCAGGTCATGCAGGGCCAGCGGCGTGCCGGTGTTGCCGTGAGACAACATCAGCATCGGGAAACGGCCGATGGCAACCTTGGCGTCTTCGCCCGCAGCCACATGGTAGGCGCCGCCCAATGTGGTGGTGTGCTCGGCGTCGGTGGACGGGTAAAACGCAATGGCCTTCATCGGCTGAGAATCCAGCGGGTCGAGAATGCTCATGCGATGAAAGCCCACACTCCAATGCGGGTGCGGCGCAGGCGCGGCGTGCACTGAAAGCAGGCCGCTGCACAGGGAAAGAACCAAAACAGCACAGAGACGCATCATGGGATGTCCACCTTTGCTGCATGAGAACCGGCAGGCCGTCTAAAAATTCCCGGGTATTGAACCCACGTCTGCATAACCTGGGCCATAACGGGAAAACTCCGTACTCCGCACGCGCTCAGGCGATCAGAATACAGAGTTTAGGCGCACGGCTTCAGATTGAAACCGGGCAAAGCGAACATTTACACAAGCCTTACGCGGCAGCGAACAATTGCTCGCTGATCAGCACATTGGCGTCGCTCAACGCTTTGCTGCGCACTTCGTCGCCATAGGCCAGGCCTTCGGCGCGTACGATTTCGATATCGGTGATGCCGAGGAAGCCAAACAGCAGCTTCAAGTAGCCTTCATGGGCCGCACCGGATGCCTGGCCGGCATGCAGGCCGCCAGCGGTGGAGACGATGATGAATTTCTTGTTGCCGCACAGGCCTTCAGGACCGGCTTCGGTGTAGCGGAAGGTCTGGCCGGCGACGGCGATGCGGTCGATCCAGGCTTTGAGCTGGGTCGGGATGGTGAAGTTGTACATCGGCGCGCCCACCACCACGGCATCGGCGGCGAGGAATTCGGCCAGCGACGATGCACTCAATTCGGCTTCATGCTTTTGCGCCGCGTCGCGCAGTTCGGCGGCGGTGCCCAACGCGCCCAGGGTCGCGCCGGAGAAGTGGTTGATCCCTTCGCTGGCCAGGTCACGGTACGTCACTTCCACACCCGGCTCGGCGGCTTGCCATGCCTTGACCACGCCAGCGCTGAGCTGACGGGACGCCGAGTTGTCGCCGAGGATGCTGGAATCGATATGCAGTAGTTTCATGGTGGATCTCCGAGGTGGGATCGACAGGGGCGATCAGATGGTGGTGATGCTACGCATGAAACCAATAGTCGATAAGCCAGCTTAAATGCGATAGTTTGTCCCACTGACAGGACAATAGGCCGAGCATGCAAGACCTCAATGACCTCTATTACTTTGCCAAAGTCGTCGAAGCCGGCGGTTTCGCCGCCGCCGGGCGTCTATTGGGGATTCCCAAGTCGCGGCTGTCGCGGCGCATTGCCGAGCTGGAGGAGCGCCTGGGCGCGCGCCTGTTGCAACGCACCACGCGGCAACTGACCCTGACCGCCGTCGGCGAGCGTTACTTACGCCACTGTCAGGCCATGCTGTTGGAGGCCGAGATGGCCGACGAGGCCGTGGCCAGCATGTCCACCGAGCCCCGAGGGCGCCTGCGCGTCACGTGCCCGGTCGGGCTGGCCCAGCAGATCCTGCCGGAACTGGTGGCCGGGTTTCTCGCCGCGCACCCGCTGGTGCAACTGGACATGACCCTGGTCAACCGTCGCGTCGACCTGGTGGCCGAAGGCATCGACGTGGCGTTGCGCGTACGCGAACTGGGCGACGAAGACCCGTTGCTGGTCACCAAACGCTTGCGCCAGGCCCAGACCGTGCTGGTGGCCAGCCCGGCACTCCTGCGTGACCGTCGGGTAGAGACCCTGGAAGACCTCAGGCAATTGCCGATCATGGGCGCACTCGAGGCGGACCGCATGGTGCACCAGCGCATCATCGACCCCCAGGGCAACGCCCATGAGCTGGTCATGGAGGCCCGCCTGGGCATCGAGGACTTTATCGTACGCAAGACCAGCGCCCTCATGGGCGTGGGCTTCACGGTGCTGCCGATGATGTATTGCGAAGAGGAACTGGCCAGCGGCCGGCTGGTGCAACTGTTGCCGCAATGGTCGCTACCCGGCGGCTGGCTGCAGGCCGTGTACCCGCACCGGCGCGGCGTGCTGCCGGCCATCCGGGCCTGGATCGACTACCTGGAAGAAGGCTTCAAAGGCTGTGGAGACCGTACGTTATGAGCATGAGCGAAGCACAAGTCGCGGCATTCTGCCTGGGCCTGCCAGGAGCGCGCGAGGACTACAAATGGGGCGGTGTACGCGTGTTCTCGATTGCCGGCAACAAGATGTTCGCCCTGCAGAACTTGCGCGGTGAGTCGCTGGCGTTCAAGGTCGACAAGGCACTGTTCCTCGGCCACGTCGACCGGCCGGGCATCCACCCGGCGCCGTACCTGGCACGTGCGCAGTGGATCATCATGAACACGCCCTACCCGCTTGGGTCCGACGAACTGCGTGGCTTGTTGCAGCGCTCGCACCAGTTGGTGGTGGGCAAACTGCCCAAGCGCACACAGGTCGGGTTGTGGCTAGAGGATCGACAGTAGCGTGCCGCCGAGAAACAGTTGGTCCAGCCAGAACACCTGGTGCAACAGCACAATCACCCAGAACAGCACCTGGTAGGACACCTTGCGCGTCTTGTGCCGGAACACTTGCTGCGCGATCAATGCCCCCGGCCAACCGCCCGCCAGCTCGACGGCGTGCAGGATATTTTCCGGGATGCGCCGGCCCTCTGTCTGCGCCTTGCGCTTGTCGCTCCAGTACAGAAAGAACGCCACCACGCTGACCACCCCGTAGGCTGCCAGCGGGATCACGGTCTCGCCGCGATGCCACAGCAGCGCCGAACCCAGCAACGGCGCCGCGCACAGCAGCACGAAGAGCAACGTCTTCAAGCGTGGGTGCTGAATGTTCATGGCTTGACGGCGGTCCAGTCGATCCAGCCGAATTGCCAGGTCGCCAGGATCAGCAGGCCGAACGCAATGCGGTACCAGGCAAAGGCCGCGTAGCTGTGGTTGGCGATGAATTTGAGCAGGCCCTTGACCGCGATCATCGCGAAGATGAACGAGGTGACAAAGCCAATGGCGAACACCGGCAGGTCCGCCGGCTGAAACAGGTCGCGGTATTTATAGCCCGAGTACAGCGCTGCACCGACCATGGTCGGCATGGCCAGGAAGAACGAAAACTCGGTGGCGGTCTTGCGCGACAAGCCGAACAACAGGCCGCCGATGATCGTCGCGCCGGAGCGTGAAGTGCCCGGGATCATGGCCAGGCACTGGGCCATGCCGACCTTGAGCGCGTCCTTCCAGGTGATCTCGTCGACGGTTTGCGCATGCACCGCATGTTGGCGACGTTCCGCCCACAACATGACCACACCGCCCACCACCAGGGCCGTGGCCACGGTGATCGGGTTGAACAGGTAATGCTTGATCAGGTCAGCGAAAATCACCCCCAGCACCACCGCCGGCAACACCGCGATGATCAGGTTCACGGTGAAGCGCTGGGCGTTGCGCTGGGTGGGCAAGCCGATGACCACGTCGAGGATCTTGCGCCGGAATTCCCAGACCACGGCGAGGATCGCGCCCAACTGGATAATGATATTGAATGCCTCGAAACGCTCGCCGCCGAAGTTGATCAGGTCGGCGACGATGATCTGGTGGCCGGTGCTGGAGATCGGCAGAAACTCCGTCAGCCCCTCGACTACGCCAAGAATCAGTGCCTGTATGGCGGTCCAAAAATCCATGCTTTCTCCAAAGGTCACGCGCCTGGCGTGCCTCTTAGTGTTTTTTAAAGTTCACTGACAACGAGCACACTGCAGCGCCCGGCGTTGATTCTCAATGCCGGACTGCAAAAATTCCGTGAAAAATCAGGCAGTACTCAGGTTTTTCGATTCCGGGCCGAAAGCCTATCAGACAAGCCGCAAAAGTCGATGCAACACCCACAATTATAAAAGGCTCGGAGTGACAGGACGATGAACAGTTTGCGCAATATGTCGATCAGCCGGCGCCTCTGGCTGATCCTGATAGTCGCCGTGCTGATGCTGCTGACCTTGGGCGCCTTGATGCTCAAACAGATCCATGACGACCTCTACCAGGCCAAGCGCCAACAGACCCAGCACGTGGTGCAAACCGCCAGCGGCGTACTCGGCTACTACCAGACCCTGGAAAAGACCGGGGTGCTCACCCGTGAGGCGGCGCAGCAACAAGCCCTGAGCGCGGTGCGCGGCCTGCGGTATGACCACGACGACTACTTCTGGATCAACGACCTCACCCCCGTGATGATCATGCATGCGGCCAACCCCAAGCTGGACGGCCAGAACCTCTCGGCGATCCGCGATCCGGACGGGTTTGCCGTGTTCAATGAATTCGTGAGCCTGGCCAAGGCCAAGGGCGCCGGCATCGTCAATTATCGCTGGCCAAAGCCGGGGGCCGATGCGCCGGTGCAGAAAACCTCTTACATCCAACTGTTCGAACCCTGGGGCTGGATCATCGGCTCGGGCGTCTATGTGGACGACGTGCAGGCCGAGTTCACCGGCCAGGTGTGGAAAGCCTCCGCTATCGGCCTGGCCATTGCGCTGGTCATGACCCTGCTGGTGCTGTTGATCGCGCGCAGTATCGTGCAGCCGTTGCAGGCTGCGGTAAATGCCATGGGCAACATTGCCAGCGGCGAAAGCGACCTGACCCGCAGCCTCGACACTCATGGGCGCGACGAGGTCACCCAACTGTCCGAGCACTTCAATACCTTCACCGCCAAATTACGCCAGGTGGTCGGCCATTTGCAGGTGTGCGCCAACGCCCTGGGCGAGTCGTCGACCGAGTTGGGCCACAACGCCAGCCAGGCCCATGACCGCAGCCAGCAGCAGTCGCAACAGATGGAACTGGTGGCCACCGCCATCAATGAAGTCACCTACGGCGTGCAGGACGTGGCCAAGAATGCCGAGCACGCTGCCAGCGAAATGCGCGATGCCCAGGCCCAGGCGCAGCAAGGCCAGGTCAACATCGACAGCAGCCTGCAGCAGATCGACCAGCTCTCGGGCACCATCAGCCAGGCCGTGGAGGTGATCCGCACCCTGTCCAGCGAAAGCACCCAGATCGGCGGCGTGCTCGAAGTGATTCGCTCGATTGCCGACCAGACCAATCTGCTCGCCCTCAACGCCGCTATCGAAGCCGCGCGCGCCGGCGAGCAGGGCCGTGGGTTTGCAGTAGTGGCCGATGAAGTACGCCTGCTGGCCCAGCGCACGCAAAAATCCACGGCTGAAATCCAGGCGATGATCGAGCGCCTGCAAGGGCATTCGGAAGCGGCGGTCAAGGTGATCAGCGACAGTCACAGCGCCTCGCAATTGACCATCGAGCAAGCCGGCCTGGCCGGTGCGAGCCTCAATGCCATCGGCCAGGCACTGCATAATCTCAACGGCCTGAATGCCTCGATTGCCAGTGCCACCCTGCAACAGGCCCATGTGGTGGAAGACATCAACCAGAACGTCACTCAGGCGGCCGGGCTGTCCCACAGCACCGCGCTGGCGGCTGAGCAGTCGAGCGTGGCCAGCGCGCAGTTGCGGGGTTTGAGCGAGCAGCTTGACGGGTTGTTGCGTCAGTTCCGCATCTAGCCCTGAGTTAAATTGTGGGACGGGGCAAGCCCTAACCTGTAGGAGCGAGCTTGCTCGCGAAAAACGTCAACGATAACGCGTGCTTCCTGAATGAACGCGATGCCTGTGAGTTTTTCGCGAGCAAGCTCGCTCCTGCAAAAAGCCAGGGCAAGCCCCGTCCCACATTTGCCCGCCTGTGTTTTGAGGATTGGCCACCTCTGGGTACAATCACCGCCCTCTCCCACTCCCCCAAGGAACCGCCATGTCCGGGCTTGAACTGTTCGCCGCCGCACTGGGGGTGATTGCCGTATGGCTGACGGTCAAGCAGAACCCATGGTGCTGGCCCATCGGCCTGGTGATGGTATTGCTCTACACCTGGGTGTTCTACGACGTAAAACTCTACTCCGACATGTTGCTGCAAGTGGTGTATGCCGCCTTGCAACTCTATGGCTGGTGGCAATGGACCCGCGCCGGCGCGGTCAGGCAGGGACGCCAGGTTAGCCGCCTGGGAATGCCTGCGGTCATGGTCAGCCTGTTGGTGGGCGCTGTCGGCAGCCTGCTGCTCGGCGCCGCCATGGCTCACTGGACCGACGCCGCCCAGCCCTGGCTCGACGCGGCCCTCACCGGCTTCAGCCTGGTGGCGCAGCTGTGGATGGCACAAAAGCGCGTGCAGTGCTGGCCATTGTGGATCGCGGTGGATGTGATTTTCGTCGGGCTGTTCCTCTACAAAGGCCTCTACCTCACCGCCGCGCTGTATGCGCTGTTTACCATGATTGCCGTGCAAGGCTGGCGTGAATGGCGCACTGACCCGGCGTTGCACGCATGAAGGTGGTGGTGCTGGCAGGCCCGGAATCGAGCGGTAAAAGCTGGCTGGCGGCGCAGCTTCATGCGCACTTCGGCGGGCTCATGGTGGGGGAATACGTGCGCACTTTCATCGACGCACATCAACGCGATACCTGCCTGGCGGATATCCCGGCGATCGCCCGAGGCCAGTTGGCCTGGGAGGATGCGGCGCGCGCCAAGTGCCCGGCGCTGCTGATCCTCGACACCCACCTGCTGACCAACCGGCTCTGGAGCCAGACGCTGTTTGGCGATTACCCAGGCTGGCTCGACAGCGAACTGCTGGCCCGTCACTACGACCTGCATCTGCTGCTGTCCCCGGAAGACGTGGAATGGAGCGCCGACGGCCAGCGCTGCCAACCGCAACTGGCAGACCGCCGGGCGTTCTTCCAGGCCAGCCTGGACTGGATGCACGCGCAGCACCAGCCGGTGGCGGTGATCAGGGGTGATTGGCACGCGCGCCGGGAGGCGGCGTTTGCCGCCGTCGAGCGCCTGCTCGCGTCTGCAACGACCGATTAACGCTTCTTGCGCGTGCCGAGCTCAATCCAGGTGGGTGCATGGTCGCTGGCATGCGCCTCGTTGCGCACCCAGGCATCGACGCCGGCATTCTTCAGATAGGGCTTGAGCGCGGGGTTGAGCAACAGATGGTCGATGCGCAGCCCTGAATTCTTCTGCCAGTGCTGGCGGAAATAATCCCAGAACGTATACACCCGCTCTTCAGGGTACAAATGCCGCACCGCGTCGGTCCAACCCTGTTCCAGCAGGCGCTGATAGCAGGCCCGGCTCTCGGGTTGCAACAACGCGTCCTTGAGCCAGGAGCGCGGGTTATAGATGTCCAGGTCGGTGGGCACCACATTGAAATCCCCGGCCAGCAGCACCGGATGATCACTGGCTTGCAACGCCTGGGCATAGTCGATCAGGCGTTCGAACCAGGCCAGTTTGTAATCGAATTTTGGCCCGGGTTGCGGGTTGCCGTTAGGCAGATACAGGCAACCGACCAACACGCCATGCACGGCCGCTTCGATATAGCGGCTTTGCTCGTCGCTGTCGTCGCCGGGCAGACCGCGCCGGCTTTCCAGCGGTTGCGCGTCCCTGGCCAGAATCGCCACCCCGTTCCACGAGGCCTGGCCCAGGCAGATCGCGCCGTAGCCGGCCGCCTCGAAATCGGCATAGGGAAACAGCCTCTCCGGCGCCTTGAGTTCCTGCAGGCAAACGATGTCCGGCTGCTCGCGCGCCAGCCAGTGCAGAAGGTTCGGCAGCCGGGCACGAATGCCGTTGATGTTGAAGGTGGCGATTTTCAGCGCTTTCATGGCTGGGGTCCTTTCGGGGCTCTTGGGGTAGAGCCCGGAAAGGCCGCAGATGTTCCATGCGCGAACGGGTCGGTGTCAGTACCCCAACGACAGCCCGGTATTGCGACGCGGGTCATTCGCGCCATAGAAGCGGTTGTTGCCCACCGGCTTGGCATCCAGGGCCGGAGCGCCCACCAGGATGGCCGCCACGTGGTTGGCATCCTGGGGACCGGCGAACGTATGGCCCCAGCTTTCGAGGATCTTGCGGGTATCCGGGCTGACCGCAAAGGTTTCAAGGTTGGTGGCTTGCGGCATCCACTGCTGGTGGAAGCGCGGCGCGTCCACGGCCTCCTGGATGTTCATCTTGTAGTCGATGACATTCAGGAGGGTCAGCAAGGTCGCGGTGATAATGCGGCTGCCGCCCGGCGTGCCTGCCACCATGACCACCTTGCCATCCCTGGTCACGATGGTCGGGCTCATCGACGACAACGGCGTCTTGCCCGGCGCGATGGCATTGGCTTCACCCTGGACCAGCCCGTACATGTTCGGCACGCCGACCTTGGCGGTAAAGTCGTCCATTTCATCGTTGAGGATCACCCCGGTCTTGCTTGCCATCACGCCCGCGCCAAACCAGTCGTTGAGGGTGTAGGTGACGGAAACCGCGTTGCCCCAGGTGTCGACGATGGAATAGTGGGTGGTGTTATTGCCTTCATGGGGCGATACCCCCGGCTTGATCGCCTGGGAATCCCCGGCTTTGTGCGGCTCGATCGCGTCGCGCAGTTTCGCCGCGTAGTTTTTATCCAGCAGATGCGCTATCGGATTCTTCACGAAATCCGGGTCGCCGAGGTAGCTGTTGCGGTCCACATACGCGTGGCGCATTGCTTCGATCTGGTAGTGCAAGCCCTGGGCCGAGTGATAGCCCAGGTCCGCCATCGGGTAGCCTTCGAGGATATTCATGATCTGGCAGATCACCACGCCACCGGAGCTTGGCGGCGGCGCCGAAACCACATGATAGCCACGGTAATCGCATTCGATGGGCGCCAATTCGCGGGGTTTGTACTTGTCCAGGTCCGCCTGGGTGATCAGGCCCTTGCCGGCCTGGCTGGAATCCACCAGGGCCTTGGCCACCCAACCTTTATAGAAGCCATCGCTGCCCTTGGCGGACACTTCCCTGAGGGTCCTGGCCAGGTCCTTCTGTATCAGCGTCTGGCCGACCTCCAGCGGTTGCCCGTTGTGCAGGAAGATTGCGCGCATGTCCTGATCTTTTTCAAACTCACCGGTGGCGGTGTGCAACAGGTCGATATCGCCCTGCTCCAGGACAAAGCCGCGTTCTGCCAACTTGATCGCCGGGGCGATGACCTGGGCGCGCTTGAGGGTGCCGTATGTGTTCAGGGCCAACTCCATGCCGGAAACAGTGCCGGGCACCGCGACGGCCAGGTGACCCTTGGTGCTCAAGCCCTCGATGACGTTGCCGTCTTTATCCAGGTACATATTGGCAGTGGCCGCCAGCGGGGCTTTTTCGCGGAAATCGAGGAACGTCTTGCGCCCGTCCGCCAGTTGCACGGTCATGAAACCGCCGCCGCCCAGGTTGCCGGCCGCCGGGTACACCACTGCCAGTGCGTAACCGACCGCAACGGCCGCATCCACCGCATTGCCGCCGGCCTTGAGCACATCCACGCCCACCTGCGTTGCCAAATGCTGGGCGGTGACCACCATGCCATTTTCCCCGGCCACCGGGGCCTGGGAAGCGGCGTGCACGCCACTGACCGTCAACACCAGGGCAGTGGCAATCAAGGTGCGGTTGAAGGCTTGGTATTTCATCCGTGACTACTCGAGTGATTGAGATGCACCAAAATAGCCCTTCCCTGATTCGATCCCCAGCGCAGTGGCGTTTTTATGACAGAGCTTGTCGGTGATGGAACGGTGCTGCGCAATATTCAGCGCTGGCCTATGAAACGAATGGCGCTAGAATCAGCGCCACTCTTTATCCGCCCCCTGATACGAGCCCCCCATGAGCTTTGATTTCGACACGATCCACCCACGCCTGGGCACCGGCAGCACCAAGTGGAACCGCTACCCGCAAGACGTGTTGCCGATGTGGATCGCCGACATGGACATCGCCGCCCCGCCCGCCGTGCTAGAGGCCCTGCATGCGCGCCTCGACCGGCAGGTGCTCGGCTACAGTGTCGCCGGCCCGGATGTGCGCGAGGCGATCATCGCCGACCTGTGGGCCAAGTACGCTTGGCGTGTTGAGCCGGATGAGCTGTTGTTCCTGCCCGGCGTCGAGCCGGGGTTCAATATGGCGCTGCACGCGTTCGTGCAGCCGGGCCAGCCGGTGGTGCTGCAAACCCCTAACTATCGCCCGATTCGCCTGGCGCCCGGCCACTGGAACCTGCCACGTATCGAAGTGCCTTTCGAGCTGATTGACGGCCAATACCGCACGCCGCTGGCGGCCATGCGCGATGCCTTGACCGGTGCCGGCGCGCTGTTGCTGAGCAACCCGCACAACCCGCTCGGCAAGGTCTTCCCCCGCCAGGAGCTGCTGGCGATCGCGCAGGCGTGCATGGAAAACGGCGCGCTGATCATCTCCGATGAAATCCACGCCGAGCTGTGCTTTGACGGCCGCCGCCATATTCCCACCGCCAGCCTCAGCCCCGAAATTGCGCAACGCACCATTACGCTGATGTCGGCCAGCAAGGCTTATAACGTGGCCGGCCTGAAGACCTGTTTCGCGGTGGTCCAGAATGCCGGGATGCGCGAGCGTTTCAACCAGGCTCGTTGCGGCATGGTCGACAGCGTCAGCCCCCTGGGCCTGGAAGCCACCCGCGCCGCCTACAGCGCATGCGGCGACTGGCTCCAGGCACTGGTGCACTACCTGCAAGGTAACCGGGACTATCTGCTCAACGCCGTGCAAACCCGCCTGCCCGGCGTGGTGATGCATGCGCCAGAAGGCACTTTCCTGGCCTGGCTCGATTGCAGCGCCCTGGGCCTGGAGGACCCGCAACAGTTTTTCCTTGAACAGGCCAAGGTTGGGTTGAGTGCCGGGATCGAGTTTGGCGATGACAGCCAGCAGTTTGTGCGCCTGAACTTCGGCTGCCCGAGGACCATGCTGGAAGAGGGCTTGCAGCGTATGGAGCGCAGTTTGAAAAACCGCTGAATGGGGCGGGAACCGTAAAAGGCTTTTTCAGCACTCAGGGGAGTCCCTTGTGCGTCTGAAACCTTCGGAGCATTGCGCGCTATGCTATCGACACGCCCTCCCGCTATCGGCCCTGTGCCAATCATGGAATCATTCAAGCCGAACCCGGTATTGCGCGAGCCTGCAGCATCAGCCGCCTCGGCCTTACACGCCGCTGACACCCACGCCTCGCAGCGGCCCATGCGCTTGGCGGGGTTGAAACACCCACTGGCGAACCCGCCCGACGCACGCGCAGGCACCCAGACGGTGCAGGTTGAAATGGGCCAGTCAGTGACCCTGCATAAAGGCCGGGACGCGCTCACGACCCGTGGTCTGTCAGACTGCTCTGCTTTGGCGGTGCTTACCGGGTGGAACGGGTCTGCTTACCAGGAACGCACCCTGATGCACCTGACCGGCAGCAACCTGGAGCTGGGCCTGAACCCTGGCAGCAGCACGACTCAAAGGTTGATGCGAACATTGCAGGCATCGTTGGACAAGAACAGCCACGTCATTCTGGTGGGCGGAACCAACTCAAGCTCCCTGCAAGGCATGGCAACGACCATCGGACAAACCTTGCACGGCGAGCAACCGCTGCGCGACCTGCTCAACGGCCGCTCAGGCGCGGCAGTGACCCTGGCCGGTTCCGCCGGCATCACAATCAATGCCGATGGCACATTCAAGTTGCAGGACGGAACCGGTAAAGGGGTACTGAGTCGCGAAGATATCGCCAGAGTGTTTGATCGCGTCGACTGACAGTACCCATCCAGCACCTTTTAAAGCTTGGCGATGGACACTTCGGTGGATTTCACGAAGGCAATCACTTCACTGCCCACTTTCAATTCCAGGTCACGCACCGAACGGGTGGTGATGACCGACGTGACGATGCCGGACGCGGTCTGCACGTCGATTTCCGACACCACTTCACCCAGCAGAATTTCCTTGATGGTGCCCTTGAACTGGTTGCGCACGTTGATCGCTTTGATGGTCATGTCGGCTTTCCTTTTGGCTGTTGGGTCAATCCGCACGAATGCGCAGGCCCTCAAAATGCGCCATCGAGAAGAACAATAAAAGGAATATATAACTCTTTATTTATTCGATACGGATATATGAGCAGCAGTGTTCAGTCAACAGCAGTTACGACGTCAGCGTTTCAAGAGAGTGTGACCCAATACCGGGTCCGCGCCTGAACGCGCAACCCCAGGCTGGAAGCCAGCAAGTCGAGGATGCGATCGGTGTCGTCCAGACGAAAACTGCCGGTGACCCGCAGCGTTTCCAGGCGAGGATCCCAGCGCAGCACGCCCGGCCGATAACGCGTCAATTCCCGCAGGAAATCCCCCAGCGCCTGGTTCTGCGCGGTCAGTACACCGTCGCGCCAGCCCAGTTGCAGCGCATCGAACGCCACCCAGGCGCCGAGCCCGTTGTTTTTCAACGGCGCTTGCTGCCCTCCTTGCAAGGTTGCCGTTCGCCCATCCAGACCGCGTACCCGGACGGACCCCTTGAGCACCGACACCAGGCAGCCGGTGTCCAGTTGCCGGACACATACCTCAGCCTGGCTGACTGTCAGCTCGCCGTAACGCGTCTGTACGCTTATCGCCGCCGCTGCAGGTACATTCAACGCCAACTCACCCTCGACCAGGGTGATCCGCCGCTGCGCCGGGTCGACGTCCACCGCCGTCGCGGTATTGAGTTGCATGCTGGCGCCGTCAGCCAATGCCATGCGCTTGCGCTCTCCCGTGGCCGTGTGCAGATCGGCGCGCCAGGTCTGGATGGGCAATTGCCGGCTGAGCAGCCAGGCCGTCGGCAACACAGCCGCAACCCCCAGCGCGCGCTTGAGCACAGCACGCCGTCCGGGTTGCGGGCGATCGAGGCTGGCCATCGCCAGGGCCTGGGGCAAGTCGCTGAAACGCTGGCGCAGGGCCTGTGCGCTTTGCCAGGTCTGTTCATGCTGGGGATGGCTGTCGCGCCAGCGCTGCAACGCGGCGTGATCGCGCTCGGTGGCTGCGCCTGACTCCAGCAGCGCCAGCCATTGGGCGGCGGCGCGGGCAACGTCGCGGTTCACAGGTTCACCAGCAAGCAGTGTTCGTAGGCCTGGGCCATGTAGCGCTTTACCGTGCGTTCGCACACGTTGAGGCGTGCGGCGATCTCCCGATAGCCCAGGCCTTCCAGCTGGCTCCACAGAAAAGCGCGGCGCACCTGCATCGGTAGCCCCTCAAGCAGGTCGTCCAGGGCGTGCAAGGTTTCCAGCAACAACCAGCGTTGCTCTGGTGAAGGCACACAGGCCTGCGGCAGGCTTGCCAAGGCATTCAGATAAGCCTGTTCGAGGCTGCGTCGCTGATGGAAATTGACCAGCAAGCGCTTGCCGACCGTCACCAGATACGCCCTCGGCTCCTGCATCTGCCCGATTGGCTGCGCGCTGGCGAGCACGCGCAGGAACGTATCCTGGCTCAGGTCCGCGGCATCCCAGGCATTGCCCAAACGCCTGCGCAGCCAGCTTTCCAGCCAGCTGTGATGGTCGCGGTACAGGCTCGACACGGTCAGTTCGGGGGCGTGGGTCGGTACAACAGCATCATTCATGGCAAGCGACCTGCGCGGCGCGACTGAGTCTCAAATGAGATTCATTCTATTTAATGTTGAGGCGCTATACCACGATATTTTCAACGCGATATTTAAACATCCAGACGATCTTCTTGCGCGTTGACCTACCCTGTTACACACCATATAGTGTGCCCACAAACAGAACAGACCACTACATAGTGTGCAGTATCGGTATTTTCCGACCACACTATGCGCAGTATTTCAATGCCTGAAGCCTGCAAACCGCATATTTTTTTGGACGGTTCCGCACACCGTCAGAACAGATCAGGAAGGAGTATTTCAATGCTGAGTTGGGATGAAGTCGACAACGAAGACAGCGTTGCAGCGGTCGTCAAAGGCGCCAACGCCGGCCACGCCACCGAAGCCAACATGGACCGCCTCGACGGTGCCG
>NZ_KZ478001.1 GCF_002837185.1 Pseudomonas fluorescens | reverse complement strand
AGCGAGGTGCCGAGTGGTGGGGCAAGAGCCTTTTTGGTTACTTTTGGGGCTCTTTTCCAAAAGTGACCCGCTGTAAAAGCGGAACCCATAGCAGCCGTGACCGCAGAAACGGATATGTACTCGGTCCAATCCAACATCCTGGTCGGCCCAGAGGCCGCCATCGGGGGACAAGCCCCCTCCCACATTTGGATTGTGGAGCACCAGTAAGGACAGGGGGGCAAGCCCCTTCCCACATTTTTCAGTGCCCGCTCGGGTATCAGGCGATTTCGGCAACGACCGCCGCCAACGCTTGCGCCGGATCGGCCGCCTGGCTGATCGGACGGCCAATCACCAGATAATCAGAACCGGCATCGAGGGCCTGGCGCGGCGTCACAATACGGCGCTGGTCATCCTGGGCGCTGCCCGCCGGGCGGATGCCTGGCGTGACCAGCTGCAACGACGGGTGAGCAGTCTTCAGGGCCTGGGCTTCCAGTGCCGAGCACACCAGCCCGTCCAGGCCGGCTTTCTGCGCCAGGGCGGCCAGGCGCAGCACCTGCTCCTGCGGCTCGATGTCCAGGCCGATGCCGGCCAGGTCTTCGCGTTCCATGCTGGTCAGCACAGTCACCCCGATCAACAGCGGTTTCGGCCCGCTGCGCTGCTCCAGCACTTCACGGCAGGCACTCATCATGCGCAGGCCACCGGAGCAGTGCACATTGACCATCCACACGCCCATCTCGGCCGCAGCCTTGACCGCCATGGCGGTGGTATTGGGGATATCGTGGAATTTCAGGTCAAGAAACACTTCGAAACCTCGGTCACGCAGGGTGCCGACGATTTCCGCCGCGCAACTGGTGAACAGTTCCTTGCCGACCTTGACCCGGCAAAGCGCGGGGTCCAATTGGTCAGCCAGCTTCAGTGCGGCGTCACGGGTGGGGTAGTCCAGGGCGACGATGATAGGAGTCTGGCAGACGGGCATTGGAATGGGCTCTCAGGCAAGTCGAAATCGGCGCGGATTGTAGCGCACGCGGCGCCGTTGCGGGATCCGATGATCGGTAAATACTGATTCAGCGTGGATTGGCGCAGGTTTGCGGCCATTGTTTCAAAGCCGATACATTCACGACATGCCCCCAACACGCCCCACCGCTAGCCTCGCCGCGTGACCGACCGTCCAGCACTTCCAGCCATGGGGCTGGGCGCCTATGCTGACCGTAACAATCAGGCAGATGATCGCACTATGCATACTCCTCCCGTCCCGGTAAACGATGCGCACACAGGCGCGGTGATCGCCGACGACAAGCGCTGGAACACCCGTGCGCTGATCGTCGATGACGATGTGCCGATTCGTGAATTGCTGATCGATTACCTGGCGCGCTTCAATATTTTCGCCACGGGTGTGACCGACGGCGCGGCGATGCGCCTGGCCATGCAAGCCGAAACCTTCGATGTGGTGGTGCTCGACCTGATGCTGCCGGGCGAGGACGGCCTGACCCTGTGCCGCTGGCTGCGGGCAGAGTCGGACATTCCGATCCTGATGCTCACCGCCCGCTGCGAACCCACCGACCGTATCATCGGCCTGGAACTGGGCGCCGACGACTATATGTCCAAACCGTTCGAGCCGCGCGAACTGGTGGCCCGTATCCAGACTATCCTGCGCCGGGTGCGCGATGACCGCACCGAGCAACGCGCCAACATCCGCTTCGACAACTGGCGGCTCAACAGCGTGTTGCGCCAACTGGTCGCCGACAACGGCCTGGTGGTGCCGCTGTCCAACGCCGAATTCCGCCTGCTGTGGGTATTTATCGAACGCCCGCGCCGCGTATTGAGCCGCGAGCAATTGCTGGATGCCGCCCGCGGCCGCTCCATCGAAGCCTTTGACCGCAGCATCGATCTGCTGGTCTCGCGCCTGCGCCAGAAACTGGGAGATGACCCCAAGGCCCCGCAATTGATCAAGACCGTACGCGGCGAAGGCTACCTGTTCGACGCGCGGGATATCGGCTGATGCGCGCCACCTTCAATACGTTGTTCGGGCGGTTGTTCGGCGTGTTGCTGGTGGCCATCGTGCTGGCGCATCTGCTGGCATTTTTCTGGTTCCATCATTACGGTCCACCACCGCCGCCTCCGCAGGAAACCTTCGTCGAGCAGCCGGATGGCTCGATGAAACCGCTGGTCAAGGCTCACCGTCCCTGGTTCGGTGGCCCGGTGGTGCCGCTGACGTTTCAATTCATCTCGCTGATCATCGCCGCGTGGTACGGCGCCAAGCTGTTGAGCCGGCCGATCCAGCGCCTGAGCGCGGCGGCCGAGCGTTTGAGCCTTGACCTCGACAGCCCGCCCCTCGAAGAGTCCGGGCCGCGCGAAGCGCGCCAGGCCGCGTCGACCTTCAACCTGATGCAAAGGCGCATCCGCGAACAAGTCAGCCAGCGCGCGCGCATGCTCGGGGCGGTCTCCCATGACCTGCGCACCCCGCTGTCGCGGCTCAAGCTGCGCCTGGAACAGATCGAAGACACCCGGCTGCAAGGTCAGATGCGCCAGGACCTGGACGACATGATCGGCATGCTCGACGCCACCTTGAGCTACCTGCACGAACAGCGCACCAGCGAGACCCGACACTGGCTCGATGTGCAGGCGTTGGTGGAATCGCTGAGCGAAAACGCCCAGGATCAAGGCAGCGATGTGCAATGTGGCGGCACCTGCGCGCCCCTGCAGGTGCAGCCCATGGCGTTGCGTTCGTGCCTCAACAACCTGATCGACAATGCCCTGCGCTATGCGGGCTCAGCCCGTGTGGAACTGGCGGACAGCCGCGGGGCGCTGGTGATCCGGGTGATCGACCATGGCCCCGGCATCGCCGCCGACAAGCGCGAAGCGGTATTCGAACCGTTCTTTCGCCTGGAGGGCTCACGCAACCGTAATTCCGGCGGCGTCGGCCTGGGCATGACGATCGCCAGGGAAGCGGTCGAGCGCCTCGGCGGCCACCTGAGCCTGGAAGACACGCCAGGCGGCGGCTTGACCGCAGTGATGTGGCTGCCCAGGGCTTAAAGCGGCTTGTCTTCGCGCCGCGCCTGGGCCTGGGTCGCGCTCCAGTCCGTCAACAAGCTGTAGGCCACCGCGAGTAAGGTCGGGCCGATAAACAGGCCGATAAAGCCGAACGCGATTTTCCAGACAGACACGATTACAGTGTCAAAGTCCCAAGGCTTTGACCGCGTCTGCTCTGGAGTCTGCCACGGCTTTTACCCTGAATTCGAAGCGCTGGGACTTTGAAGGGGAGTCCTCCTGAACACATCGTTAAGCCAACCCATCTGTCACTGACAGCCCGCAGACGGCTGGAAAGAAACATGACCGCCACGAACTCCTGCTGCCTTCATCATCGTTCCTCTACCATGTATCTGCCGCAGAAGAAGCAACATAACGGGGAGCCTGTTTAGCGCCAACTTCTACATCGGCGCGTTTCTCAAACCACTCACGCCTTCAAGCTCCACGGCTCGCATCGACGGCTCTTACCCTTACCTCTGTCCTGGTAGATCCGATAGCAATCAAACTTTGCAGATAGTGTGACCACTGCTTCAATTGCACTGCGCAAATCAGTTTCTGCCAGTTGATCTTCGTTTCTAAATACGATGGTAGGAGGCAGATTCCCCCCCATCTTGCAACTACGTATCCCCAGTCTGGCCAATGATGCTAGAAACAGGTAGGGTTTGAGCTATCCGAGTCAATCTTCCGAGCGAAGTCGCGTATCTGCTCGGCCAATCCAACGAGGCGCTCAAAGTTGGGCTGCCGATGGTTGTATCGGGTGATTTGATTGGTCTGTTCGAAAAAGTCTTTACCCAACGAAGGCATAGCTGGATAACGCGCGTCATTGACGACACTTTTATATAGACCGTTCAATTGCTCAAACTGATTAGGATCAAGTTTTACTCCCAGTAGTTTGGCCATGCTTTCGTAGTCATGTTCGAGTTTACGGACTAGGCGCTCAACCATTTCTTCAGAACAGTAAGAATGGAGTTTAACAACACCATTTTCCAAGAACATCTCCATTGAATAGCGAGAAGTAGCATTGATGAACGAGCCAGAGCGGAATCTTTTGTAAATACCTCAGAAGACCTAGGGCTTCGGTCAGTGACGACCTTAATTACCTCTTCTCTACTTGAAAGCCATTGCTGCCTCAGGGCTTTTGCGGCCACCAACAGGCCATCGCCTTCTTTCTTCCAGTTAGAAGCCTTGAATATTCCCACGCTATGCGAATTTACAACCGACTCCCGATTCTTCATAAATAACCTCGCCCCGCCCTGAGAACTCCGCCATTGCAAAAAACTTCGCATTTAAACACTTGAAATTTCCCAATTTGCCATCATCTTGCTACCCATGGATGCACCGCTATTATCGGAGCCTAGATGACCATCGAACGCTGCAAGCAAAATTTACTGCTGACCCTAGCGTCTCAGGATAACTGAATCATCGCTCTCACTGGCAAATGGGGCACTGGCAAGACGCACCTTTGGCAGCGGGTTCGTGACACCTCGACGGACGATACGATCAAGAAAGCAGCCTCTATTTCTCTTTTTGGGCTACTGCCTAGCCTTAATAACGACGGTGTAGCAGCTCAGATTAGTGGGGCACTCAGAGGGCTAAAAAAGTTGCACAAGGATTGCATCGTAACTTTAATGCTTTGGATGACCTGCCCCTAGTCGCCCTTCCCCCCTACTGAAGGCTAAGCTCCTTCTTATTGATGACATTGAGCGCAAGCACGACAAGCTGCACATTGATGAAACTTTCGGCTTCATTGACAAGTGCGTCCAAGTGCACAAATGTCGGGTACTACTCGTGCTCAACGATGACAAGCTGAGGGATAAGGACATCTGGGAACAGTTCCGAGAAAACATAATCGACCAAGAGCTACGGCTCGACACGTCTCCGGCAGAAGCGTTCGACATTGCCAAAGATATCGTCAAGACCAACTGGGCCGAAGCACTGGAAAAAGCCACGGTCACCTGCGGCGTCACCAACATCCGCATTCTTTGCAAAATCATCCGTCTTGCCAATTGACTGCTCGATGGTCACGGCCACCTTCAGGCCGAGGTGATCGAGAAAGTTATCCCTTCAGTTGTCCTAGTGTGCACAATCCATTTCAAATCGCTACCGGATTAATGCCCTATTCATCAGTCTAGTACGTCGTAAATACTTAGGGTTCCCAAGCACTATTCACCGCTTCGAGTAAGCGTACTCGGGGGTGCTGCTTTGGAAGCTGCTGGCTAACTTCAAGCAGCGCCTCTTGCAACCAGGATGCATCCTGCGCAGAAAACGAATAGCCCAACTCTCCGAACTCGAGTTCGAAGCCCCCTTCCTCTATGGTTCGAACAGCCACGAAGGAGCCTGCGCCGATCGCATAGCCAAGACGCTCAGGGCTAGCATTCTCAACAGGCACAACACGGGTTGCACTGAACTGCCATGCACCGCACGATAACCGATACTTCCTAGTAAGTGAGCCTTCGTCACATACCGCTGCCGTCGCGCCTTCTACATCCGTTTGCTCCGCGATTGCCAGAGCTTCTGAAAGGCAAAAGGCAATATCTGCCGCTACTTCCGCGCCGACATTGATCCCATCGAGTTCAAACTCAATACTCGCGCCTCTCCAGTCAGTGCCTGCGACACGGCATTCATAGCGCTCATCGAACTCCCGACCTCGCCAGCACAGGAAGTCGCGTTTGAATTCTGTTACAACAGCGGGATCTACACTGGATGAGCTCATTGATAATTCCTTCCGTTCTTCTTAAATTCTTTTTCTGTTTGTTCTATCTGTGCAAGCAGGTAGCCTCCAACGCATAACTGCTCGATTAGCCAGGACGCTTCGTCAAAGCTGAAGGTGTACACCCAGTCCTCGATACCCAAAAATGGAAGGCAAAGCTCATCATTGAACCCTACGAATAGCTTGTAGGAATCACGCGTACCGGGATATCGGAAAGATCCAGAGGCACCAAAGAGCACACGGTCAGAGTCGTAATCATAGCCGTATAGTCGATCGCATCCGCTCGCCGAGCTTCTCGATAAAATCAACTGGTAGAAAATCTTACAAAAATCGAGTTTGAGCGGAAGCCCAATTTTTACTTGGCTGGCGGCGCGTTCAGTACTGATTTTCAATAAGGTGGCAAGGCTGTCCGCAAGCTCTCCGCATTGTTGCGCTGTAAAGGAGTATTCAGAATCGTCCAAAATACACGTGACGACGTTCCCGGTTAACTCAATCGAGGCTGTGAATACCCTCTCTTCAGTGAACGCCCGACACATCATTGAACGTTCAGCTTTGAAGATTGTGCTGATCGGCAAACAACTTTTATCCAACACCCGCATATACCATGCACCTAAATACAAATTTAAACGGCTCGTCGCTTAAAAAACTTTAGGAGAAACTAAAAATATTTATTCTGATGTCGCGTATCACGTAAAAATGCCTGGAAAAATTGCAGTGCGCGCCCTTCGGGACGGCTGTCGTGAACCAAGCCACCGCCAAGTCGGCGTCTTGTCCCGGTGGGCTTCCATCCTCGCGCCTCGGCCTCGCGGCCAGCGCGCTCCGCTTGCCATAGATTCCCAGCCGGCAATCGATAGTAGTGTGGGTTGATGTTGGCCTGGGCGATAGATGTGATCCAGTACCGCAGTAAAACAGGGAGCGGGGGTACCACCGCAAGGAAGGTGATATGTGGGTCGGCGATCAACTGCAGGCAGGCGAAAAGCCAACATCTTTCGCGAAAGGTTTGTTTGCACCAGCCCTCAAGTTTTCTTGAGAAATTCCGTTTAACAATTAAGCGGCTTATTTATGAGAGAAAATGCATGAGCATAAAACTACCACCAAACAGATTTTATACTTTCAAGGATCCTTCGCTCGACAACGGATCGCTTGAGATTACGTATGCTGTATTCACTAGGCCCGGCGCACCTGAAGTTGGAGCAATAGACGAGACGAATAGCTATGGGGTCTTCTTGGACAGGGAGCTCGACGGCATTATTTCTTTGGACATCGATGACTGCCGTTTTAGTTTGACTCACAAACAAGCGAGTGTGTTGGCCTCAAGACTTACAGAGCTAACACAGGTTGATGAATGAATACCTGCGCGTCTCAGTGCTAGAGCCTTCAGCATCCTAGGATAGTCGCCGGCCGAATCCAGTCTCACCCCGGAGCTGTTCCTCAACGAACTCTATCGACGAATTTAGCTCGTCCTGTATTTCTTTGAAGACTGAGTCGAGGCCAGGATGATTGCCTGACGATTGTAGCTCAGCCACTAATCTGGATAGCTCCCGTCCCTTGGTCATGGGCATCTGGATGTTGCAGTACACAGTGTCCTTGTCGTCACGAGTCATAGATCCTCCGGTCTGTTTGGGGCGCCATTTATTGCTTCTTGAGACAACAAATATTTTGAGCTTGAAGATTGGAAAACGTTGACCGTTGGTGCTGTGCGCGCCCTTCGGGACGGCTGTCGTGAACCGAGCCGCTCGCCAAGGCGGCGTCTCGGCCCGGTGGGCTTCCATCCTCGCGCCTCGGCCTTACGGCCTGCGCGCTCCGCTTGCCATCTGAGAGCCATTTAATTTTCGAAAACCTTCATCGTTTGGCGGCTGCCAGTAGGATGGATAGGATCGAGAGGTCGGCGAGGAATACACCCAATGCAGAAGCACCAAGCACAAAGCCCTTTGAGGACTTTTACAAATAGATCTTATTTATGTCAAACGGCGGGGTATGCCGCCCAGTTCTCAGAGCGTCACGCGCCCTGGCCGGATTAATCTTTCTCTTGGAAATCGTTTCTTTTGTCGCCTTAGGGTAAACAGCCCGAAAAATCATTTTTTCCGATTCGCTCTCCTAGCTTTTTTTTGGCTTTTATTTTTTGATTTTTTAGTTGTTGGTCGCGGTCGTTTGCTAAAAGTTTGGTTGAATACGAAGGTAGCGTCATCGCCAAGTTGTCGATCACCTACAGCCGGAAACTGATAGCTTGTTTTTTCAGCCGGGACAGTGGAGTCCGCATAGATCCCAAGCGTAGCTCTCAGGTTTTCGACCTCTACCCGCTCCTCCTCGGTGTACTCGTCGCGGATGAAGACGCATAGATCCTCGGAGCCTCCCTCGTAGTTTTTGAGTGGGTGATCAAAGCCGAGTGCAATGATGGTCTTAGCGCTAGGGAACCTCAGCTTTGCGCACTGAGCGTATGACAACAACAGCGCGCTTCGGTATTGCCTATATTCCGCACCGGACTGCCCTGCAGGCTTGGGGCACGCCAGGAAAATATAAAGTATATCGGGTGCTTGCTGGGTAGTTAAAGTGCGAGCCCTGCATACATATTCCCCCGCCTTAGCTAGCTTCATCATCTCCAAGAAATGGCGGGACAGTTCGCGCCTCATGAACCTGGTCTCACTCGCCATCAATCGCAAAGCGAGTTCGGTTTCATGATTCGCTTGTTCAGCGCCAAAATTAGTAATGGTGGGGTCGCCTACCGTGATAAATTTTTCGATTAGCGCGTCCCAAAATCCACTCACTCTATTTTGGTGGTGCATCTCCCGATACTCCGGGAGTGATAACAGTTGAGGGTAAAGCGTCTCGTCAAAGCTGACATGGTTAGGGACACCCTCCATCTCCGGTAGGAATCCATGCTGATTGTCATCAGTGTGTTGTAGGTAAGACGCAATTAATTGCTCTTCACCTGCACTCGTTACCACTGTATTCGGATTGAGCAGGAATGCCTTGCGCGTTCCTAGGTAATCGATGAAATCTTTGACCGTGCTCATCTCGTGCATCAGCACTTCCAGCGAGATCTCGTCGAAGATGTGAACAAACTCTTTACTGGGGTCTAGCGGCCCTGTAGTAAACGAAAGCTCTGCATAGGCATTGTGATCCAAGCCGGTCTGGATCATGTGTGAGCCAACGCTGCCTGAGAAATGCTTCGCACAAGCTTCAGCACTCCCCCGTGTCACAGCCACAAGGTGATAACGCACCCTTGGTATGTCTGGAATCTGCACAGGCAGTGATCGGGTGCATTTTGAGTCCAAAAACACCCTATGAGGAAACCGCTCCAACCAGCTTTTGGCACCATATAACTGCTTCGCAGAACTTGTAATGGCGCGTTTGTACCAGCGCTTCCAAGCAACCGCAGTGTCAGCCTCCGACTGATATGTAATGTGCTTGTCGGAAAAAATGATGACGTCCTCACCGAACACCACCATTACATCGGCAAATTCCTTCGCGCTCCCCTTCCCTTGGCGCATGTCTTGGTCAGTATGCAGATTGGCATGTGCCCACAAACTTAAGAAGGATTTCCGGCATAGCCTCATCAGTAATCGCTCGGAGTCGTTGACACCCTCCGCATCTGATATGTCGAAAACACCTGATCTTTCCGAGCTGGACATCGCGACACTCCCTAGTTATCTAAAATCTATCAAAATTCGAGGCTTGGCGTAATGGCGATCTGGTACCCGACGAAGCGATACCCCTGCCGAAAAAAGGGAAGCGCGTGCAACGGCTGGGTGTCGTCACGTTCGGCTGACTGGGCAGGCTTGAGCAAGCAAAGTCAGCTGTACGCACTCCGATTTTTGAAAGCAGGTGATTTGTAGAGAAAATGACGCCAGCTATCGATTCACATCAATTCTCCGAGCGCACCTAATCCCAAGGTTGCATGGCAGATTAATATCAGTAATCCTTCAGTCTAGGCGCTTCGAAAATGCATGACTTTCTAGCGCTGAACCTTATGGGATTGTCCCGCTAATGCCACTGACCTTGCCGTTGACTGAGGCAGGGCACGTACAAGGCGCACGTTTGCGCTTGGGGAGCCAGAATCGATATGGCGACATGCACCGCACCGAGTAAGGGTCACCGCTCCGCAAGCGCGGCAGCCAATTGTCCTGCGTGTAGAAACCGATATGGCGGCTATGGAGCACGCTCGTATTCTTCCCCCTCCTACTCTTCTCCGTCATCGTCCTCTTCATCTAGTGGCGGTGGGGGGCGGACGTCACGTGCACTGCCCAGTGGGGTTCCGGAAATCTACCGTCGTCCGCTATCTGAGGTACCAAGCCTCGTCCGCAGCGAGGTTCCAGCTCCGGCGCAGTCGAACGGACAAACCTATGACGTGTTCATATCTCATGCGTCTGAGGACAAGGACGAGTTTGTCAGGCCGTTGGCCAATGCGTTAGTTGCAGTTGGGCTCAAGGTATGGTTTGACGAAATGACCCTTCGTATCGGGGACAGCTTGCGCCAAAAGATTGATAAGGGCTTGGTTAGTAGCCGCGTTGGACTTGTGGTTCTGTCCCCAGCGTTTATCAAGAAGGGTTGGACGAACTACGAATTGGACGGGATCGTTACCCGCTCAGTGTCAGGCGAACAGATCTTGCTGCCGATTTGGCACAACATCACCAAGCAGCAAGTGATGGATTTCAGTTCTTCGATCGCGGACAAGGTGGCGCGCAGCACAGCGGTGCACACCATTGATGAGATCGCTGCTGAGATCGCAGATTTGCTGAAGTCTAATGGTGCCCAAGCATCCTAACGCCAACGCATCCACAGGGCAGGCCTGGAGATAATCGGGCATGCCCGTTCGCTGATGCCTGCCCCTGGGAATTCCCTGCAGACTAACCGCCCTCTCCGCCCCTTGGAGGCCGCCAGATTCAAGGTGTCGACAGCAATGCCATGGTCATGCCGAAACCGTCTCGACTGGTTCACGGTAAGCTTTCTGACTCCAAGGGCCTTGGCCCCTCATGGATCAAAGCACTCAGATATGCGGTAAGCGCCAGACATGCCTCATTCTTGTCTTATCCTCGCCATATGGCCTGGCAAGTGGACTGAAACTCACCATCTCCATAAACGTCGGTGACAATTTCCGGTACCACGGATGCACTCTGATTGAAAAAGGTCGCAGCTTCGCTTGAACGTCCTTGAGCACACAAGATTTTTGTAGCGTTAATCGCGATCCATCGGCGAGTCTTGTTATCGCTTGGGTTGAGCTTCCAAGCACGGCTTATGCTGGCTAGCGCAGTAGTAAACTGGTTTATGCGAAACTCTGAGTACGCTTTGAAATTCCACGCCAGAGGATCGTTAGGATTGTGGTCAACCGCAGTGTTGAAATTTCGCAACGCGCTTTCGTAGTCACCTTTCCGTGCATGCGACCGCCCCTCGGCCATTCCAGGTGCTAACTCCTGATCTCCTGAGGCGTTCACAGCTCGAGATATGACGACCAACGGTGGTACAGAGCTTTCCACTTCAGCAGCATTTTGTTGCGTCGTAGAGACTCCGTCGACTTTTTGAGCACTGGAGCGTTGTAATGCGAGTTCACGCCTAATTGTACGAACCTGGGCGATCAGAGCATCCGCGTCCGCCGGGAGTGCAAGCCTTGCCAAAGCAGTCAATCTCAACTCAGCGTCAGGCTCATCTGCCATGATCATGTCTATGTGATCTTGCAAGAATTTGACTCGGGTAGCATCTCTAGAACGTTCGATCTCGCTCTGCTTCAGTTTGAGATCATCTGCCTTCTGCTGTCGCTCCACCTCCTGCCGGTGAGCTTCAAGCTTCAGACGAGCTGACTCATTGAGGTAGCTAGACGTTGCGGGGATGATAACTACAACCACGCTAACAAAAGCGCCTACCCATAAAACTGTTCGATTATGACTGCTTTCAGACCTAAATCTTGTAGCTTCGAGACGAAGCCTGTCGCGCTCGATTCCTTGGTTGGAGGTGTCCTGATCCAATCGTGTTTCCCCACATGGGCAATAGGTGACGGTAATAGCACTAGGCTACCCACACCGATGTCGCATTGCCACTCAAGTAGCTGCACTTCCTTCATCAGATTGGCGCTTGGACGACTGCTAGCCGCTGGGGCTGAGTGCTCCGCGCCTAACGATTAGCCCTGAGCCCAAGCCGGTGATAGTGCAGATGCAAGAGCAAAGGCCTATTAAGAAATCTAGCAATAATCGGCCGCCTGCACAGGCTGGGCGAATTTATCAGCTGCCGTTCCGTTAAGCCTTATACGGAAAGGGGGCTGAACACGGCGATGAAAATTGCCCTAACGAACCTGGCGAGTCATGTTCACTCACAGCCCCCTCCTGCAACTAGCCCGGTTAAGGATGGCATCGAGTTATAGAGCAGTACGTTGGTTATCGGTCAATTAGGACTTTGGTAGCCAGGAGCGAACATGGAGCTCTCTACTCCGTAAAGCGCCAGGGGATCCTTGAGCCATAGTCGGTAAGCCTTGTCCGTGATGCTGTGATCAGGTGAGCAATCGACATGGTACTGCTGCAGCACGTAGCCCGCCATGGCGGCGCGAACTCGTAGTTTGAGCACGCCATCAAGCATGTCGTAGTCACGCTTCACGATTTCTGTAGAGTCTTTATCGGGATGCGGGACAATAGGTAACTCAAGCATCCGATTCCACTGATCATCATGCTTAGGCGTTTCATCGTCCCCAGCTTTCTCCCCCATCTGAAGCTCAGCATGCCCCACTCGAGTTAGAACGAAGTCTGCAAACTTTTTACGTTTCCGATCAAACGCCCGGACGTGCCAGCGAAGACCGTCACAACCAATAGCGAACGGTACGATGGTTCGCTCTGACTGACCTGAACCGGAGGTGTAGCTGATTTTAACGACCCGTTTGAGGTGAATTGCCCTGGTGATGGGCGCTAAAACCTCCACCTTAGGTTTACTGAGCAACGAAACCGACTCGTGGGGGATCAGCGGCTTTTCATATGAATCCAAGCCATAGCCGAACCCCTGCGAAAGCGCAGTGAGAACTCGCTCAGACGCATGTGCGATCAAAGGGGAGAATGTTTCGCGCATCACATACTGCTTCGTTACCGTGTCGAGTTCCGTGTTCTGGGGGGCAACGTCCTTGTACTGAGCGAAATCACGAGTGGCGGCAGCGGCGCCTACGCCAAACCTGTCCATGAGATCCGCACGTGAGACGGCCCCTGTGAAGTACAGGCGGAAATCGATGTACACCAGGCGCTCCCGTTGCGCTTGGCTGTACTCGCTCAAATCAATCATATCATCTCCATCGAATCTAAAAGTCGGTCAAGCCCGCCACCTTTCACCCAGTATAACACATGAGCAGTTGACGTCATCAAAATGATGATGATAGGCTATGTAAATGGCACCGATGCATATTCATCACTAGCGCTACGAGGAGGCTTCTGAGCCTGCATTGGACTAGATGGTGGAAAGCCAGAAACAAAAAAGCCGATCAAGTTCGCACCTTGACCGGCCTTTGGGAAAAGACGTCTGAACAGACTCCAGATGTCTCTCGCGCTTCGTTGAAGAAAGCTTTGCGATGGTAGCCCCTGTGGGCTCCTTTCGCAAGGGAGCGAGTTCTGTGTTTGAGACTACCTCAGCAGGAGACATTTTATGTCCCAGATTGAGATGTTCGAAAAACCCGACGAGGAGGGTGAGGTCATCTATCGCATGACCATCACCACCAAAACCGGGAAGGTGATTCGACGTGCAAACGGTCAGCCGTTTCGTATCGTCATTCGCCCTAAAGCAGCCAAGTAATTTGACTGCTTAACAGAGCACGGGGCACACAAGTGCCCTGTTCTCCCATTGCTGCAATGAAGAGCCTCATGAGCCTAGATTTCTATGATATGCAACACAAGCCGATCGCGTATACAGATGACGACGAGCACTTATATGCATACTGTGGCCGTCCACTCGCCTACTTTCACGAAGGTTCGGTCTACTCCTATCCAGGCTTACATCTAGGATTTATAGCGAATGGCTACATTCGCGATAATCACGGCCACATTGTGCTACGCACACCAGAGTCAGGCGGTGGCTCAATGAAGATGTGGCTCCTACCCCCTCCGCCGAAGGGCCCCAAGCAAATGCGATATCTCAAATGTCGAAGGCGTCCCAAATTTTATGCTTTGATGCGTCTCTTTCAATCAAAGATACCTGGGGATGAGTTTTTCTCTTGATGAAAGGTGACATGCCCGCTCTCTCGGCCATGGTTAACAACGATAGCGGTGTAAGCGCCGGCTTTGAGCCACCGGATGATTCAGACCTCCGACTAATGAGGTAAGAGAGACAGGCTATGGAAGATCTCGCAACGAAAATCATCCCATTGGTACAGACGCTTGTTCCTGGCTTTCTGACTACCATGATCTTCTATTGGTTGGCCGATGTTAAAAAGCCCGGGCAGTTTGAGCGCACAGTTCAAGCACTGATCAGCACTGGGCTGATAACGATGCTGGTGTCAGGCATCAAGCCCGTACTGTTTTACATCGGCGAGCATCATTTTCAGCTGGGGCAGTGGACGGTTCAAGTAGAAGGCGTTTGGGGAATATTTTTGGCGACATCTCTAGGCCTATTGCTAGCCTTCGCTTCGAACCACGACTACCTGTACAGATTTGGCAGGTGGTTGACCTTGACGTCTCGCTCGTCGTATCCCGAGTGGATTTATGCCTTCCGCAAACGCGAAGGCAAAAGCGTGGTGCTTACGCTGCTTGATGGACGGCGATTATTTGGGTACCCGGCAGTATGGCCAACCGAGCCTAAAGATGGCCATTTCCTCATTACACAGCCTAGCTGGATGAACGAAGAGAATGAGTGGGTAGACACGCCTGGCATCGAGAGTTATTTGATTGCAAACAGCGATGTGTACCTAGTCGAATTTCTAGAGTAGGAGATCAGAAGTGAATAACGAAAATAAACCTAGGCACAACGTGTTTGAACAGCGAACTGGTAATGAGGGGCTGAATGTTAATCCTCCTGCACCAGCTAACATCCGTCCGCCAGCACCACCGCCTGCTCCCCCTAAAGCGCCGAAAAAGTAGAAGCCGAAATGTACGAGGAAAGAGGTATATCGCCCCAACCACGCAAGCCGAGTGGCGGACATCCAAATCCGCCCAAGCCATTCGCTCAGCGCCCGGCAACTCCGCCTAAGGCCCCTCCACCACCCACCAAAAGGTAATCCCATGACAAACCAATCTGGCGGCAGAGTTCATGTGAATGACGGTATCAGCAAGCAAACGACTAGCCAAAGACCTGCCGCCCCGCCTCCACCGCCGCCGCCACCTAAAAAACGATAGAAGACCAGCTCGCAGCTTCATGGCGACGAGCTGACGTCCTAATGGGTAGCCCGCCTGGATAATTGTATGCAGGCCCGCTCCCCTCTTAGACAACATCGCTAGCGTGCATCGAGCGCAGACATACCGTATTAGTCTTCAGATGCCTAGAATGGCTCCGCCAGCGTAACCACGCTAAATAGGACTGGCTCATCAGGAACGTGTTTATGACGCTCAAAATTGCGTTTGCTGCCGTGCTTAAAGCGATGCGCGCGGGCAAAGGACTGACTCAAAGAAATCTCGCCGAAGTCAGTAGTCGAACATATGTCTCAAAATTGGAGCGTGCCCAGTCGAGCCCCACGTTGGAGATGATCAGTGCATTGAGTGGCCCACTCAGTGTCAATCCTCTCTCGCTGGTAGCCATCACTCTCTGCGCCGAGTCCGGGCAGTCCGTTAACGCTTTGCTCCTTCGTACACAAGAGGAGTTGGCTAATCTAGCCCAAGAGGGCGTTCTCAAAAACCTGATGATTTCGACGGATGAGACGTCTCCGGTGCCACGCCCTTCAATTAAGCCGTCAGGTAATCGCTCAGTGCCGAATTCCCAGCAAGTCGAATTGTGCTTCGCTGACTAGACGCCCCACCTTGCCGCATTGTCGTGAGCCGACGGCACACACGGCTAGGTGTCGTTGCACACCTATGGGCAGCCCCAGTAAGTCTAGTAATGCGTAATTTCGACCTCGATCTATGGCTGAATCGCAGCTCCGGCTAGATGGTAGGAGTACGCTCGTCTAGAGTCCTCAGCGCCCCCTGTTAATTGACTCGAAAGGTAACCATGACCAATCAATGGCTGCATCACATTCTCCGCCAAGTGATCGTAGCGGTGGAACGAGCCGGCGCTCTGTTGGCAGCTGAATACATACGTCCAGGTGGACGGAGAGGATCAGGAGACAAAGCAGAGATTGATGTCGAGATTGAGATCCTGCTCCGGGCCGAACTGCTGGCCCTCGTGGATTGCGATTGGTGGGGCGAGGAAACAGGCCATGTTCTTACTGGATATCCATTCTGTTGGGTGGTCGACCCTAACGATGGCACCAGCGATTTTTTGAGGGGCCTCGCAGGCTCTGCCATATCCGTCGGCTTGCTCCATGACGGCAAGCCTATCCTTGGAGTGGTGCACGCCCCTGTTACGCCTTCGGGAGTTTCTGACTGCATTGCCTGGGCAAAGGGCATGGATCATCTGCTCAGAAATAACAATCGCATTGTTGTCGACCTCTCTGATCAAAAACTTACCGAGACTGCCACCGTGATGGTTAGCGCTGCAGCTACTGACAAGCCCGATATCAATAACCAGCTGTGCGCGCCGGCAGAATTTTACGCGATGCCATCCATTGCATATCGGCTCGCTAAAGTTGCTGCTGGAGACGGTGTTTGTGGTATCTCGCTCTACCCTGTTAGCGCTCATGATGTCGTGGCTGGTCATGCGCTGTTGAAGGGTGCCAAGGGGGTGCTGATTGGCGAGGATGGGACTTCAATTCAATACACGACTGAGGCCACCATGGCGAAGGTATCTGGACGTGTATTCGGTGGTGCGCCAGATGCCTGCAGCGAGCTGAATAAACGGGATTGGAACAGGGTGTTTGAGTAATGCTGACTGCATGCAAAATTCAGTCAGACGGCTTATTCGTGCAGACCGGCGTTTGGCACGCCCTTCGGGCCAGCTGTCGTGAATCAAGCCAGCCATTTTCAATGGCTCTCTTGCCCCTCCGGGCTTCCATCTTCGTGCCTGCGCGCTCCGCTTGCCTGATGTGACAGTCTTCCAACACATCAATCCCAGCTGCCGTGCTTGGGCAAATCTGTATCTCTTCAAAAAAACTCACTTCAGGCTCAAGGTTTTCCGAAAGAAACCGTTTGTGATTGGTAAGTACCCTTTTTGAGCGACGGCTTTGACCCTCTCTACACATGACTTCGCACAGCGCCTGAGCGGCGCCTTTTCGTTTCCCTGCACGATTCTCGGTAACCGTCAGCGGCGCACATGGGAGCGGCTGATCGGCTACATCGAATCCTCAGCCTGCACATCCGAATTCGACAAAGCGGCGGCCTACGCTGAGGGCTATGCACATGCATTGGCCGACAGCGGCCAGATCGATATCTCCACAAATCGGGATCTGCTGATCATTGCAACGGTGGATGCATGGCGATGCGCCCGTACTTACCCGAATACTTCAACCAACCTGAGCCACCCAGGAAAACTATGACTTCCATTTTTAAACGCTACGCCGACGGCGGAACATCAGACAGGCACATCCATATGCCGCAGCATATTCTGCCCACGACCGTCAGTCATTGTCCCATCGAGGTCTTAGTGGGCCACTGGGAAAAGTATCTCGTAGATCCCTCCTCCGCTCATGAGCATTGTCCATGGGCAGCGCGATTCGTTATGGGCATGCCCGTGCCAACCTGGTCGCGCGGGCTGGAATGGAACATCGGACAGAAGTCTCGCTTCATCTCAGCAGTATGGTCAGGTGGGGATCTGGGGAGCTACCTCACGAATGACTGGTACGAGCCAGAAAGCGGTAGCAGAGCATTGGCCGAAAACAGTGAAATTTTGATTGATGGTCAGCAACGGCTTCACAGCCTTGAAGAGTATTTCCTCGACCGCCTTGCAGTCCCAGATGCACAAGGTCAACCAAGGATTTGGTCGGAGCTCGGCAACGGCGAAAGGAAGCGCTTTCTGTCGACAATTTTTACCCATGCCAGGGTGTCGTCTGGTGACGAGGTGGCATTGCGCGGGACATACGATCTTTGCGCGCAGGGCGTAATGCCTCGGTCATTTGATCAACGGGCTTTTCGGTAAACTTTAATCAAGGCGGTCGGGCGTATCCCTTCGGGAGCGGCTGTCGTAAACCGAGCCCCGCTACGCTGGGCCTCGGCCCTTCGGGCTTCCATCCTTACGCTCTTCGACCATCATGGTCTGCGCGCTCCGCTTGCAGAGCGATCCGACTCACCTTCTTGCTTGGACATTGGCTACCGCTCCCACATACTGCTGAGCATCCGATCAAAGATGAGGCCGGGCAAATGGGTTGGCTATTTTGGAAAGACAAGCGCCCCGCGTGGATTCAGGCGGAAGAACGTGAGTTCATTAAAGCTGCGAACCGCCTAAAGACGCTTCAGGTAACGCCTCGCGGTGGCATGCGCATTCACCCCGAGGAAATCAGGGATCAGATCCTTGCGGCGCGAGAGTTATACAAAGACCTGGTTCAAAAATAACGGCAGTGAGCAGGCAACCTGCTTGCAGCCACAGCCCATTCACAGGGGTTCAGAAATGTTAAAATGCTGCTCAATGGAGGTCTATTCACTGACGCCATGGCCCCCAGCTCGGTGGGTTCTCGATGATATCGATTGAGGTGCTGAGCTCATCCTGCATGCGCTCAAAGACTCTATCTAGGGTCGGGTAGGCTTTCGACTCCCTGAGTGTGTTCACCAACTTCAGAAACTCTCTGCCCTGCGCCAAGGGCATTTGAATGTCGCAATAAACTGTGTCGTCATCGTCCGTCATCCCCATCGGATTTTCTCCACGAAAGCTCGTCGATTTTGCGTTCCACTGCAGCGATATTATGCGTGCCCCTACGGGGAAAGGCTGTCGTAAACCGAGCCTTGGCAAAGCCAGCGTCTTGGCCCTTCGAGCTTCTACACCGCACGCCTGCGCGCTCCGCTTGCGTCGTTGATCCATTCGGTTATGAACAGGGGTATGTCACTTGGCTACCTTCATCGCTCCGACACCATTCTTCAAGGATTGAAATGATAGTAACAACAGTGGAATGCTCAGGCTGGTCTGATTTCAAAAATAAGATAATTGGTGATTTGTTTCCGTTAGGCACCTTCCAAAAAGGCCAATTTCTGTTTCGAGGACAAGGCGGCGAAAGCTGGAAGCTAGCATCTACTTTTGACCGCTGGTTTGAAGACTACAACGGTCTGCGAGCTAATAAAGTCGCAGTTGCAGAGAGAGTTTTGGATGGATTTATTCGGGAGTGTGAACTTGAAGACCTTCCTGTAGACGTTCGAAATGACCGACTGATGATGCTAAGTTTAGGCCAACATCACGGGCTACCTACGCGACTACTGGACTGGAGCGAGAGCCCCTACGTAGCAGCTTTCTTTGCTTTTAGCGGACACATTAGACACGGCAAGCCGATAGAGGCTAATGTGGCGATCTGGGTATTGGACTCGACACATCACATATGGGAGGACAGCAATGGATGCGCGATTGTAAAAGTCCCAAGTTTCGGAAACGAGCGCATCCGAAACCAACATGGCAGATTTACTCACTTGAAAAGCCCTGCTCGTTCGATTGAGGACTATGTAGCCCAATGCGAAGGGGATGAATGGGGGTTGAAAAAATACCTCGTCCCAGTGAGTGAGTCGGGTTTCGCGATGGCGGATCTTGATGCTATGGGGCTTAGCCATTCAAGAATTTACCCTGGACTTCAAGGCAACGCGAAGTCAGCAGAGGTAAGGGCAATCCTCTCTATGTACTCCGAAAGGAGATGATCGGAAGTAGTAGTCGACTGCAGTCCTGAAGCTCCTTGCCAACTCAAGCGCTGCTGAACGAAGCATTTCCTGTCCCCATAAAGAAGGGCCCTGCAGGGCCCTCCATTTGTACTCAATAGATTTTACTGAGCCAGCCAGCTCTCGACCGTATCGGAGCCATGTTCGGCTTTCCATTCCTTCAGCACTTTGTGATTGCCACCCTTGGTCTCAACCACTTCACCTGAGTGAGGGTTCTTGTAAACCTTGATGGCGCGAGCCTTGCGGACGCCCTTGGTCTCAGCGACTGCAGGAGCGCGGCGGCTAGAAGACTGCGGATCGAGAATCGCGACGATGTTGCGCAGGCTGTAGCCATACTCGCCCAAGAGATCACGGAGCTTCTTTTCAAACTCGATCTCACGCTTTAGACCATCATCGTTTTTCAGTGTTTCAAGCTCTGCCAATTGGGCAGCCAGCTGTTGTTCAAGCGCGCGGAATTCAGCGAGACGGGACATGTAACACCTCAGATATTTAGTGTTGCCAGTATAGTCAGCACTGTCCAAAGTAGACAATCGAAGGTGCCCTCCGACGCTTAACGCTCACGCCTTGCAGACATGTGAGCATCCAAGTGCTTCATTTCAGCCTGCCATTGAGTCAGAAATTTTTCCCAGTCATGGGCGTATGGGCCATCGATGAGGCGCGTCGAGCCGATGCTCGCTTGTAGAAAACGTTCACGCCACGGCTGTGGAATACTGGCCTCGTCAACGATGTTGATACCGGATCTGTGGCGCTCAATCAGGACTGCTTTGCGGACAGCATCAATATCGAGATGTGGATGACTCTGGTTTAAGTTAACGCGCTCTTGGTCTTCAATGTCGTCAAGCACATTCAAAATAGCGACAGCTTGTGGGTCGCCCGGCACCAGGTGCAAAAGTGTCCAGAGGGCTTTGCGCCTAACAGACTCACGCGTACGAAGATCATCAGCCATGTTCAGTGCCTCGATTCGAACCGTCAGTAATTCGACGATAAAGGTCGGCTAAGATGCGGGCATCAAGCAGCGCGTGATGGGGAAGTTCCGGGAGCGTCACGTTGCCGATATCATCCGCCTCCGGATGCCTCAAAAGCTGGACACTTCCGTCCCACGTGACCCTGCCTGATCGATCAGAGCCTTTTGAAAGGATCAAATACGCCTACGCAGCCGGGCGTTTACTGTGATGACCTGCGCCACCTTAGCCCCCTCGTTCGCATAATAATCTATCGTACCTCACAGCCGCGAAGGTGAACCTCCCTGCCGCGACCGCCCACGCGACCTCGAAATGCGGACGTCATTAGAGAGCTTAAAGCCATGGACTTCGACAAGACGGCCATCGTCGAAAAGCTCGAGATCGCCGGGATGCGGTTCGCAGTAACTGGAACATCGAGCCTTTACCACTGACAGCACGGTGCGCATAAACCGGAGCGAGGGGCCCGGATAACCTGAGCCACTCATTGAACCGCCCTAGGCGGTTACTCTCTGAGCGTTATCCCGGCAGTCCAACGGCTGCTGAGCATTGACTGGAACCAGTTCGACCGGACACTCCATACCCTTCCCCAGCCTAACCCTGGAACTATTTCGTCCGGGCCCTAGCGATCATGGCGTCCAGCTCAGCGAGTAGCTGATCGACATCTATTTCAACAAACTCTCCGGGGTTGAGGATCTGCTCAATCACTTCGGGACTGAAGTCTTCGAAGACGTCCTCCTCGCCCGGGCCAACAGCCCAAACATCTTCCGCCTCAGTGTAAAACTGATGCAGTGCGCCGGATAATTGGGACTCCACCAGCGCATCATCAAGCTCTCGACAAGATACGTGTGGTACCTGCTTGGCTATTCGGCTCCTCAACAAGGAGTGGGAAATCCCCGATCCAATCGATGCCAGGATCAGCGCCTCCAGATTAAGTTTGTCGCTCATGCCCCCATCCCCTCGCTCACCCGACTCGGTGGCCAAGGTCGTACCCGATCATGAAAAGGCCCATTTCAAGTTTACGAAGAGGATTCCCGACCCCCTCATGGAAGCGGCTCGCGCGCGCCGATGGATGAGCCAAGGCTTCGCTGAGCACCCAGCTTGCCCGCATATTCCAGAGTGCGTGGTGATGACCTCGTCGCAGCAGGGGAAATTTAAAGTCACATTCCAAACTCGGATCACGGTTCTTAGGCGCAACAGTGTTTTGAGCCTCCTTTGCCGGCGCCCAAGGGAAACGAAGCCCGTCAGGGAGAGAGGTAAGTTTTCTGTCACAGCAGTATTTCATGACGAGCCAGCCCATAGCAGCAGCGACTCGGCTGTCGTAGATGATGAAATTCTCGCAGATCAGCGAATAGACCTTAGTCATGCCCGCATTGAAGCGCAGATCGCTAACGAATTTAGGGCTATCCAGATCTCCATGTCGCAGAACCTCTGCAACCTGCTCGATCATCGCTGCCAAACCCACTCGATTCTCTTCAAGCCAGCGGTTGTTCTTAGCAGAAACGCCACCCCAAGACATGGTGGCCTGGGTTCCCCGCAGCATCGAGACGTCGCATGCAGCCGCGCTGAGGTCAGCGGCTAGAGCATCAAGGGCTTTGGCGTTGCTATTACCACAACTGCCCGCGCTGACATTGAGATGGGCCACCCCTGGGTGATTCCATTGGTACTGCTCAAAAGCATCATGAAGATTTGAGAACTGCCAGATCTTGCTGGTCTGCCGGTTGGTATAATGATGCTCCAAAGGCTTGTTAGACCCCAACTGCTCAGCAAGCCATTCAATGAAAGCATTGACCTCAGCACGATCTTTGTAAGCGGGGTACTTCCGGTGCGAAACCTTAATCTTCATGGGATGCTCCATTGAGTTCGATGGGTTTTCTTGCTGGCAAAGTGATACTGACTCACAATAAGGACAGATTTTGTCTGTGAGTTCGCTATGGTTAAGAAAATTTCCAAGGAAGATAGACGCAAGGCACTCTTAGGTATGCTGCTGCGGGAGCGTCGCTCCCTGCTTACTGAGGAGCTGCACGCTCAGCTGACACATTGGATTGAACAGGTTCCCCACCTTAAAACCACATTGCGAGACCTGCAGATCCTTGCTTCGGAGGGACTGATCGCCGGTGAGAAGCCAGTAGGTCAAAAATCCTACCGGTGGAAACTGCGAAAAGCTCGCTTAGATCTCGTACTGACACCCGCTGAATCGATGACGTTGGTAGCCATTCTGCAGCATGCCGAGCGCTTCGGGTTCAAAGTGGTAACCGACCAGCTCGTGGAGCTTCAAGATTACGCGCTAGGGGTAATAAGCCGAAACTCAAAACACGACCTGATCGGCCAGGGCAGAATCACTACGGGCACTCGCTTCATCACCCTACTGCCTGGCGCTTACGATCCGGCGCACCTTGAGCTCATCCAAGCGGCCATGCTCGACGGTCAGACGTTAGAGGTCGTCTATAAGCCACGCGATGTTGGTGATCTCGAATGCACATATATTTTGAGGCCTCTAGCGATCTCCTTCCAAGACTCCAATGTCTATCTGTCGGCCTACGTCGAATCTGAGCAGTGGCCTGACGGTAAGATGCCGAAGCGGGATGCCCTGCGCGGGAAGTACAGCAGCAATGGGCCCGGCAAGCAGTGCGTGCTCATGCTTCATAGGATGGTTAACATCAAGACCTATTGGCAAGATACCCCTGAGCCAGAGGGATACAGCGTCGGCGCATTCGTAGTGCAGAGAGATCTAAATACCATTCATGAGGAAGCTCCTGTTGAGCTGAGGCTGCGTCTTGAAGCGAATCTCCTGAACCGCCTCACTGAAAACCAGCTAAGTGAGACTCAAAAAATCGAACACACCCCTATCGGTACAATCTTGAAATGCTCAATTCAAGATACCCAAGGGCTGAGACTTTTTTTGCTTAGCAATGCAGACGAGATTGAAGTCCTAGAACCGCCTTACCTTCGCGACCACATCAAAAATTCATTGCGCCGGGCTTTGGAAATGTACGCAAGCGACAAGGTGTGATGGTGACTGTAGGTGTTCAGGGCTGGGATGAGACCGACGCGAAGTAAGCGTCCGGCCACCTTACCTTCCTGACCCCAACGCCAAAGGTGATGGTGTCCACCTAATTATAAGTGGACACCATGTCTTGGCGTTGAAGGGCTGGGTAGATGACTTGGCCGGACGCATACGGATTTTTAAGACAAGCCAGAACTCATGCAGCATTTTTTGTATTTTTTCTTAGACCCGCATGGGCAAATGTCATTTCGCCTAACACCTTCAGAAAAATCTGAAACTTTGATCATCCTCTCTGAAACATTGTCCAGAACTTGATGGTTTTTCATAATCTGTTGGGCCATCACCCGCTCATTGCCCGTCATCGGCACCGTCGCATCTATAGCGAAAATCGTCTCAGAGCCACCTGGTCGGCCTCTTGTGTCCGCACCGAAAATCAGAATTTCCTTAGCTTTCTGAAACTTGTACCGAGCAACATGTGCATACAGTTGCATACACGCTGTCCGCTCCTGCCTATACTCATCGTATGAAACATAATCATCATCCCAAGGAAAAAATACGAAAACATACATTCGACCTGGAGTGCTAATGGACGGGACTGTTCGAGCAGAGCGAGCGCCTTCAGGTACGCTGCTAAATTTTTCAAATAAAGCAGACGCTAGAAAGCGGCTGGAATACATATTTTCAGAGGCAAGAACCTGAACCGCATTAGCATGGTCGATGAAAGGGAGGTCGCTAGCCTCTCCAACACACGCATCCGTGATGGCATTGGCAAAACGAGCGATTATCTCGTTCCATAGCTTTGCTTTCTGTTTGTGTCCATGGCGCAGCGCATAGGCTACGGTCTGCCTGTAATGTCGCCACTCGCCTTCCGGAATTTGGAAGCAATGCCCTTGGTGGACAAGAGGAAGCCGCAGATCCCCAAAGCCGTTACCGCCGTCCTCCTGAAGGTAAGACGCGAGCGTTTCCTCTTCACCAGCGCTCAACAAAAAGCGTCGACTGCGAATTGTCTTCTCTTTGGTTTCCAGATAATGAATAAAATCTGGCGGCGTACACAGCTCCTCGAGAAGCAGGTGAATTCCACTCTCGTCGAGCACGTGCACGAAAGTCTTGGCTTGGTCGACATCCCCCACGAAGAAAGGCTTTTCGATCAACACATCTTCAGCGACCTGATACGCATACCCTAACGTTCCACTACTACCAAGCGCTATCGAATCAAAAAAGCTCTTGGCATGGTCGCCAATTCCACGAGTGACTGCGACCAAGTGGATCTTCAAGTCGGGATTGGCCAAATCGTATGGAAAAGGATCTTCAAGCTTGTTGTTGAGAAAGACTCTGTGAGGGTAGTTCCTAATGAAACTCTCAGCGCCGTGCAGCTGTTTGGCCGATTCCTTGACTGCGCCCCGATACCATCGTTTCCAAGCGATATGAACATCCCTATCGTCTTGGAATTTGACATGGCCCTTGTCTGAGAAAAGGATGAGATGGTTGTTGAAGTAAATCGTAAGGTCAGCCAGCTCCTTGCCGTTCCCTACCGAACGAAACAGGCTGGGGTAGCACCAAAGACTGAAAAACTTATTCTGGACAATGGATGAGAGAATGCGCTCGCTCTCATTCACGCTCGGCTCTTTGCGGATGGGCTTCAGCACCTGATCATTCCTTGTGCAGTTGCATTTCTGGAGAAATCGCCAGCAGACGGGCGACTCTGGGTGCTCCGAATGTTGCTGCTCGCGCCACCACTTTCCACCGGTCGATGATGGCACGATCAAGCTCATTGCCGAGCCTTTGCTCGCCTAGAATCCTACCCCAGTCGTCTCCGTTAACCTTAAGGCTCGATGGTGAATTCTTGGAAGTTGTGAATATCCTCCACAAGGTAATCGCCGCTGCGAACCAGCAGGGTATCTGCTGGCAGCTGAGTACGACCGCACTGGAGGCCCCCGAGGCTCCCGCGATAAAGCGTAAATTGACGTCGAGATCGAGATGTGGCTCAGGGCGGAACTATTGAAAATTTGCCTTGCGACTTCTGAGGCGAAGAAACTGGGCACGTCCAAGAATTACATTTTGCTGGGTCGTCGATCCGAACGACGGTACGAGTGACTTCCTTATAGGGCTGAAAAGGTCTGCGATATCTGTCGGGCTACTTCGCGATAACCACCCCGTTCTTAGCGTCGTGCATGCGCCTGTCAAACCATCGGGTGTCTTTACCCTTGATTACCTGGTTTAAAGATCTACATCGTCAAAGATGTCACGTCCTCCCCCCGTTGCAGTGGGCCGAATCAAATCGCTCCGTCCGACTGCTGGTTCCTCATACCGCTCTTGTGAGACCTCACTCACCCAATCGTCAACTCGACGCCGCTGGGTATCGACCACATCCTCGATACCGGGCCATGCCGGAAAGGCCGCGTAAATACCCTCTAGCTCACCAATAAAATCAGAAAAATGGTTATCAGGATCATTTTCGTAGCAATACGATTCCTGCAGGGACTTGCGAACCCTGTCCAGGTCAGGCAGCACATATTTCTGTACATCGCTGTAGAAGTCTTCACGCTCGTGGCTTGTGAAGAACTCATGCATCTCGTTATCGTAGATGTGCCCGAGCTCATCATGATCAAAGACAAAGTCCCGAATCTTGGTGGAAATCGCTTCTCGTGCTGACTCAGATAAAAGCCCTTGCCGTAGCAGGCGGAGAGCTAGATCAGACGACCTCGTGAACAGGTTAATCGCGAAGTCACGAACCAAGCTGGAGTGCAGCTTTCCATCAGTTTTCGAGTAGATGTCCAAGAACACGTCATTTGTCCTGCGCTGCAGAAAAGAATACAGCCTTCCCCGCCTCGTGCGCTCCATGTCACCCTCGCATGCAACGTATTCACAGCACCGGTTCGCGATTTCTGCGAACATACTTGAAGGCAAAATTGTAGCGTTTTGAACCCCTGCGTTGCCGCATGTCACCAGTTCCATCAACCGCTCAATCGGTGTTCCATCCACAAAGATCTGCAGATGTTCAGGACTCTGGGCGAGTATCAACGCAAACGCATCCCCAATCGTAGGATGCTTATATCGCCAGAAACGTCCATCAGCTGTATCTGCCATCTGAAGAAAACTTCCCCGGAGGCTCTCAAGAGCTCGGATACACCCGGCCTGGCTACCGCCCAACCTCTCAATTGTCTGCATCTCGCCGCTAGACAGACTCACCGGACTTTCGATTGCTCCATGCTTCATGTAGAGAAGAGCAAGTGCGGCCTGGCTCTCGTCATCCATTCCCTGCATCGTCTCGACGAGCCATCGCTCCTGCTTCGCGACAAATTCGTCGATATTTTTCTGGTCAATTTTTAGCGCTTTTGTGAATTCAATGCTCCCCAAGCGCCGAGCAGTCTCGGGAGCGAACCGACTGTGAGCTGCCACTGCAGGAAGAAACTCCTTCAAGACCGTCCGAACCCGCTGTGGTTGGTTTCCAAGCTTCACATGGTTGTAGAGGATTTCTGACCTTTCCTGGGAGGTCAGCTCTTTCACGTCGATGACAACCTGGCTCTCTTCCATCAGAGGAAATGCTGTTTTCTTGAGGTCACGTCGTGCGCTGTTGTAAATGTAGTCACGGCTGGTCAGAACTATCCGATGCCCACCTCGGATCATGGTCGTGAGAGCCGGAAGAATCCGGTTCCACTCCATCACCAATTCTGCTTCGTACTGCATGGCCCCGAAGGCGTCATCAACCCATACGAGCTGCGATGCTTCTTCAGTATTCCAGTGATCTCTTATCTGCTCAGGCCTCTCCAGCTTCAATACTAGGCTTTCCCATTTGTCCATAGCACACATGGCCAGGAGTGAGGCAATCGTTGTCTTACCTGCTGCGGGCTCTCCAACCAACAGAACAAAGCCATGCTGCTGAAGGGCTTGAAGCGCTTTGCGATAGGTGCCCGTCACCACGAGCTTTGAAAGGTCGGGAAGCTCCGTCAGCAACGCCTTCGTCTGCTTGTACCGTCTCTCATCCAAGATCTGGCTAAGGTCGCCAAGACCATAGAGTCGGGGCACATTCATGCGCAGATCACTGTTCAGCTGGATCTTCTCGCAAATCCAGGTAGAGCCCAGCAAAAGCACGTGCTTGGCCCCAGCATCCTCAAACGCCAACCGTATTTTGAGATTGCTATCCCCTGTCCAGCTTGCGTTTGTCATAAGGACATAGACATCACACTTTCCTTTGGCGACGAGTCTGCGCACCTTGACAAGCTCACCAGTCACATCAGATAGAGTGAGATTGTGATCACGGCGCGATGTGAACTTGCACTGGATGACGAATTCGCCTGCATACACTTCGTTTGGCTGAGGAGACCACGTTCCCTTGAACCCACCATCGCGGCCTCCGTCATTTCCTTCAAGGAACGTCTCGACTGTTTGACCCAAAACTGTTGAGGCTACTGCCATGCACAGTTGCTGAAAACTATGCCAACCTAAGAGATGAAGGTCGTATTTTGGGGGCGTCATGGGCATTCGATCCTTGCAGCAAAATCTAGAGGTAGGACAGAAAGCCATCATAGCGGAACTGCAATAATGCCGGGGCTGCAGTAGCAGAAACGCACGCGAGATTGATTTGGAGGATATTTGGCTATGAGAAAGGTCAGGCTAATCCGCCATGGAGAAAGCGCTGCCAACGCCGGCGAAGCCAGTACGGATCATGCGAGAATTCCTCTTACAGCGAAGGGGGTTGAACAGGCGTACTCGATGGCCAACTCCTTCGCCGGTGCTCCCGATCTGATCGTTGCGTCTCCCTTCTCTCGGGCTCGGGCAACAGCTATGGCTACCGTAGCGAAGTTCCCGGACGTCCCGTACGAGATCTATCCCATTCATGAATTCACATACCTTGAGCCAACACGATGTGTGAACACGACCGTTGCCGAGAGGCGAAGGTGGGTCGAAGCGTATTGGTCTAGATCGGATCCTGCGTTTGTGGACGGTGCCGTTGCGGAGTCTTTCCTAGATTTCATAGCCAGGGCTCAGGCTTTTATGGGTAGGCTTTCGGATCATCCTGCACAAAACATCGCTGTATTTTCACATGGGCAGGTCATCAATGCCGTGGCCTGGCTGATTGAGCGCAAACCGCAGCGGATAGACGACCGAGCTATGGCGGATTGGCGTGAGTACGAAATCCTGAGCCATGTCCCCAACGGTGGCGGTTACACGATGACTAAGCCTGCTGAAGACCCCCATTGGAGAGCGAGCGTTTCAATGCGTGAAGAAAGAGGTGAGACGCGCCCGGAGCGGTGATGCCAAGCACGTTGCAAACGGAGTTGGCATTCATATACTGACAGCGGCTTCGCCAGCTTCTACAAGATGGTACTCAATACCTCTTCTAGACTCTCGCCCTTGCTGCTCTCAAAAATACCGGCCTCACCGAACAGCACCTGGATATTGGCCTCGGCGAAGAACTCGGTTGTTGTGAAGTCGGATGCAGTGCTCGCCGGCAGCACCAGGATCAGCTTGGTATCAGCAGTCCCGAAGCAATGCCGGTAATACGCAAGCTGACCAAACGCGGTGTAAAGCTGTGGCGACATGGAGGCGCTGGTCTTGACCTCAAAGATTACCCTGGCCCTGTCTGTAGCCCTGTCTACCAATGCCAAGTCGACACGATGCTTACCGCCCCATAGCTCAGGATGTCCATCAATAAGCTCATCCAGCTTGCGATGGAGGGCATTGCAGAGCGGGCCATGGAGATACTGGCAGGGGTCGCTGCTTGGGGTATAGGACTTGCTGCCCTCGAACTCTTCCTGCTCCCGCCATTTGGCACCCGATTCATCTTCTTCGTCGAGGGCTTCCTCTGAACCCTCGGCATCCCCCTCCAGTTCCGCCTTCCTCTGTTCCTTGAGTCGTTTTACCTTGAATAGGAACTCGGCTATGTCATTCGCAATGCTGGGGGAGTTTGCTGAAGAGACAGCAATCACATCTGCTGATCGCCCGTCGTCATCAACCTCCATCAGCCAATCCTGAAAGTGCTCAAGCGCTTCTGTACGGGGCACCCGGCCACGGAATGCCGTGAAGGTGCCTCTATGGCAGATTAAGGTTTCGCCGTCAGAGGTAGAAACCAATGCTCCTGAGACCTTGCGGTTGAGGCCATCCGGAATGTTGATCTCCGCATCTGGAGAGAGTTCCCCCCTCATAGTTCAGCTTAAACAGGTGCGCCTGCCGTCCATCCCAAGGCGGTGGAACAGCAAATAGCATCTCACCCAGGTCGGTTTCCAAAGCATAGGTGGGGCAAGGTGCCCGATCCCCGCTTGGAAATGCCCACTCTTTTTCCCCAAGTAGCTCTGCTTGGCCAATGAGCGCCTGCTGGAATGAACGAATGCCCCTGCGAAGCCGGGCGTTCACTGTGATTACTTGCACCACCTTGTACCTCCATATTTCCCTAATAGGCCATCAACACCTTTGCAAAATTCAGCCACGAAAAAGCGCACAATGATAGCACTTCGACATGTGCCGTTTTTCTGGACAGGCTTGGAGGACACTCGTAGCTTGGGAAACATCTTGAAGCACGCTGACACCTCCATCGTGCGGTCAGCTCTCTGCCAAGCTAGAAGAGCTGCTGGAACGGTACGCGGGCACGCCTACGGGAGAGTTGCTCATTCGGCTCTTCGACTCCGCTTCGTAATGAACAAGGGCCTCTGAGAAGAAAAAAAATGCAGATAAAAAACCACGGCACCTCCAGGCGCTCCGCCGATTTCTGTAAGAGACTGACCACGATTGAACAGGTGGACGTCGACGGCGCCGGTACATACGACGAGGTACGTCACAAGCTGGATGATTGCCTGGCTCCTTTCACAGACAACCAGCATCTGACTCAGTTTTATCTCAAAGAGCGAAATCTAGGTTATGACTCAAGCATCTAACTTTCTAAAACAAAAACTGGAAGGCATACATGCCGCACTAATGCAGGCCCATGCAGACTCTACTAAATATGCTCCGAGCATTACCGGAGCCGAGAGAGAAATAATTAACCGATCTCTTCTTTCACTGATTTTGGCCCCTGGCTATCGCGTTGGCACTGGAACAATTTTTGATCAATACGGAAATGATTCAGGTCAGGTTGATATCGTTATTGAGCAACCATTCTCAATCAGCTTCCCGATCAGCAGCGACCAGAACCGACTATTCTTAGCTCCGTCTGTATGTGCCGCATTGGAAATCAAATCCAACCTTGCAACGCAAGGTAAGAAGGCGATGGACAAAGCAGCTTCCATCAAGGAACTGTTCAGAACTTCAGTAAAAGGTGATGACTTCCATTTTCTTGACGAAATTTCAATCCCAACATTTATTATTGGATTTAAAGGCCCTTCTACAGAGGAAGGTATTGAGAATATATATAAATCTTTTTCCAACAAATTAATTCCCAATGGAATATTAAGTATTGACGGCGCAATTTTTTATGGAAGAGCTCCCGGACAAAATGGCTTTACGATTGCCAGAGGCAAGGCCGCATCCCTTTTCGCATTTCTCCAATGTGTTACTGCCACACTGCAGCATGCTGGCAGCAACGAATTTAAGCTAGATGAATTCCAGTCATTGATCGGGAAAACTTGAATACTGAAAAGCTAAACGCTGCTGTCTGCAGATCACTGCTCAGTTTGGCTATAGTTTTAGCACGCTAGGGCAATCACTCAAGGCTAGAAGCAACCAGCCACCTCAAGGGAAATCCTAGAAGGAATCGCATGGACATTGTAACTCTCGAAAACCAAGCCATTACTGAATTCCTCAGCATAGTTAATCGGCAGCAATCGGTACTTGCCCGCATAGAGGATCAAATCACCACGCAGCCGATAAAGCCCATCGAGAACAAATATAGAAGACAAGGCCAGAAGGCCAAAGATAAAAAAGCAAATCGTGGATCATCAAACAATTCACTTGAAATTCAAAGTCGCTCTGAAGATTTACGAGAAGCACGTCTGCATGAAAAAATTGTAGAGTATCCATTTCTGCTACACACCCCTGAACTCTATGCAGGTGAATTACTGCTCAACTCAATAATTGACGAACTCGCACTCCCTAACAAACGCCGAGCTGACTTTGCCTTCATCTCAGGGCAAAACCAAGTAATAAAAATTTCGCTAGTCGAAATTAAACGCGCCTCGGACAAAGTATTCAAAGATAACGCCCAAAAAACTGAATTTTCTAACAAAGCAAAAAAATGGATTTCACAAGTTGAAGAATGGAGAGATAGCTTTGCATCTGAAGATCGAAAAAAATCTCTACTCCTCAGCTTAAAACCTTTATTTAAAAACTACCCAGTCCCACTACTAACACTAGCGGACAATGTAGCTAGAGAAACCCAAATAGAGATAGACTACATACTAATCGCTGGCAATGAAAAAATCGACACCCCGAAACGCCAACATCTAGTTGATAGTCTCTACCTAGAAAATGATATTCTTCTAATGCCTTACCCTGAAATGATTGAACACGTTAAGAGGCACCCGCGCCCCAAACATATGATCTCAATATGGGCAACCGGAGTTCACGTAAAAACATCCTCACCGAGCCTACCTCATTTCGGAGATCTTAACGAAGATCCACTCGGCGTAAAAATGGCTGGCCTTGGGATGAATCACTTCGACACATCAAGAAGGAGGACTTGTTTTCATCCCGAGACCTTACGCGAAATATTCTACCGTTCCGCAGGCGCTTGCGAAATCCCTGGCTGCGGCGTAAGAATTGTATCCAGCGATGGAGTCCAAGGACATCTTACGCCGATTTATAATAATTTTCCGGAGCGATCAACGCTCCCATTTGAAGCTCTTTTGTGGCGAGAGCACACTGCGCTTCTATGCGGTAACCATATAGCTGCATTTAATGAGGGTGAGATCTCTACCTTAGGGAACTGCCATTTCCTTAAGGAAAAGCTGCAGCACAAGTCCCCATATCGTGCCCACCTTGATCATGAGCTAATGGAGTTCATGATAGCATTGACGAATAGAGTCGCAACCAAATTTCTAACCATCGCAAATTGTAGCGAAACAGAAAGCACTCTCTTCGCCAAAGAAATAACACAATGGATAAAATCCATCTCCTCTATGCCCGTGGACATTAGGCAATTCTATCAAGAAATCGTCGTACATTACTTCAAGAACGGGAAACCAACAAGAGGGAAACACACAGAAAGCAAACTACTAAATTCGCTACCGTACTACTATCTAACAAAGGCCAGGTTATTGCGAAAAAACCCAGAAACGCTAGAAATAGAGCCAACAATGCTTGATGAACTTAAAAAAACCAACAATCTTAGTGATATTTACAGAGCGTTCACCTACTACAACATGTTGCACCGTAATGGACATAGCTTCCACTACTAACACTCTCAAATATTGAACGATACTTTTTCCTAAACACTCCAATCGTACAGAAATGGCGGCAACCCCAAAATTTACCTGTAGGTACTGCCACCTCCCGCTGATTGATGTACTGGGCGCCACGGTTTCGGGAGGTGCAAGGAAGCAGGGTATTGGTGGCACCCCATGACCGAGGAAGATAGCTGATGAGACGTGTACGGCTGATTCGGCACGGCCAGAGTGCTGCTAATGCCGGCCAAGCCAGTCGCGATCATGCAAGCATTCCACTCACCCCTTTGGGTCTGGAACAAGCTCGGATGATCGCAGGATCATTTTCCGTGGCACCCGACCTAATCGTCGCATCTCCTTTCGCACGAGCGCAGGCCACCGCCCAGGCAACTGCAGCGACCTTCCCCGGGACAGCTATTGAGACATGGGCTGTCGAAGAGTTTACGTACCTCGCACCTGACCGCTGTGTCGATACAACTGTGGCCCAGAGGAAGAGCTGGGTCGATGCATACTGGCTGAAGTCCGACCCCACCTATCGCGACGGCGCCGGCGCGGAGTCATACCATGATTTTGTTGCTCAAGCCCAGGCATTTTTTGATCGGCTTGAGGAGCATCCAGCCGGTAGTATCGCCGTGTTTTCTCATGGGCAATATTTGAACGCAGTCGCATGGCTGCTGGAGAGGAAGCCTCGAGTTCTGGATGTCCAGGCTATGGCCGATTGGCGTACCTACGAGATCGAAAATCACATTCGAAATGGCGGCGGATACTCCCTATCCAGGAGGGCCGGCGACATTGCTTGGCCCTTGAACATCGAACAGATCTAGAGCCCTCACAGTGACAGGCAATAGGCCTTATGCCGCTTGATTCACAGGGTTTTACTACTCCGACTCTTCGACACCTCATCACCGGGGCCATCGTCTGGCCGAGACCATTTGAATGTCGCAATACACTGTGTCGTTATTTTCTGTCGCACCCATATCCTCGATTAAGAGAGGACGACGTTGCGAATTGGCGACCAACGTTTTGAAAATTTGATTCAAGACAAGACACGCATGCCAAATGAGCTATCACCATGCCACTTTAGTGATAGATACTCCTCTCCCAGAACGAGCTATAAGAAGGACGATGCCAAAGGGTCGCGAAGCTCTCGTGAAGTCTGATCTGATAGGTGAAACAGATTTGCTACACCTATCTCGACACCATTCTTAATAGGGAATATTAATGGTCAACCGAGCAGCCAACGCCACAATCAAAGGTTATTTTTACCAATTCGACTTTGCAATACTTCAGTTATTACTAGCAGCGAATGAGCATGCTATTGTAACGGTTGAGGGTATTGAGGACGTCGACATTGATGATGTTTCCAATGAACAATATACTCAGTGCAAATACTACGCGGCCACGGATTACAACCACTCCGTAATCAAACCCGCCATCGCAGCGATGATTATTCATTTCAAAGAAGTAGGCTCTAATAAAACCCCACTACCAAAGTACAAACTTTATGGGCACTACAACGAAGGCCAAGAGAAACTCCCTGAAAAAAGCAAAATAACCGTAGACTTTGTTAAAACGCATTTTCTAACAACCCAGAAGAAAGATGCCCCCTCCGAACTAATCCACAGTAAGTACAACATCACCGACGCTGAAATACTCCAGTTCGTAACACTATTGGAAATAGACGTATACGCTGCAAGTTATGAAGAGCAATTTGAAAGTATCGCAAAACTATTGCTATCAACCATACCAGGCGCCACAAGGGAGGACGTCGAAAACCTTTTCTATCCAGCATCAATAAATAATATAAGAACTCTCGCAATCGAGAAAAACTTGATTGATCGTCAGACCACAAAAAACCGCTTCATCCATGAAATAAACAACAAGAGTCAGCTATTCAACAGCTGGCTCAGGCACTATCAAGGGGCCAAAAAATATGCAAATTTGGTGCGCGAAAAATACTTTAAGCAAAGCACTGCTACATCTATAGAGAACAAAGCCAGGTTTTTCATTATAAATCTTCCCGCCGGCCATTTAGATACGGCAAATGTACTTGACCTGGTGTTAAAATTTAGCAAAAAATTCTCAAACCGCCCAAGTTCGAGAATTTCAGATACTGAGCGATTCTGCCCCTACATTCATTTAATTAACGCGGATGAACTCGCACTCAGAAACCTAAAATTTTCTCTACGGGCTGCCACCATTCCCTTTTTAGATGGGAATGATTTTAAAGGATCTGGTTTTCATATCGACTCCATCCTTAAAGGCCCAACCTCATATATGGAGACGCGGTTGAAGCTGATCGACGAATTATGTGACTTGGACAGCACTTTAAATTCCTCGCATCGCCGCCCTATTCAGGTATTCGAGTTCTATTACGATACGCCCACCACCGGCTTAAATATTCCGACCGCTGCAACTTACGCTGCAATCAAGGTTGATACTCTAGAAGACATCAAGGAGATGATTAAATGACAGATAAACCGCAAGCAGAGGTCATAGCAGTATACCCAAACAAAGTTCGTATCTGCGTAGATGACCTAGGCAGCTTCACAGAGGGTCATCCTTTATTGCGTGTCGGCTCCTACCTCAGGGTAACAGACCATGAAGATTGCGTTCTTATTGCGATCATTGAAAGCTTTTTGATCGAAGTTGACGATAGAAAAAATCGCCGACATGTGATCGAGGCGCTCCCGCTCGGTGTTATTAAAGATGGGAAATTTATTCGAGGAGGTGATGCGTTAACCATTCCTCCCACTGGCGTTGAACCTGCCACCCTCCAAGACATTAAAAAGATCTTCGAGGACTCCGTACCTGAAAAAAAGAAATTTGAATTCTCATCATTACTAGCCGATCCAGAAATTAGAGTTCCAGTCGACGGAAACAAATTCTTCAACAAGCACATTGCAGTAGTCGGATCAACAGGAGCGGGCAAATCCAACACAGTAGCCAGAATCATTCAGACCTCTACAACTAAAACTCTTTCGGGAACTCAAAACAACTCGCACGCTATAATTTTCGATATTCACTCTGAATACAGAGCGGCCTTCCCTGAAGCCAACCATATCGACATCAACACCTTGAACCTCCCCTACTGGCTACTAAACAGTGATGAACTAGAAGAGGTGTTATTAGATACTGGAGAGCGCGACAACTACAACCAGTCTTCAGTCTTTCGGTACCTAGTCACGGAAAACAAAAAGAAACATAACAAAGCTTACACCAAAATATTTTACGACAGCCCAGTTTTCTTCGATATCCACGAGGTACTGAACGCCCTCTACAACATAAAAAACGAAACAGTAAATTCAAAAAACTCAAATGTCTACATGATTAACGACGGAACCTACGAGCTATTAAAAGAGGGTAAAACAGACCCTACTACTGGATTATTACTAAACGACCAAGAGCGAGTGATAAAATACTTTGAACAAAAGCTGGAATTTCATCCCACAAAGCGTGAAAGCATCACCAACGGCGGGTATGGCGATGGTTCTTTAGATAAGTTTTATACCCGATTCGAGTCTAAGGTCTCTCAGGAGAGATTGGGATTTCTCTTCGGCTCCCGCGCCAAAGAAAGTTCCCTTGAAAACACTCTCCGAAATCTCATAGGCTATCTACCAAACGAGGCTTCCAACGTTACAGTCCTTGATCTTAGCGGCATTCCGTTCGAGGTTTTGAGCATCACTGTATCTCTAATTTCTCGCCTAATATTTGAGCATGGTTACCACTATAAAGTGCTTAGAACCAAGCAAGGTGAGTCGATCAATAATGATGCCCCTATTTTGCTTGTCTACGAAGAGGCTCACAAATATGTACCTACAAGTGAACTCGCAAAATATCGGGCGGCCAAACAGTCGATTGAGCGGATAGCTAAGGAAGGTCGAAAATACGGCGTCACCTTGCTTCTCTCCAGCCAACGCCCATCAGAAATTTCCGAAACCATTTTCTCTCAATGCAACAACTTCGTTGCGATGCGGCTTACCAACCCTAGCGATCAAAATTATGTACGCAGGTTGCTCCCAGATACGCTGGGTAAGCTGATTGAGAAGATGCCAAATCTGGGCGCTGGTGAGGCACTCTTAATCGGCGACTCACTGGTGATGCCGTCGCTTGTGAAAATCGACGTATGCGATCCGGCTCCCTCGTCCGCCGACATCCCGTACTGGGAGCTGTGGAAAGAAGAGTGGAAGGATCTGAGCTTCGACCAAATCACCAATGAATGGCTGAGATAACGCTACCTGTTGGTCGTCGTTCCTTGGGACAGCAACAATGCGAGCGGCCCGACAACTCGCAAATTATAGCTAGATATCGCCGGCTCGCTCGAAACCGATGGATCACGCCGTCGCGTAATGGGGGATTGGCCTGGCTCTGCAGATCTAGAGCCAGTCCTCTTTATTCGTGTTATGAGCTGCCTCCAGAGATTAGTTGCGCTTCGCCGCAGTAGTTTGTGCAGGATAACCGCCCTCCCGCCCAAAGCTGGACGGGCAACCTCTTAGTTTAAGGACAGCAAATGTTCCCACCGATGGCGAACCCGGATCTTGAAATCACAGCCACCGAATTCGAGCGGTTAGTCAGGGACTGGATCCTCAAACAGGGAGTTGAACTGACATCGCTGGAGGTCAAGCACGACGTGAAGGTCGAGGCCTACGACTCTACCTACCAGATCGACGTGCTGGCGAAATTCCTAGCTTTTGCAGGGGCCGAATTCATCGTGCTGATTGAGTGCAAAAAATACCGGAACGCAGTCGAGCGGGAGTTGGTTCAGGTAGGGGTCAGCTAGCGTCCGCGCTAAGGAGATAGCCGCCCTCTAGGTAACAGGCAGCTATGGGTCAGGCGCGGTCGTTCAAGCATAACCCGAGGATGTGCACCAGCGCGGGGTAATCCAAGCAGCCATTCGGTGCGTCTACAAAAGTGGAGTCGATTCAGCTGGATGATTCTTTTTGACTTCAAACCCTTGCGAGAGGTAACAGATTACTCATTGAACATTTCGGAAAAAAGCGTAACATTACCAACCATGATACTCGAACAGCTCAAAGCCCTGGGCAATGACACTCGCATGCAAATGATGGAGTGGCTTAAAGACCCACTCAGTAATTTTCCACCTCAGGATCATGGCGATCCTGCGATAGGAGTGTGTGTAACCCATTTGCAGCACAAGGCCGGCCTTTCACCTTCTACCGCGTCTGCACATTTAGCTATCTTGCAACGTGCAGGCTTCGTGCTTACTACCCGCATCGGAAAGTGGACTTACTACCGACGCAACGAGGAGGCGATTGATGAGTTTGCGGCTAGGTTGACCATAGAATTGTAATTTTTAATCTTTCATTTCGTTATTTCGCGTAATTAGAAAACTTAAGGAAATCCCATGAACAGCAAAACTATCTTCGTCCAACCCGGTGGCGGCTATGAAAACGTTATGGTTGGCAGCAGCGAAATCCGAGCCGCAGCGCACGGCGAAATCACCGTGCGCCTTCACGCCAACTCGCTGAACTACCACGACTTCGCGGTCGTCAGCGGTATGTGGGGCCCTACCGAAAAACGCATCCCTATGGCTGATGGTGCAGGGGAAGTCATTGCTGTCGGCCCAGATGTCACTGAATTCAAGTTGGGTGACTCGGTCGTCAGCACCTTCTTCCCGGATTGGATCAGCGGTGCGCCACTGGTTGAAGGTTTTGTTAGCGTGCCTGGTGATGGCATTGACGGCTACGCTCGTGAGCAAGTGACGGCCAAAGCCACATCGTTCACCCACGCGCCGACTGGATACAGCCACGCTGAAGCGTCGACGCTTACCACCGCCGGTCTGACTGCATGGCGTGCCTTGATGGCCGATGACTCACTCAAGCCGGGCGACACCGTGCTCGTTCAAGGCACTGGTGGCGTTTCAATTTTTGCTTTGCAGTTCGCTAAAATGACCGGTGCTACCGTCATTGCGACCTCTTCAAGCGACGACAAACTTGAACGTCTGAAAGCGCTAGGCGCTGATCATGTGATCAATTACCGCAAAGACCTTAACTGGGGCGAAACTGCACGCGCTCTAACGGGTGGCCGTGGGGTTGATCACATCATTGAAGTCGGCGGCCCTGCAACGCTTGAGCAATCGATGATTGCAATTAGGGTTGCTGGCCACATCTCGGTCATCGGGATACTGAGTGGCGTAAGCGGTGCAATGAATTTTGTACCAGCACTGATCAAGCAAGTGCGCCTGCAGGGTGTATTGGTGGGCAGCCGCAGCCAGCAGCAAGACATGATCCGAGCCATCAATGCTGATGGTATGCGCCCGATAATTGATCGTCATTTCCCTTTGAGTGAGATTGTCGAAGCGTTCAAGTATCAAGAAACCAACCAACATTTCGGCAAAATTTGCCTAGATATCTAAGCGCGAATGAATGGGCATGATCCGGATGCCTATCTCAAAGATGTGCTGACGCCGCAGCGCGCGAGATAGATTGGGCCATTGCTGCCTGTCGCAACCGGCAGCAATGGGTCGATTGCTGCCCGTGATGAAGAGCAACGAATAGTCAGATTCAGCTTCTCGCCTGCCCTGTTCACAGCAGTCCTCCATACCTTGGTGGTGGATCCACCACACCAAAAGACCGAGCCGCATTCGCGATCAAGCTATTGCTAGGGCGTTGGGTGCCAGCGCTTAAACGCTCGCCATCCTCGCAATACGCCCCAGGTACTGCATTACTTCTAGAGGACACAAGCGCTACGGCGTTTCAGTCGATACCCCATAACCCGTTGCTAAAACTCAAGCCCTAGAAAGCAATCATGCGTCTGCGCGGTCGTTGAGATCCGGTAAACCAGGCCGAGGCGACAGTCGAGCCATCCAATAACAATAACTTCGAAGTTCGCACTCCATGCACATATGGCATCTCCTAGAGTCATCCAGTCTGCGTTACGAAGAAACTTCAGTAATTCATCTCGCGGGCAAACGTCGGTGCGACGCGGTGCAGGTAGGTCAAGAAACTTGCGGCGTGCTCGGCTGAGGCCAAAGGCGACTTCCATACAGCCTCCACCTCCAGCGCCAGTGGAACGCCGACTGCATCTTGCAATGAATGCGCGATTGCGCGGTTTCTGACGTGGTAACGGGGCATCACTGCACTTCCAAGACCCAGTTCAACCCAGTCTTCTAGCGCTCCGTAACTCATTGCGCGTCCTGGGTAAGCTTCCAAATTAAGACCAGCCGACTCGAATAGCCCACGGGTGGCGGTTGCCAAGCCGCATATATCTTCTGTGAGAAGCAAACAACACTTGCTAGCCGTAGCGAGTTGAACAGCCGTCAACCCCTCTATTTCGGCATCCTTCGAGCATAGAACCAGTGTATCGCTCAGCAGCTTCAGTCGTTTGTGCGTCCTGACCCGCCGAAAGCCGCAGCCTATTATCACGTCCAACTGACCCGCGCTGAGACGACTCTCTAGCTCTACAACACTTAACTCAAAGAAGAACATTCTGGTTTCTGGGTGCTGCTTCGTGAACGGGTCAAGAAGAGCCGCCACGCGCGCTGCGCCAGCAAGGGGAGTGAAACCGATCCGCAATTCGGATCGTGCAGTTGAAGCGAGATCGCGCGATTCGGCCTGCAGCGCATTCACGGCGTCTAGAACCTCAGCGATTCTGGGTAAAAGCCGTGTACCTGTTGAAGTTAGCTCGAGCATTCGACGACCACGTAGGAACAGCGCGGTGCCCAGCGTAGCTTCCAGGTCTGCGACCGCAGCGGACACGGTCGGCTGCGAGACACCGCACTCGCGTGCAGCGGCGCTGAAAGATTTCAGCCGCGCGGCTGCGTCCGTATAACGTATTGCCACATAGTCATCATAGTTATTGTCTCTGCCAGTGACAATCTTTACCGTTCTCCTACCAGCATGTGCTGAGGCCCAATGAGTGAGACGACCATGAGATATGCGCAGATTTTCCGATATGTCTTGACGCTGAGCGAGGAGGAATACGATGAGCGCTGGGTGCGGCCGTACGCCGAAGCGATTGCGCAGGTACCTGGACTCGTCCGCAAGACTTGGATGGCTGATTTCGACACGGGTACCTTTGCCAGCGTATACATCTGGGAGGACAAAGCATCGATGGACGCCTTCATGGCGTCGCCAGCTATTGCGAGCGTCGCCGCCGAGCCGTTCCTTAAAGATCTGGTCATCACCGCTATGCCTGTTCATGAGGGCGCTTCAACCATTACGAGCGGTTGACCAGTTAACTTAAGCGTGCTGCTTGCAGAACGACGAAATCTCGCTTCTACGGGCAGTATGTCGATATCAATTTTCGACATGCTGACTTCAGGCACAACGTCATCCCCAGGCTTGGATCAAATGAATTAACCGCCCCGTTTGAGTAAGAAGCCGATCAATTTAACTATCTGGAAGTTCGGCCGCGGGCCGCTTGGATGTGCTATCACGCGGCCATGCTTTTCGGCTTATAAAGTGCCACGCATGACTGACGACCTCATGTATACGACCTAGAATATGGCAAAAAGTAAGCAGATGACCATGTTCAGCTTTCCGCACGCTGCTGCCCCTACTTTTCCGCTCGCATGACTTAGCATGCTTGCATCACCAATCAACACATCCTAGAGTTTGAACCCCCCTACCAGCCCTTTCAGTTGTACGGATAGGTCTGTAAGACGAACTGATCCCTCGTACGCTGAGTGCGCAACACTCTCAACCAATTGGGCATCGGCATGAATTTGCGCAATATGTTGGTTAATATCTTCGGCCACCTGATGCTGCTCTTCTGCAGCAGTGGAGATCTGAGCATTCTGGTCTCGAATCGAATCTACTGAATCGCGGATCTTGTCGAAACTGTCGCTCGCCTGCTGGATACAATCAACGCTGGTTTGCGACGCCTCCAAGCTGCGTTGCATCTGCTGGGTGACCTCCTTGGTTCGCCGCGCGAAGTTGCCGAGCAGGCTGTCGATCTCGCCAGTTGAGTCGGCAGTACGTCGCGCCAAGGCGCGAACTTCGTCGGCCACGACCGCGAATCCACGCCCCTGGTCGCCGGCGCGCGCCGCTTCGATGGCGGCATTGAGTGCCAACAAATTGGTCTGTTCAGCGATCGAACGAATGGTATCGAGGATTGTGTTGATGTTCTTACTGTCCTGCTCGAGCATCTGCATGGTACCTGCCGACTGCTGCAGGTCTTCACTCAATTTAAGAACGCTGCCCGTGGCCTCACCAATGTGCCGTTGCCCATCGTGCACCTCTCGATAACCGACGTCCGCGCTGGAAGCCGCATGACTACATGAGCGAGCCACTTCGTTAGAGGTAGCGACCATCTCGTTGAAAGCCGTGCTTACTAATTCAACTGCTTCACGCTGGCGCACTGCGGCGCTGTTCATGTTGCTGGCCACTTGACTTGTATCCGCAGCGACCTCTTGCAAATCGGAGGAAGCGCTGCGGATGCGCCTCATCAGTTGCGCGATCATCCCAAGGAACTGGTTGAACCAACCAGCCAAAGTGGCGGTTTCGTCCTTGCCCCGCACTTCGAGTTCGCGTGTCAGGTCGCCTTCCCCTTCGGCAATTTCCTGCAAGCCATTGGCAACGCTGCGAATTGGTCTAACGATTACGCCGGCGAAGCTCGCGCCTACGATGGCGAATACGACCGCCAACCAGGCGGCAATCATCGCAATAAGCCATGTGAGGCTGGTGGCCTGAGCCATGACTTCGTCGCGCTTAATTAGACCGATGAAGCGCCAGCCTAGGCTTTCGGAACTGACCACATTGACCATATAGGGCACGCCATCGATTTCGATCCTGGTGACGCCATCGCCAGTCTTTGCCAGATCGGAGTAGCCAGGGCCCAAATCGGCCAAGGGTTTGAAGCTGTTTTTGGGATTGGCGGGATCGACTAAAACGTTGCCGTTGGCTTCGACCATCATCAGGTACCCGCTGTCGCCCAGCTTGATGGTTTTAACCAGTTCCGTTAGTTGCTTTAGCGAGACGTCTACACCGACGACGCCTACCGGGTTGCCGCTTGCGTCGGCGAAAGCGCGAACCGTGCTGACCAGCACCATGTCATCCGGCGCCCAGTAGTAGGCGCCCGTGCGCACGGTTAAGCCTGATGCGGCGGCCATGGCGGTTTTGTACCAGGGACGCACCCGGGGGTCGTAGCTGGCCATTTTTGGATCGTCGGGCCAGCCGGCAAATCCGCCGTCGTTGAGCCCCAGTGAAATGGATGCGGTGGTCGGGTGGGTCTCGGCAAATCGATCGAAAATAACCTGGAGCCGCTGATCGGCTTCGGTGACCGGCGTTTGCTCAGCATTCGCAGCGGTATAGTTTTTCAATCCCTTGACGCTGGCGATCCGAGGATCCTTGGCAAGGTATTCGACGTTTTGGCGGATGCTTTCAAAGAACTGCTTCATGCCGTTATCAATCTGGCGAATTTCACGACCGCTGCTATCCAGGAAATTGGCTTGCGCCGCGCTCCGCAAGTTCAATACGACGAGCACCGCGACCATAATCACTGGAAGACAGGCGATGGCCGCAAATACCCATGTCAGCTTCTGTTTGATATTCATGACTTCTCCAACGGGTACTTATAATTATTTAGGGCGGGCCGATGGAACGGATACACCCATTGGAATCAAAACAGCGCCCACGACGACTGACACGAAATCTGCAGGGGCAGCGTCCGTAGATAAATATCAGTGTTAATTTTCCTGACAGGCCAGGTTCTCGCCCGCTACTCCAACGGAGACGGGCGGAAAGGTTCATGCACTGCAGCTCAGCTCAAAAACGGCCTGGAGCAAAGGGTGCTGGATCGACTATAGGCGTCTCGCCCATCATCAATTCTGCGAGCAGTCGACCGCTGACTGGGCCCAGCGTAAACCCCTGATGGGCATGGCCGAAATTGAACCAGAGCCCTTTATGCAAGGGCGCTGCGCCGATTACCGGTTTCATGTCTACCGTACAAGGTCGGGCGCCCTTCCATGGCGTGCGCTCAACTTGGGGGCCTAACGCCAATACTTGCCGTGCAGCACGCTCGGCCTTGCCTAACTGCACCGGTGTTGGAGGTGCACTTAGACTGGCGAACTCTGCCCCTGTCGATAGGCGGATACCGCGTTTCATTGGCGCCAGCATGTAGCCTTGTTCGGTATCCAGCACCGGGCGGGTCAGCGTTGCTCCATCGGCAAAGTGAGCGTGGTAACCCCGTTTGACGAACAACGGTATGCGGTAGCCCAACTCACACAGCAGTTCATGAGCCCAAGGCCCCAGCGCTACTACCACCTCCGATGCGCCGACCGATCCGGAATCGGTATCGACGCTCCAGCCGGCTCCCGATTGACGCAACGATCGAGCATCGCCGCGCAAAATTTGCCCACCTTCACTCACGAACAGATCGGCATAACGCTGCACTAGCTCTCCAGGCTCAATACAAGTCCAGGGTTGCAGCCAATGAATGCCCCCCACCAATGCCTCACTCAGGGCGGGTTCCGCCAGTCTTAGCGCGACACCGTCCAAATGCTCGGACAATACGCCGTGTGCACTCACGCGTACCGCGCGCTCCACCGCCTCATCGAATTGCTGTGGGCTACGGAAAGCCTGAATCCACCCTTTGCGCACGATAAGGTTCTGCGAACCGCTTTGCTCAATCAGCTCCGAGTGCTCACTAATCGAATGCTCAATCAGCGTGCGAAAGGCATCCGCAATGGCCTGGTAATGCTTCGGCGCGGAGTTGGCCCAATACCTGACCAAGGCAGGCACGTATTCAGGCATCGCGCGCATATGGTAATTAACGCCGATGTCACGCTTGGTTGCCACGTTTATCAGACTGGCAAGATCCCTTGGAAACGCGTAAGGCTCAATGGCCTCGCGCTGAATAATGCCTGCGTTACCGAACGATGTTTCGCGCCCTGGCAACCCTTTGTCTACCAGCGTCACTGCGCAGCCACGGCGCTGCAAATGCAACGCCGTGCAGACGCCGACAATACCGGCTCCCAATACCACCACTTGTTTTTCGCTCACGCTGCCTCCGAATCAAGCACGCTGTTGCGCGATGACACTGATCTCTATCAATGCATCGACCACAAGGCCGGCGCAGACGGTCGCGCGCACTGGCAGGTTGGTCGTGAAGAATGATGCATAAGCCCGATTGAATTCGGCGAAATCACTCCGGTCGGTCAGGTATACGGTGACGCTGACAACATCGTCCAGCGACAGCGATTCGGCTTCCAGCGTCTGGGCAATACGCGTCAGGGTCAAACGCGTTTGCGCTTCGATACCTTCAGGAAAGCTGCCGTCCTCACCAAACGGCAATTCGCCAGACAAAAAAACCAGGCCTTGGCTGTGGCGGACTTTGGAAAAGGGCAGATTGCTTACGGTCATGGCAGTTCTCTCTCTTGGGTATTCAAAGATTCGCTCATCAGCGAGCACCGATTGTGAATCATCGCTTGCAGTCCATCTGTGCTCACGGCTAGGCAACAAGTCGTAAATGCGCTTGAGCATCTGCCCCCTCGCGGGCGCTGGCCATGCATACAGAGCGAACAGCATTCCGAAATCATGTTGACTCACTGGTCAGTCGTGACAGCAAGGGCTGAACTAGGTTTTAGCTTAAAAAGCTCAGCGTGTATATACAGGATAAAGCATTTTCAATGCCGCTCGCAAAAAACCACGCCAGATGCCTAAGGCAAAGCCAGTAGCTGTCCATTTATGGTTAGCGCATCAAATGCGTACGGCAATCAATGTTTCGTTTAAACACGCCACGGAGTGAGGGTAACAACCCCCGCGGAACCATAGGTTACACGTTGAAAATCCTGCATGAACATGCATCTGATCCACTTCTCTGAAAACAGGCCTGAACCGCGGCTCTATTACCGAACGAAGGTTTGGCCTGCATCTTGCCTTTGTGGTATATACAGGATTATACAGATCACTCACCACGTTACGCTGTTCGCTAAGGACGTCACATCATGAATCCAATGGTACCGCTCAGATCCATCCAGCCATCCAGCTATCAGCCATCCGAGATCAGACATAACGCCAAGTAGTAGCGTCTGCAGCAACTCCTGCAGAACCGACTGAATCGAGATGCCTTCCCGCAAGACACTAATAGAGGTTAGCCCTGTATGAATGCCAATGACTTGAACCTGCTTGCCCGCGCAGAAGTTCGCGAATTGGCCAGCTATAACGCTGGCCTGGCTTCGGATGCCGTGCGCAAACGATTCGGCCTTACACGCGTAGCCAAACTTGGGAGCAACGAAAACCCAATGGGCACAGCACCCGCCGTTAGCGCCGCAACGGCTCGAGCTTGCAGAGAAATTGCGCTGTATCCTGATGCCGGCTGCCAAGCATTGCGTACTGCGCTTTCTGAAAAGCTGGGTGTGCCGGAAAACCAGTTGGTGTTCGGCAACGGCTCGGAGGATTTGCTGAGCGTCATCAGTCGAGTGTTTTTGGATCACGACGACGAAGTCGTGACCGTAGTGCCTTCGTTCGGTCTGCACTTCATCTATCCACTGGCAGCCGGCGCCAAGGTGATTGGTGTGCCAATGACCCAGGAAGGCACATTCGATGTGCCGGCGATGGTCGCAGCACTCACTCCCCACACGCATGTGCTGATGTTTTCCTGCCCATCCAACCCGGTTGGCTGCGCCCTTAGCGCCGACGAGCTGCAACAACTGCTCGACGCATTGCCACCGCAATGTTTGTTGGTGTTCGACGAGGCCTACTACGAATATGCACAATGGGAGGCCGAATACCCGGACTGTCTTGCTCTGATTCAAGGCAGCGGCAGACCGTTCATCCTGCTGAGGACGTTCTCCAAGGCTTATTCCCTGGCGGGTTTGCGCATAGGCTACGGGGTGGTGAGCGATCCGATGTTGGCCGATCTTATTAACCGTCTGCGTACTCCCTTCAACGTCAACCACGTAGCCCAGGCCGCAGCGATTGCCGCACTGGCTGACGATGAGCATCTGAACGCCTGCCTGTCCCATGTCGCTAGCGAACGCCGGCGAATGGAGGCGACACTGCACGAGCAAGGCATTACAACCGCGCCCTCCCTTGCCAACTTCTTGTTTTTCAGCACGCCTTATCCGGCCGAAGTAATCAATCAAGCGCTACTGCGCGAAGGGGTAATCATCAAACCGTGGCGCGAAGTTGGTTACACTGAGTACTTGCGCGTCTCTGTCGGAAGCTGTGAGGATAACGACCTTTTCCTTACAGCACTGGCAAGCGTCCTTGCCACACTCGAGACACGGACTGACTAATGATCAAAAATGCACCACAAGCGCTCTACCGGCGTGCAAAGGATTATGTGCAAGACCAACTTCGGGCGGGCGTTTGGAAACCTGGTGACCTGATTTCTTCAGAAAACCAGCTGGTGCAAGAACTGGGCATTTCGCGCATGACCGTCAATCGGGCTTTGCGCGAACTGACCGAAGAGGGCCACCTGGTCAGGATTTCAGGCGTCGGCACGTTCGTAGCCGAAAGCAAACCGCAATCAAACTTGCTGCGCATCACCAACATTGCCGACGAGATCCTGGCCCGAGGCCACAGCTACACCTGCCGCGTCCTGCACCTGGGTCGTGAATCGGCCTCAATGTCGGTGGCGTCCGCTTTGGGCCTGACCACTGGCTCTTCAGTTTTTCATCTGGTCTGTGTTCACAGCGAAGAAGGCGTGCCCGTACAACTTGAGGATCGTTACGTCAATCCCGAGCTGGTGCCAGAATTTCTGCAGCAAGACTTCGGGGAGCACTTGCAACCCGCCAAATACCTGTTGCGCGTCGTCAAACCCGATGAAATGGAGCATATCGTCGAAGCCTGTCACCCAAGCATTGACGAAAGCAAACATATGCAGATCGACGCCAACGAACCTTGCTTAGCGCTTATCCGCCGCACTTGGAGCCAAAGCAAAATTGTGACTTACGTGCGCTTGGTTCACCCCTCCTCACGCTATCGACTCGGCAGTCGCCTGCCGGTAAGCGGGGCGCATAGAGACAGTTGATGCCTGAAGGCATCTGATGAACTGTTCCATCATAAACCGGGATCGAAATGCCAATGCTGCTTCTACTTTCCGGACAACCTCTTGACGCAGAATTTCACCAGTGAGTTTCCTGCACTACAAAAGTGAAAAAGCTCCACAGCTACGACAACTGCCTGTCGCCGATGGCTGTAGAGCAAAAAACTGCATAAACACTGTAGCTCTCGTGCGGGATGACTCGAGCAATTCAGCTTGCTCACACAGGAGCCAAACGCCCCTTCCCCCCGATTACAAGCTAGGCAGCAACTTTGGCAACACCAGTTCGTTCAAGCACCGGGAAGCCAACAGCTCGCTTGCTGCGTTGATATCCGGCGCAAAGAAGCGATCTTTGTCGTAGTAAGCCACTTTGCTGCGCAGGCTGGTGCGGGCAAGCTCCAGCTTCGTCGAGGTCTTCAAGCCTTCGCGCAAGTCAAGGCCCTGACACGCAGCGAGCCACTCAACAGCGAGGACGCCGCGAGTGTTTTCAGCCATTTCCCATAAACGCTTGCCCGCTGCAGGAGCCATTGACACGTGATCCTCCTGATTCGCGGAAGTTGGCAGGCTATCCACCGAATGTGGATGCGCAAGTGCCTTGTTCTCACTGGCCAGCGCCGCTGCGGTAACTTGGGAAATCATGAAGCCGGAGTTGACACCGCCGTTGGCCACCAGGAATGGCGGCAATTGCGACATGTGCTTGTCCATCATCAGGGAAATACGCCGCTCGCTTAGCGAGCCGATTTCCGCTATCGCCAATGCCATGTTGTCAGCAGCCATGGCCACAGGCTCGGCGTGGAAGTTGCCACCGGAGATCACATCGCCTTCGACAGCGAAGACCAATGGGTTATCGGAGACGGCATTAGCTTCGACGACCAATACCTCCGCAGCTTGACGGAACTGGGTCAGGCAAGCGCCCATGACTTGCGGCTGGCAACGCAGGGAGTACGGATCCTGAACCTTGCCGCAGTTCTGGTGGGAGTCGGAGACTTCACTGCGCTCGCCGAGCAAGTCTCGGTAGGCGGTAGCACTGTCGATCTGGCCTTTCTGGCCACGCGCGGCGTGGATGCGTGCGTCGAACGGCGAGCGCGATCCCAAAACCGCTTCAACAGTCAGAGCACCGATCGCCAGTGCGCCAGCGAACAGATCTTCGCCCTCGAACAAACCACGCAGTGCATAAGCGGTGGATACCTGCGTGCCGTTGAGCAACGCCAGCCCTTCCTTGGCAGCCAGTGTCAGTGGCGTCAGGCCGGCGACTTTCAGCGCCTCGGTTGCTTCCAGCCATTCGCCCTTGTAACGAGCCTTGCCTTCACCCAACAGCACCAGCGACATGTGGGCCAAGGGTGCGAGGTCGCCGGATGCACCGACCGAACCTTTCAACGGAATGTGCGGATAAACCTCGGCGTTGATCAAAGCGATCAGTGCTTCGATGACGGTGCGGCGGATGCCGGAGAAACCACGGCTCAAGCTATTGACCTTGAGCACCATGACCAGCCTGACCAGCGCGTCACTGATCGGTTCGCCAACACCGGCAGCGTGGGACAGAACCAGTGAGCGCTGGAGGTTCTCCAGGTCTTCGGTAGCGATGCGGGTCGAGGCCAGCAGGCCGAAACCGGTATTGATCCCATAGGCGGTGCGGTTCTCGGCGAGGATTTGTTCCACGCAAGCAACGCTGGCTTCAATCTGGGCCGAAGCACTGTCATCGAGGGAGATGTTGACCGGATGCTGGTAGACGTCGCGCAGTTGGGCAAGGCTCAGTTGGCCAGGGATGATGTTGAGTGTGTTCATGCTTTTGCTCCTTTAACAGAGGTGATCATTGGCAGGTTCAAGCCTTGTTCTTTGGCACAATCTATTGCGATCTGGTAACCCGCGTCGGCGTGACGCATCACGCCGGTCGCCGGGTCGTTGTGCAGTACGCGTGCAATGCGCTCAGCCGCTTCGTCGGTACCGTCGCAGACAATCACCATGCCCGAGTGCTGAGAGAAGCCCATGCCGACGCCGCCGCCATGGTGCAGGGAAACCCAGGTCGCGCCGCTGGCGGTGTTCAGCAGCGCGTTGAGCAACGGCCAATCGGACACGGCGTCGGAACCGTCCTGCATTGATTCGGTTTCGCGGTTTGGGCTGGCCACGGAACCGGAGTCCAAATGGTCGCGACCGATGACGATCGGCGCCGACAACTCACCGCTACGCACCATTTCGTTGAATGCCAGGCCCAGCTTGGCGCGCAGACCCAGCCCTACCCAACAGATTCGTGCCGGCAAGCCCTGGAAGCTGATGCGCTCGCGCGCCATGTCCAGCCAGTTATGCAGGTGCGCGTCGTCCGGGATCAGCTCTTTGACCTTGGCGTCAGTTTTGTAGATGTCTTCAGCGTTACCCGACAGCGCAGCCCAGCGGAACGGGCCGATGCCACGGCAGAACAGCGGACGGATGTAGGCCGGCACGAAACCCGGGAAATCGAAAGCGTTTTCGACGCCTTCTTCCTGAGCCATCTGACGGATGTTGTTGCCGTAGTCGAAGGTCGGAATGCCTTGCTTCTGGAACTCCAGCATGGCTTTCACATGCACCGCCATCGACTGCTTGGCGGCTTTGATCACAGCGGCCGGTTCGGTCTTGGCGAGAGCGCGGTATTCGTCCCAGCTCCAGCCGGCCGGCAGGTAGCCGTTGAGCGGATCGTGGGCGCTGGTCTGGTCGGTGACCATGTCCGGGCGCACGCCACGCTTGACCAGTTCCGGCAGGATTTCCGCCGCGTTGCCGAGCAGAGCGATGGAGATCGCTTTGCCTTCTTTGGTGTATTTGTCGATACGCGCTAAAGCGTCGTCGAGGTCTTTGGCTTGCTCGTCGACGTAACGGCTCTTCAGGCGGAAATCGATGCTGACTTGCTGGCATTCGATGTTCAGCGAGCAGGCGCCGGCCAGGGTGGCGGCCAGCGGTTGCGCGCCGCCCATGCCACCGAGGCCGGCGGTGAGCACCCAGCGGCCCTTGAGGTCAGCGTTGTAATGCTGGCGCCCGGCCTCGACGAAGGTTTCGTAGGTGCCCTGAACGATGCCCTGGCTGCCGATGTAGATCCAGCTGCCGGCGGTCATCTGGCCGTACATGGCCAGGCCTTTGGCGTCGAGTTCGTTGAAGTGTTCCCAGCTCGCCCAGTGCGGCACCAGGTTGGAGTTGGCGATCAGCACGCGCGGCGCGTTGCTATGAGTCTTGAATACGCCGACCGGCTTGCCCGACTGCACCAACAGGGTTTCGTCGTCGTTCAGATTAGTCAGGCTTTCAACGATCTTGTCGTAGCACTCCCAGTTCCGCGCAGCGCGGCCGATGCCACCATAGACCACCAGTTCTTTTGGGTTCTCGGCCACTTCCGGGTCGAGGTTGTTCATTAACATGCGCAGTGGAGCTTCGGTCAGCCAGCTTTTGGCGGTCAGCGCGTTACCACGCGCGGCGCGGATTTCGACATTACGGAAATGGGATGGCTTGCTCACCGGTAATCCTCTCGAAATGACTTTCTCAGCCTATTTATTGGTTTAACGCTACAGGTCACGCATAAATATAATCATGTATATACAACCATAATCAAGCGAATTTTACTCGAGCATGGTCACTGACGAAGGGCAAGGTAATTTGGAGCTAATGAGCGACCGAAGAGTCGCTCGAAGGCATAGCGGTTACTTGAGGTTGCCGCTAAGGAACTGCTGCAGGCGCTCGCTCTTGGGGTTACCCAAGATATCTTCAGGTAAGCCCTGCTCTTCCACGAGTCCTTGGTGGAGGAACAACACCTGACTCGACACCTTGCGCGCGAAGCTCATCTCATGAGTCACCATGATCATGGTTCGACCTTCTTCGGCCAGACCCTGGATAACCTTGAGCACCTCGCCCACCAATTCTGGATCAAGCGCCGAAGTCGGCTCGTCGAACAACATGATCTCAGGCTCCATGGCCAAAGCCCGAGCGATAGCGACCCGCTGTTGCTGCCCGCCAGAGAGAAAAGCCGGATACTGGTCGGCAACGCGAGACGGCAAACCTACCTTGTCCAGATACCGCCGAGCACGCTCCTCAGCATCTTTCTTGCTGATACCCAGGACGCGGCGTGGAGCCATCGTGATGTTGTCGAGCACGGTCATGTGGCTCCAGAGGTTGAAGTGCTGGAACACCATCGCAAGCCGTGTGCGCAGCCGCTGCAGTTCAGAAGCGTCGGCCACATGCATGCCGTGGCGGTCATGCATCATGCGAATCGGCTGGTTATCCAGGCCCATGGCGCCATCGTTGGGCGTTTCCAAAAAGTTGATACAACGCAAGAAGGTGCTCTTGCCCGACCCGCTGGCGCCAATCAGGCTAATCACATCGCCGGTCTTGGCGTTTAGGGAAACGCCTTTGAGTACTTCGTGGCTGCCATAGCTTTTATGCAGGTTTTCAACGGTCAATTTGTACATGTTCAAACACCCTGAATTAATGAGCCGGGCCGAGGAAAGACAGCCAGCGGCGTTCAGCCAGACGGAACAGGCCAACCAGAGAGAAAGTGACTGCGAGGTAAATCGCGGCGGCGATACCGAACGACTGGAATGTCAGGAACGTTGCCGAATTGGCATCCCGGGCGACCTTGAGAATGTCCGGCACAGTCGCAGTGAACGCGACTGTGGTCGAGTGCAGCATCAGTATGACTTCGTTGCTGTAGTTCGGCAGCGATCGGCGCAGCGCAGATGGCATGATGATGTAGGCATACAACTTCCAGCCGCGCAGTCCGAATGCCTTGGCCGCTTCGACCTCGCCGTGATTCATGTTACGGATCGCCCCGGCGAAAATTTCCGTGGTGTAGGCGCAAGTGCTCAAAGCGAAGGCAAGAATGGTGCAGTTGATTGCATCGCGGAAGAATGCGTCGAGCATGGGTTGCGCGCGCACCGCTGCAAGGCTGTAGATACCGGTGTAGCAGATCAGTAGCTGTATATACAGTGGCGTACCGCGAAACAGATAAGTGTAGAACTGTACCGGCCAGCGCACCCATACGTTGCTTGAGACCCTGGCAATCGACAGCGGGAGTGCCATCAAAAAGCCCAGGAAAAGCGAAGCACTTAGTAGCCACAGGGTCATCGCTAACCCGGTGATGTGATAGCCATCGCTGTAGAGGAAAGGCTTCCAGTATTCCTGCAGAAGTTCGATCATCGCACGGCCTCCCGGGTGCCTGCGGCATAGAGGATTTCCAGCCGGCGCAAGACGTAGTTCGATGCAGTGGTGATGACCAGATAGATCAAGGCCGCCAGCACCAGGAAAAAGAACAGTTGATAGGTGGTCTTGCCGGCGTCTTGAGCCACTTTCACCAGGTCGGCCAGCCCAATAATCGAGACCAACGCGGTGGCTTTGAGGATGACCATCCAGTTGTTGCCGATACCCGGTAAGGCAAAACGCATCATCTGCGGGAACAGTACGTAGCGGAAACGCTGCACGCGGGTAAGGCCGTAAGCAGTGGCCGCTTCCATCTGGCCACGCGGCACGGCGAGGATGGCGCCTCGGAAAGTCTCAGTGAAATACGCACCATAGATAAAGCCCAGCGTGATCACGCCGGCACTGAATGGATTGATCTCGATGTAATCCCACCCTAAGGCTGAGGTCAGCTGGGTGAGCCAGGTCTGTAAGCTGTAGAAGATCAGCAGCATCAGAACCAGATCCGGCACTCCACGAATCAGCGTGGTGTAGGCCTGTGCAGGGACGCGCAACAGCGCCGACGTTGAAAGCTTGGCACTGGCACCGATCAGGCCCAAAATCACGCTTAGCAGCAAGCAAAGGAAGGATAACTTGACCGTCATCCAGGTGCCTTGCAGCAACAGTGGGCCAAAGCCCTTAAGGCTGAAGCCCGACAGCCCCAGCATCTGCAATAGGTTTTCTAACATGGGGAAGCCCTTCGTCAATCAGGAAAACGCCCATCCGTGAATGGGCGCAGCGTCGTTATTTACCGCTGTAAATATTCTGATCACCGAAGTGTTTCTTTTGGATGGCCACGTAGGTGCCGTCGTCGTGGAGCGCCTGTATGCCTTTGTTCACTAGGGCTTTAAGCTCGGCATTGCCTTTGAGCAGACCGATCGCCGTTTTTGCTGGCAGCAGTTCGTGATGGACTGGCTTGCTCACTTCAAAGTCAGCGCCTTGCGGGGACTTCAGGAAACCCATTTCAGCTTGCAGCATGTTCTGAATCGAGGCATCGAGGCGACCCGTGACCAGGTCAGCATAAACCTGATCCTGGTTGGCGTAGGCCTGGGTTTTTACCCCGGCTTTGTTCAGCACGGCCTTGGCGTAGGCCTCCTCGGTGGTGCCTTGTTCATAGCCAACGGTTTTGCCAGCCAGCGTCGTGATGTCTTCGCTCAAGGCCGAGCCTTTCTTAAAGACGAAGGATGTTGGCACCGAGAACAATTCGTTGGAGAAATCGATGACTTTTTCCCGCGAAGAAGTCACGGTCATGGCAGAAATCACGCCGTCGAATTTATTGGCCCTGAGGCCGGGAATCATCCCGTCGAAATCACTTTCTACCCATTTGCACTTGACCTTCAGTTCAGCGCAAATCGCGTTACCCAGATCAATATCAAAGCCCACAAGGCTGCCGTCGGCGGCCTTGGATTCGAAGGGTGCATAGGATGGGTCGACTCCAAAGCGCAACTCCTTGTACTCCTTGGCCACGGCAATACCAGCCGCCGCGCACAGAGCCAATACTGATAAGGTCAAAATAGATTTTTTCATTGTTTTTATTCCTAATAACCAACAGAAGCGCTTGGGGCGCACGAGTACAGTTATGGAGCGCGTGTGGCATTACGCTGAACACACAGCCCCCAGGTTGCGGACAAACGTGTCGAAACACATGGTCGACTCTAGCGCGCAATTACATACTTGTACAGACAGGACTAGGCAATCAGTCATCCTTTGATCTGATCGATTCCTTTCTGGGTATTTAGAAGAAGCTAGAATTGCCTGTAAATAGGGGTTATCGGAGGTTTTTTCTCTAGAGGTCAGGAGGACAGTCAACCTCTTTAATCTCGATATGCGCCATGTGGCTGAGTTCGGGAGATGGCGTAGGCGGTTGGAGGCGGATCAGCATCGACCTATCGCGGACATGATCCTGAAGCCCCCTCGGCGACCCGGATGACTCCAAGCTCGAGATAGAATCTGAATTCGTACTACTGCAACAATCTCGGCGTAATAGAAGAATAAAACGGATACGGCTCAAAAGTGGTGCGCGAAACATCCCGCATCAGGACGGCATCGTTGAACGCTTTTCGTAAATGCCTAGAAGTCAATCCATTGGGTCATTACCACTATGACAATGGGAAGAGCGACGCCTGCGAGAAGGGTTTGGCAAGCGATGATCCCAGCCATTAGTGGCGCATCTCCGCCCAACTGACGAGCCATGATGTAGGAGGATGAAGCGGTCGGCAGCGCCTGGAACAGGAGTGCTGCAATGGCAGCTTTCCCTTCAAGCCTGAACAGATGACAAGCTCCAAGCGTGACGAGCGGCATGACTAAGAACTTCACCAGAGACGAATAGCCGACCGGGCGTAGCCATTGCTTAATGCTCCCGAACTCAAGCGCGGCACCCACGCAGAGTAAACCGAGCGGCAGTGACGCTTGACCCAAGGCTTTGAGCATCGGCTCGATACCAACTGGTAGCCCCCAGCCCAAGACCTGGATCAACCCGCCGGCGAAGCAAGCGAGTACAAGTGGGTTCAGTGCCAACTGCTTGAGCACTTTGCTAAATGTCATTCTGCCGCTAGATCCGAACCTTGCGAAAACAAGTACGCACAGGATGTTAACTGTAGGCACTATCGCAGCGTTCGCGACGGCTGCCAGCGCTACGCCTTGCACACCAAACAAACCCGCAGCGGCAGAAACGCCAACGTAATTGTTGAAGCGTATGCCACCCTGAAAAACTGACGTGAATGTCGCATTGTCCCGAGTGATCAACGCTCTTGCTCCCAATAGCATTAGCGACACAACTACAGTCGACAATATAAGCACCGAGACCATGCTTTGAATGGGCACTCCATCAAGCTTGGCGGTCGCCAGTCCGTGAAAGAAAAGAGAAGGAAGCAATACGTAATATGCCAAGCGCTCTGCCTGCGCCCAGAAGGTATCCGCTAGAAATTGACGATGCTTGAGCCATGCGCCCAGCGCGATCAAAAAAGCGATGGGTAACAAGGCAATCAACAAAGAAAGGGTCATGCGCCCGCCTTGATTTTTTGCACCAAACGTTCACAGCCCGCGGTCAGGATGGGCTCATCGGTAGCAAAGGAAAGCCTGAGATGTCCTGGCATCCCAAAAGCGCTACCTGGAACAGTTGCTATGCCCGCCTCAAGTAGCTTGAGCGCGAAGGCCTGATCATCATTGATCGTTTTGATCCTAGGAATAAGATAAAACGCGCCTTCTGGGCATGCGACATCAATAGCTTCGCAGGCCCGCAGGATTTGGAGCGCGGCATCACGTCGCTGTCGATAAATTGCATTTCGCTCGCCCACCAACGCTTGAGGCCCAGTCAATGCGGAAACCGCCGCCAACTGGCTCAGGGTGCTGGTCTGAGTACAGTTCTGTGATTGAACCGAGCTGATCGTCGTGATCAATGACGTTGGCCCACACCCCCACCCCACTCGCCAGCCGGTCATTGCGTAAACTTTAGATACGCCATCCACGATCAGGATACGGTCTCTCAAATCAGGCGCCACCGTCGCCAACGTTTGGTAGGGATCATCCGTGTAACGAATTTCTGAATAGATGTCATCTGATAGCACCATCACCCCTGGATATCGACGCAGCACTTCGGCGATGGCCAACAGTTGCTCACGTGAGTAGAGCGCTCCTGACGGGTTGCCCGGCGCATTCAAGACGATCCACTTGGGCGACGTTGCCCGGCTAAGCGCTGCATCCAAATGCTCTGCAGTGAGGCGAAAACCCTGTTCTCTTGTAGTCGAAACAATCAGCGGTCGCGCGCCGCACATCTTGATCATGGCGGGATAACTCGCCCAATAGGGCGCGGGCACGATCACCTCGTCGCCACTTTTGAGGGTCGCTTGAAAAGCGTTGTAGATGATTTGTTTGGCGCCACAGCCGACGGCCACTTGATCATCGGCGTAATCGAGGTTTCGAATTTCTTTCATGCGCATTCGGATCGCGCGACGAAGTGGTTCAATACCGTTAGACGGTGAGTAGGTCAGGCGACCGCTGAGCGCAGCGTGCGCAGCTTCAAGAACGTGTGGCGGCGCGTTGAAGTCTGGCTCGCCCAATGTCAGGTCGATGACATCCCTACCCTGCGCTCGCATCAACGCCGCTCGCTTTGCCATGATCAGGATAGGAGACTGCAGGATATTGTCTGCGGTAGGTGGAGTGCTCATGTCGCCCTCAAGAATGCGTCTGGATGGGCACCACGATAAGAAGTCGGACTCTAAAATAAAAACGATTTAAAATTCAGCAAACAACAACTATCACTCATGGGTCGGTGTGCGGAGAATAAGCTTTCACGGCGTTCGCCAGGGCTGAAGCCAATCGCCTAAGCGGACGCTCTTCGCGCTCCAGTAATACAACGCGCCTGGTTTTTTGAGGCGTGCCGAACGGCTCAAAGGCGAGTGTGGTCAGGCTTTCGACTTGTTGCTGAGCGAGAGGAATGATGGATACTCCAAGTCCGCTTGAAACCATCTGGATAATCGCATCTTGGCTATCAAGCTCCATGCTGGTCTGCACCCGCATCCGCATAGTGCGAAGCTCCCGCTCAATGGTTCGACCCGCCCAGGCACGACGATCAAAGCGAATAAACGGCTGACTTTTGAGAAGACGCTGCAAGTCCTCATGCGCGAGTGACACAGGCGCGATGATCCAGAAACCTTCCTCGTAAAGCACCGTGCTCACCAGGCCATAAGGGTGTGGTTTCACCGGCTCTGTGGTGATCGCAACATCTAGTTCGCCCGCTTCTACGCGCGTGGCCAACTCAGCAGACATGCCCGACGCAACAGTGATGCGCAGGTGCGGATGCAGGGCGCGCAATGCAGACAGTGCGAGGGGCAAAACGCCTGCCAGTGCTGTTTGGATGGCGCCGATTCTAAGCCTGCCCCGTAACTCGCTGTCGCCGCCAAGCTCAGAGGAGATGCCGTCATACAAGGCTAGAATTTCTCTCGCGCGCTCCACGGCGATATGGCCCGCATCCGTCAGTACCGGCAACCGTCGTGAACGGTCAAACAGGAGCGCGTTGAAATCCTCCTCCAATGACCGAACATGAAGGCTGACCGCTGACTGGGTGAGATGAACGGCGTCCGCTGCTCTGACGAAAGAACCGTGTTGGGCAATAGCAAGCAGTGTTCGAAGTGCGCGTAGAGACATAGCCATCATCCAACAAGTTGATGAGCGAGCTTACCAGTTGGTGCAGGCGTCTTGTTTGGACGCAGAGATCTTCCCTGCGATCCAATATGACCTGTGGCGAAATAGCGCACCCAGGAAAAATTTACTTCACTCTTTAAAGCGGGCTAAATAGCTGCCCCTTCGCGGCGATTTCATTTATGAGCTCGTTGAAACGTCTCCGTCCCTGGATTGCCTGTCTGGCTGTCCTGCTCAATCTGTTCGCCATGCCGATGAGTCGTGCGATACAGGCACCAGACGTGCGCCTGATGCTTTGGGGTGGTTTTTGTTCAGGTGGGAACTTGAGCGCCCTTCCTGCAGACCTCGGCAAAGTAATTGATGCCCTGCAGCTGCCGCAATCGAAACCTGTCATGCAGCACGGCGACTGCTGTTGTGGTCATGCGGGACTTGCAGCGTTACCGTCCAACTACTACCGGCACTACCTACCGCCGTACACCCCCAATACCGCCCTCGAAAATCCTGAGTTGCCCACGCTACATCCGAGAGTTCGTTGGCCAAGCCTAAGTCCACGCGCATCCCCTTTCGCCTGATCACAACACCGCTGACCTCATGCGGTGCTGCTCTCTTTAAATCCTTCTAGCGGCCTGCGATGGACGCTGAACGCCCTTAAAGTTTCTTGATCATCAGGAAGTGCGTGCTATGCCTGCTTCAACCACTTTGCGCCCTGCAAAGGCATTGTCTGTGTCCCGCCCCCTTTGGCCCCTGCTTTCTATAGGCGTGCTCGCGTTGAGCCCGCTGTCAGTGGCATTAGCTGAAGCCAGCAGAATCGAAAATTCAACCCTGACCCTAGGTGCGGTTAGCATTCAGGGCTCGGCAAGCGGCCCTTTGAGTACCAGCAACGTTCTCAGCTCGGTGGATATTCTCGGAGGAGACATCCTCGAAAAAATGCCAGTAAATTACAGCTGGGAACTGTTCAGTCGCGCACCGGGTGTCATGCTCACCGAATTCAACCAAGGCACGACCTCAGGGAAAATTTCCTTCCGTGGCTTTAACGGTGAAGGCGAAGTGAATGCCGTAAAGCTTTTGATCGACGGCATTCCGAGCAACAGCAACGACGGCAATATGCCGTTCATGGACATGATTTTCCCCATGGAGCTGGACAGCATTGAGGTGGTGCGTGGCACCAGCGATGCGCGTTATGGTCTGAACAACATTGCCGGCAACGTCAACATGTTCACCCGCACAGGTGGCGACTACAACAAGGCGCGGCTGCGTTATGGAAGCTTCAATACCCAAGAAGCACAGCTGGCCAAGGGAATTGAGAGCAGCAACTGGACTCAGAATTACTTTTTCGCCTACCAAAAATCTGATGGCTACCGGGATCATGCCGAAGCCGACAAGTTTTCAATGTCTGGCAAATGGTTCTACACGCCGGACGATGACAGCTACCGTATCGGCCTTATTGCTCGTCACTACGAAACTGAAGCTCAGGAGCCAGGTTATCTAAGAGAAGACGATGCACGTCATCACCCGGAAATGACCAACAGCTTCAACGCTACTGACAAGGGTACGCGTCGCATGAACCAAGTCAGTCTGCATTTTGATACAGACCTGGCTGATAACCTCGCTTGGTCAGCGAAGACCTACGTCAACACCTTCGATGACAGGCGTTGGACGCAATACTGGAGCACCAGCGCTCAACAGGAACGCGACGCTTACGAGACGCAATATGGCGCGCTAACCTCCGTGACCTGGCGACCGCAAGTCAGCTGGCTTTACGACTTCGCCTTGGAAGGAGGCGCAGACGTACAGCAGCAGAAAAATAAAAGTGAGCGCTATCGCACTAGAGACCGCACACGTCTAGCTACCACCCGCGACCAACAGTTCGACTTCGACACCTATGGCGCTTATGTCCAGGCAGAGATCAAACCTTTCGAGTCTCTGAAGATCGTACCCGCCTACAGGGTCGACAAGATCCAGGGCGACTTCACTAATGAAATGACCGGCACAGATTACGACATCAACGACTACGGGCTGATCAAGCAGCCGAAGATCAGCGTTGTCTATTCTCCCTGGGACGTTGCCAGCTTCTATGCGAACTGGGGACGTACCTTTCAAGTGGGCACCGGGGCGGCGGCTTACAAGATACCTCCCCGGGATACCGATCTGGCACCCTCGATCAACGAGGGCTGGGAAACCGGAATCAAGTTCACGCCGGATGACTGGGTAGACGGGCGCGTTGCTTATTGGCAGCAAGAGGCCTCGGGGGAAGTTAGTCGAAGGCTGAACGACCCAAGCGGCGAATCCGATAATGTTGGTGAAACACGGCGCTGGGGTTACGACTTGCAGATGAACCTGTATCCGAACGAACGCACCAATATCTGGATGGCCTACTCTTGGCAATATTCGAAAATACTCCAGCCGAGTGCCACGTTGCCTAACAGCAAAGGTCAGGAAATCGACCACATCCCGCATCACCTCTACAACGCGGGAATCAGCTACGACGCGACACCAGCATTACATCTGACGGCCTGGATGAACGGCCAGACCAATTACTACCTAGAACGGGAAAATAAAAAAGGGACGTATGGCGGTTACGTGCTGATGAACCTCGGCGCAACATACAAAGTGACACGATCAGTTAGTGTCGACCTACAGCTGAAAAACCTTACAAATCGTTATTATGAATATGTTTGGTATGACCCGGACGGTGCCCAGGCATCCCTACATTCCCCGGGTGATGGCCGTGCGCTTTACACAGGAGTGACTTTGGACTTCTGAGGAGGAATTCTGTTGAGGCCTATTAGGCCTCAACAGCTCCAGGGAATGCGCGCCTTCCTCACCGCAATCCGATTAACTAAGAGAAAGCTGGTTGGTAACTAATCGCCTGAGAAATCTATATGTATTAGGCTCATTCACTGTCGCATTCGAATACAATCTTACGCGATCTAGAAGCCAACAGCTTAATCAGTTCTTGCAGTTGACATGATCGAAAATGAGCATGCATAGATTGTTCGTCGCGCCAAAAAAATTCAATAATCCAACTATTCGATTCGGCGACCTTCCTCAATTCACATCCTGCAACACCTGAAGAACCACTCTCCAACAGCCCAAGAATATTACAAATCTTATCTGAAAATTCATCATCCATGTTCACTTCGAACCCCATAGCGCTCTTCATAAGCCCCGACATAAAACCAATCTCCAAATCGAAAAAATAATTAGGCCGTGCGAATTGCCAATACATGGCACAAGGATGTTCAAGTGCTACTAAATTTATCCCTAGGTGAGATTGGGCTATGCTGCAGCGTTCTAGGTTAAAGTTACGATAGACGAAAATAAGTTAAAAACATGACAAAAAATTGATGATTTCTGCCAAAATCACCAGAACCCACAAGGTGCTCTCCCGGAAGGTGTAACACAAATGCTTGTAAGATCTGTTCAGTTCATGACTTATCCCGAAGTTAGCCTTCTCGACTTAGCAGGCCCTTTGGATGTTTTTATTGCGGCTAACCACTTTGCAGACCCGGATCATCCCCCCTACTCCTTATCGATCCTTTCTTTAAGTAGAACCACTGAGATCTTCTCTAATTTCTCATTAAACGCTGCGGTTTTGGGAGCGGAAACACCGGGAGCGCACACGCTGATCGTCCCAGGCGGGCCTGGCATCCACAAATTTTGTGATCATCCAAAGTTTTTTACACATTTTGTAAGGCATGCTGAAAATGCAAAGCGTCTAGTTTCCGTTTGTACGGGGGTATTTGCGCTAGCGAGAGCTGGAAAACTAAACGGGCGACACGTTACTACTCATTGGTCTGCCTATGACAAATTGGAAACAGACTTTCCATTTGTAAACGTAAGGCGTGGCCCTATATTCATTAATGACGGGGACTTATGGACTTCAGCGGGTGTTACTTCCGGGATCGATTTGGCGTTATCAATGGTTGAAGCTGACTTGGGGCATTCTGCTGCACTCGAAGTAGCACGACATCTGGTTGTTTTTTTAAAACGGCCAGGCGATCAAGATCAGTTCAGCTCATCTTTGACGTTACAGTCAAAAAGCAGTCAATTCTCAGACCTTCACGCTTGGCTAAATAGCAATCTTAATAGCGATTTATCGATATCTTCACTAGCAAATTTTATGAACATGAGTGAAAGAACTTTTGCACGTAAATATAGTGAAGTCACAGGTTGCACGCCGAGTAAAATGGTCGAGCAGATTCGCCTAGAAACGGCTTGCCACTTACTTGTGACGTCAAACTCGCCACTCAAAGCAATCGCCAATAAGTGTGGGCTAGGTGACGAGTCAACGTTTATTCGTAACTTTACAAAAAAATACTCCGTCACGCCCAAGGAATATCGAGAGCGGTTTAAGTCGCTTCTCTGAAAGGTTTTTCACATTAAGCGGCGGACTGAATACTATAATAACTTAGTATTTATATATTAAGCGTAATATCGAGCTTGATTCTTGGAAAAACACCTAGTTCGCTTTTTTTTCTTCCAATTTTTTTTCACGGAAAAACATTCGCCGATACTCAGAAGGCGACGTGCCGAGGTGCACAGCGAACTGCTGCCTCAACGATAAAGGCGTTCCAAATCCTGCCTCACCGGCTACACATTCGATAGGCAGGTCAGTCGTTTCTAACAGCTCCTGCGCTCTGACAACGCGTTGAGCATTCAACCACTTTGAGACGGTACTGCCAGTCGATTCCCTGAATCGACGAGTGAAGGTACGCCTACTCATTTTCGCCATGTCCGCCATTACGTCGAGCGACAGATCACTGGCCAAATTCATACGAGCCCATGCCAGCACATCAGACAAGTGAGTCTCGCTGGATAGCTGCGGCACAGGATGCTCAACGTATTGAGCTTGGCCGCCCTGCCTGTGCGGCGGTGTCACCAGCATTTTTGCGGTGCGATTCGCTACATCGGCGCCGAGCCGCTGCCGTACCAAGTGAAGGCAACAATCTATTGCCGCAACGGTTCCTGCAGAGGTAATGATGTTGCCATCACTGACATAGAGCACTTCAGGCCTGAAACGAACTTCTGGGAACCGTCGCCCAAACTCGTCTCTGACTGCCCAGTGAGTGGTTGCTTCTTTGCCATCAAGAAGCCCGGCATCGCCGAGCACGAATGCTCCCAGACATAGCCCGACGATGAGCTTTTCCTGGAAATTTGCACGTTGTAAGGCTTGCACAAGCTTTGCAGACGCTGCGACCGAATGATCACCCCACGCCGGAATGACAATTACGTCGGATGCCTCCATCAGTTCCAGGCCATGATCGACCGCTAAGCCTATGCCCTGGTCGCTTATCACCATTCCCGGAGCCTCTGCACAGTAACTGACCTCGTAATGAGGTTCACCGGGTGCAGATTGAGCTGTTCCAAGCACCATTCCAGGGACGGAAAGATGAAACAGGCTGACTCCGTCAAAAGCCAGAACAGCAACGCGTGTGGATTGCATCAGTCAGCCTCACATTCGAGAACAGCGCAGGTTTTATGGCCCGATTATATCGCAATCTGTCATTCAGGCCACTGTTGAGTCCCAGAGTATTGGGCAAGAATGGAGTCACTGATGCAATAACAGGATTAACGAGATGAACTTTAAAACACTTCCAATCGCCCTTGGCCTTGCCTGCACTGCCGCAACCTCATCGGCATTTGCGAGCTCCGAGACTCTCAATTCCCCGGACGCGGCCCATAAAGTCGACTTGCAGCAAGTTCGGAACGCAACGGTAAAAATCTCCTACGGCGGCACGACCTTTCTGATCGACCCGATGCTGTCCAAAAAGGGTACCTACCCAGGATTTGAAAATACCTACCGTAGTGACCTGCGCAATCCCTTGGTTGATCTGACTGAGTCGCCCGAAAAAGTGATCTCTGGTGTAGACGCTGTCATCGTCACTCATACGCATCTTGACCACTGGGACGATGCCGCACAAAAAGCACTGCCGAAAGACATCCCTCTGTTCACGCAGCATGAGGACGATGCGAAGTTGATTCGCTCCCAAGGCTTCAAGAATGTGCGCGTACTGACTGACGAAGCTAAATTCGGCGGCGTCAAAATCACCAAGACCGGTGGTCAGCATGGCACCGACGAAATGTATGCAGTACCCGCTTTAGCGAAGCCTCTTGGCGAAGCAATGGGCGTTGTTTTTCAAGCTCCAGGCTACAAGACCCTTTACCTGGCCGGTGACACTGTCTGGCGTAAAGAGGTCGACCAGACCATTGAGAAATATCATCCCGAAGTCATCGTACTGAATGCCGGGAAAGCAATGATGACCGGCTATAAGGGATCGATCATCATGGGCGAGGAAGACGTTTTACGCGCCTCAAAGGCTGCGAAGGACGCGAAAATCGTCGCAGTGCACATGGACGCAATTAACCACATGTCCCTGACTCGTGAAGAGCTGCGCACATACGTCAAAAAGCAAGGTATCGAGAGCCGGGTCGATATTCCGGAAGATGGCGCTTCACTGGAGTTCTGACTCAAACCTTTTGGGTTCGGAATAAGGCAGGTGCTATACCTGCCGATCTGAGCCTTCGCCACCCATTCCCTAAGCTCGGATAAATTGACCGGAGATCGTTCATGAAACGTGGCCTTGTAGTAGTTGATCTGCAAAACGAATACCTACCCACTGGCAAGCTACCTTTGACCGGGATCGACACCGCTGTCGAGAATGCTATCCGAGTGATCAGCCACGCCCGTGATACGGGATTTCCTGTTTTCCACATACGGCATGAGTCCGCTGAAGGCGCTCCGATCTTTGCAAAGGGATCCACAGGTGCGGAAATTCAACCAGATGTAGCTCCCCAAGGTAATGAACCTGTAATCGTAAAAAAACACATCAACGCCTTCAGAGAAACTGATCTAAAGCAGCAGCTGGATGGCTCAGGCGTACAGGAAATCGTGGTCATAGGCGCGATGAGCCACATGTGCATAGACGCCGTAGTACGTGCGGCAGCGGATATGGGTTATCCGGTTACTGTGCTGCACGATGCCTGCGCGACCCTGGATCTCAAATTTGGTGGTGTAAACGTTCCAGCCGCTCATGCACATGCAACGATGATGGCAGCCTTTGAGTTCGGCTACGCCACTGTCAAATCGGTGGACGAGTACCTGTCGGCCTAACCGCGCGACGACTTGACTTTGCGGGGCCCCATGGGGCCCTTGCCTTCATCATCAACGCACTAGCAATTTGATGGCGCCGGCAACGAGTTAAGCATTCATCGCCTCAGATTCAGACGGACTATACCTTGTCAGGATCGTCCCGCTTGTGCGCTAGCCGACTATACCGATCTCTTTGAACACTCCAGCCTTGGAACGCAATAACTCCTCAATGTAGGTATCGCGAGCCCTTTCGAAACGAAATGTAGGGATTGGCATTGAGATTGCAAAACGGCCTAACACTGTATCCAGCGCGACAGCTGTCGTGGTGATGCCCTCGATGAGTTCACCGTGATCGCTTGAAATCCCGATTTTGCGAATATTGTCCAACTGTTTCAGCAGCGTCAGCAATACCGCCGTCTCCTGCTTCGTAGCGATTTCAGCTGCAAACAGAGCCTTAAGTCCTCATTTTTGTCTAGAGCCAAGAGCGCCCGTCCAGCAGATGTCCCATACAACGGGGTATCCAACTGGCCAAGACGTGGCACCACCTGTAACTCACGATCAGCAACAACACGGTCTTCAACGATCAGTTGGATGCCGGCAGGCCTCGAAAATACAACCGTCTCTTGAACCACCTCGCTCAGCTTATGCAGCCAAGGGCGAACGACAGTCATGCGGTCGACATGGGCATTCGCGACAAGCCTTAACAAACCCGCCCCGAGACTGATTCCTCCGGCTCCTTCACTCCGAATCATTACCTGCTCTTCCAGCGCTCCTACGATGCGCTGCACCGTTGAGCGAGGCAGATCTACCGCCTGGGCTCACTTGTTTTCCTGAGCGCTATCGGGGTATGGACTCTGTCAGGAGAACAAGCCGCACTCATCATGATGATCGTGCTACCTGTCTTGCTCTCCCAGGCATTCTCCTCACACCCAGTGCCACGCGTGGCAACCGCCAAGTTACTGGGGGAGCCTTGATCGCCATCCCTGTCGCTATCCTGTTTGTACTCAGTTCGCTTGCGCAGGGTTCGGGCGATTTCGAGATGTTGATCCTGGTGCTTTCTGCGCCTCTTTTTCTGGGGCTGATGAGCATGACGTCACCGACACTCGCCCCCTACGGGCTTGGTTTCTGCCTCACCTTGGCTGTGCTTGTTCAGCCGAGCAACTACATGACATTTGCAGTCGATCAATGCCTGTCCACGGGACTGGGAATCGCAGCGGGCCTCGGCTTGCTGTACGCAGGGTTTGATCTGTTAGGGCCGCCCAAGGCCACATGGCTGCAGCGACGAATTATCAGAGCACTTAATTCCGACTTGGGAAAAATGCGGAAAAAGCGATTGTCAGCCAACTGGCTTACACAACGTGCGGCTGAGCGTCTGGCCTTTCTCGCTGCATACGAGCCGCCATCGCCGGTCGGTAGGAAGCTGACACAGCGTGGGCTTAATGTATTTGAGTCTGGCCACCGCATGACCGTGAACTCAATCAAGCAGCACCAAGCATCAAATTCCACGCTCCAATAATGAATTTAAAGGTATACAAAAATGCACAACCATCAGGCTGATGCTAACTTCATGCGAGATCTCCAAGAGGCTGCCCCCGAAATGGTCGCGGCATTTTTCAACTTTGACAAAGCTGTATTCAACAAGGATGTCGGTAGCCTGAATTTAGCCACGCGGGAATTAATCGCTGTTGGCGTAGCAGTGACTACACAGTGTTCTTCTTGCATTACCGACCATGCGAAGCGAGCCATCAGCGCGGGGGCGTCGAAGCAAGATGTAGCCGAGGCGATCATGTTAGCGACAGCGCTTCGAGCGGGTGGAGGGATTACACATGGATGGCAAGCGATGAAAGCAGCCCATCAAAGTGATGAGTCACGACGCTAAAGCAGTATTCGTCTGGGTACGTTTCAAAAAAACGCTATCGGATCGAAGCTGCGCGTCGCGGCAATCCGATCTTTGCACAGAAATAAAACGTGATGTGGACTTGCTTGGCGTGCCCGACCCTTCGAGTCTGGAAAAACATATGTGAGGCATTCAATCAGTCCATTAATGCAAGTTAGAGTTTACCAAACGAGGTCATTCTCATCTAATCACTTCACTCGAAAGTAATGGGTGCCAAACACACGGTGGGCACGCATAAGTATAGCACGGGATGTCTCCCACCCGACTTTATCGCCTTTTAGCAAACAATTTCGGTCGCTCCGGGTAAATCGGTATGAATATTTTACCGTGAGCAGGATGAAGGCACACGAGCGGAAAGAATGTCGGGGTATGGAAAAAGACTTATCTCCTACCGATCTGAGAGAACGAACGTCGGCAAGCGTCGATCTCAAAGCTCAGCTCTTCGATCAGCGACGAAAGTGCGGAACTGGACGCAAGGATATCACCACGGACAGCGGTAACAAGAAGATCCACACGACCAGAACAAGGTTCGTAAAGTTTGATAGTAAGGGTGCCATCTGCGCTCAATGTACAATCGCACGAAAGTGGTCGAAAAGCCGACTCGAGAGCCTTTCGCAACTGAAGCGCAGAAATTCCTGCTAGTATTTTTGACACCCGGAGACGCCCTATCAGAGGGTCTACTAAACTCAACCTATAATAGATTGCTTTCAGTCACATTTAGAAGCAAACATGCTCACCGCCTCAACCGCATCGCTTGTTCCCCTTTGGATTTGGGATATAACCTCTCCCGCTTGATCAGCCAGCATCACGCCGCGCTGTGCACGTTCGCGCGTAGAAACCATGCTCGCCACCGCGTCGCGTGTCTCAGTAAGAATTCTACCGATCATTTCTGCAATTTCCGCTGTAGAGCGGCTTGTACGTCCCGCCAGCTGTCTGACTTCATCCGCCACTACCGCAAATCCACGACCTTGGTCACCGGCACGTGCTGCCTCGATTGCAGCATTCAGCGCAAGTAGGTTGGTCTGTTCAGCGATACCCCGTATAGTGTTGACGATAGCCGTTATTTGCTCCGATCTATCCCCCAACTCTCCAACCAATCGCGCAGATATTCCAATGCTCTCAGCTATTGAGCGCATCTCAATCGCTGTCTCGTGAATGACCTGCGCTCCTTGTTTTGCAACTCGCTCAGTTTCAGCGGAAATATGGTACGCACGTGATGCACCTTGGGCATCTTCGCCAATTTTCTCAATGCGAGCGGTAATGTCGCTAGCAAATTTTATAATCTTGATTAACTTCCCATCACGATCGTAAACAGGATTATAACTTGCCTCCAGCCAGACCGTTTTGCCGCTCTTGGCTATTCTTTTGAATTGGCCGCTAAAAAAATCGCCCGCATTCAGGCGTCGCCAAAAATCAATGTATCCTTCTGTGCGAGTCAACTCCGGCTCACAAAACAAACTATGATGCTTCCCTTTTAATCCGGACACATCATAACCCACAACATTTAAAAAGTTCTGATTTGCACATATTATATTTCCACATGTGTCAAATTCAATAATTGCCATCGCCCTGTCAATCGCATTCAATTTCGCGCGCAATTCTGAATCTCGAGCGACTTGCTCCGTTACATCAAAGGCGAATTTTATTATTTTTTCGACTTTCCCAGATGCGCCCAACAGTGGGCTATAAGTGGCTTCAATCCAAATAACTTCACCAATCTTCGTAATCCGAGGAAAGGTGCCAGACAATGACTCTCCTAACTGCAGCCTCTGCCAAAAAGAAGGATATTCAGGGCTTCGGCCAAAGCTCGCCAGGCAAAAGTCTTTGTGCGTTTTGCACAAAATCTCGTCAGCATGATAACCAAACAAGCGCAAAAAATTATTATTCGCACTTGCCACATTTCCCTCTGCATTAAATTCAATGATAGCCGTTGACCGATCAAGAGCCACAAACAATTCGTTAAGCTCGCTGCTTTTAGCTTCCAAATCGGATAGTTTTCTTTTCAGTGCTTTATTAAACATGATCAGCCCTTAGTAAATGATAACGAAATGAATAGTTATTGCGCAAAACCTAATGGATAACTCTCTACCCCTCAAGCTCAATCCACACCTAAATATCAACTAGCCATTGGGCTAAAAATAGAGGGCTACCGTCAACTCGCGACCAGGATAAATATGACTTTTTATAAACACCAGCAACAAGCAAAAATAATTCTGCGCTTTTCTTTAGTATTGCGCTTTTCTTTGATTATCAATTCAAATGCAATAAAAACGGAATTGAATGCAGGGCGGGGCAAAAGCTATAATAGAATTTTCTGTGACCACGAATGAATGATGGATATCTACGGCGCTAACAAACTACATTTTCATGACATAGGGGATGCGTCAGAGCACTTCCAAAGCTACGATAATTTCATGTCGATAACTCCGGGTTTGAACGGGACGCTAGACTATGAAAAAAGGATTTGTGTTATGGGCACGTCATTCGTAAGTCTTTCTTATAGCCAGTCTGGATGGGGATATAGAACGTCGAACGAACTGGATGGTTTCTCTATTACAGTTCCACATTCTGGCTTTATGCAATGGCGCAACCATAATGGAATACACAGGGTCGAGCGAGGAGCTCTCGTAATCGCTGACCAGAGAGAAATATTTCTCGCGAATTATGCCGAGGGAATAAACTACACAACGATATATATTTCCAACGCTGACATGGCAAAACAACTTACCTTGATCTTAGGCTACTCCCCTAAATCGAGAATTTTTTTCGACCAAAGAACAAGCGAACGATGGCAGATTAATTCTATCCAAAGACTCGTAGAAACCATTTTAGATTTTTCGGAAAAATCACCAATATTTGTAAAAAGAGTTGCTGACAGCCTAAAAGAAAGCTTGATAGGTTTTTTTCTCTGCAACTTTCGTAACAATTACACTTTGAGTATCCTGGGCCCCAAAAGATCCATCACGCTTACGCCTCACTTAATCAACATGGCTGCAGAATACATGGTATCCAGTGTAGACCCACACTTAACCGTGTGCGAAGTCGCCACCCATGCAGGCCTTAGCGTTCGCTCTCTGCAAATGGGGTTTAAGAAATTTAAGAACACTACGCCTATCGTCTTTTTGCGAGAGCAGAGACTGGAAAAAGCGAGGCGTATGTTAAACATGGAGGATAACTCCCTCACTCCAAAAGAAATTGCATACGCGTGTGGCTTCACCAATTATCAATCCTTTTGCAAATACTACAGTCTTAAATATTTCATTCATCCTTCGTTCATAGGACAGCCCTCTCTTCGTAAGAAATCGTGACACACACGGGTTTATTAGGTGCGAGCAAGTTGAGAGAGGTGATTGGTGGCGGCTGGAAGATCAGCGAGCACGCAGCGGCGGCTCCTGGGCTTTGCTGCGGGCTCACCTAGGGTACCGCGCCTGGTACGCGCATTCCAATAAAGCAGCTCTTAAAGTATTTTCAAATGCACCAATATCAAACTTTAAACTTTTGAACGAGATGGTTCAAGTTAACCGCTAGCCGACTGAGTTCATTGCTGGCCTTAATTGTTTGATTTGCACCCTCGCTGCTTTGGATCGCTAAAGATCTAATGCTCAACAAGCTCCTGTCAACGTCTCTAGCGACGTGTGCTTGTTGCTCCGATGCGACTGCGATCTGTAGGTTACGCTCGTTGATTTGAAGAACGGAATCCGTGATCTGCCGCAATGATTGACCCGCCCCCTCAGCTGTCCTTTTAGTATTATAAACTTCTTCAGTGCTTCGACGTATTGAATCGACTGTTGTTGAGGATCCACTCTGAATTGCTGTTATCATTTTCTCTATTTCCAAGGTGGAAATTTGAGTTCGATGCGCGAGCGCTCTCACTTCATCAGCAACAACAGCGAACCCCCTCCCTTGTTCGCCTGCGCGTGCGGCTTCAATTGCGGCGTTTAAAGCCAACAGGTTGGTTTGCTCCGCTATACTTCTGATTACGCCTACGACTTGGCTTATATCTTCCGCCTGTCCCGCCAATTCTGTCACCTGAGAGGCGGAGCTTTCCACGAGCTCTGTCAAAGTCTCTACGGCAGACAAAGTTTCGGAAACACGGAGATTACCGAGCTTAGCCGCCTCACTAGACTCCTGGGCTGCTTGGGAGGTAGAGGTTGCGTTACGAGCAACTTCTTCAACTGCGGAAGTCATTTCTGTTACAGCAGTGGCAGCTTGTTCAATTTCGCTATTCTGTTGCTGAAGATGCCGATCCGCAGCCTCAGTTATGGAGGTCATTTCGACTGCAGCTGAACTCAGCTGGATGGACGCTTCAGAAATTTCTAAAACTGTGTCCTGGAGATTCTTAGACATAAGATTGAGGGCAACCATTAGCCTAGAAACCTCATCTGTGCCCGTAATTTCAAGACGCCGCGTAAGATCCCCCGACGCAATTTCCTCAGCAAGCCTGAGCGAGTCCCCCACAGGCTTTACTATACTGCGCGTCAATGCTATAGCTAAAACAATAGTAAGCAAAAGAGAAACGACAACAATAGTAACAAGTACATTCACGCTTTCATTATAAACAACGTCCGCCTCGACCCCCAAAGCTTTTGCTTGTTCGGCATTGAACTGCCTAATAACATTAAGTTTTTCCTGAAATGAGCTGGCATTATCCGCTTGGGTAGAATTAGCAAATATCAAGGCCTGCTCATGCTCAGACAAGTCAAGCTTTGACAATTGCGCAAGCCCTGCAATATAAATCTTCATTGCTTGATCTGCAGCCTCGAATTGCTCCCGATCCTTCTCACCAGCCATGAGGTTCTTACGATAGTAATCGCTACGCTCTTCTAATATTTGCACCGAATGTTGGACTTTAGCTTCGGCGGCGCTTTTCCCCGCCACATTTGTTGAGTTAGCAAGCATCCTGATGCTTTCTAGCCGGGCGTTAAGCAAGGAGATTTGGATATCATCGATAGTCTGCGTACTCGGCAAAGCATTTTCTGCTAACTGTTGTCCGGCGGCCCTTAAGTGAGATAGCTGCACGTAAGCGAAAACACCTAAGAAAATGAGAATGGCAGTGATACTTCCGAAACATAAAGTAGCTTTAGTTGAAATACCTAAATTCTTGAAATTCATAGCGACTCCGACAGTCGTCTTTCATCACAAGCTAGCTAGCCTGGACAAGTATTTTAATAGAAATAATGCATATTATTGCGCTAGGCAATAACCTTAACTAATTTTACTGCGATACGGAAGTAGCTCGCATGCTAGTGCGCTTCGTCACGATTCGTCGACAAGACTAATTTCCGCATTAAATAATTCATCATCAAGCTTCTTCAAGGTTCGGACACTTTTAATCAACACTTTCTTATAGTCACGAAATGCCTCCCAAAGCGGATCATCCGGGTCATCCGGAATCTCCATTTCGAGATTGGCTGTAAGTGAATTGAGATAACTAAGGCTTTCGCCGATGTTACGCTTAATAGACGTTTTCAATGCTTCAAGTGAAAAATTCAGTTTCTTCAACTCTCTAGCAAGCATATAGGAAGGCAACGAGGTAGTTTTATTGGTATCACTTACGTCGAGTTGCGCAGCTTTTTCCACCTCAAGATTAGCGAGCAAAAAGGTATGCTCAAGCGCCCGCACTGAAAAAACAATCCCACCTACATCTTCTACCATCTGCATGGTAAGTTCTTCGCATTTTTGTGTTGCTTCTATATATTTTTTTAATTTAGGCATTATAGGAAACCAGCAGAGTTCGTTGACTATCATGAAATTATTATTTTCTTGTCTTCCATGACGACGAGCGCGCTGAAGCTGAACCAAAATTTTATGGCTAACTATCCCTCGCTTTGAAGATGTATTTACGCGCAATTCAGATCATATGCGTGTCTAAAACCGATAACACTGTTAAAAGAATCCGTTTTTGCAATCTAACGTTGGCTCAAGGAAGGTGGCGATGTGATCATAATACGCTATCATTTCGTCCGAAAAAAATGACAACAGCTTGACGATTCACGCCAAAAATGGATTCATGCGCACTACATAGGTGCGCAGGAATCCGCTGAATGCTAACTAAAACGATTCAGTTCATCGCTTTTGCCCAAGCTAATTTGATCGACCTGGCCGGCCCTCTAGAAGTATTTTCAACAGCCAACTATTTTTCAGATCCGAAAGCTCCGCCCTACCATCTATCGATGGTTTCGCTTGATAGCGTAGCCGCTTTGCTTCCTGATACCTATATCCACACCGCCCTTCTAGATGAGAGCTCACTAGCCCCACATACGCTAATCGTTCCTGGTGGGTTAGGCATATACGAATTCTGTAAACATCCCCAATTTAGCGCTGTATTTAAGGCTCACGTTGAGAAAGTGACGCGTCTGGTCTCCGTTTGTACAGGAGTGTTTGGACTAGGCGCAGCCGGAGCGCTCTCAGGCTGCAAAGTTACAACCCACTGGTCTGCGTATGATGAACTTGAGAAAACTCATCCAGATGTTTTACTTCGTCGTGGGCCTATATTTGTCAACGATGGACGCATTTGGACGTCAGCTGGTGTCACCTCAGGTATTGACTTAGCCTTAGCACTTGTTGAAGCTGATTTAGGGCACGCTTTAGCTTTGAAAGTCGCGAAGCACTTAGTCGTATTCTTAAAGAGGCCTGGTGACCAGAGTCAGTTTAGCTCTAGCTTAGATTTGCAAACCAGAAGTTGCACTTTTTCTGATCTGCATGCATGGGTAAATGAAAACCTTGTAGAAGACTTGTCTATCGCGGCGCTTGCCAAGCGAATGCATATGAGCGAGCGTACCTTCATAAGAAGGTACAGGACAACAACAGGGCAGACCCCGAGCAAGATGGTCGAAAAACTAAGAGTTGATGCCGTACGTCACTTGCTGGTGAGCACCGAGTGCCCTCTCAAGGAAATCGCACACTTGACGGGACTGGGACATGAGGCAAGTTTGATAAGGAAATTTTGGAAGTTTTTTGGCGTAACTCCAAGTGAGTATCGCCAAAGATTTAAGTCAACCATATGAATGTACGGTCTGACCATCAGACTGCTGATATTACTCGTCAACGAGCGTTATAGCTGATCCCGCACAGTAAAATTGTGAGCAAGAAGGCCCCATAAGGGCCTCCTTGCAGAAGGTGATTACTTGCTCAGCCAAGACTCAACTGTCGCGGCGCCGTGCTTGGATTTCCAATCTTTAAGCGTTTTGTGGTTACCACCCTTGGTTTCGACGACTTCACCAGTGTGAGGGTTTTTATAAACCTTCAACTGGCGAGGCTTGCGACTGCCCACTTTGGACTCGGCTACTGGAGCCCGTTGACCGGCTTGCGGATCAAGCAGGTTGATCACGTCCTTGAGGCTGTAGCCGTATTTTGCGAGCAAATCGCGCAGCTTCGTTTCGAATTCGATTTCTTTCTTGAGGCCTGCATCCCCCTTGAGGGCTTCGAGAGCTTGGAGCTGTTCGGCGAGGTGTTTTTCTAGCTGGCGGAATTCTGCGAGTTTGGACATGACAGGTCTCGATTAGATAGGTAACTAAGAGTGTATTGCAGATCCGTAATTTATACTTAGATTGTAGCGGCGTCAAAAATTAAACTGGTGATAGTTATAAGTAAGCTTTAATACGGAATAGTTCGTAGATATCGGATATCCCCCGATTCGGCTGAGTTCGCCACCCCCGCCATTATCGCCCGATCGAGGTTCAATTCAGTCATCGAAATCCGAGGCTAGAGAAATTGGGTCAATCGGATTTGGGCCATGGTTCCGGAAGTTACCTACATCCTTGCCCACCCTGCACCAGTGAAAGAAGGTAGCTGGTCGGGAGTGCTACATCGCTGACTCGCGAGCCCGTCAGCTGAGGTGTCGGCATCGATCCGTGCACAAGCGTGCTCAGGCGATAAGACCAATGGCTTGCGATCCTGGATATCGACCATGTCTTTGCCACTCGCAGCGTTAATGATGACGAAGCCATCACGATCATCAGGTTCTAAACCCTCCTGTAAGTAACGGCCCAACGAACGAGCATTTAAACAGAGCCGCAAGCACACATTATTCCCAAGTTTTGATCTCAGAATCGTGACACCGAAGACAGCCACGCCAGGAAAAGGTAAAGCAAAACACCTAAAAAGAAAGGCAAAAAACCCACTAGCGTTCGCGCCTAGGAAGGCTGGGCCGACGCAGCTTTTTTTTGTTCTCAAATAATAGATCTCCGTTTTTGAAAATCGATTTCGATGGTGGCCTTTTGAAATTTGTGTAAATTTATTCCCGGTCAGCTCTGAAACTGTACAGCCGCACCAAAGGCCGGATGCAATGATCTTGGGAAAGCGTGTACACCAGACATTCAGTAAGGAAGCTATCGATGAAGCTGTGCAGTCTGCGGGTGAACAATTTCCAATCCTTTGGGCCTGAAGGGGAAGAGGTTACTTTTGAAGATGTGACCTATTTACTAGGCCCTAACGGGGCAGGCAAAACAACAACGCTTCAAGGCCTCTGTCGGATGTTCGCATTTGAATCAAATCTGCGACGTATCCGCCGCTCTGACTTCCACGTCCCGGCATCTGAGGAAAATCCACCAGAGCAAAGGGAGCTTTCGCTCGAGGCCGATTTCAGCTTTGAAGAAACACAGGACGATGAGGACGCAGATACCGTTCCAGAGTTTTTCAATCAGATGGCCTTACGCACCTTCGACGATGTGCCACGAGTACGCTTTCGTTTAGAAGCGACGATGTACGAGGACGGTGAAATCGAAGAGCGTTTTCTGTTTGTGACAAAGACAGACGATGCAGGCAAACCTACATCAACCGCATCAGTCCCGAAGAGACATCGAGATAAAATCCACCTTCATTACCTTCCCGCACGCCGCGATCCATCTGACCACGTGGCGTATGGCGCCACGGCCCTTCTTGGTAGGCTACTGCGGGCAGCCAACTGGAATGACGATCGCGAAACCGTTGCAGGATTGACGGAGCAAATTACCGAGTGCCTTACGGGCAATAAGTCTGTGCAAGCGTTGAGCGATAGCCTGAGCACTGCTTGGCAAAAGTTGCACAGGGGCGACTTCTTTGCTTCCCCGCGATTGACGTTTCAAAACTCCGAAATAGAGTCTTTGCTCAGGCATTTGTCTGTTTCGTTCAGCCCAGGTCATGGTGAAAATCAGGTGGATTTTGTACGTCTGAGCGATGGACAAAAATCCATGCTGTATCTGTCTCTTGTGTTCTCGGCACTAGCGATTGGGAGGGAAGTCAGATCAGGCAAAAACACCTCATTTGACCCCCACAAACTCAAGCCACCAGCGTTCACGATCCTTGCGGTAGAAGAGCCTGAGAATAGTCTCTCACCTCATTATCTGGGCCGTATCGTTAACTCTCTGAAATCCTCTGTAGGTCTTGATGCTCAAGCATTGATCGCAACGCAAGCGCCGTCGATGCTGCGTCGAGTAGAGCCGGAGCACATCCGATACCTTCGACTTAACAGCAATCGACAAACCCAAGTCACGAAGATCTTGCTGCCCCCCAAACGCAGTGATGCTTACAAATTTGTGAGAGAGGCTGTTCAGGCGTTTCCTGAGGTGTATTTCGCAAGACTGGTCGTTTTGGGTGAAGGTGACAGCGAGGAAATCGTCCTTCCGAGGATTCTTCAGGCTAAGGGGGCTCCTGTTGACGAATTTGCGGTAGCCATCGCTCCACTAGGGGGGAGGCACGTGAACCACTTCTGGAAACTTTTATCGGCAATCGGTACTCCCTACATCACCCTTCTAGATCTCGATACTGGACGCCATCAGGGTGGGTGGGGTCGTATAAGTTACATTCGAGATCAATTCGATGCGCATGCACCTCACCTCAACCTTCCACATGATTGGATTCGGCATGCTTGGGATGATCCCGAGCGACCTATAAAGTCCCATCACTTTTTCAACAACTGCAAAGTTAGTTTGTTCGCAGAACTCGAAAAGCGCGATGTATTTTACTCTGCACCCTTGGACTTAGATTTTGCGATGCTAGCCGCCTTTCCTGAGGCATACAGAGCAGAAGCATTTCCAGCTACTGCAAAAAGCCTTACATCAGTGCTCGGCGAAAACCATTTCAACCCCGGGCAATACGACGAGGTAGAGCAGAGTTGGTTCGCTGCTTACCACAAACTATTCAAACTGAGTAGCAAACCAGCTGCACACCTGGATGCGCTCGGACGACTTACCGACGAGCAGCTCCTAGCCTCTCTTCCCGAAGCCCTCGACCGATTGGCCGACAGAGTGATTGCAAAGCTGGAGGAGTCGCCTGAATGATCAATCCAGATCGGTGGACTCCCTCCCCAGGGATTCTCCTGGAGAAAAGTGCTTGGGAGGTCATTCGGGAATGCGAAAGATCAGTCGTACTGACTGCTGGGCCTGGCGCCGGTAAAACTGAAGTTCTCGCTCAACGTGCCGACTTCCTCCTGCGCACCAACAGCTGCCGATACCCTAAAAGAATCCTCGCTGTATCTTTCAAAACAGACGCGAGTCGGAACCTCAAGCAACGGATACAAATGCGTTGCGGAGTAGAGCATGCTTCACGCTTCGATAGCGTGACTTTTCACGGTTTTGCAAAGCGAATTATCGATAAATTTCGGCCTATATTGGTGGACGAAGCGCTAGACCAAGATTACGTAATCGGGCCCGAGTACGTCCCCGGAAAACAAGTAACGTTCAAGCAGCTCTTACCTTTTGCCTTGAGAATTTCGAGGGACAGTGAGGTCGCCCTCAATGCTATACGCACAACCTATTCCCACGTGTTTCTCGATGAGTTTCAAGATTGCACTGGCGACCAATACGAACTCATCAGGCTCTTATTTCACGATACCTCGATAATTCTAACCGCCGTTGGTGATACCAAGCAAACAATCATGGGTTGGGCGGGGGCATTGGATGAAATATTCAAAACCTACGCTGATGATTTCGCTGCCCGCCCTCTTCGACTATTTCTGAACTTCCGCTCTCAACCTCGCTTGCTGCGCATGCAGAACGATGTGATCCGAGAGATTGAAGCTGCCGCTGTGATGCCTGACGATCTCGTAGATGGTAACGGCGGTAACATACTCACCGGTCACTTCCGAAACTCCGCTGAAGAGGCTGAGGCTCTCGCAGAAATCATTCAGCATTGGATAGTTGAGGAGCGCATTCCACCTAGCGAAATCGCGATCCTGATGCCTCGCCAAATAGAGGAATATGCTGAAGCGTTGATGGAGCAACTTTCGCGAAAAAGCATACCGTTTCGCAATGATCACGAGCTACAAGATCTGCTTAAGGAACCTGCAGTAGGACTCGTGGTTGACTACCTAAGCTGCCTATACGAGCCCGGGCAGTCCGAGGCATGGTCGAGGTTGATGTCGCAGCTTGCGCCGTTTGAAGACGACAACAGTAAAGGCAGCGCGCCCCAGATATTCGAAGAATTATTTCGGTCTCACAAAAGACAAGTCGTCGCCGACAGCAAGACTCACACTCCATATGTTTCCTGGTGGAAGCTTGTTTTGGAGCTGTTAAAGGGACTGAGCGCATCCGACTTAGCGGCCTTCTCGCCCGACTACCAATCGCGCCAACGTCTAACCGAGGTCGTACACGACGTCCGAGATCGTATCCGAGCCCAGCTTACCGAAGAGCCGAATCTACTCAAGGTATTGGCGGGATTGTCCGATAGCGACTCTGTCAGGCTCCTGACAATGCACAAGAGCAAAGGATTAGAGTTTCACTCTGTAATCCTCCTTGGAGTTGAAACACAGGCCTTCTGGGGCAAGCTTGCAGAAGAACGATGTGTTTTCTTCGTAGGCGTTTCTAGGGCGAAGCAGAGGCTCGTGCTGACTACCTCTGAGCTACGCCCTCGACCCAAGAGCTCAAAGAAGCGATGGGACGAGCGAAGAACTCAGCACGGCGAGTTCGTCAGCCACGTTGCTAGGCATCAAACCTGCTCGCTGCATGCGTGGAAAGGCTAAAACCCTTGGGGGGAGCTATACCGTAATGAATCACTTAAAGTTCTGCAGGCGAGATGCTCACCTTTTCGTCATAGGCTAGGAGGCACTTGATGTTTTCACCGTTCAACATGGAAGATCTGGCAGCAGGGGCGGTCGAGGCATTCAAACTGCTGGGAGATGCTCGTGCAATTGCCGTTTTGGTATCAGGCGAATGCACAGCTGAGTTGATCAACACCGATTTCGGTGTCAATTATTGGCAGCTCATGGTGGCACTTCCAATCCCCCTGTACTACGCCATGACAGATGTAGAACGCGAAGCTACCGGTAAAGCGATTTATGACGTAGTGACCCCGTTCTACTCAACCCTTCATGACGAGGCCCTAAATGGGGTGACCATTGCCCCACGTATTGGGGAAGCCTCCGAAAATTGGCGAGAAGAAGCTATCCGATATGTGAAAGGTGAAGGTGTCACCAACCAGGGACGAGTGCGAAGCGACAATATTGCATCGAGGGAACATCAGGGGCTTCTATTTCGCTCTCAGGCTGAGGTCACTCTATTCACGGCAATGACACGAGCACAGCTCGCAGTCGCTCCGCTTCCAGTCTTCGTACGGATAGGCAAAGCCTACAATCGTCTCGAGCCCGATTTCGTAGTGGTGTTCAAAGGTCTGACTTTCATTATAGAGGTCGACGGAGATACCTATCATCGCGAATCACCTGCCGATGCTGATAAGCGCTTGGTTCCTTTGACGTGGGAAGGCGTAGAGGTCAGAAGGATTCGAGCCTCCGAGCTATCAAGCGACAACGCCGCTAATGTTGTTGTGAAAGATCTGATAGATTTCATGACAAAAAGGAAAGCAGCTCGTTGACTCCACGTGGCGTGAAAGCCGGCAACCTACCTTCTCGCGCCCCAGCTGATAGACTTTCATCTCAGTACCGCGAGCGCGCCTCGCGCTTGAGGCCACAGGGATGAAACTCACTCAGCGATGGATTCGAAATCTTGGCAAACCGACGCGCAGCAAAAACACCAAAATCGTTCAAGCGGCCAATCCCATACGGTCGTCCAAAACGATGGTTCACGAAAGCGATCGCTGCCGTGGCATCGCTTGGACTTTTCAGTTTGGCGATAACCACAACCTACAATTTTTTGGTAGGGGACGTAACGTTATCGTTCGTCAAACCACATGGCCGCTATTACGACTTCGACCTGAAAAACGATAGTTCAGCAGATCAAATCGTTAAGCGTTTCAAAGTAGATTACCCACCGCAAAAGCCCATTGCACATGCCACTCGCCCGATTGTCGCAAAAGCTTCCGGCGCAGGGGGGTACGAGCTGCCAGGTGGCAACAGTGGCTGGATTCCAGTGACTGAGTTCGACGAACTGAATGGGTGGATTTTACCTGCTAATAAAGTCACCCCGTTTATCATGCCTCCGACTAACAGCAAAAACTACCTGCAGTTGGATGCGGCGGTGTTCGACATCACGTTCGAGACAGAGCCTGCAAACGCTACGTTAAAAGTCATTGATGACATTTTGAAAGCCCTCAAGCTGCGCAATCAAGTCACACAACAGAGATATTTGGTCATGGATAATCTTTGGATACCTACCCGCGCTCTCAGCGTCGCCGAGGCAGTGAGGCTTGCGTGTAGAGACGATGACTCGCTATCAGACCAATTGTGCCCTGCTCACGCAGGTGGTTGATCGATCCTTGCCTTGGCGGGTGGCCAACGAGCCTCACACCTACCGTTCGCTCTCTGAGCCGACCACCATTGCAAGCCACTTATCCCGGTGACTGGCTACTCGCTGCACTGCTCGAACACCGTACTCAAGGAATTACAATGAGCCGAGGCAAAGAGTTCTTCCAGGGAATGACGAAGACGCAACTGAAAGAGATGATCCAGGGGAAGATCGCAGAGGTCGATTTCGGTCAAGAGTTTGAGTCCTCCATCATCGCCGACCTAATTCATCAGAAACATTACCACTGTGCAGCGCAAGATCTGCGCCCTACCCGCTTTCGAAAGCTACCCCGCCCAGGAGCGGTTTACGATTTCCAAGGCTACTTTCCGGGTCATGGCTGGCACGGAGTCTCATGGACGCAGTGCATCAACCCTCGAGACGAAATGGCTTGGTTGGATCGCGCACTCCGGGATGCTGCGCATCCTACAATTTCTAGCTACAGAGCGACGCATCCTGTATGTGAACGATGCAAGAACAATCCGTCTACCGAAGTTGACCATGTGTCCCCCGAGTTCAAGGTTATGGTCGCCCAGATCATTCAGACGCTCAGCACTTCCCAGATTGAGGAAATATTTTCCCGCTTTGACTGGCTGGACAAAGAGCCGTTCTCTTTGCCGCCAGGACACCCTGCGTTACAGCTCCTCCATGATGCTCACCAGACCGCAACTCTCCAAGCGTTGTGCAAACCGTGCCATGTACTCAATGGTAACGAGCGCCGGCGCCGAACAATTTAGATGCACGCTATATGACAGAGAAAATACCTCGCGGGATAATTCTCAGCCCCGACACTGCTGGCAAACGAGCATGGAGAAGGGCTTCGCAGAGTATAATTCGTATGTCTCGCTGCTGCGAATTTGAGACCCAGCATATCTCATGAAATCGCCCTCTCCGCAGCAATCAGCGTAGGAAATTCGTGACGACATGACCAATGTTCTGAGGCTAGCCAAGAACGACCACGGCAGAGACTTCGTGGTCGGTGACATCCATTTTAAGACTATCGATCTTCACAAAGGTCTTTACGCGCTCGGCTTCGACAAGGAGGTTGATAGGGTCGTAGCGGTAGGTGATCTGATTGATCGTGGCCCCGGCGTTCTGGATGGTTTAAAGCTACTCGGTGAGCCTTGGTTTTATACAATCCAAGGCAATCACGAATGGATGCTGATAGACGCGTATCGGCGAGACCCTAGTGCCCGATATGCCTCACAGGGAGCTGGCTGGTGGTCGACGATCGCTGATGAATCAAAGCCGATGATTATTGAAAGACTTGAAAGCCTCCCTCTAGCGATCGAGATCGAAACCGCGAAAGGACTTGTGGGGGTCGTGCATGCAGATGTTCCCACTGGCATGGCGTGGAGTGATTTTGTCGGAAGCCTGGATAACGCTCAAATTGCAGAGATCGCACTGTGGGGGCGTGAGCGCATCATCAAGCACTATCGCGAGGGCGTTAAAGGCATTTGGAGGATATGCGTCGGACACACTTGGATACCCTCCCCTCTGCGCCTCGGAAATGTACTGGCGCTTGATTGCACCGGTGGCGGTGATGGCCCGTTGGCGATCTATTGCGTACAGGAAGACAAGATTTATGTCGACGGGCGCTCGACATCACTTGATGCAGTTGAACTCGTAACAGATCAGTTGCAGAGGCTCGAGCACGCCTTGGCCAACCTCAGCAAAACACTTCACGAGAACAAACTCATTGAGTCCCAAGGTTTAAGTCTTGAGGCCGAGACCCTGATCAAACAAGCACGGTCGACCTGGCTGCCACTCATGGCCGAAATAAGCGAGTCTCAGAAATTTGTTAACGCACTGCATGGGGTTAGCTTGCTCACCGCGGATCGCAAAACCGCGAAATTTGAAGAGCTGAAAGCTAGGTATGCTGAGACGCAACTCGGAGATCTGTTAAACCGATTGTCGAGCTTTTAAAAAGGTTTTCGAAGGCCGAATTTCGCCCCCCTCAGCGCTCATATAAGTCAATGATCACATAGGGCTATGCGTTCCTGGGCGTAGTCAACTGATCGAGCTAAATCTGCTCGGGACAACACAGAACAATCAGGAACGACTACGGCGACTCAAGGCGTGCGTCAGCAACAGCTCACTCCCTTATTGACCCGTAAGCCAGGCAACAGTAGCATCCGGCCAAGCGACTACCTGAATCGCGCGGTCGGCACGCAAAGGCGTTGTCACAGGTGATACACCCTCCATATCCACGCATTCGACAGTCGTCATTCGCGGGCAGCCGACACCGCTAACGACCGGAGTTTGCGATGATCCTTCCCGTTTTCCCTGTTGATCTTGAACGTCACACAGGTCTGAAGAAAGCCGCTCGCGTTCTCTTCAAAACCTGGCCCGGCTTGAAGCCCATCAATCACTCCCAAGCACTAAGTATTCTCGCCAAAGGTCTTGGCTATAAAAGCTACCATCACGCCAAAGAACTGTCGTCGTCCTGGCCTGACGCCCGCCCCGGCATCGAGATCAACGCGGTCGAGTGGAACATCTCGCAAGCAATGACTGCTGAACTTCAAGCTCCAGGTAACCCTAAAGTGGGCATCAACCTAGGCAATCTCCTTGCGTACATTCAGACGCTCCCCTTGCACCATCTGAAGATCTTCAAGATCTACCCAGAGTTATTGGATGGGCGGAATTCGTTTCCGCTCCTCCCACACGATGCACAGTCACCGTTTGGAAAATTTCAACATAGCCCGATCTTCCCCCTTGAGGACGGTTGGCAGATCTTCGACAACGATTAGAGTGATCAGCCGGTGACCCTGAGGGCATGACATTCACAGTGTCTGAGGAATGCTCACCCTTTTTAGAGAGGCGGCTGATACGCGGCGCACTTGAAAGCGAGGTAGAAGCCAAGCTCCAAACCGGCGAAGTAGACGTCACAACAACCTACGTGCCCCGCCCATGCGTTTTCAGAGCAGCAGCATCTCCAGCGAGGGTCTCCACGTATTTTTCTAGTGGAAACATCGTCCGTATTGCTGGGATCGCGTAGCTGCTTTTTTGGCAAGCGGAGCGCGCAGGCCTAAAGCCGAAGGCGTGAGGATGGACGCCCGAAGGGTCGAGACTCGGCACGAGGCTCGGTTCACGACAGCCAGCCCGCAGGGCACGCCACTAAATGCTGGCATTAGACGACAGAGATACCCTGATTCCCGGGCGAAGGGGCGTACAAAAACGTGCCCTAAGGGCCACACTTTTCGGCTTTGATATCGATCTCCCCCATCGCTCCGAGATAGATCCTGCGACATGGCAACTCTGTAAGAAGCCCTAGCTCAATGAGCATTGCGGGAATGCCTTCAAGTAGATCATCCACTTCTAACCTCTTCATGCCCCCATGAGTCCTCTCCGAAACAAACGCATCAAGATCGAAACCATGGACGGCAATGAATGGCCCCTCACGGTTATACGACTCAAAGACCCCTGAGGCCAAAGTAAGAACGTCTCCCTTCTTGACGATCATGACCTGCCCTCAGGATCAGTTTGGACAGGGAGATGTATCGTCGATAGCCCGACGAAAAATCACTGCAGAAGCCGAGGTGTTGGGTGGAGCGTTCGGGAGAGGCGCAAGAACTCACGCAAGCTTGAACGACCATTGCCGCGCTGAAACGTGGCCAGCACATAGCGCGAATTCTCGGTCGTCATCACCCAGAAGCGCCCTTCGCGCTCGACTTTCAACACATCAGAAGTCCTGATCAGATGACCATCACCAAACCGACCATATTGGTCTTTACGCTTGTGGCCGAAGACCACACCGATGCCTGCACGTGCCTTAATTGAAACTCCACACAGATAGGCCGTTACCGGTAAATCGAAGCCTTGGGCCTCAGCCTTAATAATTCGTGTGAGATCGAAATCAGTATGGCGTTTCCCATGAAAATTGACGTCTAACGTGTCGAGCATGATTGCGCTCCAGTTGTAGTTCGTAGGGCGTTATCAAGAATTGCGCACGCCACCAGACGCGCTGGTATCGTGCGGGAATCTTGGTAATTTCAGACTGATCGAATCATGCTCGAGAGGAAGATTGGGCGAAGGTCTGTCAGCGAATCGATTTGAAAGCCTGGACGGTGCGAGTTGTGGTAGACAGCCCCTCCCTCAACCTCTATCAGACAAACCTCAAAATCACTGTCGTAGCCTACAGTCACTTTGGTTACGCGCTCCAATCCCCATCCTGCACGCATGTTCATCCATGCCGGCGTCATAACCTGAACATCAGTTATCTCTTGTTCAGCGCTCTGGGTAACGAGCATTTTTTGCAGCCTATGCTCACCCTCAATCATGTGAGTAAGTTCAGTGCTTCGCCCCTGCTCGCTCACGCGGACGGTGAGGTGGTACCAGTGAGTTCTGAGAATTCGTGACACGCTATGCCAATGCGCAAGCCCTTCACCAAAGATCCCCGGGACGCCGATAAGATCTGAGTTTTGTGTTCTGAACATGGGATGTCCTTTGCTTTGCAGAGCTCATATAGAACGGAAATTAGAAAAAGGAAAAAATGGTCTTGAGACTGGCAGTTTGCTCATGCCCCGCACCCATCAGGACGTAAATCGTATTCTTGGTTTCGAACATGATGCCGTCGTCGAAAGCAGTACACATGCTAGAACGCACCCAATCGCCAGGTTGAAAGCGAGCTCGCGAGTCCACTACCACCTTGTGGGCAAACAGTATGAGCGGTAGGTGATCAGCGGCATGAACACGCGTGAGCTCTGCAGGCGTGAGATCAGCTCGAAAGATTGTCCACTCCTCCACCAAGCAATAAGCCTTGGGTGGCGCACGTACAGCCAGCGTTGCAACAATTTCCTCCACCGAAGCTGAAGAGCCCTGTCGGGGTTCACTGCCTCCCAGGAAAAGCTCACTCTGGACTGGGCCGGTCAAGCTAACGCTCCATCATGGTTATGCATCAATTGACAGCGAGGACGAAGGCACGGTGATACGAAAAGCAGGGAAAAGGCAAAATCAACATACGGATCACTATATATATTTGTATGTTTATTGGCAAACGCGGCATACCGTCTCTTTTTGAAGAGTCGCCAAGATGTCACTGCGCCGCCCTTACGCAGCCGTACTCCAACTACTTCGCAGATCCAAAGGGTTGCACCAGCACGCGATCGCCAGCGAGGTTGCCCAGTCGTTTGTCAGCAACCTTGAGGCGTCGAAAACCACAGCCACCGTGGACTCCACGAAAGCCCTGGCTGACGCCCTACATGTGAATGCTGCAACTTTCTTCGGCTTAGTCATAGCAGCCAGTCAACACCAGACTCCTCGCGAGGTGATGCTTTCAGCCATCGCTGAAATGGAAGCACTGGGGTTGGCGGATACCGTTCTTCCTGCAGAACCTCAGAAGCTCGAAGCGCCAGTTGCGGCAGAAGCTCGGGAGAGGAAGGATCAGGTTCAGCGATTGAAAGCTCAGGGCTATAGTCGTGCCGAAGCTGCACGCGAGCTCGGCTACGCGTGGACGACGATCAACAGGCTGTGGCTATCGGAGAAGCCAGCGGGTGAGGAATGACGAAGAGGAAATGCGGGGAGCGACTTGCCAATTGAGGCCATGCCATGGTCGTGGCTGCTGGAATAGTTAAATAGAATCACCTGTCTGCTCGGCAGACATCCAGTTGGCGGGTTGGTAATGCGGTTAGCCTTAATTGTCCAACTCCACGAACACGCCATGGGTAACGGGACGCCGACCTGCTCCCTTCAACTTCGCCAAGATAGGACTGCTTCTGCGCCATACTGTTTCCTCCATTCGCGAAGGATCCTAAGGTTGCCCGCTTTGCTGTAGACCACCTCGCCTGTGTGCGGGTTGGTATATGCTTTGAGGCGTTTCGTGCGATTCTTGGTTCCTACAGTCACTGCTGGTGCCGGGGTGTGAAGGCGCAGACGCGAAATTGGATCAAGCAAGCACACGGCGTCTCGCACGCTGCGCCCGTACTCGTCCAAAATCTTCACGAATTTTTCAGCACACTCCACCAGTTCGAGCGTCACTCCTGACTCCGGTAGTTTTCCAAAAAACTCCAGATAACACTCAATTTCAGTTGAGCCTTTTTTCGGTTGGCTATTGTTCGCCATAACACCCCCTGATGGAAAAGAAAGTAACTACCTAATCAGCGCCCAAGAGCTAATTTCGCCTGCATAGCCGAGACCTCCTTCTGAAGCGCCTGGAGTTGCTCCGTTAACGCTAAATTTTCTGTTGAGGAATCTCTGATGTTATATTTGAGTCGCTGCATTTTATCCTCAATATCATCTAGCTGACCTAAATTCAAGATAGCCCTATCAACATCCGTCCACAGGTTGATCATGTCTAAAGCGGCATCAAAATACGTCCATATTGAAGAACCTAGACCATGGCCCGTCTTCTTCCTGATCCGCTCTTCTAGACTCTTAATAACGGGTGGCGAAAGCAAAGCCCGTGTAGGCTTTTTATCACTCAAGACCTCTTTCAGGTGCAGTAATATTTCCATAGTTATAAACCGGTGTCTGAACATTGATAGACAAGCCCGAACATCGGACAAACCGGCCCGTTTAACCACTCGACTGAAATCACGAGTCAAGGAAGCTGCGCTAAGGCCGTTTCCATCCTCTGTCAAAAGCATGACACCCCCGATGGAATTAGCACACCCCGCAGCAACCAACGATTGAACGTACTCTTCACGAGCAGATAGATAGTGGCAAACTGTCAGAGCGGCGTCTGGTGATATTTTGAAAGGCCGTAGAGTAAGCCCATCTGAACGTCTTTTCCTAGTCGGTATGTAGAGCAACTTAGATTTTAGCACATTCAGGTTATCAGACAAAGGCATGGAGCACAGTTCATCAGGGCGCAACCCTGTTCGCCTAAACATCCAAACAGTGAAGCTCCGTCTTTCAAACAAGTATTTTTGGAAAGCATTAACTGCGCCTGAGCTAGGCCGAAATTTATGCCTCGTCACCCCAGGATAGTAGTCTGGCTCAGATTCCAAAAAAATCTGGTCTTCAATAGCAGAAATGGAGGACTGTGGCATGGGATGCTTGGAGTGAAGATCAGTGTTTGGCGCCAAGTGCGACTCATGTTCATAACCTATTCTTCCAAAGCGAGCTTTCACAGACTTCACTGTAATGTTTGGTGATTGAGCGATATCTCCAATAGCTTGCTTGAAGTCACGAGGACTGCCGACATCTCGAAGCCATACATAGAACAATATGATAGCATCAATAACGGCATTTACTTGATTGTTTTGTTTTTGCCGTTCACCATTTGAACGCCGCTCTTTAGCCACTACCCCTACTAACTTGTAGAGGTCAGCATCAGAAAAATCAATAATATCGATCTTAAAATCATAACAATAACGTATGAGCGGCGTAATGTTGACACAATATTGTTTAACTGTTTGACCGGTTGTAGAACTCGACAAGTCAGACAGCCAAAAATTCACAAATGAGCAAGGCTTTCCATTTGGCCAAGTCATTATTGCGAAGGAAGGCTTCAGTTTCGGCACAGCTCGCCCAACCCTTGGCAACAAACAGTTGACATATTCATGGTAAAGTTTATTCATACCCCCTCCTAAACGACTTTAAGTTCAGGTGAAAAAGGCTCTGGGGTTGCGGAGACTATTTTAAAATATGTTGCGGATGACTTCTGCAAAGCCCGTTCAATACGCTTATAATCGAGCATTTGATCTGCGGATCGATCCAAAACACCCTGTATGTCTCGGCGTAGAGCCAAGTAAGCTTCCGAACATAAATTACCATGCCAAAGCACATTCCTATAATGCTCCTTCCAATCAGCGACAGTGAGCGCCTTCTTCTCAAGCGGCGAGGGTTTCATATCTTTCACAGATTCGTAGCAGGCCGCCCTCATCTCTAGGAAATACTGTAGATTACTTCCATAGGGGTGCGCCCTAAACTCTTTGAGGCCCGCTTTCGTTAACACGCTCTTTACAGTATTGTATGAAATCGGAGAAAACTCATCGCTGACATCTAAAGCGCAGAAACCCTTGGCCGTTCTCAAAGCCGAAGACTCTGTCTCGTTCAACAGGAGCCCCTCATCTAGAACTCGATGAAGCCATTGCAATCTGCGCCTCACGTTTTCAAGCTTATTCATTAACAATCTCCTTTGCTATTAGTAACAAGTCAATCATCATCCCATCCGCACCTGGAACCTCAATCGGCACCACCTCAAAATCTCCTGACGCAAGCATCATTTTGAGATACGATTTAAACTTGGCACCAGGAAGGCTCGAAACTTTGTTGACATTGAAGTGCGCCTTAACCTTGCCATACAGTTTCGCCAGGTCACCAGATTGCTCGATCGAACCATTCAACTCCAAGTCTAGAATTTTTTCTTCGACATACTCAGCTTCCCACTCTGACAATTCCCTGCCATCAACGTTAGCGTCTGTATAGGCTTGCATGTGACTTGCGTCCTTATGGGCAGCCATCCACGCCCCACACTCCCAACCGTGGAGTCGGTCGTCCCAGTTCAACATTAGAAGATGGAATTTTCTGAGCTCATGAATGCGAAAGTAGTGACGACGACCATGCGCATCAAGAGGAAAGTTAATATATTCACAAAGCCAATCCATGCACCTGTTGATCCTTTTTCTCGGTGCACCATTCACCGGAGGGCTGAATCCCTCTAGACTCGGAAAATAGAAAAGCCGAGTTGGACGCGCATCGTCACCATAGAAAAACCTAGCGGTGAAATCGCCGAGCTTTTGCAAAATGGTGATAGCCTTGTATGTAAGGTAAGGAATAGGACGAAGCGCTTCGTCTAATAATCCTAAGTCACCAGATTTTTCAACAGGAACCTTAAGGAAGCACCCACCAGACTTATCGTCTCGGAGTACGCAGTCGTATTCGATCATCCCCAATTCACCGTCTCGCATCGGCTTCATTACTGCAATTGCGTATGCGCATGCGCCGATTAAGATATAGAGAGCCTGCGTTAGGCTAAGGCTCCCTTTTTTTGGCTGCCGTTCGCCGCTTAGATGCGGCGCTATTAACCCTAGCGATTTCACCAAACCGAAGCCGACGGGGACATGTTGCTCCTTCATACCCAATTTACAGATTTGTGCCGTGAAGGCCTCTTGCTTCAATTTGAACCTAGCACCATATGCGAGATCTACAAAATCGATATCAACAATAGCTCGATCCACAAGGTGATTGGCTATGACATCCACTAAAGCATCGCCATATTCTGAAATCCATAAAGCTGCCTCATTCAATGAGGCTAGTGCTTGTGACAATGGAACCAGTTTTTGATGCACCCCAGGCGCTAATTCTGGCTCAAGCTCTTTTATCAGCTCACCACGCCTGAAAGTCAGAGACGGCATTTCAATTCCAGGCATAGAACCGCCGGCGAAAAACTGCTGACAGTTGTTGACATGTTGATTCATCGCAGCCCGAGTAGGGCGCACTATGTCCATATCAAGCAATAGATTTTTGGCGTTAGGATGTTTTGTGCGCTGCGCGCCCGGGATAAGAACCTTGCTCATATTCTCCTGATGCTCAAAAAAACGCAGAAAACTTCGTACTTCGCGGCCATCCAGAACCCGCATAGTACAACCTATTTGTTCACACAAATAAGTCCGAGAAATGATTCTTTGATCCGTTTTATCACGTTTAATGTAACAGCCATCGTTTTCCAACGACTCCACTATTCGATGCAATACGCTTGCCTTTACGTCTGGAAGCATATCCACTTCGGAGGGATCAGGATCAACTCCAAACGCGAGCTTGTACATGGCGATATAGCTACGCTGAATAATTTTAAGCGCGCGCACCCACCCACCCTGCGAAAGTTCCTCCATGAGAAGCTTGACATCATCTTTTTCGACAAGACCAAAACCTACTTCTGTAGGCTTAAAGCTTTCCTTTCGAAGATACAACCATGAAGTAAAGTTAAAGCCCCAGCTACATGCATATGCCCAACGAGCAGGAGCTACAGCAGAGCCCACCCAACCGCAACGAAGCGCGAAAGCCCACTTCTGGAGTGCATCGAGACATTTTGCGTTGTCAACATCCATTAAGGTTGAGTAATCAGGCAGCATCCGATTAAAATCAATATTGCAGGTATGATGCCAATGACCATCATAGAATTCTTTATCGCCATTCTTGGTTTTCCAAAGCGCCGAACTGAAGCTACCCTCTAAAAGCCAATCGGCACCACTGGCGGAAGGAAAGTCGGGAGGAAAAAAGATAGCTCGAGCCTCTGCGAGCATTTCTTCAACTTCTTGTTCAGAGATTTGACCCGCAGAATATTTCATCTTAAGAATCCCTAATCAGCGGGTTTTTGACTTTGGCCTCGAACACCGAAACGTATTCTCGAGACTTCTTCCAAATAGCTTTGAGCTGCGCCCGAGAGCCTCCGGAAATCAACTCAGCGATAGCTGAATCAACGTTATCTAGCTCGACAGATTGAACAGCTGCATAGATCAAATCATAAAGATCGTAGAGTTTCGTAGCGAGGTCATCATTCCCCAGGTAACCCGCGCTTGAACCCGCCCGCACAAAAACCTCGAGGGCCGCTACTGATTCAGGAGATAACGATATGTAGGCCTCGCCCTCCGGAACGGCGGCCAGACCAGAATCATCTGAACTTGCGTACGCTTTATGAAACGCCTTCGCAAGCGGACTTCCTGGGTGCCCCGTCGAGAGCAATTCGAGCACCAGATTCTTTAGGCCTTCTTGATCATAAAAATCCGAAACTGACAGCTGCCAAGGAGATCCAGCAGTAGCTAGGACTATCAATTTTTGCTGAAACCTTCGAGCCACGCGAATCAACATCCGACGGTAAACCCAGTCAGGAATATAATTTTCAAGAACTACCTGGATGGAATTCCCCATCGATGCAGCCATTGCAGCTAAGGATCCAGTTCGGAGCCAGACGAGAATGCCTTGAGTGTTTCTGACCTTTGATAGCTGAAAATTGTGGCTATCAAAACCCGCCTGCTCAAGCTCCTTGCTCATCTTTGCCAATACGCTAGGTTTATGACGAGAATTAAAATAAGTGCCGACCCGGCCAACATGGCCAAAACCATGTTGAGAGCCGACGAGAAAGAGCTTCCTAGAAATATCTGGCTGGTCACATTTAGCTTTTTCCCTAAGGCGGCTAGTAAGGCGTTCCACATCAAAAAACATCTCAGAAGCTATCGGTGACAGAAGCCCGCCCTTCCTAGCCTTAGCACGCTCCTTTGGTATTGTGAACTCGATGAGTTTGGTATGTGCTCCAACACTTTCGAACCATAGTGCCTCAGAAACGATTGAGATAAGTGTTTTGCCATTGCTGTCGTAGGCATCTGCCCGCTCAATTGACTCGGGGTTGAACCTAGGCTGCTCGTGAATCAAGATGGAGGTAGCGGCAGCGCAATCTCGAGTAGTTAATACTCCAAGAGCTCTACATAACGTATTGGTTGCATCATCCTTCGCACCCAACTCCTTCCTCAAGCCCTCATAGAACAATATAGGCGTTCGGGAGTTCCCCATTAAGCTCCGTAGAAATGGTAATTCCCTCGCTTCAGATAAACCAAGGCGCGTAAATTGTCCAGTTTCAAAGAAGTGATACTCTATCGCTCCCAGGAAATAGGCTAATCCTTCGCGCGTCCCAGGGTAAGCGATATGATTCTTCCAACTATGGGAACCGTCTTGCCACTGCGAATCTTCCATAGCAACCAATAAATCAGACCGACTTACTGATCTTCGGAGAATCTCGCCTGCCTCATGACAGCGCAGCATTTCATCCCAGTACGCTCTAGATACTTGAAACACGGTATCCGAGGCAGACTGAAGGAGCGCTTGCATGGCGCCAAAAAAGTCTTCATCATTTTTTGAGTAGTTCAAATCACATAGATAGGACTTAGGAATTGTCACATCCGAAATCCCTACAGGCGATATAGGCACGTAACTCTCACCCAATACTTCAGCTGCGCTGGGATCGCTTCTTTTTTTACTATTAGTTCCAGCCTTACCAGGAAGATTCATGGCTGGCACTAAACCGATGAGCATCAAACTCTCAAAGACTCTTTTAACTCCAGACCAACGAGTTCTGCTGGATTCTACTGAACGAGACCCCTTTCCTTCAAGAATTTGAGCTGCATAAATATTATAAATCGCAAGAGGCCATTCTTCACTTACGGGCCATTTGCCTGGAGACTTAGTTAACTTCCTAAAGATCTCAGCCAAAGAATGCATGAAGAACTTTATGAAGGATATGCTCATGCCGTTGCACAGAGAAGTCATGGCATCGGCGACCTTCTCAAGCTGTTCCTTGTCCATCCCCGGAACAAATCTCATCTGAGCTGAGCCGACCTTGCTCCTGGCGCGTTGCGAAGGCCAAGAGAATTTGATCGCAATTTTGGTGATCTCGACGCGCATGACGGCACTCGGAATGGACATATCGTCCTAACCGTAGCCTGCGAATAAACGGTGTCAAATCTCCAAGATCATAAAATTATCAAGCTACTGATTTGTATGCAGATATTTTTGATCCTTGAGACCCTGTCTGGAAAAAGCAGTTCAAGCCGCCGAACACGCCCAGCAACACGATCACCAGCGGCAGGTTGCCGCCACGGCTGATCAGGTAAGGCTTGAGCACGTTGTCGACACCGCTGATGATGAAGGTGCCCCATACGCCAAGGAACACTGCATAGGTGTAGTCGCCCTTCCACGCCAGCCAGGCCGTGGCCGGGATCCACACCAGCGGCGGGCCCATGGGAATCAGGCTGAGCAGGAACGTCACGCCGCCCAGCAGCAGCGCACCGGGCACCCCGGCGATCAGGAAACCGATCAGCGCCAGCACGGCCTGGGCCGCAGCCGTGCCGATCACGCCGTTGACCACCCGTTGCACCGTCCCCGCCACCAGTTCGATGTAGTAACTGGCACGGTCGCCGATCAGGCGTTCAAGCAGCCGATGCACGAACATCGCCAGGCGCGGTCCGTCGCGGTAGAAAAAGAACACAAAGACCAGGCTCAAGGTCAGTTCGAGGATACCGCCGCCAATCTGCGCACTGCGCGCCAGCAACCAGTTGCCGACCTGGCCGAGGTACGGCTTGATGCTGAGCATCAGCGCCGCGCCCTGTTGGTCGATGCTGTCCCATGTCGCCACCAGCCGTTCACCGATAACCGGGATCGAGCCCAGCCAGGTGGGCGCATTGGGCAGGCCGTCGACCTGGATATCCTTGATCAGCACGACAGCATCGCGTACATGGTCCGCCAGGTTGAACCCCAGCCACACCAGCGGCAGCGCCACCAGCAACATCCAGCCCAAGGTCAGGATACCGGCTGCCAGCGACTCACGGCCACCCAGCCCACGTGTCAGCAGGACCATCAGCGGCCAGCTCGCGAACGCCAGCACCGCGCCCCAGAACAGCGCCGACCAGAACGGCGCCATGACCCAGAAGCTGGCACCAAACAGCACCAGTAGCAGGATTTGCACCAGCAGGCGATCGTTATTGGGCATCGGGTATCTCGAAAAGAGTCGGCAGAAGACAGCTTAGGCGAACAGCGCGGGTCCGTTCGCCCAGTGACGTTAGCGTATCAGACGCACGTGCAGGCCCTCGGCGTCACCCGGGCTGTTTTCCAGGCGTGCGGCGCGCACACCATTGTCGATCAGCCCCTGACGCCAGGCTTCGGCGTTGGGACCGGACAGGCTGACACGCAAGGTGGTGTCGAGGTTCAGCCCCCTGGAGATCAACGTAAGCCACGTGTCGTCTGGCTCGGCGCCGAGCGCGGGGAAGTCCAGTTCACCGGTACTTTTCAACTCACGCAACAGCGTTGCCGAGGTGGGCAGAAGATTCCCCAGCGGCGTGCTGGCGTCCATCTGCTCGACATGCAGATAGGCGCGGCGATTGCCCCGGGTGATGCCGTACAGCGCCACCAGCGCGTTGTCCTGCGGGGCCGCCAGACGCAGAAGCAGATATTCCTGCTGGCCATCGGCCCCTACCAGCTTGGCGTTGCCGAACACTTCGTTGGCCCACAGGCTGCTTTCGCCACAGTCGCGGGCCTGGCACCAGAACAGCAACTGCGCGCCCTTGGCCTGCAGGGCTTCGCGGGTGGCGGTAAAGGCGGCGCTGGAGCTGTGTTCGGCAGGCAGCTCGTAGGTGATCGCCGTGGTTTGACCGCGTGCCGTGGCCTGGCCTTCGGAACGCAATTGGCCGCTGATCTTGCGGATCGCGCCCATGGGGTAGATGCGTTCGCGGTCTTCAGCGGGGCGATAGTCGACGATCTGCGCGTCCACCTGGCGGGCAATGGCCGGTAAGTCCTGGCTTCCCGGCACATCGGCGGCGAACACGAGCGGGCTGAAACAGCACAGCCCAAGGGCACGTAAACATCCTTTACCCAGGCTCATCGGATCACTGAGCCGTGGCCATGGAGGGTCGCAGCGGTTTGAAGATGGTGCATGGTTGACTCCCTTTCAATCCGCCCAGCCTCGGCAGTTGACCGCGCCAAGTCAAGGCGCGGAGAAGAACCGATTGAAACAGTCTGCAACAAGAACCGCACCGGGTTCGTCATTCAGGTGCAAATGATGACCACCCGGCAGCGTCGTCACGGTAAAGGGCAGCCGTGAAAGCAATTCAGGATGTTTCGCCACCATGCCCTCAGCCGCCACCACCAACTGCGTAGGGCAGCTCACTCGTCGTACGAAAGCCATGGCCTGTTCGTCGGTCAGGCGCATCGGTGATGCCAGGGTCAGGCGACTGTCGCTGCGCCAGGTATAGCCACCCGGCACCGGCATCAAACCGCGCTGGGCCAGCAGTTCTGCGGCTTCGCGGCTGACCGCGACCACGCCATGCATGCGCGCCTCGACCGCCCGGTCCAGGCTGGCGTACACCGGCTTGCGCTTGTCTTGCAGGCTCAATTGCGCCTGCAAGGCCATGCCCAGCCGCTCGGCTGCGTTCTCGCCGTCGGCAGTCGGCGGGATCACCCCGTCGATCAATCCAAGATGCGTCACGCGCTCCGGTAACGCCCCGGCGAGCACCAGGGAGACGATGGCGCCCAGGGAATGGCCAAGTAATGCAAAACGTTGCCAACCCAGTTGTTCGGCCACGTGCAATACATCGTGCACGTAATCCCACAAGGCATAACCGGCTCCCGGCGGACGATGCGCCGAGTGCCCGTGGCCGGCCATATCCAGGGCGACAATGCGCACACCCTGCAGCTTGGGCGCCAGGCGCGCAAAACTGTTGGCGTTGTCCAGCCAGCCATGCAGGGCAATGACCGGCAAACCATCTTCAGGTCCAAATAGATGCGCGGCCAGCTCGATATGCGGCAGGCTCAGGCGTACTTCTTCCACGGGCGTGCTCATGCGCAGCTGCGCTCACGGGCCTGCCAGCGGGAAAACACACTCTTGATCAACGTGGCGGTGTCCTGGGGTCGCTCAAGGGGAAACATATGGCCGCCGGGCATGGTGAGCATTTCACCCATGGGCAGGCGACCGACGCCGCTGGCATGATGGCGCATCACCACACGGCTCTGACGGCCGCGCACCACCGCCAGTGGCACTTTCAACTGGCGCACCTGGCCGGGGCTGGTGTGAGGCACGCCTCGATAGATGCTGATTTCGGTCGCCGGGTCGAAACGCAAGCGCAGACGGTCGCCCACTTGCAGCAGGCCATGTTGCAGATACGCCTCAAAGCACTCGGCGTCGAAACCCCGAAACAGGGTCTTGCCGGCGAAGTAAGCGCGCGCGGCGTCCAGGTCGCTGAATTCCTCACGGCGGCCCAGGGTGCGTCCGGCCGGGGTCAGGCGGTCGATGAAGCCAAAGCGTTTGGCGGCGCGAATCACCCAGCGATCCGCGCGGGTCAGCACCGGAGAGTCCAGCATCACCACGCCACGGTACAGTTGCGGGCAGCGCATCGCGGCATGCAAATGCAACACGCCGCCCAGGGAATGGCCGACGCCCCATACCGGCTCCGGTTGCTGCTGCAGATGATGGATCAGTTCATCCACCAGGTTCTGCCAGTTATCGTCCACCGGAAACCTGGGATCATGGCCGTGCTGCGGCAGATGCGCCACTGCATACTCGGGGGCCAGGGCGTCGAACAACTTGCCATAGGTGGCCGACGGAAAGCCATTGGCGTGGGCGAAAAACACGTGCTGCGACATACCGGCTCGCTCTACAGAAACAGACCTCGATTGTCACCATGCCCGGCCCTTACGGCAATGACCGTAACCGCCAGGAATGATGACACTCACGCCATGCCTATCGCGCCGGTGGCTGCTCGCCCAGCGGCACCACGGCCACGGTCAGGCGCGAAACGCAACTGGCCTTGCCCTCGTCATTGGTCAGGCGGATGTCCCACACTTGGGTCGTGCGGCCAATATGGATGGCCTTGGCCACCGCCGTTACTCGGCCGCTGCGCACGCCGCGCAGGTGATTGGCGTTGACCTCCAGGCCCACGCAATAGAATTTGCTGGCATCGACGCACAGGTAGGCCGCCACGGAGCCTACGCTTTCGGCCAGCACCACGGAGGCGCCGCCATGCAACAGGCCGTAGGGCTGATGGGTACGGTGGTCGACCACCATGCTGGCGGTGAGGGATTGCTCGTCGAAGCTTTCGAAGCGAATGTCCAGCAATTCACCGATGGTGTTTTTCTGACTCGCGTTGAGTTGTTCGATATTCGGTTGCGTGCGCCACAGGCTCATAGGGGTGTCCTTATTGGTTTTATTACGACCCTAATCCTGCCACAAATCAGAGAGCGCACACACAACCTGTCGATATCGACTACGGATTTTTTACGCTGACCAGGCTCATCAGCCCGGCCAGCGGGAAATCCCCTTCCAGCTCCGCCAGGCTGGCGGTGTGCATCGGCTCTGGCTGGCGCTGATGACCATGCTGCGCAACGCTGATCAGGCTACCCACCAACGGCTGATGGCTGACCAGCAGCACATTGTCATCGGTCTCGAGCTGTTCCAACACCTGCAACGGGTTGCCCTCCGGCGTCAGCCACGGCACCGTGCGAATGTCCGGCTCGAAGCCCAGCGCCTCGCGCACCAGGTGCGCCGTCTGCTGCGCCCGCACATAGGGGCTGGCGATGATGGCGCTGAGCGGCTGGCCGATCAGGTGCGCAGCGCTGCGCAACACGTCGGCCCTGCCGTGCGCGGTCAGGTTGCGCTCGGCGTCGGTGCGAGCGTGTGCCTCGGCTTCACCGTGGCGCAAGATCCACAGCTTCATAGCTTGGGCTCTTCATCACGCACCGGGTGCGGTGCCGGCGGCACGCTGTGAGCGGCTTCGCCTTCCGGTGCACGCGGGGTTGGCCAATCGGCAAACGGCCAGGGTTTTTGCTCGGTGTGGAAGCTGCCGAAGCGACCGATCTGCGCCAGGAACTGGCTGAGGCTGTCGCCGAAGTTCATCAGGCCCAGGTTCGGCGCGCCGTAGATCAGTCGGTAAATCAGTTGCACAATCACCAACGCGCCGAGCAGGAACTGCGCCACCTGCCACACCAGGGCAAACACCAGCATCCACAGGATGCGCAGCACAATGGACTCATACTTGGGGGCTGCTTTCGAATCGTTCATGCCGCGTTCCTCAGTTGAAACCGCTGGTGGAAATAAAATCGACATCGGTTTTCGGCTCGGCGCGCATCAGCAGCTCGATGACCTGGCTCAAGGTGCGTCCTTCAAACAGGATCGCGTGCAGCCCGGCAACCAGCGGCATATACACACCGACTTCCTGGGCCTTGGCTTTCAGCACTTTGAGGGTGTTGACCCCTTCGGCCACTTCGCCCAGGCGTGTCACCGCCTCTTCCAGGCTCAAACCCTGGCCCAGCGCGAAACCGACTTGATAGTTACGGCTTTTGGGCGACGAGCAGGTAACGATCAGGTCGCCGACGCCCGCCAGGCCCAGGAACGTCATCGGGTTGGCGCCCTGATTCACCGCGAACCGGGTCATTTCAGCCAGGGCGCGGGTAATCAGCATGCTCTTGGTGTTTTCGCCCATCCCCAGGGCCACGGCCATGCCAGCGATGATGGCATAGACGTTCTTCAACGCACCGCCCAGCTCGACGCCGAAGCGATCACCACTGGCGTAAACGCGAAAGGTGCGGCCATGCAGCACCGCCTGGACGCGCTCGCACAGCTGCTCGTCTTCACTGGCGATCACCGTGGCGGTCAGCGCATGCTCGGCCACTTCCCGCGCCAGGTTCGGCCCGGACAGCACGCCGATGCGCGCCTGGGGTGCGATCTCGTCGAGGATTTCGCTCATCAGCTTGAACGTCTGCGCCTCGATACCCTTGGTCAGGCTGACCAGCAGCTTGCCCGCCAGACGTTCGGCGTGGGGCGCCAGCACCGAGCGCAAGGCGCTTGAGGGCAGCGCGACAAAGCACAGGTCGCAGTCGGCAAGGGTTGCCAGCAGATCGGTAACGGGCTCGACCGCCGGATGAATCTTGATGCCTTTAAGGTAACGCGGGTTTTCCCGGTGCACGCGAATGGCCTCGGCCTGCTCGGGATCACGCATCCACTGACGCACCGCGTGGCCATTTTCAGCCAGCAGGTTAGCCACGGCGGTACCAAAACTTCCGCCTCCCAGGACCGCAATAGGGCGCTGTTCAGTCATATGCAATCCGTTAATCCATACCAGTGGCGATGGCGGCATTATACGGGGCGACCCGCTTGCGGCCAGCCCCCGCGTGAATTCGTGCGCTTGTCGGAAAATGCCACACTTGAGTGAAGTAATTGCAAGTCTCACGACTGGCAAAATGCCCGACCTCAGTTAACATGGGCGGCTATCCGCAATTATCAAGGCCGTGCCGTGTATCCGGGCCCTCCTCTCCGCTCATCCCTGCAATTGATGCTGCCCTTGGTGCTCGCGTGCAGCGCCAGTGCGTCGGCTGACGACCTGTTCCTCGACAGCCAACCGCTGCCGCAGGTGTTGACCGCCACCCGCCTCAAGCAATCGGCCGCCGCCGTCCCCGGCAGCATGACCGTGATCGACAGCGAGCTGATCAAGGCCAGCGGCGCGCGCGACATTGCCGAGCTGTTACGCCTGGTGCCCGGGATGATGGTCGGCTACACCACCGGCAATCAGGCGGCGGTGAACTACCACGGCAGCAGCGCCAGCGATGCGCGGCGCATGCAGGTATTGATCGACGGGCGCTCGGTGTATCGCGCAGGCCTGGCCACGGTGGACTGGAGCGATATTCCGGTCGCCATGGAAGACATTGAGCGTATCGAGGTGTTTCGGGGACCCAACACCGTCAGCTACGGCGCCAATGCGCTGATGGCGGTGGTCAATATCCTCACCCGCTCACCGGCCAACAGCCAGGGCACGCGGGTAAAGGTCATCCAGGGTGAACGCGGGATCAACGATGTCTATGCCAGCCAGGGCGTGGGCTGGGAAACCGGCGATCTGCGCCTGTCGCTGTCAGGACAGCAAGACGATGGTTTTGACCGCGATGCCGTCGGCGCCGACCGCCGCGACAGCCGCCGCCTCAGCCGTTTCAGCCTGGCCGTCAGCCAGACGTTGAATGCGCAACAGAGCATCGACTGGCAACTGGATGCCAAGGAGGGGACCAATCAGCGCCCCTACACCTACGCTCCGGTATTCGCCGGGATTACCGAGGGCGGTACCAATTCCGACGTCACCGCCAAGGACTACGCAGGTTCGATGCGCTGGAACTTCGACATCAACCCCGATCACAGCCTGTATATCCAGGGGTCGGCCCAGCAATGGGACCGTCGGCAGATCTGGAAAGCCTGTGACGCCAAGGTCTCGTTCAGCCCGGAATTGACCCGGCTGTGGCAACTCAACCCCAACTACGCCGAACAGCTGGCGCGGCACATGGATAAATTCAGCCAAGGCAGCGCCCCGCCCGGCAGCGCCGCCGAACAGGCGTTGGGCAACCAGGTACTGGACCAGTGGCGCAACGGCGCCAACCAGAGCGTGTGCGGCGATATCGACCAAAGTGCCAGGGAGAGCCGCTACGACGTGGAGCTGCAAGACACCCTCAGCCTCTCCGACAGCCTGCGCCTGGTCAGCGGGATGAATTACCGCTACGACCGCGCCGACTCCGACACCTACTTCAACGGCACGCTGGACGACACCACCTGGCGCCTGTTCGGCCACCTGGAATGGCGGGCCAGCGAACACTGGCTGCTGCAAGGCGGCGCGATGTACGAAGACACCCACTTGAGCGGCAACTCACTGACGCCTCGCGTGGCGGTCAACTATCTGATCAACCCGCGCCACGGCCTGCGGGCGGTGTACTCCGAGGCGATCCGTTCGCCGGATATGTTCGAGAACAACGTCAACTGGAGCTACCGCGTCACCAACCTCAGCTCGCCGGTCTACGGGCAGAATTCCGGGCAATATTTTGTGGTGACACGCGGCCCCGGCAATCTTGATAAAGAGTTGATGCGCTCGCGCGAACTGGGCTACAACGGCTTCTTTGCCGACCTCGGGTTGAATGTCGACGTGAAGCTCTTCTACGACGAAATCACCGACATGATCAGTTCGCCGCTGCGCAACAACCAATACATCGCCAGCAACGCCAACAGCTCGCGCTTTACCGGTGCCGAATCACAGTTCGACTGGCGCGTCAGCGACGCCGACCGCCTGCGCCTGACCTATGCTTACGTCGATGCGAGCGCCAGCAACCCACTGGACAAGGCGCAGACCGCACGCAACAGCGGCTCGGCCGGCTGGTTGCGTGAATGGGGCCACGGTTGGTCGAGCGCCTTGTTCTATTACGGTGACGACGCACTCAACGAGTATCGCTTCGAACGGGTCGACCTGCGGGTGGCCAAGCGCATTGCACTGGGCAACACCAACGTGGAGCTGGCCGGCATGCTGCAACAACGCCTCGACAATCAGCCGACCACCTGGCCCGACAACCATTACGACCATCGCCATGTGCTCTACTTCAGCGCGCAGCTAGAGTTCTGACATGGGCGATCAGTCACGGATGACCCTCCCTCTTGTTTCACGGCTGTGGCGGCGCGGCTTGCTGCTCGCGTGCCTGCTGTTCACCCCCACCGTGTGGAGCGCCGATATCCTGCTGACCGCCGCCGAGGACAGTGCCGGTGTCCAGGGATTTACCCAGGCCCTCGCCCGGCAGCGCCCCGAAGACCATGTCGTCTTCACCCTGCTTGAAGATTTGCCGGCGCCGAGCCAGTTGCCCGCCACTACCCGCCTGATCCTGCTGGACCTGCCCGGCCTCGACTGGCGCTTGCAGGATACCCAGGGGCCACCGACCCTGGTGCTGCGCATCAGCCGCCTGCAAGCTCACCAGCGCCTGGGCAGCGCGCACCCGGCCAGAATCAGCCTGCTGTGGAGCGACCCGCCGCTGGCGCGCCAGCTGCGCCTGATCGCCAGCATCTTGCCCCAGGCCCGACGGATCGGCGTGCTTTACGGCGCCGACAGCGAATTCCTGCTGCCTGAGCTTGACCGGTACGCCGCGCCACTGGGCCTGGAAATCGTGCCCCAACGCTGGGACAACACCAACGACAGCCGCACCCTGCAAACCCTGTTCAAGAACAGTGACGTGCTGCTGGGCCTGGACGACCCGCAACTGTACAACCCCAAAACCGCCAAGAACCTGTTGCTCAGCAGCTATGCCCAGCAATTGCCGCTGATAGGGCCCAATGCCGGGTTTGTCCGGGCCGGCAGCCTGGCCAGCACCTATAGCGACCAGCCCGACTGGCTCGCTGTACTCGATCGCCTGCTGGACCACCCGCCGGCCACCTGGCCGCGCACGCTTTACCCGCAACACTTCAAAGTGGTGGGCAACCCGCAAGTCGCACGCTCACTGGGCACCGAACAGGTCGACGAAGCTGCCGTCGCCGCCCGCCTGGCCGAAGGAGATGAACGCCCATGACCTTGCGCCGTCGCTGGGACATTAACACCCGCACCCAACTCATCACCCTGGGGCCTGCACTGCTGCTGACCTTGCTGTTGATCAGCTTCTTTACCTTCGTGCGTATCCAGGACTTGCGCCAGGAGCTGGACCACACCGGCCAGTTGATCGCCAACCAACTGGCGCCTGCCACCGAGTATGGCGTTATTTCCGGCAACAACGATGTGCTCGACGCCTTGCTGCGCGCGACGCTGGCCACGCCCCACGTGCGTTTCCTGGAGATTCAGGACAGCGCCGAGAACATTCTGGTGTATGTCGAGCAGCCGTCGGAGAAGCACGACCGGTCGCTGTCGGTGAAAGTGTTCCAGGCACCGATCCGCTTGCAGCATATCCAGCTGGGCAATGACTTTTTCCAGGACAACCTCAACGAACCCAAGGCGCCGCGAGCGGACTACCTGGGCCGAGTGATTGTCGGTATGTCCAACGACGCGTTCAGCCAGCGTCAGCAGGAAATCCTGTTCAAGGCCGGCATTCTGGCGCTGTTCGCGCTGCTGTTTACCTTTCTCCTGGCGCGACGCCTGGCCGCCAGCCTGTCGCAGCCGATCAGCGCCATGGGCCACGCGGTGAAGGCCATCCAGCAGGGCGACTACAAGACGCCGCTGCCGATTGTCGACGACTCCGAACTGGGCGACCTGGCACGGCACATCAACAACCTGGCCGCAGGCCTCAATCAGGCCAGCCGTGAGCAGCAGCAGGCCATGGCCCAGTTGATCCAGACCCGCGAAGAAGCCGAGCGCGCGAATAATGCCAAATCGGAATTCCTGGCGATGATGAGCCATGAACTGCGCACGCCGATGAATGGTGTGCTGGGCATGCTGCAACTGCTGGAAACCACCGAGATGACCGAAGAGCAGGCCGAATACGCGGCGCTGGCTTCCGAGTCCACCGAGCACCTGCTCAAGGTGATCAACGACATCCTCGACTTCTCGCGCATCGAACGGGCCGCGCTGGAGCTGGAACATATTGCCTTCAACCTGGCCGACCTGATCAGCAGCTGCGCCCAAGCGTTCCAGCACAGTGCGCAGCAGCGCGGGCTGGCCCTGGAGCTGTCGATTCCGCCGGGCATGGAGGCTCTGCGGGTGTGCGGTGACCCGACCCGTATCCGGCAGATCCTGGTGAATCTGATCGGCAACGCCTTGAAGTTCACCGAGCACGGGACCGTGCATGTGGAGCCCCACTGGCAAACCCTGGACCATGAACTGGTGTGGTTCACCTGCACCGTGCGCGACAGCGGTATCGGCATTTGCGCCGAGCGCCTGGAATTGATGTTCGATGCGTTCCAGCAGGCCGACAGCTCTATTTCAAGACGTTACGGAGGCACCGGACTCGGCCTGCCGATCGCCCGCACCCTGGCCGAACGCATGGGTGGCACCCTGCGCGCCCAAAGCGAAGAAGGCCGGGGCTCGGTATTCACCCTGGAAATTCCGCTGGCCATCGATCAGCAAAGCCTGCCTGCCATCGCCCCGGACACCGTAGGCAAAACCAGCGCTGGCGCCGGGCGGCATATACTGCTGGTGGAAGACAACCCGGTTAACCGTACGGTGGTCGAAGCCATGCTGCGCAGCCTGGGTTTCGAAGTCAGCCTGGCCACCGATGGCGCCGAGGCGATCCGCAGCGCCGAAAGCCTGATCTTCACCGCGATCCTGATGGACTGCCGCCTGCCATTGATCGACGGCTACGAGGCCACTCGGCAAATTCGCCGACTGCCGGGCTGCGCCGATTTACCGATTATCGCCTTGACAGCCAACGCTTTGCAGGGCGACCGCGAAGCCTGTCTGGCTGCCGGAATGAACGATTACCTGGCCAAACCGTTCAAACGCACGGATTTGCAGCAAATCCTCCAGCGCTGGGTGCACTAGCTGTCGTGGCTAAGCCAAGTCCGACTGGCGTGGAGGACGAAAGTGCGGCAGTCTTAGGCACCCGAACGGGCCGATAAACAGGTCCGGTTTAACATTTCAGTGAACAAGTGTACATTGAGTACCTTGACGCTGTGACTTTCACTACAACGCAATAGTCTATGTGTAGGCTGCCGCTATGAGGCATGAACGCTTCATTCGGTTCGGGAAGATTTGCCCTACCCTGCCGCATGGGATTATTGAGGAGCTCGCATGACCAAACAAAACGCCTTTACTCGGGAAGACCTGCTGCGCTGCAGTCGCGGTGAGCTGTTCGGCCCAGGTAACGCGCAACTGCCCGCCCCGAACATGCTGATGGTGGATCGCATCACCCATATCAGCGAAGAAGGTGGCAAGTACGGCAAAGGTGAATTGGTCGCCGAGCTGGATATCACCCCTGACCTGTGGTTCTTTGCCTGCCACTTCGAAGGCGATCCGGTGATGCCGGGCTGCCTGGGCCTTGACGCCATGTGGCAACTGGTCGGCTTCTACCTGGGCTGGCAAGGCCTGCCGGGCCGCGGTCGCGCCCTGGGCTCGGGCGAAGTGAAGTTCTTTGGCCAGGTCTTGCCGACCGCCAAGAAAGTCACCTACAACATTCAAATCAAGCGCGTCCTCAAGGGCAAGCTGAACCTGGCCATCGCCGACGGTTCGGTGACTGTCGACGGTCGCGAGATCTATACTGCCGAAGGCCTTCGGGTCGGCGTATTCACTTCCACTGACAACTTTTAAGGGTTATCCGCATGCGCCGCGTCGTTATCACTGGTCTGGGCATTGTTTCTTGCCTGGGCAATGACAAAGAGACCGTCACCGCTAACCTGCGTGCAAGTCGCCCTGGCATCCGCTTCAACCCGGAATATGCCGAAATGGGTCTGCGTAGCCAGGTTTCCGGCTCCATCGACCTGCCCCTCGAAGAACTGATCGATCGCAAGATCTATCGCTTCGTCGGCCACGCTGCCGCCTATGCCTACCTGGCCATGAAAGACGCAATCGCCGACGCCGGCCTGAGCGATGATCAGGTGTCGAACGTACGTACCGGCCTGATCGCCGGCTCCGGCGGCGCATCTACCCTGAACCAGATGGAAGCGCTGGACATCCTGCGCGAAAAAGGCGTGAAACGCGTCGGCCCGTACCGTGTAACGCGGACCATGGGCAGCACAGTTTCAGCCTGCCTGGCCACGCCGTTCGCCATCAAGGGCGTGAATTACTCGATCTCCTCTGCGTGCGCCACCAGCGCCCACTGCATCGGAACTGCCGTTGAGCAGATCCAGCTGGGCAAGCAGGACATCGTATTCGCCGGCGGCGGTGAAGAAGAACATTGGAGCCAGTCGTTCCTGTTCGACGCCATGGGCGCGCTGTCCACCCAGTACAATGAAACCCCGGAGAAGGCCTCCCGCGCCTACGACGCCAAGCGTGACGGTTTCGTCATCGCCGGCGGTGGCGGCATGGTGGTGGTCGAGGAGCTGGAACACGCTCTGGCCCGTGGCGCGAAGATCTACGCGGAAATCGTCGGCTACGGCGCGACGTCCGACGGCTACGACATGGTTGCGCCAAGCGGTGAAGGCGCCATCCGTTGCATGCAGATGGCCATGTCCACCGTGGATACCCCGATCGACTACCTGAACACCCACGGCACGTCGACTCCGGTCGGCGACGCCAAGGAAATGGAAGGCGTGCGTGCGGTATTCGGTGACAACGCGCCGAAAATCAGCTCCACCAAGAGCCTGTCGGGTCACTCCCTGGGCGCCGCCGGCGTTCACGAAGCGATCTACTGCCTGCTGATGATGGAAGGCAACTTCATGGCCGGCTCGGCCAACATCGACGAGATCGACCCGGTCGTCGCCGATATGCCGATCCTGACCAAGACCGTTGAAGATGTGAAAATCGACACCGTGATGAGCAACAGCTTCGGCTTTGGTGGCACCAACGCCACCCTGGTGCTGAAACGCTGGCAGGGCAAGTAAGTCCTACAGGTTGATCACATGAAAAAGCCCCGACTGGTTCGGGGCTTTTTTATGGGCAACTGAATAAGACCGCATCACCTGCATCGGGGGCAAGTGAGTCGCCCCTCTCACATTTGACCCAGTTGGCCCAAAGAATGCGGTCGAATGTGGGAGGGGGCTTGCCCCCGATGGCGGCCTCCGGGCCGACCAGGATGCTGGATCAGACCGAGTACATATCCGTTTCTGCGGTAACGGCTGCTATGGGTTCCGCTTTTACAGCGGGTCACTTTTGGAAAAGAGCCCCAAAAGTAACCAAAAAGGCTCTTGCCCCACCACTCGGCACCTCGCCTAGGCTCGGTGTGCCCGAACGCAGGCTTGAATCCGTGGGCCGCCGCAATGGGCCAT